>CALVZK010000020.1 GCA_944372505.1 uncultured Clostridia bacterium | reverse complement strand
ATTATACCTAATACTGTAAATAATACATTTCTATTTTTCATAGTCATTACTCCAATCATCTCTAAAAATTACTATTTTACTTTTTCTATAAATCTATCAATATTTTCAGTTAAAATTTTAATTTCTTTATCTTGTGCAATATTTTTGCTTACCATTTTAACAATGAATTTATCAAAACCTTTTTGTTTTTCTAATATCATTTCTCCACCAAAAGTATCATAAGTAATTGCCTTTTCCAATAATTCTTTTGAAATATTTTGTTCAAAATATTGCTTATAATTTTCTGCAAAACCACAACAAATGAAATATGCTACTTTTTTATTTTTCAATATTTCTACATTTTTATTTATAAATTCTTTTACTTTTTTATGTATCATGCCCATTCTAATTGGTGTGCCTATAATAATTTTATCATATTTATTAATATCTTCATTTTGTCTTGCTGATAAATTAATTATTGTTGCATCTTTTAAGTTTTGACCTATTATTCCTGCACACTTTTCAGTTGTGCCTGTTTTACTTGCATATACAATTAATTTTTTCATTTATTCCCCCTTTAGACGAATTAATTCGTTATCTTTTACATATTTCTAATATTTTTCTCATAGTATTAGCAGTTCTTATAGTGATTTTATCACTTATTTCTGTACTTGCTGTTTTACTCCACCAATTTGATTTTCTGTAATTTTTCAAATCAAAAGACCAGAAAATATTATTTTTATATTCTTGTATTTTTTCGTATTCATTTGGAGAACCTATTGTTTCAAATACTTCTTTAGAGGTTGTTGGTGGTATAACCAATATAATGTTATTATATATTTCTTTATCGTTCTTTCCCCACCATTCTGGACTATGTCCTAATATTTCTTCTAATTCTTGCATAGTTATAATAAAAATAGGTATATCTAAATTAAATTTATTTTTTATCATTAAATGTATGTTATTTGCAATTATGCCCTTATCCTCTATATTGCTTTTGAAAATAACATTTCCACTATTTAGATATGTAATTACTTCACCAAAGTCTAAATTTTCAATTTCTTTTTTTAATTCTTTCATGTCAATTTTATTTTTACCACTTATATTAATTCCTCTTAACAATGCTATATATTTCATAATCATTCTCACTTTCTATTTTTAATCTAGCATTTCAATATTTAAAGTTGCTATTCCAGATTGTGCCGAATCTCCTGTTTTCAAATTTTGAGGTGCTGGAACTAACATCATAAAACCATCTTTTCCATATCTCTTTTCATATCCTTGTGCATATTCTTCTTCTACAGATATATGCTCTACTTGTCCTATAACCATTGAAGTTATACCTGAGCCACTTAAATCTTGTATGTCTTTTAAATTACATTCTATATTCATAAATGCTTCTTTTATTACTGGTGCATTTATTGTTTTTGCTTTTTCTACTGTAAACTCTCCAACCTTAAATTCATCCTCTTCATAATTGTTGTGTTTTATTGTATTTACTAATCTATTATAATAACTAATAGGTAAAAAGTTGAGTGCAAAACATTTTTCTCTTTTAATATTAGAAAATGTATGTGTTTTTTGATGCAGACAACCCATTACAGCAAAAAATGCTGTTTTATCTCCATGAAAGCAACTCCAAGAATGAAAACATACATTAGGTTTTCCATTTTCTTTCCAAGTTGTTATTGCAAATAAAACCTGTGGAATTGCTGATGTTGTTTCAAAATGGGAAAATATCTCAAATTCCTCTGGATATGAAGATTTAAAATATTTTGGAAACTCTTTTTCTATGTCTATTTTCATAGTACACCTCACTATTTAATTTTTATATTATAATCCGATTAAACTATCTTCAAAATCTTTAACATAGTATTTTATATTTTTCGTACCTTTTGTGATTATAGTATGTCCTTCTTCTTCAAGTAATCTTCTTTGTAATTCTATTGCTTCAGGATATTTCACATTTAATTCACCATCTGATTTCAATGTTCTCCAGTATGGTGTAATATTTTCGTTTCTTTGATAACTAGCCCAAGCTACAATATTAACAAATATTCCTGCCGTCATAGGGTCAGTAAAATCTGCATTATTTTGTTTTGCAAGATAATCTCTCATTTGTCCTACTGTAATAAGTTTTCCTTTTGGTACTTTCTTCATTAATTCATCATAGTAAATTGGTGGTGCAAAAAACATTTTAGTTCCACCATATTTTTTTATTGTTTTTTCATCTTGAACAATTTGTATTTTAGGCATATCTTTATTATTCTTCATCATTGCATTAAAATCTTTTTTACTTTCATTAGCCATATTTTTATATCTCCTCTTTAAATTATCTTTACAACAAGTATATCATAAAAACTTAAATTTCACTATAATATTTGTAAATTTTTGAAAAGGGAGAGTAACAACTGTCGCTCTCCCATAAAATCACACAAATTTTAAATTAATGTTTTGTAGTCCTGTATTCATTGTATCATGTTTAAACTATTCTTGCTCCAAAAGGTGCAAGTGAAAGTTTTGCAATTTTGAAAAACTGCAAACCAAATGGTATGCCTACTATGGTTATGCACCATATACAACCGAAAATCAAATTTTCAAGTGCCATAGGAATACCAAAGAAGATAATCCATATTACATTTGCAAGTAATGATGGAACACCACCACCGTATTCAATTTCTTTACCAAACGGAGCAAAAGACATGGATGCAAACTTAAAGCATTGTCTACCATAAGGTATTCCGACAATAGTAATACACCAAATTACTCCAGAAAGTACCCA
>CALVZK010000019.1 GCA_944372505.1 uncultured Clostridia bacterium | reverse complement strand
TGTGTTGCACAGATGATAATATCTTTTATATCTTTAATTTTCTTATATAAAACATTAAAAATGCTTATAAAATGGGAAAAGTTAATAGCAATAATAACATTTCTATATGGTGCGTGCATTGCAGTTATAGGTTGGGACACAGCAATATTGACGGAATCTATAGCTTTGTCATCAACTATATTATTTATATATTTTATTATTAGTTATTTGAAAAGTAAAAAAATAAAATATGGGATATTTTCTGTTATATTAATATTCTTGATGACATTTTTTAGACCATCTTTTATTGGGTTCGTTGCGGTTTTATTTGGCTTTTTTGTGTTAAAATTAATAATAGAAAAAGAAAACAGAAAGAAAGATTTTATATGTTTACTTACGTCAATAACTACTATTATATTGATTTTGGGATATGCTATGGCTTTTTATAAACAGTATGACATATTTTCTATAACAAAAGCAAGTGTTAGACAAGATTTATATGTATGTATGTTCCAAGGGTTATATAAAAACAGTAAAGATGAGCAATTTATAAAAGATGTTGAAGAAAGCATAAGAACTCAAGATAGCCAATGGAATGCAATGATAAAAGTGTTGGGAGATTATGGAAATAAAAGAATTCAAGAATTGATAAAAATATCAAAAAGAGAAAGTATGAATCAATATATCAATTATTTAATTAATTTAGTTAACACAAATTCTAATGAATATTTCGATGCATATTATAATTTATGTATTAGCAATCAAGTAAATGCAAAGTTCAATTTTGTTAGAAGTTTTATGTTTTTAAAATTTTCGACTGTTTACATTATTATTATTATGGAAGGAATTATAGCGATATATAGATGGATAAAAAATAAAAAACCGGATTGGACTCATCTGGGATTATTCGGATTTACAACGTTAGTCTTAATTACCTCATTTATAGGAACAAATGGAGAATTTATGAGAACTGCTATATGCGTTGTTCCGTTTTCTTATATATCTATAGGAGTAATAATAAGCGAAGCGATAGAAAAATATAAAAAAGAAGAAAGGAGAGCTCTAAATGGATGAAGAAGAAATAAAAAAAATTAAAGAAGACTTATATCAATACAAGACTTTATATAATATTCTGTTTGAAGAAAATAAAAAGTTAAAGGAAGATTGTTTTAAAATGCAAAATACTATAAATGAATTGCAACAAAAAGAAGGAAAAGAACAAACTAAAAGGGGAATTATATATAGAGCTTTAAGAAAAATTTATCATGTAATAAAGAGGTGAGAAAAATGGGAGATATATCAATTAAAAACAATTTTAATCTTTTAGGGGGAATTTCTCCAATATTATATGGGACAAACGAATACCATAGGCTATTATCAGATGAGAATATTGGTGATAATGGGGAAAATCTTACTATAGTTGTTTTATCTTGTGAAAGAGCAGGAGCTACTATCAAAATGATGGATTCAATAAGAAACAATATACCAAATTTTAAAGGAAAATATTTAATTGCAGATAATGGTTCTGGTCAAGAAACACTTCAAAAGTTAAAAAATACATGTAAAGAAATGCCATATGAATGTGAAATTTTAGAATTTGGAGAAAATCTAGGTGTAGCTAAAGGAAGAAATAAAGCGGTAGAAAATGTAAAAACAGATTGGTTTATGTCTTTGGATAATGATATACTATTTTCTACTAATATATTACCTGAAGTTCAGGCAACAATTTCTCAATTAGGATGTAATTTTATCAATTTGCCATTATTAAATGAAACCGGTGACCATATTTTTTCATTAGGGGGTAATATATTTTTAGAACCAAATGAGACAGAAATTCATATAGGATGTGGAGGAATCTTTGAACAAAGTGAATGCAATAAAAATCAAGTTGTACCTAGAACTTTATCAACATTTTTGTTTGGAGGAGCATCAGTTATACGCAAAAGTACATTTGAAGAATGCGGAAAATTTGATGAAGGAATGTTTGTTGGATTTGAAGATATAGATTTTTCAATTACAATTTTTAAAAAAGGATATAAGATAGGAACAATAGGATTACTAGGACTTATTCATGATCATAAAAAACCACAAACTCAAAATGATCTGAATTACGAAAAACAAAGATTTTCTAATGTTAGACTATTCAATTCTGCAAAATATTTTGAAAAGAAACATAATTTTAAAGTGTGGAACGAAGGAACAGAGGCTTGGCTAAAACAAAGAGAGAAAGATTTGGAAATTAAGCAATAAATATTATAATATTTACCAGTTGAAATTACTGTTAAGCATATGGTAATATTTAAATGGGGGTAAGTTAAAATGAAAAAAGACACGTTGCTATTAGGAATTATTTTTGTATTTATAATGAGTATTATACCAAACTTTTCATTAGCAAAAGATATTGTAGTAATATTAGATCCTGGACATGGAGGAAGTGATCCAGGGACAACATGTGGAAATTTAAAAGAGAAAGACATAAATTGGAAGTTAGCAACAAAAGTAAAAGAAATTTTAGATGCTACTCCTGGAATTACGGGGATTTTATCAAGAAAAGAAGATGAATGCCCAACATTGTATACTAGAGGATTAGTAGCGAAGGATTGGAATGCTGATTTATTAGTTAGTTTTCATATCAATTCTAGTTCAATACCAAACTCTGCTAGAGGAGCGGAAGTGTACATAACTGCTGATACTACACAAGATAGATTTAATAAAAATTCAAAAATTTTAGGAAACAATATATTAAAAAATTTGAATAGTATAGGAGTTTCATCTTTTTGGTATGAACCTAGAATTAAATATAGTACAGACGGAGAATTATATGAGAATGGAACTTTATCAGATTATTATGGAATAATAAGAAATCCAATGTATTATGAAATTCCTGGTGTTCTAATTGAACATTGTTTTATGAATAATTCACAAGATAGAGCTAATTTTTTAAGTAATGATAGTGCTATATATGCAATGGCTGCTCAAGATGCTTATGCAATTATTAATAACAAAGAGTTGTTTAGAAAAGAATATAGAGGAGATATATCAACACAAATAAATAGTATAGAATTATTGCAAAGTGAAAAAGGCAGCTATATAAAAGGA
>CALVZK010000018.1 GCA_944372505.1 uncultured Clostridia bacterium | reverse complement strand
TAATAATAGTAATTTATATGGGGGATTGTTTATGGCAGCTTTAACAGTTATTCCTTTAATGGGAATATTAGGAGTTTCAAGACAAACTATATCTAGTTGGGAAAATGGGAAAAGTTATCCAGATATTGTAAGTATTATCAAAATGAGTGATATATTTAATATTTCGCTCGATAAGATGTTAAAAGAAGATAAAAAACTTGTTAATAATATGCAAGAGAAAATGGATACTGTAAAAAGTAATAAGTCTATTGTTTTCACAATATTATTTGCCATTATTTTCTTTGGAGGAATATATTTAATTCAAACATTTGTGGACATTCCTAAAATTGATAATCTATATTTAAATATAGGAGTATTGATTGTATTTATAGTTGGTGTTTTAACTTATTTATTTTCTAATGTGTATGTTGGTAAACTTTTAAATCAGAAAACATCAAATAAAAATATATTAAAAACTATTATTGTTATGCTTGTAATTGTATCATTATTCTTTATATTTCCGCTTATAGAGAATTTTACAACAGTATCTTGGCAAGTATTTATAGCACGAATTGGTATTATTGCAATATTCGTTCTTATCTGTATGTTTATCTTTAAAAAAATAGATAAATGTTAATTAAAGATTTTAATTTATTGAAATGTTAAAATACATTGCTTGTAGCAATGCGTTTTTTATCATAGAATTGAATTAACGAAAGGAGGAAATTTATGTTAAAGGATAATTTAAAAACTCTAAGAAAGAACAAAGGTCTTTCACAAGAAGAATTAAGTGTTAAATTAAATGTTGTTAGACAAACAATATCTAAATGGGAATCAGGATTATCTGTTCCAGATGCTGAAATGCTTATATCTATATCAGAAGTTTTTGAAACTCCAGTTAGTGAAATTCTAGGTGAAAACATTGAAGAAAAAGAAAAGAATGATATAAAAGTAATATCAGAAAAATTAGAAATTATAAATGAACAACTATCTAGGAAGCAAAAGCAAAAAAGAAAAAGAACAATAAATTTTTTAATAGTTTTGGATGTATGTATAATATTACTTTTTATAATATTGGCTATATTAGGTAGCCCATATCAATCTTGGGATTATAGTGATCCTGAATGGAGCGTTATTGGAACAATATGGCATTCATTTGAATGGATATTCTTTAAAGTTGCCCCAATTGTAGTTATAGTAATTACGCTAATTTTAGCAATAATTTTAATAAAAAGAAATAAATGACAATTTATAATTTGTTGATTAGATTATCTTAGTTGATAATCTTTTTTACATACTTTAAGTATGTATATCTTGACAATGACATAATATTTAATATATAATTTATACATACCAAGAGTATGTATATTGGAGGTAAACTATGTCAAGAAATAAATATCCTGAAATAACGGTAGAAAAAATATTAGAAGTATCGCAAAGATTATTTTTAGAAAAAGGGTATGATAATACTAAAATTCAAGATATTGCAGACGAGTTAGGAATGACAAAAGGGGCAATATATCATCATTTTAAATCTAAAGAGGAAATAATGGATGTGCTTGGTGATACAATGTTTGTCAATAATAATCCTTTTGAAATAGTAAAAAAACGTAACGATTTAAATGGTCTTGAAAAGATGAAATATGTAATTAACCTTAATCAATCTAATGAACAAATGATAGAATTAACAAATCAAGCATTACCACTTTTAGAAAATCCTCAAATTTTAGCCAAGATGTTTGAATCTAATTATCAAAATTTACTTCCTTATTGGTTAGAGTTGATAGAAGAAGGGCAAAAAGATGGCTCTATAAAAACAGATCAACCAAAGGAATTGGCAGAATTATTAATATTAACTGATTTATGGATGGTTCCTTCGCTTTTCCCAGGAAATGTTAATGATATAAAAAACCGTTATAAATTTGTAACTATAATGTTGGGTAAAATGGGATTACCACTTTATGATGAAGAAATGTTAGAAAAAATTGATAAGTTACCATATTATGAAAAATAAATGATTGCCTTCTATAAGGCAATTTAAAAAGGATTTATACATACTTTGAGTATCTATATTTAAGATTGGAGAGAGAAAATGAAAAAAATATTTATTCATGGATCAGGACATAAAGGGAATAGTTGGAACGAAACAGTTAAGTGTATGCAAGAAAAGGAAAATATACTGTATCCCGATTTATCATCAATTCTTAATAAAAAAGAGGCGAGTTATCAAAATTTATATTCTTCCTTTGTTGATTATTGCAATAATGTTGATGGGAAAGTTGATTTATGTGGTATTTCATTAGGTGGTATATTAGCACTAAATTATACTTTAGATTTTCCAAATAAAGTTAATTCATTGGTTTTAATTGGAACTCCACATAAAGTACCCAAAATCATGTTTAGTATTCAAAATGTTATTTTTAGATTTTTACCAAAATCAATATTTGATAATATGGCTTTTAATAAAAAAGATACTTTTATTTTAGGAAATACAATGAAAAAAATAGATTTTAGTAATAGAGTACAATATATTAAATGTCCAACATTAATAATTTGTGGTGAAAAAGATAGTGCAAATATTAAATCTGCATATTATTTATCAGAAAATATTAAAGATTCAAAATTAGAAATTATCAAAAATACTGGACACGTTGTAAACGAAGAAAATCCAAAAGAATTGGCAAGAATATTAAATGAGTATTATAAAGGAGTTCAAAAGATATGCGAAGAATAAATGAAAATGAATTAGAAAAATTGTCAGAATTTATGACAGAACAATTTTGGGAAAAAGAAGAAATGCACCAAATGTTTAAAGGCTTTAATAAAGAAAAGGGAAAAAGTATTGCAACTAATATACTATATATGGAATTGTTGTACTTTTATAAAAAAGGGGATATATACATATTTGATGATGATATAACTGGAGCAATAGTTGGAATACAAGCCAAAAACCTTTTTTCAATACAAAGAATTTTAATGGCTTTAAAATCCAATAAAATATTAAAGTCATTATCGAAAGAAGAACAAGAGCTGTTACAAAATAATATAAAACCTATTGAAGAAGTTCATAGCAGTAAATGGTATAAAAAATACTGTAAAAATCCTTATTACATACTTCAATTTGCGATTGCAAAAGATATGCGTGGTAAAGGAATTGCTAGAAAAATGTTAGAAGAATTATTTGATTATGCTTCTAAAACAAATAGTAGTATTGTACTAGAAACTTTTACAGAATCAAATGTACCAATGTATGAACATTTTGGATTTGAATTAAAAGAATCTTTTGAAGCAAAAAATAAAGAATTAAAAGAATACAGAATGTTAAAACAATTAAATGATGAAAAAAGGAAAAATATTGTTTTCGGAAAATTAAGTGAAGAAGATATAAAAAATGTTGAAAATAATGTTGATCAAATTGTAAAAGATATTAATAATATTTTTTAAAACAACTCTTTAAAATATTAAATGTTATGTTTAAGGGACATATTTCCAGTTCTAAATGGTAGATATAAGTGCGATAAAATATTATAATTATATTAGATATTTAAAGAGCTCTATGTATCTAAAAACGAAAGGAATGATTGAAGTTGAAATTTAATGAGAAATTAATAAAATTAAGAAAAGCAGCAGGTCTTTCCCAAGAAGAATTAGGAAATAAATTAAACGTTGCAAGACAAACAGTAAGTAAATGGGAATTAGGAGAAACAACTCCTGAAATGGATAAATTAGAAGAATTGTCTGATCTTTTTGAAATTAGTATAGATGAATTAGTGAAAGATAGATCAATTCCTAATTCTATCATAAAAGAAATTAATCGAAAAAAGGTTGATTCATTGTATCGAGATTCACAAAATGTAAAAAGTATAATTAGGATATATTTAGTAATAGGTACAGGAATATTAATATTTTTTGCATTAATTGTAATTTATGGTATATTTTTTGTCAAATAAAATATTTTAAAATTATTTTATAAAGCAAACTAATGAAACATGATTTTTAGTTTGCTCTTTTTATGGTATAATTATCTAAATAGTAATTTGAAAGTGAGATAATATTATGAAAAACAAAAAAGTCAATAAGAAAGAAATTAAAGATGAAACTAAAACATATATGTTAGAGGGAATGTCAGTAGGAATGTGTATCGGAACATCATTAGGAGTGATTATAGGAGTGTTCGCTGATAATATCCCTATATGTATATGTTTTGGAATAAGTATAGGTTTATGTGTTGGTTTAGGAATAGGATCTTTAATTAAAAAAGATAAGCAGTAATTTGAAATTATAAAAAG
>CALVZK010000017.1 GCA_944372505.1 uncultured Clostridia bacterium | reverse complement strand
CACTAAAACTGTAATCTGTTACTATTTATTATTCTTTTTCCACTTTCTAATTTTACCTCTAAAATTTTTAAAATTAGAAATAGTGTTTAAATGGATTAGTCTACATACACTAAACTCTTTACCATTTGTTTTTGCCCAATTTCTTTTGCCGTTTTCAAATAATTCTATATCAGATAAATTATTTACTAACTGAATAATATCATCAACTTTTTGATTAAAGTCATCAATTAAATCTTTTAAAGAATAGTTGTTATATTTATCATAAAAACTTTGATATAGCCAACCAAGATCATTCCATTTCCATTCAGTAGCAAGTGTTGTTTCGTGCTTTCCTGTTTTTTCTTCATTCTCCCAAGATAAGACTAAATCCATCCATCCGTTACAAAACGCTAGCATTTGAAAAGGACTATACTCTATTTCTTCATCAATTATCTTCATAGATTCTTCATTTATACTAGAATATTCTTCTATAAATAAACTCGCATTATTCTTAATTGCTTCTATCAATTCTAATTTATTATTGTATTTCATATTTCTAACACCTTTCAATTTAAAAAAAATATTTTTTATTGCTCATTCAATGCTCTTTCTAAATCTCTCATATATCTTTTTTGTTGGCTTTTTAAATAAGATTTTGCAAATATTTTCATAATAAAATTATTTACTTCTATTTCTTCAGTAAAATCAAGTTCAATATTGCCATTTGGAAGTTCTTTAAAAATACCAATCCATTTTCCTTTTAAATTAGTGTTTTCTAAATCAAATTTATATTCTTTTAGTTTTTCTTTTGAAGTTATAGTAAAATAAGTAGGAAAGTTATTTTTAGTATATTCTACAAAATGTGTATCATCTATAATTTCTATTTTAGATAGATCACTTCGCCAAACATAATTAGAATTGTCTGTAATAATATCCCACAACTTATTTCTATCACAAGAAAATTGCTTTTTTATATTTGATCTAATCATAAGCACCTCCATAAATTGTAATTTATCATTCTAAAACAATGTTATCTGTTCATTACTTTTTATTTCTTTTTTATACGCCTTAATGATGTCTTTCATATCATATAAGATTCCATATTTGATACATTCATCAGTAAACACTTTATATAGTCTTTTATAATTTGGTACTATGCAATTATACTTATTTCCATAATATTTAATATACTTTTCCTTAATTCCAATAAAATGCTGATCTAGTTTATAAAAATAGTAGTCTCTTTGATTTTCTCTTAATGTCATCCCCATATAAGTATGAATGAATTTAGCACCATTTTCGTATGCAAGTTTAACTAAATACCTTATATCTTCTTCTTTGTCGGTAATAAAAGGTAACATAGGATTCATCATAATACCTGTAAATATTCCATTATCACTTAATATTTTAATTGCTTGTAATCTTTTTGAAGATATACACACATTTGGCTCTATTATTTTTGATAATTCATCATTTGGAGTTGTTATAGTAAACTTAATAATAACATTATTCTTTGAATTTATTTCTTTTAGTAAATCTATATCTCTCAAAATCAAATCACTTTTAGTATCAATAGAAATACCAAAGCCATACTTTGATATAAGTTTTAATGCACCTCTTGTTTGTTCATACTCTTTTTCTAATGGATTATAGGTATCAGACATTGAGCCAATGCCAATAATTCCTTTTTCTCGCTTTTTAGATAATTCTTGTTCTAAAATATACAGAGCATTTTCTTTTCCTCTAACTAGATCAAAATTTTCTATGTGATAACAGTTACTCCTACTATCACAATAGATACATCTATGAGAACATCCTCTATATAAATTCATATTATAATCAATACCATACCATTCATTACCATATTTCACTTTTGAAAGTATAGTTTTTGCTTTTATAAATTCCATTTTAATCCTTTATCAATTTTTCAAATGAGTTTGCATTTAATATAGTGTTTGAAACGAATTCTCCTTTATAAAAATTAGCCCAGTTATTGAATACACAAGGTGCATTTTTTGCTTTTTCTAATGAATCTATTTTTATAAAGTTTATTGTTATATTCTTTTCTTTTGCATAATCAGATAACTCTTTTATTTCATATTCTACATAAGGACATTCATTACTATAATAAATGGTAAAATCTTGATTATCTATTTTCATACTTTTAGCATTATCATTAAATTTAGGAGTATCACTATCATCAAATTGTAATGCTAACAATTCATAATCGCCAATAGTATCTACAACTTTAAATCCATAATGTTCAAAAAATTTCTTTTCGCCAATAAATGGTTTTTTCTTTTTAGAAGTTAAAGTACATATTCCACTCATACCTTTTTCTTTTGAATCATTTATTGCATATTCTAGTAACTCTTTAGCAATTCCTTTGCCCTTAAAACTTCCTGCAACCCATAAACAATATATGTATTCATAATTTTTACCATTAATAGGTACCCAAGCAGTTTCTATTGGCTCATATTCAATAAATATTTTTCCTCTTGCGTTTAGTTTTCTAAAAATATGACCATCTTTTAACTTTTCTTTTATCCATTCTTTTTTACTATCAACACCTGCTTGATGTTTCTTATCTCCTATTGCACAACATATATGTTCTTCATCAATGTTTTCTAATGTTAAATTTATATATTCGTTCATTTATTTAATCCTCCTTACAAATCAGCATTACCTTTAACTGCTTCTACTGATTATAATTTATTATTGTATTTCATAATTTCTTCATTAAATTTGAATTATAATTCTATCAAACTCTTTTCAAAATCTTTAACATAGTATTTTATATTTTTTGTTCCCTTTGAAATAATAGTATGTCCTTCTTCTTCAAGTAATCTTTTTTGTAATCCTATGGCTTCAGGATATTTAATATTCAACTCACCATCAGATTTTAATGTTCTCCAATATGGTGTAATATCTTCTTGTCTTTGATAACTAGCCCAAGCACAAATATTTATAAATATTCCGGCAGTCATTGGATCAGTAAAATCGGCATTGTTTTGTTTTGCGAGATAATCTCTCATTTGACTTACTGTAACTAATTTTCCTTTTGGAACTTTTTTCATAAGGATATCATAATAAAGTGGTGGTGCAAAAAACATTTTCGTTCCACCATATTTTTTAATAGTCTTTTCATCTTCTACAATTTGTATTTTAGGCATATCTTTATTGTTTTTCATCATAGCATTAAAGTCCTTTTTGTTTTCATAAGCCATACTATCAACTCACTTTCAAATTACTGTTTGTCGTTTAGATAATTATACCATATTTTCTCATATAAAAATAGACTAGCTATAAGACTAGCCTATTGAATTGATTAATTCATCATATTGATTACTTAAATTATCATTAGAAAATACAATATTTTCTCCTTCAATAGTCCAACTATTAGGATTTTCAGATAATAAATTTAATACTTTTTCTGATGTATTTAAAATTTCTATTATGTCATCTATTGAATCTTCTACAGTAGTATCTTTTATAGAGTCCATATCTCCAACAAATTCTTGTTCATATAAATCAACATAGTAACTATCTAAACCTTTGCCTTCAATATATGACATAGCTTTTTCTTTAGTCATATATTCAGAATATTTTTCTTTACACTCTTCTAACTTTTGTCTTGTTGTAGAAATATATTTTTTTGATTCAATAAATTCTTTACCATCTGTATTGTAGTTATCAGCAGTAAGCAAAGTTGTTATTCTTTCATCATTGATTAAGTTAGCAATCTCTATACTATTATCAAAGTTATCTCTTAAATATGATTTAAAAGCATCTTCTACTTTAGCATAATCGCCTGTTGTAACAGTCCTATCTAACCTTTTATTAATCTCATCCATATCAATATTTTCTGCATTAGATAGATCACTTATTTCTGATAGTTCTGTTTTTAACTTATCTTCTTGTCCCATATCTGAAACAACCATATATCCTATGACTCCTATTATCGCTACTAAAATAACTGTAACTACAATTATAATTTTTTTCTTCATTATTTTTCCTCCTATTTTTTTCTAATAACACATAAAAATCGTATTCCATACTCTAATGCTAATAGAAACAAATAAAATCCTAACCATATAGCAAAACTTATTAATTTTACATCAGTTGTATTTTCTGCTCCACTTCCATCAACTTGTCTAACAAATAAGAAAACACTAACACCAGCAAATATTATAAATTGAATAATTTGGAATACTTTCCATCCACTTACTTTCACAAGCTCACTCCTCTCGTATATATTAATTATATCATGAAAACACAATTTTTTCTTTACTTATACATTAATAACTAAATAAAGAAAAAAACTAACAAAATATTAGTTCTTTTTCCAATTAAGATATTTTACTTGCTAATTCATTTTGATTGTTATATAAATATTTGTTTGCAACAAAAGTTGCTATAATAAATAAACATCCTAACATTGCAAGTCCTAAATATACATTAATATTTTTAAATAAATAAACCATTAATGCGATAATTACTATATTAATCATTGATAATAAAACAGGAAAAACCAAATTCATGTTCTGTTTAGCAACTGCATATTCCGAATCCCAATTTAACTTTGGTCTTTTTAAATCTACAATAATCATTAAGATACTTTGTAATATTCCCATTATAGTTGCAATTACAAACAAAATAACTAAAGTTAATACTGGAAGATGTAAAATATATTGTGCAATACCTAATGATATAATAATTGTTACAATATTCATAATTATATTAGGGATAATTTTATATATATATTGTTTATACAATGAAACAGGAATGTATTTCATAAATATAGCATTTGAACCTTCTCTTGAAATCGCTGTTATGGATATGTATATAAACATAGTGAAGAATTGTATAATTCCCAATATAATACCTATAATTAAAAATGAATTTGTTGGAGT
>CALVZK010000016.1 GCA_944372505.1 uncultured Clostridia bacterium | reverse complement strand
TTTGTAAGATATAACGGAATGACAGCAGAACAATTTGTAATAGCTTGGATAAAATCAGAAATATTAACACCAAAAAGATTAGTATTTAAACCAAATAACTATTATTTAGATATGTATAAACAAAGTGAAAGAAATATCAAAAGTAATAAAAGAAAAAAACTTTTTAAGAAAAATAAAAAGCAAAAAAAATAAAAGAAAAACAGTAATGAGATTTACCCTCCTTTAATTATAGGAGGTAGATTTATGTTTTTTAGTAAATTATTTAAGAAAGACAAAGAAAAATTTATTATTCCCAAAGGGGTACAAGATGTTATTCCTATAAAACGCATTTGGAAAGATGGAATATTTTTAGTAGGAAATAACAAATATTCAAAAACATTTAAGTTTACAGATATAAACTATATTGTTGCAAGTGAAGATGATAAAGAAGCAATGTTTTTAGATTATATGCAAATACTTAACTCTTTTGAAAGTGATATGCTTGTAAAAATTAGTATATTAAATAGTAAAATGAACGAACAGAATATAGAAAATAATGTGAAAATTGAAAATGAAAAAGATAAACTTGATAGATTAAGACAAGAATATAATATGCTAATAGATGAGGGAGCAAAAACTTCAAATGGAATTGTGCAAGAAAAGTATATAACGATAACTATTAGAAAGAAAAATTTAGAAGAGGCACGAACAGCATTTAGAAGAATTGCAATAGAATTAAACAAGCATTTTAAAAAATTAAATTCAACCTGTATAGAGTTAGATTCAAACGAAAGATTAAAAATGCTACATAACTTTTATAGAATGGGTGAAGAAAATAGTTTTTACTTTGATATGATAGATAATATGAAAAAAGGACATAGTTTCAAAGATTACATTTGTCCAGATAGTTTTGAATTTAAAAAAGATACCTTTAAAATGGGAGATAAATTTGGTAGAGTAATATTTTTAAAAGAATATGCTAGCTTTATAAAAGATAGTATGATTTCAGAAATAACAGATATTAGTAAAAATTTAATACTTACAATAGATATTACACCAGTATCAACAGACGAGGCAATAAAAGACGCAGAAAGGATACTATTAGGTGTAGAAACAAACAAAGCTAATTATATGAGAAAGCAAAATGAGAATAATAACTTCCTTGCTTCAATACCTTATGATATGGAACAACAAGAACAAGAAGCTAGGGAGTTTTTAAACGATTTAATGACTCGTGACCAAAGAATGTTTTTAGGGCTAATTACAATAGTTTTTACAGCAGACACGGAAAAAGAACTTGAAAATACAACAGAGGCAATACTAACAACGGCAAGAAAAAATCTATGTCAGTTTGGATTATTAAAATTTCAACAATTAGATGGATTAAATACTACATTACCTATTGGAGTAGAAAAAATAGAAACATTAAGAACACTAACAACAGAAAGTTTAGCAGTTTTTATGCCTTTTAAAGTTCAAGAAGTTCAACATCAGAACGGAATATATTATGGACAAAATGCAATATCTAAAAATATGATACTTTTAGATAGAAAACAGTTATTAAATGGTAATAGTTTTATTCTTGGTGTATCAGGAAGTGGAAAAAGTTTTACAGCAAAACAAGAAATAAGTTCAATAATATTAAAAGAAAAAAATGCAGATGTTATAATCATTGATCCAGAAAATGAATTTGCAGGACTTGTAAAAGAATTAGGTGGAGAACTTGTAGAAATATCTTCAACAAGTAAAAATCACATAAATGCAATGGATATGAATAAATTTTATGGCGATAATTCAAACCCAATAGTATTGAAGTCAGAATTTGTACTTTCACTTTGTGAACAACTTATGGGAAAAGCATTAGAACCACAGCAACGCTCAATAATTGACAGATGTACGGCAAATGTTTATAAAGAATATCAAAAACGAGATTATGAAGGAGAGCCACCAACATTAAAGGATTTTAGAGAGGAACTATTAAAGCAAAATGAAAAAGAGGCAAAGGATGTAGCACTTGCAATAGAATTATTTAGTAATGGTAGTTTAAATACATTTGCAAAACAAACAAATGTAAATATCAATAATAGATTAGTTTGTTACAATATATTGGAACTAAAAAAACAATTACAACCTATTGCAATGTTGGTAATATTAGATAGTATATTTAATAGAATAACAGCAAATAGACAAAAAGGAAAGTCAACCTATATTTATATAGATGAAATATACCTTTTGTTCCAATATGAATATTCAGCAAACTTTCTATTTACTTTATGGAAAAGAGTTAGAAAATATGGAGCTTGTTGCACAGGTATTACACAAAATGTGGAAGATTTATTGAGAAGTGATTTAGCAAGAACAATGCTTGCAAATAGTGAGTTAATAATAATGTTGAATCAGGCAAGTACAGATAGAACAGAACTTGCAAAACTATTGAATATATCAGACCAACAGTTAAGTTTTATAACAAATGTTGAGGCAGGACACGGACTATTAAAGGTAGGAAATTCACTTATTCCATTTGTAAATAAATTCCCTAAAAATACTGAACTTTATAGGTTAATGACAACAAAATTAAATGAAATTATATAGAAAGAGGTAAGAATATGAAAAAAAGGTTCTATATATTTTTAATGATAGTGCTAGTAGCAGTTTTTGTTACTAGCATTATTTATATAATAATGAATTATAAAGAAGATAAAAAGCAAAATGCAGTATTTGAAGAATTAGAAAATATTGTAACGGAAGAACAAGAAGATAAAAATAAAGAACAGAAAGATGAAAGTATAAATTTAATGGAATTATATGAAATAAACAATGATTTCATAGGTTGGCTAAAAATAAACAATACTAATATAAGTTATCCAGTAATGCAGACAGATAATAATAGAAAAGATTATTATTTAAGGAAAAACTTTTACAAAGAATATTCACAATTAGGAACACCATATATAGCAGAATATTGCAATGTGCAAACAAGTGATAATGTAATTATATATGGTCATCATATAACTAATTATCAAGTCTTTGGAGAATTAGAAAAATACAAAAAGAAGGAATTTTATGATAATCATAAAATAATAAACTTTAATACCATATATGGAAATGCAGACTATGAAATAATTGCAGTATTTAAAACAGTTGCTTATACAGGTTTTAAGTATTATGAATTTATAAACAGCAATTCACAAAATGAGTTTGATACATTTATAAAAAAATGTAAAGAACTTTCTTTTTATGAAACAGGAGAAACAGCAAAATATGGAGATAAACTTTTGACATTATCAACTTGCGAATATTCTGCTAAAAATGGAAGATTAGTTGTAGTAGCAAAGAAAATTACAGCAGAATAGGAGGAACTAAAATGGCAGATATAAAAACAAAGAAAAAACAAGATTTTAGTATAAAAAAATTTGATAGAGCAACTACAATGGGCAAAAGTTTAAAAGAAAATATTGTTAGTATAAAAGATAAAACAAAAGCAAGTTATGAAAATAATGAGCAATCAGCACAAGAGTATGCAGAAAATAAAGTAAATAGTGGCATAGAAAATACTATTTACTCGTTACCAAGATTAAATCAAAAGGGAAAACAAAATTTAGAAAAAACAAAAGAAAATATAGCAAAGGGAAAAGTAAAAATAAAACAAGCTCAAAAAGGAATAAAGAATATAAAGCAAAAAGGTAAAATAACTATAAAAAAAGCAAAAACAGGTATAAAAAATATACAAAAAAATATTAAATCAGCAAGAAATACCGTAAAAACTACTAAAAGAACTATAAAAACAACAAAACAAGTTGCAAAGCAAAGTGTAAAAATGCTACAAAGAACAGCAAGGGCAACAAAGCAAGCAGTAAAAGCAACTATAAAGGCAGTTCAAATAGCAATAAAAACAACAATAGCAATTATAAAAGCAATAATTTTAGCAACAAAGGCACTTGTATCAGCAATTATTGCAGGTGGCTGGGTAGCAGTTGTTGTAATAATTGTTATCTGTTTAATTGCTCTATTATGCACATCTATTTTTGGTATATTTTTCTCTAATGAAGATGAAGTAGGAGATAGGAATATGAGTTCAGTAATAAGAGAATTGAACGAGGAATTTACAAATAAAATAACGGAAATACAAAAAAATAATGAACACGATGAGTTTGAAATAAATTCTAATAAAGCACAGTGGAAAGATATTATATCAATTTATGCAGTTGTGATAAGTAAAGGAGAGGAACAAACAGAGCTTGTAACACTAGATGACAACAAAATTAACAAACTGAAAGAAATATTTTGGCAAATGAATACGATTACTTCAAGAGTAGATGAGATAGAAAAAGAATATGAAATAACAGACGAAAACGGAAATACAAAGACTGAAAAGAAAAAGATAAAAATGCTACATATTGATATAACAAGTAAATCATTGCAAGAAATGATAGAATTATATAAATTAAATGAAAAACAAAAAGTGCAACTTGCTGAACTTCAAAAAGAGGAATATAATTCTATGTGGACTTATATGTTATCTGGCTCATCTGGAGGAAGTAATGATATAGTAGAAGTTGCAAAACAGTATATTGGCAATGTAGGAGGACAACCTTTTTGGAGTTGGTATGGGTTTAATAATAGAGTTGAATGGTGTGCTTGTTTTGTTAGTTTTTGTGCTAATGAGTGTGGATATATCGAGGCTGGCATAATTCCAAAATTCGCAAGTTGTCAAAGTGAGGGTGTTGCTTGGTTTCAAACTTGTGGATTATGGCAAGATAGGAGTTTTGTACCACGAACTCGGAGATATAATCTTCTTTGACTGGGCTGATAGCAATGATGGAAGTGCAGACCACGTTGGAATTGTAGATAGAGTAGAAAATAACAAAGTTTATACTATTGAGGGCAATACAAGTGGAGATATGTGTAAACAGAATGTGTATGATATTGGAAGTAGTGTCATTTTAGGATATGGAACACCAGCATATAAGTAAAAGGAATGATTACAATGAAGATAAATAAATTTAATGTAGTAAAATTGAAAGATAGTAACAAGGCTATTATCTTGTCAGTTGATAATAAAAAACAATATTTAGCTGAAATAGTAAATAAACAAGGAAAAACAATAGATAAAAGAATAATTACAAAAGATGAAATTGAAAAGGTTATTTATAATAAAGAAGAAAGATGAAAATTGGGTGCTTGCAGTTCGTAAGTACCCTTTATTTATATTACAAAATTATTTAGGTGGGTATAATTTAGTGGTAGAATGTCGAGCTTCCGAACCGATAGCGTGGGTTCGATTCCCATTACCCACTCCATATTTATTTTTATAAATTTGTTATTAAATTATTGATAAAAATAAAAATTAAGTCTATAATATGTTCTGGAAATAGAAGAAAGGAGAGCAGAAAATGAACTTAAAAAAAGAACTTTCAAACAATGAAATTGGTCTATTAACAAAAGCAGGAGTAAATGTAGAAGATAAGGAATATACCAAAGAAGAATTAAAGAAATGTGAATTTGAGATAGAAGAATTTATATTATCTCATAGTTCAAAAAATGGAGATATAGATAAATTACATAATGAATACAATGCTATTTTACAGCATTTTTAAATATATAAAATGAAAATATGAAGATGAAAGTTTGCAATTAACATCTTCATATTATTTTTGATTCGGATAATATTCTAAAATATCAGTTAAGCCACAATTTAGATAATCACAAAGTCTAGCAAGGACAATTATATCAAACCTTAA
>CALVZK010000015.1 GCA_944372505.1 uncultured Clostridia bacterium | reverse complement strand
GTAGCATTATCTAAAGCAACAAAATCTTTGTACTTTTTTGTTAAATTATTTGTTTGCAACACTATTTCTTGCATATAACATCTCCCTTTCTTTAACCATTATACAAAAAAAGTGTTAAAAAACTCTTAACACAATCCTTAAATTTTCCTTAATTTTTAAATTTATATCCGATACTCCATATTGTTTCAATATATTCCTCACTTGGATTTGCTTTTTTTAATTTATTCCTTATTTTGCTTATATGAACATTTAAGGTGTTTTCATCAGCAGAATCCACAGTATCCCAGACTTTATCAAAAAGTACACTTTTTGTAACGACCTGATTACAATTTTGCATAAGTAGTTTTAATATTTCAAATTCTATTTTTGATAAATTAATATCTTTACCATTACAACTAACTTTAAAACCATTAGAATCTAATAAAATGTCTTTAATCTTCAATATACTGCTATCACTATTTGTATTATTTTTTAAATGAACTTTAATTCTAGCAAGTAATTCATCATTGTTAAAAGGTTTGGTAACATAATCATTTGCACCTAGCTTAAATAAATCTAATTTTGTATCCATATCTGTAATAGCACTTGTAACAATAACTGGTACATCTTTTATATCTTTTAATTCTTTAATTATTTCTTCCCCACTCTTGCCAGGCAACATTAAATCTAAAATTATTAAATCAATTTTATCATTATGAATTAGTAATGCTTCTGTTCCTGAATAAGCATATTTAACATCATAACCAGCTTGTTTTAATAATTCTTGTAGCATTTCATTTATATCTTTATCATCTTCAACTATCAAAATGTTTTTCAATTTAACCACCACATCTCAATAATAATTATACCACAAGTTTGGAAAAGCGTATCTTAACTCATTAATAATTCATTCTAAAAACAACTACTGCATACCAAATACCATCTGATTCATATACACTTGCTGCAATTCCTATAGATTGTTCTCTCAATATAGTAGCATTGTGAGAGGGGCTATTTTTCCATGCTGTAATAAAATCCCCTCCAGCATCACCGTAGCCAATAATTTCGCCAAAACCATATCCAGAACCAGAATGTGAATAATTAGTAACTAACTCTTTCGCCCTTCTATCAGCTTCTGCTTGTGCTTCAGCTGTTACAGGTAATTCTGATAAACCTTTTTCTTTTCTATAATTATTTATTTGTACTACATAAGAATCTGATATACTTTTTTTATAACCATTTGAAGATGTTGTCGTATAATCTTCTTTAGAATTATTTGTTTGATTATTGTTTGACACATTATTATTAGGTTTTTGAACACTATTACTATTTGAAGTATTTTCTGGCTCCTTTTCTTTTTTTAAAACTTTTAAAACAAAATTAAAACTTGAAATATTACCAAATTTATCTTTTGCTTCTATTATTAAATTGTAATCAGCTGGATTATTTATATCATAATCACCTTTAATTTGTAATGTTACATCAGAATAGTCTTCAACTTCAAAAAATGACTTTAAATCAAAAGAATTATTTCCTTCTTCTACTTCTATAATATCTTTAGTATTCACAAATTTTGGTGATGTTGTATCAACAACTTTTATTAAAAATTGTTTAGTATTTTTTTCAATAGATATTTCGATGGTATAAGTTCCAACAGGAACAATAGAATCATCTTGAGCAACAAAGTTTCCATTTTTAATTTTTAAATCATCCGTGTTTATATCATATTTTTTATTATTTTTAATAGTATCAATATTCTCAATATAATATGTCATATCACTGCTTATATTATCGCCTAATTCATAAACAAATTCGTTTTGTTTTAAAATTATCTTATTAGAGTTTTTTTGAATATATAAAAATACTATTAAAAATACTATTAATATAACTAAAATAAATATTAATAATTTTAACTTCTTTTTCATTTTAACTTCTCACTCCCAAACTTCTATGTATTATGTGGCAAAAGCCACATTATAACTACTAAATTTCAATCTAAGTAGAACTGATATACCCTTTCTTCTATGAACTCTACCTGATTAGTATATATAGCTAAATAATAAAATGCTTTTGATTTATAGTTAGCTACGCTTCTTAATGAAACATTTATTCTTCTAGCAATTGCATCATCAGATAATCTATAAAAACATTTTAATTTTAAATATTCTCCAATTAAAGGATCAAAAGATTTTATATTCATAATGTTTTCTATGAATAAAGCTATTTGATCATTATTCCAAGACAATCTATCTATTAATTTAGAATCAGTCGATTTTAAACCACTAGAATTACTACATACAACAATACTAGCTGAATTTATTGGAATTTTACTTAATTGTTTTAATCTCTTTTCTACTAATGGTTGATAAAGCAAAAATACTTCTTTACCATTTGCAATAGTTTTTCTCATATCTATTTTTGATGCTATTTCGCTATTAAATACATTTACCATTATACAGTAGGAACATTATTTTCTACAATAGATTCTACTGCTAATTTTTGAACATTTAATGCTTTTTGCATTTCTGAATCGTATTCAAAAGCAACTATATCATTTTGATCTAAACTTTTAAATCCTTTCATTTGAATATCAGAGAAATGAACATATATATCATTTTCTATCTCATCACACGAAATAAAACCATATCCTTTTTCGTTACTAAACCACTTAACCCTACCTTTATAACTTACTCTTTCTTCCATTTTTTTCTCCTTTTCTATTCTTGATTATTTCACTACCTTCTACTGCTAATTTATATAATTTATCAATTTTTATAGTAAAATAATTAATTGATAACATAACTACTGCAAGAACTACTATTAAATAAAAACTACTCATAAAACTATTTAATAAATTAAAATTATAATTTATTAATACTGCAATTGGTAATAATAATAAGCTTAAAATTATTAATTTATAAATCATTTCAATACTATATTTATACTTATAAGATGCAAACCCTATTATAAATAATGAAACAACAAATGTAATAATATAAGTGTTAATTAAAAAGGTTTTAAAATCTTCTATTTTTTGTAAAAAAGCATAATTACTATTATTCCATAAATGGATTAAACTATTAGTCGATAAACTAATACAATAAACTACTAAAGCAAATATTAATAGTTTATTAATAACTTTCAATATTTTAGATAATTTAAAATAATTTTGCATTCTCTTATTATTACCTTCACCACACCAATATTCTTCTGCATTAATTCCAAATAAATCTTTATAAAACTGCCTTATCTTAGTTTTAATAATTTTTCCTCCCTTAATTTAAATCCAATGAAATGGATAAAGCATCATTTATTTGTTCTAAAGTTTTTTCATCTAATGTTCCAATATAATTAATTATCTGTTCTTTTGAAATAGTCATAATACTTTCACACAAAGCCATTTGTTTAGAATTTACAATTACATGAACTGGCATAGTAATTTTTTTTAGTTTAGTGGTAAGAGGAACTACAATTAAAATTTTAGAAAATGTATTTCCAAAATTATTTTGAACCACTACACAAGGTCTAATGCCTGTTTGAATATGTGGATAATCATTTTTTAATTTAACTAATAAAATATCCCCTCTTTTAATATTTTTCATAAGTTATAAATTCTTATTTTTTCTTCCATTTCTAAAATATAATAAGCATAAATTGGATATTTTGTTCTTCTTTTAACGATATAATCATCCTCATAAACAATTTTTAATATGCACTTAAACCCTTTTTTTCTTAAAACTTCTATAATTTTTTCTTTACCAATTCTTTTTACTATTTCTCTACCACAGCAACAATTACCATATCTTCTTAGATGTTGCAAAATCCATTCAGGGATTTGGATCTCATCTGAGAACTTCATAATAGTTGCTCCTCCTATACATCAATCTAATAAATTTTTATTAGATCATCTTCAAAATTACTGCCTACTTCAAAAAATTTTAATTCGTCATCACCATCAAATAAATAGCAAATTATGTTATCTATTTTTTGAATTATGGTTAAAAAATTCCCGTGTTTATCAGATAAAGAATTGTATATTCTGTATCTTTCTCCCTTTTTTATTTACTCACCTCTCTTCTATTCCACTATTGTGGACTGTTGTTTCAAAAAAAATATAACTCCATATTCTTTTCTAAAACTGATATACCACCTCCAGATCGTAAGTTGTCCACTATTGTGGACTACAATAATAATATACTCTATTAAAAATATTTTGTCAATACTTCCTGTGGATAAAAAACTGTATAGATTTTTTCTATACAGAGTACCTTATCAGTTTTAATGGACTTTATCATATTTTTTTAATGTTGATAAAATTTCATCCATTTGTAGCTCGTCTTCTACTGATATGGTACTAACAATACCAATTAATTCTAATAATTGTTCATATTTTACTACCAAAGAATTACTTGCTAAAAGATCTTTTATAGTCTTATCGTAATCTTCCTCTACTGCCAATAATTTTTTAAAAACTTCATTTAAAACTGCATATGGAACATCGCTTTTACTTTCAAAATATTCCTTTAATACTTCTAAAACTACCTTTACTTCTTTTACTGCCTTATTTTCATCTTTAGTTATCATTTCATTTTTCCTTTCCAATCGGTACTGCCTTTTTTAGTGATGCTTTGTCCTTTAAATTCCTTAAGCATACTTCTAAAATGCGAATCGTTAATTCATTATCCAATTGGGTTTTACATGTAACACTATTATTACTTCCATTGTAAAGAATCTGGATACTTCTAGTTGTTTCTGAAGACTGCCATTTATTCAAACTTTCACCTGCCTTTCTATAAGTCAGGACGAAAACATCACCCTGATTTTTATCATACTACCACCTTACTTCCAATATAGCACATATACTATATTAATTTAATTTTAGCAAATTATTTTAAATAAGTCCACTATTGTGGATTTTTTTAACAAATTGTTTTACTATAGTGGACTTTTTTCTGAAAATAATATAAAATATATATGCAGTATCATAAAAGAAAAGAAGGGAGGATACAATGACCAGAGAAGAAGCAATAAGACAGATTATTTTGGATTATTGTGAAAGCAACAACATACTAATTACTCAATTTGCGAAAAGATGCAACATAAGTAAATCATACATAAGTAAAATTAATTTAAAACAATTTGGAAAATTAGGAATATCTATGACCTATCTCGAACTTATAGCTAAAGGATTAAATATGTCTATGGTAGATTTACAAATTTTAATTGAAAAATATCAAAATTGTAATCATCAAAATAAAGAAGAAACGAAAAAAGAACTTATCCTGTGCAAAATCAATGATAAACTAAGAAATTTTAATGTAGAAGATTTGGAAATTGTACATAGTATTATATCAAATGTTAATCATAAAGATTTAAACATTTTACATAGTTTTTTAAAAAATATGCGATGACATATTTTTTTTTATAAAAAAATACTTCAAAAAATTGATAATTAAATATGCTTAAATAATTATCTATTTTTAAAGAAAACAAGCACATAATTACTAATATTAAGATGATTACATTTAAAATTATATTTCAAGATCATAATCTAAATCATAATTATCTTCCTTTTCATTCTTATTTACAAACCATCCAGTTTCTGGATCTATTACAAGTTCTTCATTATTTTTTAATTTTAATATACAATTATTTATTGCTCCTTTAAAGAATCCAAATTTATTTTCTATTCTATTACCTTCTTCATCTATAAATTCATAATCAATTACATTTCCATTTTTATCAATATACTTATTCTTTGAAATCCTTGACAAAATGTAATCTGTCATAATTATGGTTTTTTTATAGGTATGTTGTTTTATCAATTTTTCAAATAAACTATCATAATAATAAATATCTGTGTCTTCTATATCAATATATTTGTTCTTTATTAATTTGTGTGTTAAAGGATTTAATTCATCTAAATCAACAAAAGAAAGATTACTTTTAACATCTTTAACTGTTTGTTCTTTAGTATTTTGTTTATTAGTATTTATTTGGTTGTCTTTTTCGGTATCTCCTATATCGGCATATCCCTTTTGGGTATCTGGATTATTTTTCTCTTGTAAAACATCTAATGGTATCTCTCTAATTATATATTCATATTTATAATAGCCTTTTTCACCTCTTGTTTGTTGAATCTCTAAGTAGCCATGATCTTTCAATTCATTAAGTATTGATCTTATTGCCTTTATATTTTCTTTACTAACTGCAACTAGCCCTTTCATTGAATAATCCCAATCTTCTGGTAAACTTAACATAAAAGAAAGTAAACCTTTTGCTTTATAAGATAAACTTCTATCTTGTAAATGGTAATTACTCATTACAGTATAGTTTTTTTGCTTTTCTATTTTAAACACTGCCATATAATCACCCTTTCTTTGCAAAATAAAAAAGCTAATAAACTTTTAGCTTTTTAAGTATTTTTATTTTTTAGTATAGATATTGAAAGAGAATTAGTATAGTCTTCAAATTTACTAACTACTTCTTCTTCCATTTTTAAAGTTACTCTTACATAAATATTATAAGTTGTTTGTATTGTAGAGTGTCCAAGTCTTTTAGAAACGGCTTTAATATCTGCTCCTTGTTCAATCAATCTTGTTGCATGTGTATCCCTAAAGTCATGAAATCTACAAGGGATACCTAATTCATAATGGATTATTTTAAAAGGATGTTTAGTAGTATCAGTTCCTTCAAAAATTCCATTGTTTTTAACAAATATTAGATTAACTTCTGGTAAGGCAACATCTATTTCAGCAAGAGCATTTACAATTTTTATTTCTGGTTTATTATTATATGGATTAATTACTTCTTTCATATAATGCTTCATATACAAATCTCCATATTGTTCTTTAAAAAGTTCTTGTTCTTCTTTAAAATCTTTTAATGCTTGAAGTAATGTATCTCCTATTTCTATAGTTCTATGACTAGATGCTGTTTTACATGGACCAAAATACCAAATAGTTTTTGCTTTTCCCTCAATCAACCTTTTCTTTGTTCCTCCATGTTGATTTTTTTTAAGAACCTTTCTATCTACTTTTATTGTTTTCTTTTCAAAGTCTATATCATCCCATGTTAAGGCAAACACTTCAGATACACGAAGTCCTGTATAGTATGCTGTTAAAAACGAATAATAAATAGTATGACTATTTCTAAATCTATTAAAAATGCGTTCAATTTCTTCTGGCGTAAAAATATGAACAGGATCTTTTTCAGGTATATCATATTTAGGCAATTTTACTTTTAGTGCTGGGTTGTCTTTTATAAAATCTAATACATCAGCTGCATAACCAAAAGAGCCTTTCAAGATTTTTAATATCGTATTTAAGAAACTTTTTGATACTCCCTTAGTAATATATATATCATTAATAAGTTCCTGTAAAGTCGATGGAGTAATTTGAGACAATCTATAAAATCCTAATCTTGGTTTTAAATAATTTTTTATAATATTTTGATATGACAAAATTGTTGAATATCTTAAATTTACTTCACAATATGTTTTTATCCAATAATCTAAATAATCCGAAAATGACATATTAGAAGGTTCAAATTTACGACCTGTATTTAGATACTCATTATAAGCTTTCATTCCAGCTTCATAAGCATCTCGTTTTGTTTTAAAACCAGACTTATTTATAAATTTTCTTTTTCCTCCTTGAGAGGCTATTTCAAATCTGTATTGAAAGAAATTTCCTCTTTTCATAATACTTACTTTTCCCATGTTTCCTCCTTTAAGAGAACAAAAAAATCAGCAAGAATGCTGACTTTTAAATTTGTGCACACACACCAATATCTATTTTTCCTAGATTTTATAAGGCTTTTCAAAGGTGTTCAAAATATTTGCACACAAACTGCACACAAATTGCACACATTTTGGTATTTTTACGCTTTTTTTTATGTTTTTTTGCACTTTTTACTATCGCAAAATTCTCTTAAACCCTTATTTTATGGGCTATTTTCCACAACATTGTTTATATTTCTTACCAGAGCCACATGGACA
>CALVZK010000014.1 GCA_944372505.1 uncultured Clostridia bacterium | reverse complement strand
TAATCGAATAGATAAAGTACGCCATATGTTTAATAAAAAAGAAAATTAAGTTACTATTCACTAAAATTACAATTTGTCGATTAGATTGTCTTAATTGATAATCTAATTTTTTTGTAACCTTTTTATAATTATAAGCGTCTATATAATGAATCGATTCAATAGGGAGGTATCAATTTGAACAGTAATATAAATTTCAATATAGAGATTATTATAGATGAATACTCTAATTATGTATTTAAAATAGTTGATAATATCATTGGTACTTCTTTACCTTATCAAGACAAAGAAGAAGTAGTTTCTGATGTTTTTTATCTTTTATGGAAAAATCAAGATAATATTAATAATAATTTAAAAGGATATTTAGGAGTAATTGCTAAAAATTGTTCTTATAGTAAGTTAAGAAAATCTAATGAAAATTTGGAGTATCAAGATAATCTGTTAAATAACAATGTTTCTATTAAAGGTTTTGATTCTGATTATATGTTTACTATAAAACAAAAACTGTCAAAATTAAGTTTAGAAGAACAACAGATTTTTAAATTATATTATGTTGAAGGTTATAAAATAAAAGAAATATCTAATAAATTGGGGATAAAAACAAGTCTTGTCAAAGTTAAATTATATAGGTTAAGAAAAAAGCTAAGGGAGGAATTTGTATGAAGGAAATTGATACAGAACGAATAAAAAATATGACTAGTCAGATGATTGGTTATGAAAATTTTAAAAAGGAGAAAGTGATGAAAAGAATGAAAATGAGAAAAGTTGCTTATGTTTTTTTAGGAGCTGTTACATTATGTATGGGTACTTTAACAGTAGATGCTATGACAAATAATGCTATTAGTAATACTGTAAAAGATATATTTTCTATTAATTTTAATGTAGATGGAGAAGAAAAAAATGCTAGTTGTATAAAACTAGATGACGGAACATTTACTTGTACTGTCGATGGCGAAAATGGATCTTTTGATATTATGACTAGCGAAAATGATGATTAATCAGTTCTTAAAATGTTCTATAAAGTGAATCTAATGCCATTTTAGATTTGCTTTTTTCATGATATAATTATCTTAGCAAAAAGTGTTAATTTGCAAAGAGGTGAGCAAATGAATAAAATTCTAGTAGTAGATGACGAAAAGGAAATAGCAAATTTAGTTGAAGTATATTTAAAAAATGAAAATTATATAGTTTATAAATATTATTCAGCTAAAGACGTTCTTGATGATATTGATAATTTAGATGTGGATTTAGCAATTTTAGATGTTATGATGCCTGAAATTGATGGCTTTACTTTATGTAATAAAATCAGGGAAAAATATACTTTTCCAATTATTTTTGCAACTGCAAAAGTCGAAGAAATTGATAAAATAAATGGTTTGATGATAGGAGCAGATGATTATGTGACAAAACCTTTTCAACCTTTAGAATTGATTGCAAGAGTAAAAGCACAGTTACGAAGAAGTCAAAAGTATAATAATTCAAATCAAGAAGAAAATATAATTGATTTTAGAGGGATACTTATTAATAAAGATACACACGAATTTTATTTCAATGAAAAAAAGATTGATTTAACAAAGATAGAATTTGAAATATTATGGCTATTATGTGAAAACAGAGGAAAAGTGATTAAAACAGATGAACTATTTTCTAAAGTATGGGGAAGTAAATATTTTGAGAAAGATAACAATACTGTAATGGTACATATAAGACATTTAAGAGAAAAAATGAGTGATATTGGTAAAAAGCCAAAATATATAAAAACTGTTTATGGAGTGGGGTATAAAATTGAAAAATAAATTATTGAAGAAAACCTTTTTAAATTTTGTATTAAAAATATTGATATGGTCTATATGTATGCCATTAGTAATTTTTCTCTTGGTGGCATTAATTGACAGATTAAAGTTTCAATGGTTATATGATCTTTCTCCAGAAATCTACAATAATTTTAGAGAATTCTTTTATAGCATAACAACTGTTAGAACTTTAATAGTTCCTATAGTAATTATTTGGGTGATTGGAACATTAGTATTATTATATAGATTATTAAAGAAGATTTTTGGATATATTGATGATATAGGAAAGGCATCTGAAAATTTAGTGAATAAAGATGTTGAATATATTGAGTTACCAAGTGAATTAGAAGAAATCTCAAAGAGAATGAATCATTTAAAAAGAGAATCACAAAAAAATGAAAAGTTGGCTAAAGAAAATGAAGAAAAGAAAGATGAGTTAATTGTTTATTTGGCTCATGATATTAAAACTCCTTTAACATCAATGATTGGATATTTATCGCTTTTAGATGAAATAGATGACATGCCAAAAAAACAAAGAAAGAATTATATTTCTATTGCATTGGATAAATCTTATAGATTAGAAGATTTAATCAATGAGTTATTTGATGTAGCTAGATTTAATTCTGAAAAAATTATTTTAGAAAAAGAAAAATTAAATCTAAATTTGATGTTGGAACAAATCATTGATGATTTTTATCCTACTTTACGAGAACTAAATAAAAGTATTAAATTGAATTATGAAGAAAAAATTAATATAAATGCTGATCCTGATAAATTAAGTAGAGTGTTTAACAATCTTATAAAAAATGCTATTAGTTATAGTAAGGAAGAAAGTGAAATTGTAATTAATTTAAAAAAAGATACCAATAATGTAGTTGTTGAAGTAATAAATAAAGGAAAACAAATATCAAAAGAAAAATTAAGTAAAATATTTGAGAAGTTTTATAGATTAGATTCTGCAAGAACATCAAGAACTGGTGGAAGTGGTTTAGGACTTTCTATTGCCAAAGATATAGTTGAACTTCATAATGGAACAATAACAGCTGAAAGTAATGAGGAAGAAACAACTTTGCGCGTAACTTTACCATTAAAATAATTTAAGAAGAACTTAAGATTTATTTAAGATAAAATTAAAGAACAATCATTTATAAGTCAGTATAATTTAATTGTATTGATTTTAATGATTGTTTTTTTGTTGATTGGAGGTGTTGCAAATGGCAAGAAAAAGATTAACACAATTATTTCCATTTCTATTACCATTACGAATATGGCAAAGGAACTTATTTTATCAAATTGGAATGAAGTTTGACGGAAATAAGTATTCTAAAAATTTTGGAGAAAAATTAAAATATGAAGTTTGTAAAACAAAAACATTGATGATAAACGAAAATAGTGGACACGATATTATTTATCAAAAAAACAAAGTCGAAAACCTGAAAATAGCAAGTAAAACTATGAATCATATTTTAATATATCCTAATGAAACATTTTCCTTTTGTTATTTAGTTAGAAACAGTAAAAAGTACGGAAAATATAAAGATGGTTTAATATTGGTAGATGGAAAAATAGTAGCAAAAAAAGGTGGAGGGCTTTGTCATTTAAGTAATTTGTTACATTATCTATTTTTGATGAGTCCACTTACTGTTACTGAAAGGCACGGACATAAAGTGAAATCCTTTCCTAATCCAGATAAATCTTCTTTAGAGGGAATTGACGCAACAATTAGTAGTGGTTGGCTAGATTTAAAAGTAAAAAATGAAACTAACAATATATATCAAATAGACATTTCATTTGATGAAGATTATATGTATGGGAAAATATTATCAAATAGTGAATCAAATGTTGATTATAAAATAGTAAATGGAAATTTAAAGTATGTCAAAGAAAATGGAAATATTTATGAATGCGTTGAAGTTATAAGAGTTGAAATAGACAAGAAAACAAGAAAAGAAATCAGAAAAGAGAAATTATATGACGAGAAAGTTCTTATTGAATATGAATTGCCAAGTGATGTTAAAGTAGAGGAGATGTGATTTTTATGAAAAAAACAGTAGCAATTTTATTTGGAGGGTGTTCAAGTGAATATGATATATCACTTGTATCTGCAACTTCCGTAATTAAAAATATCAAAAAAGATAAGTACAATTTATTGATGATTGGAATTACAAGAGATGGTGATTTTTATTTATATAATGGTGATGTGGATAATATTGAAAAAGATGAATGGTTAAATGAAAAGGATACAAAACGAATTACCATTTCAACAAATAGAAGTGATCACGGAATTATAGTTTTAGAAACGAATGAAATTATTAAAATTGATGTTGCTTTTCCAGTATTGCACGGTCAAAACGGAGAAGATGGAAGATTACAAGGACTATTGGAACTTGCAGGAATAAAATATGTTGGGTGTGATATGACTTCATCTGCGATATGTATGGACAAGTATTTAGCACACGAAATTGTTTCTTCAAACGGTTATTTATCACCTATATCTTATTTATTTAATGAAAAAGATAGTTATGAGATGATAGAAAATAAAATTCATAATTTACACTTTCCATTGTTTGTAAAACCTTTGAAAGCAGGATCATCTTTTGGTATTACAAAGATAAAAACAGTAAGCGAATTAAAAGAAGCGTTAAAAGAAGCATTTAAGTATGACAATAAAGTGATTATAGAAGAAAATGTAGATGGATTTGAAGTTGGCTGTGCTGTATTAGGAACAGATAAGTTAATAATTGGTGAAGTAGATGAAATAGAGTTAGAAGATGGCTTCTTTGATTATTTTGAAAAATACAATTTGAAAACAAGTAAAATACATTTACCTGCAAGAATTAGTAAAGAAGAAAGAGAAAAAATTAAAGATACTGCTCTTGCTATTTACAAAATATTAGGTTGTAGTGGTTTTGCAAGAGTTGATATGTTTTACACAAAAGATAAAAAAATCGTTTTCAATGAAGCAAATACTATTCCTGGCTGCACATCACATTCAAGATACCCTAGTATGTTAAAAGAAATTGGTATTCCTTTTGAAGAAGTTATTGATCGTTTAATTGAATTGGGGTGGGAAAAATGAAAAATATAACTTTAAAAAAAAAGATATTGGAAAAGGAGAATTAGTCCTTATTAACCCAGATTTTACATTAAAAAGTACAATAAATAATCTAGTATCTTTTGATGAAGAATACAACAATATCAAATTAAATAATATTGCAAATTATTCTTTACACTTAATACTGAATAATATAAATGCTGAAAATAAAATAGTCCCTGTAAGTGGGTATAGAACACTTGAAGAACAAAAAGATATATATAATACATCTTTAAAAGAGAATGGCAGAGAATATACGCAAAAATATGTTGCACTACCTAATGCTAGTGAACATCAAACAGGTTTAGCAATAGATTTAGCATTAAATGAGGAAAATATTGATTTTATTTGTCCTAAGTTTCCTTATTATGGTATATGTCAAAGTTTTAGAAATATTGCTCCAAAATATGGCTTTATTGAGAGATATAAAGATGAAAAGAAAGCAATTACGAAAATATCAAAAGAAGAATGGCATTTTCGATATGTTGGTTATCCTCATTCAAAAATAATAACGGAAAAAGATATTTGTTTAGAAGAATATATAGATTTTTTGAAAGATTTTATATATCCAAATAAGCCTTTAATTTATGAAGAATATAAGATATTTTTCATTCCTTATAAAGACGAAAGTATTAGTTTAGAAATGGAGGAAAATTATAATATTTCTGGAAACAATGTAGATGGATTTATTTTAACTATCAAAGGAGAAAAATAATGAGTAAAAAAATAAATATTGATATATGGAGATTTATAGTATCATTTTTAATTGTTGCTATACATATCTCACCATTTGCCAAAATTAGTCCTGAATTTGATTTCTTCTTTACAAGAATATTAGGAAGAATAGCAGTTCCTTTATTTCTAATGATAACTGGATATTATATATTGGATAGGTCTTTAAAAGATAAACAAGTTTTAGTTGACTATACAAAGAAAATACTGAAAATTTATTTTCTTTGCATATTACTTTATTTACCAATAAATATCTATATGGGTAGTTTTAAAAACATTGATATTATTACGATATTAAAAGATGTTTTTATAAATGGAACATTATATCATTTATGGTATTTTCCAGCACTTATTGTTGGAGTGTGGATTACATATTATTTAGTTAAAAAATTAGGACGAAAAAAGGCTTTAATTACAGCGATATTATTATACATAATAGGCGTGTTTGGAGATAGTTATTATGGCATAACTATTATGAATCAGATTACAAAAAATATATATGAATTTATGTCTAATATTTTTGATTATACGAGAAATGGTTTATTCTATGTACCAATATTTATATGTTTAGGGCATATTGTAAAGGCAAACACAAGAAAAAGTACAAAGTTTAATTTATTATATGTTTTATTATTTTTTGTTTTTATGAGTGTGGAAGGAAGTATTTTACATTATTATAATTTACAAAGACACGATAGTATGTATTTGTTTTTAATTCCACTTATGTATTTCTTGTTTTGCTATTTAATGGATTATAGTAAAACATCAAACAAAAAGATAAGAAATATTGCAACATATATTTATATTTTCCACCCACTTTTTATTGTAGGAATTAGGTTTATTTCTGGCATTATTGGAATGGATAAAATATTTGTTGAAAATAATTTAATACTTTATCTGTTGGTTTGTATATCAACAACAATATTTGCCTTTTTAATAGAAAAAATAAAGGAAGTAGTAAAAAATGAAAGAAAATAATTTGTTAAAAGATAGAGCATGGATTGAAATAGATTTAGATAATTTAGTAAATAATATAAATGAAATAAAAAAAATAATTTCCACAAAAACAAAAATAATGGCAGTTATAAAAGCAAATGCTTATGGACACGGAGCATTATTGATAGCAAGAAGATTATTGGAAATTGGTATAACTGATTTTGCAGTAGCCACATTAGAAGAAGGTATATATTTAAGAAAAAATAATATACAAGGTAATATTTTAATATTAGGTTTTACTAATTTTGATGATTTAAAATATGTTATAAAATATGATTTAATTCAAACTATTATAGATTATGATTATTCTGAAAGGATAAAAGAGTTAAATCTTAATGAGAAATTAAAATGCCATATAAAAATAAATACTGGTATGAATAGATTAGGAGAAAAATATAATCATTTAGATAAATTATATAAAATTTACGAAAATGAAAAATTAAATATTTTAGGAACATTTAGTCATTTATGCGTTGCAGATTCTAACACGAAAGAAGATATTGATTTTACTAATCGACAAATAGAATTATTTAATGAAACTATAAAAAGAATTAAAACAAAAGGATATGATACTGGAAAAGTGCATTTACAGAGTAGTTATGGTGTAATAAATTATACTGGATTAGACTATGATTATGTGCGAGTTGGTATTCTTATGTATGGAATAAATAGTTCATACGAGTCATATCAATTAACACATTTGAACTTAAAACCTGTTTTGTCATTGAAAGCTAGAATTACAAGTGTAAAAGAAATATATAAAAACGATTCTGTTAGTTATGGAAGAACATATATTGCAACAGAAAATAGAAAAATTGCTTCTGTATCAATAGGATATGCAGATGGAATACCAAGAAATTTATCTAACAAAAATATGCAAGTCAAAATAAATGAAAGTTATGGTACTGTGATAGGTAGAATTTGTATGGATCAATTACTAATTGATATTTCTGATATATCAAATGTAAAAGTTGGCGATATTATAACAATTATAGGAGAAGATGATAATCTTACTGCTGAACAAGTCGCTGATAAAGCAGATACTATAACAAATGAATTGCTATGCAGACTTGGAGATAGACTAGCAAGAATTATTGTCTGATTTTTTGAAAAGAATTTATAATTATTGTATAATAATAGAGTGGAGGGGTATGTTATGCACAGAATAGAAGCATATATAAGATTAGGTTTAATTTTTGTTGTTATCATAAGTATTTTATATTTACCAATATTATTTAAGTTGAAGAAAAAAGGGATAAGTCCAACAAGACAAGTGAGTTATATAGGTCTAGTTTGTTCTATATTTCTCATAGTATTTGCAACAATGTTATTTATGCCGATTTCATTTAATTCGACACATACATTAAATATTATTCCTTTTAATTGGAATGAAATTGGAATATATCAGTTTGTTGTTGAGAAAATTCCAAATATCCTATTATTTATTCCGTTTGGCTTTTTTATTCCGGCAGTTTATAAAAGTAAAAGAAATATATGGAAAACTATGCTAATTGTATTTTTAACAACTTTTGGAATAGAGTTTTTACAGTATTTTATGGGTAGATCAGCAGACATTGATGATGTTATTACTAACTTTATAGGAGGACTTATAGGATATACAATATTTTATGGATGTAATAAACTTTTTGCAAAGAAGACCTTTTGGAAAAAGTTTATTAAAATATAACTAGATTACAATTTATTGATTAGATTATCTTAGTTGATAATCCTTTTGCTTGCCTTTAATTTGGCATAATTCTGTGCTATAATTATATAGCGAGTAGGAAGTGATTATTTTGAAAACAATTTTAATCGTGGAAGATGATAAAGATATAAATGAAATGCTACAAAAAGTATTAAAAATAAATGGATACAATATTAAATCTGCATATTCTGGAACTGAAGCATTACTTCTTCATAATAGTGATGTGGATTTAATAATTTTGGATTTAATGTTACCTGGTAAGAGTGGAGAAGAAATTATTAGTGAATTAAAGAAAATAAAAAATGTTCCAGTCATTGTTACAAGTGCTATTAATGATATAGATGCAAAGCTAGATTTATTTAATTTAGGTGCAGATGATTATGTAACAAAGCCATTTAATAATGACGAGTTGCTTGCACGTATTAAAGTTCATTTAAAACATAATCTTAACAATCAAGATGAAGTATTAAAAATAGGTGATATAGAATTAAATCCAAAAACTTATAAAGTTATATGCAATGGTTTAGATATTACTTTATCTAAAATAGAATTTGAAATATTAAAATTATTGATGAAAAATAATAATCAGGTTGTAACAAAAAGTGTATTATTCGATACAATATGGGATACAATGGATTCTGCTGATGAAAATACCCTTAATGTTCATATTAGTAAAATTAGAAATAAATTAAAAAAAGCTAATTCAAATAAAGATTACATAGAAACTATTTGGAGTGTTGGATATAAATTTAAAAATTAAGGAAAATTTAAGGATTGTGTTAAGAATTTCTTAACACTTTTTTTGTATAATGGTATCAGAAAGGGATGAAGTATATGCAAGAAATAGTGTTGCAAACAAATAATTTAACAAAAAAGTACAAAGATTTTGTTGCTTTAGATAATGCTAC
>CALVZK010000013.1 GCA_944372505.1 uncultured Clostridia bacterium | reverse complement strand
GGATCATGAGCAGGTGTTATCTTCCCTACACCCAATGGTACATAATCCAAAATTCTAAAAAAAATATGTTTTTATTTACATTAAAACTTGTTCTAAAGGTTTTAATTTTAAGTGTAGGTCGATAGATTTATCTTCATGTATTTCTACTCTATCAACTATGCTTAGAATTAAATCTCTATCAACCTTTTTTCTGCTTTTTAAATATTCGGAAACTATTTTCTTTGTTTCCAATAATTTATTGTGTTCATTATTAGTTTGATATTCTATGAGAGTATCTTGTGTTTCATCTAAAGATAACTGTAATTGTTTTTTCTTATCTTCTAATGACATTGCAATCTTTCCGTACGTTTCAATACTTATTTTATCATCTAGCCGATCCATATAAGCTATTTCTAATTTTCTGTCAACATCGTGAATTTCGCCATTAATTTTTTTTATTTTTTCTTGTAATTTTAAATTCACACGTTCATATTTTTCTTTTGCCTGTTGTGTTAAACCATCAAAGTCAAACAATTTAATATATTGTTTGAATAAAGATGTAATTTGATTTAAAACTTCATTTTCTACTTCAAAATAATTTACAGAATGTAATGTGCATAAATGTAAGTGCCGATTTTTTCTGTAATACACACATTGTGTATAATATTGTTTATACGTTTTTCCATCTTTACCAACATGATCTTTTTTCGCTATGCTCATCTTATGCTTACAATCATGGCATACCAGTAATCCTTGCAACAATTCCTTAGGCTTTGTGGAATTACTTTTATAATTGGCATCAAGATAAAGTTGAACTTCTTCAAAAGTTTCTACATCAATAATAGGTTCATGCTTATTTGGAACAATAATCCACTCTTCTTTTGGTACACGAGATAGTTTTTTCCTTCTCCAACTTTTCTTTACATATTTATGCTGTACCATACTGCCTATATATACTTGATTTTCAAGTATTCTTTTAACGGTACTACTATCCCAACTATACTTTTTATATTCAGAAGAAAAATCCACGTGTTTATAATTTCTAACATACGATGATCTTGCTATTTTATATTCAAATAATTTTCTTACAACTTCGTTAAGTGTCTTCGTTTCTAAATACCATTTAAAAATTAATCGTATAGCACAGGCTTCGGCTTCTTCTATAATTAGATGATGTTTGTCAGCTGGATCTCTTTTGTAGCCAAAAGGTGTATTACTACCACCTATATATTCCCCAGCTTTTTGTTTTGCCCTTTTACTATTAGTAACATTTTTAGATAAATCGCGAGAATATTTTTCATTCATAAAGTTAGTTAAAGGTGCGTATTCATTACTACTATTATATATATCAGATGTATCTACTTCCTCTTGAACAGTCATAAATCTAATGCCCAATGAAGGAAAATAGTAATCCATATAATAGCCACACTCAAAGTTGCTTCTTCCAAGTCTTGATAAATTCTTAGTAATTACAACTTTTATATTTCCATTCTCGACTTCATCTAATAATTCTTTCCAGCCATCTCGATCAAAGTTAGTACCAGAATAACCGTCATCAATAAATTCACGACAAAGACTGCCTACATTACCTCTTTTATCAATGAAACTATTAATTATGCTTCTTTGATTAGATATACTCTCACTCTCGTCAACAACTCCACCTTTCTTATTCCTATCCTCCAATGAAAGTCTATAATATTTAGCAATTTCACTTGGAGCATAGTTTTTCAATATACTTGAATAATCCATGCCTCATCCTTTCTAACAAGGAATCATAATTACGGCATGTCAATAGTATTCATCCATATTATAACATAAAATATGGATATTTATTATGATTCCTTTTATTTAATATGTTTTTTTAGGTACTCCTGTAAAAAACTCATAAAATCTTTAGAAATTACATCAAACAATGAAATTCCATTCACATCATAATAAACATTTATTTTCATAGTGTTCCTTTCTTTAAATTTTTCTTATTACTCCATGGATAAAATACCTCTCCGTTTTACTTCCAGATTCATGCGAACATGAATATAAACTTATAATTTTATCAATATTATAATTGATACTTATATCCGTACTATAACGACTTTTTAATTTTATTTTTTCTAAATATGTTTGATAATCATTCAAATTATCAAATTCTATATTGTAAGATGAAGAAAGTGCATCGTCTGTATATGCACTAAATATTTCTACTTTATAATTTTCTATTGGTGTTAATATATAAAAAAACGGATGTTCTTCATAAAACGATTGTTTCATATATTTTTTTAGTTCTCCAAACATAGAACCATTTCCTGTATAATGACCATACAAAAAAGTATTTAAATCACTAAAACCATTATTAGATCTATAATCCATAAAAATACTACCATACGAATTATAGCTTTTATCATAAGAATGATTTAAATAGTAAGAATTATTATCACCCTGTACTATAGGATAGTTTACCTGTGTTCCCTCCATAATAATCCATCCCACAATATCAGAATTAATATTCTTCAATTTATCAAAATCAATAGCTGGTAATTTATCAGAATCTTCCACTTGTTCTACTTCACCTATGTCAATTAAATTATCTATTATTTCTTCTTGTTTATTTACTGCATCATAATATTTAATGATATTTATAATACAGATAATTAAGATAGAAGAAAAAACAAAAAGAAAAAGAATTTTAATACTTTTCCTCTTCACATCCTTAATATTATTGCTCATTTTCTTATCCTTTCATATAAAATTAAAAAGATTAGCTATATAAACTAATCCTTTAAAAAGTTGATTATAAATCACGCTCTTGTTCTTCTTGTAAGTGTGACTTCATCACTTTAGAAATCTTGTCAAAAGTTTCTTTATCAATTATAGGTGAATGCTCGCCATGAATTATATGTTTATTTTTAATTACCTGATTGAAAGAACCCGTAAAAACGAAACTATTCAAATCACGACGCTTAGTATTCATGTTTTTTATAAATTCTTTAATTTCGTGAAAATCATTGTATTTACTTACAATCTCATCATAATGTTCTACTAAAAAGATAATGTTTTCTATGCGATTTTCAACACTTTCAGATAACTCAGTATGGTTTTCTAACAATTCTTTTTGTAAACTTGTTAATGTTTTAATTACTTTTTCTTGCCAGTCATTTTCTGAACTTTCAACAGAATTAAGCAAAATAGAACTATCTATTTGAAGGTATTTAAACATAGAATCAGGTTCCTCGTTTTCTAACTGTGTAAATAAAGATTCTAATCTTACTAAAACAATATCATTTAATGTATCTTTTGTAAAAAGTAACCATTTTATTTCATTTAAATCCAAAAAGAAATTTGCTGACAAATCATAAACTGACTCTACTATTGGCTTCTCTTCTTCGTCTACAATATATTTTTTCTTTTTATCATCATATTTATATCCAAAAAGATTTTCAGTCATAATATCACCTGTTTCATTTTGATTATATCATATTTTTTTATAATAATAACATTAGCTACATAACTAAATCTCTCGTTCATTTAATTCTTCTTCTTTCTCACGTTCTTCTTGCCTATATTTTTCAATAATATATTCATCAATTATTTCATCTTGAGATTTTATTAACTCATATACTCTATTTAACTCCTCATCTTTGATATATCTACTATCCTTATCAGAAAATTCATAAATAATTAAAGCTGTTTCAATATCATATATACTATGATTATGAAAAACATTTAATAAACTCCTAATATATTCAGTATTCATATTTATATATCCCTTTCTATTTCATCTATTTCTTTTTCTATGTTTTTATTTATACAAAAAATTTTTCTGGAAACATCAATGATTGGTTTTTTATAATCACCTAAAATCAATTTTTCTAATGACTCAGCTCCATGCAATTTTGCATACTCTAATTCTTCTCGATATATAGGAAATACCTGATAAAAGTTTATTTGTCCTTTGGTATCCATATATAATTTATTTTCGCAATTACTATTGTCATAAGATTTAAATAATATAATATCCGAGAGTTTTGTATTAGAACTATACGTAATGCTAGCATCTATACTTTGTGAAAAAGTATGTCCATAACCAATCCAATTATTTTCATAAATTGGAGTTCTAGCAATTACTTTTAATTGACTAATAATCCAATTGTTATCTTTGTTTTTAAAATCCCATTCTGGTGGAAGATACATTACAAGTTCTGCTCTATCATACCCCTTATTATTAATTATACTTGGCACATTCATTTTATAAGCCCCCATCCCCTTAGTAATAAGTTTATAATAATTATCTTTTTTTGATGGTGGTACAATTAAAATGTCTAAATGAATGTCTGGAGAATATAATTCATGATAAACTGAAGTGTATTCCCCATATTTATTTTTTATAAATTGTTCTAAATAATTAGCTTCATCTTTGGAATAAATATATTTAGGATGTTCTTGTAATCCTTTTAGATAGTAATGCAATTTAGATTTGTCAAATTTATTAATTTCATTCATATATCTAGTTCCATCTCCTCATTTTTTTCGTTTTGATAATAATTATTTTTTCTTAACTCATTTTTACTTTCCTTATTTAAATCAGCTATTTTGATTTCTTTAATAACACCATTAGATTCTTTTTTTCTATAGCAAGTCCTTAATTTTCCATCGTCACTAGGTAAAAAATCTTTCATTATGAAATCTTTATATCCAGTATCAATAAATTTTTTCAATATCAATTTGGCTTCCTGATCATAATGAACTGAATCATATACATCTTTAACTGTTTTTTTATCATCTGATAACATAACAATTAAGTCACTAGTTGCAACTGTACTTCCCCCGAACGGTCTTTTTTGCCCTGGCAAAGTCCAACTAACATCATATTTATTTCTATTTTTCATATAAATTCCTTTCTATAATATTCACTTATTTTTTGTTTTTCTTCTTTTGAAACATCTTCGATTTCTTCACCTCTAGCTGTCATTACTTGTTTGTTCTTATCATCATATAGAGTATATTCCTTATCATCAACCAAATAAATAATACCTCGCTTGTCATAGCTTACCCAAGCAATATTATTTTTAGGAACATACATATAATATTCAGTATATGGAATACGAACACAGTATTGCTCAGCATTGCTTCTAGTATAGTCAATCATATTTTTACTAATAGAAACACTTTTAATAAATCCTTTACTCGTTTCTAAAGATATTGATTTTATTTTTTCTAGTTCACTAGCTTTTGTTTTTAGATAACTTAAATAAGCATATTGCTGGTTCGATTCTTTTTTATATTGATTTGCAGAAGCAATGATTTCTTGCACTTCTTCTGTAGTATTTACTTCTAACTCATTCTTTGCTTCTAAAAACAACTTTATCTCATTGCTAGGTTCTAACTTTTCTCCTAGCATTTCTTCTTGTTCACAAAAATATTCATAGTCTTCTAAATATTGAAGATATATATTACAAATAGGAACACGAAGCTGTAATGTTTCATTTATAGAAAATAATTTATTGTACTCTTCTTCTTTCGTTGCAATTTCATTTTGCAGCTGTTCTATTTTTTCTTCTAATGACTGATAATTATAAATTTCATTATCATTCAAAAAATTTATGGTATTAACTAACTGATGATACCTTTTTATTTCTAAATATCTGGAATTATAATAATTTGGATATTGTTTAGTTGAATCTAATTCTTTCATTGTACTAAGCACAGAATATTTAGATAATTGTGCTAATTGATTATGAATATTTAAAAGTTCACTATCATTAGTATTCAACTTATAATTTTCAAAACTTATTGCAATATCATTTTTCCTCTTGTGATAAAAGAACTCTTTTAATGAATCTTCGCTATATTCACTTCCTAAAACTTTCATAGTCACAAACTTCTGCTTACCATAAGGCTTTATTCTAATATTTTTACCATATTTAATTTGGTAACCATCTAATGCAAGATTCTCTAAAAGTTCATCAAACGAAAAACAAGATTCTTTTAATTCTTCTAGTTTTTCTATAATTTGCTTTTTCCAAGTTTTAGATGCAATGGCATATAGATATTTATTAGAATGAAAATACCCAATTTTAGGAGCATCTTCAATTATTTTTAATCCATGCTCTAAAGCAATGGTATCTGACATATCTCTAAGTCCATATAGTCCTTCAATAGGATTTGCCAATCGATCTTCTAACTTTCTTCCCTCTGTGCTAACTGCATTTATCACAAAGTGATTATGTAGATGAAATCTATCTGTATGAGTGCAAACTAAAACCTGAAAATTAGGATATAGTCTTTTGGCAAGCTCTACTCCCATTTCATGAACTTGCTCTGGTGTTAAATTCTTCTCCTTTGGATCAAAAGATTGATAAGCATGATAACAAGTTCTGCTTTCATTATCTTCCTCAATATGAAATTTATCATTATTAATTTTCATTTCATAAGAAGCAAAATCAGGTGAACAATTAAGTCCACTTACTAATGTTCCTCCTTCAGTCTTTTTTGGATTTTTTACATAGTTAATACAATCGTTACGACCTTGTACCCCATGAACAACCCAACGCTTAGTCGTTGGCATTTTGATTCACATAATTATCCAAAACAAACTGATTTAATTCATCTATCAAAATATATTTATTCTGAGATGACTTTGATATTTTTTTACGATAGTCTAATACAAATATATATAGTTTTTCTTGATAAAATAAAAAAGATAATATGTATTTACTATCTATAGCAAAAGTTCTAATATCATCTATCTTCTTATATATCAATCCGTCATTACAATTCACCTTATAATTATCAATAACGATAACATAGCCATCATTAATTTTAATGAAATGCAGATTACTTGGTCTTACAAATGACAAACCATCTTTTCTTATTCTATCCAACATATAATTATTAAATTTATATTTATCAATACTGTTTATCTTTTGTTGAACCTTGTGTACTGTTTTTACTGATAATGTAGATATTACTAATTTTGATAATGAAGATAGCATTTCAATAATTTCTTCATTCTGATTTTTTATTATTGCTACATCTGTTTTAGAAACTGTAACATTACGTACTATATTCTTTTGATTAACAAGTATTTCTCTAACATTACTAATCAGTTCACTTACAATATCACAAATCTCATACTTTCCCTTAACATCCTCCACGTAGATATTTTCATATATACAAGCAGATCTAATATAATCAGCAAGACAATCACCATATCCATATTTAATGGCTTTCTCTTGAATAATTTTTCTTTCATCTTCGTTAAGCATTACATTAATCTTTTCTCTACGCAGTTTTTTCTCTGACATTAGCAAAAATCTTCCTTTTATATTTTTGGAGTTCCAACTTATATATTTCTAATTCTTCTAAATATGCTTGACGAAAATATTTTTCATTTAACCACTTAACTCCTTCAGAAGTAATAATTGTTGTATTATCTTTAAAGTATCTATATTCTGGATGAATCTTTAAAAGACGATTAACTGCTACATTGATAGCTCCCCTACGTTTTTCAAAGAATGCAGGTAATTCATATAGTGGCATTTCATGACACTCTGTTTCTCTATGAGGAAGTTTTAATTCTTCTTCTAATCTTTTAATCTGTTTATTAAAGAAAGCTATTTCTAAGTCCAGATAATATTTATTCTTCTTTAAATAAACTTCTTCAATCCATTTTACAAATTCTAATTTTAAATAAATTATCCGTTCTCCATTAGCAGAACATTTTGTCGTTATCCATTTTTCAAATGGGTGCCTTCTAGTCATAACTTTAATTGCTTTATTAATTTGCTTCTCGCTTAATTTCAATTCTTTTTGTACTCGCCACTTCTCCAATGATTTAAATTCCATGTATTCTCCTTTCTCACGACAAGTACCCTTATAAAAGATGGTATATTTATAATCTATCAAGCATGGTGTTTACACACCCTATTGCTTGTTAGGGAACATCCCTAAGACCCACTAATTTAGTCTCCGACAGTTTTATTTTTTTAGATTTCTATTTCTAATTCTTCTTGTTTTATTTCTTTTTCTTCCAACTTTTCTAATGTTTCAGTAGCCTTTTTCCAGTCTATTTTCATTTCACAAGATGACATAAACGACCAAACTTCTTCCCTATCACTCATATCTAAGTTTGCAAAATTATCTATTAAATCTACATCATTGAACTCAAAATTATACATAATATAATCATCTAAAGCTGGAGAAAATTTTTCAACAATAAAATAAAATTTATTATCAATATAATTAATTCCACCAAGATGAGGTTCAGTCATATCAATATTTCTAAAATCCCAATTACCACAAAGGTCATTAAAATTTTTTAATTTTTTTGTATCTATTTTATTTTTTTCTAACAAATATTTATCATTTTCCGAATACAAATATTCTAATTTGTCAAAATAAACTGCCGAACAAATATCGCCAGATGTGGCTTTTTCTAAATCATTTTTTGTAATATGACCAGACATATAATTATCAGTAATATAATGTGATATAGAAAAAGGATTTAGATTTTCATTTTCCACTTTCTTACAAGTTTCAAAAATAAAATCAACTTCTTCTTTAGAAATTCCAGGAAAAACTTTAAAAATCCCATCATAAATCAGGTAATTTTCTAAATTGTCTTTATCATAATCACTTAAATTTCTATAATGATTTAATATTTCATTATTCATATTCTATTTCCATCTCCTTTTCCTTATCTAAATCACTATAAGTTTTATCTTTTCTTAAACTTTGTTCTTCCATATAATTAACAATTTTATCTGCATCCTTAATTGCTTTAAATAATTCAGAAGGTTGATTTTTTAAAATATCAATCCAATTTCTAATGTAACTTTTGTGTTCATTATAATGGTTTTCATCATAATTAAGTTTTAACTTCTGCATCATAAAAGAAGAACTTATTTCTGCCCTAAGTTCTTCTTTCGCATATTCTTCACTTCCAAATGTATTAACAATTTCTCTATTTAATCTATTAGGATGTCCTGTTGCATGAGATAATTCATGTAATTGTGTAGCATAAAATGAGTACTCATCCTTAAATTGAGATGATTTTGGAACATGAACTTCATCATTAATCGGATTATAATAAGCTTCATTTCCTTCTTCTCGATATGAAACATTTAGATTATCTATAATATTATTAATAATCTCACAATGATTAATCTTTTCATTTTTCATTTCTTGTTTTGGAATATTTGCAATTAAATCAGCGTTGAAAACAAGTATATTTTTACATATTGTTTTATAGTCATCTGCTAATTCAGGTGATTCAGCAATAATCTTTTCATATTCAGAAAAAGATATAGCTTTTTTAGTTTTAATATTATATTTACTCCAAAATTCAATCCAAACACCTTGACCTTTAGCATCGCCTTTAAAATACCAATGATTTTTTTTCTTTTGATCATAAGTACACCAGCGGTTATCTTTGTATCCTCTTTTATTAGCAACATAAGATAATATCAGATTATTTATTCCATTATATTTATAATTTGATATTGCATTTCTCGGTACATCATTAGTCCATGGCTGTTCCCAAGGGATTTTATTTTCTTCCAAGCTATCTAAATACATTTTAATCAAATTATCTCTTGCTTTGTTATAACTCATTGTCTAACTCCAAATCTTCTTCATCATTCTCTAAATCAACTAACTCTTGTTCTTCATCATCTTCTTCTAGTATAGAAAAATGACTGTAAATTGGAAACAACATTTCTTTATATAAAAAAGCATTTTCATCCAAACAATATATATCATTATTATTCTTCTCTAATAAGGCTAATATATCACATAAAACGAAAACACTCCTAGATAGCATGGTTACTTTTTTTGTTAGAAAAATCGAATTTTTATTATCATTTAATAAAGCAAGAAATTTTTTTAACTCTTCATTTATGCAATTAGCACTACCATTATAATCAATAAAATATTCTATTTTTATATTTTGGTTTTTATATTTTGAACTAATAAAATCATTCATTAGCTGTTTATACATTTGTTCTTTATATT
>CALVZK010000012.1 GCA_944372505.1 uncultured Clostridia bacterium | reverse complement strand
AAAGGAATTAAAATACTCTTTTTTGTAAAATATAATAATGTTGCAAAAAGGAGTGAAAAATATGGTTTTTGATAAACATTTTTATAAGAGAGATAATATCTTAAAAAGAAGAATTGAAATAGATGCAAGTTTATATGAAAGATTAAAGGAGTTGTCTAATATTTATGAAGCCTCTATAAATAAATTAGTAAATGTGGCGATTATGGAAATGGTAGAAAAAAATAATGTGAATCTTTATGATAGACCAGAAAACGAGATTTCAGAATCTCATAATTTTAACATAAGAGAATCAGCGTATAGAGAATTGGAACGATTAAGTGCAAAACATCATTTATCTATTTATAAACTTGTAAATATTGCTATATACAATGCTTTAAATAGTTAAATAATAAAAACTTAAACTGGAGTAAAATCCAGTTTTTTTGTTTTATATAGTAGTTTGTAGAAAAATGTCGAAAAGTTTTCTTGACTACATACACCTAAATGGGAACAAAATTGACGGTAAAACAGATTGACAAAAGTTGAAAATGAATTATAATAATATAAAATGTCATATTTTATAGAAAAGAAGGAGAAATAGTTGGAATATATAGGAAATAGTAAACGATAAGTAGATATGATAAATCTAACAGGAAGGAGGTTAATGTAATAAATAGGCTTAAAAGCAACAATAAATGTACTATGAAATACTAAAATACGAACTATGAGCCATAATTTTTAGAAAGCAAATAACAAATAAATAAAGAAAGGGTAAAAAAATTATGGAACAAATTTTAGAAACTAAAGAACAAACAAAATTTATTATTAAAATGGATGAATTAGGGAGAATACATATACCTATTCAAGTGCGAAAAATGTTAAATATACAGCAAAGAGATAAATTATATATTTATAGAAGTGGTATAAATATAATTTTATAAAAATCAGACATTAAAGTTGAAGAAGAAATAATTTATAGTGAAAAAAAGATTATAGACAACGGTACGGAAATTCATATTCAGATTAGTAGGATAAAAGATTCTATATTAGAAAATAGTAATGGAAAATTGAGAGTAGTAGATGAATTAGGAAATTGTGTAATTCCAATAGAAATACGAAAAGAATTGAAAATAAATGAAAATGATGCATTAAAAATATGTGTAAAAGATAATAAGATCATTTTAATAAAGAATAATAAATAGGGAATATTTAGAGAAGATATATAATTTGAAGATAACAAAAAACACTAATATATAATTAGTGTTCAAAATATTTATCGGTATCAGCATAAAGTTCGTCAAGGCTAATACCTAATGCAAGACAAAGTGCTTTAGATTCAAAATCTTTCACTAATCTTTTGTTATTTTCAATTTCATAGATGTCAGCTTTATACATTGTTACACCAAGCAATTCTAATTTACAGCATAAATCATATTGGGAAAGTCCACAATTTTCTCGTATTCGTTTAAGATTTGTGCCAACTATGTTAACATTTTCATCTAATTTTCTAATTGTTCCCACAAATGCTAACTCCTTTCACAATTTTTCTATTCATTATTTTATAATATTTTTTTAGCCTATTCGACAAACTGGGTTCGCCAAAACAGAAATAAAAAGAAAAGGAGAAAATGATATGAGCGAAGATGAAAAAAGTGTATTAGTAGATGAATTATTAGAACTAATGAAAAATTCAAAACTGAATAAAAATCAAAAAATATCAATTATGCAAATAGTAGATGAGCAAGAAAGAGCAACAGAAAATCAAAGAGAAAGATTTTGTTTGTATTATGGACTTAATGTAAATGACAGAAAAAATATGGGATTTAAGCAAATTGCTGAATTGTACGGCTGCAGTTATAATGCTATAAGAAATTCTATTTCTAGTATGAGGAGAAAAATAATTAATTATTCAAGCAATGAAGAATTTTTAAAAATCAAGGAAATTGTTGATGATTGTAAAGAAGGGATGGAGAATATTGAAAAGTAAAATTAAAGTATTAGTTGCTGATGATATGGAAATAATAGTAAGAAATATGAAATCAGTAATAGAGAAAAATCCAAAAGTAGAAAGAGTTGATAGTGCATTTAATGGCGAAGATGAGATAAATGCAATATTAAATTTAAGACCAGATATTGTATTCACAGATATGCAAATGCCTAAAAAGACTGGATTAGAAGTTATAGAGGAAATAATGACAAATAATTCTATTGAAAAGAAGCCACAATTTATACTCGTAACAGCTGATAGAGATAGTTCATTAATTATAAGGTCAAGTGAATTAGGTTTTTATATTGAATACAAACCAATTAGTGCTGAAAGAATAAATGAATATATAGATAATTTTACAGACTTAAAAGAAGAAAAAGAAGATAATCAAAAAGATTTGGGAAACAAGAAAAAAGAAATGTTTTTGATTAAATTATTTAAGTCATTAAGATAAGAAATATGAAAAAGGGTCAATAGGCTCTTTTTCTATTTCAATAAATGTGTTATTATATTTACAAAGGAGATACTTATGAGCGAATTAGAAATAACTTGTCAGGTGTTTAAAGATATTCTTAAAATTAAAGAAGAATTAGAAAGAAGAGGCTTTTCATACAAAAAGGAATTTTGGATAGATGATACATATTTTTATAATAAACAAACAAAAAAATTTTCAGTAAAAGAAGGAAAATTAACAGATTCATTAGTTGTGAGATATGTAAATGAAAATGATAAGAAGATAATTTGTAAAAAATATGATTCCACTGGAATTGAAAAGTCAGTATTAAGAGTAGAGGATATACAAGAAGCAGAAAAACATTTACTTCTGTTAGGATTTGAAAAAATGCTTACACTTAAATATAAAAACTATATGTACGAAAATGAGGAATATATAGTATATATTCAAGAAGTAAAAGACTTAGGGGTATTTATAGAATTAGAAGCAAAAAATCAAAATAATAAGACAGTTGATGGTTTAATTAAATTCATAAAAACTATGGATTTGCAAGCTGGAACAGAATTCAATATCAGAAAAGCAGAATTATTGTATAATAAATTGAACCAAAATAGCTTGAAATGAGTAAATATTCGTTATATCTATTTACTTTGTTACCATAATATGTTATAATAATGACGACTTTATAAAAAATAAAGTAAACAGATATTAGGAGATATGTTATGTTGAATCAAATAAATATAAATTTATACAGAACTTTTGTAATAGTTGCAGAATCAAAAACTTTTGCAGAAGCTGCTGAAAAAATGGATACAACAGACAAAGCTATAAGTAATGATATTAATTCATTAGAAAGACAATTAGGAATACAGTTATTTTATAGAAAACATAAAGGCTCAAATAATGGATTAAAAATAACAGAAAAGGGAGAAGAAATATACCCAGAAGCTAAAAAGATAGTTTCATTATGTGATTTTATTCCAAATATTATTGAGTGTGGTAACAGTTTAGAAAATGGTAAGTTATCTATAGGATGTCCATCACATATAACTGAATTTTTTTTAATGCCTAGACTTATTAAACTAACACAAGACTTTCCTAATATTGAAATAAAGTTAGATACAGAATCTAACAGCAGAAAGATGATAGAAGAACTAAAAAATAATGAAATGGAATTTATTATTTTAGATACAATTCCAGATGAATATAAAGATGAAATTGAAATTGATGAAATAGAGAAAATAGAAAACATATTTGTATCAAACAAACCAATAGATATTAAAAAAGTTGAAGATATGAAGAATTATAGATATGTTTTAAGTTATGACGATAGAGTTTCAACAAATAGGTTATTAAACACATTAAAAGAATTTAAAATAGATATGAAAGTAACTTTAAAATGTCCAACAACAGAGCAAAGAATAAGTGCAGCAAAGGGAGGGGTAGGTATTGCTTATGTAATGAAAGATGCAGCTAAACAAGCAATAGAGAATGGCGAATTATATGAGGTTAAAATGCCTATAAAGTTACCATCAAATAGCATTAATATAGTATATTTAAAAAATAGATTAACAAAAGTAGACAAAGCATTTATAAAAGATTATTTAAAAAAGAAAAATTAATTATATTTTTTAGAATATCCATAGGGGGTATTCTTTTTTTACCCCTAAAAATGAAGGGGATTACTCCCAAAAGTTTCAATTTACATGGTCCATAACCTATTATATAATTTAAACACTATATTATATAAAATGAGGTGAAGACTATGTATTTTAAAATGGATCAGAAATTTAAAGATTATTTTAAAACAAACCTAAGACAAATATTCTTTTATATAATTGATGATTGTAATTTGAGATGTGAACAATGTTTGTATAAAACTGAAATAGCATTTCAAATAGAGAAAAAAGAAGTAGATTTTGATGATGCAATTAAACTATTAAGTGATTTTAGAGAAATGGGTGCTGTTAAGTTAACTTTAATGGGTGGAGAACCAACATTATATGGAATTAAACAACAAAACAGACCATTGTTGGAACTAATAAAAAAGGCAAAAGAACTAGGATACGAGTATGTTCGTATTGATACAAATGGACAATTCAATAGTAGTTTATTAGAGCAACCTGAATTTAAAATGTTAGACGAAATAACTTTTAGTATAGATGGACCCAACAAAGAAATTAATGATCCAATCAGAGGTTATGGATCATTTGACATGTGTGTTAAAAATATTAAAAGAGCAAAAGAACTTGGATATAATATTGATATAACTGCTTGCATTAGCAAATTCTTAATAGAAAGAGATGAAGATGGTAATCTATATCTTGATAGAATGATAAAATTTGCAGAGGATTTAGGAATAGAAAGAATAAATTTTCATAACTTATTTAAAACAGGAGTTCCAAGAGATTGCTTTAGTGGAAATCTTGACATAAGTATAAAAGACTGGTTTAGGGTATGGAATGAAATTGAAGATAAAGTAGATAATAAAGAATATAAAATACCAGTTAGAATACCACAATCATTTACTACGAAAGAAAAATTTGATGAAAACCCAGCATATTATGGTTATTGCTCTTGTAAAACTGGTTCAAGAATATTAATACACCCAAACGGAATGTTAAGAGTATGTTCTTTAATGATTGGTACACCATACGCCATTGCCAGGTACTATGATGGAAAAATTGTATGGGATGATTCACCAACGAATGAATTAAGAGCTCATAAAATGGACGAAAACACTCCTTGCACAAACCAAAGTAAAAATAATAAGTATGGAGAATTTGTACCAGTATGTGTTTCATTCAAACCTAAACAACAAGAGATGATATGGAAGGAATTAAATTGGGAAAATAAAAGAATAGAAGATAAAATAAGAGTTATTGTTGCAGATGATAACGAAGAAACAAGAAATCAAGTAACAGGAATATTAGATAAAATTAATGGTGTTGATGTTGTAGCAACAGCTGATACACCAGAAGATACATATAATAAAATTATAAAATATGTTCCAGAAATGGTCTTTGCTAAATATGATTTTAAAGGAACAAATATGAACGGACTTGATATTATTAAAAAATCAAAGGAAACTTTAAATGAAAATGTACCAGCATTTAATTTTATTGCGAAAGAAATACCAAAAGAAGATTTCTTAGAAGCAAGAAGAATGATTGGGGATAAGATGAATACCATTATTAGAGAACAAACACAAGTTAGATATGATGGCATTATTAATGATTATAAAGATTACAAAAAAATGAATGTATAAAAAAAGGGCGGATTATTCTAAAATTTAGAACAATCTGCCTTTTTTCTTTGTGCGTATTAAATACAAGACTACTACCTCAAGGAAATCCTTTAATGAAAGTCTATAACCATGATTATGCAAAGCATCAAATAGTTCTTTTGGACAATTATAATCACTAGCATTTTTAAATGGTCTAATACAAGCATACATAGAATCTCTAACTTGTGAATATGTAGTATTAAATTCGTATGAAAGATAATTCAATATATTTTTAAGGTATTCTAATTCTTCAGGTCTATAATAACAATATGTAATAGCCTTTCTTATGTATCTATAACCCCCAGAAAGACAATTAAAGTTTAAAGATTGTAATAATTCATCAACCTCGCCAACCTCTAAATCTGGAGTATTAAAGTCTACTGCCATTTCTTTGACTACATTACTCAACTGTTTTTCTACAAAAGGTTTATAGACAACTTGACTAACTTTTTCATATCTATTCATTTTAATATTATAATCTAGTGGTAATGTCAAAACAGTATTACATTTTTTTCGTTCTAAGGGATTAGAAGATAATCGCCCTACAACTTCTTCAATAGACATATCTGGTAAACTATTATCCAAAATTAGTATATCTGGATTTATTTTAAGATACTTAGTTATTGTATCTTTACCAGTATTAACATTTTCCACTCTATAATTTTTATCATTTGCAAGTTTTTGGTAAAGAATATCAAGTTCAGTTGTATTCTTACTACCGATAAGTACATTAACCATAATTAGCCTCACAAATGTTTTTACTATTTTTGCCAACATTATAGCATACAATTTATGTAAATTCAATAGAAAACTGTAAGTTTTTGTCAATAATTTTTCCTTTGAAATGCACTCTACAACTTAATTGTGTCGTTTTGTGTCGAATAATGTCGAAAAGACAAACTGAGCCATACAATATAATATATTCAAAACAATATAAGAAATAAAATTAGATGATAATTTCATCTTTTTTTGTCCACATTTTCCTTTTTTTATACACATTTTTATTGATTTGAGAAAAACCATATTAATATACCCTCAGGAACTTTATATCAAAGTTTTAAGAGGAGCTACAAAAGTAATAAGAGAACAAAAGGTAAAAAAATAAATATACTTTTAAAATTTTGATATAAAGGTGGTGAAAATATGTAAGAGGGATTAAATTTATAATAGTTTGTTAAAATTTATTATTGCTCCTTTTTGAACTGATGATATAAATCATAAGTTCTTAGAAGAGGGAGTATTTTGTATATATTGAGCAATAAAGAAAAAGCAGCATTAATAACAATAGCAAGAAGAGCAAGATATGATTACTTAAGAAAAAATGACTATACATATTTAGAAGATGATATAGATATGATAGATGAAGAACTTTTAATAGCAGAAGAAAATATTGAAAAAACAGTAGCAGAAAAAATTGATGGGGATATTTGTGCCTCTGACTTTGAAAAAATATTTGATGATCCATATTTAATAAAAATTTCAAAAGCATTAACTAAAAAGGAAAGGTTAGTGCTTTTTTCTTATTATATGGAAAAAGATGAAAATGGAGAAATTACTGAAAAAACTGACAAAGTAGTTGCAAAGGAATTAAATATGAAACCAGACACAGCAAGAAAAACAAGAAAGAGGGCATTAGAAAAATTGAAAAAGGAATATTTAAAATTGAAAGGAAATGATAAAAATGATTTTTAAAAATTTTAATATGACAGATGATGAAGTAATGGAAATTATATATACATACGATAATTTATTAAATAAATATAGCAAAATCAATGGAAGAATAGATGAAGATTTAAAACAAGAAATTACCGTAGAAATATATAAAACACTAACTAAAAATAGAGAAAGACAAAAAAATTTAAAAAAATTTTCATAATTTGTCCGATTTTAGATAAAAACTCAAGACCTTAATTAGTGAAAGGAGTTGAAAAAATGTATCAAAAATTAGTCAAGAATTTAAGAAAGAAAAAAATACAAATGATACAAAGAAAAAGAATTAATAACTTTAAAAAGCGAATAATAAAAGCTCAAAAACATAAAGAAAAAATGAGAAAAAACAGCTCATTAGTTTCATCGACTTAAAAAAGTGTTAGCAAAAAGTTAAGTAAATGAAGGAGAGATACTAATGAAAAATAACAAAGATACAATCATTCATAAATATTTTATAGATAAATTAAAACCTGTAGAAATAGCAAAAGAACTTAATATTTCTAAAAGTGCAGTTACACAGGTTTTACAAAAAGACAAAAGATATAAAAAAGAGAAAGTAAATAGAAAGACTAAAAATAAAAAAAATCATAATGAAAAGACAAAAAAGTATATGAAATACAAAAGAGAAGTAATAAAAAGAAAAAAAGATAAAGACAACATTGATTTAAGGAATATGCACAATCAAGCAACAGCAGAACTTTCAAAAAAGAAGAGATTGTCTAATATGGCATATAGGAATTGGAATAAAAGTGCATTTACCTATAATGAAAAAAGAAATGGATACGAATTTAAAAAAGAATTAGGAAGAAGTTATGATGTTCCAAAATTTATTAAAGTGGAGGTGTAAAGTGGGAGTTTTATATAATTACGAACAAGTAGAATCATTTGCATTAATAGGGCTACACAACTTATTAAATTCAGCAAATAAAGATAATATTAACTTAAATACTTTTAAAATGTTTTTAGATCCATTAGAAAAATTACATAGCAAAGAGTTTGCAGTAAATTATGCAGATAAATTATTAGAAGAAGAAAATAAAAAAAGAAAGAAGAGTGAGGATAGTGGAGTTCATTGATTCAGAACATAAAGACTTTTTTGAGAAAAAACTAAGAGAATTAGAGAAATATGGTAAAACCGATGTTTATTATAAATCGTTAGTCTATACATTAAGTATTAGTGAAACAACGCGAGATCATTTTGACAGTATTTTTAATATTAGAAAAGGTGAAATAAACATTAACAGTATTTCAAGTGCATGGCAAACAAGTACATCGGCGAAAGTAACAAGAATGGCTTTTAGTTTATGGAATCGTTGTATGTATGATAGTGAAGAAGATAGAATGAATGACAAAATGTCAAGTTACTATAATCCTAGCGAAGTGTTTTGTTGTTCTTATGCTCCTTATTTTTGGGAAGCTATTAAAATTCGCTATCCAGAATATACAAAATATAATGAAAAGGAAAAACAATTTGCTATGTATATGAGAGTAGGAAATATAGAGCAAGTTGAAGATTATGTTGATGAAAAAATCGAGAATACAGAAGATAAAAAAGTAGTTGCTTTATATATGAGAACAAATTTAACAAATGATAATGAGGTTAACTCAGATATTTATTCACAAAGAGATAAATTAGAAGAGTTTTGCAAAAAAAATAATATTAGAAACAGAATACATTATATTGATGTTAGAAAAAGTGGATTAGATAAAAATAGAAAAGCAATGAATCAGATGATAAGTGATATAAAATCTAAAAAAGTAAATGGAGTTGTTGTAGCAGATATTTCAAAATTATATAGAAATCCATTAGAATTTGCAGATCTATTAATGCAAGATTTTATGCAAGATGTTGAAGTTACTAGCTTAGACGATTCAGTAGAAGATTTTAAAAAACTTCTAAAGGCTATTAAAGAAATAGAGCAAAATGCACAAGAGGAAGATGAAGAAGAAACAATATAAAAAAAGGTGATATAAATGAATTTATTAATAGGAACATTTCTAAAATTATTTATTGTTTTTTCGATAGTAATAGCTTTAGGAATGTATTTAGTAATAGTTGGAGGCAATATAACTAAAACTGATGACGAAAGAAGATTAGAGGATGAAGAACAAATGAATTATCTAAAGAATTATAAAAATAATAAAGAAAGTTTTTAGTATTTTATATAACTTTTTTTCATATTCTTTAATATGGAGGCGACATTATGGACACAGAAAATATTGAAGAAAAAGAGGTGTATGAAGTAAATAATCAAAAATACACAGTAATAACAAGACAATCAAAAGACAGTCTAAGTAAAGAACAATTAAAAAAACTAATATGTAATTATGCAATGAAAGAATTGCAAGAAGATTACTAAGAAAAGGTGGACAATGCTACTTGAATAACATATAATATGGGCAAGTAGCATTGTTTCTTAATTTTGACAATTATACGAAAATGGAGGCGTAGTAATTGTGAGAAACAATAAATTTAAAGTTGCAGGTTATTTAAGGTTATCTGTAGAAGATGGAGATAAAGAAGTAAGTGATAGTATAGTAAGTCAAAAAAACATTATTGAAGATAAAATTAAAAGTTTAGGTGACAAATTTGAATTGGTTGATTTTTACATAGATGACGGATATACAGGATTGAATACAAATAGACCAAACTTTCAAAGAATGTTAAATGATATTGAAAGAAAAAGAGTTAATTGCGTTATAACAAAAGACCTTTCAAGATTGAGTAGAAATAACTTTGAAGCAAATTATTACATTGAACTTTATTTTCTTGAAAGAGAAATAAGATACATAGCAATACTAGATAATGTTGATACTTATTTAAAAAATTCAAATAATGATATGATTCAATTTAAAACACTAATAAATGATTGGTATAGTAAAGATATATCAAGAAAAGTTAAAAGTGGTGTATGGGCAAGAAAAGAACAAGGATTATATGTTGCTGCAAAAGCACCTTATGGATATATGAAAGATGAAAATAATAGAAATCACTTAGTTGTTAATAAAGAAGAAACAGTAGTAGTAAAGAAAATATTTCAGATGTATAACAACGGATATACAATGGGGCAAATTGCAGAAAAACTAAAAGATGACAAAATATACTGTCCAAGTTACAATGGATTTCAAAAAAATAAAAATGGAGAATATGGCTGGACTTATTCTACTATTTCTAAAATATTAAGAAATAAAGTATATTTAGGACATACTGAATATGGAAAAGGAATAAATTTAAGCTATAAATCTAAAAAAGTCAAACAGATTCCAAGAAGTGAATGGCGAATATATAAAAATACACATAAGGCAATTATTTCAAAAGAGTTATTTGACAATGTCCAAAATAGGATACAGTTAAATCAAAAGGCTAAAACTCATATTCATACATGGATTTTAAATGGCATTGTTTATTGTAAAGAATGTGGCGAACCTATGCAACTAAAAGTAAAATATAGAAAAGATGGTAAAACTATTTCTTTTATGAGATTATATTGCTCAAGTAGCCTACACAAAAAAGGTTTTTGTATTCGTAAGTATAAAGGAATAGAACTACAATCTGTAACTCAAATAGTTATTACTAACTTAAATAAGAAAATAAAAAATATTATTGATTGTGATGATGTAACTGAATTATTAGAAAAGACATATAAAAACAGAGATAATGATGAATATAATAAAGAGTTAAATTTATTACATAATAAGCTAAATAAGGCAAATAAAATGATTTCTTCCTTATATACAGACTATAAAAATGGAATTATACAAGAATATGATTTTAAGTCTATGTATAGTCAAGAAATAGAAAAAAGAAATAAAATAAATGCTGATATTGAAAAAGTAAACCGTCAAATAAGTAATCAAAACTGTATCACAGAAACAGAATTTAGACGAGTAGTTAAAAAGGTATCAGATATTAAAAAATGGTCTAAAGAACAAATATCAGATGTTATTGAAAGTGTCCAAATTGATATTGAAGATAATATTTTTATTAATTATAAATATAATATTATGGAAATGGCATAATGAAAGATTATAAAGCTGCAATATATTTGAGATTATCAAAAGAGGACATAGAAGCCAACAATAGTATTGATATGCAAAGGGAAATAACTACACATTATGCTAAACAACACAATTACAATATTATTGAGGAATATGTAGACAATGGATATTCTGGAATATTAGATTCAAGACCAGCCTTAGACAAATTAATAACTGATATTACTAGAAATAAAATAAATATGCTAATTGTTAAAGATATGAGCAGACTTACAAGGGATAAAAATTTAACTTCTTATTATACCGATATATTTTTTCCAGATAATGATGTCAGGTTAATTTCAGTTACAGAATACATAGACACAGGAGAAAGATACGAAATAGATGATGTAGTGGCATTAAGAGGAATAGTCAATCAAAGCTATTTAGAAGATATTTCAAAGAAAATCAAAGCAGTAAAAACAAACTTAAAAGAACAAGGAAAATTCATTGAAGGTAGTGTGGCTTATGGATATAAAAAGGACGAATTAGATAAAACAAAAATAGTTATAGATGAAAATGTTGCCAATATTGTTAAAGAAATATTTGAATTATATTTAGATAATGTAGGTCCACTAGAAATAGCAAATAGATTAAATGCTAGACATATACAGACACCATCACAATACTTAAATTTAAAAAATCAAGGAAAATATTGGACAAAATCAATAGTAGATCGAATATTAAATAATCCTATATATTGTGGAAGATTAGTATTGAATAAATATGAAAATAATTTGAAACTAAAAAAACGAATTGTAACTAGAAAAAGTGAATATAAATATTTAGAAAATACACATGAAGCAATAATTCATCCAACAATATTTGATAAAGTACAGGAAAAGAAAGGAAATATTAAAAAAGAAAATTTAAAGGAATATGTTTGTTTACTAAAAGGATTAGTCTTTTGTAAAAATTGTGGAAGAAAAATGTCTTATAAAAATAGTAGTCCAATAAGAATTGATAAAAATGGAAAAGTAACAGGAAAGAAAAATAATTTAGGATATTTTATATGTACTGAACATTATAGACATAAAGACGTTTGTAATGAATGGGTTAAAATAATGGAAACAAACTTAAATAAAATGGTATTAAATAAGGTATCAAAAAGACTAAAAAAATTACAATTAGGAAAATATGCAGATGATGTAATGGCATATAAGGAAAGTTTAAATCCTAATTTAAACGAAACTAAAAAAATAAAAAATGAAATATCTAAAAGGGAATCTAATTTCAAAATTCTTTATTCTAAAAAAGTTGAAGAAATAATATCAGAAGAAGAATTTATTGCTGAATATAATAAATATCAGGAGGAAATTACAGAATTAAAGAAGAAATTAGACAGGTTAGAAACTAATAAAATAAGTTACAGTTCCAAAAGTGAGATTGATAAGCTAATTATAGAGTTTTCTGAAACAAAAAAGTTTGATAATTGTATTATGAAAAAATTAGTTGAAAAAATAGAAATTGGAAAAGACAATGAGGTAAAAATTACTTTGAAGGTGTAGACAAAAACACCTAAAATTTTTAGTAGAAAAGGTTGCACTATATTACCTTATTCAGAACAAAAAGCACGAGCCGTATATGAAAAATTAATTGACTTATGTAGAGATAACCCAGATGTATTAGACCCATTAAGATATTTAAGAGAAAGAGAAGTAGTACACTTCCAAAAATTTGGAGAAGCACTTCGTGGAGTACAAGACAAACTTGCTATGAAAAAATTTTATATGAATAATAAATGTGATTAATAAAAAGTTCCTATTTTTATAGGAGCTTTAATTTTTAAATTTAAAATTTTCATAAATAAAAAAATATTTTCTGGAATTTCTAAGGGGAATTCCTGAAAATAGAATAAATCGATAGACAAATTAAATGAAGAAGAATTTAAAAAGCTAAATAATTTAACAAAAAAACAAATATAAGAAGCAGGACTTGACACATATTATACAAACCACGAAGTGGGTAATATTTTCAAATCCTGTTTTTAATTACTCATCGGGAAATACAATTCCGCTAATACATTTATCATATATAAATTGTTTTAAATCTTCCATATCATTTGTTTCATAATACTT
>CALVZK010000011.1 GCA_944372505.1 uncultured Clostridia bacterium | reverse complement strand
TAATGCAAAAATGATAGATTTGACAGCAATATTTGGAGCAGGGAATGAACCAAGCCAAGCATGGCTTGATGAGCATGAAGACTTGATAAGTATTCAGTAAAAAATAGATAAATTAATTTTTAATTTATCTATTTTGTTTTTTACGATCGTTATAAAGTATTTAAATATCAAAAATGGAAATAATTTTAATATGGATAAAATTATATTTCCTTTAAGCAATGGTATTGCAATAAATAAAGACGATAAATTAGCTGTTGGCATTATTGGACATGATGGGAATAAAAAAGTTGGTGGCAAGAAATTTAAAACATTACACAGTTTTTTTTCTTTCCCTTTAATTAGAGCATTAGTTTATTTTTTTTACGGAATTTATTTATATATTTCTTCCTTTTTACTATCTTTGAAAATAGATAATTTGGATGACGAAAATATTAATAAATCTTATAAAAAAGCAAAAAAAGTTAATTTTATTTCAAGCTATATTCTTTTAATTGCTACATTTATTTTTATGTTTATTTTTGGTTATTTATTTTTAGGAATTTTACCAAGATATATTTATAATTGCATTTTTGATCCTTATCGTGATTATTACTTTGTAAGTGTGATGATAGCTTTGTTTCGTTTTATTTTAATTTATTTATCTTTTCTTATTTTACGCTTTTGCCCTTTTATGCAATCCCTTTATAGTTTTAATGGAGCGGGGAATTGTGATATGAATGGAGAAGATAAGAAAAAAAGTGAATTTTATCCTTTAAATTTTTTAAATTATTTATTAAACATTTTTTTAATTTCTGTTTTTGTGATATCATTAATTGCAATAAATATCAATTGGATTGCTAACTTTTTTATAAATCTTTCTATTTTTCTTTTAATAGATATTTTAGTTTATGAGGGGCTCAAGTTTGTTAGCAATAAAAAAATATCGTTCTTAAATGATTTAACTTTTATAACCAATTGGCTTGTTATTGTTCGACCCAATACAACACATAAAGAGGTATTAATGACGACTAAAATAGAACTTGAAAATTATCAGGATTTTCAGACATTTGAAAATGGACGTATCCCTATGTCTAGCCTATATGCAGAAATGCAGACTAAATTAAAATTAAGTGAAAGATTTGAACAAAGCGATTTAGATTGGATTATTGCAACATTTTTAAATAAAAGTAGGGCGGAAATTAAACTTGTAAGAAGCGTATCTCAAAAAGAATATAGAGATATTTCTAGAGCATGCTCTAGAAGAGCTAAAGGAGAACCATTATCTAATATTTTTGGATTTGTTGAATTTTATGGTTTAAAATTTGATGTAAATAAAAAAGTTTTATCTCCACGCATCGAAACGGAAATCCTAGTAGAAGAGGCTTTAAAAAAAATAAAGGAAAATGATTTAAAATCCGTTTTGGATCTTTGTACTGGAAGTGGAGCAATTGCAATTTCTATTGCAAAATATTCTTCGTGCAATGTTAGTGCAAGTGACATTTCAAAGCAAGCATTATCGCTTGCTCAAAATAATGCGACTAAAAATAATGTTAATATAGATTTTTTTCAGGCAGACTTATTTTCAGGTTTGAAAAAACACAAAAAGTATGATATAATAATTTCAAATCCGCCTTATATAAAAAGTGGAGACATTGAAAAGTTGGATATAGAAGTTAAAAAATACGATCCTAAATTAGCACTCGATGGAGGAGAAGATGGTCTTGAATTTTATAGAAGAATTATTTCACATGCTGAAAAATTCTTAAATAAGAAAGGTTGGATATTTTTTGAAGTAGGCAAAGGACAGGCAGGTGCTGTAATTGAAATTTTACAAAAATATAAATTTCAAGATTGTCAAAAAGTTAAAGATTATAATAAAATAGAAAGGGTTGTTTATGGAAGAATTGATAAATGAGATAATTGAAAAAACTCAAAAGACTAAAGATAGGTATGATGAACTTACTTCTCTTGTTTCAGATCCACAAATTATTTCAAACAATAAAGAATGGCAAAAACTTGCAAAAGAAAGATCTAAATTAGAAGATATAGCTATTTCACATGATAAGTTAAAGACACTTTTATCTGATTATGTTCAATGCAAAAAAGATCATGAAGAAGAAAAAGATCATGAAATGAAAATTATGTTTTTTGAGGAAATTGAAAGATTAAAAAAAGAGTTAGAAAGTGAAAACGAAAAAATGAAAGAGCTTCTTCTTCCAAAAGATGAAAACGATGATAATAATGTAATAATTGAAATTAGGCAAGCCGCTGGCGGCGAGGAATCTGGGCTTTTTTGTTCTGTGCTATATAGAATGTATTGTATGTATGCTGAAAGTAAAAAATGGAAAGTGGAAGTTTTAGACTTAAATGAAACAGAACTGGGCGGTATAAAAGAAATTACATTTATGGTTAAAGGTAAAGGTGCTTATAGTAGACTAAAATATGAAAGTGGTGTGCATAGAGTTCAACGCGTTCCAGAAACGGAAAGCCAGGGCAGAATTCATACATCCACATCTACTGTTGCTGTTCTACCAGAAATTGAGGAAGTAGAATTTGAAATTGAAGATAAAGATTTAAAGATAGATACATATCGTTCTAGTGGAGCTGGTGGGCAACATGTTAATAAAACAGAATCTGCTATTAGAATAACTCACTTGCCAACGGGTATTGTGGTTGCCTGTCAAGATGAAAGATCACAAATGAAAAACAGAGATAAAGCAATGGCTATTTTGCGTTCCAAACTTTATGAATATTATCAAGGGAAAATAGAGAATGAATACAAAGAGGAAAGGAAAACTCAAGTTGGAAGTGGGGATAGGTCTGAAAGAGTTAGAACATATAATTATCCTCAAGGACGAGTTACAGATCATAGAGTAAATTTAACTTCATATAATTTAGAGGGAGTGCTTAATGGCGACCTAGATCAATTTATTGACGCATTAACAATAAAGGACAGGGCAGAAAAACTTGCTAAGGCATAATTGATTAAAAAAGATTACAAACTTATAATGTAATCTTTTTTTTGTTTAAAATATTTTTATAATTCTTTTTTCAAGTTTTTTCTGACTTTTTTTACATATAGTTTAGTAAAGAAAGAAAACGTTTTTTCTCCAATTGCCGAGTAAAGAAATTTTAAAAATTTTTCTCTAGTTTTTAGTTTATTAGAAAACCATGAAGCATCAAAATAATGAATTGCATATGTATTTTCAGTTTTATTGAGTTTTTTTGTTGTATAATTAATAGGACAAAAATATTCATTAGATAAAACGGTAACTGTGCTTTCGTCAATGTTTGATTTTAATAATTGATTAGAAGATTTTAATTTTAAGTTATAATATTTTTCTAGAAAACAGGTCCATATTGGTGTAGAAGGAGTGTAATCTATTTTCCCATTTTTTTTAATAAAGGGGTGATTTTTATAAAAATTACACATTTTTTTCAAAAAAGGATGTTTTGGTTTTGATGCTAGGACGGCGGTTTCCAAGTATACATCATTTTCAAATGAAATTAAAAATTCATTGTCTAATAGATCATCAAACGGTTTTGTTATTTCAACATCAGTATCTAAATATATCCCGCCGAAATCATGCAAAACTCTTGCTCGTATATAATCTGCAACAAATCCCCATTTTTTTTGTGAATATGCTTCTTTAGCGAAGCGACTTTCTGAAAAGTCAAAATTCTTTTCGTTCCATTCTTTTATTTCATAATCAGGACAATATTTTTTCCAACTTTCTAAACATCTATAGAAAAGTTCAGATTTTTCTTTTTCCCCTAGCCAAACATAATGTATTATTTTTGGAATATTCATTCTGTCACTACCTCTAATTTAAAATTTGTGCTTACTAATGGGTGAAGTTTTACTAATATATTATAAATTCCTATTGCTTTGATTGGTTCTTTGATTTCAATTTTTTTCTTGTCTATATTATATCCCTTTTGCAAAAGTCTTTCTGCAATTTCCCTTGATGTAATTGATCCAAATGTTTTTCCATTGTCCCCGCATTTAATAGAAATTGTTATAACTTGATTTTTTATTTTATTTGCTAGTTGTTCGGCATTTTGTTTTTCCATTTCTTTGTGAAAATCTTCTGATTGTTTTTTTATAATGTTTTCACTTATTGTAGCATTATTTGCTTTTTTTGCCAGCCCTTGTTTTAATAAAAAATTGTTTGCATAACCATCGCTGACTTCTTTTATTTCTCCCTTTTTTCCAGTTCCTTTTACATCTTTTAAAAGCAATACTTTCATAATTTCTCCTTTTTTATTATTGTATTTGTTTGATGTTTATTTGTCAATCTTTTGTCAATAATATAAAAAACGATAATTAATAAAACAGAGGATTTTATGGATATTAGATGTAGAAAAAGATTATGCAAATTTAATGATAAATTTACTTGTAAAGCTAAAGAATTACAAATAAATAAAAATGCTATATGTGATATTTATTGTTTAGATTCTAATAAAAAAGTATTAGATACCACTAAACATTTACTTGAACAACCTCCTGTTTATGCACCTCAAAGAGATAGCAAGACATTAAAAATTCAATGTACGGCAATATGTATGTTTAATCATAATGGTCAGTGTGTTTCTAATGGGATAACATTAAATAGCATCAAGGAAAAACCTTATTGTGTTAGTTTTTTAAAAAAATAGAATAAAAAATTTTAGATTTAAAAAATTTTTATTTGTTTTTATCAAAAACTTTATTTAAAAATGTCTTGATTATTTTTCTTTTTTGAATTATAATTTTTTTATGGAAGAAATCGAAAAAAACAATATTACAACCGAACAGAGCAATCAATCTAAACAAATTAAAATTGCTAAAACATATAAGGTTTTTGATTTTAATATTGAAACATCCAATTCAACATTAATAGATTTTTATAAAACTAGTATGAAAATGCTTGCTACACGTTTTCAGCTTGTTGGTTTTTTTAATGGTGAAGGTCAATATATAATTAAAGAGGAAATAAAAAAAGACTTAGTTAAAATGTATAAAGAAATAAACGATAGTGGCGAATTTTATTATAAAGCTAATATTGTTTATATGAAAAAATATTTTTATTTTGATGTAAAAATTTCTTTGATCGATGATAAAAAAGCAAAAGCTTCTCTTTATTTATCAGAATTTGTAGATGATGCCTTGAAAGAAAATTATATAATTTCACATATAGCTGATTATATTGATGAATATGATAGTCAATTTAGAATTAAAGTTCGCAAAGTTTTTAATTTGGTTGATGTAGCCTTAAAAAATGAAGATTATGAAATTGCAGATCTTGCTATTTTTATGCAGGATATATATGATGTTAATAAATATGTTGGAAATTTATATGACATTTCAGCACAAATTTATGTAATGAGAATTTTAAAACTTTTAGAAAATGCAGGGCCAATAGGTATAAAAATTTTAAAAAGATATAAAGAATTAATTGTAGATAAAGAAGAGGAATATAAAAATGACAAATTTAAAAATTCCAGATATAAATATCTTTTAGATAGAGCTATTAATGAAAATGGAGGACTTGAGAAGTTACCAATTCAGCCAGAAAAAATCAAAGATATTGTCTCCGAAGTAAATAAATCTGCAAAAGCAATAGAAAGTCTACAGTCTAGAGCAGGAGCTGTGGAAATAATGCGAACAAAAGATGGGAAAAATAAGGAGCAAAATAATAAGACGGATAAAGATTCTTCCTCTTCAAAGAACGCTGAAAAATCTTATAAAAAAATAAAATCATCTACAAATGGGAGATCTAGCTCTAAAAAATCTAAATCATCAGTATCAGATGTAAAATCAAGTGGTGGTGTTTTTTGGGAAACAGACAATGAAATTGTAGAAGAAATGGGCTCTGTAGTTGGCAAAGCGATAGATGTTATTGAAGATTTGTTAACTGGATCTAGTGATAGTTCAACAGAAATCGATATTAACGACAATCTGGAAGGGGATGTCGAGAGCAATGAGGAAATCGAAAGAGATGAATTGGATGTTGCTCTTCATCAAGAAGAAGATCCTAGCCCAGAAAATTTAGAACAAAATGAGGAAGAAGACAGGACTTTAGAGATAATAGAAAATGAGGAAGAAGACAGGATTTATAGTGAAGAAGATAAAACTCTAGAACATGTTGATGAAGAATATATGTTAGAGGAAGAAGGTGATTCTACAAATGAAGAAGGTGATTCTACAAATGTTGAGGTAGAAGATCTTGAATTCGGATTATAGAAAATATGTTAGACCAATAATAAAAACACAGATTAAATCTGTGTTTTATTCATTTTCAATATCGTCATTATTTTTTGCAATTTCACAAAAATAATTTTCCTTAAAGTCTTTAGCATTTTTTAAAATTTTTAACATAGTACCGATGGCTGACATTATGTTTTCTTGTTCTTCTTCAGACTTTTCTTTAATTGTGTCTTTTAAGTAAAAATTTGTTTCGGAATCCCCATGAACAAATGAATCGATAAGTTTACCAGTGTCTAATCCTACAGGTTCATTATTATCAAATCTATAAGCTCTTAAAGCGGCAGTAAGTGCTAGTTTATCTTTATATTCTAGAGAGCAATTTGCTTTTTGTTTATAAGAATTCCAAGGATTTTCATCACTATAATTACCACAAAATAAAGTTAATAAAGTTGAATATAAACATGAACTTTTAAATTGTTTTCTTGCGTCTTCATTATTTAAAAGCTGTTTATATAAAAATAGAAGTTTTCTTGCGTATAAATCTTGCTTTAATCCTGTCTTTGAGTCTGCATTTTTTAAATGTTTGTTGATTAATTGCATATGAAGAGTCCCTGGCATTTTTTCTTTTAAATTGTCAGTGTTGTAAACCATAGTATTTAAAACATTCCACATGTAAACATTATTTTCTCTAGCCCATCTTTTTTGATTAACATTTAAGTTGTTGTCGTTAAAAATATAATTATTTTTTTCCATTCATTTTCTCCTTATACATGCTTACTTTTTCATATACATATTAGCACATTTTTTTTTATTTGTAAATATCTAAAATAGATTTTGTATATTTTTTTTTCTTTTCCACATTATATTTACATGAAAACTAATGTTGGAAAGGGCGCTTTTATCCTTATTGTTAGTGGACTTGTGTGTAAATTTTTTGGTGCTTTATTTAGACTTCCCCTTACTAATATTATCAAATTAGAAGGTATTGGGATTTTTCAAATGGTGATGTCTCTATATTCTTTATGTCTTGTTTTGGTGTCTGGGGGTGTTAGTGGAGCATTATCTAAATTAGTTTCTAGTGCCAGGGCAAAGGGAGAATATAATAAAATTGGGGGATATTTAAAGACATCTATTATTTTCGGAATAGGATTAAGTTTTATAATAGGAGTTATTTTTTTATTATTTTCTAGGCAAATAGCTTCAATACAGGGGAATAATAATGGCTTTGTTATTTATATGCTTTTTATTTTTCTTTTGCCACTAGGAAGTATGATTGGTATTTTCAGAGGTATCATGCAGGGGCATGAAAATATGACCCCAACAGCTGTAAGTCAAATTATTGAACAAATTATAAAATTTACTTTTGGAATAGGACTTTCATATGTTTTTGTAAAAAATGGAATTGTAAGTGGGGTTTTTGGCGCTTTTCTTGGAATTATTGCTTCAGAGATTTTGGCATTCGTATATTTATTAGTTATTATAATTAAAAAAAATAAAATATTTCCACATAAAGATAATTATAAAAAAGAGTTCTTTTCTGCAGTCACTCCTCTTACTTTATCTACTGCCGTATTCCCTTTAACACAGGCAATAGAATCTATAATAATAATCCCCTTATTAATTAAATCGGGATTTTCTAGTCAAGTAGGAACTATAGTTTATGGTATACAGACAGGGGTGGTTAGTGCCATTTTAAATTTTCCTTTAATTATTTCTATGTCAGTAGCGATTGCACTTTTACCGAGAATTTCTTTCTTATCTTCACAGAATGATATTGATGGACAAAGACAAATTGTTGGTGGAGCATTTTCTATAATGTGGTTTATTTTAGTTCCTCTTATTTTTGGTATTGTAGCAATTTGTAAAAATTTGTATCCTTTAATTTATCCTCAAATTATGGAAAATTATTTAGGAATTGCTGTCCAATTAACGCTTTTTAATGGAATATCAATATTATTAACTGCTATAATGCAGTTTTTGTTATCTATTCTTCAGGGTAAAGGATTTTTTTACCATGGTTTTGCTTTTAATTTAATAGGAGGAATTTTTAAAATTATTACTACGATTGTTTTAGTGCCGATTTCTTCCATTAATATTTTTGCTTTACCAGTCGCTTGCATAGTGCATAACTCTATCGTTTGTATTTGTGCTCTAATTAAACTAGGTAAAATAGTAAAAGTGAACTATTTTGAATTTCTTTTACCTATTATAGCATCAATTATTATGTATTTAGTTGTAAGTATTTTACAATCTTTAACTAGCGGAATCATTTCTATTATTGTATCCATTTTAGTAGGCATGATAATTTATTTTATTTTTGCTTTACCTTTATTATTTCAATATGGAAAAGAATTAATTATAAAAATAAAAATGAAAAAACAACAATAGTTTGCTATTTTAATTTTTAGCTGTTAAAATATTGATGTGAAAATTAATAATCTAAATTTTAATAATAATATGATTTTAGCACCGATGGCAGGAGTTAGTGATGTTGGTTTTAGACACCTATGCTCTTATTATGGAGCAGATGCCACATTCAGCGAAATGTTATCTTGCAGGGCTATGCTTAATAATCCTAAGAAAACAGAGTTTATGACTAAATTTTCTAGCGAAGAAAAAATTAAAATAGGTCAGATTTTTGGCCATGAAGAAGAAATTATGGTTAAATCCTTAAAAAGCCCACTGTTAAGTCATTATGATATTATTGACATCAACATGGGTTGTCCTGCTCCCAAAATTGTAAAAAATGGGGAAGGTTCAGCTTTGATGAAAGACATTATTAAGGCGGAAAGCATTATTAAAAGTATAGTTAAATCAAACCCTAAACCAACTTCAGTAAAATTTAGGCTTGGTTATGATAAAGATATAAGTTGTGATTTTGCAAAAATGTGTGAAGAGTGTGGTGTAAGTTTTATAACAATTCATGGTAGAACGTCAGTGCAGGGTTATAGTGGTAAAGTTAATTTAGAGGCTATAGCAAAAGTAAAGGCATCAGTTAAGATTCCAGTTATAGGTAATGGAGATGTTGTAGATAAAACTTCATATTTAAATATGCTTAACACTAATGTTGACGGCGTTATGATTGGCAGAGGCAGTCAAGGACGTCCTTGGATTTTTAACCAATTAGTCGATGACAACTGGGAGATTAATAATTATGAAAAATTTACGGCTATAAAAAAGCATGTTGAAATTTTAAGGCAAAACTATGAAGAAAAATGGTTAACGCTTTATTTACGCAAACATTTTCTATGGTATACAAATTGTTTCCCTAATGCTTCTAAAGTTAGAGCAGAAATTGCAACAAGTAGTTCTATTGATAAAAGTCTTTTGCTTTTAGAGGAATTGTTTTGTAAATAATTTTGATATTTTTCAAAATTGTTGTAAACTTTATTTGGAGGATATGTCGTGAAAAGAACTATAAAAGATCTTGCAGAACTTAAAGGAAAGGTTGTTTTGTGTAGAGTTGATTTTAACGTCCCTATTGATGATGTAGGTAGAATTTTAGATGCAACTAGAATTATGAATGCTATACCCACTATAAACTATTTGAGTGGTCAAGGAGCAAAAGTTGTTTTAATGTCTCATCTTGATAGACCAAAAGGCTATGATATTAGAAAATCTTTATGGCCTATAGCTGTTTTACTTATGAACAAAGTTAAGGCAAATGTTACATTTTGCAATCAAGTTGTTGGAGATGAAGTAAAAAGTAGAATTGCTGCTATGGAAAATGGTGATGTGCTTCTTTTAGAAAACGTTAGATTTTATCAAGGCGAAAGTGAATGCGATATGAATTTTGCAAAACAAATTGCATCTTTAGGTCAAATTTTTGTTAATGATGCTTTTGGTGTTGCTCATAGAGAAAACGCGAGTAATTATGGGGTTGCTAGACTTTTGCCCAATGCTATCGGATTTTTAATGGAAAAGGAAATTAATGCTTTAACTTCTTTTATGGAAGAACCCAAAAAACCGTTTATTGCTGTTTTAGGAGGAGCAAAAGTTGAAACGAAAATCAATATTTTAAACAAATTTGTAGAAAAAGCGGATACTATTATCATAGGCGGAGCAATGGCTTACACATTTTTAGTTGCACAAAATGAAGATGTCGGGACTTCTATTGTTAGTAAAAATAATTTAGACGTTGCTAGGAATATTTTACAAAAGGCCCAAATGGCTGGCAAGAAAATACTTTTGCCTATTGATCATCTTTGTATAAGAGATAGTGATAAAAAGAAAAAGGTTTTGACTGTTGAACAAATGATTGACGATATGAAAGGTTATGATATCGGACCAAAAACTATTGAACTATACTCAAAAGAAATTTTAACCGCAGGTCAAATTTTTTGGAATGGTCCTATGGGATTATATGAAGATAATCGATTTAAAAAAGGTACACTGCAGGTTGCTAGGGCTATAGCCAAAGCAAGCGGATATAGTTTGGTTGGTGGCGGAGATACTGTCGCTGCAGTCAACTCTTTTAAACTTGGCAAAAATATGAATTATATTTCGACTGGGGGCGGAGCTACTATGAAATTTTTAGAAGAAGGCTCTTTACCAGCGATTGATGTTATTCAGGAGAAAATATCATGATGAAAATTATTGCAAATTTTAAGATGAATTTAACACCATCTTTAACAAAAGAATATTTAATCCAATTATTAGCAAGATATAATTTTAATGATAATGTAGAATTAGGCTTATCTTTGCCATTTATCTCAATTCCAATCGCAAAATTTATCGCGAAAGACAAAAATGTTTTGATTGGTGCACAAAATATTTGCGATGAAGAAGAAGGAAAAAATACAGGTGAAATAAATGGTGCTATGCTAAAGGACGCTGGGGTTGATTTTGTTATTGTAGGACATAGCGAAAGAAGAAAAAAATATAAAGAGGACAATAAGTTAATAAATCATAAAATTAAAGTAGCATTAAAAAATGGGCTTTCGGTTATTCTTTGTGTTGGCGAAAGTTTAAATGATTATAATAATTTAAAGACTTTTAGCGTTTTGACAGAACAAATAGAAGGAGCTTTAAAAGGGTTATATGAAAATGAACTTGAAAATATTACAATTGCTTATGAGCCGATTTGGGCTATAGGCACTGGCATAATTCCTTCATTAAATGAAATAGAAAAAGCTTGTCAAGCAATTAGAAATGTAATTAAAGAAGATTTTTCGTTAAAAGCCAGTGAGAATATTGATATTTTGTATGGAGGAAGTGTTAACAATAAAAACATAATACAGTTAAAGAAATTGAAAAAAGCCAATGGATTTTTAATTGGAGGGGCTTGTCTAGATGTTGCTGGACTTTTACAAATTGTTAATGTTGTTAATGATAAAAAGTAAAAATTTTTTAAATCATATATATTATCTTTAAAATAGTTTATTTTTGACTATAATATAAATCAGCGATTTGCTGATTTTTATTTGCAAATTTTACTTTTACAATGTATAATTAAAATATTAACGAGGATTTTGATGGAATACATTTCGCTATATAGAAAATATAGACCTAAAAAGTTTGAAGATGTTATTGGACAGGATCATATTACTAGAGCACTACAAAATCAGATAGTGTTAAACAAAATTGGTCATGCCTATCTTTTTACTGGTTCACGAGGTATAGGAAAGACAACTGTTGCTAGAATTTTTGCAAAAGCGGTAAACTGTGAAAATAATAAAAATGGCTCGCCTTGTGGTGAATGTGCTACTTGTAAACAACTTGAAAATGAAAGTAATATTAATATTATTGAAATTGATGCAGCTTCAAATAATAAAGTTGACGATATAAGGGAACTTCGTGAAAAAGTTAAATTTTTGCCTGTAAATGCAAAATATAAGGTATATATTATTGACGAAGTTCATATGCTCACAGATAGTGCCTTTAATGCCCTTTTAAAAACGCTGGAAGAACCGCCTAGTTATGTTATTTTTATTTTGGCAACAACTGAAGCACATAAATTACCTGCTACAATTTTATCACGTTGTATTAGATTCGATTTTAAACTTGTTTCTATTAATGCTCTTGTTAAACTTTTGCAGTCTATTTTAGACAATGAAAACATAAGTTATGATAATGATGCTTTAAAGATAATTGCTTCTAGTGGCGAAGGTAGTGTAAGAGATACATTGTCTATTGCTGATTGCGTTATTGCTTACACGAACGGAAAAATAACAAAAGAAATTGTAGAAAAAGTTTTGGGGACAACAGACAATCAATTATTAATAAACTTTTTTGATCTAATTTTAAATAAAGATGTCGGTGGAATTTTACAATTTATTAATAAAATTGATAACGAAGGTAAAAATTTATCGGTATTTGTAAAAGATTTAGCCAAATATGCAAGAAATTTATTAATATGTACGTCATGTAAAAGCCCTAACGAAATTTTGAATTTAACGCAGGAAGAATTTGAGAAAATCAAAGAACAGTCGAATAAATTCACTGAAAATCAGCTAATAAATTATATGCAAATTTTTGCTGGTTGCGAAAATGAACTTAGGTATACTCTTTCTCCAAGACTTTTGCTTGAAACACTTACACTAAACGCATTAAATGAAAATTATGATGTAAAAAAAAACTAAAGATGACCAATAAAAATAGAAACGCAAGTCCGAGAACAGTTTGGGGGAAAGTTGTTCTTTTCTTAAAAGAACACAAATTTATTGCTTTGCATGTTGCTTGTGGGGATATAACAGATGTTGATATTATGGATAATTATCTTAATATTAATGTGAAAGATGGAATGTTATATAATTTACTTGTTGACGGCAAAAAAAATATAGAAAGTGCTTTGCGTTGGCAGGGTTTAGATTATATGGTAAAAATAAACTTAATAGAAGAACCTAAAAGTAAAGTGCAAGAAGATCTTGAAAAATTAAATTTAATGTTTGGGAATATAGTTAAAAGGAGTTAATATGGGATACAACAATTTTGGTGGATTTGGCGGAGCAAATCTTGGCAATTTAATGAGACAAGCACAAAAAATGCAAGAAGAAATGGCTAAAGCTAAACAGGAACTCGAAGAAAGTGAGTTTTCCTCTTCTGTTGGTGGCGGAATGGTAGAGGTTAAAATGATGGGCAATCGCACTTTAAAATCTATATCTATAAAACAAGAAGTCGTTGACCCTGATGATGTTGAAATGCTAGAGGATTTAATTGTTTCTGCAGTAAATGATGTTTTGGGACAAATTGCTAGGAAGGAAAAAGAGAACATGCCGAATGTTCCTGGTTTTTAAGCCATGCAAGAAGACATTATTGAAAAACTAATTGAACAATTTAGGTCATTGCCTGGCGTTGGCTATAAAACAGCTCAGCGCTATGCTTTTTCTATTATTGAAGGGAAGGACGAAAGAGCGAAAAGATTTGCAGATGCTATAATAGATGCAAAATCTAAAATAAAATTTTGTAAAGAATGTGGAAATTTTACGGATAAAGATATATGTTCTATTTGTGAAAATAGAAATAAAAAAATTATTTGTGTAGTTAAAGAACCAAAAGATATACTTGCTATGGAAAAAGTTAAATCTTTTGATGGTGTCTACCATGTTTTGTTTGGAACAATCAGTCCGCTTGAAAACAAGGGACCTGATGATATTAAGATTAAGGAACTTTTACATAGAGTTCAAAAAGATAATGTAGAAGAAGTTATTATGGCTACCAATCCAGATGTTGAAGGAGATGCTACTGCAATGTATATTGCTAAAATTTTAAAGCCACTTGGTGTTAAAGTAACCAGGCTTGCACAAGGTATAGCAATGGGGAGCGAACTTGAGTATGCAGATGAAGTAACTCTTTCAAAAGCTCTTGAAGCACGAAGAGAGATTAACTAAAGGAGAACTGATGCAATTAATTAACGAGATCGAGCAATTAATAAAAATAGCGGCAAAAAAGGCAGGAATTGAAGAAAGCTTTTCTGTTTCTTTTTCTAACATGCCTAAACTTTGTGATTTCCAATGTAATAATTGTTTTGCTGTTGCAAAAAAATATAATATTAATCCTTTTGAACTTGCTAATAAAATAGTTTCACAAATAAGCAGTAATAAAGATTTTGTAATAGAGGTAGCTAAACCTGCATTTATAAACATCAAACTAACTGATAAAAAATTGGCTGAACTGGTTAATACATATTTAAAAGATGATTTGGGTGGGTTAGAAAAGCATAAACAAAAGCAAAAAGTTGTATTGGATTATGGTGGTGCGAATGTGGCGAAGGCATTGCACGCTGGGCATCTTCGTTCTCCAATTACAGGCGAAGGACTAAAAAGGCTATATAAACTTTTAGGCGATGAAGTCATTGCAGATGTCCATCTTGGTGATTGGGGATTGCAAATGGGATTGACAGAATTGCAATTATTTGAAGATGGAATTTTAGATTTTTATTTTAATAAAACTACAACAAAGCCGGAAATTACTTTGGAAATGTTGAATGATGCATATCCTAAAGCAAGTGCAAGAAAAGACAAAGACGAAAAGTTTAAAGAAAAAGCTGATGAGTGGACTTTGAAAATACAAAGAAAAGAGCAACCTTATTATGATATTTATAAAGAAATAAGAAAAGTTTCAATAGAAAAAATTAAAGAAAACTATAAAGATTTAGGGGCGACATTCGATCTATGGTATGGTGAAAGTGATGCAGAACCTTATATTCAAAAGGCTATTAATATAATTAAAGAAAAGGGACTTGCTAAAGAAAGTAATGGGGCACTTGTTGTAGATGTTGCAATAGAGGGAGAAAATATTCCTATAGACAAAAAAGATCCAAGCGAAATTCAACGCTATAAAAATCCAATGCCGCCAGCAATAATTCAAAAATATAATGGTGGGGCACTTTATGCAACTACAGATATTGCAACCATTTTAATGCGTAATGAAATGTTTAAAAATGTTGATCGTATTGAATATATTGTAGATGCACGACAAAAAACTCACTTTATTCAAGTTTTTAGAGTTTGCAAAATGGCAGGTATATCTCCTAAAGATCAACAATTAATTCATATTGGGTATGGAACAATGAATGGGAAAGATGGGAAACCTTTTAAAACTCGTTCTGGCGACACCGTTAAATTAAGCGACATTATTGAGTTATTAATAAGCAAAGCGGGGGAAAAGTTAAAATCAAACAATGTTCAATATGATAGAGCGACTGCATTAAAAATTGGTGTAGGAGCAATGAAATTTGGAGATCTTATCAACTATGTTGGAAAAGATTATGTCTTTGACTTAGACAAGTTCTTATCGTTTGAAGGAAAAACTGGACCTTATCTTCAATATAGTTTAGTAAGAATTAATTCAATTTTAAATAAAGTGAATTGCGAAGGTAAAATTTTTACAGTTAATAATGAGGAAGAAAGAAATATTATTAGAGCAATTTTAAAACTCAATTCATCATACGAAATTGCTTATAATGAAAAATCGCTTTCATCTATTTGTAGTGCCTGTTATGAACTTGCTAGTGCTTTTTCTACCTTTTATAATAATTATAAAATCATAAATGAAAAAGATTTAACAAAAAAAGGTAGTTATATTTCATTAATTAAACTTGTTAAAACCAAACTAGAACAGGCTTTAAATGTACTTGCTATTGAGATTCCTCAAAAAATGTAAATATTTTTGAAAAAAGGTATTTACAAACAAAAAGAAATGTGTTATTATAAAAACAAGTTAATCGGAGGATTTTTATGCTAAAAAGAAAATATGGTTTAAAACTTGCTAATTACGGTAATTTAATTATTGCAAATAAGGACAAAATTAAAGAAGAAGAAAAAGAAGTGACAATTAAAGCAAAAGTTGCTAAACTAGAAAATGATGATATTGAATTATAAAATAGGGACAACCCTATTTTTTAAAAGCATGGAAGTTTTTCCATGCTTTTTATTTTATAAATTATTTTTTTCCCCTTGGTTATCTTCAAACGATATTGTTTTATTTGTTTCGATCATTTTTTCTATATGAATTTTCATATGCTTTAATGAATTGGTAAAAACAAGTATATCTAGTGCAGATGTATTTTCCATATTATTTATTTTAAATTTTATTTTCCTTATGATGTCATCAAATGTGCTAAAAAGTTTAATAAATTCTTTTGATAATAAATCAATGTTATTTTCTTTTAAACATTCATTAAGTATATCAAATTTATTTTTATAGTAATTTATATTTTTGTTTCTAATGTCACTTAATATAGTTCTATGTGTCTCAGATAAACCACTTTCTAAATCAGATCTATTTATTTTTCCCAATTTCTCCAAAATATTATCTATTTTTTTTATAAAAGACATTAAACTATTATCAATAAATTTTTGATAGTCTTTTCCATTGAAAGTTTTTCCATTAAATTTAAATTCCATTTTTATCCTCTTTTCAAATAATATATTATTTCATTATATAATGTCAAACAAAATAAAACAATCTATCAAAATTGATAGATTGTTTTAAGATTTTTGATTGTCCAAAAAATTTTCAGTATCCTTTGCATTCCTTACAAATTGTGCAACTTTTAAAGCATTTTTCTTTCCATTTAATTTACAACCACTATTTACATCTACACCATACGGATGTGCCTTGTTAATTGCTTCTTTTACATTGTCTGGATTTAAGCCTCCAGCAAGAAATGAAGGTTTATCTAAATTTTCTATTATTATACGACTTTTATTCCAGTCATGTGTTAATCCCGTCCCGCCAACTTGATTTGTTTTTAAATTAAAACTATCAAGCAAATAAAAATCTGCATATTTTATTTGATTTAAATTTGATGTTATTTTTCCATCTTGTGCAACATGAATGAGCCTAATTAGTTTTACATTTGGCAAAGTTTTTTTAATTTTTAATACTTCACTTTCATCAATATTTGAATGAAGCTGAATAATGTTGTTTCCTATATATTTTGTAAGTTCTATGATTTCTTTGGCATTTGTAATATGTGTTACTAATGCAACATCACACTTTCTCCCTACAAAATCAGTTATTTTTTTTGCCGTTTCTTTATCAACAAAGTCGGTGCTGTTATGCTTTTGTCCTACTAAAATACCAATAATATCCGCTTTTGCATTTAAACACATTTGGGCGTCTTCAATACTTTTATTTGCACAAATTTTTACTATCATGTTAAATCCTTTATTCCACTTCTATTTCTTCGTCTAAAAAACTGCCTCTTTTTTCATTGATTATATCATATGTTATATGATTATATTCTTTCATATCTTCGTTTAAAAGATCGTCAATTAAACTTTCAATTTCATCATTCTTTATATTGGTATATTTGCTTGAAAATTCTTTAATGGCTTCTGCAAAAGTTTGATTTAATTTATTTTTAAACTCATCTTGTGTTAAATTCTCATTTTGTTTTCTTAAATAAAATAATACTCTTTCAGTCGCATAATTTAGTTGTTTATATAAATTAGTATTTAAAGCATTATTCTTTGCTGCCTCTAATAAACGTATTATTGTAAGTTTATAAGACATTATGTTGCCTTCTAAAGAATTTCTTCTATATTCGTTAGATATGCTATATTTACCTGGTTCAACTTTTTTTCTTGTTATATATGTTTTAGTTTCAGATCTTTTTACCGTTACATTGTAAGTAACACCATCTATATTTTCTGTATAATAATCAATATTGTAATTTTGTTTCTTCATAAAGTTCACCTCACTGAAGAATGATAGCATATATTACAATAGTTGTCAACATTTAATTTTTTTAGATTTTTTACATGATTTTTTAAATAAAGGAATCAAAAATGAGAAAATTACTTCAGCAACGGGTTCAGAAGTGTCGTAAAAAAGGGTAAAAAAAGGGGAAAAAAATTAAAAAAAGAGTTGACAATAAGAAAAGAGATGTGATAATATATTAACGCTAACCTAAACGAGGGTAGCAAGAACCATGAAAATTAAATAGTTAAGACAAGTACAAGAAATTGAACGAAGTCAATTTACTTTAAGTTAAGAGCCGAAGCACTATGAGTGTAACATAGTGTGGAAAAAATCAAACCCAAAAACCAAAAGTTTGAGATTAATTACAAACATAAGGTTTAAAAATAAATATAATTAGAGTTTGATCCTGGCTCAGGACGAACGCTGGCGGCGTGCTTCAAACATGCAAGTCGAACGGGGAGCTATTAAAGCTTGCTTTGATAGCTCCTAGTGGCGGACTGGTGAGTAACGCGTGAGTAATCTGCCTATTACAGGGGGATAACAGAGGGAAACTTCTGCTAATACCGCATAAGACCACGGTATGGCATCATATAGGGGTCAAAGGGAATAACTGGTAATAGATGAGCTCGCGTATCATTAGCTAGTTGGTAAGGGTAAAGGCCTACCAAGGCGACGATGATTAGCCGATCTGAGAGGATGACCGGCCACACTGGAACTGAGATACGGTCCAGACTCCTACGGGAGGCAGCAGTTAGGAATATTGGGCAATGGAGGGAACTCTGACCCAGCAACGCCGCGTGAAGGAAGAAGGTTTTCGGACTGTAAACTTCTGATCTA
>CALVZK010000010.1 GCA_944372505.1 uncultured Clostridia bacterium | reverse complement strand
AGTATTATTAGGAACTCAAAATAATAGCTTTCATAGATTATTAGAAGAAATAGATAATTTAATAAAAAAAGGAATAATAAAAGAAGAAGTAATAGTACAAGCAGGTTATACAAAATATGAAACACAAAATATGGAACAATTTGACTTAATAGATAGCAAACAACTTGAAGAATTACAACAAAAAGCTAGAATTATAATTACACATGGAGGAGTAGGTTCAATTATTTCATCTATAAAAAAAGGCAAAAAAGTAATTGCAGTTCCAAGACTTCATGAATATGGAGAACATGTAAATAATCATCAAAAACAAATTGTAGAATTATTTGCACAAAAAAGATATATTATAGGAGCATTAGATGTTAAAGACTTGGAAAAGTCTTTATTAGAAGTAGAAAAATTCAAACCAGTTAAATTTCAACAAAATAATGATAAAATGTTGAAAATAATATCAAATTTCATAGATACAGTATAAAAACATAATTATAAAGGAGAGTATATTGGAAAGAAAAGAAGTAATAAATAAATTAAAAAAGGTAGTAAATAAAGTAGTTAATTCCTTTTGGTTTGTAGTAATTATAGGTATAATAATATTATTAAAAACTATATTTTTTTATAATAATACCATAACAGCAAATGAGCAGATAGAAAATAAATTAATAATAGGTACAGCATGTTTTATTACAGTCTTAATATGTTTGATTTGTGTTTTACCAAATAGACCAAGAATTATAACAGTATTAACAGTAAATTTATTAATTAGTATTTTGCTATTGTCAGATGAATTATATTACTCATATTCAAATAATGTATTATCACTAGCACAAATAACCAACCTACAATATGGAGAGGAAATAATAAGTACATTACCATCATTAATAAAAATAAAACATATATTATATTTTTTAGATATCATATTAATATTAGTTTTAATAACTTTAAAAAAAGTCCAATTAATACAAAAAGAAAAAAAGACTAAAAAACAAATAATAGGAAAAATATTAATAGGAGTGCTAGGAATAGTAATATTTATATATATAGGAAATGATTATGTGCAAAAAAGTAAAGACAAGTCATATAATAAAGATTTGCAAATCAAGGATTCGACTATTTTTGGATATCACATATATGATATAGAAAGTACATTAAATATAAAAAACAATGTTAAATACAGTGATTATAATGAAATGATAAAAGATTATGAAAAATTAAAAAATGATTATGATGTAAGATATAACCAAATAGAAAGCTATTATGATGGAATATTAGAAGGTAAAAATATAATAATTTTGCAATTAGAATCAATCCAAGAATTTGTAGTAGACAAGAAAATAAATGGTAAAGAAATAACACCAAATTTAAATAAATTTTTAAGAGAAAACATAGAATTTTCTAATATGCATATGCAAAGTTATTCATCAACAGCGGATTCTGAGCATTCAACAATAACATCAATATATCCAATGGAAAATGGAATGTCATTTAGTAAATATTTTGCAAATAATTATGATGATTTATTCAAAATGTTTAACAATGCAGGATATCACACATCATATATGCATGGAAATTATCCATATTTTTGGAATAGAGGAAATGTTTATGGCAGATTAAATTTAGATGAACTAAATTTAAAAGAGCAATTTGATGACGTGTCAGAAGAAATAAGTGGATATTTATCAGATGAATTATTATATAAACAATCTGTGCAAAAATTAAAAACATATAGAACACCATTTATAAGTTATATTGTATCAGCATCATCACATACACCATTTAACTTAGAAGGATTACAAGATAGGAGTAAAATAAATATAAATATAGGAGAATTTAAAGACACATTTTTTGGAAATTATTTAGAATCCGCTAATTATGCAGACTATGCTTTTGGAGTATTTATAGATGAATTAAAAAAAGAAGGATTATATGAAGATACAGCAATTCTAGTCTTTGGAGACCATAATGGTGTTAATATGTATGATGAAAAATTAATAGAATTTTTGAATATATTAGATAATAATTTAACAGATATTGATTTAAAACTAAATTATACACGAGTATTATGTGGTTTAAAAATACCAGGATTGAAAAATTTAAAAATAGAAAAACCAGTAAATAAATTAGATATAAAACCAACACTTACATATTTAGCAGGTATAGAAGATGGATTCTCACTAGGAACAAATATGTTTGGAAAAAAGGATTTTGTATGTCTGAATAATGAAAGAATTATTAGTAGTAAATATTATTATGATGAAAAATGGTATGATATTTACACAGGAAAAGAAGTAGATATGGAAAATATCGATAAAGACACAAAAGAAATGTTAAATAGATATTATAATGATATGAAAATGGAACTAGATATATCAAACTCAATTAGTATAAATAATTTACTAAAAAATCAACTATAAAAGTAATACTAATCAAATAATGATTTTATAATAATTTACAGTTTAAATATTATAAAATTCATGAAGATAAAAGAATAAATGATAGATGAATTACATTAGAATGGAGGTTAAAATTTTGGGAGAAGATAGAATAATTAGTCCAGAACTAGAAAATAAGGGAGAAGAAAGACTAGAAAATTCATTAAGACCAAAAACATTAGATGAATATATAGGACAAGACAAAGTAAAAGAAAACATGAAAATATATATAGAAGCAGCGAAAAAGAGAGGTGAACCCTTAGACCATTGTTTATTTTATGGACCACCAGGACTAGGAAAGACAACATTATCTAATATTATATCAAACGAAATGAATTCAAATATAAAAATAACATCAGGACCAGCCATAGAAAAACCAGGAGATCTAGCAGCAATACTAACAAATTTATCAGAATTTGATGTATTATTTATAGACGAAATACATAGATTAAGCAAAAGTGTAGAAGAAATATTATATCCAGCATTAGAAGACTACACACTAGATATAATAATAGGAAAAGGACCAAGTGCAAGATCAATAAGACTAGATTTACCGAAATTTACACTAATAGGAGCAACAACAAAAGCAGGATCATTAACAACACCATTGCGTGACAGATTTGGAATAGTACACAGATTAGAACTATATAATGTAGAAGACTTAACTAAAATAATAAAAAGGTCAAGTAAAATATTAGAAGTAGAAATAGAAGAAGAAGCGGCAAAAGAAATAGCTAGACGTTCAAGAGGAACACCAAGAGTAGCAAATAGGCTTTTAAAAAGAGTAAGAGACTATGCAGCAGTACTAGGAGATGGAAGTATTACACTAAAAATAACAAAACATGCATTAAATAAACTAGAAATAGATGAATTAGGGCTAGACGAAATAGATAGAAAGCTATTAGATATAATGATAACTCAATATGCAGGAAGACCAGTAGGAATAGAAGCATTAGCAGCAACAATAGGAGAAGAAATAGATACAATAGAAGATGTATATGAGCCATATTTAATACAAATTGGATTTATAGCAAGAACATTGAGAGGTAGACAAGTATTGCCACCAGCATATAAACATTTAGGATATGAAATAGGGGACGTTCCTTAAATCCCTAAAATTAGGGATAATAGGGACGGACCTTTGGAAATTTGTCATTTTTGGACGCGTCCCCAAAATGACAAATTTATGGAAAGGAGAACTTATGAATTTATTATTACACACTTGTTGCGCGCCTTGTAGTGTATATTGTATAGATACATTAAGAACAGAAGGAATAGAGCCAACAGTATATTGGTTTAATCCAAATATACACCCATATATGGAATATAAAGCAAGGAGAGATTGTTTAAAAGAATATACAAAAAGTATAAATGTAAAATCCATTTTTGAAGAAAATTATGGATTAGATGATTTTTGTAAAAATGTAGTAAATTCTTTAGAAACTAGATGCCAGGATTATTGCTATCTAGTTCGTTTGGAGCAAACAGCCAAATATGCGAAAGAACATGGATATACACATATATCAACAACACTATTAGTTAGTCCATATCAAAAACATGATATTATTAAAGATTTAGGAAATATAATTGCCAAAAAATATGGATTAGAATTTTTATATCGAGATTTTAGAGTAGGGTTTAGAGAAGGTCAAGCTAAAGCTAGAGAAATAGGATTATATATGCAAAAATATTGTGGATGTGTATTTTCTGAGGAAAACTCAAAATATGCACACATAAAAAAAGATAAAGAGGAAAGCCTTAGAGCAAATAGAGATACAGAGCGTAGGATTAGATTAGCAAGAAGTGTACCAAATCTCGATTTTTGCACACTAAAAAGGAATAATCAGGAAGAAATAAACTTCATATATGCATTGAAAAAAGAGTGTTACAAGAAGTATGTAGAAGAATGGAATGAAGAAATACAAAAGAAATTATTTGAAAGATATATCAAAGAAAATGGAAAGCATATAAAAATAATAACATTAAAAGGAGAAAAAATAGGTTTTTTTGATGGAAAAAATATTGACAATGATATTTTTGAAATAAACAATATATGTATATCATTAGAATATCAAAACAAAGGAATAGAAAAAGCAATTTTAGAAGAAATCTTATTTGAAAATAAAGATAAGAAAGTAAAATTACAATGTTTTAAAAGTAATCCTGCTATATCATTATACAATAAACTAGGTTTTCAGACGGTAGGAGAAACAAAAAGCCATTATGAAATGGAAAAATAAAATATAATAAAATATTTAAAAGACTGAATTATTTTTTATATAGTTCGGTCTTTTTTTGTTGGGAGGGAAGAATATTGAAAGATGAAAAATTAACAAAAGAGCAGAAAAAAATGATTAAACAAGTAATGAAAAAAAATTCGATAGAATTGAGTTTTCCAGTAACAAAACAAAAAAAGAAAACAAGGAAAGATAGAGAAGAAAGATAAGGAGGAATGAAAAAATGGAAGAACAAGAAAAAAATTCAATAGAAGTATTAGAAGAATTAGGAACAGGTATGTTTTGTAATATAGAATTGCCACTCACTAATTCAATGACAAGCAATGTAACTGCAATTTATTTAGGAAAAGATAAAGACGGAAGATATAACTTTTTTGATGGTGGAGGTGCTTGTGGTACATTTAAGATGACTAAAAACTTTATCATACAAAGAGAAATAAAAATCACAAATAAATTAGATGAAGATAAAACCTATGATTTATATGTGGAATTAAAAAAGTACCAAAGTAAAATGAAGGACAAGCATAAAGATAGAGATAGTAGATAAACGAGCTGTAGAAATGCAATTCGTTTTTCTTTTTACATATCAGCAAAGTAACATAGTCATTTTTTAATGACTAATTTTAAAGGAAAGGAGGAATTATAAATGCCTAAGACAAAGGTAATAGCCATTGCAAACCAAAAACGGTGGTGTTGGTAAAACTACAACAGCCCTCAATTTAGGTGTAGGATTATCAAAAAGTGGAAAGAAAGTATTATTGGTAGACGCAGACCCACAAGGAGATTTGACGACTTGTTTAGGAATACGAAATCAAGATGAACTTGAAAAAACATTAGGAAGTGTATTAGATAAGGTAATAAAAAATAAACCACTAGAAGAAAACGAGGCAATAATACATCATATTGAAGGTGTTGATTTAGTACCGTCAAATATTGATTTAGAGGCAGTTGAAGTTGGACTTGTAAATATTATGAGCAGGGAATATGTATTGCAAACTTATATAGACGAAGTAAAGAAACAATATGATTATGTCATTATAGATTGTAGACCGTCTTTAAGTATGATTACACTTAACGCATTAGCTTGTAGTGATAGCGTAATTATACCAGTACAAGCCCATTACTTATCAGCAAAACGGAATGACACAACTTATTCAAACAATAAATCAGGTACGAAAGCGAATAAACCCTAATCTAAAAATAGATGGTGTTTTAATTACACTTGCAGATATGCAAACAAAGGTTGGAAAAACAACATTACAAACACTTCAAAACAGTTATGGTAGTAAAATAAAAATTTACGATACCATTATTCCACAAGGCATAAAAGCAGTTGAGGGAACAATGGCAGGACAAAGTTTATTTACTTATGATAAAAACAGTAAGCCAGCAATAGCTTATCAAAATTTTTGCAAGGAGGTATTGAAAAGTGAAAAACAGCGAACTAGAAATGAAACTTCCTTCGATAGATGATATATTTGAGCCTGTTGCACGGAAAGGACATCTTGAATATTGAGAAAGTAATTCCAGTACCAATAGAAAAATTAGATGACTTTCCAAATCACCCATTCCAAGTAAGGCGAGATGAAGAAATGGAAGATTTAGTAGAAAGAGTAAAGAAAGTGGGAGTAATAGAGCCAATTATAGCAAGACCAAAAAGTAATGGGCATTATGAGATTATATCAGGACACAGAAGAAAATTAGCAGGAAAGTTAGCAAATTTAAAAGAAATACCAACGATTATAAGAGATTATAATGATGACGAGGCAATTATAATTATGGTAGACAGTAACCACCAAAGAGAGAATATACTTCCAAGCGAGAAAGCATTTGCTTATAAAATGCGATTAGAGGCAGAAAAAAGGCAAGGAGCGAGAACTGATTTAACTTCATCGCAAGTTGCGACAAAGTTTAAAAACACAGCTGAAAAAATAGGAGAAAAGTTTGGAGATAGCAAAGATACAGTATATAGATATATAAGATTAACTTATCTAATAAAAGAAATATTACTTGAAATGGTAGATACCAAAAAAATTGCTTTTAATCCTGCTGTTGAACTCTCATATCTAAAAGAAGATGAACAATATATATTATTAAATTGGATGCAGTATAATGACGCAACACCTTCGCAATCACAGGCAAAATATTTAAAGAAGTTAAGTCAAGAGGGAAGATTAACAACTGAAAAAATAGAAGAAATAATGGGAGAACAAAAACCTAATCAAGTAGAAAAAATAAAAATCAATGCAGAAAAAATACAACGATTACTCCCAAAAGAAGTAAAAACAGAAAAGGAAACAGAAGAATTTATCATAAAGTGTATAAAAGAGCATAATCAGAGGGAGGAAAGAAAAAGAGAAATGTCACGCTAGGAATATGCCCAAAAATCGTGGGAGTATTTTTATAAAATTCCCCCTTACAAACCCCCTTTAATACTTACTCTATACTAACTGAAAAGAATATATTTATAATATAAAAATAATAAAAAAATAAAAATTGCACATTTGTTTTTTCCTCCCAAACTTACTAAAATAAAGTTACAAGGGAGGAATGAAATATGAAGAAAATTTTATTGATTATAGTTATATTGATTTCAAGTTTTAGTTATTATGGAGCAGTAAATGAAAAGGGAGAAAAAACTACAAGTTTTGAAAACTTAACACAAGAAAATGAAATAATTGAAAATACACAGCAAGAAGAAAATATAACAACACAAAACGAAGTTGCACAAGAACTTGAAAAAGTTGATCAGAATACAGTAGATAAAAATATAACGAAAGCACAAGTTGTTCAAAATAACACACAAAATAGTGAAAAAGCAAATAATACAGAAAAATCAGCAACGAGCAAAAGTAATAATTCTAGTCAAAATAAGAGTGTAAATGTAAAACAAAATGATACTAATACCAATATAAATAAAGAAACACAAGGTAAAGAAGAAACAGTAAAAGATACAGAAAAAGAGCAACAAAAAAACGAAAATACAGTACAAAATCAAACAAAGTATGTTAGAAATGATACTATGATTCAAAAAATAAAATCAGTTATAGAAAATAATGTTACAGAAGATATGAAAAAATATGGATATACAATAGTAGTTGATAGTTCAATAAAAGAATTGACAAATCAATTTACATTTACAGAGAGCAGAGTAATAAGCAATATAAAATATTCTTTTGGAACAATAAGGATTTATGCAGAAGATTATTACTCTAATGGAAAATTGATAATGACAGAATGTTACATTTTATAATTTAATAGAAATATGGACATAGGCACTAATTTTAGTGTCTTTTTTTAATGTCAAAAATAAGGAGGATTTAAGATTATGAAAGTTAAAGTTAAAAAATGTATAGCATTTATAATGCTAATATTAACAATTTTTTCAGTATTTTCAAATGCAGTTTTTGCAACAGAAATAACATCAGCAGACTTAAAAGATAAAGGAGATTGTGGCTATCACTTACAGTATTGGGATAAAGACCATTGGAGTTATATTATAACTTCATTTGTAACTTACACAGAAAATGGGGTAGAATACCCTGCATACTGTTTAAACAGAGATTTACCCGGAGTTGGTACTGAGGGAACACCAGACTATACAGTAGATATAAATTCAGTTATAGAAGATGAAAGGTTATGGAGAACAGTAATTAACGGTTATCCATATCAAACACCAGCAAGTATGGGCGTAGAAAATGAATATGACGCATTTGTAGCAACAAAACAAGCTATTTATTCAGTAATTTATGGAACAGACGTTGAAAGCTATTATAGAGGTGGAGATAGCAGAGGTGTTGCAATAAAAAATGCAATAGCAAGATTAGTTGATATAGGAAGAAATGGAACACAAACAAGATATAATACAGATGTAGAAGTAAATAAAACAGGTGGATTTTATGAAGATGGAGAATATTATTCTCAAAATTATAATGTAAATGCACCAGTTGAAATTTCACAATATACAATTATCAATACAGCAGGAATGCCTGACGGAGCAAAAATAACAGATTTATCAGGAAATGAAAAAACAACTTTTGGAGGAAATGAAACATTTAAGGTAATGATACCAAAAGCACAATTAACAAAAGATATAAATGTAACAGTATCAGTAAAGGCAAAATGCAAAGTTTATCCAGTATTCTATGGAGCAACAAGAATTCCGGGAACACAAAACTACCTTGTAACTTATGATCCATTTGGAGATGTAGCAGGTAGAGCAAATATGAATGTTGCAACTAATACAGGAAAGATAGAAATAGTAAAAACAGATGATGAAACATTTAAACCTATTGAAGGTGTAACATTTGGACTATATAAAAAAGATGGAACAGAAGTAGCAAGAGCAACAACTAATAGTAATGGAATTGCAGTATTTCAAGGGTTATATCAAAATGACTATGTACTAAAAGAATTAGAAACAAATAAAGACTATGTATTGAGCAAAGTAGAGTTTGATGTAAATGTAGAATATAACAAAACAACAAAAGTAGAGGTAGAAAATGAACACAAAAAAGGTAATTTGAAAATTTACAAGGTTGATAAAGATAATCACAAAATTGCATTAGGAAATGTAAGTTTTGATTTATACAGTAAAGAATTTGAAAAAGTAATAGGAACTTATGCAACTAATGTTGATGGAGAAATTTATATAGAAGGATTAAGGACTGGCGATTATTCTTTAATTGAGAAGAATACAGGAAAATGGTACAATTTAGCAGAAGATACCGAAATTAAAGTTGAATGGAATGAAACAACAGAAACCACGATAGAGAATGAGTTGAAAAAAGGTAGAGTAAAGATAATAAAAGTAGATAGTGAAAATAACGAAGTAAAACTTGCAGGAGTTGAGTTTGAAGTCCTTGATAAAGACGGAAATGTTTTAGAAACAGTAACAACAGATGAACAGGGAGAGGCATATACATCAAGATATGCAATTAGAGATTATCAAAACTTATATCTTCACGAAACAAAAACAAATGAATATTACAAATTAAATGATGAGCAAATAGAAGTAGAATTAAAAGCAAATCAAATTACAACAATTACAGTTGGAAATGAGAAGAAAAAAGGACAAGTAGAAGTTGTAAAAGTAGATAAGGACAACAATGAAATAAAAATTCCAGATGTAACATTTGAGATATATGATGAAGAAAATAATCTAGTAGATACTTTGGTAACAGATAAAGACGGAAAAGCAGTATCAAAACCACTACCAATAGACCAAGAATACCTTATCAAAGAAACAATCACAGGAGATACTTATGTTTTAAATGAAGAACCTCAAAAAGTTACACTAAAAGAAGATGAAATAACTTCTATTACTTTTGAAAATGAGAAAAAGAAAGGACAAATAAAAGTTATTAAAACAGATGGAGAAACAGAAGTACCATTAGAAGGTGTAACTTTTATAGTAGAAAATTCAAAAGGCGAAATTGTAGATAGAATAGTAACAGATGAAAACGGAGAGGGAACATCAAAAAGACTTGCAATAGACGAACAATATACAATTTATGAAGAAAAAACCAAAAAAGGATATATATTATCTAATGAAAAACAAGTTGTGAAATTAAAAGAAAATGAAATAACAGATTTAAAATTTGATAACTATAAAGAAAAAGGAAAAATAAAAATAACAAAAGTATCATCAGATGGAAATAATATAGCAGGAATAGAATTTAAAATAACAGGAACAAGTTTAACAGGAGAAACATTTGAGGCTATATACAAGACAGATGAAAATGGAGAAATTCTAATTGATGAAGTTTTAACAGGAGAATATACTATTGAAGAATTAAAAAGTGAATTAAATAGCAATTATATAATTCCAGAGGCACAAACAATAACAGTAGAAAATGATAAAATGACAGAAGTAGAATTTTATAATCAGCTAATAGAAACACCGAAAACAGATGATGGAAGAAATATTACATTAGCAATAATAGTTGCAGTTATATCATTGTTAGGACTTTCAACATTAGCATTTATGAAAATAAAAAATAGAAATAAATAATATTAGAAAAATAAAATGGTGGCTACAAAAAATGTAGGCCACCATTTTTACAAAAAAAGGAGTGAAGAAATGGCAAAGTATAATATTGCACAAATACAAAAAATGGTCGATAGACTAGCTGAAATAGGAATAAATACAGAAAAGGCAATACTTTCTATGGAATTTGAAGATTTAGAAAAATTACCTAATTATACAATAACAGATATAAAAACATTGATTAGTTTAAGAAAAGCAATAAGAAAAAATAAAAAGGCATTATTCTTATTTTTAGGCGAAGAAATAGAGTAGATTTTATATAAAAAATTAAAAACGGAAGGAGGGAACATATTGGCAAAAAAACTAACAAGAAAAGAAAAACAAATAACACAATTATATATAGAAACATTAGAAGATGTAGGAAGAAATGCTGACAACTGGATTTCGTTTTTAAAAAGAGCAAGTTATAATTACAAATATAAATTTGATGAACAAATATTGATATATGCACAAAAGCCAGACGCAGTTGCTTGTGCAGAAACAACTATATGGAACAAAAAATTAAAAAGGTGGGTAAATAAAGGTGCAAAAGGAATTGCCTTAATAACTGAAAAAGACGGAGAATTAGGACTACGATTTGTTTTTGATGTATCAGATACTAATAGTAATGTATATGGTAGAAAACTGAAATTGTGGAGAGCAGAAGAAAGATATACAGAAGATATAATAGAGGCATTAGAAGATAGATTCGGAACAATGGAAGATAAAAGTAACCTACCATTAGCAATAATATCCACAGTTTATAATCATATTGTTGATAATATGCAAGATTATTTGGAAGAATTAAAAAGTGTAACAACAAATAGTAAATTGGAAACATTGAAACCAGAAGAATTAGAAAATAGTTTTTTAGAAATTTTAATATATAGTACAATAGCACTAACAATGTCAAGATGTGGATTAGATGTAAATGATTATATAAGAAAAGACTGTTTTAAGGAAATTGAAAAATTTAACACTTTTGAAACTATGTCTATATTAGGAACAGCCACAAGGGATTTTTCAAAAGAAATATTACTTGAAATATCAAAGACAGTAATAAATTTAGAAAAGCAAGAAAAAAATAAAAATTACACATTTGAGAGGTTAAGAAAAAATATTTATAATAAAGAAAATGAGAAAGGAAGTGTTGAAAATGAAAATAACTTACAGTCAGAAAGGGAATTATCTAATACCAGACTTGATAATAGAGAAAACAGAGAAGAAAGTGGAACTAGGAAGATTAGCGAAAATGAGGCTAGCATACCTAAAACAGAACAAGAGAGGAATATACACAATGCTAGTAGGGAGCAACAAACTAACAGACCACTTGATACAAATACAGGAAATAGCGAACAAAAGGATAGCAGAGATAGTAGAACAGATGAAGAAAAAATATGGTATAACAGAAGAATTGAAAGCGAACAATCAAATGGAATGGGTAGGACAGATGAACAATATTCAAGCGACAGCAGAACAGATAGTAATAAGGGAGATAATTTACAATTAGAAGAAATACAAACCGAAAAAGAGGCAGAAAATGCTTCTTTTTTTGATGAACAAACAATAAGAAAAATATTAGAAGAATCTCCAAATATAGAAAAAAATAAAGTAGATTTTGGTAATTTTATTTATGAAAATCACGAAAATAAAGAAAAATGCAAAGAATATATAAAACAAGTTCTAGGAAATGCTTATACAGAATTTGACGTTGATGACAAAAGAGTAGGTTATAAAGTAAATGAAGATAATTTGAATTTATGGCTAGGAAATTATCTTACAAGGTCAGAAGAATGTTTTGTAGACTGGAATACAATAACAAAATATTGTATAGCTAATCACGTTCATTATGCTATACCAAAATATAATAAAGATACTTATAGTTTTATGGTAGGAGATGTAATACATTTAGGACTACAAGAATTTACAATTATAAGTTTAGATAATGGGAAAATGACTATGTATGATAATCAATTCCCATTAGACCAGAGAACAGTTGTAATAAAAGATATAATGTCAAAAATTGCTGAAAATCCTTTGAATGATTATTTGAAAGATAGAGATATACCAGAACAAGAAAAAGAAAATATAGAAGAAAATTTATTTGACAAATGGTTAGATACTTTTGTTGAAGAAAAAGGAATTGATTTAGGACAAATTTTAGAGGTAAAAACAGATAAAAACACACATTATTTTGAAGTTGGAAATATTATTGAAAATATAAAAGCTACAACACCAGAAGAACAAGAAGAAATTAAAAATATGATAATAAAAATAGACTTCTATAATGGAGATGTAATTGATTATTTCAAACATTTAGCACAGGCATTAGCACAAAATTATGAGCAACAAACGGAAAAAGAAAATAGTAATGAAGAAATAGATTTATTAGACAGAGTTTTGAGAAAACACAAAATATATGATATAGAAATTAAAATTGATGATAAAGGTACGCTAATTGCAAAGGATAATTATAATAATCAGTGGGTGGACAAACAATTTTATGATTTCTTATTTAATGAAGTATTTAATTACAATGATAATGGAAAAGTAGATTTAATTGATGATGAAGATTTTGAAAAACTAAAAGAATATAGAAAAAAATATTCAAATGAAATTGAAGAAAATAATATCATTCCTCAAAAGATAAAGAAAAATAATAACATTGAATATTTTGACTTGCACCCTGAAATACCACCTGAAGAAAGAAATAATTTCAAGATTACAGATGATAACTTAGGTGTTGGAACACTTAAAGAAAAATATAAAAACAACATTGAGGCAATAAAAGTATTAAAATTATGCGAAGAACAAAACAGATATGCTACTCCAGAAGAACAAGAAATTCTTTCAAGGTATGTAGGTTGGGGAGGCTTAAAATCAGCATTTGAAGAAAAAAACGAAAATTGGGCAAATGAATATATAGAACTTAAAGGAATACTTACAGAAGATGAATATAAAAATGCAAGAGCGTCTAGTGTAACAGCATATTATACTCCACCAGTAGTTATAAGAAATATTTATAAAGCATTACAAAATATGGGGCTAAAACAAGCAAATATTTTAGAGCCAGCGTGTGGTATTGGTAACTTTTTTGGTATGTTACCAGAAGAATTAAATAATTGTCAGATGTATGGTGTAGAATTAGACAGTATTTCTGGAAAAATTGCACAACAGTTATATCAAAAGTCAACAATAGCAATTCAACCGTATGAAAAAACTAATATACCAGATAATTTCTTCGACGTGGCAGTCGGAAATGTGCCATTTGATGATTTCAAACCTAATGACAGAAGATATAATAAAAATAAATTTGTATTACACGATTATTTCTTTGCAAAGTCATTAGATAAAGTTCGCCCACGGTGGAATTATTGCTTTTGTAACGAGCAAGGGAACAATGGATAAGGAAAATACCAGTGTTAGAAAATACTTGTGCCAAAGAGCAGAATTAGTTGGAGCAATAAGACTACCAGATAATATATTTAAGAATAATGCAGGAACAGAAGTAACATCAGATATTATCTTTTTAAAGAAAAGAGATAAAATAACAGACATTGAGGAGGACTGGGTAAACCTTGATACAGCAGAAAATGGAATAAAAATGAACAAATATTTTGTAGATAATCCTAATATGATTATGGGACAAATGGTAATGGAAAGCACTAGATTTGGAGAAAGTTCGGCTTGTAAAATGATAGAAGGTAGTGATTTAGATTATATGCTTTCAAATGCTATATCTAATATACAAGCTGAAATAGAGGAATATGATTTAGACGAACTTTTGGATGATGAAGATAATTCTATTCCAGCTGATCCAACAGTAAAAAATTATTCTTACGCAATAATAGACAATAAAGTATATTATAGAGAAAATAGCAGAATGTATGAAAAAGATTATCCAGAAACAAAACAAAATCGTATAAAAGGTATGGTAGAAATAAGAGATAGTGTTAGACAACTTATAGAATTACAAGTAGAAGATAGTTCTGATATTGAAATACAATTAGAGCAAAATAGATTAAATAGGTTATATGATAACTTTGTAAAAAAATATGGAAGAATTAACAGCAGAGGAAATAATCAAGCATTTTCCGAAGATAGTAGTTATTATCTTCTATGCTCATTAGAAATTTTAGATTCAAAAGGTAATTTTATAAGAAAAGCAGATATGTTTTCAAAAAGAACAATTAAACCTAAAAAAGAAATAACAAAAGTAGATACAGCAAATGAGGCTCTTATTGTTTCACTAACAGAAAAAGCAAGAATTGATATAGAATTTATGCAATCAATTACAGATAAAACAGAAGAAGAACTGGTAAAAGAATTAGAAGGGCAAATATTTAGATTACCAGACACACCACCTGAAGAAAAAAAGTATGTAACATCAGATGAATATCTTTCTGGAAATGTTAGAGAAAAATTGAATATAGCAAGAAGAATAGCAGAATATAATCCAGAGTTTGAAATAAATGTTAGAGAACTTGAAAAAGTAATACCAGAAGATATAAAAGCAAGTGAAATAGTTGCTAAACTAGGTGCTACTTGGATACCAGAAAAATATATTGAAGAATTTATATATGAATTATTGGACACAGATTATTGGGATAAGCAAAAAATAAAAGTACATTATTCTGAATATACTTCTCAATGGAATGTTACAGGAAAGTCAGTAGATAAAGGTGTAAAGGCTACAAAGACCTATGGTGTAAAAAAGGCAAGTGCATATAAAATTATAGAAACAACATTAAACTTAAATGATATAAAAATATACAAAAAAATAAATGAAGGAACAGAAGATGAAAAAAGTGTTATAGATAAACAACAAACAGCAATAGCACAAGCAAAACAAGACGAAATTAGAATGAAATTTGAAGAATGGATATTTAAAGACGCAGATAGGCGAGAAGAACTTGTAAAATTGTATAACGAAAAATTTAATAGTATAAGAAACAGGGAATATGACGGAAGTCATTTAAAATTCTATGGTATGAATCCAGAAATAAAATTACGACCACATCAATTAAATGCTATTGCAAGAATACTTTATAAAGGAAACACACTTTTAGCCCACGAAGTACGGTGCAGGTAAGACATTTGAGATGGTGGCTAGTGCTATGGAAAGCAAACGATTAGGATTATGTAATAAAAGTCTTTTTGTAGTACCAAACCATTTGATAGAGCAATTCTCAAACGAGTTTTTACAATTATATCCGTCAGCAAATATACTTGTAACAACTAAAAAAGATTTTTCAACAAATAATAGAAAAAAGTTTTGTTCAAAGATAGCAACTGGCGATTTTGACGCCATTGTTATGGGACACAGTCAATTTGAAAAAATACCTATGTCAGTAGAAAGGCAGAGGTATTTTTTAGAGCAACAAATAGAAGAAATAATACAAGGAATAGAAGAAATAAAAGAGGTAAGTGGAGAAAAATTTACAATAAGACAATTAGAAAAAACAAGGAAATCATTAGAGGCAAAACTTGAAAAATTAAATAATGCAGATAGAAAAGATGATGTAATAATATTTGAACAACTACGGAGTAGATAGACTATTTGTAGATGAGGCACATTACTATAAAAACTTATTTTTACAAAGCAAAATGAGAAATATAGCAGGAGTTCAGAGTGGAGATGCACAAAAAAGTTTTGATATGTTTATGAAAACGCAATATATGGATGAAATAACACGGAGGAAAAGGTGTTATTTTCGCAACTGGTACACCACTTTCTAATTCAATGACAGAACTTTATACTATGCAGAGATATTTACAATATGGTACATTAGTTAAAAATCATTTACAACATTTTGATAGTTGGGCAAGTACATTTGGAGAAACTGTAACAGCAATAGAACTCGCACCTGAACGGAGATAAATTTAAAGTAAAAACCAGATTTTCAAAATTTAATAATATACCAGAGTTGATGACAATGTTTCGTGAAATAGCAGATATTCAAACATCAGAAACATTGGACTTACCAACACCACAAGCTGAAAAGCATAATATAGCAGTAGAGCCAACACAAATACAAATAGATATGGTATCAGAGCTAGGAGAAAGAGCAGAGGCAATTAGAGCAGGATTAGTTCCAGTATGGGAAGATAATATGCTTGCAATCACAAATGAGGGAAGAAAACTAGCATTAGACCAAAGACTAATAAATAGTAGTTTACCAGATGACAAAAATAGCAAGGTAAATGTTTGTGTCGAAAATATTTATGATATATGGGAGAAAACAAAAGAAAAAAGGTCAACACAATTAGTTTTTTGTGATTTATCAACACCAAAATCACTTGGTGCAGATGATAACCCTTATGAATTAGAATTAGTAAATGGAGTATGGAAATGCAAAGAAAGAGAATTTACAGATGTTTATACAGATATGAAAAGAAAACTAATAGAAAAAGGAATACCAGAAAATGAAATTGCTTTCATTCACGAAGCAACAACAGAGGCAAAAAAAGAAGAACTATTTGACAAAGTGCGTAGTGGAGAAATAAGAGTTTTAATGGGTAGCACTTTCAAAATGGGAGCAGGTACAAATGTGCAAGATAAAATAATAGCATTGCACAATTTAGACTGTCCGTGGACAAGTGCTAATTTAATTCAAAGGATTGGAAGAATGTTAAGGCAAGGAAATGAAAATGAACTTGTGCATATTTATAACTATGTAACACAAAGAACTTTTGACGCATATATGTATCAACTAATAGAACAAAAACAATCATTTACTAGCCAGATAATGACATCAAAAACACCAATAAGAAGTATGGAGGATATTGACGAAAGAGCATTAGACTATGCCGAAATAAAAGCACTTGCAACAGGTAATGAATATATAAAAGAGAAAACAGAATTAGAGGCAAAAACAACAAAATTAAAAATGCTAAAACAAAGTTATTTGAGCCAAAAATATGAATTAGAAGAAATGATAGAAAGAAAATATCCACAACAAATTAAAGAGTGTAATGAAACAATAGAGAATTTAAAAGAAGATAAAAAACAACTAACTGAAAATACAAAAATAAATGAAGATAATTTTTCATCAATGGTATTAGATAATCAAGTATATAACGAAAGAGCAAAAGCAGGAGAAAAAATATTAGAATTACGAAAAAATGTTACTGATTTAAAAGGAATATATATAGGAGAATATAGAGGCTTTAAAATGTATTTAGAATTTAATAGTTTATCAAAAATATTTCAAATAGCATTAAAAAATAAGCAGACTTATAGAGCTGTACTTGGAACTGATAAAGTAGGTGTAATAACTCGTATAAATAATGCGTTAGAATCAATGGATAAACAATTAGAAAGTACAACACAAAAATTGCAGAATTTAGAATTACAATGCAAAAATGCAAAAGAAAATTTATCTGTACCATTTGCACAAGAACAAGAATTGCAAGAAAGTTTGGCAAGATTAAAAGAAGTAAATAAATTGCTAAAAATAGGAGATACAAAAGAAAGAGAAGTTATAGATATTGATGATGAGCAGGAAGAACTTGAAGAATACTCTAATGAAAAAGTAAGAGAATATGCAAGATGATGTCAAATCTACAAAATAGAGAAAAATAAATTTTTTACACATTTTCATTATTAAAGATATTGTTCTAAAATAAGAACAATAGGAGGTAATGAAAATGGAAGTAGAAAAATTTTTAAAGTGGTCTATATTAGATGAACTTTATAATGAAAGAGGAGATAGGTTTGCAGATAATATCTTAAAAAAAATGAAAGAACAAAACAAAGAATTAAAGGCAGTAAATACTGATGAAGAATTAACAAAAAAGATTAAAGAGTATGTTACAGACACAGACAAACAAAATGAACTGTTAAGATTAGTTAACAAATATGAATTAAATACAAATGCAGATGATGATTTCTGGAACAAAATGTATTACAAATTAGGAATGTATGATGGTATAGAATTAAAAAATATAATAAAAGACCAAATAAAAGATGATGATAAAGAAGAAAATTCAATATTTTTTGATGAGTATTCAGACGACTTTTGGGATTATATGAACACAAATAGAATGAAATTGTTAAAAAGAAACAAAGATTATAAAGAATTTATAACCAAAAGAGAAAAAATAAAATCAGAAAATCCTAATGTACGAACATTTTTAGAAGATAGAGAACCTGTTGAATTAACAGATGTTGAATTGAATGCTGTATTAGACATTTTTGAAATAGAAGGAGATATGGAAACATTAGAAACAACAGAAACTTTTAAATTAGGTGCAAGAGAAATGTTTATATTTTTAAAACAAATGGGATTACTATAATTTACATAGAAGATATTAAAAAATTAGTATCTTCTATATTATTTTATAAATATTTGTGTTATAATTCAAATAGTAGTAAATAATGGAGATAATTATAATGTTGGGTATAAAAAAGAAAATAAAACTAACTGACGATGAACGAAGAATTATACTTTATGCACTAAATGATTTTAGGACTGAATCATTGAAAGAGGGAAAATATGTAGATATTATAAATGAGGCAATGTGCAAAGTAAAACCTAAAATGAAAGTAGAAAAAGATATTTTAGGTGTTACAATAAATTCTTTGGTAAATATAAAAGAAAAAGTCGAGGCAGGAAATTATGATACATCAATAATAAAAGATTTGATTTTAAAATTATATGAAATATACAAGACAACAAAATAGTAATTTGTAGGAAGGAGTATTTATGAAAAAATATTTAAAATATTTATTTTATATAGTTATTCCAATTATTGCAGTATTTTTATGTAGGATATTAAAAATAGCACAGGGAGAAAAGAATGAAGAGATTGTATTTGGTATAATGCTTGGAATATTTTTAGATATTATTTTTTATATTATTGATAAATTAAAAACAAGAAAGCATTAAAAATTACAAGTTATAGAGATAATTAAATAATAAAAACAAACTGGAAGTTGAGTAACATCAGCTTCTTTTTTATTGCCTGAAATTGAAAGGAAGTGATAATTATGCAGAGAGCAGAGATAACAGAAAAAATAGGAAAGATAAATGTAAAAATTGCTAATGCAAATAAAGAATTAGAAGAACTCGAACTAAAATATAAAAAGAAAAAATTAGAAGTAAGAAAATATAAAAACGAATCAGCAAGATTACAGTTAGAACTACAAGAGTTAGAAATTGAAAATTATAAGAAAATTCAACAAGAAAAAAAGATAAATCGAATACAAAAAGAAACAATGAAAAAATATGCTGATCCTAATAATGAATATTATTCACAAGAAAAAACTTATTATAATTCAGAAGATTTATATAAGAGTTATATGGAGAAAAATAGATTACCATATAACGATTAGAAAGGAGTGCAACAAATATGAATTATGATGAATTAAAAGATATTTTAATGAAAAAAATAGACCAAGAATTATATAATTATAAGCAAAATTTAATAAAAAATTATACACCAGAACAAATCATAAATGAAGCTTATGAAATAAATTTTAAAGAACAAATAAGAGATATTTTAGACAGTTCAATGTTAGGTAGACAAGAAATGAAAGTATTATTAAAAACAGATAATGTTTTAGGCAAATTATATGATTATTGGGAAAATTTAGATGGCAATATATGGGGACAATTAGAAGATAGAGTTGATGAGAAAATAACAAAAATGGCATTACTAGATTATCAAAAAAATAAAAATAGGGAAGTGAGGTAAGAATATGCAGAAAACTTATAATATTGAAATAGAAGAAACTTTACAAAAAGTTGTAAAAATAAAAGCAAATTCATTAGATGAGGCAATAGATATAGCAAAAGAAAGATATAGAAATGAAGAATACATTTTAGACGAAAATGATTACAAAGGTGCAGAATTTAGTGAATATAGAGATGAAGTTATAAGAAGAAAAAATAAAAATGAAAGAGAAAGGTAGGTGTAAAGAAATGCCATATATACCACCAGAATTAGTTGCAGAGGCAAGACAAGTAGACCTACTTACTTATTTAAAAAATTATGAGCCATACGAGTTAGTAGAAGTATGCAGAAATACATATACAACAAAATCACACGATAGCTTAAAAATAAGCAATGGCTTATGGTATTGGTTTACAAAAGGGGTAGGTGGAAAAAGTGCAATAGATTATTTAATAAAAGTTAGAAATTATACATTTATAAATGCAGTTCAAACAGTATTAGGAAATATAAAAATACAAGCACCAATTCGATATAAACAACAAGAAAAAGATAAAGAAAAGCATTTAAAAATACCAATAAAGGCAGTAAATAATGATAGAGCAATAAATTATTTATTATCACGAGGAATTGATAAAGACATTATAAATTATTGTGTTGAAAATAAATTACTTTATCAAGAAGAAAAAACAAACAATGTAGTGTTTATTGGCTACAATAATGATAATATTCCAAGTTATGCTTTTTGCAGAGCAACTAATCAAGAAAGATTTATGAGAGAGGCAACTGGAAGTAACAAAAGATATTCTTTTAAGATAAAAGCAGATAAAGAAAATAATATAGTTCACTTATTTGAGAGTAGTATAGATTTATTATCTTATGCTACTCTTTTACATTTAGAGAATAAAAATTGGAGAGCAGAAAATTTATTATCATTAGGAGGTATTTATTCCTCAAAATATGATGTAGAAAAGACAAAAATTCCAGTTTCATTAACAGAATTTTTGGAAAAAAATCCAAATGTAAACGAAATTCATTTGCATTTAGATAGAGATTTAGCAGGAAGAAATGCAAGCAGTTTTTTTCAGAAGGTATTGAGTGAAAAATATAAAATTTTTGACGACACAATACCATTTGGAAAAGATGTAAACGAATACCTTTGTTTAAAAACAGGTATTAAAAAATTTGAAAAAGAAAGGACAAGATAGTTATGAAAAAATATAAATTTATGATAAAAAAATCAAAAGAAACAGAAGTAGAAATTTTTGCAGAAAATCATTTAGAGGCACTAATTGAATTACTAAAAAATGCAGTTAGAAATGATAGAAAATTTTTTATAGAAGAAACAAAAGATAATAAAAAATTATCTTTTAAAGTAGAAAGAATTATTGATGAAAATGGCAAAGAAAATTTACAAGATTATGAAAATTTTATGAAAGAAAATAATTTCTTTATTGGAAAAGAAAACGGAAATTTTATGGAAGAAAATGAACAGGAAAATATAGAAGAAATTAAAGATGATTTACCAGAAGAATATGCAGAAATTGTTTGTGATAGGTGTGGAAATTGTATTCCGATACACGAAATTATACACCAGTTAGAATCCTAACAAGCACTGAATTTTTCCTCCCTAGTAAAAATTCGATATTGTGGGGCAATGCCCCAAACCCCATTTAAAATAAAAAATAATGAAAGGATAAGCTATGAGAAAAAGAAGAATAAAAAAGAACTTCTGGTTTGATGAAGAAGAAGATAATTCACTAAAAAATTTAAGTAATCTATCAGGCAAAACAGAAGTACAAGTAATTAGAAAATTGATAACAGGTGCAACAATAAAAGAAAAGCCACCACAAGAATTTTATGAAATTATGAAAGAACTTTTACATTTTAGAAAAGATATAAAAACAATAAAAGAGTTAAGTAGATTTACAAAACAACTTGATACAAAAAGAGTTGAAAAGACACTAGACGGAATAGATGAATTAAGGCTACGAATAGCAGAAAAATATTTAAAATAATTTGGAGGTATTATAATGGCAACAACAAAAATATGGGATATACAAAGCAGACTAGATAATGTTATTGACTATGTAGTAAATGAAAAGAAAACGAACGCAGACAGCTATTATAATTTACACAGAGTAGTTGAGTATGTAAAGGCAAGTTATAAAACAGAAGAACAGCTGTATGTTACAGCAATAAATTGTAGTGAAGATACAGTATTACAAGAAATGATGGAAACAAAAAAGATATTTGATAAAGAAGATAAAATTTTAGGTTATCACGCATTTCAGTCATTTTGTGAGGGAGAAGTTACACCAGAGGTAGCACATAAAATAGGAATAAAATTAGCAGAGGAACTATGGGGAGATAGTTTTCAGGTAGTAGTTACAACACACTTGAATACTAATCATATTCATAATCACTTTGTACTAAATTCAGTTTCATTTATAGATGGTAAAAAGTATTATGATAATAATGAAACTTATGCTTTAATGAGGCAGACATCTGATGCTTTATGCAGAGAGTATGGCTTAAATGTTTTAGAAGAAAAACCAACTAAATGTAAAATTGATTACACATTATTCTATAAACAATATTTGAAAAAATCTAATTATCATACACAAACAAAACAAGATATAGATTATGCAATTACACAGTCAAATACTTATAAGGAATTTGAAAATTTAATGAAAGCAATGGATTATGAACTAATTTATAGGGCAGGAAAATTGAGTATAAGAAAAGAACCCTACAAGAAAAATATTAGAATAGCAAGAGCATATGGAGATGATTATGAAATAGATAGAATAAAAACAAGAATAAAAACAGAAAATGCTATAAAAGTTCCATTTCCAGAAATGCGTTCAAAAAAAGTTTATAGAAGTAATTTTAAAATAAAAAATAGGAAAAAAGCAACAGGAATAAAAGCATTATATTTATATTATTGTTATTTATTAAAGATATTCCCTAAAACAGAAAAAAGAAGAAAAACACCAGTTTCAATAAAAGCAGATGTGCAGAAAATGGAAAGAATATCACAGGAAGCAAGGCTCTTATGTAGTAAGGATATAAAGACTACAAAAGAGCTTTCTTTATATATGAATACTTTGCAAAAAGAAATATCCAGTTTGGAAGAAAAGCGAGATAAATTATACTATCAAAATACCAAGCTGAAGAAAGAAGAAAAACAGGAGAATTATAATGAACTCTCTATAATTGCAGGGAAAATTCAATACTTGAAAAATGAGGTAAGAATGTGCAGAGAAATTGAAGAAAGAGTACCTAAAATAAAAGAAAACATCAAAGAATTAAACGAAGAAAAACAAAAAGGAAAGGAGGACAAAGACTATGAGTACAGCAGGAGATAGTGCCGAAGAAGTTGTTAAATTAAGTTTAGACGGTTTTGAAGTAGTAGCAAGATTAACAGGAAGTATGGCAAAAGAATTAGCAGTAATGCTAGTAGCATTAAGTAAATCAAAAGGCGATAAAGTAAAAGGTCGAGTAGGAATAAATAATATGCTAAAACGCACAGGAGATTTTAAAGTATTTACAATAAAAAAAGAAGATTATAAAGAATTTAAAAAACACGCTAAAAGGTATGGTGTTTTATATAGTGCAATGTGCAAAAGAAGTGAATTGAAAAATAAAGATGGTGTAATAGACCTTTTAGTAAAAGGAGAGGATGCAGTAAGAGTAAATAGAATGGTAGAAAGATTTAATTTGACAACAATAGGAGAAACAAAAATTGAAACAGCATTGGATAAAGAAGATTTACAAAAAATAGTTACAGACAAAGATAAAACTGAAATTTCAAAAGATATTCAAGAAAAAAATACATCAGAGGATTTAATAAATAAACTATTGAAAAAGCAAAATATTAAGGAAGAAAATGAGAATACTAATCCCAGTAATCTTTCAAATACGGAGAAAGAAATTCAATCAGAGAGTTTATTGAAAATGAACGAAAAAATGGAAGGAACTAAAAAAGAAGAAAAACCTTCTATAAGAGAAAAAATAGATACAATAAAGAAAGAGCAAGAAGAAAAACAAAAATCAAAAGAAGAAAGCAAAGAAACACCAAAGGAAGAAAAAGTACAAGAAACAAAGCATTCACAACCTAAAAAGAAAAATAGAAAAAAGGAAAGGAGCAAATAAATAATGAGTATGATAAATGATATTTTGAAAAGTGCAGTAAATAATGTGCAAAAAGAAAAAGAAGAATTTGATGTAGATAAATGGGCAGAAGAAAAAAATTCAGAAAGACAATGGGCATATCAAACACAAGATGAAATGGCAACTAAAATAACAGAAGATAGCAAGTTATATCAAACTTATTTAGATGTGCAAAGTAAATTTCCAACTTATTCAGTAGGGAATGCTTTACTTGTTACAGCACAAAATCCAAAAGCAACACAATTAAAAGATGTTAAGACTTGGAAAAAAGAAAAAATTAGTTTTGCAGGAAAACCTAATAAAATAATTATATTGGAACAAGGAAATATTTATACAAGAGAAGATGGAACAGAAGCACAGGGATATGACCCAAAGAGAGTTTATGATATATCTGATATGAGAGTAAAAAGACAATTAAATACATTACCACATACAAAAGAACAAATATTAAAAGCTGTATTATCTATGTCGCCAGTAGAAGTTCAAGTGGTATCAAGTGTTGAAAATAATAAAGCAGTAAACTTTAATGCAAATAACAGAACAATAGAAGTTTTAGAAAGTGCAGATGTAAATAGCATAATACAAGGTTTAGTAAGAGAAATTGCAAGTATTCATACATTGTCTTTTGCTGAATCAGAATTAAATACTTTTAAAAATGAAAGTATTTCATATATGGTAAGTAAAAGGTATGGACTACCAACAAATAACTTTAATTTTGAAAAAATACCAGATGAACTAAAAGCAATGACACCACAAGAAATCAAACAAGAATTAGGAAAAGGAGCAGAATGTTTTGAAATACTTGCAGAGGGAATGGATAGAACATTAGGTATGAATACAAGAACAAAAACAAATAAAGAGTATGAAAGGTAGGAAATTATATGGAAGATGATAAAAGAGTTATGGAATTAGATAGAGCTACTTATGCAGTTATTCTAAATTCTTTAATTGATATGAAAAATAATATGAGAAAAAAGGAAGTAGAAACAGATATTATAGATAAGGTTATAGTAAAAGTAATAAAAGCACCAACTAAACAAAAAAAGGGAATTTTCAAAAGAAAAGGAGTACGAAATGAAGAAAGATAATAGAATATATATAGTAATATCTATTATTGGTATGATAGCAGTTATATGGCTTGCACTTATAATTGCACCATTAACAAATGGTGGACTTGCAACAATTATAAATGAATTACCAACAAAGTTGCAAAGACCATTTAATATAACGATTTGTGAGGATAGTTCAAAAACTGTTCTTATTTTTTTGCTTTCTTATTTAATAGGTATAGGAGCATATTTTTCAACAAGAAAAAATTATAGAAAAGGCAAAGAACACGGCTCAGCAAAATGGGGTAACACAAAAGAAATCAATAAAAAATATAAGCAATTACCAGAAAGTGAAAATAGAATTTTAACACAAGATGTAAGATTAGGCTTAAATGCTAAAAAGCATAGAAGAAATCTAAACACATTAGTAATAGGTGGAAGTGGTGCAGGCAAGACATTATTTTATGCAAAACCGAATTTGTTGCAAGCCTCAAATAACTCATATATTGTTTTAGATCCAAAGGCAGAGATATTAAGGGACACGGGTTATATGTTAGAAAAAAATGGATTTGATGTTAGAGTTTTAGATTTAATCAATATGAATTTAAGTTTTGGATATAACCCATTTGCATATTTAAAAGATGATAATGACATTCAAAAACTTGTAACTAACTTATTTAAAAGTACAACACCAAAAGGAAGTCAAAGCAATGATCCATTCTGGGACACGGCAGCGTCAATGCTACTTATGGCTTTAATATTTCTATTAAAATATGAAGCACCTGACTATGAGCAAAACTTTGATATGGTATTAGAATTGCTACGAGCAGGAGATGTAAAAGAAGATGATGACGAATATGAAAGTCCATTAGATATATTATTCAAAATGATAGAAGAAACAAACCCACAGCATATAGCATTAAAATACTATAAAAGTTATCACTCAGGCTCTGCTAAAACATTAAAATCAATACAAGTAACACTTGCGTCTAGGTTAGAAAAGTTTAATTTAAAAGATTTAGCAAACTTAACAATGTATGATGAATTAGATTTAAGTAGTATTGGAGAAAAGAAAGTCGCATTATTTGCATTGATACCAGACAATGATACATCATTTAATTTTATCGTATCAATGTTATATACACAACTATTTCAGCAATTATTTTATGTTGCAGACCATAAATATAAAGGTGCATTACCTGTAAATGTTCATTTTATAATGGATGAATTTGCAAATGTTTCACTGCCTGATGATTTTGATAAGATATTAGCTACAATGAGGTCAAGACGGTATTTCTGTTAGTATCATACTACAAAATCTAGCTCAACTAAAAACGCTGTTTGAAAAACAATGGGAAAGCATTGTACGGAAACTGTGATGAACTTTTATATTTAGGTGGAAATGAACAAAGTACACATAAATATATTAGTGAGTTGTTAGGAAAAGAAACTATTGATACAAACACTTATGGAAAATCAACAGGACACTCTGGTAGTTATTCTACTAATTATCAAATAGCAGGAAGAGAACTTATGACACCTGATGAAGTTAGAATGCTTGACAATCAATATGCTTTGTTATTCATACGTGGAGAAAGACCAATAATAGATAAAAAGTATAATACTTTTAAACATCCTAATATAAAACTAACAGAAGATGGAGGATATAAACCGTATATTCACGGAAAAATTGAAAATTCTGTTGCAACAATTACTTTTGATACTAATGTAAAGGATATAAAAGATAAAGAGTATCAAAGTATAGAAAATGACGAAATTTTATTAGATGATGAAATAGATGAATATTTAAAGGAACAAGAAACAGTAAACAGTAACTAATAAAAAAACATTATGAGAAAAAGCTCTCTCGGAAAGAGAGGTTTTTGAAGATGAAGAATAAATTTAATAAAAAAAGATTATTAGCTATAGGACTAAAAGTAATAACTGTTGCAGGTGTATTAGTGATAGGAAATAATACAGTATTTGCAACTGATGATCCACTAACAGTTATAAATAATTTAAAAAATTTTATGTATCAGATTATAGGTGCAATAGGTGCTATATTGTTATTATGGGGAATTGTTCAAATAGGTATGGCAATTAAATCACACGATCCATCACAAAGAGCTAGTGGATTTATGACATTAGCAGGTGGTGTAATTATAGCATTTGCAAAACAAATATTAGAACT
>CALVZK010000009.1 GCA_944372505.1 uncultured Clostridia bacterium | reverse complement strand
TTTTTTTGTGTATAATGCAAAAAATATTGTTAAAATACATCTAAAAAATTTCTTTATCTGTTTCAGTGAATTATGAACAAATTTTTGAGATAATCATTTTAACTTTTTTGTTTTAATAATTTCATTTATGCAGTTAATTTATTTGATAATGCAGGATTTAATATTTAAAGATATTAAATTTTAATTATTATCGGATATATCTGTAATATATTTCTCATTTAATGAAAATGTATATATCATATTTTTGTTGTTTGATAGTGCAAAACATGTCTTATTATCTATAACATAATAATAACTTATTTTTCCGAAATATTCTTTCAATGTTTGTTGCGAAATTTTATCTTGTAATGTTTTGTCTAATAAATCATATGCAGATTGATAATCTTCTTTTTTTAAAGCATTCATAAAGTTAAATAAGGCTAATTCATTAGGCGCAACATTATCTGTCAAAGAAAATGTTTTTGCTCCGCTTTTTAGTCCTTCTTCATCTACAAAATAATCTTCATTTACTTTTTTATATAATCCTTTTTCGTTTGTTTTAACTGTGAAACCATTCTCTAAAATTTCAATTTCATCTCCTTTAAATAATTTTGCATTATTGTTTTTAATATTGTATGTTATAATATTTTCACCATTTTGGTCGGTATAATGAAAGTAGTTTATATGATAAAAATTGCCACAACTATATTTTTCTACTTTTACTGGCAGTGTTATTATTTTTTTATGATTGTTGCAGGAAAAGACAATCGATTGATTTTTAACTTCAATTTCACTTTTAATATTATTATATTGAAAAAAATATAAGTCAACATTTTCTGTTAGTAATCCATCAAGCAAAAATATAAGAGTTTTGTTATCCTTTTCAATTAATCTATAAAATTTATTATCTTCATTTTTTAAATCTATAAAAAAAGAATAATTAGTGGTCTTTCCTAGTGGATATACAAATAATTTTGATGGTTTATCTATTATCAAATGTTCATTTTCATCTAAAACGACTTCTTCTTTTTCATTTTTAATAAGACATTTATATGGCGAATAAATTACTACAGTTTTCATAGCATAATTTATGCCAAGGATTTATTTATTATACAAAAAGCAATAAAAAGTTACATTTTTTATTATTTTTTATAGTATAAAAACTTTTCTTTTTGACGATAAATTTCACAAGGAGTGTGAAAGATGAAAAAAGGAATTTGGAAAAATCAAGAAGTTAAAGATTTATTCATGGTTGTTGAAAAATTTAAAAATGAGAACAAATCACTTAAAGAAGCTTTTGATAGTCATGCTAAAAAATATGGAAGAAAGCCTAATAGTGTAAGAAATTATTATTATCATGAAATTGATAATTTAGCACAAGATGTGTCTCGTCTTAAAAAAATAGGCATAGATTTGTCTAAACATCAAAAGAGTGAAATTGCTTACTTTTCGGAGGCTGAAGAAAAAGCACTTATGGAAAGAATTCATAGAATGGTTAGTGATGGTGTTTCTGTTAGAAAAGCATGTTTAGCTTTATCGAATGGTGATGTTTCTAAAATGCTTCGTTATCAAAATAAATATAGAAATTACATCGCAAAACAAAAACCAAAATATGAAAGAAAAGACAATATAATTAAATTTACAAACAAAAAAAATACCATTACTGAAGGTGAATTGCAAGCATTATTTATGGGACTTGTTAGACTAGTTAAAAGAAACGCACAAGAGGAATATGATGCAAAACTTAAGTTACAATTAGAAAAGGCCAACAGTAGTTTAAGAAAGGCTCTTGTAGAAATGAGCGGTAAAGAAAAAGAATTTAAGGATTTAAAGAATAATTTTTTAAAAATAAAAGAAGAAAATTTGGCTTTGAAACAAGAATTATTGCAGGCTCGATGTGACAAAGCGAGCAAGTTAAAAGAAAAATTAAACAAGATTGAACAACAAAAGGCAGTAAGTAAATAATATTAGAATTTGTAAAAGACAATAAAAATTTATTGTCTTTTTTTGACTCTTTTTATAATGACTTTTATCTCTTTTTTTAAAAATTCTTTTATTTTCTTTTCAGGTATGATAAAATATTAACATGTTAGTTAAAGCATTTTTAGCAAACACAACTTTAGATGCAACAAAGGATTTGATTCATTCTATCGATAATAGTGATTTTTCTATAAATCATATTGTAGTAGTTCCAGATAGATTTTCTTTACAAATGGAAAAATTATTGTTAGATATTTTACCCAATAAGGCATTATTTAATGTTAAAGTTGTGGGACTTTCTTCTTTGGCAGTCTTTTTATTAAAAAAACTTAACATTAAAGCAGATATTTTGACGAGAGGGGATTGTTTGCTTATTACTCAAAATGCAATAGAAGAATGTAAAAGTGAATTACTTACATTTAATAAATGGGGAATTTCGTTTTGTCATGAAGTATACAAACTTATTTCACAACTTAAAAGTAGCAAAATCAGACCTGAAGATTTAAATAGTGGGGCACAAAACTTGACTGGAGAAAAATATCATGACATCGCTTTAATTTATAATGAATACGAAAAAATGCTTGGAGAGAATCTTGATGCCAATAAGAGATTAAAACTTGTTACAGAAAGTATAAAAGAATACAAAGAATTACAAAATACTATTATTTATTTCGCTCAATTTGATAGTTTTACTAAAGAGGGTTATGATTTAATTAAATCTCTTTTGCCTATTGTAAAAGAAGTATGTGTATCTATTGCGGTAAGTAAAAGTCTGGGAAATGACTATATTTATGAAAAAGATATTTTACAAAAGTTAACTGTTCTTTCAAAAGATGTTGGTTGTAATATTTCCGTAATTAATAATGAAAAATCAACTACTGAGGTTAAAAGTGCAATAATAAAAGGTGTGTATAGTTACGAAAAAGTAAAAACTGACAATAAAGGATTTTATTTTTCCCTATCTAATTCTTCTGTTAATGAAGAATGTTTAATGGTAGCAAAACTTATTTATTATTATATAACACAAGGATATAATTATAAGGACATTTATGTTTGCTGTGGAGAATTTGATAAATATAAAGATGAACTAAATGATTGTTTTTCTTTATTTGATATTCCTTGTTATATTGATTCGTCGGTAACTGCAGATAATACATTATTAAGTAGGCTTATTCTATCTTTTTTTGATGTAATAATAAGTGGATATAGTAAAGAAAGTATATTATTTTTACTTTCTAGTCCATTTTTTGAAAATAATGATACATTAATAGAGTTGTGTCAAAAATATACAATAGATGATAAACTTAAATTTATAAAATATATTAAACCTAATTTTATAGAGGCTAAATTTATTGATGAAATTGAGAAATGCAGAACTGCAAGAGAATTCGAAGATGTAATTTTAAATATTTGCTCTCATTTTCAAATTAAATATGAGAAAATTGATAAAAAACTTTTAGATAATGATTATATTAAGGAAGAAAAAATAAATATTCAAATTAAAGAAATTATTTTGAGTTCAATTTCTTTGATTAGCAAGTATAAAACTATAATTAATATTGATGAATATTTAAAAACACTTAAACTTCTTTTGTCATTTAGTGAAGTTTCTACAGTTCCAGCATTTTGCGATGCGGTCATGATAAGCGATGCACAAGAAGGATTTTTTGATGAAAACAAAATAATCATTATTTTAGGTGCACAGGGGCTTCCTGTTTATAATAACGACAACGGGTTATTAAATGATGATGACATATCATTAAATTTTATAGATAAAAAAATTGAGCCAACTATTAGAATGATTAATAGAAGAAATAGATTTAAAATTTTCAATTTATTGACATTAGCTACGGACAAACTTATTATTTCATATCAATTAATTAATGATGAAGGGAAGCAAATTGAAATGCCAACTTTTATTGATAATCTTAATGAAATTTTTAGCCAGAGAACTATCAGAATAACTAAAGATAATATTGTTAATTCAAATAAAAATTCTTTTTTATTGCAAATTGGGAATAGATATAATTTTGTTACAGAATTTAACAAATATCTCTCTGATGAAGAGAAAAAACTTTTTTCTATCAAAGATGTGGTATTTCATAAAAGTAATTCAATATCAAATGCTAAAGATGTTTTCTTTAAAAATAATAAATTAAGAGTAACACAGCTTGAAACATATTTTTCATGTCCTTTTAAACATTTTGCTACTTATGGGTTAGAATTAAAGGAAAAACAACTTTATCAACTTGATGCTAAAGATATTGGTAATATTTGTCATTTAGCACTCGAATTTTTTGTTAAAGAAATTATTAAAAGTAAATATAAATTTGTTATAAATATAGATGAATTTATTAATAATATTTTCTTAAGTTTAATTGATAAACTCGAATTGAAAGAAAAATTTAATGCTACCACTGAAAAAGACATTTTGGAAAAATATATTAAATATCAGTTAAAGATTGTTTTAAATGATTGCTATGAGCAAATAAAAGTTTCATGTTTTAGACCTAAACTTTTAGAAAAGAAAGTGGAAAATTTTTTAATAGGTAAAAATCAAATAGAATTAGTTGGCAAAGCCGATAGGATTGATGAAACAAACAACTATTTTACTATAATAGATTATAAAACAGGAAAAACAGGAAACATTTTGAAAGAATTGTATTATGGGAATAAGTTACAATTATTTCTTTATCAAAAAATTTTTACTAAATTGTTAAATAAAGAAATTGCAGGACTATTTTATTTTAATGCTAGAGTTGAATATTTAAAAAATGAAGATGAAAAATTTATTTTAAAAGGTATTATTAAAAATGATGAAAATATTATCAATAAAATTGATAGTAATTTAAAAATTTATGATTCTAGTCGGATAATTGATGTTTATAAAGATAACAAGATTTATAAAGGTTCCGCAATAGCAAAAGATTGTTTTGAAGTATATGGAAATTATGCACAAATGATTGCAGATAAAGCAACTGATGAAATTATTGAGGGATATATAGAGCCTAAACCTAATGAAAGTTCTTGCAATTTTTGTCCTTTTAGATCCATCTGTAATTATGAAAACTTAAATGGTAAAAGAAAAGAGAAAAAAATTTCCAATTTTGAATTTTTAGGAGATATGAATGGAAAATCATCTAACGAATGAACAAATTAAAATTTTAAATAGCAACAAAAAAAACATTGTTGTTTCTGCTTCGGCAGGTAGCGGTAAAACATTTGTAGTTATTGAATTTTTGATTAAATTAATTTGTGAAAAGAAAATTCCTCTTTCAAGACTTTTGGTTTTAACATTTACAAAGGCTGCGGCTAGTGAAATGAGAAGCAGGTTATATAAAGCTATTTTAAAACAGAAGCCGTCAGCCTTTTTATTGGAGCAACTTGATGAGATCTCTATAAGTGATATTTGTACAATAGATTCTTACTGTGAAAAACTTATAAAAAGAAATTTAAACAAGTTAAATCTTGATGAAAACTTTACAATTCTTGATGAAAAAACAAGTGATAATTTAAAATTAAAAGCATTCGAAAAAACTTTTAAAGATATGGCACAAAAAGATGAAAAAACTTTTCAAGACATTTATTTTTCTTTTAAAAAAAACAAAACACAAATATTTGAGTGTGTCAACTCAATTTTTAACTATTTGACCAGTTTGACAGAAGAAGAAGTAAAAAACATCTTTTGTAATTTCAATTTTCCTTTGAAGGCTGAAGAATATTTAATCACTTACATAAATTCTTTAAAATTAGAAGGGTTAAATACTTTGTCTACTTTAACTCAAATTCCAGCGGAATGGCAGGTATTTAAAAACCAACTACATACTTTATTCAGTTTCCAATGTGATGATTTTTGGCAAACTTGTAATTTTTTTAATAAACAAATAGTTCCGTCATTGAAAAGAAATAAAATAGATGAAAAATCTAAAAAACTATTGGTTAAAGCAAAAAAAACTTTAGAGAATATTATGGAAATTACTGAAAATTTTCGCCAAGTTAACGATGCTTTTATAAAGCGTTTTAGGGAAAATTCATTAAGCAATAATATTTTATTGATGTTAAAAAATTTTATAGAAAATTATGAATCTTTAAAAAATAAAAATGATTATTTAGATTTCGCTGATTTGGAAAAATATACTAGTAAATTGCTTGAAGATAAAAATATCTTAAATTCTTTACAAAATAAATATGATTATATTTTTATTGATGAATATCAGGACACAAATTCTTTACAAGAGGGGTTACTGAAACCTCTTGCGAACGAAGGACATTTTGTAGCTGTTGGCGATCCAAAACAAGGAATTTATGGTTTTAGAAATGCTAGTATGGAAATAATGAATAAAGACATGAAAGAATTTTCTTCCTCTTCAGATGGTGATGCTCTGTTTTTAACTGGCAATTTTAGATCTGATAAAAACATTTTAAATTTTATCAATAAAATTTTTTCTGTTTTAATGACTGAAAAAACTTCCAATATTGATTATAAAAAAACATCTTTATTGGAAGGACTTGCAACTTTTGAAAAAACAGATTTGCCTTCTGTTATAGTTGATGTTTGTGTGCAACAAAAAGAACAAGACATAGATTTGCCAAAAGTTTATAGTGTTAGGGAAGATAAATTGTCTTTAAATAATAAAAACTTATTAGAGGTAAAAGATATTGCATATAGAATTGACGAAGCATTAAACAGTGAAATTTTTGATTCAAAACTTGGGCAAAAAAGAAAAGTTCAAGAAAGTGATATTGCTGTTCTTTTTAGATCACGTTCATCACTTATGAAAGATTGTACAAAATTTTTACAAGAAAAAGGGTATAATGTTCTTGCTAATATTAAAGATAATTTGCTTGATGATAGTCAAATTCAAATTATTTTAAGTCTTTTAAAATTAACTATTAATTTAAAAGACGATATCTCTTTAATTTCTGTTATGTCTTCACAATTAGGGCAGTTTTCTTATAATGAACTTTTGAATTTAAAAAGAGAAGAAAATAAATATTTTTATGAAAATATTATCAATTCTAAATCTATGAAAGTTTTAAAATTTTTAAATATGATAGATAGTTTTAAATTCGATTGTGACGCTCTTGGAATTTGTGAAGCCTTGAAAAAATTATTTTATCAAAGAGGCTACTATGTATATTTAAACAACTTGCCCGACGCAATATCTAAAAAGAATAATTTTAATCAACTTTTCAAATTAATAAAAAATTCATTTAATTTTAATATACCATCATTAATAAATTACCTTGAAAATGTTGAAGTCTCTTCTTCAACTCCGCCGACAAGTGATAATGCAATAACAATTACTACAATTCATGCAACCAAAGGACTTGAATATCCTGTGGTTATATTGGCGGGGGCTGGAGAAACATTAAACAAGGTTTATAATAAATCCTTTATAATTGATAAAAATTTTGGTATTGGTACTTACATTTATGATTTCTCTAATTATTCAAAAATGGTTTCTCCTATATTTATAGCTGAAAAACTTATAAAAAAACAAAAAGAAAAAATAAGCGAACTGATGATTTTTTACGTTGCGCTAACCCGTGCACAAAATTCTCTAATTATAATTGGTTCAAAAACGGAAAAAGATATTTATGATACAGAAAAAGATAATTATTTATCAATGATTTCATACGCATTGGGTAAAGATTTTGATTTTAATGATAATTCGCATAATAACAAAAATTATAACTTTAATATAGTTAAAGAAATTGTTTTTAAGAACAATAATCTTTTAAAACAAGAAAAAATATTGAAAGATAAAAATATTACGGAAATTTTAGATTATATTGATTATGAGTATAATAATAAAAATTTATGCAAAATCAATTTTAAAAATTCAGTTACAGGGATTCTAAACTTGAATGAAGAAAGTAATTATTTAACTTTAAATTCCTCTAACAATAGAGATGTTTCAATTGAAAAAGGGTTGGCATATCATGAAGCACTTAAACTACTTGATTTTGATAAAATAAGTTCTATGCAAGATTTAAACCAGCAAGTGGAAAAAAACAGAAGTAATTTTACTGAAGGATATTTAGAATTAATTGATAGAAATATTTTATTAAAAAATATAAATATTTTAAAAAAAATTTGTAAAGGGAAATCTATAATAAAAGAACATGAATTCATTATGAAAATCTCTCTTGACGAACTTTTTCAAGTTAAAAGTCAAAACGAAGTTATTATACAAGGAATTATTGATCTTTTTAGTTTTGATGATGAAGGAATTTTAGTCGATTACAAATATACTAATATTTATGACAAAAACATCATTAAAAATAAATATAAAAAACAATTAGAGCTATATGGTATTGCGCTTTCAAAGGCCTTTGGGAAAAAACCTAAAGAAGTTTATATTTTATCTTTAAAAAACACAGAATTAATTAAAATTGATGACATTTTATAATTTATTTTAAATTTATACAGCGTAGAAAACATTTTTATATTGTTAATTTCGTTTAGAAAAAATAATATAATTATTAAAAAATAACATTATAAATTATTACAAAAAAATACAATAAAAATATTAAAAAAATATCAAAAAATATTAAAAAATATTAGTAAAAAATTATTTAATGTGTTATACTAAAATCATTAAAGGAGTGTTTGTTATGAATTCTTTATTTTGTGCAATGGATAGTTCATTAAAAACTTTTTTTGGACAACTTACCGAAAATATTGGATTTGGTGGTTATTTGGGAATTCTTTTAGGTATTGAAGCACTTTTTATTTTACTATTTGTTATTAAAAGTGTGTTTTCCTACGAGGCGAGACTAAAAAGAAGTCTTGATAATGCAAATAAATGGTTGTTTAAAAACAAGAAAATAGACGAAAAAAATATAAAAGATTTTAATTCTGTAATTAAAAAGGGACCGAAACGTCTTGTTTATTATTGGCAACAATACATATTATATAGAGAAGGTGGCCCAAGTAATTATATGACGGAGGAAAATATAATAGAAAAACCTCTAAAAACTTCTAGTTGGAAAAGTAATATAAAAACTCTTGCTATTCTTACTGGGGTATGGTCATTGGTTGCTCTTCTTTGTGGATTTGCTTCACAATCTTCCCAAGCCGTTATTTTTCAATCTATAGCAGTTTCTCTTTTCTTCATGGTTTTAGTTTTAGTTTTAGGTGCAATTGCAATAGTATTCTTAAATGGTAGAAGAGTTTTAAATCTTGATGATATTTATCATTTATATCACATTTTTTCTAGGTTTTTAACAAATGCTTGTGCTGACTTAGTTCCTTATATTGATTTTGACTTACTATTTACTGCAAAAGAGATTGAAAAGGGAAATCCTCAACTTAGAGAATATTACGAAGCACGTGCAAGAAAAGCGAAGGAAGAATTTGAAAATGCTAGTAAAAATGATGTTCAAGTTGTCGATTACCATTTTGAAAATATAGGTGTTGACGGAGCCCTTTTGCTTAAAAGAGCAATGAAAGAAAGTGAATTGTATATAAATAAAAAGACTTCAATTACTTCACAAATTGCGCAAATTGAAGCACAAAAAGATGCTCTTCGTAGAAATTATGAAAATGTTCAAATGGACTTACAAAGAAAAATTCAGGCGGCAAAAGAAAATATTCAAAAGTTAATTGAACAACAAGCCGCTACTACATCACGTATAGAAGTTGGATTATTAAGACAACAACAAGAAAAAGAAGCAAACAAAAAAGCATCTCTTGAGAAAGATTACGAAAATGAAAAATTAAGATATGAATCTTCTAAAGATGAACTAGATAAAGAAATAGTACAATTAAATAAAGTTTTAGATAAGAGTTTTGATGAAGTTCAAAAAGGAATGGTTAGTGAATATCAATCTTTCTTTGAAAAAGTTATGAAAAATGCTTATAATTTAGCAGAAACTAAAGTTAAAGAAGAAAAGAAAACTCTTATTCAACAAAGAGATAAAAATGAAGAGGATCTTATTAATGTCCAAACGCAAATTAAACGTCTAATGGACGAAAATGCTACTTTACGTCAAAGATTAACAGAAAACGAACCTAAATTTAAAGAAGATATAGGTCAAACTCCACAAGGGCATTACAATGAAGAGGGCAATTTTGTTTATGAAGACGGATCTTATCACGACTCTAATGGATTATTTCATGACATAAATGGAAATGTTTATGATATGAATGGTGAACTTATTTCTTCTAAAGAAATGAAAAAAGATGAGGAAAAAGAAGAATTAGAGAACATTCAAAAAGAACAAGTCGATCAATTTGGATCATTCATACCTACCGAAGAACTTTCTGTAAATTTAGTTGAAGAAGATAATATAAATAATATTCCTCAAGAAAATATTTCTGAAAATTCGATAAAAAAGAGAGGACGTCCGAGAAAAGTTGTTACAGAAGAAGATGAAGCAAAAACTTCTGAACCTAAAAAGAGAGGGCGTCCAAGAAAAGAAGTTGCTATTGATGAAGACAAAAATAGCACAGAGCCTAAAAAAAGAGGACGTCCTAGGAAAATTGTAGATGGAGAAGTCAAAGACGATACTACTCCAAAGAAGAGAGGAAGACCTAAAAAAGAAATTGTCGAAGGTGAAAGCAATGTAAATACAGAACCAAAGAAGAGAGGAAGACCTAAAAAAAATGACACGCAAGAAAGTTCTTTAAATGAAATAGATAATTTAATAAATGCCGAAGAAGAAAAACTTGCAACAGCTCAAAATGACATTTCTTCAAAAATCAATGAAGAATTAAATAAAAATATTGGAGAGAAGCAGGATAAGGACGATTTATTAAAAGAAATTGAAACACTTACGGCTCAAGCAGATGAGGCTAGATTATCTGGAAAATCAGAAGAACTTGCAGAGATAAATAAGAAAATCGAAAATCTTATAAATCAAATAAGTCAATCTAATTCTGATGACAATAAGTAATTCAAAATTTACAAATTATTAAAAAGAGTGATTTAATATCGCTCTTTTTATTTTAAAATGTTTCCATTAGTAATAAAACCTATTGTGTGTTTGTATAATAATTTATGGGAGGGCAAACTTGGAAATTTTTGCTTTAGCTTTGTTAGGTTTGGTTCAGGGATTATGCGAGTTTTTGCCGGTTTCTTCTAGTGGTCATTTGGTTCTCTTATCAAATTTATTTGGAATGGACAACTCTTTATTTGTAAGCATACTTTTGCATGTTGCAACACTACTTTCAATAATTGTTGTTTTTAAAAAGGATATTTGGCACATAATAAAACATCCTTTTTCAAAAGAAAGTATTGATATATGTATAGCAACATTTCCTACTTGTTTAATTGTTATCGTGTTAATGCCAATAATTAATACCTCTTTTGAAGGAACTTTCTTGCCATTTGCTTTTTTAATAAGCTCATTTTTTTTAGGAGTAAGTGAGTTTGTATACAAAAAAAGGGAGAAATTTTCTTCTACATCTTATTTTTCAACAAAGACAGTAATTACTATGGGTGTTGCTCAAGGATTAGCGGTTTTCCCAGGAATTTCTCGCTCGGGGACAACTATCTGTGCTGGACTATTACAGGGAGGAGAAAAAAAAGAAGTTGCTAAATTTTCGTTTTTGATGAGTGTGCCAATCATTATTTTATCAATGATTATGGAAATTGGAGAAATAATAATTAACAAGCAGACTATTAGTATCAATATTCTAGGCACAATTTTAGCATTTATTATAGCTTTTGTGGTTGGTTTGTTAAGTATAAAAATGATGATTAATTTTACAAGTAAAATAAACTTTAAATATTTTATTGCTTATTTATTACTTATTTCTTTGGTATCTTTCTTTATTGTTTAAAAGGATTAGTGTGAAGAATTTTTATAATAAATCTATAAATGAAACTTTGACTGAGTTAAACTCTAATTTTAATGGGTTAACATTGGGACAAGTAAAAGAGCGAATAAGGTCAGATACTGACGATGATTTAAAAAAGCATGGCATCGTTAGTAAGTTTTTTGAGCAGTTTTTTGATCTTATGATTATAATTTTGCTTGTAGCCAGTGGAATTTCTATTTTTATTGGTATTTTTGAAAAAAGCGGTAGTGAAATAATTGACGGATGTATTATTCTTTTCATTGTTATTATGAATGCTGTTTTTGGTGTTGTACAAGAGTATAAAGCTGAAAAAGCTCTTGATGCTTTGAATAAAATTGTTCAACCACAAACTACAGTTATTAGAAATGGGAGTGTTTTTAAAATTAATACATGCGATTTGGTTGTTGGAGATATTGTTTGTCTTAGTGCAGGAGATATTGTTTCGGCTGATTTAAGACTTATTGAATCTCAAAAATTATACATCGACGAATCTTCTTTAACAGGGGAAAGTAGAGAAGTTCAAAAGCATTGTGATGAAATCTCTTTAGAAAATGTTCCTTTAGCAGATAGAAAAAATATGGCATACAAAGGAACTGTTGTGTCTAGCGGGAGGGGATTAGGCATTGTCACTGCAATTGGAAATGATACTGAATTTGGCAAAATTGCTAGTGCTATAAAAGATAGTCAAAAAGAAATGGCTCCATTACAAAAAAGTATTAAAGATGTTGGAAAAGTTCTAACTTATTTAGTACTTGCAGTTGCTATTATTACTTTTATTATTGAATTAATAATTGATCCTTCTAATATTATGGACGCTTTTTTGACTTCAGTGGCTATTGCTGTTGCAGCTATTCCTGAAAGTATGCCAGCAGTTATTACTATTATTATGAGTTTTGGAGTTGCCAAACTTGCAAAACAAAAAGCAATTGTTAGGCGTCTTCATTCAGTAGAGACCTTGGGTTGTTGTGATGTTATTTGTTCTGACAAAACTGGAACAATTACTCAAAATAAAATGTCTGTAACTTCTGTTATGTATAATGGTAAAGTTATAGAAAAAAGATTTGTTAAAGATTTAGAGTTTGAAAAGCTATTAGATTGTTCTGTTTTATGTAATGATTCTTCCCTAAATGATCAAATAGGTGATCCAACAGAAAAAGCTCTTGTTAATTTTGCTTATAAGATGGGTTATGATTTTAGTACATTCTCAACCCAAAAGAGACTAGATGAAAATCCTTTTGATAGTAATAAAAAAATAATGAGTGTTTTAATTAAGGGAGAAAAAGATAATTTTATTTATTGTAAAGGTGCTTTAGACAAAATTTTATCTAAATGTAATAGAATCTTGAAAGAGGGGAAGGTTATTCCTTTAGATGAAAAAGAAAAGAAAATTATATTAAATGCAAATGATTTTATGACGACAAAAGCATTGAGGGTCCTTGCCTTTGCTTATAACGAAGTTGAAAAAGATAAAATGTTGAATGAAAAAGATCTTATCTTTATAGGCCTTATTGGAATGATTGATCCGCCTAGAGAAGAAATTAAAGATGCTGTAAAAAAATGTAAACTTGCTGGAATGAGACCAGTAATGATTACTGGAGATTATAGTCAAACCGCATTGGCAATAGCTAAAGAAGTTGGACTTGCAAAAAATGCCTCTTCTGTTATAACAGGAGAAGAAATGGCGAAAATGAGTGACGAAGAACTTTTTGAAAAAATTGAAAATTATTCAATATTTGCTAGAGTTTCTCCTGAAGATAAGGTAAGAATAGTTTCCGCCTTTAAGAAAAAAGGGCACGTTGTCGCCATGACTGGAGATGGAGTAAATGATGCCCCTAGTATTAAAAAAGCCGATATTGGAATTGGCATGGGGAAAAGCGGAACTGATGTTGCAAAACAAGTTAGTGATATAATTGTTACTGATGACAATTTTGCAACTATTGTCATAGCAGTTGAAGAAGGTCGAAAAATATATCAAAATATTCAAAAAACTGTTAAATTTCTTTTCTCGGCTAACATGGCAGAATTATTTTCTCTTTTTATTATTACAATTATTTATCCTCATTTGGTATTTTTGTTGCCTGTTCAAATTTTGTTTGTTAATTTAATTACCGATTCTTTTCCTGCTATTGCTCTAGGATTAGAAATCCCAGAAAATGATTTGATGTCTGTTCCTCCTCGAGATAAGAAAAAATCATTATTTTCTAACGGCGTAGGATTTTCGATAGCAATTTTGGGACTTTGTCAAACTTTATTAGTTGTCGCTAGTTATGTAATAGGAGTAGAGTTTTTTAGCGAAGCTGTAGCTATGAGCATGGGGTTCTATACATTAAACATAGTTCAAATGTTTTATCTTGCGTCTATGAGAACTAATGCTTATTTTATAAAATCAAAACCTTTTAAAAATAAATTCTTTTTGTTAGCGATTGGTTTTTGTTTTGGTTTATCTGCATTATTAGAGTTAACTCCTTTGGGAAATATATTGGGTTTAACTAATTTAAATGGTATGCAATGGGGAATTGTTTTAGGGCTTTCTGCAAGTATGTTGTTAATAGGAGAATTTTACAAATTTTTAGAAAAATATTTTTTAAAAATGAAATATAGAAAATAAAAAGGCTTAAATTATAAGGCTTTTTATTTTTTTTATAATTTTTCTTTAAACAAAATATTATTTTACTTTAAATTAAATTTATGTTATTATTATTTCATGACATTAGAAGATGTAATTGCTGAATCTAAAGATTTTAATTTGTTATGTGATGAGATTAAGCTTTCAAAAGCGCCTAAATCTTTATTATTAATTTGTAGAGATGGCGACTATGCTTTTAATTTTGCAAAGTTGTTATCAATTTCGTTTGTTAATGATGGAGTTTTCGAAAAAAATGATCATTTTAAAAAGTTACAGGCGGGGACTCATCCTGATGTGAAAATTTATCCTACAAAAGAAAAACTTTTAGTATCAGATAGTGAAGAAATAACTTTTGAAAGTTTTGTTAAACCAATTTCAGCGGATAAAAAGATTTTTATTATTCGTAATATTGATAATTCAATGGAAGCTGCTCAGAATAAATTACTTAAAATTTTGGAAGAACCACCTAAAGGTGTTATATTTATTTTAACTTGTCAAAATTTAAATCTTGTTCTTCCGACCATTAGATCAAGGTGTTATAAAAAAGAACTTGGGAAATTACCTACAAATAAAATTGAAGAACTTTTGCTTAATAAAAATCAGTCCTTAACTATTTCGGCAATTAGTGATGGCTATGTTGCGAAAGCTATAAATTTAGATAATACGCAAAACTTTGAACAGATTTTTAATCTCTCTTTATCTATTTTAACTAAAATGGATAACAGCAAACAGATTTTAAATTATTCCAAGCAAGTTTCAGCCTATAAAGAACATATAAATTTGATTATAGAAATTTTGCTTTTGATTTTAGAAGATTTATTAATTCTTAAAACGGGGGAAAAAAATTTGATTCATTTAACTCAATATTCTTCATTTTTGGAAGATAAATGCGAATCTTATACAATTAAATCCATATGTGAAATACAAAAATTGCTAGATAATACAAGTAAAACTTTAAATTTTAATACTAATTTTTCAATAGTTATTGAAAATTTATTACTTGATATTTTGGAGGTTAAATATTTATGCAGATAGAAGTTGTTACAGCTAAATTTAGGGGAGGAAATCATGGTTATTATTTTAGCCCTAATGGTTTAAACTTGCATCTTAACGATAAAGTTATAGTTGAAACCGAAAAAGGAAAAGATATTGTTACAATTGTAAATGAAGCAGAAATGGTTGATGCTTCTACACTTTCAGAGCCTCTTAAAAACGTTATTAAAATTGCTAATGAAAAAGAAATTGAGGAAGGGGAATCTAATTATTTAAAAGCACAAAAATTATTACCAGAAGTTAGAGATTTAATTCGTAAAGAAAATTTGCCAATGAAAGTTATTTCGGTAGAGTCTAATTATAATTTTTCCCGCCTTACTATTAATTTCACTTCTGAAGATAGGGTGGATTTTCGTGATTTGGTTAAGGTTTTGGCGGAAAAGTATAAAGTTAGAATAGAACTTAGACAAATTGGGCCTAGAGATGCTACAAGAATTTTAGGAGGATTTGGTCCTTGTGGACAAATATGTTGTTGCCATAAAGGATTTGGTATCAATGACCATATTTCTATTAAGATGGCAAAAAATCAAGGGTTAAGTTTAAATCCAAATTCTATTAGTGGGTTATGTGGAAAAATGCTTTGCTGTTTGGCATATGAAAACCAGTATTATGTTGATACTTTGAAGGAAATGCCTAAAGTAAATAGTAAAGTTGTTACTAAAGATGGTGAAGGAAAAGTCGTATATAATGATATACTTAAAAAAATTGTTTCTGTAAAGTTTCAAACAGAAACAACTAGCGAAATTATTGATTATCCAATTAATGAAATAAAGATTATTAATAAGGAGTGAAAATGAAAATTAATCTTGAAGACGGAGAAAGAATTGAGGATTTACAATGTAAAGGATTAAAAATTATACAAAATAAAAATTATTATACTTTTACATCAGATTCTGTAATTTTAGCAAATTTTATCAGTTTAAAGAATAATGATAAATGTGTTGAAATAGGAACTGGTTGTGGAGTAATACCTGTTCTTTTAAGTGCTAAAACCTCTTTTCAAAACATTTATGCTTTTGAATTACAAGGTGAAATGGCTAGACTTGCAGAAAAAAATATTTTGATTAATAAATTAGAGGAAAAAGTTTCAATAATTAATGATGATGTTAGAAATTATAATCAATATTTTGAAAAGGAAGCTTTTGATGTTGTCTTTTCTAATCCTCCATATATGACCAGTGATTTTAAATCTGTTAATTCAATCAGAAATAACGCTAGACACGATCATAATTTACCTATTGATGATTTGTGTAAAACAGCATTTAATCTTTTAAAATTTGGTGGGAAATTTTATGTAGTTTATTCGGCTACTAGGGCATGTGAACTGATTCACATGTTAGTAGAGAGTAATTTGGAACCTAAGAGGATGTTTTTTACTGAAAATGGCAAGGGGAAAATCATTCTTGTCATTATAGAGGCTGTTAAAGGTGGTAAACATGGGGTAAATGTTTTACCTAATTTAATTACAAATGACAAAACTGGAGAATATATAAAGACTTTACAAACAAAATATTTTGTAAAGTGAAGGACGAATAAAAATGTATAGAACTAAAATTTTAACAAATGTAGAATACATGTCTGAAGAAGATCGAAGATGTTTTAGAAATTTGCTTGAAGATTGTGAATATGCTTATATTTTTGATGAAAACGAATATATAGATTTTAGCGATGGAAAAGTAGTCATCGGGGCTTATGATAATTTTGGGAATATGATAGGATTTGCCTCTCTAGAAGATGAATGTGATCAGTTGTATATAAGTTTAGTATTTGTAGATGCTGCATATAGAAAAAAGGGCGTAGGATCTTTATTATTAGATAAAGTTCAGCAATATGCTACAAAAAATGGTTATGGTAATTATTATTTAGTAGTTGATGCTAAAAATCTTGATGCAAGAAATTTATATTTAAAGAAAAATTTTATTTGCACTAAATCTAACGACAATTGCGTTTCTTATTTTATGTATAAATATTCTAATGATTTTATACAATCTTTAGGATATTTTTTAAAAGAAACTTTTGAAATTGATAATGCAGATAATTCTCTAAAATTAAATATTGAAAAAGCAAAGTTGCTTAAAATAGGGGATGAAATTCAAGTAAATGATATTTTATCCAGCCATGAATTTTTAATTTGCCAAAAAATATTATCCAAAATTAAATTTGACGATTTAAACGAAAATGTCCTTTCTTATTTTAAATTCGTTGGTACAAATCGAGATTATGAAAATTATTGTAAAAATAAATTAAAAGACATTTTGCCCCAACTAAATCAGTTTAGTCATGAAGAACTTAATCTTGCATTTTTACCACTTTCTGCTTTTTATCATTATTTGAACGAGGAGAAAATGAAATCGTTAGTCACAAATAATGACCGATTTATTTAAACTGTAAATATTTATATTAAATGACATATATTGTTTTAGAAAGTGTTTGAGGCATATATGTCATTTTCTTTTATTTTATCACAAATTTTTGGGCTGATAGCACTAGTGCTTGTATGCTTTTCTTATTATTTTAATAATAAAAAATCATTTCTTTCTTATCAAATTATTGCAAATGTTTTCTATTCTGCATCTTTTTTGTGCCTAAATGTTTTTGTTGGAGGGATAAACACAATTATTTCAACATTTAGAGTTACTATTTTGTTTTTGCTAGAAAAGAAAAATATAAATCCACCATTTTTATTATATTTGATGTTTGCGTTTTTATATCTTTATTCCGGCATTTTGTTGTTTCAAAATAATATAGATATTCTTGCAATTATTGCTTATGAGTTATTTAATATAGCCATGTTTGTAAAAAATATTTCTTTTACTAGAAAACTAATGGTTCTTCCAAACATAATTATTGTTATTTACAATATTTTAAATTTTACTTTTACAAATGCAATATTAGATTTTGTTGAGATATGTGTTTTATTATATGCAATAATAAAATTTGGAAATAATAATAAACGCGTAATTTGGTATTTATTGTGACAATTATACTTTTTTTGTAAAAAAAAAGAATGTTTAATATTTTTTTATTTTTGATACATTTTAATTTAAGGAGGTTTATGATGAAAAAATCAGTTTTGTTTTTTATGATATTTTTGTTATTGCTTTGTGGTACTTTAATTTCGGGTATTGAAAAAGTTCCTTGTCAAAATTTTTCAAAAGCAGAAGAAATAGTAGAATACGTAAGTGATGAAAATACAGATATTAAGAGAATTTGTGTTATTGGGAATGCAAGTTTGTCTGTAAAACCAGACAAAGCTTGTGTTTGGTGCGAAATTGAAACACTTAATATAGATATTAAAAAATCAAAAGATGAAAATTTTTCAGCTTTTGAAAATGCTATGTCTGCATTAGCTCAGTTACAAATAAATAAAGAAAATATTACTTTCGAAAGTTTTTCTTCTTATCCTAGTTATGATTATTCACAAGGTAAAAGCTTGATAGGATATTATTCAATAACAACATTTTCTTTTAATGTAGATGATTTGGAAAATTTACAAAATATAATTAGCAAGTTGACAGAAAGTGGTATAACTGGAATTAGAAATATTCAATACAAAGTTTCAGAAGAAAAAGAATATTATAATCAAGTTTTAATAAAAGCACTTGAAGATGCTAAAATAAAAGCACAAAAGATAACAGAAAGAGATGATTTAGTTATAAAAAATATAAAAGAGGAATCAGTTTACTCAAACTCATGTTTATATAAATCATATTATGAAGGGATGGATACAACTTTTGTAGGTAATGTTGACTTACAAGCAAGAGTAATAGTTGTTTTTGAATAACTAATTTAAAGCTCCTTTTAAATAAGGAGCTTTTTAATGTATATTAAAATTAAAAAAAATAAAAATTATAAAAAAACAGTTGAAAAATTGAAAATAATAATGTATAATAAAAAAAGTTACAAATGGAGAGATGGCTGAGCGGTCGAAAGCGGCGGTCTTGAAAACCGTTGATGTGAAAGCATCCTGGGGTTCGAATCCCTATCTCTCCGCCACATCAAAAGCACTGTATATAGTGCTTTTTTTATTTATTTTACATATATGCATACTATATATTGATTTTTTAAAAGTTTAAAATTTAAGCACAAAAATGCTAAATTTTGGCAAAAATAGGCAAAAAATGGGCATTTATCACGGTAGACATTTTGGTAGACATCACCTATTTTTAGGTCAAAATCCACCAGTTTCTTTTGACAATTTTTGTCTACCGCAAAAACCGACGCATTTTATTAAAAAATAATTTACATTTCACTATCTTCGCATATTTCTTTAACCTTTTTTAACAGTCTACTTCTATACTCTTTTAAATCATTTTTATCATATTCACCAGAACAAAATAGTTCAACAATAAAGTCGTTTGCTTCTTCTGTGGATTTGATTTCTTTTAAGAATTTATGGTTATCTTCCAAGTCACTAAATCTTTTAGTTGTACCTAAATATCCAGTGTCAACATTCACATAGACTCTCACGGATTTTTCTTTTATAGGCTTTTCGATTTGATTTTCTTCCAAAATTTCTTCTACATTTTCGGGCGTTTGTTTATAGTCCAATTCAACAGTTGTGCTGTTATCTCTGTGCTTAACTTTGCTAATATATCTTGGCTTAGTTCCTGTAATTTTTTTATCTCGTCCACTTTCTTCAATTTCAAGTTCTTCTTTGTTGTAGAATTGAGAGATGTGGATTGGACTTTTAGGCCTATCAATTCTATCTGCGGGATTATATGGAATTAAGTTTGCCTTAACTGCGCTTTGCAGACATTTACGAATATTAACGTGTAAATGCTCGCATTTTTGAACAGATTTACCTTGCTTTTGTAAGTAAGCATAGAAATTTGCTATGTCAAGTGGCTGTAAGTCTAAAAGTTTAATCTTTTTAATTCTAAAATAGTCAGCAATTTCTTTCACTTGCATTGCATAAGTTGAATAAGTTGAGATTTGTAAATTTGGCTTAACTCTTTCAAGCCAGTCCGTGATAAAATCGGCAAACAACATTGTTGATTTTTTGTTGTCGGCGAATTTATAGATTTGTTTAAATTCTTCAAGTTTTTCTTCTTTAATTCTATTGGCTTCTTTGCGGTTCGCACGGACTGCATTTAAGCCTGTGCCAAACCACTTCTTTTTCGTTTGCCCAAGAGAATCCTTATAGGTTATAACTATGTATATCTTTTTTCGTTTTTCTGCTAATGTTGCTCGCATATTACACCTCACTTAAAATAAATTCAATAAGGTTAGATTTTGCAATTATCCAAAGAAAAGAAATATCGAAGCATTATCATATAAAGATAGGGTTGTTTTAATGGCTTTTTGAACAAACATTATCCAACCTAAAATAGAAAAAAAATTGATATATGACAATGTTGCTTGTAGAAAAGGCAAAGGGACATTCTTTGGAATTAAAAGGTTGGAAAATTTTTTACGAGACTATTTTAAAAAGAACAAAACAAATCAAGGATATTTTCTAAAATGTGATGTTAAGAAATATTTTCAAAGCATTGACCATAACATATTGGCTCAGTATTTACGAAAATCTGGTTTAGACAATGAAGATATGTGGTTTATCGATAAGCTATTAGAAAGCAGATATTCTGAAAACGGAATTGGATTACCTATTGGAAATCAAACAAGTCAGTGGTTTGGACTTTTTTATCTTAATGTTGTCGATAGACTAATTAAGGAAAAATTACGGGTAAAGTATTATGTTCGTTATATGGACGACATGATTTTAATACATCATGACAAAGAATATTTAAAACTTTGTAGGCAGGAGATAGAAAAGTGTGTAAGTGAAAAACTTAATTTGAAATTAAACAGTAAAACACAGATAGGACAATTGAAAAATGGCATTGATTTCCTCGGCTTTAGAAATATTCTTATGAAAAATGGTAAAATTTTAAGACTTTTACGAGGACAGGCAAAATCAAAATTAAAGAAAAAGATAAAACTATTAAAAAAATTAAAAAACAATAATCTAATTGATAATGACTATATTAATGTTAGATTGAATGCTTTTAATGCACATCTTTGTCATTCCAACTCTTTAAAGTTGTATAGCATTTTAAAATCGAAATATGGTTTTAATTGAAATTATTTTATATTAGTCTTTACTTTTATTGTTTCTTATGCTACACTATTTTTGAAAAAAGGAGCTGCAGTATGGCAAAAACAGACTTAACCCGTTTCATTATTCCAGTTGAACTAGAAAATTCAGATCAGAATCAAAGAATGGGAGATAAATCTTTTAGGACAAAAGATCTAGTTTTTCTAGATTCCGACGATGAAATAGAAGATTTAAGCAATGAAGAAAGAATTACTTCTCCAACTGATTATGCAATAGCTAATGGAGCCTTTCAATTCTCGCGAGGCGTTTCAAGAACAGGTAAGAAAGGAACATCAGCCTATTGGCTGCGCTCCGTCCATTCTAAGTTTACAGTAGACGATGTAACTGAAGATGGGTCGCGCGTTTATAAATGCGTGGATAGTACCCAGTTAGGCATTTGCCCTGCTTTACACCTTAATCTTTCATCTATTATCTCCGCGCGGAGCGCGTCGCGCGATTTTGGAAAAATTGCACATGTTAAAGATACAGACGGAAAGGTTATTTATCACACAATAGAGTTTGGGGAATATCCAAAAACAAAAGCAGCCAATTCTGATAAATTAGAAAAACTGTTTCAAGAACATAAAATTTCTGCTACAGGCAAAAAGTATGTTGGACATATTGAAGATGCCAATACGGGAAAATTTACCGAAAATTTAGAATACGAATACCATGGACAAAAATATGTTAGGGTAAAGAATAATAGATTTGGAAAAGGTAATTGGTATTCTGATGGACAAGAAGTCCCGGGAGATGGGTATGTTTGGATTAAAGTTGAGCCGATAACCTGGAGAATTAGAAATTGGGATGAAATGCCGACTTCTATAAATCCAAAAGGTAATGGCAGAGCAACATATATTGATGTAAGAACTGAAGAAGCCATTATGGGCGGAATTCCTTTTTATCCAAACGATAAAATGGGTGAAAACGTTTATTTTTGGCAAAACAGTTCTATCCGTGGATTTTTAAACGGGATAGATGTTAGAAGAATTAAAACAAATGGTAATACGAAATACACAGCGCCTAATGGTGGTAATTTTTCTGCACATGGATTTTTACAAGAAGCATTTAATTTAGATATGGATAGAACTCTAATTACAACACAAGAAAATGGTGTAGAAATAGAATCACAAGTTCGCAAGTCAAGACTTGAAAAATTAAACCCAGACAAAACACCTATTGCTTCTCGCAGAAGAATGACGGACACTGAAATGATTAAAAGTTGGATAGACGCTGGGCAATCTGTGCTTCTCCGCGGTCCTTCTGGAATTGGTAAAACAGAAAGAATTAAAAAGTTATATCCAGATTTAATTTATATAAAACTTACAAACAATATGTTCCCTGAAAAGGTTGTGGGCTCTATGAACTTACAAACGGGACAATCTATTCCGCCAGATTTTGCAAAACAAGCACTTATGGCTTGTGCAACAGATGATGAGCGAAAACTTATTCAAGAGAACATTCAAAATCTTTATGACCTTGCCGACACAATTTACGAGCGTTCAAAAACAGCAAAGGGCAAAGTTGTTATTATGCTTGATGAACTTTTGAACGTTAAACCTGCTGTTCAATCACTCGTTTACACTCTCGTTCTTAACAAACTTGTTGAAACGGGGAAAGGGCTAAAACTCCCTGCAAATACTGTCGTGGTTGCAACGGGAAACCAGAAAAAATATTCTAATGTTGCCGAAGATCTGGTAGAACCTCTTGAAAAGAGATTTGACCACATTTTAGATATGGAGCCAAAGGTTGGCGAATGGATATATGAGTTTGCAATTCCTTCTAAAATACACCCTTCAGTTATTGGATATATTTTCTCAAAATATCAAGAAAATCGACGTAGTGAAGAAATAGAAGATATGGGATATTTCTACGAAGAACCAGAAGTTGGAGAAAGTCATCTTGACCGAAATGGTTGTCGTGGAAGAACAAATGATCCGCGTGGTTGGGAATCCATCTCAAGAACTCTTTATGCTTTTGAAGAAGATTTAAAAAATGGTAAATTCGTAGGAAAAGATGTTGAGGCGCTACTTAAAGCTTCAATTGGCTCAAAACTGCGTGAAGAATGGGCGGAGGAATTTTTTGATTTTTATAATCATCCTACCTTGACGCCAGAAGAAATAGTTGAAAAGAGATACACTCAAGCAGACCTTCCAACAGATATTAACGAAAAATTTGCAACTATGGCGGGCCTTTTAAATGCAACTCCTGAACAGGTTGGCGTTTGTCGCGAATTTATACGCAAACATTGCGATCCAGAATATTTGTCTGTTTATGACATCTATTGGGCTGGTAATGATGAGAAGCGTATGGAAAAAATAGCAGAGTTAAGGGAAATCTCGGCTATGCAGCTTGAAGATGAAGGAGGGCTGATTAAATGATAAAAGAATTAATAGACCTGCAGCGTAATTCAAATGCTACTTGTGTTATAATTGAAAATGTAGATAGTGAAAAGTTATCTCCAATTGTTTCTATGAAAGCAAAAGTAAGTGACAAATTTCTTCTCACAGGAAGCATTCCGCCATTTGCAGACAAGATTGATGAAAAATGCAAAAAAAATAAATTATGTTATTTTGTAATTAAAGGAATTGACGAAATTTCGACTGAACAACAAAATAGATATGTTAGTCTTGTTAAAGATAGAGAACTAAATGGATACTATCTTCCAAAGAATTGTATTATAGTTTTTACAGTGAAAGATAGGTCTACTTTAAAGAATATATCTCAAGACCTATATCATTTTGCGGTTGTGGCTTTTTAGGGGTGCTCTATGGAACATGACAGAAAACTTTTGCAAGATGTCAAAAGATTGATGATTGCAAGGTATCCTCGCTTTGGTGCACAAATTGCTGGTGCTAATTTGGAATACAGAACAGATTTAAAATACCATACTGCAGCAACTGACGGAAAAAATATTTATTTCGACCCCGATTATCTTGCAAGTCTAAGTGATGATGACAAACTTTTCATCATTGCACATGAACTTATGCATGTGAAATTTGAGCACATGTATAGAATTATGGATAGAAACGGTCAACAACGAGATCAAGAACTTTGGAATATTGCAACTGATGCCATAATCAATGCAAATTTAGAGCGAGATGGATTTAAAATAAAGAATGGATATGTCAATATGCCAGAAGCCTTGAATTATAGTGCTGAAGAATTTTATGATAAGCTTTTAAAAGAAAAACAAGCCGAGCAGCAACAGCAATCTAAGAATGGACAAAATCAAAGTCAAAATGGTGACGAAAAACAAGATAAACAAAACGGTCAAGGCAATGCTCAAAGTGGTGAAGAAAGTCAAGAAAAGAATGGCCAAGATAGTTTTGACGGACAACCAAAAAGCCAAGATAATCAAGAGCAAGGTGCTGATAGTGGTGAACAATTCGCTGATGACCACAGCCTTTGGGAAAAAGCATTTGAAGAAAGCAAAAAACAAGGCAATAAACAAATGAACAAAGCTGAACAAAATGGACAGTCGAGCCAAGTTGCAGAAAATAGTAAGTTAGACCCTAATGCTCAAATTCCTGAATTTGATAAGGCGCAATTTGATGAAAAAACTGAGTTTCAAGAAAATCGCGAGGAAAGACGCGAGCGTGCAAGGCGAAATATGGAAAGAATGCGTGACCAAGAATTAAAAAAATCCGAAAATGGCAATATTGAATTTGGCGAAGTTGGAGAGGCAAAACCTATACTTGATTGGAAATTGCTTTTAAGGCGAGAAGTTGAAAAAACAGAAACGATTTGGTCACAACGCAGGTCGATTGCAGAAAATAACTATGCATACAGACTTGAAGAAAATGATGTTGAAGATGAAGCTGAAACCGAAGTTATGATTGATGTTTCTGGCTCAGTTTCTCTTGAAATGGTAAAAGCATTTTTAAGGCAACTTAAACCTATTCTTAAAGAGTCCAAATTAAAAGTTGGTTGCTTTAATGAAAAATTTTGGGGTATGGTCGAAATCAAATCTAATAGAGATATTGACAATTTTAAAATCCCGTCACAAGCACGTGGAAATTCTGCTTGGACGGAAGATTGGGACTTGGCAGTTCGCTCATTTTCTAAAAAGCGTGAAGTGAATAAAATTGTTTTCACAGACGGCGAGCCTTGTCCGGGAACTATGCCAAAAGAAGATTTAAAAGGAATAAATGTTATTTGGCTTGTATATAGTAATAGGGATTTTCACCCATGCTGTGGTAAGGTTATTGATGTTTACCCAAAAGATTTACAAAATATGATAAACGCAGAAAGAGATTTGGCAGAGCCAGAACTTTCATTATAAAAGTCAGCATAAAATATGTTGACTTTTTGTTTATTTAAGTAAAAATCTTTATATTGTTAGTTGAGACTTATTAGTTTCTTGAAACCTGTTGTTTATTCATTATATATTATCAACGGGATTAATAGTAATTACTTCAACTCCCTGCGATTTGGCATATTCTATTGTGTGTTTTGTTCCGCCCCATTGGCCATTAAATAAAGCGATGACAAGCGAAGAATTGTTTATCATATACTGATTTCGTTCTTTCATACAACCGTCAACATACTTGTTATAAATACAACGTATTTTGTCTGCTTGTTTCAAAATTCTTCTGTATCTTATTTGTTCTTTTTCTATCCATTTGCTTTCTTGTCCTTTGCAAGGCACCGCACATTCCAATATTATATTCTTATATTTCTTTTTAAATTCTAATACGATTTCAGCACACATTATATCAAAACCAATAGCCATTCCAGAAATAAAATGGCAGTTTTTCCTTTATTTTAGGGATAAATAGCGGTTTTAAATAATCATAGATAATCTTTGTTAATCTACAACTTACAAGACTTGAAAACCGTTGATGTGAAAGCATCCTGGGGTTCGAATCCCTATCTCTCCGCCAATTGTGAGCAATCTTAACTTAATGGGGGCTTTTTATATAACTTTATAATTTTTAAAAGCTTATTTTTAATATAAGGTTTTACAACATATTTTTCTAATTATTCTAAAAGTCTTTTTTATTTATACGCTTTACCATTTGGTAAAAACTTAACATTTTTTTATTATTTGTTATATACTTTTATGTACGAGGAGTTTTAATATGAAAAAGTTTGCAGAAAGATTAAAAGATTTAAGAGAAGAGAAAAAACTTTCTCAATATGAACTATCAAAACAAACAGGAATAAGCACTGCTTGTATCAATCGTTGGGAAAAGAATTTAAGAATTCCGAGTATTGACAGCATTGTTATTCTTTGCAAATTTTTCAGTTGCTCTGCTGATTATTTAATAGGGTTGGAGGATTAGTATGAATAAACCATTAATAGGAATTGTTGCTAAAAATATCACAATAAAGGAATTTTATAATTGGTCTTGGCAAAGAGTTGGCAATGATGTTCGATATGCAGTTAATAAAAATGGTGGGTTAGTTATGGGAATTTTACCACAGACTTTAAGAAAAAATTTTAATCTTGAAGATGAACATGATGATATTAAACTTACAAAATCTGAAATAAATGATTTGTTGGTTTTAGTTAAGAAATGTGATGGAATTATTTTGCAAGGTGGAATTAGTTCTCATAATTATGAAGAATTTATTGTTAAATATTGTTACGACAATGATATCCCATTATTAGGTATTTGTGCTGGTTATAATAACATAATTAGAGCATTAGGTGGTAAATCAGAAAAAATAACTAATGTAGATGTTCATGATAGACCTGATTTACAATATGCTCACAAGTGCGTTGTAACAGATAAAAATAGTATGTTTTATAAGCTTGTAAATTGTGAAAGATTTGATGTTAATAGCATTCATACTTACGTTGGGACGAAAATACCAAAAGAATTAACGGTTGTGGCGCTTTCAGATGATGGACAAATTGAAGTTGTTGAAGCTAAAAATAAAAAATTTTTTATTGGAATTAAATATCATCCTGAAATTTTAGTCGATGTAGATCAAAAACAAAATAGAATATTTAAAAAATTTATCAATATTTGTGCAACAAAATAAAATTTATAATTTGAAAATAAAAAGCTAAATTTTATAAATATTTTTATTATAAAACAAGTTTGGTGGATATTATGGTAAGAAAAATACAGATTGTTCCGTTGTCAAAAATGGAAGAAATGAGAAAATATTTTTATGATTATTTGATTGAATTATCTGAATTCGATCCAAATATAAAGTTTGATGATAAAGGTGTCCCCATTTACAATTGGTTTGATTGCTATTGGGACGCCAAAAATAGATTTCCTTTTTATTTTTTAGTAGATAACAAAATTGCAGGTCTTGCTATGATTAGGGAGCTTGGGAACATGGTGTATAGCTTTGCAGAATTTTATGTTTGTCCTAAATTCAGAAAAGATAATAATGCTATTTGGTTTGCAACTGAAATTACTAATTTGTTTGAAGGTCAATTTGAATTTTCAACTAGATTTAGTAATCCAAGAGCAATAAAATTCTGGAATAAATTTGCCTCCCATTTTAAAGATCAGTCTTATTATGATGATGACATATGGAGAAATTGGACAATAAGAAAAACAAATTTTAAAACTCATGCTTTAAATTTACATCCTACATATTTTAATCTTATAAAAAATAAAGAAAAAACACTCGAAGGCAGATTGAATGATGAAAAACGACAAAACTTTAATGTTGGCGACACAATCACTTTTTATAAAGAACCTGAAAAAATTGAAACAATAAAAGCAATTATTTTAGATAAATTTATCTATAAAGATTTTGATGAAATGGCAAACAATTTAGATAAAAAAGATTTAGGTTTTTCAAATTCCACAAAAGAAGAAATGATAAATGTTTATAGAACAATTTACACAAGAGAAGATGAAAAACAATATGGAGTTGTAATATTTAAATTAAAGGTTATTGTTTAAATACATTTTTCAGTGCGAATTTACTTATATTTGGAACTTTTTTAATATAATATACAAATAGATGCTTAATTTTCTCCAATTGTAAAATTTATAAAATAGAAGTAAAAATGATTTTAATGAAGGCATAAAAACAAATAAAAAAATAAATTTCATTTTTATTTAATCACTAAAAAAACAGTATAATTAAAGGTTTTATACTGTTTTTTTATTGTTAATTTTCAAAAAGATTACCATTTAAGAATATAGGTTCGCAACTTATATTTATTCCAAGTTTTTTTAATGTTTGTTCTTCTGATTGTGTTAAAATAAAAGTACTATGTGCTTCACAACCTTTTAATTTTTCAAGCGTATTAATTGTCTTTTTCGCCTTTATGTTGTTTGTTGAAGAAATAGCAAGTGCAGTTAAAACATCATCTAAATTAAGCACGCCACTATTATTGTGTAAAATTTCGCTTCTTAATTTCACTATAGGCATTAAAATATCATCGGTTATAATATCGTAATCATCTCCTAGACCTGCAAGCGTTCTTAATGCGTTTAGTATTGCTGCGCCACTCGCAGATATTATTTTCTTGTTTTTGCCAAATATTATTTCACCATTTGGGAGCTCTAAAGCAAGTACTCCTAATCCACATTTTTTGCTCTCTGATTTTGATGCAGGAACAACAGGTAAGTAATCTGTTGTTAAATCTAATTCTGCCATTAAATATTTTGTTCGTTCTACAGTATCAAATGTAGCTTGTCCTTTTTTATATTCACATTCAGTTCTAAAATATCTTCTAACTATTTCTTTTTTAGCTGATTCTTGAACCAAATTGTCATCTATAATTGCACTTGCAACCATATTAATACCCATGTCAGTAGGGGAATTGTAAATATCTTTTCCAGTTATTTTTTTCAATATATTTTTTAACACTGGAAATACTTCTATATCACGATTATAATTCACTGTCAAAACACCATATTTGTTAAAATGATATGGGTCAATTAAATTTACATCTTTTAAATCTGCGGTAGCAGCCTCATATGCAATATTTACGGGGTGTTTTAATGGCAAATTCCAAACTGGGAATGTTTCAAATTTTGCATAACCTGCTTTAACACCATGTTTATAATCGTGGTACATTTGACTTAAGCATGTTGCCAATTTTCCACTTGATGGTCCAGGTGCAGTGACGACAATTAATGGACGTGTTGTTTCAATGTAGGGATTGGCCCCATATCCTTCATCAGATACAATAATATCTACTTCACTTGGATAGCCTTTTGTATAATTATGAAAATATACTTTTTCTCCTCTGTTTTTCAATTTTTGTGCAAATCGAGTTGCTCCTAATTGTCCCTTATATAATGTAATAACTATCGAAGACACATATAAACCTAAAGCACGTAAATTGTCTATAATTCTGAGCATTTCATTATCATAACTTAATTCTAAATCAGCACGAATTCTATTTTTTTCAATATCGTTTGCGCTTATACAAAAAATTATTTCAGTCTTATCTTTTAATTTTAATAGAAGCCTTGTTTTTATATTTGGATCAAAGCCGGGCAAAACCCTTGCAGCGTGTAAATCATCAAAAATTTTACCGCCAAATTCTAAATACAATTTATTGTTAAATTTTTTTATTCTTTCTAAAATTTTTTTTGATTGTAATTTTATGTATAAATCATTATCAAACCCCAATTTTTGTTTATTATTTGTTTTTTCCATAAAATTCCCCTTATTTTTAATTATTTTTCTATTAAAATTTACTTTTTAAATTTTATTTATTACACATTTTATTATATAATATTTTTTGAAATTGTCATAATGAATTAATATATTACTTTACTTTGTATTTAAAATTTGATAAAATTTAAAAAATTTAAGGAGTGTTATGAAAAAAATTCTTATTTTAACAGTTACTGCAGGCAATGGACATAATGCTTGTGCTATGGCGATGAAAGAAAAACTGGAGCAAATAGGTGATGTTGAAGTTAAAATAGTTGATATTTTAAAAGAGTATTCCACGCCTTTTAATATTTGGGTAGCGGACAAAGGCTATAATATCGCAATAGGTAAAATGAGGCATTTGTATCATTTGTTTTACGAGTATTATTATAATCAAAATCCTAATAAACGATACCAATGTAAAGCTCAAGGTGTTGCAATGTCTATTATAAGCGGACTTCTTAAAGAAATTTATGATTTCAAGCCAGATGTTATTTATAGTGTGCATTTTTATGGTGGCATCGCAATAACTAATTTACGATTAGTTTATGATTTGCCTTGCAAGGTTGTAGTTGCAAATTTAGATTATGTTAATTCGCCATTTTGGGAGGGTAATATTGGCATAGATTATTTTGTAATTCCTAATGAAGATTTTATTAAGCCATCATTAAAGATAGGTTTTAGTGAAGAACAACTGAAACCTTTAGGACTTCCTGTAAATGAAAAGTTTTATCTAGAGCAAGACAAAAATGACGCTAGAGAAAAATTATCTTTACAAAAAGATGTTTTCACTATAATGATTATGTTTGGTGGCGGACATTGGAAGGGTGGTTTTAAAATTTTTAAAGATGTTATAAAATCTTTAGGTAATAGAAAAGCACAAGTGATAATGATAAACGGTAGAAACAAACAAGACTATGAAACTATTTCTAAAATGAAATTTGCGGATAATATAAAAGTTGTTAATGTTGGTTTTACAAATCAAGTTGATCTTTATATGGCTGCAAGTGATGTTATTTTAAATAAATTAGGTGGTACTAGTGCTACTGAAATGATAAACAAAAAATTGCCTATAATTGTTACAGAAATGGTTTCTGGGCAAGAGAGGCACAATTTAGAATATTTAAAATCCAAAGGGGCAGCATTATCTTTTAAAAATTCAAAAGAATTAAAACAAATTCTTTTTAAATTAATGGATGATAAAGATTTTTACAATCAAATGGTTAAAAATGTGTTAAAATTAAGAATAAATGGCATAGACAATACAGCGAAATTTATTTTATCTATGCCTAATGCCTGTTACGACAAAAAAAATTTAGATAATATTAATTATAAAGAAGTTTTTAAAAATGTACAGAAAGCAAGATTAAAGGCAAATAAATTAGAAAAAAAGAAAAAATAGAGGAAGGTCGAACCATTTTGAAACTAGCGAAAAAGGACAACAATTAGTCGTCCTTTTTATCTTTTCTAAATATTATTGGGGAACAAGATTTTACCCCAATATACGCCATATTTTTGCTTGGCTTTAAATTTAATTGCCAATCAATAAATCCCGCTATGTTCACACCAGATGTAACACAAATAACAGTATCTTCATTATTGTGTTTTGATACTATATCTTCGATGGCAGCAATTACTCTTTTTTGCAAATCTATCCAAGTTTCATCTTTTGTTTTGCCTCGAACAAAAATACTCATACTTTTAAATTCGTTAAACCTTGGCTCTTCATAAATTGGAACATTTAGATGTTTATTTATTATTCTTGCAGTTTCTATACATCTAAAAAATGGTGAAGTATAAATTGCTTTAATGTTGCTTTGTTTAAACATTTTTCCAACTAAATCGGCATCTTTCCTACCAAATTCGGTTATATTATCATTTTGTTTTCCAGTGAAATCTCTTTCGGCGTGGTGGCAATAAATTATATTCATAACTCTAAATCCTTAATTTTTTCATTAATTCTAATTCGTTTGGAGGCAATTTCAACATTTCTAGTTCCTCAATTGTGTGCCAAGCAAGTTTGATATTTTTATTAAATTCACCTTCAAGTCCTTTAATATGAACATTACAATCTGTTAATTCACATAAATAAAAATATTCAACTCTCTTGCTTGGAAATTTTATGTCTTCATATTCCCAATCAACAGAATAATAACATTTAGAAATATACTTTGCTTTAGCAACAGCTCCTCCAGTTTCTTCAAAAACTTCTCGTATAATTGCGTTTTTCGTTTTTTTTCTCCATTATCAACACTTCCAGCAACATTGTTAGCAAATCTATTTTTTACTTATTTAAATGATACTTTGTTTTTTTTGAAAACAATCTGTGCTTTTTATCAATCTTATATTTATTATATTTTATTTTATTTTTTAAACTTTGTTGAGAATTTTTTATTTTTGTTTTAAATTTTGACATCTCTTTCATAAAATTGCCTTCACCTATAGTTTCGGCTACTGAAGCTGAAAAGACAAAAGCATCTTCGTCAATTTCTTTAACGACTTTTTTCATTTCATGAGCATTTTCGTTTGGTATTAAACATAATAACATTGCTTTATTTTGTTTTGAGTACATACCTTTTGCTTCTAAACGTGTAACGCCTCTTTTAAATTTCTCAAAAATTGCGTTAGCAATTTCCTCGTCTTTATTACAAATAATATAAAATGAAACAACTCTTTTTGAACCCTCTAAAACTAAATTTGTTGTCATTGAACTTATCACTGCGACAACAACCGCATAAAGACATGTTGACAAACCGCTAGTTATTGCTGTAAGAATAATTACAATTGCGTTAATTATCAATAAACAGTATCCTGTTTTAATAGAAGGTATGTACCTATTTATTATTGCAGCAGCAATATCACTACCTCCAGTAGAACCTCCAAATCTAAAGGCAGTACCTATAGTTAAACCATATATTATAGCACCTACCACTGCATATAGCAAAACATCGATATTTTCTTTTGCCACATCATTTATTCCTGGTATCGCACCAAATTGAATTCCTAAAGCATATGTACCTACACCTATTCCAGATAATACTAAAAATTTCCACCCAAAAATTTTGAAAGCAAAAGAAAAAATGATTATGTTTATTATTAAATATACTATTGAGGTTGGTATTATTATTGAAGCCTTTTCAAGTAAATTATGAACAATTTGAGCAAATCCTGTTATACCAGAAGGAATTATTCCTGCGGGATCAAAAAAAGTTTTGAAAGTAGATCCACCAATTAATCCTGCCATTGCAACAACAATTATTTGTAAAACAAATTTGTTTACTTCTTTTTTATTTTTAAATACTTTCATAAATTAAATATAACACAATTTATTTTTTTTTAAAAGTAATTTATTTTGATTTTTATTTTTTTGATTTTATTTGACTTAATTTTTAAAATATGTATAAGATAATTATATGAAAAAATGTTTATTTGTTTACAATCCTATTAGCGGTAAAGGGAAAATTGCAAAGAAGAAAGATAAAATTATTTCTTTGCTTAAAACAAAATATGAGGTTGAAGTTGTCGAATCATTGTATTGCGGTCATATTGGGAATATAGTTTATGAAAAAGGTAATGATGTCGATATAGTGGTAGTTTCGGGAGGAGATGGAACTTTAAATGAAGTTGTTAATAGCATTGCGAGATTAGAGAAAAAACCTGTTATTGGATATATCCCTACAGGTACCGTTAATGACGTTGCTCATTCATTATATATTCCTAGAAATATTAATAAAGCTGTAGAAAATATTTTAAATGGAGAAATTTTTAAACACGACATATTTAGAATGAATGATAGGTATGGTATTTATGTTTGTTGTGCGGGACTTTTTACCGAAACGAGTTATGCTACAAATCAAAATGCCAAGAAAAAAATGGGAAAACTTGCATATGCTTTACATGGAATTAAAAAAGTTTTTTCTACTCCTTCTGTCAATTTAAAACTTTCATACGAAGGCGGTGAGATTGAAGGAAAATTTGCTTTCATGCTTTTTCTAAATTCTAGAAGTGTTGCTGGAATGAGAATAAATAAAAAAGCAATGTTAAACGACGGATATATCGATGTTGTATTAGTTAAAAGCAAAAACGATGTAGTTAATATGGGAGCTGTAAGCAGGGTTGCTTTCGTATTTTTAAGAGGAATTACAAATAAAAAATATAAAGGGATTATAAATTTAAGGCTAAAAAAATTTTCTGTTTTAACGACAACCGAGACAGTAATTAATTTAGATGGAGAAAAAATTGGTCAAGGAAGTTTTGACTTTGAGGTCATTAAAGAGGGAATTGGTATTATTGTTCCTAATTTAAACAAATTAAGAAAAAATGTTAAAAATTAATATTTGTCAGTTATTTTTTTGATTATTTTAAAAATAATATTATTTTTTTTGAAACAATTGTTGTAATTTGTATTTTTATTTGTTATAATGTAAATGATAATATAAACTAAAATTATTTAAGTTTATTTTTAATGACCTGCAACTACAAAAAACATTACTAATTGATTACACTTAAAGAGCACTTAAAAGAATAACAAAATTTTTGGAGGAAAACTTTGAATTCTACATCTTTACTTAATTTGTCTTTTTGGGAAAAAGTTGTAAGTATTTTTGACATATTGCCGAAAACAATATATTTTTTATATGCTTGTCTTGCAAGTGCGGTAGACGCAATGCAATCTTTAATAAGAAAACTGGCAGGACTTGATACATATTTTAGAGCAGACACGGGTGCTGCGGTAACAAAGACTGATCCTTTAACTGAATTTGTGTATGGAATTTTAGGATTTGGTGAAAATAGTTCAATTTATAGTGCTTTAAACACTGTCTTTTGGTCTTTAGCAATTTTTGGTCTTATAGTTTTAGTTGTTACTACAATGGTTGCTATTATAAAATCTCATTACAATGAAGATACTGCACAAACAAATCCTTGGAAATATATTTATACTGCTATAAAAGCTTTATTAACATTTGTAATTATGCCAATAATAGTAATAGTAGGTCTTCAACTTACAAGTTTTGTATTAAAAACTTTAGATAACATTACTGCGGGAGTAGGAAGTGAAGAAGAAATAACTAGTATGTATGGAGATTCAACTGTTGCGAGGTTAAGATCTGCAGAAACAGCAGATGGTAAAAAAACATATACATATTATGATTTTTTTGGTGCAACAAATCCTAGTAGTAATAGCACTTTTAGTGGGATGATGTTTAATGCTTGCATGTATAACGCAAATAGAGCTAGACAAAGTGGGGGATATGATCTTTCAAAAATGCAAACTATTTTAGGAGGTTTTTTTGGAAAAGGATCCGAAATTGAGGCAATAAGTGGCAGTGATGCTAAACTAGAATATGCAGCAGGACAAGTTGATTATGCTTTTGCCAATTGCCTACAATTAAATTCTGGATATTCTTACTCTTCATTAACGAGTGAATGTGATGGGGTAGCACGTGTTTGGAGTGTTACAGATTGGTACGGTGCAAGTAAAAGCACGGTAGATGGTTTTAGTAAATATGATGTAGCCACTGTTTGGGTTTTTTATGATTTATGGCAATTCAATATGATTGTAGGATTTGCTGGAGTATTTGTTACATTTGCTATAATGATATCTATTGTAATTGGCTTAATGAGTAGGCTAATAAAGGGTGCTGCATTATTCTTGGTTTATCCTTCTATTTTAGGTATAGCACCATTAGATGATTTCAAAGCTTTTAAAAGTTGGGGTCAAATGTTTATGCAACAAATAATGATGGCATTTGGTTCGATAGTAGGAATGAATTTATTGCTTTTGATTCTTCCTTATGTACAACAGATTGAATTTTTTGAAGTAGCAATTATAAATTACATAGTAAATGTTGTCATGATGATTACAGGCTTAATTATGGCAAAAGACTTCATTTCAATAGTAAGCGGCTTTGTTGGTGGAGCAGATGCAAATGCTTCAGGTGGCGAAATGAAAGGGCAAGTTGCAGGTGCTATTAAATCAGGTGTTGCTGCTCCCGCAAGAATCGTTGGCGGCGCCGCTAGAATTACTTCATCAGCGGTAACAGCACCTATAAGGGCTGGTAAAAAAATTAATAACTGGCGAAAGGCTAGAAATTTGAGAAACACTGCACAAAGAGAAGATGAAAATTTGAGAAGAGTTAAACGATCTAAAGAAACAGAGATAAGCGGATATGATGAACAAATTTCATCAAAAGAAACTGAAAATGCTAGATTACAAACGCTTGCAAAAAACATGGCTGAACGTCAGGCAAAGAGTGGAGCTTTTGCAGACATAGCTCAGAATGCAAGGGACGAAGCTTTTGCTCAAGGATTAAGAGGTGATGCAGTAACTGAAGCAGGTAATAAGGCTTTTGAAGAAGCAAAGGAAAAATTTGCACAAGATTGGCTTGCTAAAGACGGAAGATATAAACAAAACACAGGAGATATAGAAAATCTTAAACGCGGGAAATCTAATTCTGAAGCCGCAATAAAAGAAGCTGAAGATAGAGCTAAAGAGGCTGGAGAAAAAGCTTCAGAAAAAGGATTTATTAAACGTACAGTTAAAAAGAAAGATGCAGAAGGAAATGAAGTAACTGAAGAAGTTTGGGAGACATCCTCACAAAAAGCAGGTAGAAATATAGCAGATGGATTAAGAGGATTGGCAAGTCAAATCAATAAAGGCATTGACGGCATTACTTTGGGCAAAACAATAGGGGATAGTATTTTAAAAACAATATCTTCTGGAGCAGAAGGATTTGGTTTAGACAAAACTATTAATACCATTAAAACGCAGTTTGGTGAAGCCTTATCTTTTAAAGGTGGGCCATTTAAACCTAAGAAAGAAGGGGATGCTCTTCAAAGACAAATTGCTGGGGAACAAAAGAAACAGGCTGATAAGCAAACAGAATTACTTAAAGAAATATCGAAAAAACTCGATAAACAAAATAATTCGTCTGGCAATTCAGGTGGTACTCCTCCTGCGTCAAAACCATAAAATAAAAAGATGCTTAACTAAAGCATCTTTTTTTACTTAATAATAAATAACAAAATATAATTTTTAAAATCAATATTAAAAAATGTTAAATCAAAATACAATAAATAATGTGTAGGGTACAAGAATTTGATAAAATATTCTATTTACACCTTAAATAATTAAAAATTCAATATTGACATAATAGGAATTATGTTTTATAATGCATTAAAACAATATCTTGCAGGAGGGAGCTATGTACTTCGGACAAATTTTAGATGACGTATCAATACAATATGCTTTTGTTAAAAAGCCAAATGATTTAATTAATCTTTTATATTTTAGAGAAAATGCTGATGAAGATTATGATGAAGAAGACTATTATTTTCCTTTCCCAGATCTTAAAGAAGCGCAGTTGCAATTTAAAAATACTCAAGTATATAAAACTTTAAAATATAATAAAAATGATAGCGAAGAAATAGCACAATTAAAACAGGATTATACAAAAGCATATGTTGAATTGCTTAATGCAATAGGTCTTGCTATTATTGCCAAAATAATTCATGGAGTTGATTACATTTGCCAACATGAAAAAGCGCCTGATTTAAATGGACAATTATATGATTATTTTTGTAATGAAAATTATATGGATGAATTAGAAGGATTAATATCTTATCCTGAACATCCTATTGATCATGTTTCATTTTTAATAGGAACTTGTAATTTAAATAAAAAAGGAATTGAAGAATTAAATAATATAAGGGATTTCTATTTAGAAGCAGTTGAAAATATTCAACAGTCTTTAAAAGAAATTAATGGTATGGATTTCTTTAAGGTTGAAGGATTTAATTATGATAAAGTAGATGAATGGATATTACCTTTTTATGTTGATATTTATAAACAAATGGATACAAAAGGCAACGAATCTGTTGATATAAAAGAAATCATTGATGAAGATGAGAATACTGTAAACAATTCTAAATTAAGTGATGAACAAATTCAAAAGATAAAATCTTTAAAACCAAAATCTAAAAAAGATACCAAATCAAATAGAGTTATTATATCTATTGAAGAAGCAATAAATAAGAATTTTGCCGAGCTTGTTGGATTAAAAGACGTCAAAAGTGCAATTCTTCGAAAAACAAAGTTAATAAAAAAAATACCGAATAAATTGGTAGATTGCAATTTTAGGCTCACAGGGAATCCTGGTGTTGGTAAAACAACTGTGGCTGAAGCAATGAGTAAAGCTTTTTATGATGCAGGCATTATTAAAAGTAATAATTTTGTGCAGTTAAATGGTGCAGGATTAAAAGGAAAATATGTGGGACATACAGTACCAAAAGTACAAGAAATATTTGAAAAGGCAAAAGGTGGGACTTTATTTTTAGATGAAGTATATAGTCTTGTTACTTCTGAAGATGCCGATGGAGATACTTTTGCTCAGGAAGCAATTACTGAATTAATGATTCAAGTTGAGAAGCTTTATAATGAACAGAAAGCTAATCCTGATGCTAAAACATTAATTATTCTTGCTGGTTATAAAGATAAAGTCAATGATTTACTTGATAAAAATGTTGGGTTTAAACGAAGATTCCCTAATGTAATAGATATCAAAGATTATTCTATAGAAGAATTACATGAAATTTTTAAAATGTATGTTGAAAAAGATGGGTTTACTACAACAGAAGATGCTGATAAAAAAATTGATGATGTTTTGGATAAAGAAAGAAAGAAAAAGAATTTTTCGAATGCTGGATATGTGCGTAATTTAGTCCAAGCAGTTGAAGAAAGTCAGGCTGTAAGAGCAGATGAAAAAGATTTCGTTATTAAGGCTGAAGATGTAATTGATGCTGAAAAAAATTTAAATGAAGATGTTGTAGAAAAAATTCCTTTAGGATTTCATTAATTATGGGAATATTATAATTTCTATTGACAAATTTGAATTTCATTATAAAATATAATTAAGGAGAAAAATATGAAAGAATTAAAAAAATTTGATTATAGTGCTCTAGATTCTCAAACTGTAAAAAATGTTGAAAAATCTGATTCAAGTTTATTTAAAACTTTGCTTTATCAAGACAAAGACAAAAAAATTATCACATGTGATAATTTTAGGGATTTGTTAAATGAAGAAGGCTATTATCCAATCGATATTTTTTATAAAAATAGTGATAAATATGAAGAAAGATATATTACTTTATTAAATGAAACTCCATCAATAGAAGAATTACCATCATCAGAAGAAAAAATTGATTATGCTTATACTACATTTGTTGACTTTTATAAAGGGAGAGCAACTTTGGATCAAATTGACTCCAAAATGTTTTTAGATGACAGATTTATTAATTTCGTTGAACAAATGGTTTCAGAAGCATTATATCAAAAATATAATAAAAAAGACAATTTTAAGAAAATTAGATCAGGATTATACAAGAAAAAACTTACTGAAGCTTTAGAGTATATACAAGATGTCAAAGATCAAAAATTAAAGGAAATAGATGAGAGAGAATAGTTTTATTGTAAATAAGTTCAAACATCACAATATATAGATGTTTGAATTTTTCGTAATTTAAGATTTTTTTAAAAGGAATAATATTGGCAAATGAACGATACTTTATTTAAAAATACTACGAAATATGACAAAGAAAGTTTATTAAAGTTACAAAACAAAGTTATGCTTAAATGGATAATTTTAGGCGCCAGTATAATAATTTTAATTAGTTTGGCAGTGGGAGTACCATTAATTTTATTTGTTAATGAATTTGTTGGTGGCGCATTAATTATTATTGGATTTTTAGGGGGAATTGTATTTTTACCATACTTTATTAAAAATATAATAAAAAAGCAACAGTTTTTAAACGAAGGAGAAAAATACATTAATTCGTTTGAGTTTTTTCGAGATAAGTTTTCTATTAAGTCTAGTACTCTAAATAGTAAAAATTCCAATGATAAAAAAATAGACGTTTATTATAATGATATATATAAAATAATAATATCTAATTTATATATTAATATTTTTATTTCACTAAGTGAAAGTTTAATACTAGATAAAAGGGGAATGACAAAGGGAACGGCTGACGATTTAATTGATTTATTATCCAAATTAAATTTAAAAGTTAAATTTATAAATATTTAATATTTTAAAATAAATTTAAATTTGTTTAGTAGAGTATTGACATTAGTAAAATATTAATTATACTAATAATAAGGGGAGAACAATATGGAAAAGAATAATTTAGATCAAAATCCAATATTTTTTAATAAAATTAAAAATTTATGGGAAAATAAAGAAGCAATTACAATAGTTGGTATTAATGGAGTTGGAGAGCCTTTTGAAACTTCTGGTCAAATAGCAACTGATGACAAAAATAACATTGGGGTTTACGATGAAGCAATTTTTCTCTATTTCGGGCGGTTAAACAATGAAAAATTTATAGCCCCATTTCTTAGTTCATGTGAAGACAAATGTTTTTGGAATGTAAATTTTTTTATTAAAGAAGTAAAAGATAAAGATGGAAATGTTTTATTTGATAATCCAAACTTTGAAGAGTTAAAAATGATTTCTGAAAATAGCCGTAAGGCAACAGAAAATAGCTTAATGGCTGAAGGACGCCTTATTGAAGAAGATGATAATGTTTTAAAATCTTTAAGAAATATGATTGGCAAACCTATTATTATTTACGACAACGAAGATTACAATGCCGGTGTTCTAGTTAATATTAAAGGAAGTGCAAACAATGGTTCAGCTTGCATTGATGTAAGAGTTGCAACTTTAGTTGGTGGGTTACATGTTAATTATGATTCATGTTTAGCTACTTTAGATAAAAATGGACAAATGGTTACAATTGCAGACAATAATATAGATAAAAATAATACATTTAGAATTTTTGAAGATAGAATAAATAAAATATTAGATGCAAAATACAGAAATTCCGAAAATGAATAAATTTTATATTTAAATTTTTCCAAAATTATAAAATGTTAATTTAAAATTTCTTTATGATAAAATGAATTTTATAAAAAGACTAAGTTTTGGAAAAGAATATGATGGGAAATTATAACATTTTTATCTATTTAAAAGATTAAATGAGATTGAAAGGGATTATAAACTTAAGAAAAATAATCCCTTTTTTGTTTAATTTTTATTTAAAATGCAAACACACGGTGATGTGTCGCTTTCTCTTGAAAAAAAAGTAAAAAAAGTTTAAAAATTTTTATTTTTTTTTGAAAAAATTGTTGACAATATGTTTTGCATTGTGATATTATACTCATGCTAACCTAAAAAGGGCTGTTGCCTTTGGTTAGTTTAGAACCTTGACAACTACATAATAGATATGTTTTACAGTGATGTAAAACGAGCAAATCAAATATTCAAATTATGTTAATTTTAATGTAATACGAATATCTTTTGCAAAATTCAATTTACGTCGAGTAAATGAATAACAAGACAAATCTTATTTAAGATTTTGCGAAAATGCTAAGATTATCCAATTCATTTTTTTAAATGATTAAGCTACAAAGAGCATATAGGGGATGCCTTGGCACTAGGCGCCGATGAAGGACGTGATAAGCTGCGATAAGCGACGGGGAGATGCAAATAATCTGTTATCCGTCGATTTCCGAATGTGGAAACACACTACAAGTCATGTTGTAGTATCATAACATGAATAAATAATGTTATGAGGGGAACCCGCTGAACTGAAACAACTAAGTAAGCGGAGGAAAAGAAAGTAAAACAACGATTGTGGGAGTAGTGGCGAGCGAAACTGCAAGAGCCCAAACCTAGCGAAGAAATTTGCTAGGGGTTTAGGACCGCGATATGGTAGGTTTGACGATAGGTGAAGATTTTTGGAAAATTACACGATACAGGGTAATAGTCCCGTAACCGAAATCGAATAACCACTACGCGGATTCCAGAGTAGCGCGGGACACGTGAAATCCTGTGTGAAGATGCGAGGACCATCTCGTAAGGCTAAATACGACCTAGTGACCGATAGCGAATAGTACCGTGAGGGAA
>CALVZK010000008.1 GCA_944372505.1 uncultured Clostridia bacterium | reverse complement strand
GGAAGTTATGTATCTCCTAAAAATTTAGATTTAATTAAAGAAGAAAAATTAAAGGAGATTCAAGATTATATAGAAAAAATTTATGAAGTATCTAAATTATCTAATATTTCAAAAGAAGAAGTAAGTGAATTATTTAAAATGATTTTTGAGGAGGAACTTTAAATGAACAATATTGAAATTAAAGATTTATCTAAAAAGTATGCTGGTTTTTTGTTAGATAAAATAAGTTTTAATGTACCAAGTGGTGCTATTGTTGGGCTAATTGGAGAAAATGGAGCAGGTAAAACAACTACGATAAAATCTATACTTAATATTATAAATTCGGAAGGTACAGTTAAGATACTAGGGAAAGATAGCAAAAAATATGAAAAAGAAATAAAAAAAGATTTGGGTGTTGTATTAGATGATAGTTTTTTATCAACATATTTAACACCTAAACATATAAATTCTGTTATGAAAGATTTTTATCAAACTTGGGATGAAGATAAATATAATGATTTATTAAAACAATTTGGATTACCAACTGATAAATTAGTAAAAGATTTTTCAAGTGGTATGAAAATGAAATTAAAAATTGCAACAGCTATCTCTCACAATCCTAAATTACTAATATTAGATGAGCCAACTAGTGGACTTGATCCAGTTGTAAGAAGCGAGATTCTTGATATATTTAGAAAATATATTGAAGAAGATGAAACAAGATCTATTCTATTATCTACTCATATTACAACAGACTTAGAACATATTTCTGATTACATAGTATTTATTGATAAAGGAAAAATAGTTTTAAATGTTCCTACTTTAGAACTGTTAGAAGAATATGGTGTTGCTAAATGTACAAAAGAAGAATTTTCTAAAATAAATGAAAAAGATTATGTAAGTTATAAAAAAGGAAAATATCAGTATGAAGTTTTAACAAATGATAAAAATACTTTTAAGAAAAAGTATGGTATTACTTCTATTGATAAACCATCTATTGATGATATTATGCTATTTTACATAAAAGGAGAAAGATAATTATGATAAAAGGGTTACTTAAAAAGGATTTATATAATTTAGCCAGTTATAAAACTACATTAATTATAATTGTGATATTTTGTGGTATGGCGATTATTGGTACAGATGCTATATACTGGGGATCAGTTGTTATTGGTATTATTGTAGGTATGATTTCACTTTCAACATTTAGTTATGATGAAATGGCAAAATCAAATAGATATATATTAACTTTACCAGTTACTAGAAAAGAAATAGTTTTAGAAAAATACATCCTTGCTATTGGTGCAACTATATTAGGAAGTTTACTTGGATTTGTATTAACTTTGCTAATTGGTAATATTATGAATTATGTAAGACCAGATAATGTTATAGATATAAACATAGATACATTACTTGCTACTACTATTGGTGGGCTATTTGGAGTATCACTTGTTCAAGCAATTCAAATTCCTAGTATTTTTAAATGGGGAGCAGAAAAAGGTAGAATCCAAATGTTTATTGTATTATTTGTTTTAGCACTTATAGGAGCAGGAGTAGGATTTCTTATAAAAGAATCTGGACTTTCAGTTGATATTGCAAAATTAGAAAGTGTATTAAAAAACTTTGGTTTATTTCTTCTTATATTATTAAGTTTTATAATATATTTTATTAGTTACAAGATTTCATATAAAATTTATAAAAATAAAGAGGAATAAAGTGAGAAAAAAATTCTTACTTTTTTTAACAGATGTAATTTTATTTATACATGATTGCTGCTATAATTTTATTCAAAGGTGCAAGTAAAAGTAAGTGTTGCTTTTCCTAAAACTGAGTTATATGATATAGATAAAAAAATTAATAAATTTTCACTTTGCATTTGACTTGCATAAAAAAATGTGCTATTATGGTAATATAGAGAAATTGTAAGGAAGTAAAAAAAGGACATTTATTTGTCCTTTTTTTTGTGTGTTTTTCTCTATATTATATGAAAGGGGATGATAGCCAAAAGCCTATTAAAATTGTAGTTGGCAGTACCATTTTTTTGAAAGGAGAATAGTGTGAAAAAGAAAATTGGTAAATTGTTAAAGAAGTTTAGTAGTGCATTAATGGCAGTTTGTATATTTATTTCTTCTGTTCCAATTACACCATTTATTACACAAGTTCATGCGTTATCTAGTGTATCTGGTGATAAAATAATTGAAGTCGCTCAAACTTATGAAGCAGCAGGATATACTTATGATAATGTTGGAACTTGTACGGGTTTGGTAACAAGAACTTTGAACAAATTAGGAATTGGTACTTCAATAGTAGGAACTCATCCTTATGATATTGATTCACCTCAGCCTGAAGGGACTGGTGCTAGATATGCTCCATCTGCTATATACAGAAATGCTATGAACCACCCTGAAGATGCGAAATTAATTTGGCAAGGGTATGTTAAAGATGTTGGAGCAAATGCAAGTTTATTTAAAAATGGTGATTTAGTTGTTCAAAGACCAGAAGATAAAGCAAATTATACAGGATCAGGTCATGTAGGCTTCATTCATATATATGGAAATAAAATATCTATGTATGGTGCAAATGGTACACCAAATGGAATTGGAGATGCAGTTTTAGCAACACTTTCAGGAATATCTACTCGCGGAATTACGGTTAATGTCAATTCTATGGATTATATAACAGTATTTAGACTTACTGAAGCACAACCTATTTATGAAACATTAGATTCTACAAAAACAGCAAATGAGACTGTAGAAGTTAGTTTTTCTAAAACAGATGTTGATACTGGAAAGCCTCTTTCTGGTGTAGAAGTGGATTTTTATAGAGATGATGTTAAATTTGCTTCAGGTGTTACAGATGAAAACGGAAAAGCAGTTGCTACATCAGTTACTACTTTTACAGCTACATCATCACCAAAAACTTATGTAACAAATTGGAATGATTTGGGTCCTGACGGTCAAGCAAGTGTTGATGAGCGAGGAGCATATCATAGTAGAGCAGAAGCTCAAGCAGCAGCTGATACTGAAGCTCAAAAGAGTGCTAATGAAAAAGCCTCTCAAACTCATAAATATAGTGTAATTGAAACAAAAACAAAAACAAAGTATTGGTTAAATCCAGATAATACAACAGATAGCGACTCAGCAACAGGAAGTGGTAGCATTTCATTATCTTTAACTAATGAAAGAGTTACAGGAATAGCTACATTATATAAAGAGGATGCTGATGTTGGATATGCTCAAAATGAAGCAGAACTAGATGGTGCGTTATATGGATTATATGCTAGAAATAATATTTTAGATCCAGCAGATGCTTCTATAATTTATAATGCTGGAGATGAAATAACACAGGTTAGAATAAAAGATGGTCAAGCAATGGTGGATAATTTATATCTTGGAGATTATTACTGGAAAGAAATTACACCAAGTAATGGTTATTCTTTAGATAAATCTGAAATTGATTTTAGTTTAACTTACGCTGATCAAAATGTAAAAGTTGTAACATCTAAATCTACATCAAAAGAACAGGTTATAGTAGGTAATTTCGAAGTAGAAAAGATTATTACTTCAGGAGAAAATTCTGAAATTGTAGAGAAAGAAAAAGGAGCAGAGTTTTTAGTTGTCGCTAAAAAGTATGTTGAAAAATATGGAAGCATAGATGAAGCATGGGAACACAAAGATGAGTTCACAAATAAAGAATATGATAAACTTATTACAAATGCTGAAGGATATGATAAAACAAATGATTTAGCTTATGGAACATTTGTTGTTAAACAAATAAAAGGCAAAATTGATACTGAAGCAGTTGATACTTGGGAATTTACAGTTTCTAAAGAAAATCAAGAAACAGTTAAGTATATTATTAATAATCGTAATTTTACTTCTTATGTTAAATTGCAAAAGAAAGATAGTGAAACCGATAAGTTAATAACTTTATCTAACACTTCATTTAAAATAAAAAATGCTGATACTGGTGAATACTTAACACAAAAGGTAGCTGATAAAACTTATGATACATGGAAAACATCAGATAAAGGATTTGTTCAACTTCCATTAGAAGTAAAAGCAGGAAACTGGATATTAGAAGAAATAGAGAGTCCAGACTTTTATGTTATAAATAAAGATGGTCAAAACTTTAAAGTAACAAATGCTAATATTGTAGAAGTAGATAAAGATGGAGATCCTATATTAACTGTTACTATGTATGATCAAGCAGTTAAAGGGCAAATAAAAGTATCAAAAAAAGGAGAAGTTTTAACTGGTATAAATAAAGATGAAAATGGAAACATCCAATTTATTTATGAAGAAAGAAGTTTAGCAGGAATGACAGTTTATGTTCAGGCTGCTGAAGATATTATAGATCCAGCAGATGGTTCAATCATATATAATGAAGGTGAAATAGTTGATATAGTTACTACAACAAATGAAGAATACACTTTATCAAAATTATTACCTTTAGGAAAATATATAGCTTATGAATATTCTGCACCAAATGGTATGATAATTGATACAACAAAATATGAAATTGATTTAAAATTTCAAGATAATGAAACTCCTGTTGTATTTGAAACATTATCTATAACAAATGAAAGACAAAAAGTAGAAGTAGATTTAACTAAATTAGATGAAGAAAATGATGCAGCACTAGAAGGTGTTGTTTTTAATTTGTCTGCGACAAAAGATATTTTATCTTATGACAATGAAATTTTAGTTAAAGCTGGTGAAATTATTGAAACAGGTGTTACAAATGCTGAAGGAAAATATACTTTTGCAGCAGATTTACCAGTATCATTTGATGATGAGCAATATTTTGAAATATCAGAAAAAGAATCAATAAAAGGATATTATGAATTAGATGAAACTGTTTCTGTAGATACAAAGTATAAAGGACAAAATATTAGTAAAATTTCTAATTCAGAAATCATATATAATAAACCAATTCAAAACTATGTGTTAATTAATAAAGTAGATAGTTTAACACAAGAAAATATAATTAGTAAGGATTTTTCTTTTAGATTATGCAAAGACGAGGAATGTAATTCTATAGAAGGAATTTATAGTGCAAATACCTTAAATGGAACTGCGTTAGTCCCAGTTCGTTACGGTGTTTGGTATATTAGCGAATATGAGGCTCCAGAAGGATATGAACTTTCTAAAGAAATTGTTAAAGTGGAATTAAATGATACAGGTTTATATATTAATGACAAGTTAGTAGAAACAAATGAAGATTTATTATATAGTATTATTTATCAAAATTCATTACTTCCTGTTATTCAAGAAGTTCCAGATGGTGTGCAAACTGGATACAATGATAACATGGGATTATATATAGCACTAGGTAGCTTATCATTAGCAGGAATATCTGCAATAGTTATTACTTTATCTAAAAGGAAAAAGAAAAAGTAAATAAATTGAAGGGAGCAATTAATGAAAAAATATGATGTTATTGAAAGTGAAAAATCAAAATATTATAAGAATGTTCCTTATATAACGAAAAAACAATTTAAAGAAATTGATAATGCTATAATAGTTGGAAAAACAAGATTAAAAGAAAATAAAAATGAAGAGAAAAAAGATATTAATTTATTAAGTTATAATAACAAAACTTATGAAGTAAAAAGAATAATCTTAGGTTTTAAAAAGGGATATATTAATGTTGGAAATAATGAATTTGTCATTTTAAAATCATATATCCCCTTTCTTTTTCTTCTTTTTTTCTTTCTTCTTTTATTTTTTCTTCTTTTTTTTATTTTTCAACCAAAAGATAATATTCCATCTGAACAATATAAAGAACCAATTAAAAATGTAATAATTGATGAAGAAGATAAAGAAAATGATTTAATAGTTGATGAAAAGCCCAAAGATGATATAGATGATAAAAAAACAAATAATAATAAAAAGCCAATTAAGAATGATAACTTTGAAAAAGAAAAGAATATTATTTATACAGTAAAATTTGATTCTAATGGTGGATATGGTAATATGTCATCAATAACATGTAATGAACAAGAAAAATGTAACTTACCTGAAAATATTTTTAAAAAGGAAGGGTACACTTTTGTTGGATGGTCAACAACTACTAATAATGATGTAGAATTTAAAACAGATTTGTCTTTTTCTGATATTGAAAATAAATTAAGAAATAATGAAATTATTTTATATGCTATTTGGAATATTAATAGTTATAAGATTTCTTTTTTAGACTATGATAAAACATTAATTCAAGAATCAGAATATAATTATGGAGATAAAATAGAAGCACCACAAGATCCAATAAGAGTAGGCTATACATTCACTGATTGGGATAATAGTTTTGATTTAGCAACAGATAATTTAGTAATAAAAGCTTTATATGAAATTAATACTTATAAAATAGATTATAATTTAGAAGGTGGAAATATTGATAATGAACCTTCAAATTATAATGTAGAAAGTAAGGATATTATTATCCCTAATCCTAATAAAATAGGTTATACATTTACTGGATGGAATATTAATGAGGATATAGAGAATTTTATTAAAGATTATGAAATTCCAAAAGGAACTACTGGAGATATAGAATTAACAGCCAATTATAAACCGAACTCATATAAATTAATATTTAATACAAATGGTGCAAATGAAGAAGTACCTTCCAAAAATATACATTTTAATACTAAATTTGGCGAATTGCCATCTATAACAAAAAATGGATATAAATTTGTTAATTGGATAGATTCAAATCAAAATGAAGTAAATGGCGAAACAATTTTTAATGAACCTAATGATATAACTATTAATGCTAATTGGGAAACTATTTCTTATGAAATAAAATATAACTTAGTTGGTGGAAATATAGACGGTAATCCAACATCTTATAATGTAGAAAATGAGAATATTGTTTTGCCAAATCCTACAAAGGAAGGATATATATTTTTAGGATGGTCATCAAAAGATAATAATGTATATGTAAAAGATTATGAAATTCCAAAAGGAACTACTGGGGATATAGAATTAACAGCCAATTATAAACCTATTACTTATTATATATCTTATAATTCTCAAGGTGCAGAAGGTACAATGGAAAATACAAAAGTTAAATATAATAATAAACTTTTGCTAAGTAAAAATTCTTTTGAGAAAGAAGGCTATATTTTTAAAGGATGGTCTCTTGTTCCAGATGGTGAAGTTGTTTATAATGATGAGGCTGAAATTTATAATTTATCATCTGAAGATGGTGCTATTGTTAATCTATATGCAAAATGGCAAATTATTACATTAAAAGTACAGTATATTGATTTATTTGGAGTGATATTAAAAGAAGAATTTGTTGATTATGGTAGTAACCCTAATTATCCTGAAAATCCATTTATTGAAGGCTATACTTTTATAGGATGGGATTCAGAAACCATTGAGGTAATCAAAGATAATACAATCTATAAAGCAAAATATTCAATCAATAATTATAATATTATTTATGATTTAAATCGTGAACAGGAAAATGATAAAACAACTATTAATTATAATGTCCAATCAGAACTAATCACTCTTCCAAAACCGACACGAACAGGCTATACATTCTTAGGTTGGACAGGTTCAAATGGATTAACACCACAAAAAGATATAACTATACCAAAAGGCAGTTATGGTGATAAAAATTATAAAGCAAATTGGATAGCTAATACCTATAAAATAACTCTTAATCCAAACAAAGGAACTGTAGAACCTACAGTTATTAATACAACTTATAATAGTCTTTATGGAATTCTTCCAACTCCAGAAAGAACAGGCTATACATTTGAAGGATGGTATAGTGGAAAAGATAAAATATTAGATTCAACTATTATGAATAAAACCGAAGGTCATGAATTGATTGCTAATTGGGAATTAATTGATTATGATATTACTTATGATTTAAAAGGTGGAAATTTATCCTCACCAGTATCAAAATATAATATAGAATCCGAGGATTTTAGTTTACCAATACCAACAAAAGAAGGCTATACATTCTCAGGCTGGACAGGTTCAAATGGATTAACACCACAAAAAGATATAACTATACCAAAAGGCAGTTATGGAAATAAAAATTATATTGCTAATTGGGAAGTTATTAATTATTCAATAAGCTATAATTTAGATGGTGGAAATGCAGACTCACTTATAACTCAATATAATATTGAAACACCTTCTTTCTCATTACCTATACCTAAAAAAACTGGATATACATTTACTGGATGGACTGGAACTGGACTAACTTCAACTTCAAAAAATGTTACTATTTCTAATGAAACAGGTAATAGAAGTTATACTGCTATTTGGTCTAAAAATTATTATACAGTTAAATATTATAAAGACGGAACATTATGGGAAACTCGAAGTGTTGGATATGGAGATGAAATTCCAAACCTAACTCCTACTGGATATGATGATTATCATAAATTTGGAGGTTGGTCTGGATGGGTTAATAAGATGCCTTCAAATGATATAACCTTAACAGCTATTACTTCTGAATCTTATTGTATGTTGTTTACAGGAACAGCAAGTAAAGCAAATGCAGAAGGATTACAGGTTATATTTACTAATGTAGGATATAAATCATGGTTATATGAAAATTCACAGGGATGGGGTGCATATACGGATTATTCGCTATCAAGATTTCAGGTAGATGGATTAAGAGAAACTTTTGGAAATAGTGTTCCATGGGCTAATGCAACTCCGTATTTAAATTGGCTATCTATTCAATGTGATAATGGTCATGGAGAAGTTTGGAAGAGATATAGTAATGGTAATACATGGACTATATTAGAATCATGGTAGCAGGTGGTTGAAATTGAAAACACTAATAATTATAGCTGGACTTATATTTTTAATTATAATTTTGTTATTTCTTTATTCTTGTTGTGTTTTGTCAAGTAAATGCTCAAGAGAAGAGCAATTACGTAATAGGTAGTTTTATAAAAATATAATGTAAAGGAATGAAAGAATATGAAAAATCATAGTGAAGTATTAAAAAATAATAAAAGAATAAATATATATGGTAATCAGGCAACAATTAATAGGACAGTTAAATTAATTGAAAATCTTGATTTAAATGGAGATGAAACATCTGATAGATTAACAATTCAAAAATGTATTGATGATAATAAAATAGGTGCAACTATTTTATATGAAGGAAATACAATATATTCATTTAATAAAATATTGAAAGAATATAGAAAACTTCAAAAAGAGGATTCATTAGAATTTTTGACAAAAGATATGTATGATTTTTTTATGAATGCTTGTGGAGATATTGCACATTATGATATATCTGGTTATAGATATTACTATAGTAATTCTTTTAGAAAATTAGAATCTGAATTTTTGTCAAAATCACATATTAATACAAGATTTTCTGATATTGATAGAATTTTTAAAAAATTAAAAATTGGCAAATATTATAGTGGCTTAGAGATTGAAGACCTTAACAAATTGTCAATAAGTCAATTAAAAGAATTGATAGAAAAGTGTAATTGGAATGTAATTGAAAAAGGAAAAGATTGGGAATTACAGGTAAAATTCAAAGAAAAACAGATGTTTGTTTTTTTGATTGAAGTAGAATCTAGAAATGTCTCAACTATCATTTACGGTTTAATCAATTACGCAAAAAAATTTAATGTTGATGAATACGCAAATGACATTATTAAATCATTTAACAAAGGAGCAACTATTCCAGTACAAGAAATAGTTTCATCTTCTAATTTGATTAAAAATAAACTTAATGAATTGGTCGATAGTTTATTATATAAATGTAAAGTTACTATTGAATTGATGAATGATTACACTAATGAAGTAGAAGAAGAAATAGAAAGGTAGGTGTTATTTTATAAATCTATATAGTGAAGTTCTTAAACAAGCGAGTATTGTAGAAGTCTTGAACTATTATGGATTAAAGTTGAATCATAATAAAACATTGTGTCCTTTTCATAATGATAATAACCCTAGTTTCATAGTTAATCCTAAAAAAAATATAGCAACTTGTTTTGCATGTGGAGTAACAGGAAATGCTATCTCTTTTATTCAAAAATATGAAAAGTTGATAAATGGCAAAGAAATTTCTGTAAATGAAGCTATAGCAAAAGTTGTGGAAATTTGTCATTTAAATATTGATATTTCAAAAATAAAAAATAATTTATATAATAATCAATATACAACAGTTTATAAAAAGTATAATGATGAAGATAGAAAACTATTAGAAGTTAATGAATATTTAGGAAAATTATTTCATTATAATTTAACAGCACTAGATAAAAAAGGAAAAAATTATCTTTATAAAAGAAATATAGATGATAAACAAATAAAAGATTTGAATCTTGGTTATTCTATGAAAGGTCAACTATTAAAACTGGCAGAAAAAAATGAAAAAATACCTACCAGTTCATTGATTGAACTAGGTTATTTAAAAATTGATGATAATGGAAATTTATATGAGACTTTTCAAGATAGAATAATGATACCTATACATGATGAAAAAGGAAATATAGTTTCATTTTGCGGTAGATCAATGGGTGATGAAAAGCCTAAATATCTTCATACTCCTGAAAATGTGCTTTTTCAAAAAAGTAAATTGCTTTATAACTTTTATAATGCTAAAACTTTAGCCTATAATAATGAATTGATTATAGTGGAAGGATACATGGATGTTGCTGGAGCAAGAAAAGTAGGATATGAAAATGTAATTGCTACAATGGGTGTTGCACTTACAGATGATCAATTAAATTTAATAAAAAGAAATAACTCATCAATTACACTTGCATTAGATAATGATGATGCTGGGCGTAATGCAATGTTAAGAATTATTCCCAAATTGTTAAAAAAAGGTTTTAAAGTTGATGTATTAGATATTTCTCAAATTGGAAATTATAAAGATTTTGGTGATATGGCAGAGGCAAATGTAGATTTTATGAAAATTCAGAAATCTAAAGTCTCTGCTTTTAATTATTTGTTAAAGTATAAATATTTTCAAAATAAAAGTTTAAATGTCGAAAACATTTATTCTATATTTAAAAATTTAAAAAATGATAAATTAATAACCAATACTTACGAGGAATCTTTATTTAAAGAATATATAATGAACAATTCAGAATTTAATAAACATGAATTAAATGAAATTATGTATCCTAAAAAAATAGAAAAAAAGGAAAATGCTTTTGACAATTTTGCTTCAAAAGCTATGATTAATTATTTATATTTAGAATTAAAAAAAGAAGTAGATATGACAAATGATAAAGTTATGATTATGTATTTTGAAACTAATAAAGATGTTATAGAACAAAAATTAATAACACTCTTTAATGCAAATGCAAATAAGTATTTATCTGATAAGTCAATTTTAAATAATAAAATTTTGCTAGAAGATTTTTTGAAAACTAATAAAGATTATGATAATTATGAATCATTAAATAGATTTAAATATATAAATGTTTTTGAAAAGACTTATATAAAAAACTCACATGGAACTGCTAAGGTAAAACTAAAAGATTCTCAAATACAACAAGTTATAAAGCAATTTGAGAATAGTTTAAATGATAAAGAAAAATTGGCATTAGAAGAAGTCGAAGAACTTTATATAATAAATGATTTAAGCGATATAGATGGTATTTTATCATATAAGAATAAGAGTTTAGATATTTTAAAAGAAAATATTAAGGAAAGAATGTTTTTAAATAAAAACAAAATGGATTTCTTTAAGTTTGGAAGTCTTTTTTTGAATGAAGATAAATCGTTCATTGATAATCAATTTAAAGGTAGAACAGGTAATTATAAGACAATCTTATTTTATAATAATTTGGATAACAATATTAAACTTGAAAAGGAGAATTTAATAACTGATAAAGAATCACCAATAAAAAATAGTATAAATATAGAAAAAGATAATAATGAATTAGAGCAAGAGTTTTCCTTTTCAGTAAATCAAGTTTTATTAGTACCAGAATTTGAAAATGAAGAATCTTACTTTGTTAGAATTCCAAATACAGGTGCAAAAGAATATATGTATATTGATAAAAGTAAGTGTGATTGGGTTGATAATGGAGAACTATTCTACACAAAATTAATTCCAAATAAAACATATCCAATATATGATAAAAATGGAGAATATATTTGTGATAAAGAATTTAATGAATTAAAAATTAATTGGGAAGATAAAACTAAAAAAAAAGAAAAGCTTATTCCAGATGAGAATATAGAAAAAATTGGTGTTACATCTAATGATTTGATATTCGATAATACATATATTTCAAAATATAAGAGTCCAATTAGTAAAGTCTATAAATCAAAAATTTATTTAGAAACTGATAAAGGATTTTATATTAAGACGCTCAATTCTTCTGAATTAATTTTCGCTACTAAAAAGATTTGTAATTGGACAGATGATCGAAGTTATTTGATTGTATGTCCTAGAAAAAACATATTCAATACTGGAATATCTAAATATTCCCTTGATGGGTATAAAAAAACTTACATAAAAAAATTACAATATAATGAAATAGAAAGATATATGAAAATGTTTTATCCATCATCTAATAAAAAAGAAGTTTTATCTATTACAATTCCTAAAAATAAATGTCAGTTTAATTCAAATTTTATAAATATTCCAATAGTGGTTGATGAAAAGCAAGGATATATAAGTGTTAATATCATAAAAACTAAAATAACAATAGATTCTGTTATTTTAGAAATGAATAAGGATGAGAAACTTGTCTTTCACGATAATAGCAATAACTATATAAAACAAATTGATAGTAAAGAAGTATATGATTATTTAACTGAACATAGAGAAAATTTATTATCTAATGAAGAAATAGATTTAAATGTTCCGATATACGAAAAGGAGGCTGCATAAATGGACGGAAATGCAAAGCACGATTTAGAGCATACTGCCGAAAAAACTGTTGTTGTATCCACTAAATCAACTAAATTTTTCACTAGATTATTTGGAAAATTATTAGTAAGAGCAAATAGATATTATCAAAAACATTTTTCATCATCAATGAAAGCATTACGCAATGATGGACCGACAAAAGAACTATATGTAACTCCACCATTAACAAAAGCTGAAGTAAAACAAATTATTACTGCTTGTAGAGAAAATAATGTTTTGATGGGTATTAAAAAGATGAATCCAGATGGTGAACAGGGTAGAAATCAATCACTTCATCAACAAGAAAAATTAGCAAAAAATGAAATCAAATATCAAAAATGGGATGAAAGAAGAAAAATATTTAAAAAAGTACCTATTCTTCACGAAATTTGTAAAAGTCAAACTGAAAAATATAAAAAATTATCATTACAAGATGAAAGGATCAATCCTGATGAACGATATGTTTTAATTTTTAATAAGAGTAAATTATCTTTTTTAAATGAACAACTTGCAAAAATTCCACCTAATAGAGTAAAACAAGCAGCTAAAAATGAATTAGAAGATATTAATAAAGATGGCATAATTGATGAAAAAGATTATGGCGATATGAAAGCAAGAGGAATGAATTTAAAAGTTGAAGATTTGAGTAGAATTGGTGAAGACTTTGGTTCATGTGCAGTCAAAGATTATGTTAATAATTATTGTACACAAAGAATTACCAAAGAACAATACTGTGAAATTCGAGAACAATTATTTGATTTGAGAAGTCATGGAGCTTGTGTTTATAATGATAAAGAAGTTATTATTGCAATTAACTCTGATGACTTAGAAGAATACAAATCTTTTGCTCCACTTGATAGACCAATAAAAGAATACGGTAAAAATGGAGCTAGGGATATTGAAACAGATAGTAATACAAATGACATTATTGAATTAGAATTGAATGATTTTAACGATTATAAGTTATTTAAAGAAAAATATCATACTAAAGATTTTGTTGCTCAACATAATCCAAATGGTAAGATACTTGTTTTAGTAAAAGAAACGGATGCTAAAAACTTGGTAGATAATAATAAAAAAAAATCCAAAACAGAGGATTTAGCAAAAGAGGCAGATGAATTTGTAGAAAAAAATAATCCAATTGTTGATAATATTTTAGATAAAGAAGAAGAGCCAGAAATTGCTCGTTAAAAGAAATCATGGAAGTAACAAATGGATTATTTGTATAATATTTGTAATTGCCTTTTATTACACTTTAAGAGTAAGTAGCCTTGTAGAAATGAATGGTGAATTTAAAATGGAGTATTTAACTGAAGCATTGAATAAACTCCATATTCTGACGACACCTCTTATTTTGAATCTTAAAACATTGACAACCTCACTATTTGTGGGGTTATTTGTTTTAATGATAATTTATACTTATATGACACAAAATAAAAAAAATATACAGGAAAATACGCATGGAAGTTCTGAATGGGAAGAACCTAAAAACACTTTGGAATTTAGGGATAAAGATTTAATAAAAAATCAGATTTTTACATCTACAGAAATGTTTGCAAAAGATATGAAAGTATCTAAAAGAAATAGAAATGTTATTCTTTTGGGAAAACCTGGGACTGGGAAAAGTAGATATTATTTTAAACCAAACATTTTAAATGCTGATGGAGAAACTATCATCATAACTGATCCTAAAGGAGAATTGCTCCGTGATTGTGGAATGTCATTAATAAATAAAGGCTATGATATTAGAGTTTTAAATTTAGTAGAAAAATGGAAATCAGATCATTTTAACCCATTACTTTATATAAAAAAAATAAACAGGTATGTTTCGGAAGATTCAGAAGGTGAAGAATGGATAGCAGAAGATGATGTAATGACACTTATCAATACATTAATGCTTAATACTAAGTCAGAAACTATTGAAAGCAATACTGGAGATCCATTTTGGGAAAGATGCGAATCTATGTTTTTACAAGCAATAATATATTATGTTATTTTTAATTACGATGAAAAAGATAGGAATTTTAAAACTGTTTTGGAATTAATTAGATTGGCTGAACCTGATAAAGATGGTAATTCTACTTTAGGAAATATGTTTAAAAAATGGGAATCAAAAGATCCAACAAATATTGGCATTAAGCAATGGAAACATTTTAAAGTATCAGCTTCTTCCACAAAAATGATGAGTACAATTATTATTACAGCTTCAGCAAGATTATCACCATTCAATATTGCTGAATTAGAAGGAATAACCGTAAATGATACAATGGAATTAAATCGAATTGGTGGTAAAGGCGATGAAGGTAGAATTGCTTATTTTATTATTAATAGCCCCAATGACTCAACATTTAATTTTATAGCAAGTATTATGTACACTCAAATATTTTCAATTATTGATTATAACGCAAGTCATAATAACGGTTCATTGGCAACGCCTTGTCAAATTTTTTGTGATGAATGGAGTCAATTAGGTGTTATACCAAGATATCTTGAAAATCTTGCTTATGTAAGAGGATTAAATTGTGGTATAACCACTTGTTTGCAAAGCTTATCTCAGTTAAAAAAAGTTTATAAGGATAATTGGGAAACTGCACTAGACTGTTGTGATTATATTCTTTTTATGGGTTCAAGAAGCAAGGAAACATTAGAATATATGTCTAGTATGCTTGGAAAAAAAACTTGGTACAAAAAATCTTCTGGAAGGACATATTCAAAACAAGGTTCTTCATCTACTAATTGGGATATAGTTGGAAGAGAATTGGCTTTTATTGATGAAATAGCAAGAATGGAAAAAGGTTATTGTATTTTACTCGTATCTGGTTTAAGACCTTTTTATTCAAAAATGTATGATCTATCTAAGCATCCTCGATATAAAGAATTATTTGAATCTTGGAACGAAAAAGAAACAATTCAAAACAGATATGAACATGCTGAAGAAAGAAAGAAAACTAAAGATATAAGAAGAAAGCAACAACTCTTTAAGGATTTAGGATTAGGTTTTGTTAAAATTAATAATACATTTAAAGCTAGAGAACTAACAAAAACTGAAGAATTATCAATTGAGAATGATGAAGTAATATTATCTACAAAAAGTTTTACTGATGAATTATTAGATAGTTTATAAAATAGAAAAGGAGAAATTTATGAAAAATAATAAAGTAATTTTAAAATTTAAAAATTTATCAATGAGAGTGTTATGTAGTTTAAATATTGTATTGTGTAGTTTAATAGCAGGAACAACAAGCGTTCATGCAGCAGGAAGTAATACTAGCAGTATTGATGGTTTTATAACATTTATTTGTGATTGGTTATTAAAAATTGGAGGCGTTGTGGCATTAATCGGTGGTGTTATGTTTGCTTTAGGTTGGCAAAGGGATGATGCAGAAGGTAAATCAAGAGGATTAATGACCATGATGGCTGGGTTTATGGTAATAGCAATAAGTCAATCTAAAGGATTATTTGGACTATAAAAATTAATTTTAAGGAGGAGATGAATTGGCTGATTTAATAGAGAAGCTGTTTAAAATATCCTTCAAAATTTTAGGATTTAAAATTGATATTGGTGATTTTGTAGGAACTATTCGAAAATTATGTAATTGGGATACTATAACCTCAACTACAATATGGAATCTAGCAACCAATATTCATTCTATAATTGTTCCAATAGGATTATCTTTATTAACCCTGTTCTTTTTGCTAGATCTAACAAAAAAGATTATGGATTATGAAAGAATGAGTTGGGAGAGAGTAGTTTTTACTTGTATTCGATTCTTTATTTTTAAAATGTTAATAGAAAATTCATTTGAATTACTATCATCTATTATGTCTATAACTAACGATATTTTGTCTAAAGTAACAAGTTCAATATCCTCAACAGCATCTATTCCTGATTTAGCTACACAAATGGGTGATTTAGTGCGTGATGCTGGAGGATTAATAGATAGAGGATTTATGGGTGTAATAATATTAATTTTGTATATACCATTTATGGGTACAATGATAGGAATATTAGTTCAAGTATTTTTGAGAATTGGAAAATTAATTTTGAGTTTTGCTTTTTCTCCAATTCCAATAGCTATAGGAACATGGGAAGATGGACAAAATGTTTGTAAGAGATTTATAATGTCAACTATTGCTCTAGGTATTGAAGCATCAATGATAGTTGTTGCAACAGCGATTTATTCATTATCACTTACAACTTTGTCTGATGCAAGTTCTTTAAGTTCAATGATTGCTATTATGTTCTTAAATGGTTTCTTAATGGCTATGATTTCAATGACAAGTAACATGGCAGAAAAATGGACAGGAGGTTAATATGGATAGAATAGAACCAAGAATACATGATGAAATAAAGGATTATAAAGAGAAGTTTTATAATTTTACTTTAAGACAATGGATATTTGGTATTTTAATTTTAATTACGACTGTGCCAATATATCTTTTTTTAAGTCCTAAAATAGGAAGTAATTTAACTGGATGGATAGTAATATTAATTGCAGCTCCAATCGGATTTGTAGGTTTTATTCCTATACAAGGATTAAATGCTGAAAAAATTATTTTCTTTTGGAAAAGAAACTATATAAATTTTGCTAAACCTATTTTGTATAATGTAGAAGATGATATTAATAATAAAAATCAAATAATACAACAGAATTCTAAAAAAGATATAGTAAATAAAAAAGAAAAGAAGAATATTCAAAAGTTAGAAAATCAAAAACAGAAAGCATTAAAAAAAGAAAGAAAGAGACAAAGAGAACTGGCACGAGCAAAAAAGAAATTTGGCATTAATAATTTAGAAAACACTACAAGTAATTTTTCTTTAAGCCCAGAAGAAGCAAAAGTTTTATTAAAATTTGCAAAACAGGTTATTGGAAAGGAGGAAAATGTAGCTATTGAAACAAAAGAACAAGAAGTTAAAGACATTCAAAGTGAAAAATAAAAAGACTAAATTATTTAAAAAAGTATTTATTCCTAAAAATACACAGGAAATTATATCGTATATGTTTAAGGATTATGATGAAAAAACGAATATTTTAAAAATAAGTGATGATGAATATTCAATTTGTATAGAATATACTGATGTTTCATTTGCAAAAGCAAACGATGAAGAAGCAGAAAATATTTTTTTTAAATGGCTTGAATATTTACATTCTTTTAGAGAAGATAATCATATTGCTGTTATTAACGCAGGTACGCCTATTAAAACAGAAAAATATAAAGAAAAATTTATATTTGATGTTGAACATTTAGAAGATAATGCACAAAGACAAATAGCTGAAGAATTAAATACAATAGTTGTTAATTCACTAGGTTCTAACGAAGAAACATTGCAAACAAAAAGATATATTGTAATTTCTTTAAAAGCTAAAAATTTTCTTGAAGCAAATGCTTTGTTTTTAAATATTTTTTTAAAGACTGAACAAAAATTTAAAGAACTAAAATCTAAAGTAACAATTGTTTCTATCAAAGATAGATTAAAATTTTTGTATAATTTTTTTAATGTTGATACTTTAGAGACTAAAAATATAGATAATATTATTGAATACGCAAAAAGTAATAATTTATCTATTTTTGATGCTTTAGCTCCTAAAAAAATTTTTATGAGAGAAGCAGACTTTATGGAAATTGATGAAAAGAAATATATTAGAGTATTATATGTTTCTAAATTGCCAAAAAGTTTGACACCTAGATTTTATAATCGATTAACAACTTTAGAAGAAGTGAATTTAATAACTACTATAAACATTACTCCAACGAATGCAGCAAAAATGATGAAACAAGTAGATAAAAGTTTATCAGCAATGGAGACTGAGAGATTAGAAAAAATTAAAAGAGCTGGTAAAAGTAATCTTGACTATGAATGGGTAAAAGACAAAAAACTTGAAACTAGAATTTCAAATGCTGAACAATTACAATATGATCTTCAAAAAAATAATCAAAAAATATTTCAAAATAATATTTTAATATGTATTTCTGCAAATAGTTTTGAAGATTTAGAAGATCAAACAGTTAAAGTTCAAGAAGTTGCTGCTGAAATGTTGGTAGAAATAAAGCCATTATTATGGCAGCAATTAGAAGGGTTACAAAATATTCTTCCACTTGGACACAATACCATTCAATTTCAAAGGACATTAACAAGTGAAGCAACAGCAGTAAATGTACCATTTAATTCAAAAGACTTCTTACACGAGAAGTCTTTATTTTATGGAATCAATTTAGTTAGTAAAAATTCAATATTTTGTGATAGAAAAAAATTAATAAATGGCAACGGATGTGTTCTTGCAACATCAGGTGCAGGAAAATCCTTTAATGTAAAAACAATAATTGAACAAATCCTTATAAGGTATCCAGAAGATTCTGTTGTCATAATAGATCCACAAAATGAATATGGGTCTTTACTAGATGTATTTAAAGGTCAGAAAATAATGATTTCAACAACTTCAAATACACATATTAATCCTTTTGACTTATCTTTGGATTACGGTTTAAATGAAACAGGTAAAAATGATCCAGTTAAAAGTAAAGTAGAATATATTATTGCGTTCTTGGAATCAATAGTTGGTGCTAATGGTTTAAGTGGTGGACAAAAAACAATTATAGATAGATGTACAAAAATGTTGTTTGAAGGATATGAACAAAGTGATTTTACTGATGATTCATTGTTGCCAACCTTACCATCTTTTTATGAATTACTAAAATCACAACCAGAAGAAGAGGCTAAAAGATTAGCTTTAATTATAGAAAGATATGTTAAAGGTTCTTTAGATATTTTTTCAAAAGATACAAATGTTGATATAAAGAATAGGCTTGTTTGTTTTGATATAAGTGAATTATCCTCAAGTCTTCAAGCAACAGGATATTTAGTTGTTTTAGATCATATCCAAAATAGAATGGCTGTTAATAAAAAATTAGGAAAATATACTTGGATATTTATTGATGAGGTTCATATTTTACTTGCAAATCCATATTCTGCACAATATATTGCTAAATTTTATAAAGTTGGAAGAAAGTTCTTTTGCATGAATACTATAATCACGCAAAACATTGCTGATATGCTTGAAAATGAACAAGGAAGAAAGATATTATCTAATTCTGAATTTGCTATTATTTTAAAACAAAAAGCGTTAGATTTACCTCATATATGTAATATTTTTAATATTAGTGAAGAAGAAGCAAAATATGTTGAAGGAGATCCTCCATCTGGACAAGGGTTATTAGTTTTTGGTTCAGATAAAATTCCTTTTTCAAATCGTATTTCTACAGATTCTTTTATTTATAAAATAAACAATACTGACAATCAATCACAGGTGAGATGAAAATGAAAAACAATGTTGAGAAAGATGTAAATAAATCAATTGATAGATTATCAATATCAACCTCTTCATCTTCTTCCCATACTTTTGATTTAGTGGATAAATCAGCAAGAAAATTATCAGATATTAAAGAAGATTACGATTTAAAAAAACAATTAGATACAGAAAAAAATAATTTAGATTCAAATCTAAAAACAGCAGAAGAAACCATAAATTATGAATCTCAAGATACTTATTCAAAAGAAAATCAGACAAGTCGTTTAAAAACATCTGTTAATGATGAATATGAAAATTTTAATCGCTCTAATAATTATGCTAGTAAAATAAAAACTAATGTAAATAATGAAGAATATATAAATGAAAATACTGTAGAACAAAATTCTGATAAATCTAATAATAACAAATTAAAGACTGGTGTATCCAAAGCAGTTAATAAAGTATTTAAATTTAATAAAAATCAAGGTAATATTTCAAAAACTTTTACTGTAATTGGTAAGACAGGAAAAGGTGTATCAAAAATTGGTGGCAAAATCACTAGGACTTCAAGAGAATTAGATAAAGCAATGAGTATGGATGGTTCAGGTACTGAATACATCAATAGTAAAATTGGAAGGAAAGTTAAAACTAAATCAGGGAAATTAGCTAAGAAGATAACTTCAAAAGCAACAAAGCCAATAAAAAATAAATTAAAACAAACTATTGGTAAAAAATTTTTAGATGTAGTTAAAACACTTGTTATTAAAATATTAAAATTACTAATTAGTATTTGTGCTGCTTTAGGTGAATTTATTATTCCGTTGGCATTAGTAATATTAATAATTATAGCTATTGGTTCTATATTTGGTAGTAGTTCTAGTAGCGAAAGTTTAAATAATTATTCGGCATATATGGAATCAATTCAAAAAGAATATAATAGACAAGTAGATAATTGGAAACTTGAAAATCCAGAAGGGATTGTGGTAGGTGTAAAAGGAGATTATGGACAAATAGATTGGCGTATTCCATTAGCTATAATGCAATCAACTGGTGCAGAATTAACCTTTGATCAAAATGAAAAAAATTTATTAGAAGAATTTAAAAAAGCCAATTTATTTGAAAAACATGAAGTAGTTTACCAAACTGTAGAAGTTGAAGATTATAGGCAAACAATAGAAAAAGAAATACCTGTTTTAGTAATAACAAACGCAGTTTATGAAGACTATATTGATTGGTGTAAAAATAATTATAATCAAATAGCCTTATTTAATAAAAATAAAAAAGTTACAAATGGATTAGATACATGGTTTTCAAAGGGTCAACTAGATTTATTAGAAATGTTATATCAATCGAATGATTATGCAGAATTATTGGGTAATGACTTTAAAACAAGAACTCCTTCTTATGGTTTTAATAAGACTTCTGCAAATTTGAAGAGTGAATATTATAATTCTAAAAATACATTGGCAACAGCAGGTTTTAAAGGTCAATGCACTTGGTATTCATTTGGTAGAGTATTAGAACTTTTCAACAAAAAAATGCCGACAGGTGATGCACAGACTTGGTTATCTTCGGCAATTGCAATGGGGTATGAAACAGGAACACAACCTTCATATAATTCTGTAGTTGTTTTAATGGGAAGAAAATTTGGACATGTTGCTTATGTCGAGGCTTATGATGGTAAAACGATAACAATAAGCGAAGGAAATGTTGGAAATCCATGTAGTAATGATGATAGTTGTAGTCAAGTAGAATATGCAAATGAACATGCAGAAGAAATGGTTAGGACTAAAACTTATAATTCTTTTGATGAATATAGAAAAGCAAGTAAAAATAGTGGTTTAACAATAGTAGGATTTATTTATTTAGATTAGAAAAGGAGAAATAATGAAAAAGAAAAAAACAATAATTATTGCAATTGTAGTAATAGTTCTTTGCAGTTTAGTACCATTAATCTTAAATTATAATGTAGCTAATAGAATTGAAAAGCATAAAAGTGAAGAGCAACAAGAACAAGAAAGACAACAAGAAATATTAGAGCAAGATGAAGTTGCTCCTATTTTGATTCTTACTCAAGATAAAATTACCATTTATCAAGGCGATGAGATTGATTATGAATCGTTTATTAAAGAAGCATCCGATAATTTAGAAGGAGATATAACATCTAGGGTAACTTATGAAAAAGTAGATACTAATAAAGTAGGAGAATATTATATTGATTACGAGGTAAGTGATACTGCAAATAATGTTACAAAAGCAAGATTTCAAGTAATTGTTAAAGAAAAACTTAATTTTAAAAATTAGATTTAGAAGGGAGTTTAATTATGAATGATGAAGAATTATTGACAATGTATCGAAGATACAAGAAAAAAAGAAGAATCATTTTACTAATAATATTAGCATTATTATTAATAATTTCGATGTTTATATTTTTAAATTTTAATAATACTTCATCTGATAGTAGTTTACAAAACAATCAAAGTTTGGATGAAGAAAAAGATGAAATTTCACCAATTATTAAACTAAAGGTAAGTACAATAGAAATCATGAAGGGAGGTGATATTGATTATCTAAGTTATGTTGAAAGTGTAGAAGATAATAAAGACAGAAATTTAATTAATAAGTTAAAATATGAGAAAATTGATACTAACAAAGTTGGTGAACAATCTATTATTTATTCTGTGTCTGATAAGGCAGGAAATACTTCACAAGAAGCAATTAAGGTCATTATAAGAGAGCCAGAAATTGTCCAAGAGCCTATTGAAACAGACAAAGAAGAAGAGATTCAAAAGCAACCAGAAGATAATAATTCTAAGCCAAATAATAATGGTAACAATAGTCAAGAAGAACAAAATGAAAATCAAACTAATAAGAATCCTATTGTAGAAGAACCTAGTAATAATCAAGAGAAAATAGTAAAATATTTTCTTTTTTCAGATGGTTATACAATTACTAATGTTGCAGATGCTTGTGCAACTGAATTAAAAAAATTAAATCGTACAGGAATGTGTAGTCCATTAAAAGATGATAATGGAATTTATTTGGGAATGAAGTTAGAAGTTAATTAATTTGGAAAGGAGAAATAATGAAAGAAATATTTACAGAAGAAGAGTATAATGAAGCAATAAAAAAATATAATGAAGAAATAAAACAAGATTTTTATAATGATTTGTCAAATTATATATCAAGTGAAGATTATGAAGATTTAAGAAACTATGAATTAACAGAAAATGAATTTAAAATTTTATGGAGATGTCAAGATCTCTTATCTAATTATGATTTGCTAAAGCAAGATTTAAGTCAGGATTGCATTAATATTTTTGAAAAATTAAAAGAAGAATATTGCAATTCTTTTAAGGGTGAATAATTTTGAATAAAAGTTATTTAAAAAAAATATTTGAAGAAAATAGAAATACTTTTATAGATAAGGGTTTAGACATATATGATGTAAATGATTTAGAAAATGAAATAGTTTTTCAATTTTCAAATTTTTTAGAAAATAATCTTGATATAGAAATAGATGTAAAAACTTTATTTAATGATGAAGTATCTTTGTCTTCAAGTAAAGAAGAACTAGAAAAAGAAATTTATTAAAAGAAAGGATTTAATATGGAATATAATTATTTATTATTAGCACAATTATTAAAAATGAGAAGATTAACTTCAGGCTATAGCAAACGAGAATTTGCTAGAAAAATTGATATAAGTGATACAGAAGTTTCAAGAATTGAGAATGGTGAACGACAAAATTATAATTTAACAACATTAATAAAAATGTGTGAAATTCTCAATTTAGATTTAGTTAAATTATTAAAAACTTGTGGTTATTTGCCATGTAAAAAAGAAGAAATGGATATTTATTTAGATGAATATATTAAAGATTTTGAAAATAATAAAGATACATGCAATGTTCAAAAAGAAGAAACAGAATATTGCATTTTTATTTTAGAAATTGAATCATAAGAGGTAAATTATTTGATAACTGAACAAAAGTTGGCTGAGTTAAGAGATAAATATCCTAATGGAACAAGAGTTAAATTGTTGAAAACTATGGATGATATGCAACCAATTAAAGCTGGTGAAATAGGAGAAGTTGATTATATTGATGATGCTGGAAGCATTCACATGTTATGGGATAATGGAAGTACACTTGCTTTAATTGAAGAAGTAGATTTGTTTGAAATAGTTTCAAAGCCTGAAAAAATTAAAGTAATAATTGCTGAACCAAAAAAAGAACCTTATGTTAAAGAAATATATAATACTTTATCTGCTAAGCAAGAATTAGTTGGAGGCTATATTCAATCTGTTCCATCTTTTTTTGATGATAAAGATTCATATGACTTTATTGTTAATGAAGAAGGAAAATTAGATGGGCTTCCTTTAAACCGATATATTTATGATAAAAAAGATATTGTTGCAGGTAATTTAATTTTAGCAAAAGTCGATATTGAAAAAGGAGATTATATTACTATACCAGATTATGAGATAGATTTTTTATTAGATAAACTGGATGCTGAATGTCCAATGTATAGAGATGTATTTGAACTAAATAAAGAGGAAATGGAGGAAATAGAAAGATAAATGGATACATTAATAATAAGTGAAGAAAGAAATATTCTTCATGTTTTTAATAAAGGTTATACTGTTGATTATACTTTTTACGATTCAAAAGGTCATAGTATAGATGGTGGAGTATTAGAAAGTAATAAGGAAAAATTTAATAATGACTTAGTAATAAAAGAGATTATTTCAATGTTTCAAGATACTATTAAATTTAGTAGTCCATATTTGTATTTGGAAGGAGAAAAAGCAGAAGGATTATTAGATTTAATAGAAATGGAAGATAGCAAAAATAATCAAAAAAATATCTATGAATATATAAATAATGCTGAAGCAAAAGATGGTTATGATTTAAATATTGATAAATAGAAAGGAATGAATATATGAGAAAATTTTATGATGATTTTATACAACAAAAACCAAAAGAAATGTCTAAAACATTAGAGGATATTGCTTTTAAGTATATAAATCCAACTACACAGCAGCCAACCAAAGTTCCTGCAAGTCATTTTGAAAAGGAATTAGGTCAGGAAATAGAAAGGACAATAAGTCAAACAGTAAGTAGGCAGTTTTTAACAATAATGTATAATCAATTGAGTTCATTAATGAAAGAAGATAAAGAATTATTTTATAAGGCATTGATATGTATTGATAATAATCTTAATCCAAAAGATTTAAGAATTTCTGAACAAATTGCATTAAATCATACTTGCGATTATATTGCAAAAAAAGCTATTACTGAGAAAAAAGAATTTAGATTTTTTAACCAAGATATTAGTAATGAATATAGAAGAGCAATTTCTGATCCTGACATTCAAGCTGAAGCAATGGAAATTTCAAATTTCTTAGAAAATCAAGAAACAAGAGATTTAAATTCTATAAAACAACAAGATGAAATGATGAAAAATTCATCTAATTATAATCAAGAAATTGAAGAAGATGAAGATTTAGATATGGATTATGACTCTTATTAGGAGGAAACATGAAAAAATATGATATTGAGATAGAAGAAATATTAAGAAGAGTAATTTCACAAGAAGCCGATTCAATAGAGTCGGCTTTAAATATAGTTGAAGAGAAATATGATAATGAAGAAATTGTTCTTGATTCGAGTGATTTTGTAGAAAAGTCTTTTAATAATTTATATAGTAAACCACTTAAAGAAAAACTACAGATTTCAATTGATTATAATCCACAAAGTAGCATATTGAAAATTGTATCTAATAATAAAGAAGATAAGTATTTTTGTGATTGTGTAAGAGATTTAGATAGATGTCTTCAAACCTTTGTTTCTGATTATTTAGAAGATTATGAAATTACAGCAGAAGATTTAGAAATTGATGCAGAAGAAGAATTAGAAAAGTAAGGGTATAACATGAATAATAATTTTGAAAAATTTTTGTTAGATGAAAATATTAATGATAAAGCATTTGAAGGCAAATATAAAAAATTTAAAATTCATAAAGAAAAGTTTAATGATAGATTTACTGTAATTTATTTAAAAGAATCAACAGATATTTTATTTCAAAATGAATATAAAGCAAGTGGTTATTTAGATATGCATGATAAGTGTATTTATGATTGCGATTACTATTTAAATGATTTGTTATTTGAAAATAAAACTTTTAAATTAGAGTCTTTCCATAATTTAAAAGATAAAATTAATCAAGATGTTCGTAAATATTTAGAAAAATATTCATTTAAAAATGAATTGGAATTGAAGAAAAATTCATTAGAATTGTTTGAAACGATTGATCATTGGAAAAAAGAAAGATATATGGATGAAATTAGAAAAAGTTTTATTAAAGAAAGCAATCCAATCATTAAATTAGAACTTTCATATTCTTTATTTAGTGTTATAAATAGTTATGATTATTCAATTTATAGAGTATATGTAGAATATTTAAAAAATCCCGAAGATACTATTAAAAAATATGCAAATAAGATTATTAATTTAGAAAATTTTAAAACCGATTTAGGATTACAGTTGCTAATTTATTACGATAAAGTTAAGTATTTAGAAAGTATTGTTAATAATTATAATAATGAATTTAAAGATTTGTATATTAATAAAAAACTATATGAAGCAATAAAAAATTTAGATGCAAAAACTTTAAATATAACAATTAAATATGGCGATAACACATTAACATTTAAATATGATTATCACAGATTTATTAATGATTTAGTAAATGACAGCCGAGGTAGTAGCGACTATGGTGTTGCATATAAAATTGTTTCTGATTTTATAAAAATGAATGATATTGAATGTAATGAAAGAAGATATTTGGAAGAGTTTAAATTTGAAAATATAATTTCTATTACTTATGGGAAAAAGGAATTATACAGTTATGAGTTAAATAATAAAGAAATTGAAACTGAACAAGATATTGAATTAGAAATATAGAAAGGAGAAATGATTTATGAATCAAGCAATATTTGTTGGAAGAATTGTAGAAGAACCATCAGTAGAATTAACAGAGGAAGAAACAGTTATATCTAAAATTACGGTTGCTGTGCCAAGACCATATAAAAATAAAGAAGGAGTATATGAAACGGATTTTATTGATTGTACTCTATGGGATAGTGTTGCTCAAAGAACAGCAGAATACTGTAAAAAAGGAGATGTTATAGGAATAAAAGGAAGAATTCAAACAAATTTAGTTGAAAAAGAAGGTGAGAAGAAAAAGTTTATGAATATAGTAGCCGAAAAGGTAACTTTTTTATCATCTAGACAGAAAGAACAAGAAAAATCTAATGAAGATGTGGAACAAGATATAGAAAAATAAATAAAATTTTTTTGAAAGGAGAAAGTAGTTTGAATAAACAATTAGAGAAAAAAATAGAAAAATTAGAGAATCTAAAAAACAAAGAATTAGAAAAAATCAAAGTAATTAATAATATTATTTCTGATTATGATCGTCAACTTAAAGAATTATATGATTATAAAAAACAACAAGACAAGATTTATAAAATGCAGCAAGAATTAGATTTAAAAATAAATGGTGAAAATAGTGAATAAACTACCTAAAACAAGACAAGATTTAATAAATGAATATATTAAATGTTTAGAAGAAGGGAATATTCCATGGGAAAAAATGTGGATGACAAATATACCAATAAATGGAGTAACAGGTATTGAGTATAATGGAATTAATAATTTATATTTATCGTATATATCTTTAAAAAGAAACTATAAAGAAAATAGATGGATAACTTATAATCAAATGAAAAAAAATAAATGGAATTTTATTAAAGATGCTAAAGGTCAAGGGATACCTGTTGAATATTGGGGTATGAAAAATAAAGAGACTAACAGAATTATTAGTTTTAATGAATATAATAAAATTATAGAACAAGATCCTGATAAAGAAAAAGATTATAAGTTATCAAGAATGAGTTATATAGTTTTTAATGGCGATTTAATTGATGGTTTGATTAATAATCCACCGACTAGAAATAAAGAAATTATTAACAATGAATATATAAGCAATATTATAAAAAATTTAAAAGTCAGTTACTTTGAAAAAGGTGATGAAGCATATTATAATCCAATAAAAGATGAAGTGATTTTACCACCATCAAATAGTTTTAAAACAGTATATTCTTATTATGCAACACAATTGCACGAGTTAGCTCATGCAACAGGTCATGAGTCAAGATTAAATAGAAAAATCAAAGAAACATTTGCATCAGAAGAATATGCAAAAGAAGAACTTAGAGCAGAAATTTGTAGTTCATTTTTAATGCAAAAGTTTCACCTTGAAGCCGATTCAAAACATTTAAAAAATCATAAAGCCTATGTTAAAAATTGGTTAGATATATTAAAACAAAATCCTCAAGAATTGTTTAATGCAATTTCCGATGCAAATAAAATTGCCTCATATTTAGAAGATAAAAGTTTATCCAAAAATAAGGAAAAAATTAATGAAATAGATATGGAGGTAGAATATGCGTAGTATTCATAGTAGGCATTATATATATACCCATTGGTTACGAATAGATAATCAGAATAATGAAAAAAAACAATGGGAAAACTTAAAAGATTATTGGAATAAATATGATTGTTCGATGACTGTTTATTATTATGATTATAATCCTTTAACAGAAAAAGTCATTAAATTAGATTGTAATCAATCTTATCAAAATCTTGATCTTGATGTGAATTCTATGTCATCTGGCAGTTTGAAAAGGATAAAATCTAAACCTACTAATATATCCTTATACAATAGAGGAATATCATCGTTTTTTGAAAGTAAACTTGGTAAAGAAGTTACAAAAACTTTAAGACAAGAAAAAAAAGAAATAAACATTTCAGAAGAGGATTTGATAATTGTTGATGCATTAAAAGAATTCAAATATACTAAAAATATAAAAGAATTTTGTGAAATAATGAAAGAAGAAAATTGGAAGATTGTTAAAATACCTTCCAGTTCTTCTTATCATTATCAATTATATTTTGGTAAAGGTAAACAAGTATATAATAGATACGAATATGCCTTTGGGAAATTTAATTATAAAAGTGTATTTAAAGATAGATTAGAAAGATTTATAAATAATGTAATTAATCAAAGAAAATTAAATGTGAATAATTTTATTGGAAAAAAAATAAATATGCTTCGACTAAATGAAGTGATAACTGATGAAGTTAATAATGATAATATAACTTGTATTGGATTAGTTTTAGGTATAAATAATAATTGCTTTGATATTTATGACTCTAAAAGACCATTGGGGCAAGAGTATTATTCCTTAGAATTAAAAGAATTTGAAAAAAAAGTAAATGAAGGTGTTTTTAAACCAAATTTTAATATTTTATCAGCTTATGAAAAGCTAGAATTAAGAAAATATAACTATCAGAAATCACAGAAATTTATAGATATTTGTGATGAATTAAATATTATTAACCCAGATATAAGCAATATAAAATTGTATTCTATAAAGATATATAAAGATGAAATAGCTTTCTTTTATAAGCGATATTCTAACGAATTAGAAAGTTATATTTTATGTAAGAATTATAAAGTTCATTCGAATAAATTAGTTTCAGATTTTAATATATTAGACTTAGAAAATAAAACTGATGTGCAAAATTTTTGGTATAAACTTAATGAATTAATTGATTTTGATAAAGTAAAAGAAATGCTTAACGAACAGGAGGAAAAAGAAATAAAAGAAAAGGAAATTATAGAGGATATGGAGATAGAATATGAATAATATATATGATTGTTATAAATCTATAACAAATGCAATAAAAGAATTAACTGATTTTAAAATATATGATTTTATATATTATTTAGGAATTACAGTTAATAATAGTGAACTTTCTAAAGAAGAAATTATTAAACTTATAGATATATGTAAGTCAATAAATGATGGGAAATTAGATTCATTTAGTCTAGCTAGAAATTTAACAGATATTGTTTTTACCAAAAAATATATGACTTTAGAACAATTAGAAAGAGTTTCATCTGATACAATTCAAACTTATTTTCTTGATGAAAATATGAGTCAATTAAGATATTATTTTGAAAGTTATTCTGAAATAGTGACTTCTATTAAAGACATAAAATATGGATGCTCTTATACTGTGGCTAGAGTTGTTGATAATGGCTATAGTGTAGAATTACATTATAATCAAAATGGAAAATCAACAATAGAATATGGTGTTAAAATGTCTTATGATTTTTGGGAAAATGTAGTAGAAGAAATAGATTGGTTTAATCTTAAATTAGACGATAATTATGTTTTGAATAGATTAGAGTGTATGTATGAAGAAAAATTTTCAACAAAAGATTTAACAGATATTCAAATAGAGGAATTAAATTTAATTGATAAGATATTATATAAACATAAGGTAGACGATATTAATTTACATATTAATGATTTAGGTATTTTAGTTGCCTATGACAATGAGAATTTTTGGGTAGGCAAAGAATTTTATGATTTTTTATTTGATGAGTTGTTTGTTTATGATAAAAATGGAAAAGTAGAACTAATTGATGAAATTGATTATAAGAATTTGAAAGAATATAAAGAAAAATATGATGAAAAAGACATGGAAAAGGAGGAAGAATATGAAAAATGAAATAATAATGTTATATAAAACAATGCCTGAATGTCATAAAGAAAATTTAAAAAGTTATCTTATTATGGATGGAATTTTTACAGTTTCTCCAGAAATATCTGATGAAGATGCACAATTTATTTTTGATATATGTATTAAAGTTGATAACGAAAAAATTAATCCATTTTCTATTGCTCATTATTTAACGGAACATTATATTAACGGAAATATTTTTAAGGAAGAATTAAAAAATGCCACATCAGGGGAAATAACTTCTGCAGTTTTTTATGACAATTTAAATTATTTACCACTATTAAATGACAAAGAAGAAGTAGAACATTTTTAAAAAAATAATAAATAAACGATAAAATCTGAGAAAAATATTATAAAAAATATTAAATATTTTTCTCTTTTTTTTCGCAAAAAATTAGTAATCTGTCGGAGACTATTTTGCAGGTCTTAGGAGTCAGTCCTAACAAGCTAATGGGTGTGTAAACACCATGCTTGATAGAAAAAATAAGACTATTAAATAACCTCAGTTAAAAATTTGAATTTTAGAAAGGAGTTAAGATGGAATTTAAGTCAATGGAGAAGTGGCGTGTTCAAAAAGATTTAAATTTAACTGAAGTACAATTGGAAAATGTTATAGCAAGAGCATTAAGAAGACACCCCTTAGAGGATTGGATTAATTTTAGAGTATCTAGCAATGGTGACACAATTGAATATTTAAAACTAGAATTTGTTTGTTGGTTAAAAGAAGTTTATTTTAACAAAGAAAAATATTATCTTGATTTAGAAATTGATTTTTTTGAAAAACAAATAAGAAGGCTTGAGAATGAATTAAATATATCTCATTATGAATTTAAATATGAAGATATTTCATTGAAAGACTTGCGTTCATATTTTAATAAAAGCAAAAATGCAATAGGTGTTGCAGTTAATACAATGCAAAAAAGAAATGATAAGACATTTAAGTATGTAAGAGATGGTAAGGTTATAATAAAAAAAGATGGAGTTAAATGGTTAAGTGAAAAATATTTTCGTAAAGCATATCTTTATAATTTAGAAATTTATAAAATTGAATTACAAAAAAGGAAAATAAAAAAATATGAACTCTCAAGAAGAAAGATATAATAAATTAAGAAGAAGAAAAATTAATGTTATGCTTAACGAAGAGGAAAGAAAAATTTTAACAGAAAAAGCTATTAAATATGGATTCGGAGATTGTTTAGCAGAATATATTAGGGCAGCATGTATATATGAAAATATTTACATTGAAGATATAGAAGGTAAACAAGAATTGTGTGAAGCAATAAGTAATTTTATTGAAGTTTTAAGAGAAATATTAAATGAGCAAAAAGTTATATTAAATAATCATTTACTAAATAAAAAGGATATTGATACAATTAGTAAACAAAATATAGAGATAATTAAAATGATAAAAAAATTATCTAATCTTGTAATATCAATTTTATCTGTTAATACTGAACAAAAAATTCAACAGCGATTAGGTATGATAGAAAAATATAAAATTGATGATTCTTTTTATACGAGAATAATGAATACTAATTATCAGCATTATTTAGTAAGACCATCTAATCTAAATAGACCTAACATTAAACCTAAATATATAGTTTATATAAACAATCACACTTATAGTTATGTACTAGATGATATTAATAAAGAAGATTTTATCAATAAAGTGAATCTATGTAGAAATATAGCAATGCAAAAGAAATTATTAATATCTTTTTATAGAGAAGATAATATTCTACATTTTGGGATTGTTATGGAATTTGAAAATGAAAATTCTGCAAAAGATTTTTCTAAAGAAATTAATTCTAATTATTATTTATTAAAAGAAGGTGATTTAAATACCAACTACAGCTAGATGGTCAGTACATGGAGTGCAAGGTAGAATTGATTGTATTAATTATATAAAAGATTCTGAAAAAACAAAGGGAGGAACATTAGTTACAGGAATTAATTGTTCTTCCCAATTTGCTGCTTATGAAATGAAAGTTAATAATGATAAATTTCATATTGAAGAAGATAATAATAGTCGTACTTGTTATCATGGTTATCAATCTTTTGATCCAAAAGAAAAAAATTTAACACCTGAAATGGTTCATCAGATGGGGGTAGAATTAGTTAAAAGATTATATCCTGATTTTCAAGTAATTGTTGCAACACATACTGATAGATTACATATTCATAATCATTATGTAATAAATGCAGTCAACATGAAAGGAAGAAAACTTGAAGATCGACTTGCTAATCCAATTGAAGGATTATATGGTCTTAGAGATATGAGTGATAAGATTGCACTTGAGTATGGACTAAAAATAATTGAAGATGCTCCCAAGATTGGAAGGTTTGGTAAAAGTAAGTATTTATATAGTGAAGCCACAAAAACATGGCGACAGCAAATTACCGAAAAGATTGAAAAATTAAAGGCTATATGCTTTTCTTTCGATGAAATGTTAGAACAATTAGCCTATGATGGTTATCAAATTAAATCTGGTAAAAATATTCGTGTTCGTCCATACGGAAAAGAAAGATTTGTCAGTATCAAAACTTTAGGCGATGAATATAGTGAAGAGTCATTAAAAGATTTTTTTAAATTAAAAAGAAAAAATAATATAGTTATAGATTTTGAAAAATATAATTTAGATAATACTGATAGTGAAATTTTATCTTTATATAATGAACTAGCGATTAGATCTAAACAATCAATATTGTATAGTATGAAAGATTTAGATTCTAATAATGAATATTTTAAATATTATAATTCGAGATATATGGAAATAAGGCGTTATCATCAATTAGTAGATACAATAAATTTTTTAAATGAAAACAAGATTTTTGGATATGAAACATTAGAAGAACAAATTGAAAAGATAAAAAGTGATATAGCAAATAGAGAAGCAGAATATCAAGAATTATTTTCTGAAAATGAGACATTACAATTAAGAGTGCCTTTATGTAATTTATATTTAGAATATTTAGATATATATGATTCATTTATAGAACAACAAGAATTATCACAAATAGAATTAGAACCTTCAAAGGAAGTAAAAATGTTTTTAGATGCTAAGAAAGAATTAGAAGTTGAATCGATTGATGAAGTAAAAGATATTATTGCTGAAGCAAATAAAATGAAAATAAATGTAAATAAAAGCTATGCTTATTTAAGCTATCTAAAAAATAAAGCAAGTGAGTTAGAAAAAATTAAAGCCATATCACTTGAAAATGAAAAAGGGTTTATAAAAAGTGTATCTATTAGTAAAAAAATGATAGATGAATCTCGCTCAACAAAATTAGAATATTGTATTAGAATTCCTTATAGTGAATATTATATCTATGTTTCTAAAGAAAATGTTGCTTGGATAAGTTATGATAAAAGAGGAATCATATATTTAGTAGATGATAAAGAATATATTTTGTACGACAAAAATAATGATGTGAAAAGAAAAGGAACAGGAGATGAAATAGAAAATATATCAAACCAAGAAAAGCAACAAATAAATGATTATTATAGAGAAAAGTAGAGCGTGCTAATTTTTTACTTATAATAAAATTACTTTTTAAAAATTATTTATAAAATATATTTTATTATATTAAATAGTACGTATAGATGATATAATATATCCAATGTTTTATACCAATTGTATCTTTGCATTATAAATGGTTAAAAGTTGGGTGATATTATGACTTTGTTGGAATTTAATACTGAAAAAATTTTAGTTAAAAAAACTATAATTGATATAAGAAATAAAACTGTCATGGCTAAAATAAATCCAAAAGAAAAAGACTATATTTGTGTTTTATTGTTTTGGAATCAAAAAAGTGTTGATAATTTATTTATTACAGATGACAATACTGTTTATACATTATTTAATTGTAGATTTGGCTTAAGCGAATCTAATTTATATATATATTTTGACACATTATTAATTGGTGCAAAAATTCCTGATTTATTAAATAGTAAATGTTCAGAAATCTCTTTGTCATTTGATCACACAAAGATAAATATGGTTGATGTTGAAGAATCATTAGGAAAAGAGTTAAACTTTAAACATAATGCTAAAGAATATAAAATAAATTTAAATTTTAATCCCAGAGAATATGAACTTACAATCATTTATAATAATAGACAAATGATTGTAAAAAATTTGATTCATAGATTATTAGAATTTTATACATTTATTTCTTTTTCCATAGGACAATATTATTTGATTAATTATTTAAAATTAAAAGTTAATGATAAAGAAATAGAATATTATCCAAATTTAAATAATAAGTTTAATGTTAAAAAGAAGGATTCTTTTACTAATCAAGTATTATTCAAATTAAAAAAAACAAATGTATCTATTCTCTATAGTAAGTGGTTAATAATTAGAAAACAAACTCATGCCATTTTCGATTTATATTTGCTTGCTTCTGCTGATTTTCAATTTGAAGATATTTCATTATCATTTATGATTAATATCCTAGAGGGTTATAGTAAAGTCATGCACATGAAGGAATTAATGCAATTAATTATTTATAATACTAAAAAGAATAATAATAGACCAGAGTTAAATGTAATTTTAGAATATTTTTATTTTCAAAAAAAATATTCAAATTTAATTTTAACTAAAATTGAAAGAAAGAAATATAAAACGAATTCAAAATTAGTGAATCATAGAAATTACTTTGATCATTTGGATGAAGAAAAAGATAGGTATTATGGTCATGATTGTGTAATTATGTTCGCTAAATTAAATTTAATTTTTAGAGTTCAAGTTTTACAGGATTTAAATGTTAATATAGATATAGATAAAATAAAAGAAAATATAGAAAAAATAAATAAAAAATTATAAATTTTAATCAAAGGTGTAAATTAAATTAAGAAAATTTTGAGTTTTCATGGTATAATAATGAGTATAGATATATACAAATTGGAGGTGTATTATGCCTGAAATACATGGTATGAGAAATGCTCAGAAAAATAAGAATGATGAATTTTATACATCGCTTGAAGATATAGAAAAAGAAATGAAATATTATAAAACATATTTTAAGGATAAAGTTGTATTTTGCAATTGTGATGATCCATTTGAAAGTAATTTTTTTAAATATTTTGCAATGAATTTTAATTATTTAGGATTAAAAAAAATAATTTCAACTTGCTATGCTGGATCACCAATCATAACAGAGCAACTATCACTGTTTGATGTTAAAGGTTTAACAATCAAAAAAGAAGAATCAAAAAAACCTTATAAAATTGAAATAACAGAAGTGATTGATAATAATAACGATGGAGCAATTGATTTGGCAGATGTAGAATATTTAATTAAAAATAAAAAGAATACATTAACTTTATTAAAAGAAGATGGAGATTTTAGAAGTAAAGAATGTATTGAACTTTTAAAACAATCAGATATAGTAGTTACTAATCCTCCATTTAGTTTATTTAGAGAATTTGTTTCACAATTAATTGAATATAATAAAGATTTTTTAATTATTGGTAATGTTAATGCTATTGCATATAGAGATTTTTTTCACTTAATAAAAGATAACAAAGTTTGGATGGGAGCTTCTATTCATAGTGGTGATAGGGAATTTAGAGTTCCTTCAACTTATCCTTTAAAAGCTAGTGGTACAAGAATAGATGAAAAAGGGAATAAGTATATTAGAGTAAAGGGTGTTCGTTGGTGGACAAATTTAGATTATAAAGAAAGACATGAAAAACTTATTCTTTATAAGAAATATAATCCAGAAGAATTTCAAAAATTTGATAATTATGATGCTATTAATGTAGATAAGGTAACAGATATTCCTTATGATTATTCTGGATTGATGGGTGTTCCGATTACATTTTTGGATAAATATAATCCAGAACAATTTAGAATTATAGCAAGTTCTCAAACAGGTTGCCATCCTGATGAAATGGTATTGAAAAAGTATTCCGATTATTATGGATATACTCAAGATAGAAAGAGTAATGGCAGAACTGGTGCTACAATGGGAAATAATCCTATTTTAGTTAAAGATGATAAAAAACATGTTTATTATGAAAACAAAGATGGAATACGTGTTCAAAGTACATATTGCAGAATATTTATTGAAAATATAGAAATAGGTGAAGATAATAATGGCAGGGAATGAAAGCCTTAGAAAGGCAAATAAAATTAAACAAGATGAATTTTATACACAACTTGCAGATATAGAAAAGGAAGTTAAATATTATAAAGATCATTTTAAGGATAAAGTTGTATTTTGTAATTGTGATGATCCATTTGAAAGTAATTTTTTTAAATATTTTGCAATGAATTTTAATTATTTAGGATTGAAAAAATTAATATGTACTTGTTACGCTGATTCACCAATTTCTGGTGAGCAATTATCGTTATTTGATTTAAATTATGAGGTAAAAGCAAAGTCTTCAAAAAATGCATATAAAATCATTATAACTGAAGTAGATGATTCAAATAATGATGGAGCAATTGATTTGGCAGATGTAGAATATTTATTAAAAAATAAAAAGAATACATTAACTTTATTAAAAGAAGATGGAGATTTTAGAAGTAAAGAATGTATTGAACTTTTAAAACAATCAGATATAGTAGTTACTAATCCTCCATTTAGTCTTTTTAGAGAATATGTTTCACAATTAATACAATTTAAAAAATCCTTTTTAATTATTGGTAGTCAAAATGCAATTACATATCAAGAAATTTTTTCTTTATTAAAATCAAATAAAATTTGGTTAGGTTACAAATCTGGAGATATGTCTTTTACAGTCCCATCATATTACCCTGAAAAAGCGACAAGATTTTGGATAGATGAGAGTGGTCAAAAATGGAGAAGTATGGGTAATATATGTTGGTTTACAAATCTTGATATTGCAAAAAGACATGAAAGTTTAATATTGTATAAACATTATAATCCAGAAGAATACCCAAAATACGATAATTACGATGCTATTAATGTTAACAAAGTTGTAGATATACCATGTGATTATGATAAATATATGGGTGTTCCGATTACATTTATGGATAAATATAATCCAGAACAATTTAAAATAGTTGATGCTTTAAATAGATATTCATTATTTGATGTATTAAAAACCAATGAAATGGTTAGAAAAAAACATTCTCATACTTGCAATATTAATGGTAAATCTACTTACTTTAGAATTATAATACAAAGCATAGGAGTTGATAAAAATGGAAATTAAATTAAAAGAAATCACAGTTAGAGATGTTGTTAAAAATTATGTAAATAATGATGAGGAAGGAGTAGTTGGCTACGACGGGAAATTAAATATAAGACCAAAATATCAAAGAGAATTTGTATATAAAGATAAACAAAGAGATGAAGTAATAAATACAATTAATAATGGTTTCCCTTTGAACGTAATGTATTGGGCGAAAAATGGTGAAGATGAATATGAAGTATTAGATGGACAACAGAGAACTGTTAGTTTTTGTGAATATGTTGTAGGAAATTTTTCAATAAACAATTTGGCATTTCATAATTTAACGCAAACTGCTCAAAACAGAATATTGGATTATAAATTAATGATTTATGTTTGTGAAGGAACCGATGAAGAAAAATTAGCGTGGTTCAAAATAATAAATATTGCAAGTGAACCTTTAAGAGAGCAAGAATTGAGAAATGCTATTTATACTGGAGAATGGTTAACAGATGCTAAACGACATTTTAGCAAATCAAATTGTGCTGGTTATAATTTAGGTAAGGATTATATGACTGGGGATTACATTAGACAAGATTTTTTAGAAACTGTTTTAAGGTGGATAAGTAATAATAATATTGAAAAATACATGTCAGAACATCAACATGATCCAAACGCTAATGAATTGTGGTTATATTTTAATTCTATAATTAATTGGGTTAAAACAAATTTTCCAAGATATAGAAAAGAAATGAAAAATGTAGATTGGGGAAAATTATATAATAATTATAAAGGAAAAATATATAATTCTAATGAATTTGAAAATAAAATTCAACAATTAATGCAAGATGAAGATGTTACAAAAAAATCTGGCATTTATGAGTATTTATTTGATAATGATGAACGCCATTTAAATATAAGAGCTTTTACAGATAACCAAAAAAGAGAGGCTTATGAAAGACAAATGGGAATATGTGCTAATTGTAAACAACATTTTGAAATTGAACAAATGGAAGGAGATCATATAATTCCTTGGTCTAGAGGAGGAAAAACTGTATCTGAAAATTGTCAGATGCTATGTAGTGATTGTAATTCTAGAAAAACAGATAGGTAGTGAAAAAAATTATGAAGGGAAGATTATCCAAAGTGGTAATCTTTTTTTGTGAAAATAAGAAAGGAGAAGACAAAAGTGGGTATTATAAAAAAATATAATTATTACATTAAAGGTAAGAAAATTAAACCAATTTATGTTTATACTAAAGATGAAATGAAAGAATATGAAAATTATATTACTAATACTTTCGGCAATATAAGTAAAGTTTATCACGAATTATATTCTCCAGATATTCATGTAGATATAATTATAATTCCACCTAGTCCACTGCAAAATTTTTATAAATTAATTACTGAAGGTATTGGTGCGTTTAAAATGAATACTCCTAATGAATTAAAAAAATTTGAATTAGAAAGAATGGAATTAATTGCTTATTTTCCTCCAAATTGGAATATGAAGATTGATAAAAGATATGGGTGGATTATTAGTAGTATGAAAATTCTTGGAAGATTTCCACTTGATCAAAGAACTATCATAGGTTTTGGGAATACAATGGCTTATTATAATAAATCTCGTGATAATAATTTTTGTGCGACCTTATTAATTCCAGCTTCTAGCAATAACAAAGAATTAAATTTTAAGTTTGATGAAAAAGGCAAAATAAATTTTTATCAAATAATTCCATTGTATGAAGAAGAATTAAATTACAAACTAGATAATGGAGTTGAAGCATTACTAGATATTTTTGAAAAAAACAATTTGGATTTGGCTATAGATTTTAATAGACCAAATTATTGCAAAGATTATAAAAGAAAAGATATTATAGAAATTGAAGATGATATAGAAAAAGATATATAAATATAGGATAATATAATAAAATATGCTATAATTAAAAAGAAAAATATTATGGAGGTGAAGAAATGAAAAAATCAGATATGATTGCTGCTATAGCTGAAAATACTGGTGTAACAAAATCTGATGCTGAAAAAGTATTTAATGCAACTTTTGAATTATTCAAAGATGAATTATCAAAGGGTAATAAAGTATCTGTTGCAGGATTTGGGACTTTTAAAATTAGCGAAAGAGCTGCTAGAGAAGGAAGAAATCCTCAAACTGGAGAAACTATTCATATTAATGCTAGTAAATCAGTAAGTTTTAAAGCTGGAACAGAATTAAAATCTAAATTAAATTAATAAATTTAATTTAATAGTAAAAATGATATTTATAATGATTGGTATAGAAAAATATACTAATCTTTTTTTATGAAATGAAAGGAGAAAAAAATGTTAGATATTAATGCAGTAAAAGAGCTTATTAATTATTTTAATAATGATAAAAATGCTCAAGAATTTTATATAGCTTTATTGTTGTATGATGTGTTAGGTTTTAGTTCAAAAGATATTTCGTACGAAGATGTAGAATATGTTTATCAATTGCAAGATGAATATGATTCCATTTACAATGAAGATTTAAGAGAAAGACTTCGTGAAAAATATCAAGAAGAACAAGAACAGAATAATGATGAACAAGAAAAAGATAAGGAACAGGAAATAGAAATATGAAAATAATAAAAGTGTTATTGCTTATTTTATTGTTGGGATTACTCGGATATTCAATATTTCAAGTATGTAAGATTTATAATGAAAAAAAAGAATCTGAAGAAATAAAAAAGGAACTTATAGAATTAATTGATATTCCTGAAATACCTTCGCAAGAAAAGAATTATCAAGTTGATTTTACCGAATTAAAAAAATTAAATTCTGATATTATTGGATGGATAATTATTGAAGGTACACAAATTAATTATCCAATAGTTCAAAGCTCAAATAACTCTTATTATTTAAATCATTCAGTAGAAAAGAAATGGAATTCTTTAGGAAGTATTTTTGCTGACTATAGATCATCAAATAATTTTTCAGATTATAATACTTTTATATATGGACATCATACAAAAAATGGAACAATGTTTGGAGAATTATATAAATATATGGATTATGATTTCTTCTTATCACATCCTATTTTTTATTTATATACACCAGATGAAGTTTATGAGGCACAAATTTTTAGTGCTTATATCGATGATACTAAATCAGAATCTTATAATCAAAATTTTGATTCTTTAGAAGAATATAAAGATTATCTTAAATTAATAAAAGGGAAAAGCAATTATAATACAAATATAATTGTTGATGCAAATTCAGATAAAATGATAACACTGTATTCATGCTCTCATGATCCAAATAGACAAAAAGATGATAGATATTATATTCATGCAATCTTAAAGAAAATTAGTTGAAATAAATTAATTTAGAGGAGTAATTATGTAGAAAATCTAAACAAGAAAGGAAAAAAATATGAATGAAACAATGATATATACAGTTAAAGAAGTAGCAACTATTCTGCATAGTAGTCCAAATTATGTTTATGAATTAATTAAGAAGGGGTATCTTCCTGTAATAAAATTAGGAAGTATCAAAATACTTAAAACTACTTTAGAAACTTTCTTGCTTGAAAATCAAGGTAATGATTTGTCAGACTTAGAAAATATAAAACCATTAAAGTATAGTGAGTTAGGAAATTCAAATGTCTCAATTAATAATTTCTAAAAGAGGAAATGTATATCAATATAGATTTGAAATAGCCTCACAAGGAGGGAAAAGAAAATTTATAAATAAGTCTGGTTTTAAAACAAAGCAAGAAGCTACCGAAGCTGGAAATATAGCTTATGCAGAATATTTAAATGCAGGTGTTCCATTTAAAGAATGTAAAATATCTTATAGTGATTATTTAGATTATTGGTTAGATAATTATTGTAAATCTAATTTAAAATATACAACAATACATAAATATACAACGATTATTAATAAATATATAAGACCTAGTTTAGGACTTTATAAATTATCTACAATAACAAGTGTAAGATTAAATATGTTTATTACTGAAGTGTGCGATAAATACACTTTTTCTAGATCATATTTTAAAAATATATTAAAAGTGTTAAAAGGAACTTTTAGAGATGCTTGTAATTTATATGGTTTTATAAAATATAACCCAGCATTATCATTAAGATTACCAAGAGTTGAGTGTACAAAAAAAGATCCGAAACATTTATACTCACAAGAAGAAATAAATAAAATATTATATAGATTTAGACATGATGATACTTTTACATGTTCTTTTTTAACATCATGTTATACGGGAATGAGAACAGGAGAAGTGTTTGCCTTAACATGGGATGATATAGATTTAGACAATGGTTTAATTAATATTAAACATAATGTGTATAATAAGAAGAAAGATAATAAAGGAAGATGGTATTTAGGTAGCCCCAAAACTATGTCTGGCGAAAGAACTATTTATATAAGCACTACTTTGTTAAATGCTCTTAAAAATTACAAACAAAAGCAAGAACAATTAAAAAATCTATATGGCAACAAGTATATTTATTATTATTTAGAAGAAGTAACAAATCAATATGGTAAAGTAGTAGAACAAAGAATTGTTGAAAAAAACGAATCTACCAAGAATAAAAAAAATTTGAATTTAGTATTTACGAAAAGTAATGGTAAATATAGTGGAACATCAATTCTTAAATATCCTTTTAAAATAATACATGATGAATTAGGAATCGAAAAATGTAGATTTTATGATTTAAGAGGAACTTATGCTACAAGGGTTTTAAATTCAGGGGTAGAAATAAGAGATGTTGCAGATATGTTAGGACATAAAAATATTGAAACAACTGAAAATTATTATGTATCTAGTATAAGTGAGACAAGGAAAAACGCAACAGCACAATTTGATAAAATGATGCAATCAGATATTATTACTGAAATTACTGAATACCAAATTTATTGAATATTAATTACAAGTTAAATTTTATTTTTTCAGCCTCCTAAGTTGTTAAAAACCTTATTTTATGGTATAATCAATTTGTTATATAATTTATATAATAATTTAAATTTTGAAGTGAAGAGAATGAATTGATAACATTGTGTGCAATTTGTGTGCAAAAGGTAGAAAATATATAATAATGATAATACTATATATACTATATGTTTCAATTCTCTTGAGACCTTAGTTTATTTAGAAAAATTATAGTATTACATAGTGTTAAATAATACTATAAATACCAAAAAAAAGAGAACATG
>CALVZK010000007.1 GCA_944372505.1 uncultured Clostridia bacterium | reverse complement strand
GACATGTCAACATAATTTGTGTCTCCACCTTGTTCATCAAATGTTATTTGATATGTATTCGCTTCCCAGTGTGCATAAAATATAACATTAGTTTGGCTTGGCGACCATGTTGGCAATAAAATAGTTTGATTAGGACTATAAGAATATGTTAAATTGTTTATCACAGCTTGCCAACTGGAAAGAGTGTAACCATTTTTAAGGGTATTTGTTGTAGAAGGAAAAGTAAAATTATTGCCATATTCTAAAGTATACGCTGCACTTTCTCCTCCATTTACTGTTCCTCCATTTGCATTTAATATTATAGTATATTCAAATTCTTTTAATTCCCACAGAAATACAGGATACCCATCATTTAATATATTAACCAATCCCCAAACATTTTGAAAATCCCATGGATAACTTGAGTTCCAATTTGATGATGTAGTATACCAACTTTGTGTTTTTGCTTGTGATATTAAATTGCTTGGATTTGCACATCCTGTATTACTAGAAGGATCCCCGATCCCATAATTTAAAGTACAGTTTCCTCCATAGTAACAATTACTTCTGGTTGAAGAATAAGAATCCCCCGCTATCCCTCCTGCATAAGCATAAGAAGAAGAAGTGGCTGTGGCTTTAACCGCGCCTGTGTTATAACAATTACTTATGGTTGAAGAATAAACATCCCCCGCTATCCCTCCTACTCCGGCATAAGAAGAAGTGGATGTAACCGTGCCTGTGTTATAACAATTACTTATGGTTGAAGAAGAAGAAACATCCCCCGCTATCCCTCCTACTCTGGCATCTACACGAGTAGAAGTGGATGTAACCGTGCCCGTGTTATAACAATTACTTATGGTTGAAGAAGAAACATCCCCCGCTATCCCTCCTGCATTGGCATAAGAAGAAGAATAAGTTTTGGCTGTAACCGTGCCTGTGTTATAACAATTACTTATGGTTGAAGAAGAATAAACAATCCCCGCTATCCCGCCTACATAAGAAGAACCATGAGAATAAGAAGTGGCTGTAACCGTGCCTGTGTTATAACAATTGGTTATGGTTGAAGAAGAAATATACCCCGCTATCCCGCCTGCATAAGAAGAACCATAAGAATAAGAAGTGGCTGTAACAAATGAATTTTTTACACCGATATTTTTTACCGTGGCACTCTTTATATATCCAAAAAGACCTGAATATTGCACTTCTTTTGTTGTCATATTTGATATAATATGACCATAACCATCATATATACCTTGAAAACTGTTTGAACTGTCCGTTCCAATAGGTACCCAATAGTGAGCAGAAAGATCTATATCTGCAGTTTGCTTAAAATACTTACCTGAATATGTTTCGCCATCATTTACTTGCAGTGCTAAATATGCAAGATTTTTTGCAGAGTTTATTTTATATGGGTCTTGTTTTGTACCAGAACCAGTGAAAGCCGTTGTATAACTAGTCCAATCTCCGGATATAGCTTGTCCTTCTTTAGTCTCATACTGATAAATATTTTTATCATAAAGTGTTGTCATACCAAATAACAACACAAGTATGCACAACATGAAAAATAAATTATGTATATTTAATAATTTTTTGTTATTCAATGTTAACCTCCAATATTTATAATTGTTTTTATCTATTTAATCTTAAAAACAAAAAATATAAGCGTATATTAGTCTTAATAAATCTTGAGTTTAATATTGAAAAAATTCATAGCGAGATATTTTTATTATATATATATTATATAATAAATTTCAAAAATAACATAGCAAAATTAATTTTTTTTAAAAAATAAAAAAGATAAGTATAATTAACGAACTTATCTTTTTCAAATCTATAAAATATAAAAATATTATTTTTTAGGAGTAGTTTTAGATCCTTTTCCTGCAACTTTTGCTGATGACTTTGTTGGAGTCGATACAGTCTTTTTTGCTTTTGATTTTGCTGCTTTCTCTTCTTTTTGTGCTTCTTCAAGAAGATCATAGTATTTATCAAATACTGCAATAGCAACTTCTTCGTCTTCTTCTACTCTTATAATTGAATTTCCTTGAGCATCCTGATCTACTAGGAAAACAATTGCTTCATCATCTGCAATACCATCAATTTTATCTAATGGTTTTAATACACAATAAAGTCTTTTTTCTTTTTTTACTTCATATGGAATAACTGCTACTTGTTCAAAAGTAATTTGTTTTCCTTTTTCATCCATTAAAATGATTGGTTCTTTATTCTCTTGGTCTAAAAGAACATCTAAAATGTCTATAGGTTTTACATTTTCAACTTTTTCTTCATTCTTAATAGTTGTTTTTTTATCTGCCATTTTTATATCCCCTTTTTATAAATTATTAATAAATGTTTGCAAAATAATTTGTGCTGAAATTTTATCTATGAGTTCCTTTCGCTTTTCCCTTCTAACCCCACTCGAAATTAAAATTTCTTCTGCTTCAGCCGAGGTTAAGCGCTCATCAATAAAATGCACTTTAACGTTAGAAAAATCAGCAATCTTTTGACCGAATTCTTTATGAATTAAGGCCCTCTCTCCTTCAGAGCCGTCCATGTTTAGGGGTAATCCCATTACAACTTCATCAACATTATAATCTTTAATTATTTTGTCAATATGTTCTAGAGAAGATTTTTCGCTTATATTCTTAAAGACCTCAAAAGGGCTACAGATTACACAAAGAGGATCACTTAAAGCAATGCCAATCCGTTTATCTCCATAGTCAATGCCCATTTTCCTATAATTTTGCATCCCATCTCCAATATTAGTATAATATCTATTAAATTTTTAGTCAAATATTTTTTAAAAAAAATAAGCTTAAATAAATTTTATTTTATCATTTGAAATAATATTTAAATATGAAAAAAATATTATTTACATTCAAATAAATTGTTTCCTACCCCTATATTGACAATAAGAGGAACTTCTAATTTAACTACATTCTCCATTTCATTTTTTAAAATAGATATAACTTTATTTTCTTCTCCTGGAAAAGTATCTATAATCAATTCATCATGTATTTGTAATATGAGTTGACTTTTTAAGTTAGATTTTTTCAATGAATTATAAACTTTTATCATTGCAAGTTTGATAATATCCGAAGCTGTACCCTGTAATGGCATGTTCATTGCTACTCTTTCGCCAAAAGTACGAATGTTAAATTTGGAAGAAGAAATTTCGGGAATTCTGCGAATTCTACCAAATTTTGTAACAGAAAATCCTTTTAACTTTGCAAATTTCACATTTTCTTCCATAAATTTTTTAACTAACGGATATCTAGTAAAATAAGAGTTTATATAATCCTTTGCTTTTGCTCTAGTACTTTTAATATTTTGGGATAATCCATAATCACTTATACCATATATAATTCCAAAATTTACTGCTTTAGCATCTCTTCTTTCACTTTCTGTAACTTGGTCTACAGGAACATTAAAGATTTGTGATGCTGTTATAGTATGGATATCTTTGCCTTCTTTATAAGATTTAATTAATTCCTCCTCCCCTGACATATCTGCAAGCAGTCTTAACTCAATTTGATTGTAGTCAGCGGAAATTATTTTACCATTATTGAATTTAGATATAAAAATAGTTCTTAAATTTTTGCCAATATCATCTCTGGTAGGGATATTTTGCAAATTAGGTTCGCTACTAGATAGTCTACCAGTGCTTGTTAAAGTTTGATTAAAAGTAGTATGAATTATATTACCATTTAACTGACAAAGTTTACTATAAACATCGATATAAGTATTTTTAATTTTTGCATACTTACGAAATAATAAAATATCATTTACAATAGGAATAAATTTCAATTCGTTTAACACATCAGCACTGGTTGATAATTTTTTATTATTATAAGTCTTAATTCCTAATTTCTCAAATAAAATATTTGCAACTTGTTTTGGAGAATTAATATTAAATTTTTCTCCCGCTTCTTGATAAATATTTTGAGTAATTTTTTCTATTTTTTCACAAAACTCTTTATCCAATAACTTTAATTTATCATTGTTAAGTTTAAAACCAGCACGTTCCATACTAAAAAGAATGTTAATTAAAGGAACTTCAATATTTTCAAAAATAAAATTTAATTTATTATCATTTATGTCTTTTATTACATCTTCCATAAAAGAGATATAATTAAATAATTTTAAATTTTCTAATTGAGATTTTAAACCTGCATTAACTACATATTCTGCAACTGACAGATCAAAAAAATTTTTTAAATTTATATTAAATTGGGATAAGATATGCATATCATCTTTAGCATTTTTTGTAATTTTTAATATATTTTCATCTTCAAATATATTTTTTAAATTAAAACAAAAATCCTCTATAGATATATTGTTAGTAAACATATCAAAGTTTGTAGAAAGATAGTAAACTTTGTTATCAAAATAAATTTGTAAATTTTTTAAATCATAACAAAAATATTTGAATTTAAAATTATTGATTTTTTTCAAAATTTCATATGACAAATTAATATTTTGTACAGTATTTTCAGTAATTATTTCAGTTTGAGAAAAATCAAAAATTTCCTTATTTTTAGTTATAGAAGAAAAATCCCAATCTTTAAAGTAATTATAAACTTTTTCTGTAAATGGAAAAATTAACTTACAATCTTTTATATTAAAATCTAAATCACAATCTGTCTTAATTGTTGCAAGTTTTTTTGACAAAAAAGCCATTTCCTTATCTTGCAGTAATTTTTCCTTTAACTTTCCAGTTATATTTTCAATATTTGTATAAATGTTTTCTATATTGTTAAATTTTTTCAAAAGATCTAGTGCTGTCTTTTCACCAACACCTTTTACTCCCGGAATATTATCAGAACTATCTCCCATCAGTCCTTTCAACTCAACAATTTGAAAAGGTCTTAAATTATATGATTCAAACAATTTACATTCATCAATTTTATCAACTTCAGAAACGCCCTTTTTAGTTAACCAAACAGTAGTACATTTATCAATTAATTGCAATAAATCTCTATCACCAGTTAAGATAAATTTTTCACCAGTATATTTTTTAGATATGGTCCCTATGATATCATCTGCTTCTATTCCAGAAGATTCAAAAACTTTGATATCCATAATTTTTAACATGTTTTTTATTTCTTGCAATTGAGAAATTAATTCCGGCGGAGACGGTTTTCTCTGCATTTTATAATCTTTAAATAAATTGTTACGAAATGTTTTTCTAGCATGATCAAAAGCAACAATTATGTGAGAAGGCATAGTTTGTTGAATTAATTTTATTAAAATATTAGCAAATCCAAAAACTGCACCTGAAGGTTCTCCTTTATGATTAGACAAAAAAGGTAGAGCATAATAAGCCCTATTTGCTATGCTGTTTCCATCGATTAATAGTAATTTATCCATTTTCTCCTCTTATTTCAATAAATTAATAAAGGTTTTAGTATTTTCTTCTATACCCAAAAGATCTCTGAAAACATCTGGTATAGCAATTGTTAAAATTAAAACAACAACAGATAAAATTAATAAAATAAAAAAAACAATTTTTAATGGATTGCCAAAAAAATTAATAGCTGCATACAAAAGAGCAATACCTAGCCCCCCATAAACTGAAATATATTTTAATACACCTGTAAAATCACCAGCAATATTTACATAACATAAAAAACCAACATAAACTATTGTCAATACTGCTAAAATAAAATAAATAATAGATTTCATAAAACTCCCCCTTATATATTACCATAATAAAAAAGAAAATAGCAAATATTTTCTTTTTTATTTTAAATCATTTTCTATATTAATTAACTTTTCATCTATTTTTGATTTTTCTCTTAATAATTTTTTCTGTTTTTTTAAATTAGCTTTCTTTAACTTTTCATCATGCTTTTGTTTATTTTTAATAGGCTTAATTTTTTTCTTACTTTTATCTTTTGATTTTTTTTCTTTAACTTTCTTTATTTTCGATTTTTTAGATTTTCTTTTAATAAGTTTTTTTGGTATAGAGCCATCATCAGGCAATTTCTCTTTTAAAGTATCAGGATTCCCTAATAAATCCATGACTAATTTTAAACTTTTTCCCATATAAAGTCCATCTGCTATTCTTTCATCTAAACTCATACCTATATTCATGAATTTACCTATTTTTAATTCCTTATTATTTTCAATATATGGTTCCATTTGTTCTTTTCCCATAGAAGCAAAAATTGTTGTTGTACCAAAATTATAAAGATGATGATAAATATGTCCGAGTTTTATAGATTTTAAATTTGTAATAAAGCAGCTTGTATGAAATGGAGAAGCTTTAATTAAACTTTTTGGAAGCATTCCATGACGATCTAAAAATCTTACCAAAGCCATAGCCCATCTAAACAAGAAATCCGGTAATTTACAAAATTTACCAGCGACTTTTGTTGTTTTATGAACTTCATTCTCTTGTAAATTCTTGGCAATTTCATCATCAATTATTTTCTTTATTTCATCAATGCTTTCTCTACCAGTAAAGAAAAATTTTAAAGTAATCGAATCGGATTCATCATCTAATTTCTTCTTTATATCCATAGAAATAGTTAAAGTGTTTCTTTGGTAAATACTTCCTCTCATAACAAATCGATTAAGTTTTTTTCTAATATATATAACCCTAACAATTGTGGCGATAACAAGATGCATATAACTATATGAAATACCATTTCTTCTTTCACGAGCGATAAATTCATCTAATTTAGCACAGGGTACTTTAATTGTTGTATAGTTTACTGCATCTATACGTTGTGGCATAAAAAATGGTTCAGCTTTTTCAATAATATTCATATTTTTAACTTTTTTACCGTCACTCCTAAATCCAAACATCTATTTTTCTCCTCTAAATTTTTTTCTAATCAAATTTTTTTCTTTTCCATTTTTACTTGGATAATAATACACTCTATCTTTTAACGAATCTGGCATATATTGTTGTTTTACATATCCACCATAATCATGCGGATATTTATATTTGCCATGTCCATCATTATTTGTACTTGGATGATTCTTTAAATGATTAGGGATATTATTATCAGTAAAGTTTATTGCATCATTTTCAGCCATATTAAGAGCTTTTATTACAGAATTTGACTTTTCTGCTTCACAAACATAAATAATCGCATGAGTAAGAGGAATCAAACCTTCAGGCAATCCCATTTTTTCAACAGCATACATTGCACTTGTTGATAAAAGTAATGCATTTGAATCTGCCATTCCAACGTCTTCAGAAGAATGAGCTACAAGTCTTCTAGCAATAATCATCGGATCACAACCAGCTTTAATAAGTCTTTGACTATAATATAAAGCCCCTTCAACATCACAACCTCTTAAACTTTTACAAAATGCAGATAAAAAATCATAATACATATTTTCATCCATAGATAATGCTTTTCTATCCGTTGATTGCATAGCAGTATTTAAATCAATATGTACATTTTGACTTTTATCTACTTTACTCGTCATCACTGCAAGTTCTAAACTATTTAAGGCGTTTCTTAAATCGCCTCCACATGCACTACAAAGATAATTTAATGCATTATCATCAATTTTTACATTTATATTTCCTAAGCCATTTTCTTTATCTAATAAAGCTTTATTCATGGCGCTTTTTATATCTTCAAAAGAAAGAGATTTAAATTCAAAAATTCTACATCTAGACACAATTGCTCTTGTCATAGAAGTATAAGGATTTTCTGTTGTAGTTCCAATAAAAAATATAGAACCATCTTCTATTGCCTCTAACACACAATCTGATTGAGCTTTATTCCAACGATGACACTCATCTAATATTAAAAAAGTATCAATTCCTAATAAAGCCTTATCACTTCTGGCTCTTTCAATAATGTTTTTGGCATCATTAACTCCATTTGTAACTGCGTTGAGTTTGAAATAATTAGCTTTTAAATAAGTTGCAATAATATTAGCAAGAGTAGTTTTACCAGTTCCTGGAGGACCATAAAAAATACAACTACCAAGCGTTCCAAACTTAATAGCTCTGTAAAGTAAAGAATTTTCGCCAACAATATGTTTTTGACCAACAAAATCTTCAAATGTTTTAGGTCTCATCCTTTCGGCAAGAGGTATTCTATTAGTACTACTCATAACAAAAATAATTTTACTATACTAACTAGCAAAAGACAAGTAAATTTCATCATTTTTATTAAAAATTTCATTAGTAATTAAAGTATAGTTAAAATATTTTATTTTATCTGCAAATAAATATGTTGAATTATTATGAACAATAAAAACTCTCTTCCACTTGCAATTTCTAAAGAAACGGACCTCTTTTAATCCTTTAAAATTTTCATTTATTTTAGCAGATTTACCATCAAAAGAGACAATATTTTGTTTATTTTTTAACCAATCATTTTCACTTTTTTCGTCAATTTCATTATTTAGCCAGTTTTCCCATATTTTTCTAGGCAAATAGCGATTAAAATTATCATCAAATAATTTATCGTGTGAAGAAATTTTAATATTAAAAATTTCGTTCATTTTTATTTGTGATAGTTCAAAAAAATATTTGATATCTTTAGGATTTGTTAATAAATATCTATTTTCACCATAATTGAAATAACAAGTTTTAGTTTGTTGAGGATATAATTCAATTTCTCCATAAAAGTTAATACATGCATAAGTGCAACTTTCTATTCCATCTAAAGTAGAAAATCTAATTTTTGCATTTTTAAAATGATAATTAAAATATGCTTTTTGAAAAGAAGTTAAATTTTCAATTTCTACACAATTTAAATCTTTTTTATAAGAATAATAACCTCTTGGCAATGGTATATTTATTTCAAAAGAAGCTTTTATAATATTTTTTGTAGTATTAGTAAATTTTATTAAATAATTTTTACCATTTAACAAAAAATTGGTAATATTAAAAATTATACCATTATCTTTAATGACCTTAGTTTTATAATATGGAATATAATCCAAAGTTATAGACTTTTGATTTATTTTAATATATTCAAATTTTTTATCATTAATTTTATAGTTACTATGAGCCACATAATTAATATTTAAAGCATCTAGATTATATATAAGAGAACTGCCTATTTCATCTAAAGAAAATACAAATGTCTTATTTAAAGTTTTAAGTTTATTATTATTTATTAAAGGTTTTTTAAATAAAATTAAATTAAATTCTGCTTTTTCTTTTGCTTTTTTAAAAGCCTTATAATATATATTATCCATAACTTTATTAAAAATAAAAATAGGATATTTTGTATCTATCCCTACTGCATCTAGTAAAGCAAAATCAATATTACTATCTTTAACATTAGGAGCATGATATATAATTTTATTTAAAATAAGATTTTCAAGTTTTTCTATATATTCTTTTTTATTCATAAAAAAATTATTGACAATAAAAAAATATTTAAACATTTAAAATAAAAAAACCGACTCAAGGTCGGTTAGTTATGCTATAAGCCGAGTTCTGTATTCGACAATCATCTATCTAGGCATTTTGTTACCAAAATGCTCAAGCGGTTCGTTAAAGGACGCGAGAGAACAAGCGCATATGTCCTTTTGACCTTGCATCAGGTGGGGTTTACAGAGCCTTATCTATTTCTAGACAAGCGGTGGTCTCTTACACCACCTTTCCATCCTTACCAAATACATGGCGGTTTATTTCTGTTGCACTATCCCTAGAGTCACCTCCGCCGACCGTTAATCGGCACCCAGTTCTCTTGATGCTCGGACTTTCCTCATCAAAATTGATGCGATTGTCTGCATAACTACTTACATTATAACATATAAGAAGAAAAAAATCAAGCAAAAGTCTTTTAACCTACCGTAAACAATGTTTTTACTTTCCCATTTTTTCTATCTGGATAGAAAGCCTTCAAAATGCCATCTTGTGAAATTTTAATTGCTATTCCATATTTGGATAATGTTGTAGCAGCAGCCTGTCTACCACCGCCTTCACTACCCGCTTCAATTTTTAATATCGCTCCTACTGCAATTATAGTCCCATCACTATCTATTACGGTCGCACCATCCATACTTACCATTTCTTGTCTTAATTTTCTTCCTAATTCATGAAAAGGTCTTCCCATAATTATTTTTCGCATACATTCAACTTTTACACAATTTTGTTGTTGTAAGAATGTTGAATAAGAGACATTAAAGGTTGCCTCAACTGAAGATAATGTTTGTAGATTATATAATTTCCCTGCATTTTCAAGTTCTTGTTGCTTTTTTATTTCAAAATATTTTTCATCTACAATATCCCTCGCATCAATGTGTGCTATAGCTTGTTCCACTTGATCTTTATTTAAATAAACGATGCAACCCCCAGTATAAGCGAATGAAGTATCTAATGCAGTAAAATAAACTGATCTTCTAATATCCTTTAGAGAATAGTTACCTCTATAAGATAGTAGTTGTATAACTTCTTCGTGAGAATAAACATTCCAGCCACCTGCTCTTTTGGCAAAAAGAAGATTTCTGTTTTTAAAAATTAAAAAATCTCCATTTTTAGTTAAAACTATGCCTATACGTTTTTCGCTACAATACCTAGCTACCATTTCAAACTCATATGGAGCTATACTTGGAACTTTTTTTACTCTTTTTGTATGAGTATACCCAATAAAATTACCCTTTTTGTCAAATTCAATATAAGAATCAATACCATCAGAAAGCAAAGCAAAAAAGTCTTTATTCATAATTTGAGAATAGTTTAATTTTTCCTCTTGCTCACTTAAATCTACTGCCAAATTAATTATAATTCCTATTGCGATTTTATGCCCTTCATATGTTCTTACTGCCCATTTGCTAAGTTCTGTTAATATTCCAAACATTGTGTTAGCTGTTTCACTATCACTAATACTAGCACATATTGATTTTTCAATAGCATTATATTGTAAAGCTGAAATATAACTTTCATCGTTTAAATCAAGCAAAGATATTTTATTTAATTCAGCTAAAATTGATTTCAAAAGATTTATTTCAAAAGCTTGAAACGGTTGACCTCTTTTTAATATTAACCTATATTCGTCAAGTTTTGATGGTTTAATTAAAAGAGAATTTCTTTTTCCAAAAGCAATTTCATTATCACGGGTTGAAGAAAGTTCTTCACCATCAATAAAAGATCCTGTAAAGAGAGGTAATATAAGTTTATTCACTACTTTATAAAATTCATTCTTATCCATAAAAACCCACTATAATTTAAAATGTATAAATAGTATATAATTATTTTTTTAAATAAACAAGAATATTTCAATTTTTTTCTTTTAAAATCAAAAATTATTTAACTAATTGTGTCATCTTTTGAAAGATTTTTTTGTAAGATTTTAATACATTTAGATTCTATTCTAGAAATATAAGAACGAGAAATGTTGAAAATTTCAGCGACTTCTTTTTGTGTTTTCAAATCATAACCACAAATACCATATCTATATTTAATTATTTCACATTCCATAGGTGAAAGATATTTTTTCATTGCAACAACAACATCTTGCATCAAACATCCCATTTCAATATGTCTAAATACTTCCTCCTCATCATCATCTGGAATAAAATTAGTAAGTTCCATATCGTCACTATCTGCTTTAGGAGATAAGACAGAATTTAACGAAACAGTCTCTTTATGCTTTTTATTTGCTCTTATTAACATTAAGATTTCATTTTCTATACATCTAGAAGCATAAGTAGAAAGTAAAACTCCTTTATTTTCATCAAAGCTATCCACGGCCTTTATAAGTCCAATGGTTCCAACAGAAATAAGATCATCAGCTTCTAAAGAGTTACTATATTTTTTTACAATATGGGCGACAAGACGTAAGTTGTGATTTATAAGAACTTCTCTAGCTTTTTTATCTCCTTTGACTAGCTTTTCTACCCAAAATATTTCTTCCTCCTTAGTTAATGGTTTGGGAAATCCTTGAATACTGCTAACGAATGCCGTAAAACAACAAATTTTGCTTAAAAATTTTGCAAAACTCTCATAAATCATATATACACCGCCCTTTAAAACAAATGTATTTGAAAAAATACGTTTTTTTTGCCTATGCTAATGTATATGTTGAAATATGTCGAATTTTGCTTGTACAATATAATTTTTTTAATAGTAAGGTTGTACAAAAAAAAGAGGCAATGCCTCTTAAAATAAATTTTCTACAAAATCTCTACTATTAAACAATTCAAGATCATCTTGTTTTTCACCAACACCTATAAAGACTACTGGTAAATGATATTCCTTTTCTATAGCAATAACGACACCACCCTTTGCAGTTCCATCAAGTTTAGTAAGTATTATTCCATCAATATGCACGAATTCATTAAAAGCATTAATTTGGTTTAACGCATTTTGTCCAGTAGTTGCATCTAATACAATAAAGTTATATTTATGAGCCAAAGTATATTCGCGGTTTATAACTTTATCTATTTTTTTTAATTCCTCCATTAAATTTGTTTTAGTATGAAGACGCCCTGCAGTATCAACAAGTAAAACATCTGTATTTTTTGCTTTAGCACTTGAAATTCCATCAAAAACAACTGCAGCCGCATCTGCTCCTTCAGCATGCTTTATAATACGCGTTTTGGTCCTTTCTGCCCATTCTGATAATTGATTAGATGCTGCAGCTCTAAAAGTATCACCAGCAACAAGAGTAACCTCTTTTTTTAAACTTTTAAAATAATTTGCCATTTTACCAATAGTTGTCGTCTTACCTACACCATTAACGCCAATTATAGTAATAATTGCTGGATATTCAAACTTGAATTCTCCCAAAGAGTCAAATTCTTCTTGTATAATTTTTTTTAATTGTATTTTAACATCTTCACTATTTCTTATTTTATTTTTTCTAGCATTTATTCTTAAAGAATCAACAATATCCATACTTGTTCTAACCCCAACATCACAAGAAATCAAGATGTCAGTTAATTCATCATAAAAATCGTCATCAAGTTCTCCGTGGCTTAAAATTGCATCTATTTTACGAGCAATATTTTCTCTAGTTTTTTTTAAAGCATTGCTTATTTTTTTAAAAAATCCCATTTAAGCCTCCTGTACATGCTTAATAGCATCACTTAATAATACAGAAACTATTTTAGAAACTCCTTTTTCTTCCATTGTAACTCCATAAAGCGCATTTGCATATTCCATGGTTGGCTTTTTATGAGTTATTAAGATAAATTGCGTTTCATTTGATAATTTCTTTAAATACTTATCAACAATTTCAACATTACTATCATCCAAAGCAGCTTCAACTTCGTCAAAAAGACAAAAAGGTAAAGGTTTAATTCTTAAAATAGCAAAAATTACAGCCATAGCAGTAAGAGATTTTTCACCACCAGATAATAAGGTCATATTTTGTATTTTCTTCCCTGGTGGTTGTGCAAATATTTCTACACCGCTTTCTAAAGGATCATTTTCATCAGCCAAAGCCAATTTTGCAGTTCCACCCCCAAAAAGTTCCTTAAATGTTAATTTAAAACTTTCATTAATTTTCATTAATTCATTATTAAATTTTTCAATCATTATATTAGACAAATCATTAATTATTTTAACTAAATCATCTTTAGCCTTTTCAAGATCTTGTGCTTGACTATTTAAATCATCATATCTATCGAGTAAAGCTTTGCAATCTTCAATAGCATTAACATTAACATATCCTAAAGCATTTATATCTTTTTTTAGTTTGTTTATTTCTGGCATAGCAATATTGATATCAAAATCTTCTCTGCGTAAATCTAAACAGGTAGAATATGATAAAGAATACTCTTCATAGATTCTTTCCTGCATAGTTTCAAGTTCGGTATCAACTTTAGATAAATTCATTTCTTCTCTAAATTTTTTATCTCTTATAGAAGATAAATCATTAATAATAGCAGTTTTTTCGTTATCCAAATCTTTAATTTTATCGTTCAATATAGTCTTTTCATTTTCTATGTTTTGACGTTTATTAACCAATTCATCTAACTTTATTTTATTTTCAGTTACAGGAGCATTTGCCAGTTTAACCTTGATCATATTTTCGCAATTTTCAATGAACTCTTCATTTTTAGAGATTTGTTCTTCAATAGATAATAAATTTGTTTTAAACTTTCCTAATTCATTGTCAATTCTTATAATTTCATTTTCACAAGAAGATATTTTTGTTCTATTTTCTGCAATCTCAACTTTAACAGAAAGAATATTGTTATTTATTTTATCTCTTTCTTCTCTTAACTTCTCAAATTTTAATTTCTTTTCCTTTATTAATTCGTCAGCATCAACTTTGTTTCCAGATAAAGCACTTTCAATTTTTTCTGATTTTGCCAATTCTTCATTAATCAAAGATAATTTATTTTTAACAGTTTGACTTTCCATACAAGCAACTTTTAAATTATCACTTGTTTCTAACAAAAGAGAGTTATATTTATTTAATTTTTCCTTATCAGTAGCCAACTCAATTTCGTACGAATTTTTAAGTGAGGTAAATTTTTCTATTTCTTTTTTCGAATTTTCAGATGTTGCAAAAATACTTTTATATTCGTCTTCTAATTCTTGTTTTCTTTTTTCTAATTTCAAAATTTCTAAACCTAAAGTTTCAATTTCTCGTTCTCTGCCAATTAAATTAGATGACTCTGCCTTTTTGCTACCACCGGCTAAAGAGCCTTGAGGATTAACTATATCTCCATCAAGAGTAACTATTCTATAAGCATATCCACTATCTTTAGCCATATTAACAGCAGTAATTAAATTTTCAACAATTACAGTAGCCCCCAGTAAATTGCTAATAACATTTTCAATACTTTTATCAAAATCTATTAATTTATTTGCAAGACCATAACAACCTTGTTTGCCTTTAATTAAATTTTCATCAAAAGACTTTCTCTTCATAGATGTAATAGGCAAAAAAGTTGCCCTTCCAAATGAATTGTCTTTTAAAAATTTAATTAATTCCTTAGCTCCATCTTCATTAAAAGTAACTATATTTTGAACTGCACCGCCAAGAGCGACTTCAATAGCAGTTTCAAATTTTTGTGGTACCTTAATTAAAGAAGCAACAACACCAACAATATTTCTTTTAAGAGCATTGTTTTTTTCACTCTCTTTTAAAATTTTTTTAATAGCAAAAGAATAGCCTTCATACTCATTTTGTAAATCAATCAGTAATTTTTTTCTATTTTCAAAAACTTTAATTTGTGTATTAATGTTTGCTTTTTCATTCTCAAGTTCTTTTATTTTACGCTCATCTAAATAGTTTTTGCTCGCCAAATTATCTAGAGATTCTTTAATATTTTTTAATGAAGCGTCTTTTGTTTCAACATTTTGTTTACTTTCTAAATATAATTTTTGATTTTCTTCTTTTTTGGTCGTCAAAACAAGAATATCTTCCTCTAAATTCTTAAGGCTATTAGTTAAAAGATTTTTTTCAGCCATTAATCTTGAAACTGAACTTTTAATATCACTTAAAGATCCTAAAGTCTCAATTATCTTTTGTTGATTTTGTCCAGCTTCATCTTCATTTTCTGTTAATTCGCTGGCAATTTTAAGATAAGTATCAGATAATTCTTCAAAAGATTTTTCAAGGGCTTCAAGATCTGCTTTAAGTTCTGTAAGTTCCAAATTCTTTTTTGTTCTTTCTTCTTCAAAAGAATTTATGGCTAAAATAGCATTTGAACGATCTAAATTCAACCTATCATTTTCTTTATTGGTAAAATTTATTCTTTCTCTTGCAAGTTTAGTTTCTCCTTCTTGTTTTTCCAAATTTACAGTTAATTGCAAAATTTGTTCATTAATAGAAGAAAGAGTTTTATCAAAATTACTCAAGTCGAACATGGCTTGATCATAAGAAGTAGTTGCTTTTTCTAGATCATCACTTCTTAAATCTATTTGTCTATTAATAGCATCTAGTTTTAAATTTATTTTATCCTTTAAATCATTTGCATTTTCATATTGATAAATATAGGCGTTTACTTCTAAATCTTTAAGTTTGCCTTTATATTCAAGATATTTTTTTGCGTTTTCGGCTTGTTTTTTTAAAGGCCCCATTTGTCTTTCAATTTCAGATAAAATATCTTTCAATCTAGTTAAATTATCATTAGTTCTTTCAAGTTTTCTTTCAGCATCTTTTTTATCATTTTTGTATTTAGAAATACCAGCAGCATCTTCAAACATTGCCCTTCGATTTTCAGGTTTTGCGTCCACTAATTCTGTAACTTTACCTTGACTAATTACAGAATAACCATTTTTGCCGAGTCCACTATTATATAATAGATTAGTGATATCTCTTAAATGACAAGTATTTCTATTAATTAAATATTCGCTTTCTCCAGAACGATATAATTTTCTAGTAATAGCAAGTTCATCATAATCAAAGTTAAAAAATCTAGCACTATTATCAAAAGTTAAAGTAACCTCACAATAAGATAAGCTTTTTCTTTTTTCGGTACCATTAAAGATAACATCTTGCATACTATCACCACGCAATGTTTTTGCACTTTGTTCTCCCAAAACCCATCTAATAGCATCTGAAACATTACTTTTCCCACAACCATTAGGTCCTACAATAGCAGTAAAATTATCATTAAATTCAATAATAGTTCTATCGGCGAAAGATTTAAATCCGACCATTTCAATTTTTTTAAAAATCATAATATCCTCATAAGTTAAAATTTATTATATCAAAGATTTTTTTAAATTAAAAGACTTTTATTCTAATAAAAGTAATTAATTTGTAGAATAATCAAAACTTTAAAAACAGCTTTGAAATAGCATTTTTAGCAGCCTCTTGTTCTGCTTCAATTTTGCTTTTGCCTTCCCCAAAAGAAATTTTATCTTCATCCATATAAAAATAAGAAATAAATCCACTTTCAGAAGGTAATGTTTGATAAGAAAGTTTACATTTAAAATTTTGTTGTAGAAGCTCCTGTAATTTTGATTTATAATTATCATCAATTATGTTTTTATAATTATTTAGTTCAAAATAATTTTCAATAAATTTTTTAGAATTAGTTAAACCTCCGTCTAAATATATTGCCGCAATAATTGCTTCAACAACATCAGCTTTAATTGCTTTAGAAATATCACCTTGATAACTTTTTCCCAAAATTACTTTATCGTAAAGATTTAATTTGTCAAAAACTTGAGCAAGATAATTTTCGGAAACGTAATGACTTCTTAGAACAGTCAATTTACCTTCATTTTCAGAACAATTATTGTAAAAATATTCACCGACTAGAAAATCTAAAATACTATCTCCCAAAAACTCCAATCTTTCATAATTTTGAGAAGATTTAGAACTATGTGTAAGAGCTCTATCAAAAAGTTTTTTATTTTTAAAATTATAATTTAAATACACTTTAGCCCCCTAGTTTGCCAACTTCGTCAATTTATCTTCAATATTTTTTATTAAATTATTATCATGCAAAATAATTGTTTGTTCAATTGAAGATAAAATATTATTTCTTTTACATGACCCATGGTTTTTGACTACTAATTTTTTACAACCAAGTAGAGGAGAACCACCATGTTTACTTAAAATATCAATTCTATTTTTAATATCTCTAAAAGTTTTTTTCATAAATAAAGCACCTATCATGCTTAAAAAATGAGATTTAATACTTTTTTTAAGAAGGCTCATAACAGCAAGAACTGCCCCTTCTGAACCCTTCAAAAGAGCATTGCCAGCAAAACCATCTGCTACCATTACATCTACATCTCCACTCATAAAATCACGCCCCTCTCTATTACCAATAAAATTAATAGGAGCTGTTTTTAATAAAGCGTGTGCCTCTTTTGCCAGTTCATTCCCTTTTTCTTCCTCAATCCCATTGTTTAACAAAGCTACACGAGGATTAGGATTATTATAAACGATTGAATAATAAGCAGAGCCCATCAAAGCAAAATGCAAAAGATTTATAGGTTTACAATCAATATTTGCCCCACTATCAATTATAATGACATCATTATCTTTTTTTGTCGGTAAAATTGGAGCAAGTGCTGGACGCGAAATACCCTTAATTCGACCGATCTTCATTATAGCTCCAGCAAGAACAGCACCAGTACTACCCGCACTGACCAAGCCAATAACATCATCATTTTCTTTCAAAATATCATAAGCCCTTACTAAAGATGAATCTTTTTTCTTTCTAATTGCCTCTGTAGGAACATCATCATTTGTTATAACTTCCTTTGCATCAATAAAAATAATTCTTTCATTTCTATTTCCTACAATTTTTTTCATTTCATTTTCATTGCCACATAGAATTATTTGAATATCTTTATGTTTATCACGAGCTAAAATTGCTCCTTCAATTATTTCTATAGGTGCATTATCTCCACCATAAGCATCAACAACTATTTTTTTCATAATTGCTCCTTATAACAATGTTAAATAAACTACTTATATATATTAACAAAAAAAAAATTATAAATCAATCAAAATATTAAATATAAAAAGAAAAAGTGGTAATTTGCATATATTGTAGTTTGTTTAAAATACAAACTACAATATATATTTAGTTAATAAAAAACTCTAGCATTAAAGCAAGAGTTTTATTGTTTTTTATTTTCTTTTTTAACAATTACTGTTTCGTTTTTATATGTTCCACACTTTTTACAAACTTGATGAGGTTTTTTCATTTCGTGACATTGTGGACATTCAACAAGAGTTGGCATTGCTGCTTTACTATTAGCAGAATGTCTAGTATTTCTGTTTGCTTTTGAAACTTTATGCTTTGGAACTGCCATTTCTTCCTCCTTAACTTATCTTCATATGCTTAACAATTATATTAATTTAGGATAAGATTGTCAAGCATTTTTATTTAATTATATATTTATTATTTAATATTTTCTATCAATTCTTTTGTATCTCTAGCAATAAGTAATTCCTCATTGGTAGGAATTCTATAAACTTTTACTTTAGATTTCTTTGTACTTATTTGTTCTATGGTGCCCCTAGGTAATTTGGCATTTCTAGTTTTATCTATAATTATTCCATAGTTTTCCATTCCTTCAAGTGCACCTTCTCTTAAATCTTCTTGATTTTCCCCTATTCCTCCGGTAAAGACAATTGCGTCAACTTTACCCAGTACTGCCATATATGCACCTATATACTTTTTTACTCTATAAATTAACATATCTAATGCTAATCTAGCACGTTCGTTCCCTTTTACTATAGCAGAATTTAATTCTCTCATATCACTAGAAACACCACTGACACCAAGAATACCACTTTCTTTATTTAGGTAATTAACAACTTCGCTTGCAGTCATTTTCTTTTTGTCCGCTAAATAACTTACAACCGTAGGATCCAAATCTCCTGATCTAGTCCCCATAATTAATCCCTCTAATGGGGTAAGCCCCATAGTTGTGTCTATACTTTTACCACCTTTAACTGCGGTAATTGAAGATCCATTGCCCAAATGAACAGTTATTACATTTATATCTTTTACATTTTTCTTTAGTAATTTAGCTACCTCACTTGTTACAAATCTATGGCTAGTCCCATGAAATCCATATTTTCTTACATGATATTTTTCATAATCTTCGTATTTTATTCCATACATATAAGCTTTAGCAGGCATTGTTGCATGAAATGATGTATCAAAGATTATTGTTTGTGGAGTATTTTTCATAATACTCATACAGCCTTCTACTCCTGCCATGTTAGCATGTGCATGTAAAGGGGATAAATCTACAAGCATGTTAAGTTTTTTGATAGTATCTTTTGTTATAATTACACTTCTATCGAAAAGCCAACCTCCCTGAACAAATCTATGACCTACAGCAGAAATTTCATTTAAATTTTCAATTACTCCTTCTTTTTTATCTGTCAATAAGTTTAGCACGTTTTTCATAGCAACTTTATGATCAGGCATATCTACCACGATTTCCTTTTTGCCATCTTTCATCGTATATCCTATAAATGAGCCTTTAATCCCAATTTTTTCACAATTACCTTTCGCAATTACACTCTCATCTTTCATATCAAATAATTGAAACTTTAATGATGAACTTCCTGCGTTAATAACTAAAATTTTCATTATAATAATTCCTCCTCATTTGTTTGTAAAACAGTTATAGCTGTAGCAGTTACTATATCTTCAACACTACACCCTCTAGACAAATCATTTATCGGTTTTTTAAGTCCCTGTAATATTGGACCTATAGCATTTACATGCCCCATATACTGCATGGCTTTGTAACAAATATTTCCACTGTTTAAATCTGGAAATATTAAAATATTTGCATCTCCTTTTAAAGGACTATTTGGACACTTATTTTTTGCAACTCTCTCTACCATAGCAGCATCGAATTGTATTTCGCCATCACAAGTAATTCCACTTTTTTTAAACTTCTCATATCCATTTTTTACAATTTCTATACTTTCATCACTTGCAGAACCTTTTGTGGAAAATGATAAAAATGCTACTTTCGGATTTTTAAGTCCTAATGATTTATAAGTTGATACGCTTTGAGAAGCTATTTGACTTAAATCATCTGCATTTGGATGCATTATTACTCCACAATCTGATAAAATAAGACATTCATCTTTAATGAAAGAATTTTTTCCGAACATAATAAAACATGAAGATACTATTGCTCCTTTCTTTTTTCCTTTAATAATTTGAAGAGCCGGTTTTATTGTGGTTGCTGTTGAAGTTTCTGCTCCTCCTACCATTCCATCAGCAAATCCCATATCCACTAAAAGAGTTGAAAAATAATATGGATCTAAAACTAATTTTTCAGCCTCATCCATAGTAATTCCCTTATCTTTTCTCTTTTGATAAAGACGTTTTACAAGTTCTTCTTTATGAGAAAATGTAACTGGATTTATTATTTGGAAATTTGATAAAGATTTATCTCTTAATACAAGAGCACTTTCATCACCTATCAATATTGGTTTAGCAATTTTCTTTCTAGAAATAATTTTAATAGCATCAATTGTTCTAGCACTAAAAGCAGCTTCAGGAAAAACAATAGACTTAGACATTTTTTTTGCTTTTTTGTAAAAATCTTTAACTTTCATTAATACCTCTTTAAACTTTTTAAATAGCCTTTTATAAAAAGGTTATTCTTTTATCTCGCAACTAAACATATTATATTTAAATGTTAGAATAATGTCAATTTTCTTGGAGTAAATAATGAAAAAATATAATACATTTTTATGTATATTTATTATATACATTTTAATTAATATGATTATTTTTCCCAAAATATATATCGATGCCACATTAAGTGGTATTACAGCTTGGGCATTTAATGTTCTCCCTAGTGTTCTACCTTTTATATTTTTTACTAAATTGTTAACAAATTTAAATTTTTCACAAAAAATTTCAAAAATATTTTCCAAGCCTTGTAAACTTTTATTTAATACTCCATCTTGTAGCGCATATGTTTTTATATCTAGTATTGTTTCAGGATATCCTGTTGGAGCAAAAATGACTGCTGATTTATATCAATGTGGTCAAATTACAAAAAATGATGCTTTTAAAATGACAAGTTTTTGCTCCACTTCTGGCCCAATGTTTATTATAGGCGCAGTAGGAACAATGATGTTAGGTAATGCATTTTTAGGTTACATCATTTTAACCTCACATATATTAGGGGCATTAATTAATGGTATTTTATATAGAAATTTAAAAATAAAAGATAATGAAGATAAGATAATGTTAAATAAAGAAAACAAAATGGATTTATCATCGCTTGTGTTAGATTCTGCTATTAGCATAATTTCTATAGGTACAATTATTGCAATATTTTTTGTTATTATAACAGCATTGTCTCCCCTATTTAATTTATTCCCTCAACCCGTCGCATCAATCTTTTCTGGAATCATAGAAATTACAAAGGGTTGCTTAGATATTTCAAAATGTTTATCCCCCAAATTAGCCGTTTTAGCAACTACATTTATAATTAGTTTTGGCGGAATATCTACACTTTTACAATCTTTAACAATGTTGAATAAAATACAAATTCCAATTTGGTTATTCGTTTTACAAAAGTTAACTCATGCATTAATATCAACATTAATCGCTTTATTAATTGTTTTAATCATTGTATAAAAAAAAGATGGATTTCCATCTTCTTTTATATTTCTAAAATATCACACATTTCTTTTACTAAAAATTTAACTTGTTTTAATTTGCATGATTTTAAGGCTAATGCTAAAGAATATGTAATTTCACTATCTCTTAAAGATGTTGTTTTTATAATCGAACGACAAATTATCATTGCATTGGAAACACATTTTTCGCCTTTAGAATATTCTAGTTCACTCAAAATTTGAACAGCAATTTTTTGTGTTTTAATGAAAGCATCTTGATCTTCTTCGGTAATATTATCAAATTCCTCTTCATCAGAAAAGTTTTGTTCTACATTTTCAATTTTATCATCTAATATCTTTTTATAAGAAAATGCTTCAGCAATTAAATTTCTAAAAGGTATAATCATTTTATTAATAAATTCTTCAAAAGCATTCCCTTCTTTTCCAAAAAATCTTTTTACAAAATCTGTAAAATCTATTTTTTTGTTTTCTATATCTATCAAAGTGCAAAATACTAATGAAATTATTTTATATTCTTCTTCTGGCATATTACATGCAAAATCGCCGTTACCATCTTGTATGTATGCTTTTGCAAATTCTCTATCGCGATTAAACTGCTCAAGACATTCTCCTATTAAAGACACGATTTCATCTGAATTTGCTAATGCTTGTAGTAATTTTTGAATTTTATATTCTGCTACTAAAAACTTACAATTAATTAAATCATCTACTGCAATAAAAAAATTTTCAATTTGATTATTTTCCATAAGAACCTCATTTCAATTAGTTTATTACATTTTATCATATAGTAAATAAATTTCAAACTATTTTTGCAAGCTTATAAAAATTTTTGACCTAAAGTAAAAATTATGTTATAATTTAAAAATGGAAAAAGTTCTTACTGATAAAGAACAACTTGTTCAAGATAAATTAGTTATGTTATTTGTAATTGACAAGATGGAAATCCCTCTAACTGAAGATTCTATCTTGGATATTTGTAGTGTTAAAAATTCCTGGATAAAAAATTATATGGATTGCAAAGCAATAATTCACGACTTGGTTGATATTAATTTATTATATAAAATAGGTAATGAAAATGATGAAAAAGAACTTTTTGCTTTAACATATGAAGGAAGAGAATGTTTATCTCATCTTTATAGAAGAATTCCTTTAAGTTCTAGGGAAGAAATTTCTGCTTATTTACAAGCAAATAGATTAAATGTAAAATCTTCTCAGGAATATAATGCTACTTATTCTAAAAATGAAGATGGTTCTTATAATGTTGAGTTAAAAATTTATGAACCTTTAATTACGAAACCTATATTTTCATTAAACATAAAAGCTCCATCAAGACAAACTGCTAACGAAGCAATACATAAATGGAAAACAAATGCTCCAACCATTTATGAAATTATTTACGAAAAACTCATAAATAATGATTAAAAAAAGCCAAACGGCTTTTTTATATTTTTTTTATTTTTTCAATCTCATTACGGGCCAATTTGTCACACCTATTATTGTTAACATTATCAGAATGTCCTTTTACTTTATTCCATTTGATATTATGTTTTTTTATTAATTCTATAAGTTCTTTCCATAAATCTATATTTTGAACTTGTCCTTTAGAAGATTTCCAATTATTATTTTGCCAATTTTCAATCCAATTTTCTAAAAAAGCATTAACAACATACGCACTATCACTATAGATATTTACACTACAGTTTTCTTTTAAAGCTCTCAATCCTTTTATAACAGCAGTAAGTTCCATACGATTATTTGTTGTATTTTTTTCTCCGCCCGACAACTCTTTTTCAATTCCGTTATATATTAATATGACTCCCCAACCACCTATTCCCGGATTTCCGGAACAAGCACCATCTGTATATAATTGAACTTCTTTCATTTAATTAATCCTTAATTTTTTACATATAACTTCTAATTCTTCTTTATTTTTAGGCAATGATGGAAAAATTTTAAGGTTGTCATTTTGTCTTCTTGGAAAAATATGAATGTGGAAATGGAAAACAGATTGTTCTGCACTTTCACCATTTGCATTTACAATATTTACACCAGAAAATCCGCAATTTTCAACTAAATGTCTAGAAATTGTTTGAACAGTATTCATTAAATGATTTAAATTGTTTTTTGAACAATCTAATATATTAATTACATGTTTTTTAGGTATAACTAAAATGTGTCCGTTTGAATCATTAGAAATATCTAAAAAAGCATAAGTATATTTATCTTCATAAATTTTATAAGATGGTAATTCTCCTTTAATAATTTTGCAAAACAAACAATCTTTCATTATTTCTCCTCTAAAAGATAAATTATTCCTAAAGTATTTGGACCACAATGGCTTGAAATTGTAGCTCCAGCCCAAGTAGAAATTACATTATCGAAAATATTTTTATCTTTTACATATTTAACAACATCATCTATAAATTCATTGTTGTTACAAGTATGAACGATAAAACATAAATCTTTTTTATAATTATTATACTTCAAAATCATATCGTCTATATATTTTTTTACCACATTTTTAAAAGGTCCAATAAATTTCCCAGTATTTTCTATAACTCCATCATAAAGTTCTAATTTAGGTTTGATTTTTAATAAATTTGCACCAAATTTAGCTGTTGCAGAACATCTCCCACCTTTATGCAAATAATCTAATTTATCTACAATAAAAGAAGTTTGGTTATATTTTGACTGTTTCTCAAGTTTATCACATATACTTTTTGCAGACAGCCCTTTTTTCGCAAGCATACTAGCATATAAAACTAACATTCCTATTCCAGCAGAAAGACTTTTACTATCTACAAGATATAACTTATCATTATTTAGTTCTTCCTTTGCTCTAGTGGCATAATTAAAAGCAGAAGATAATTTATTTCCAATACCACAATAAATTACTTCACTTCCATCTTCTAATAGTTTTGAAAAGAAATCTTTAAAATCCTCTACACCTCTTGCAGCTGTTTTAGGCAATTGTCCTGTTTTTTTTACGTATTCAAAAATATCGTTAGGAGTTATATTTACCCCATCATAATATTCTTGATCATCAAGCATTACTAATAAAGGCAAAACCGATATATTATTTTCTTTTATCATAGATTCAGGAATATCAACACAACTATCTGTACATATTTTAACCATAAAATTTATATTATCTCCATTTTTAATTATAAACATTTAATTATCTTTTTACAAACAATTTTAGCTAAATTTTATTATAAATGAATAATCATAGTATTATAACACATAATAACAATGGAGGTAATTATGAGTAAACAATGGAAACCTGGTGAACAAGCACCTAAATCTGGAAATTATTCTTGTTATGATGCAAACGGACGTTGTGGCGGAAGTTGCTATCTTGAAAAAGGACAAAGATTTCCTGCAACACAACATTCAAATTCTCATTACGAAATGGACGAAGAATAAAAGAAATCGCTTAATGCGATTTTTTTTATTTTGAATTTTATCTTTAAAATATTGACAAAGTATTTTGAGTCATGTTAAAATTTAATTAGTTATTAAGCAGAGGTGGTCGAGCGGTTTAAGGCGCACGCTTGGAAAGCGTGTGAGGTTTCAAGCCTCCGCAGGTTCAAATCCTGTCCTCTGCGCCAATTTAAATTATAAAAGAATAAGCATTGATTGTTAAAGGTGCAATTATACAAACTATAAATAATGAAAACATTGAAATTGCTAACTGAACATTAAACGAAGATTTATCATTTTTAATATTTTTTATAAATTCTATAATAATTCCAGATAAAGAAAAAATAAAAGCAATAAAAAATAAACTTATTGAGGCTTTATAAACAGGTAAGGTATAAGAAGCGAGAGGCATAAAAACCACGAGCAGGCTTAATACAAGCGAAAATACAGACAAAGGAATTGAAACATATTCTAAACTAAAAGCTTTTTTTAAGAAGTTAGAATTTCCTTTTTTTGATTTAAAATTATCTTCCATAAAATTTCTCCTTTAAAATAATCTAAAAATGATTTATGAAATATTAAATTATAATGTGATAAGAAATAATTTTTTGTAAAAAAAAATCGACATTAAAACTGTCGATTTTATTTTTTAAGCTCTATTATATAAAGCATTAGTTAAAACAATCCCACCATCAATAGCAGCAGAGATTATTAACCAAATAGTTGCAAGTAGAACTATTATATAAATAATCCTTTCAATTACCCTATTACCCATACAAAGGAAAGCAACTAAATTAAAATTAAAAATTCCAACAAGTCCCCAGTTTAAACCTCCTATCATAAGAAGAATAAGGGCAATGTAATTAGCAATAATCATATAATTTACCTCCTATTTATAGGATGTATAAAAATATAATTTTTATGCTTGATTAACTAATTTGATTTCCATTTATATCAAAACTTTTGTCTATAACTCCGCCACCATAACAAATACCATTTGTATCATATAAGACTACATATTGACCTGGAGTAATAGCCCTTTGTTTATTTTCAAAAATGACTTTAATATTTCTATCATCTAAAACTATAACATGAACTTTTTGATCACTTTGCCTATATCTAAATTTAGCAAAGCAATCAAATTCTTTTTCTTTAGGAATGGCAGGGATCCAATTCATTTCACTTGCTAATAAATAATTACTAAAAAGTAAGGAATCTTCACCTTGAGAAACATAAAGGATATTATTTTTTAAATCTTTTTTAACAACAAACCATCTTTCTCCATTACCACCTTTTTTCCCACCAATATTTAATCCCCTTCTTTGACCTAAAGTATAATACATTAAGCCATCGTGCTCTCCTACTATTTCTCCATTTAAACTCAAAATTTTACCTTTTTTTGCTGGTAAATAGTTCATCAAAAAATTCTTAAAATTTCTTTCTCCAATAAAACAAATACCTGTGCTATCTTTTTTATCTGCATTAACTAGATCAAGTTTATGTGCTATTTTTCTAACTGTTGGTTTATCTATGTTCTCTAAAGGAAACAAAACACTTTTTAATTGTTCTTGATTTAGTTGATTTAAAAAATATGATTGATCTTTATTCAAGTCATCTGCTTTTGCCAAATAATATAACCCATTTTTTTCTATTTTTTTTGCGTAATGACCAGTAGCGATCATATCTGCTCCCAACTTTTTGGCTTGTTCAAGAAAAGGACCAAACTTTACTTCTCTATTGCATAAAACATCTGGGTTTGGTGTTCTACCTTTTTCATATTCTTCTAAAAAATGCTTAAAAACCCTATCATAATATTCTTTAGAATAATTAACTGAAAAGTAAGGAATTCCTATTTTATTACAAACTCTTTTAACATCTTCATAATCTTCTTCCGCTGTACAACTTCCATCTTTTTCTTGCCAATTAACCATAAAAAACCCAATAACATCATGTCCCTGTTCTTTTAAAAGATATGCGGCAACAGAAGAATCAACCCCACCACTTATACCTACAACTATTCTCATTTTTTCTCCTTATTACTTTCCTTCCATGAAATAGGATCAAATAATACTTCATCATTATATTGCTTATCTAATTTGCGATTTTGAGAATCTAATAAAGTTTGATTTTTCGTTTCGTCTTGGTTATCATTTTTTACTTTTGTTTGATTATCTATTTCTTTAATATCATTCCTATTAATATTATTTTCTTCTATATTATTTTTTACATTATCATCTTCGGTTTTTGTTTTTCTTAAATTATCATCTTCACAATTTAAAGCCTGATTAGCAGTTATATCAATCGCGATAGGAACTTTAAATTTTTTGAATATTATCATTAATATGTCCCATGGCCACATTAACATTATAAATCCGCAAATAGTAGATAATGAGCCAATTAAAGCTCCTTCATCAACTTGAATTAAATATGAATTAAATAGAACAAGAAAGAATATTGCAATCATATCTATCAGTAGAAAACTAGCACGCCAATATCTCCCTACATAAAAGCAATGAGCCCCCAAAGGACCTAAAAAAATAGCAAGCATTAATAATTTAATAAAACTAACATCTTCAGGTAATTGTGATGATTTAAGAACAAAATCTTTTTCTTTTTTCCTAATTAAAGTTTTTGCATCTTTATTAGTTGCAAGTTCAAGTCTTGAAAAAATCAGCCCACAATCAGGACACTTATATGCTCCTTCATATATTTTAAGTCCACATCTAGGACATGTTATTTTTTTTGGTAACTGTGACAATTTTTGCATAAAAACAATATAACAAAATAATAAAATATTGTCAACTTTTCAAACTTAACTTTTCTTTCGTTTTATTATAATAAATATAACTTGCGTTATCCTCTGGCAATGACTTTAAAATTTCTTGAAAATACAATAGCGATTTATCATAATCTCTATTATTATAATACATAACTCCTTTTTCAAAAATATTTTTATTTTTTAATAATTTAAATGTCATATTTTTCGAATAACAGGACAAATCTTCATAAACATAAATATCTTTATCTTCTTCTTTAAAAAAACCTAAACATCTATATTCAATATGATAATTTAAAGATAAATTATCTAAAATGGATTTACTGAAAACAAGTGAAGATTTCATATATTTTGTAATATTTGCTATTTTATTAATTATGTTCAAATTAGAAATAATAGTTGGAACTTTTTCTTCTTCATCTGTTACTCCTAACATAAAATCTCCATAATGTAAAGCTATTTCTACAGATATATTATCATTTATTTTATTGTTATTCTTTTTTCTGACTACTCTTATAATGTTTCTACTACAATCAATGGCACTATCTGGTTTAGAAAAAATTGCAATTATTCCTTCCCCAATATACTTATCAATAAAACCTCCAGATTTTTTAATCAAAGGTGCAATGCTATTCATATAAGCATTTATGATTTTAAAATTTTCTTCTAGTGTAATATTATTAAAAGATGTATTACTTATTTTGATAGATGCTAAAACTCCAACTTTTTTAACTTTTTTATCTCTTTCTAAAATTGTTACACTTTCTCTACCTAAAAATTTGTAAATTGGTTTAGGTAAAATCTTTTTATCAAGATAGTTCAAATTTTTTAATGTATTATCCTTCTCTTTGTAATTATTATTTATTTTTATAAGTGAATGTTCAATAGTTTGGAATTGTTTCCCTCCACCTATGTTAAGTTTATCTTCTTTAACTTTTCCATCTCCCAATCTAGATATAACATGTTCTATTTTATTTACTGGTCTGCAAATAACAACCAAATTACAATATAAAATTATTAAAAAAACAATGCTTATAAGCACCGCCCACAAGATAGTATTGTAGCCAGATTCTTCTGTTATATTCAAAATTTTTTTTATAAAATTAGCATATTCATTATTAAGATTAGATAAGTAGGCTAAAAGAAATAACATAAAACCATAAATGATTATTATCGGCACAGAAGAAAAAAATATTAATTTATTTAAAGACAATCTTGTTAAAAATTTTGCATATAGAATTATACTAAAAATCATTGATAATCCAATTAAAATTAATCCTGCAATAGATTTAGGAGATGATACAAAATTAAAACCATTTTCATTTGGTACTAAACTTAAAAATACATCTCTACTTAAAATAATGGTAGGAATAAGAATCAAAATAAAAATTATTAATAAAATTTTAGTAGTTTTTTTCATATTTGTATTTTCTGCAATTAGCACAATTGTATACATTTATAAAATTAAAGAATAAAAATCGTAAATTATCAAAGAATATATTAGTTAAGTAAGGAGGAAAAATGGAAAATAAAGAATTAATAACTGAATATTTAAATGCAATATATCAAAACATAAGAACAGCAGTTCAATCCATTGAGGATATTTTGCCAAAAGTAAAAGATGATAAATTAAAAAGAGAACTTGCCTATGAAGAAGATAAATATCTTGCATTAGAAAAAGAATGTGAATTATTTGCTAAAGCTGAAAAAATTGAAGGTATTAAAGATAACAATTGGTTTGAAAAGGCAAAATTATGGAGTTCTATCAATATGTCAACTATGACCGATAAAACAACTAGACATATTGCTGAACTTATGTTATTAGATTCTTTCATGGGATATTTAACTTGCATTAAAGACCAAAATGATCATGAAAATGTATCAAAGGAATTAGATGAAATAATAAGTAATTTAAAAGAATTAGAAAGAAAAAATATAGAAAATCTTATTCCTTATTTAGTATAATACAATTTTGAATTTGTGTATTAAAAGGATAATTTAATAGATAATCTTTTATTTGATTCTCACTTACAAAAATTGTTTTGTTTTTAATGTTTATAATAAAAATTGTTTCTCTATTTGTTTCTATATGTTTAGCTACTATGCCAATAGGCGTAGTAGCTTCTATTATAACAAAAAATGGCCTAGAAAAATTCTTGACATTTTTTTTTAGAAAAATATTAGGCTGATATTTAGCTTCAAATTTTGAATCAATACTGCTTAACAATAAAAAACATCCACAAATACATAAGGTAGGATTAAAACTAATAAAAGACATAACAATAAAGGATATAATTATTAAAATTGAAAATATATAATTCAAGTTATAAATAATTTTAATAGCTTTTTTTCTTGGCATATTATTGGACAAAATTCCAACAAATATTCTTCCCCCATCAAGTGGATAACAAGGTAATAAATTTAATAAACATAACATAAAAGATTGAAAAACGAACTCATTTAAATAATTATATAATACAGGAAAAATCCACCACAAAGCAACACATAAAATTGAAAATATAAGATTGACAGCAGGACCTCCACAAGCAATCAAAATTTCATCTTTGCAAGAAAAAACTTTTTCTTTATAATTTAAACTTACGCCGTAAGGAGCAATATAAAAATTATCTAATTTATATCCTAATTTTTTTGCAATAATATAATGTCCAAATTCATGAGAAGATACTACAGTAAAAAAAACAATAAAACTTATAATGTCTTTAAAAAGTAAAAACCATAAAAGTAGAAGGAAAAATGAAGGATGAATAGGAATTTTTGCTATAAAATTTTTTTTTAAAATCCTAATGCCCATAAAACACCTAAAACAATTTCGCAAATAATTAAAAAGTAAAAAATAATTTTACAAATTTTAAATTTGCTTATTTTAACTTTTACACTATTTGGAATATATCTTTCACCACTTGAAATAATTTTATTTAACATAAGATAATTATATGCGACTTATGATTTCCATATACTAAAAAAGGATTAGAAATTCTAATCCTTTTATAACTTTTCAAGCGATATCACTATTATCACTTTCAATTTTACTAACATCTTCATCCTTTAAAAAATCAGGTAATTCTTCATTAAATTCAATATCGTCAACATTTTTAAATAAACCATCGTGTTGTTCTATTTCAGCATCATCTTCCGCTCTTAAAGTTTTGATACGTTCTAAAAGTTCATCATAATCTGGTAAACCCGAAACATCTTTAATATTAAATCGCTTTAAAAAATTTTCTGTGGTACCAAATAATAAAGGTTTACCAACAGCATCTTTTCTCCCTACAACTTCAATCATATTTTGATCAATAAGAATTTGCACAGCATAATCACTATTTACTCTTCGAATATCTTCAATTTCTAATTTAGTAATTGGCTGTTTATAAGCTATGATGGCCAAAGTTTCAAGAGCTGCTCTAGTTAAAGATTTTTCTCGTATAGGATTTAAAACATCAGATATGTAATTTGCATAATTAGGGTTAGAAGCAAGTTGTACTTTATTTTTATATTCGATAATATGTATCCCTTTATCTCCATTATATTCCATTTTTAATTCCTCAATAGCTTTAGATACTTCTTTATCGCTTAATTGTAATTTTTCAGCAATAAAAGATTTTTCAATGCCATCACCTGAAACAAAAAGTATAGATAAAATAACTTCCTTAAGATTTAAAATTGTATCAATCGTGCTCATTTGTCACCTCATTAGAAATAATATTAATTTGTTTAAAAATACCAATCTGTTCGACTTTAATAGTTTGAAGTTTTAATAATTCAAGAAGTGCTAAAAAAACATTAATCATTTCACTTTTCGTCATATCATTTGTAAAGAGTTCTTCAAAAGGAAATCTTTTATGTTCTCTAGCATATCCTCTTATAGATATAATTTTTTCAGCAACCGTAAATCTATCTTTAACAATTTTTTTAGGGGCTTCTATTTCTTTACCTCTAGCCTCTTGCCTTGCTAGTAAGTTTGCAAATGCATCTAAAAGTTTATCTAAAACCATATCTTTAATAATTATTTTTACTTTTTCAGTTTCTTTTCCAGGTGCTCTGTAAAGTTTATTAATGTCTTCTATTTCTCTTAACCTTGCTCCTGTTTGTTTGAAAAGCTCATATTCTTTAAGTCTTTGTAAAAGTAAAGTTTCACTATCCTCCTCTTCGTTATCATCTTCAGTTTCAACTGGCAAAAGGTGCTTTGACTTTATTTCTATTAATGTTGCCGCCACAGTGATAAATTCACTAGCCCTATCCATATCAATACTATCAATATCTTGCATATATTCGAGATATTGTTCAGTAATATCGGCTAGTTTTACAGTCATAATGTCAAGTTTTGAACCTTTAATGAGATGAAGTAATAAATCTAATGGCCCTTCAAAATTATCCAATTTAAATCTATAATTATCATCTACAAAAGACATTTGTTCAGTAGCCAAGACTTCATCTTTTTCTATATTTAATTCGGAATTCTTATTCATAATTTAAAATAACCCCCAAAATCCAAAGAATACATATTCTATACCAAGTAAAAAATAACTATAAAGATAATCAAAAGCACTAGTAATTATAAACAATATCAAAATTAAAGTACCATACTTTTCCATAAAAGTAATAAATTTATTATTTGGTTTTAAAAATGATTTAATAAAATTAAATCCATCAAGAGGATAAATAGGCAACATATTAAAAATAGCATAAGAGATATTTACATAAAAGCCTAATTGAAGAAAATAGCCTAAAAAATGTAACATTGCATTATTGGTCTCAAAAAGAGAGTCAGTAAAAAAGAATGCAAAGCCAGAAAAAATAAAAGCTAAAATCAAGTTTGTTATAATCCCCGAAATAGAAACCAGTCTTTGTCCTAATTTATAATTTCTAAAATTAAATGAATTAATAGGTACTGGATTAGCCCAACCAAAGCCTATAAATAAAAAAGAAAGAAGTCCAAATATATCTATATGAGCTAATGGATTGAAAGTCATTTTTCCTAAATTTTTAGCCGTATAATCTCCACATTTAAAAGCTACAAAACTATGCGCAAATTCATGTAAAACTAAAGCAATAAGCATAATTAAGATGTATGCTACAATGAAAGCAAGCATTTCATAGCCAGATAAACTAGTAGTCATTAGAAAAAACAACATAGAATAATTATATATAACTAATAGAAAAAAATCAAGTAAAAAGCAAAATGAAAATATTAAATAATCATAAATAATAAGGTTAATAATTTGTTAAATTAAATTTGAAAATTCGACAAAATTTGTTATTATTCTTATGAAATGACAAAAAGAATGGCTACTATTTTAATTAGTTTGATAATGCTAGCAATAAGTTTTACTCTTTTGCTTGTGTTTTTTTCTTTTAATCAAAATTACAACAATTCACTTCAAAAACTATATATAAGTGCAAACAACTTAAGTCTAAATGTAGGCGATACAGTTGAAAATTTTTATGAAATAAATAATAAACAAGCCGATGTAAATTTTGAAATTGACAATGAAAAAATTATTTTAATAAATGATGACACAATAACAGCAATCAAAGTTGGAAAAGTTAATTTAACAATTATAGCCACATATAAAGAAAATATAGTTCAAAAGACAATATTAGTTGATGTCAAATCAAAAAATATAAACTTAAAAATAACTCCAGTATTGAACTGCTTTATCATGAATAATAATCTTTATCAAACAGATAAAATATGCCAATTTGGTTTAGAAATTATAAACACCGATGGTAGTTTAATATGTGAATATGAATATAGTGTTGAAAATGCAATATTAATTAAAGAATTTACTTATTTTCAATTAGAAAATGAAACTAATTGCACAATAACTTTTTATTTACCACAATATAAACAAATCTTATGTTTAAATGTCATAACTCAATTTGTCGTTTAAAAAATTCTGCATATAAGCAGAACTTTTTACCATTTGGAAATAATTTTATCAATACAATCTACTAAAGATAATTTTTCCACATCAACTTTAACAATTAAATTTATCTCATCAATAATTTGACCATCTTTTGATATAATAGCCTTCCCTACAATTTCTCCTGCTTTTACAGGGGCACTAACTTTATTAGGAATTTCGAATTCAACACTATAATCAGTTTGTATTCCCTTTTTAGTTACTACACTATAATTATTTTGTGCAAATACTTCAATATTTTCGATTTTCCCTTTATCGACTGGTAGAGATGAAATAATAGCCGAGGAATCAAGTATGTTTTTGTTTTCAAAATTTGCAAAGCCGTAATTGAAAAGTTTGGAACATTCGTTAAATCTAGTTTGACTATTATTTGCGCCAATAATTACTGAAATAAGCCTCATATCTCCTCTTTTAGCACTAGCAGATAAACAGCAACCAGCTTCATTCGTAGAACCAGTTTTACCTCCTTCGCAGCCCTCATAATATCTTACTAAACGATTAGTATTTACAAGTTCTGTTTTTCTTCCAGAAGGATGAATAAGTTCATCCATCCAAATGGTACTATATTTATGATATAAATCATATTTACAAACTTCTTTTAATACAATCGCACAATCTTTTGCACAAGAATATTGCTCTGGTGCAGGCAACCCTGTACAATTAACATAGTTAGTATCATTCATACCAAGTTGTTTAGCCCTTTCGTTCATTTTTTGAACAAAAGTTTTTTCACTTCCACTAATATGTTCTGCAAGTGCAACAGAAGCATCATTACCAGAGGCTACAATAACACTTTTAAGCATATCAGAAGCACTATATTCTACATATGGATCAATAAAAACTTGGCTACCTCCCATACCTGAAGCATTTTCGCTAGTTGAAATCATAGTATTTTCATTCAAATTTCCTTTCTCAAATTCTTCCAAAGTTAAAAGAATTGTCATCATCTTAACCATGCTTGCAATAGGTAAATGATCACTAGAATTTTTTTCATATAAAATACTCCCTGATGCAAAATCAACCAAAACGGCACTTTTACTTGAAATATCAACTTCATCATTAGCAAAAGCTACAAAGTTTAAATTTGCAATACATGTTGTGGCTAATATACATAACAACATACAAAATACAAAAAATCTTTTCATGTTTATATTCTCCTTGTCTTTAGTGTTTTCAAAAAGATTTTTTTTATACTAAACATATAAATAACATAATAAAATAACTTTCATATTACTAAAATGATTTTTGCACTAAAAATAACCAACAATAATTCTTCACATAAACAAATTGATAATAGCAATAATAGACTTAAAACAAGCAACTTGGATTTTTGTTTAGGAGTTTTATAAATGCCATGGCATTGATTTTCTCTTAAAGTTTTAGCCATAGTGATATAAAATATAGCCATAATTATAAGAGATAAAATTTGACACGGAAAAGCAACAATAATAGATACTATAACACCAGAAATACCATATAAAGCAATCATTAAACATAGATATAATCCTAACAAATAACTTCTATAAACTAATAACAAAAGAGCTATAGGTGATAAAAATTTAGTATATGAACAACCAAATAATAGTAATGTAATAAGTAACATTGAAAACAATCTTGTAAAGAATGTAGAAGCACTTACGCTATTTGAGTTAATATTCACTACCCCAAAATTATCGTTAATTGTATAACTATTTCTTGTTTTTGTAGCTACTATAATTCCGGTTATAAAAGCAATTAACATGAAAGTAAAAAAAACTAACATGGCAATTTTTCTTTCTTTCAATAATTCTATTATAAAATCAAAATAATTTTTGAAATTGCGATTTTTGTATTTTCTTGTCATATAGTTAATTTATGATTAATTAAATAAAAAAAGAACAGTCTTTACCATTCTTTTTATTTCTTTATGTTCATCACTTCCAAAAACTTAAATTAATATATTTCTAAGAGTTTTTCGGCTAAAACTTTTACATGCTCATATGTTAAACCACCCTGAATGTAAGCGGTAAATGGTTTTCTTATAGGACCATCGCATGATAATTCTATTGATCCCCCTCCTACGAAAGTTCCCGCTGCCATTATAACTTGATCTTTATAACCTGGCATATCCCAAGGCAAAGGCAAAACATATCCATCTACCGGAGAGCATTTTTGCACACTTTGCACAAACTTTATTAAATCCTCCTCCTTTTCAAATAAAATGGCTTTTACAATATCCTGCATGATTGTATCATTGGAAGGTAAAACTTTAAAACCTTTCTCAATCATTACTTCTCCTATTAAAAGAACTCCTTTTAATGCTTGAGCAACAACGTGTGGAGAAAGAAAAAATCCTTGATAGAACATACGATATCCCATTTCGTACGATCCTGTTTCAAGTTTCAAAGAAGGATTAGTAAATCTTGTCGAAATAAGATCTATTGCTTTTTCAGTGCCTGCAATATATCCACCCGTTTGTGCTAAACCTCCACCAGGATTTTTAATTAAAGAGCCCATAATAACATCCGCGCCTACTTGTGTTGGTTCGATTTTATCTACAAATTCTCCATAACAATTATCAACAACAATAAAAGAATTAGGAGAAAGTTTTTTTATTAGTTTAAAAACTTCTTCCATATCATAAGGAGATAAAGCCAATCTATTAGCATATCCTTTTGATCTTTGCAAGTATACAACCTTAGGTTTATATTTTTTTACGTCTTTTGATATTTTATTAAGATTAAAAGAACTATCATCGTTTAAATCTATTTGTTTATAAATTACACCAATATCTTCTAATGAATTATTATCCTTGCCAAAAATTGAACTTTGAATAGTATCATAAGGCATACCAGTAATAGACAACATAATATCATTTCTTTTAAGCAAGCCAAAAAGTACTGTAGATATAGTATGCGTTCCACAAGTTAGAAGTGGAGATACAATAGCTTTTTCTGCCCCAAAAGTTTTTGCAAAAACTTCTGCAAGTTTTTCCTTCCCTATATCCCCATATCCATAACCAGTGGAACCATAAAAACACTGTGTTGAAATTTTACAGTCATTAAAAGCATTCAGCACTTTTTTTTGATTATAAAAAGCAATATCATCTATTCTTTTAAATTGCTTTTCAAGTTTTTTTTCTATTAAAGCTAACTTTTCAACCATTTTTCTATCTCCTTCGTAAGTTGTTCAAATCCAATAAAATAATTATCTATATTTATATAATTTACATTGCTTATAGTTTTTAAAAAAGTCAGTTGTCTCTTAGCATAATTTCTAGAATGTTGCTGTATAAGTTCAATCATCTTATCTTTTGATATAGAGCCATCTAAATATTCTATAACTTCTTTGTAACCTATTGCCCGAAGAGGCGGGATGTTTTTATCGTAATTAACAAGAATCTTTTTTACTTCTTCTATCAGACCATTATCAATCATTTTAATAACTCGTTGATTAATTCGTTCATAAAGTAATTTTCTATCCATATTTAATGCAAATATTTTGTAATCATTTGCAGTTATACTGCTAGAAATATTTTTTTCACCGCCAAATTTAATAATTTCTAATGCCCGTATAATTCTTAACTTGTTGTTTTTATCTATTTTTAAAGCCATAGATTTATCTAAATCAAGTAACATTTTATAAACACTTTCTAATCCTTCTTTATCAATTTTGTCTTCTAAAAATTTTCTATATTCTTCATGTCTTTCTATGCCACCTAAATTATAGTTTTCAACTAGTGCTTTTATATAAAGTCCTGTTCCGCCAACGATAATTGGCAGATGTCCTTTTAATGATATATCATTAATTACATTTTTTGTGTAACTGACAAACTCAAAAGCATTGAAATAATCATTTGGTTTTAAAATATCAATACCGTAATGTACAATGTTTTGTTTCTCTTCTTCTGTAACTTTTGCAGAACCTATGTCAAAATCCTTGTAAACTTGTACTGAATCTACAGAAATAATCTCGCCATTAAACAACTTGGCAAGTTCTATTGCAACATTACTTTTACCTATTCCTGTAGGTCCCAATAAAATTAAAACTTTATTCATATTACACAATTCTTTTAAACATTTTTTCAAAATCTTTTTTAGTCAAAACAAGTGCAACTGGTCTTCCATGTGGGCAAAGCATTACACCTTTCCTTATATTTTCAATAAGATATACACAATCATCTTTAGAAATTTCATCTCCTGCTTTAATAGCATGCTTACAAGCTGTCTGACAAAGTTTATCATGGATAAAATCGCTAGGCTTTTTGTAATAATTTACACCATCTTTAATAATATCGTCGACAAATTTATCTAATTCTATATTAGACAAAATAAATGGCACTGCATTTATCGTATAAATACAATCCTTTTTAATAATTTCAAAACCTATTTTATTTAATTGTTCCAAAATTTCATCGATGTAAATTGATTCTTTTGCACCAACTGTAAAAGAATAAGGCACAAGTAAAGTTTGTGTCGCTTTATTTTGATTTACATTTTGAATTAATTTATCATACAAAAGCCTTTCATGACCAGCATGTTGATCAATAAAATATAAATCATTTTCTAATTCAACAACAATATAAGTATTGAAAACTGAACCTAAAATTTTCATTTCGTCTTTTACACTGCTTTCAAAAAACTTATTTGTATCATTTTCTTTAAAATTGTTAGAATGTTTTTCTCCGCTTTGGTCAAAAAACAAAGTCGAATTATCCTTACTCGTAACAATGTATTTATTTTTAACTGTTAATTTTTTTAAATCAGAAAAATCAACTTCTTCATTTTCTAAATTATCACTATTTATTTTCTTTACTTCAATATCGAATTCTTTTGGTTGAAAGACTGGTTTATTTGGATCAAAAAAATCAATTGAAAAACTTTTCCCTTCATCTACTGCTATTGTTCTATCTTCTTTTTCAAAAGTCTTTTCATTGTTATTTTCTTTATAAATTTGATCTTTAAAAGTTAAATCTTTATATTCAACAGAGTGTTCGTCTAAAGCATTTAAAGAAGTAAAATCGCCTATTTGATTTACAGATAATAGTGCATTTTCTACTGCTTTTCTAACAATTGCAAATATTTTATTTGGATTTTCAAATCTTACTTCTTTTTTTGAAGGATGAACATTCACATCTACACAATCAGTTGGAAGTTCAATAAAAATAACATAAACTGGAAATCTGCCTTTCATTAAAAAAGATTCATAGACGCTTTGAACAGCTTGAGATATTAAATAATTTTCTATCCACCTTCCATTAATAAATAAAGTTTGATATGTTCTATTACTTTTAGAAATTTTTGGTTTAGTAATATATCCAGTTATTTTATATCCATTATCTTCATAATTGACTTTAACTAGATTTTCATACACTTCTCTCCCGTATATAGTATATATTATGTCACTCATATCGCATGATGTAGTATTATATATTTCTTTACCATCTATGTAATATGTAAAACAAATATCACTATGAGATAACATAAATTTTTCAACTATATGGGTTATTTCACTTTCTTCTAATTTATCTTTTTTTAAAAATTTTGCTCTTGCTGGAGTATTGAAAAATATATTAGAACAAGATATAGTTGTTCCATTTTCTCTTGCTACTTCGAAGATTTCACTTGACAGTCCTCCTTCAACCTTTATCATAAAACCAGTTTTTGCATTCTCTGTTTTTGTAGAAAGTTTAACTTGACAAACTGAACCTATACTTGCTAAAGCTTCACCTCTAAAACCTAGACTAATAATATTTTCTAAATCTTCTATATTTTTAATTTTACTAGTTGCGTGTGGCAAAAATGCAAGAGGCAAATCTTCTTTATCTATTCCTATACCATCATCACTGATAGTTATATTTTTTTTACCACCTTGCTCAATATCAATAAGGATATGTTTTGCACCAGCATCAATACTATTTTCAACCAACTCTTTAACTATCGACGCTGGTCTTTCAACAACTTCTCCCGCTGAAATTCTATTAAAAACTGCCGGCTCTAAAAGATTAATCTTCATCTTTTCCCTCCTTTGCTTTAGAAATTAAATCGTTTAAAATATCAAAAGCATAAATTGGTGTTACATTATTAATATCTATATCTTTTAATATTGACAATATATTCAATGCAGTTTTAGTGTTAGATTCAGCCTTTGATTTATTCTCCTTAAAAATATTTAAATCGAGTTTTTGATTTACTTGTTCTAGATTCTTTGAGATTTCTTTGGCACGAGATAGAACTTCTTTTGGAACACCAGCAAGTTTGGCTACTTCAATACCAAAACTTTTGTTTGCACCACCCCTTACAATCTTTCTTAAAAATATTATGGTGTCATTAAATTCTTTAACAGCAACTTTATAATTCTTTACCCCTTCTAAAACACCTTCAAGTTCTGTTAATTCGTGATAATGAGTAGCAAAAAGCGTTTTAGCATGAAAATTTTTCGAAATATATTCAATTACTGCCCAAGCAATACTTAATCCATCAAAGGTTGAAGTTCCTCGACCTATCTCGTCTAATACTATTAAACTTTTATTTGTTGCATTGACTAATATATAAGCAACTTCACTCATTTCTACCATGAATGTACTTTGTCCGAACGCTAAATCATCACTTGCACCAACTCGCGTAAAAATTCTATCTGTTATAGGAATTTGTGCCTCTTTTGCAGGAACAAAACTTCCAATATGAGCAAGTAAAGTTATTATTGCAACCTGTCTCATATAAGTACTTTTACCTGCCATGTTTGGTCCAGTTATAACCATAATTTTGTTTTCATTCTCATCAAGTAAAGTATCATTAGCCACAAAACTACCTTTATCTATGTATTGTTCAACAACTGGATGTCTTCCGTCTATAATTTTCAAAACTTTCCCATTTGCAGAAATATTTGGTTTTACATACCCATTTTTAACCGCCACTGTAGCAAGTGACCAAAGCGCATCAATATTAGCGATAGAATTTGCAATTTGCTGGAATGTTTGAATATATTTAGATAATATTGTTTTTATTTCATTATAAATCTGCATTTCTAAATCTAATGCTTTTTCAGTGGAACCTAATATTTTATCTTCAATAACTTTTAAATCTGGAGTTATAAATCTTTCGCCGTTTACAGTTGTTTGTTTTCTTATGTATCTTATAGGCACTTTATCAAGTTGTCCTTTACTAACCTCTATAAAATAACCAAATACCCTATTGCTGCTTACACGTAAATTTTTTATTCCAGTTTCTTCCTGTTCTTTTTTCTCTAAATCATTAATCCATTTTTGTCCAAGAAATTTTGCATTTCTATATTCATCTAATTCTTGGTTAAACCCTGCTTTTATGAATCCACCATCTTTAATAACATGAGTTGCATCCTCATCTATTGCTTGTTCTATTAAATCAGCAATTTTAGATACATCTATAATTTCATCTCTATATTTAATTAATAGACTACTTGTTACACTTTTTAAATCATCTTTAATATTTGGTAGAGCTTGTAATGATCTTTTAAGATCTACCATATCTTTAGGAGATATGTTACCAAAAGATACTTTCCCTGCTATTCTTTCTATATCTGCAACTTCTTTTAAAGTACTCCCAATTTTATCCCTTAATATTAGTTTTTTTACATATTCTTCAACCGCTTCAAGCCTGCCATTTATCTCTTTTGCATCTTGAAGAGGCTGATCTATCATTTTCCTTAATTGCCTTGCCCCCATGCTAGTATTTGTTTTATCAAGAACCCAAAGTATTGATCCTACTTTTTTTCTATCTCGATTGTTCTCTACTATCTCTAAATTCCTTCTAGTATTAATATCTATGAGCATATAATTTGTATTTCTAACAATTTGAATTTTGTTTATATTAGACATACTCCTTTTTTGCGTTTCATTGAGATATTCTATTAACGCACCAGCACTAATTTTAATAGCGTCTTGTCCCTTAAGTCCATAAACAGCTTCGTAGTTATCCCCAAATTGTTTTTGTAGATTTTCATTTGCTCGTGATTTAGTAAATGCCCAATCATAATATTTATTTATTTTTTTTATGCCAGATAAAGAAACTGATAAACTATTATAAAACAATGTCGCTTCCTCATTCCCTATAATCTCAGATGGCAAAATTCTAGCAACTAAATCTGTTATTTCTTTTTCAGCATTTTCTTTTGTCCAAACTACTTCAAATTCACCAGTAGACATATCTACATAACTTAAACCTAAATCATCAGCGTTTTTATAAATACATAGCAAATAATTATTTTTTTGACCTTCGAGCATTTCTTCATCAATTAAAGTTCCCGGAGTTATTACTCTTACAACATCTCTGTCTAATAATTTAATTCCTTTTCCAGGCTGATTAAGTTGTTCACATATTGCAACTTTAAACCCATTACTTACAAGCCTTGCAATATATGTTTTTATTGCATGATGAGGCACACCACACATCGGTGCTTTCTCTGCTAATCCACAGGCTTTTTTCGTTAAAATTAGATCGAGAACTTCAGATGCCTTAATTGCATCTTCAAAAAACATTTCATAAAAATCCCCCATTCTATAAAGTAAAATGCAATCCTCATATTTCCCTTTTATTTCCAAATATTTTTTCATTGCTGGAGATAAATTTTCTTTATCCATTATTTTGCCTCCTTTTGCAACTTTTTTTCTATTGCAAGAAGTTTGTTTACTCTTTCGTTTTTTACTTTATCATCTATTTGATTGTCCATTTTACTCGCAACTGTTCCTTCTCTAGGCGAATACATAAAAGCAAAAATGCTATCAAACTTAACCTTAGAAACAAGATCACAAGTATCATTAAATTCTTCTTTTGTTTCACTTGGGAAACCTACTATAAAATCTGAAGTTATCCTACAATTAGGAATTTCTTTTCTTATTTTTTCTATAATAGATAAATACTTTTCTCGAGTATATCTTCTATTCATTAGATTTAAAATTCTATTATTTCCACTCTGTGCCGGCAAATGTATGTATTTTTCTATTTTTTCTTCATCTCTTACTGCATAAATAACATCATCAGTTAAATCTTTAGGATGAGATGTCATAAATGATAACTTAAAATCACCTTCTATCTTACATATATCATGGAGTAACTTAGCAAAAGAAACTGGTTTTTCCAAATCTTTACCATATGAATTTACATTTTGACCTAATAAAGTTATCTTTTTAAATTTCCCTTCACTAATAATTTCTTTAATTTCTTTTAATATATTTTCTTCTTTTCTTGATTTCTCTCTTCCTCTAACATATGGAACTATACAATATGTACAGAAATTGTTACATCCCTGCATAATATTTACCCATGCATTGTCTTTATCTGATCTTTTGTATGGTAAAGACTCATCTAATGAACCTTCATTATAAAGTTCAAACTGACGACCATTTTTAACCGCTTCAATATAATGTTTTAAATTTGGTATATTAAATGTTCCTATAACAATATCAACAAAAGGAAATTTTCTCAATAGATTTTGTGCAGTCTGTTCTTTTTGTGTCATACAACCACAAACAGCAATAATTAAATCTTTATTTTTTTTCTTTAACTTTTTTAAATTACCTACATTACCTAAAACTCTATCTTCTGCCCCTTCTCTAATGGCACATGTATTAAAAACAATAATATCAGCATCATTTCTACTAAATGCTAATTGGTAACCCATATTTTCTAAAATTGCTGCTATTTTTTCAGATTCGTGAACATTCATCTGACAACCATATGTAACTATAAAGTATTTCACTATTTGCTCCAATAATAATTTTTATAAATAAAATTTATTAAACAAAATTCTACTTATTAATGATTATACTATACAATATCAAAATTTTCAAATAAAAATTATTGTATATAACAAATAATTTAATAACTTTGTTACATAATAAAAAAGATGAAAAAATGGTTAAAATGGTTTCTAATTATATTTTTAATTTTAATTTTAGCTGGATTGTTTACAGCAGGATTTTATGTATCATCAATTTATTTAAATGCAAAAACATTAGCAATTGATGAAGACGCACTAAATTCAAGTCAACTATATATTGAAGTATTTGATAATGAAAATAAACCAATAAAAGAATTCAATGAAATCAATAAACAATATGTATCTATAAATAATTTAAAAGATACGACAAAAAACGCATTTATATCTATAGAAGATAAGAACTTTTATTCTCATCATGGTGTAAATTACAAAAGAATGATTAAAGCACTTTTAAATGACATTAAAGCAAGAAAATTGAAAGAAGGTGCATCCACTATTACTCAACAACTCATTAAAAATACACAATTAACATCAGACAAAACATTAGAAAGAAAAATTAAAGAAATTGCCCTTGCACAAAAATTAGAAAAAAAATACACAAAAGATGAGATTCTTGAAAAATATTTAAATGTTATATATTTTGGCAATAATTGTTATGGAATCGAATCTGCTTCAAATTATTACTTTTCAAAGCCAGCAAAGGATTTATCATCTTATGAAGCAGCTACACTAGCAGCGATTATAAAATCACCTGCTAAATATTCGCCTACAAAAAATCCGGACAACTGTTTAAAAAGACGAAATTTAGTTTTAAATGAAATGTATAAAGACAACTTACTCCCAGCCAATGAATATAATTTGTCCATTAACAAACCACTTTCTTTAAATATAAATAACGAACCAAAAAACAAATTAAATTCATATAGTCAAAGTGCTATTGATGAAGCTGTGTCAATTTTGAAAATACCAGCAAGACAAATTGCTTTAAAAGGATACAAAATTTATACATACCAAAACCAACAAAAACAAATTGCATTAGAATCTTCAATAGATGACCAACAAATAAATTGTGATTTTTCAGCTATAGTATTAGATAACAAAGAACATAAAATTGAAGCATTTATAGGTAAAAGTGCTTACAAAATATTAGATAATAAAAGGCAACCCGGTTCATGCATAAAACCAGTTCTTGTTTATGCGCCTGCAATTAATGAGGACATAATATATCCTTGTACTCCTTTGTTAGATGAAAAAACCACTATTTCAGATTATACGCCGAAAAATATAGGAGATGTTTACAGAGGATATATAAGTGCTAGAGAGGCTTTATCAAAATCTATCAATATCCCTTCTGTTAAAGTTTTGTCATATATTGGAATTGAAAAGGCTAAAAAATATGCAGAAGAAATGGGTTTTGAATTTGACGAAAAAGATGATAGTTATTCTCTCGCTCTAGGTGGTATGACATACGGAGTCAATATATTACAGTTGGCATCTAGTTACACTACATTTGCAAATTCAGGTAATTACGCACCAGCTAAATTTATATCATTCATAACTGATAAAAATAACAAAATAGTTTATGTTAATAAAACAGTAGAAAACCAAGTTTTAAGAGAAGATGCTGCATATTTAATAACAGACATGTTAAAAACTTGTGCTAAAACTGGTACAGCAAAAAAACTTTCATCTTTAAACATGGATTTGGCTTCAAAAACTGGTACAGTGGGGAAGGCAAATTCTAAACAAAATTTAGATGCTTGGAACATTTCCTATACAAAAGAACAAACTGTTGGTGTATGGCTTGGAAATCTTGACAACACACCAATAGATTTTGCTGGAGGGAATCAACCAACAGAAATAGTTCGAAAATACTTTGAACAAATAAAAGATAATTCTAAATTTGACGTCCCTTCTAGCATAATAGAAAAAGAGATAGATGCAACAGAACTATACGAAAATCATAAGATTGTTTTAGCTGGCAACAATACACCGGAAAGATATACACAAAAAGAACTGTTTTCTCGCTTTAATTTGCCCACTGATGTCTCTAACAAATTCATTCAAATGGAAAAACAATCTTTTAAGGGAAAAGTTACAGGGAATACTGCAGAAATCTCATTTAATGCAAAATCTTATATTACTTATACGTTTTATAGTGATGGTAAAAAAATAAAGGAAATAAGTGGATTAAATGGTTCTCAAAATATTATAATTCCATTAAAACAACAAAAACAAACTATAGATATTGAATATTTTATTACGATAAATCCAGAAGTCTGTGAAAATGAAAAAATTAGTTTTATAAAAACTAAAAGCGAAGAAAAACATAATGATAAATGGTTTATATAAAAAAGAGCAATAATTGCTCTTTTTTATTGTAATTAATCGTTATCTTTATTTTTAATTCCATATTCTTCTTTAACTTTGTCGAATATCTCATTATAAATTTCTTTATTTTGTTCTAAAAATGCTTTTACATTTTCTTTGCCTTGACCTATTTTTTCATCATTATAAGAGAACCAAGATCCTGATTTTCTTATTATATCTTTATCAAGAGCTAGATCAATAACGCATCCTATTTGGCTAATACCTTGTCCGTAAACAATATCAAATTCTGCTGATCTAAATGGAGGAGCAAGTTTATTTTTTACTACCTTTACAACCGTACGGTTACCAACAAAATTGGCTCCATCTTTTATTGTATCTTTTTTTCTTACATCTAATCTTATACTTGAATAAAATTTAAGTGCTTTTCCTCCTGTTGTAGTCTCTGGAGAGCCAAATAATACACCCACTTTTTCTCTTAGTTGATTTATGAAAATTACTGTAGTTTTACTTTTATTAATAACACCAGTAAGTTTTCTTAATGCCTGACTCATCATTCTAGCCTGCAATCCTACATGGCTTTCACCCATTTCTCCATCTATTTCAGCTTTAGGAGTTAATGCAGCAACTGAGTCTACTACAACAATATCAACTGAACCTGATTTTACCAAAGTTTCACATATATTCAATGCTTGTTCTCCATTATCTGGTTGAGATATTAAAAGGTCATCTAACACAACCCCAAGTTTTTCTGCGTAAATCGGATCTAAAGCATGTTCGGCGTCAATGAATGCGGCAGTCCCACCCATTTTTTGTGCTTCGGCAACAATATGAAGAGAAACTGTAGTTTTACCAGATGATTCTGGCCCATAAATTTCTATAACCCTACCACGTGGTATACCACCAATACCCAATGCAATATCTAATGTCAAACATCCTGTAGGTATAACATCAATTGGTTCATTAACATGGTCTCCCAATTTCATAATAGCACCCTTCCCATACTGTTTCTCAATTTGAAGAAGGGCTTGTTCTAATGCTTCTTTTTTACTATCTTTTTTTAAGTCTTTCTTTTCCATTTGTGTCCCCTTTTTACAAATATATTTTATCATGAATAAATAAATTTTCAAAACATAATTTAAAAAGATATATCATTTTGTCTTAATTTTTTTGATAAGTTAAATAATACTGAATTTTTAATCATTGATAAACTTGATTTTAAATCGGATTTAAAATTATTTTTATATAAATAAATTTCATTACCACAACAAATTGCGAATTGCAAAACGAACATGTCACTTTCTTTTTTATTATGTATAAATAATGATACTTCACTTTTGGCAAAGGTATTAAATTTTTGTGCCTGTTCATACAAACTATCAGCATCATCACATATTGCTTTCTCAAATGAAATTTCTTTTATTAAACCCTCAAAAGAATTATTGTATTGCAAAAGTGAGTCTACTACAACACCACCAGTCCCTGATTCCCAAATGGAAATTTTGTAATCCTTTAATTTTAAAAGTCTACATATTATTTCTGAAAGTGTTAAATCATTTTCACTAAAAATATTTTGATTGAAAAGTGTTGCTATTTTGACTTGCGTAGAATCTATTAAATTTTCATCTCCAATATAGGATACGTATAAATTGCAAATTAAATTATCTACAAAAATTTTATATTTTAGATCATTTACATCATTTTTTAATGTTTCAATTTTATCAATTATTTCATTTTCTTTCAAACCAAAAATGTGAAATTGACATGATTTTCTTTTATCTTCAATAAAAACTTGTTCTAGTAATTTTAAATCAATTTCTATAGGAACAAAAATTATATTTTTCCCTTTTTTATTGAAAATGGCTATTTTATCATTAATTATTTTTTTTTGGATTCCAATATTAGAAATATTTGCATAAATAAAATCATTCAAATTTTTATTATCACAAAAAAATATAAGGTTTTCATTTTCTACCTCAAATGAATAGTTGTTATATTTGGATACAACAATTTGATCAACATTAATCAAACATTTACAACATATTTGATTAAATGTGTCAAAATCAAATTGTTTTTTCCCATAAAAAAATCCAGTAGAAAATATGAAAACCTTATAATTCATTACAGCCTCTTAAAATTAGTTTTCTTTACTTTTTTCGTCGCTTTTCTCTTCAACTTTGGCAAAATTTTCTGGAGTCTTTTCCGTGGCAAAAACTTTTCTATTTTTTATTAAATAACTTGTTCCAGAATAAATTGTGAGAATTGTCGCAAAAACAAATAAAATAAGTAGAACAAATCTAATAGAAGCAAGCACAGTCTTGTCCATTTCGCTAACACTTACAATATCGTCTAAAACAAAAGCAAAAATCATGTATCCTGTAACAGCAACATATTGAATAGTGGCTTTAATCTTTCCACTTTTTTCTGCCGCAAGAACTTTACCTTTTGCAGCAGCAATTTGTCTTAAAGCAGATATTATAAATTCCCTTGCTAGCATAATAATTACACAAATTAAACCAAGCCATGTAGGATACACAACTGATGCACTTCCAGTAATTGGCGCAGATATAATTAAAATCATACCCGTCATTATTAAAACCTTATCGGCTATAGAATCAAAAAATTTACCTAAATCAGTTACCATGTTGTATTTTCTTGCTATGTATCCATCTACAAAATCTGTTAAACATGCAATAATAAAGATTATTGTTGCAACTAATTTCCCATATGGAATAAAATAAGCAAGATAAAAGAATATTATTAATGGTAATAATAATAACCTTACTAAAGTAATTTTATTTGGTGTATTCATATAATTTCCCCCTTATAATTGCTCCCATCAAAATCAGTCAATTTAACTTTGATTATGTCAGCACATTTGATATTGTTATTATCTACTATTTTTATTCCAAAGTCAACTGTTGGAGATAAATTTTCACTATGGCAATTAAATTCCCCCGTACTTTGTTCAAAACTATCCACTAAAACAGAAACAATCTTACCAATATTTTGCTGTGCTTTATCAAATACAATGCTTTGTTGTAGTTTAGTGATTTTTTTAAGTCTTCTCATTTTTATAAACTTCTTTATTTGTTTACTCATAAAGTAACTTGCAGTATTTTCTTCCCTGAAATAAGGAAAAAATCCAGCATAATCAAACTTTGTTTGTTTTACAAATTCATAAAGTTTTTTAAATGATTTTCTTGTCTCGCCAGGATATCCTATAATAAAAGTCGTTCGCAATGCAATTTGGGGATATAAAGTTTGAATTTTATTGATTAAATTTCTAGTATCATTTTCTCCTAATTTTCTACGCATACTTTTTAAAATATTATCATCTATATGTTGGAGTGGTAAATCTAAGTAATTACAAACTTTAGGATTCTGAACTATGTATTTTAACAATTCGTCTGTGACCTTTTCAGGATACGCATAATGTAATCTAATCCATTTTAATTCTTTAATTTTAGATAATTTATCTAAAAGTTTAATAAGACAATTTTCTTCATATAAATCTTCACCATATCTTGTTGTATCTTGTGCAACTAAAATAATTTCTTTTATTCCGCGTTTTACAAGGTTTTTTGTTTCATCAATAAGATCGTCCATTTCTTCGCTTTTATATCTGCCTCTTATTCTCGGTATAGTACAATAAGAACAAGCATTATTACAGCCATCTGCAATCTTAAGATAAGCAAAAGAAGGAGTATTTGTTAAGATTCGCTCACTTTTCTTTATTAATTTACTTTCCTCAACATCATATAATTTCTCTATTACTTGACAAATATTTTCGTTCTCTTTTAATTTTAAAATATAGTCAACATTTAAAAAATTTTCTTTAATACTAGAAAAACTCCGCTCTGGGAAACAACCTGAAACAATTAACTTTTCTATATTCCCATTCTTCTTTAGTTTTTCAGCATATAGTAGATTTTGAATTGCTTCCTCTATGGCAGGTTGAATAAATGCACAAGTATTAATTATTAATATATCACAATTTTCAACCTCATCTGTGATAACAAAACCGTAAGCGGAAAGTTTACCTAACATTTTTTCAAGATCAACTCGATTTTTATCACAACCTAAACTTATAGCAGAAACCAGTTTTTTCTTTAATTCTTCTTTAGTCATAAATATCTCCAAAAATTGAATAGAATTCATCTATTGTAATGTAAACTGATCGTTGTTTAGAACCCTCTGCACTTGAGATATATCCTCTTTCTTCCATTTGATCAACAATACGAGCGGCTCTAGGATAACCTATTGAAAGTTTTCTTTGCACCATTGTAGTAGAAGCAACTCCATTATCAATACAAATTTTTAATGCTTGAGGTAATAATGGGTCAACTCCATTATTGTCTCCGCCGCCATTATTTCCTTTGTTAGGATTATTAATAGCATTATTGGCTTCTTCATCAAATATTTCTTCATTATTTGTTGTAATAAATGAAACGATATCTTTAGTTTCTGGAGTATCTATAAAACAACCTTGCAATCTTTGAGGCTCTGAATCAGCTGGTTTATAAAGCATATCACCATTGCCAAGTAATTTTTCTGCTCCTGTTGCTCCCATAATAACTTCACTATCTACCCTGCTAGCAACTTTAAATGCAATACGCGCAGGAAGATTAGCTTTAAGTGTTCCTGTAACAACATCTGTTGAAGGTCTTTGTGTAGCTAAAATTAAATGTATTCCAGCTGCTCTAGCTTTTCCAGCAAGACGGCGGATTTTATCTTCAATTTCATTTTTGGCAACTGCCATAAAATCAGCGAACTCATCAAATATAACAACGATATATGGCATCTTTTTAACTTTATATTGTAAAACTTTATCAATTTTATTATATTCAATAATGTTTCTTACTCTTTCTTCGGATATAAGTTTAAATCTTCTTTCCATTTCATCTACTGCCCATTGTAGAGCATTAACTGCTTTTGTAGGGTCAGTAATAACTCGTGGTACAACAAGATGAGGTAAGCCTTCGTACATAGAAAGTTCAACCTGTTTAGGATCTATTAATATAAATTTAACTTCATCTGGCGATGCCTTATATAAAATTGAAGTAATAATAGTATTTAAACAAACACTCTTACCAGAACCTGTAGTTCCTGCAACTAATAAATGAGGCATTTTTTGTAAATTACAAACTCTCACATTTCCACTGATATCTTTACCTAAAGCAAAAGTAAGTGGAGAAGGACTTAAAGAGAACTCTTTTGATTGTAAAACATCTTTGATACTTACAGTAGCTACTTTATCATTTGGTACTTCTATACCTACTATACTTCTTCCTGGTATTGGAGCCTCAATTCTAATTTGTCCTTTTGCTGATAATGCATAGGCAATATCTGCATCTAATGATAATATTCTTTTAACGCTTATACCTTCAGGCATTTCAATTTCATATCTTGTTACTGTCGGACCTATTACAACATTTTGAACTTTAGCAGGTATTCCAAAATTTTCAAGAGCATTTTCAAGTGCTACACGTTTTAAAGGAATATCATTATTGATAACAGATAAGTCATCAGACTTTGTAGTAATTAAATCTATTGATGGTTTAGTATATTTATAAGGCTTAATATTTTGTGATGGTTTTTCATCTTCTAATTGTACAAATCTCTTTCGTTTTGCAATTTCGTCATTAGGTCTAAACCTATTTTCTCTTTGTTGTTCAACCATAGATGATGACTGGATATATTCATTGCTTGTTGATAAAGCAGAATCTCTATCTCTATTCAAATATTGATTTCTATCTAGTGTCTCTCTTCTAAAACTGCTTTCTCTATTTGTAGATAATGTTTCAGATGATGTATCACTAGCAAGATCTTCAAACGTAAAATCAGTATCTTCTTCTAAGTCTTTTGCATTAGCATTGTTATTATCTGAATTGTTATTTTCAATCTCCGTATAATCAAAATATTCATTATTTTCTATAGGTTCTCTTTCTAATTTTTCTTGTTCTACAACCTGACGAATTATATCTTCTGCTTCATTTGTAATTTCTTCTGGTTTTACATTTGTTAAATTTCCACGATAAATTTCATCTTCTGAAAAATCATAGTTTTCTTCTTGCGTATAAGAAGTTGGTTTGATTTCTGTAGAAGATTTTAATTGATCTACATTTCTATTAATTTCATTAGTTGTTATATTGGAAGGACTTGTTTGAGCAAAACTATTTTGTTTTTGAATCATTGGCTTTGGTCTAGATTGCATAAATTTTTCCATGTCTACTTTTGGTGGAGACAACAAATATTCTCTTATAGTCATTCCTTCCGGTAATTTTGTTTTATTCTCGTTTTCTGGTAAAATTATAGAATTTTGTTTATATTGAACATTACCATTTTCATTTATATATGTTTTAGGGTATGATTTATAATTACCAGCAAGACCAAGCTTTTCTCTAGCAGATAATTCCCTTTTTTCTTCTTGTTCTAAATTACCGTTAAGCATAACATTTACAGGCTCTTTTTCTTCTTTCTTTTCTATGTTTCTTCCAAAAAACCTTGGATTTTCAATTTTATCTTCGTTTTTGTTATCTTTTAATTGAAGTTTAATTGGCTTTTGAATATTCATAGTTTTTCTGATTGAAATAATAGATTCGACAAAAAATGCTATTGAAGTTATAAGCCCAATAGATAAAATTATATAAGTTGCTGCAAGACCCATCAATTTAGCTAATGTACTAGGTATAAATCCTATTACCATTCCACCTGCAGTGAATTGCTTACTATAATTCAACGCAACAAATTCACCATATGTTAAACCCTTTGGATTTCCTATAATTATGAGTTGAATTATAGATAAAAAGAAAAACAAACTTAAAGTCAAAAATATAGCATAAGATTTAGGCATAACATATTTTTTATTATTTAACAATGCTAATGAAATCAACATCCCCAATATACATAATGGATAAACAAAAACGCCTAAAATTCCTAGAAAAAAATACTGTAAATCAGGGACAAGTGAAGTTACAGAAAATAAAAATACAAATGTTGATAAAAGAAGGAGTACCCAACCCAAGATAAACTTAACATTCTTATTTGATTTTTGTTTGTTTTTATTATTTACTTGAAATGTGGCCATAATAATCCTTTTTCAATACAAATCTCTTTAATAACTATAGCACAATTAAAAAATATTCTCAAGTATCAGCATAAATTTTTGAGAATATTTTTGTATTATTATTGATTTTTTTGTTTGCTAATTTAAACTCCTATTGTATTACTAACAGTTGTTATATTAAAATTGCTATTTTGAAAATATTCTATTATTTTTGGCAATGCTTCGACGGTTGCTTTTGTTGGATGCATTAAAATTAAATCTCCACCTGAAGCATTTTTTATTGCACGTTTATAAATTAAATCAGCATCTTGATCTCTCCAATCAATTGTATCTCTAGTCCACATAATTGTTTTATATCCTAAAGATTCAGCAGCAGATACAGTTGTTTTATCATATGCGCCACTAGGAGGTGCAAATAAATTCATTTCAACATCTAGTAATTCTTTTATTATAGTATGAGTTGTTTGAATTTCATTAATATTGCCTTCTTCATCTAATTTATCGTGATCTTTATGGTGGTAACCATGATTAGCAAGTTCATGCCCGGCATTATAAATTTTTGTTAAATAATCTTCATTTAAAACAGCCCAAGTACCACCAACAAAAAATGTTGTATTAACATTTTTTTCTTCTAATATTCTCAACATATCATCTAAAAACTCTGTTCCCCAATAAACATTAATCATTAAAGAAACATTATTACTTTCTTTATTTCCATTGTAGTATACACCACTAATTGCAGATGTTGGAATAGCATTAATACCGGCAATAATAGCAAAAATTGCAACAATACCCACTATAGTAAATATGCAAAGGTTGACTGCCCATTTTCGAACTTTAATAACACCAAAATGAATTCTTTTCATAGCACATATTATGCTCTAAATCAACTTTTTATGACTTAAATTTATTACAAGTTGACTTTTGTCATGTGTTTAAATATAATTTAAATATTATTTTAGATATTAAAGGAGTCAATAATGAATGATAAAGTAAATGAAGACAAAAGCGATGAAATAAAATTACCTAAACTTTCACCAGAATTTATAAAAAGACAAATTGAATTTATATGGGGCATGGAAGAACTAGAAACAAAAATTAAAAAAGAAGAAAAAGCTGAAAGATTAAGAAAAGAAAAAGAAAAGGAAATGCTTGCAAAATGTGGTATATATGAAAATTTTGAAGATGACGAAAATGATTTACAATAATTTTTGTTCTGATTTTTTGTAATGATGAATTATTTTATTTAAAAAATATTTGAATTTTTAATTTGTCAAATTTTTAATTATTTTTTTACAATATTAATTTCATAATTCACTGAAACAGATAAAGAAATTTTTTAGATGTATTTTAACAATATTTTTTGCATTATACACAAAAAAA
>CALVZK010000006.1 GCA_944372505.1 uncultured Clostridia bacterium | reverse complement strand
TGGTTCTTGCTACCCTCGTTTAGGTTAGCGTTAATATATTATCACATCTCTTTTCTTATTGTCAACTCTTTTTTTAACTTTTTTTTCCTTTTTTTACCCTTTTTTACGACACTTCTGAACCCGTTGCTGAAAATATAATGTGATTTTATTCTTATTATAAAAAAATCTTGTGTCCAAGATTTTTATTTTTTATTTTTTTTATTGATTTTTTGTTCTATTATATTAACACATTTATCTATAGTTTGCTCAAGCGTCATATTACTAGTATCTAATAAAATGCTATCTTCTGCTATTTTTAAAGGTGCTACCACCCTATGCTCATCTTTATAATCTCTTTCTTTTAAATCTTTTAAAATTTCTTCATAACTTAAGCTTTTATCTTTTAACTGTTCATACCTTCTCATCGCACGAACTTCTTCTTTTGCCGTAACAAAAAATTTCACATCAGCATTAGGCAAAACTACAGTCCCTATATCTCTACCTTCAATAATACAATTATATTTATTAGCAAAATCCCTTTGTATTTTTAATACTTTAGAACGTAGTTCCTCAAATGGTGAAATTTTTGAAGCAAGTGTTGAAGTTTCTTCAGTCCTTAAAAATGGTGTGTAATCTACATCATCTACCAATACTTTTTGAATATCCTTTTCAAAAACTACATTTACCTTTATATTTTTAATAAAATTGTTTATATTTTCATCATTAATTTCACGATATCCTTTATCTTTATAAGCACAAGCAAGCCCTCTATATATTGCACCTGTGTCTAATACATGATAATTTAATTTTTGTGCAATACCTTTAGCAAGGGTACTTTTCCCGCTTCCCACATGACCATCAATTGCAATATTAATCATTTTTCCCTCCAAATTAAACTTATTATAAAAGATAATATTAATTTTTCAAATTGAAATTTAAATTTTTACTTAAAATAATATAATAATTTTGAAATAAGAAAATTTTTATATAAAATAAAATTATGGATAATTTATCATATGGATTTAACCCTTATATTAATGAAGATAGCAAAATTCTTATTTTAGGTTCATTTCCTTCTGTAATATCAAGAAAAAATGGCTTTTATTATGGTAATCCCCAAAATAGATTTTGGAAAATAATTGCAGAAATTTTTAATGAAGACCTTCCATCAACAATAGAACAGAAAAAACAATTATGCAAAAAACACAAATTAGCTTTGTGGGATATTATTATAGAAAGTAATGTAAAAGGCTCGAGTGATAAAAAAGTGAATGAATCATCTTTTAAGATAGCTGATATATCCCAATTATTACAATCTTATAAAATAAGTAAGATTATATGCAATGGTAATTTGGCTTTCTCTTTATTTATTAAAAATTTTGGCACAAATTATAATGTGATCAAATTACCTTCAACTAGTTCTGCAAACGTTAAGTTCGACAAAAGTCTTTGGGAAAAAGTTCTTATTGAAAATTAGTTCTTAAAAAAAAGAAGGCATAAGCCTTCTATTTCTTCTTCATTGGAGAAAAAATTACAGTAAGCAAAGAGCAACCTAAAGAAACAATCAGTCCATAGCCTATTGAAACAACAGGTGCTCCCTCTTTAATGCTATCAATTACATTAGATATTGAGTTATCTTTAGCAGCATAAACAACCATCATTATTGTTGCAATTAACATACATACAAAGAATAATATCGATGCAATTTTGCATCCAACATATGATTTATTATTAGTTGCTCTTGCTATTAAATTTAACAAAACCAAAAGCATTAATATTCCACATAAGACCATTGACAAAATTAAGAAAACATTACCAACGGTTAAATATGTGTTTTGTTCTTTTTCAAATTTAATAATATTATAACAATTATTATTATTCAGCCCAAGTTTGTCAAATATTGTTGCTCCTGCTTCACTTCCATAAACAGCGAAAACTGGTTGTGAAAACATAATAAAAGTTACAACGCCAAGAAGCAAAGTTATAATTCCAAAAATCATATACCCTCCTTAATTTAAGTTTAGTATATCTGTTGCAACTTTGTCAATAAAATTTCTATCATGCTCTACAAAAATTAATGTAGGTTTATAAGTCAATATTAAATTTTCTAATTTTAATTTTGAAGGAATATCTATAAAATTTAATGGTTCATCCCATAAATAGACTTCTGCAGAGGAAGCTAGACTTGATGCAATTAAAATTTTACGTTTTTCTCCATCACTTAAATTATCTAACTTATTATCAATATTAATTTCTTTAAATCCTAATTGTTTAATTATTGTACAAAGCAAAGATAAATCTAAATTATTAATGTCGGCAAAATATTTTAAACTCCCTTTTAATAGTTCGTTATTTTGAGGCAAATAAGAAATTATTAAATTGTTTTTTTTGTACAAAAATCCTTTATAATCATCATCTAACTTTGCTAAAATATTTAGAAGACAACTCTTTCCAGATCCATTATCTCCCACTATTGCCAATCTTTGATTAGAATTTAATTTGAAACTAATATTTTCAAATATTATTTTTTCGTCAAATTTTTTCGTTAGATTTTTACATTCTATTAAATTTTTATCATCTGTATAATTAATGGGAATTAATTTCATTATATTATCTTTTTCTAAATCATTTAAAAGCTCTTTTTTATGTTCAATATTTTTATCAATTCTTTTTTCTAAAGTTTTAGATCTTTTCATAATCTTTGCAGCCTTTTTACCTAAAGCACCTCTGTCAGGTCTTAATCCACTAGGATTATCACTTCCCGTAAATTTTTCTTTTTCTGCATCGTAAGCCCAATTCTTTGTTTTATTTTTTGCAATTTCCAGTTGTTTAATTTCTTTCTCTATTTTCATATTTTCGGTTAATTCATTTTTTAATCTATTATTAAAATTTTCTTCCCATTGTGAATAATTCCCATTTATTAATTCGATAGAATTTTTATTTATTGATATGATATGATCACAAACATTATCTAAAAGCCATCGATCATGAGAAGTTATAATAAATCCATTTTTATTCTTCAAATAATTACAGATAATAATTTTTGTGTTTAAATCTAAATAATTTGTTGGCTCATCTAAAAGAACAAACCCTTCTTTAGCAAACATAAATGCAAGTTGCAATTTTACTTTTTCTCCTCCACTGAACGTATCATAACTCCTATTAAAATCATCAATATTAAGGTTTAATAAGTTTGCTTCTTTTACAACTTTCCATTCAATTAGCCCTAAATCTTCAATAATTTGAAAAATAGAATTCATTTCATTAACTCTAATAGGACAATAATTAAAAGATAAAGAGGTAAAAATTTCTCCTTTATAGTCAGTTATTTGTTTTGATAATAATTTTAAAAAAGTTGTTTTTCCCCTTCCATTGCGAGAAATTAATCCTAATTTCCAAGTTGAATCAAAATTTAAACTAAAATTATTAAATAATATATTACTTCCATAACTAAAAGTTAAGTTTTTTATTTTAATATAACTCATAAACTACCTCCTAATACAAAAAATACCGCAAAGAAAAGCGGTATTTTTCTTTCCCCTGTAAAAGCATGAATACATGCTATTAAAAATTTAAGAGATTAATTTAACATTTAAGTATTTACCTTCCTTATATCTATTATATAACAATTTTATGATAAATCCAGTATTTTTTTAATTTTCAAACAAACTTTTATATATTTCTATAACAGTATTGATGGCCTTGATAATTTTCATTTTAAAAATGTTATTAACATTTTCATCATCAATAGAAGATAAATAAAGTGCAATATTCATTGCAATTTCATTAAGAGATTTAACGAGTTCTAAATTATTGGGATAACTATATTCGTTTTTGCTTTCATCAATAATACTGAAATTTTCTTTAATCTCAATAAAAGTATCTTTAATCATAGATTTTACTAAAGTCTGTCCTTCTTTACTAAATTTTTGACATTCTTCTACCTCTCCATCATTTAATGATATTTCACTTTTAAGAAAAGCATTCGATGCATGTGTAACACCTTCTAATAATTCAAGTAATTCTTCCATAAACCCTCTTTTATTTTTTTATTTTTAAACTACCTTGTTTTATTTTTGAATTTTTTTTAAGATTGGACTTCTTGTTTTTTATTTGAGCTTTCTTGCCTTCTATTTTTTTTTCAATTTTATCTTTTCCTTTCAATTTTTTCTTTTTATGCTTATTAAAAATATCGCCAAAACTAATATTTTCCAAATCAAAATTAGGCTTCTCTTCACGAACCTTTTCAACTCTTTTCGGTAATCCTTTCCCAACAACAGGAAGTTTAACATTATCTTTTCTTTCTCGTATTTCAAGTTGATTATATGGGATAGAAATATTATTCCTTTTTAATTCATTATAAACACTTTCCATTAAATCATAATATACATCCCAATAATCTTCGCTATCACACCAACATTTTAAAATAAATTGTATGCTGCTTGAATTTAATGCATTTAACCTACAAAAGGGTTCTGGGTTCAAAAGAACTTTTCCATTACTATACATTACATCTTTAATAATCTTTTTTACTTTTTCAACATCACTTTCATATGCAACATCAAACTTTATGTCTACCCTTCTAGTTTTAGTAGAATCGTAGTCAATAACATTACCATTAACTATAGTAGAATTTGGAATTGTAATTCTTTTATTGTCTGCCGTTAAAATAACAGTAAACAAAAAATTAATTTTAATTACATTTCCTTCTTCACTGCCAATTTTAATATAATCACCTTTTTTAAACATTTTAGAAGACACAACAACTATACCATTCGCAACATTTGCAATAATATTTTGAAGTGCCAAGCCAACTGCTAATAATAAAGCACTAAATGCCGTTAATATTCCTGTTAGTTCAATTCCAATTATACTTAATAGTACTAGAATCAAACACAAATACAAAAGCACTTTTAAAATTCCGCAAGTAAAACCTATAGTAATGGGTTCCATTTTTGTCTTTTTTAGAACTCTTTTTATTAAATTTATTATTAACTTAACAAGAATAATACCCAGTAATAAAACAGCAAAAAATAGCACAATGTTCCACACATTAGTTTTAAAAAAATTAACTATATCATTCCAAATTTTATTCCAATCCATAAAATATATCCTTTTTATACATTAAATTTTAATAAATTTGGAATATATTGTCAAATAAAATAAAAGACTAAAATAAACTTAATAAAAATTTGACAATTCTTTAAATAGACATCAAAATAATAAACAGGGGGAAAAAGCATGAATTATTTTTTTGGTTTTGATATAGCCTTGTCTACTCCTATAGAATGGCGCTTCAACATAAATCATCTTTTTTTAGCATTGTTTGTTATTTTAGTTATAATTGGATTGTTATTTGCATTAAACAGCAGAACAGAAAAAGGACAAAAAATAACAAAAATTATTCTGGCAACATTTTTGTTAATTTTAGAATTAGGAAGAATAATTTGGAAAATATGCCAACATATACATATAAATGGATCAATAGATGGTTTTGACTGGTGGTGGAATATATCTTTTCAAATGTGTGCAATAATGACTTGGACTACTATCATAACTTTATATGTAAGCGCATTTGTACAAAACAAAGATAATTTAATAATAAAAATATTAGAAAATATTCTTCTTGGAACCGCAATGGTGGGCGGAATTTTAACTTTTATTTATCCGGATTTAATTGATGGAAATATGCCATTTTTCCATTTTAGGAATATACAAACCGTTTTAACTCATGCTCTTTTAATTTTTGTTCCTTTATGGTTAATTAAAATTAAAGAATTAAAGGTTCGGTTGAAAAATATTTGGATGCCCGCATTAGGATTCCTTTATGTTGGTTGTTTCGCCATGATGATGAGTTTGTATAGTGGCCAAAATTTTGCATATTCAATAAAATGTGATTTAATGGAAGATGTAGGTTTAAATATTCCATTCCCTTGGCATTTAATACTTTTAATATTAATCATTTTCTGCTTAACACTTTTAATTTATGGAATTGGAGAGTTAATTTTTTATCACAAACATAAAAACAAAGAAAAACCTATAAAAATTTCAAAAGAAAAATATAATTTTTCTGCAGCAATTATATGCTTTATTCTTGCAGGAGTGCAAAGCGTTTTAATGCTAATGTTAATTTCTTCAGCAATATATAACCAGAACAACCCAACATCTCCATATGCAATCTTCTGCATCTTCCCTTTTATATTTGGTGTCCTTTTAATTTATCTAGGAATGGAATACTTAAAAATAAGTAAAAATGAAAATTTATATAATTTAGTTTCATCTAAAAAATACTCAACTTTATTAATAATTTCATTTGTCTTAAATATTGTTCTCGGCTTTTACCAACTTTTCGTTTATTTAAAATTAAAAACCGCAAGTAAACACTTTAATTTTCAACAACTAAAATAGTTAAATAATGTATCTTATTCACAATAATCAATAAGAAAATTTTAATTTTTACTAAAAAGCATTTTCAAATAATAAAACACGTATGTGAATAGATATATATATATATATAATTTGCTAAATATTATCTAATAAAATTTGTATTGATTTTTGTTTCATATTTAGGACGAGTTATTCCGTTCTTTTCACCTTCCTCTATACATTTTAAAAGCCATGCCAAATTTTGTGCAAGAGTACGCATAGTTTGCATTCCTTCTTTATCTTGCAAAACTTCACTTGGGGTATTACCGTGTACTTGATTCCAATATTGAGATGAAACCACTGGCATATTTGATATTGTAAAATACTTGTTTAGTCTATCAAATGTTGCACTGGCTCCACCTCGTCTACATGACATAATGCTTGCTCCAAGTTTCCCTGCCATTCTTCCTTTTGATGCGTAAAAAAGCCTATCTAAAAAAGCTGTAAGTTGACCACTTGGTCCAGCATAATAAACTGGCGATCCTATCACAAGGGCATCATATTCATCGATTTTAGATAATACTTGATTAACAAGATCATCAAAAACACATTTGCCATTTTGTGAGCAATAACCACATGCAATACAGCCATACATTGCATTAGTACCAAGATATAAAATTTCACTATCAATTCCTTCTTTGCTTAATGTGTTTTTAATTTCACTCAATGCAGTATAAGTACAACCCTTTTCATGTGGGCTACCATTAATCATCAATACTTTCATAATATTTCCTTATTAAAAAAATTATTAAATTAAAATCACTAAATTTTAAATAATATTTTAGTCAATTAAAAAAAACAAATTTTAAATAAAACATCTAAATATGTAAATGAAATTTTATAAATTAACCCCTTTCTCATTAGAACTTATTTTGATTGTTTGCCCATCTTTAATTAAATAGATATTTCCATAAAATTCAATTTTACTTTGATTAATTCTTATATGCGAACCATTCTCCACACAATATAAAGGAATTTTATAACTATCTTTAATTAAATAATTATTCATTAAATCTATATCAGGTTCTACTTGGACATTGCCTTTTTCTTTGTCAAAATGGGGCACTATAGATATATTTGTCATCGCTAATCCATTTAAAAATTTAGGATCATTAATTTCTGATAACATTTCAGGATAATTATATACTTTCTTTGCAAGATTCATCGAACCAGCACTCTGACCAATTATAACTGCTTTAGATTTTTTTAACTTGCTCCTTAAATCAATTTTATTAAAAAATTCATTTTGCGTTGGAACATGTCCTCCGCTTAAAAATATCAAATCCGCATCTTTGATAATTTCTCCTATATTAGAAGTTCTATCATCAATAACAAAAAAATGCTTAAATGCTAAACCACTTAATACGAAAGAATTAAATACAACTTTAGAAGAAATATCTGTTTTTTCATAATTAGAAGGATTGCTTGCTATAAATACAAAATTTTCGTACTTTTTTATATCTTCTTTTAATTGTTCTATAATTGAATTTATGTTATTAATTTTACAAGGAATTCTTTCCCCATTTATTTTTTCACTAGTACCTAAATCACTAGTTAAATAAATACTCATCTAGCCTCCTATAAAATTATATGGAGCTACTGGCGGGAATCGAACCCGCGACCTATTGATTACGAATCAATTGCTCTACCGACTGAGCCACAGTAGCATGTTATTAAAAAACTATGGATAAGTTATTATGAATATTTCGCATATTACTACTATATATTGTATTATGCGAAATATTAAACACCATAATTTAATGTATTACTTTTAATAACTTAAAAGAAACCCTTTGCTCTTCTTCATTTTTAGATAAAACTTCAACTTCTACTTTGTCATCAAGTTTAACAATTTCATAAATATGTTTGTGATTTGCTTCTGTTGCATTTTTTATATGCAAAAGTCCAGTTGCCCCATTTCCCAATTTAATTATTGCTCCAAACTGTAATATTTTTATTACAACCCCTTTATATATAGCTCCTTCGTGCAATTCTTTGATAGCAATAAATCTAGGACTTTGTTGTAGAGCTTTAAAACTTAAAGCCACCTTTTTGTTTTCACGATCAACTTCTATAACTTTAAAGTTGTATTCTTCTCCCTCTTTTAACACTTCTTCTACATTGTTTACATGGCTATAAGCAAGATTTGATATATGAATAAAACAATCTATCCCACCAACATCAATAAATGCACCATAACTTAATATTTTTTTTACTTTGCCTCTTACTACTTTGTTAATAAAAATAGAATTCCAAAATAAAGTATCATTTGTTTCTTTTATTTTATCCTCAAGCAATTTAATGCTTGCAATAATAGATTTTTCTTCTTTGCTTATTTCCGTAACTGTCGCTTCAAACTGTTTATTAATAGTAGATTTTACATCTCTAGTTTTATTAGAAATTTCTGTAAAAGGAATAAAAATTTTATATTCTCCCATTTTTGAATACAATCCTTCCTTATCAGCATTGGTAACTACAAAACTAAACTTACTACCCAATTTCAATTTGTTGGCATTTTGTGTTGCTAATATCAAATTATCAGCCCTATCTTTTGAAACTTCCAACATACCTTCTTCATTTTTTGATTTGGTAATGATAACTTTAAATCTATCGCCGATTTTTAAATTATCATAATCTTCAACTTCTTCTTTAGGTAAAAAAGCATCATTTTTACCACCTATATTAAAAATACATCCATTTTCTTTTTTAATAATTACTACACCATCAAACATTTGCCCTTGTTTATAACTTGCAAATGTTTTTTCAATGGCATTCATATCAAATTTTTCATCCACTTTTTTTTGTTTTTCTTCCATATATTCCTCTGTAAAAATTTTACTAAATTAGCTTTTTTTTGTCAAAGAATTAAGAGCACAATCTCTTAACTCATTCATTTTTTTTGCTACAACTTGAGAAGCGTTTTCTAAATTTTCATTATCTAATTTTTGTGTATAAAATTCTTCTAAAGTAAATGGCTTCCCAAAATAAATTTTTGTTCTTCTGAACAATTTAGGTTTTCTATTTATAAACATTGGGACAATAGGTACTTTAGCCTTTATAGCAAACATGCTTACTCCATGTTTCACCTGACCTAGTTCCATATTTTCATTATTCGTTCTAGTTCCTTCTGGGAAAATAACTAATTTTTTCCCTTCTTTAAGAACTTTTAAACTTTTTTTAATTGCTCCAACATCACTTGATTGTCTATCTATTTTTATGGCACCCATATGTTTTATAAACCAACCAAAAAGCTTATTTTTAAATAATTCTTTTTTTGCTAGAAAAAACTTTTTCTCCCATGTATTTACAATCAAAAGGACGGAATCTGCATTTGATGTATGATTACTTGCTATTATGCATGGACCTTTAGGAATATTTTCCTTCCCTATTAGCTTTGCAGGAAATAATATTTTAACTGGCAACGCTGCCAATATTTGCACAAAATGAAACATGTTCCCTCCATCTTATTTTTATCATTGACAATATTTTTTTTATTTGTATACTTGTTAATTTGTTACTAGAAAATTATACTAGACTATTTAATTCTTTTTCTGTTAAATCTCTGTAATCGCCTCTCTTTAATCCTCCAAGTTTAACTTCCCCAATACGAACTCTTTTTAAAAGTTTTATCTCTTTTCCTATTGCATCGAACATTCTTCTAATTTGTCTATTTAATCCTTCGTTAATAATAACAGATAATTTAGTCACATTATTTTCATAACTAATTTTTTCAACTTTTGCACTAGGGAGCCTGTTACCTTCAATAACTACACCTTTACGTAAAACTGCGAGTTCGCTTTCTTTAATATCCCCAACAATGTTCACATGATATTCTTTCTCTAAATTATAACTAGGATGTGCTACTTTATTCGCAAAATCCCCATCATTGGTAAGTAGTATTAATCCTTCTGTATTATAATCCAACCTTCCTATTGAAAATAACCTCTCATTACAATCAATTAATTGATATATTGTTTTTCTTCCCTTCTCGTCATTAGCACTACAAGCATATCCTTTAGGCTTATTTAATTTTATATACACAAAAGAAGAAGGAAGTTTTATTTCTTTTCCCTCTACTTTTATTCTATCTTTTTTTTCATTAATCAATGTTCCTAGTTCAGTTACTATCTTACCATTTACAGTAACCTTCCCCTCTTTTATTATTTCATCACATTTTCTTCTTGAAGCAATACCACTGTTACTTAAAAATTTGTTTAATCTCATTTTACCACTGTTCTATTAGGTCTTTTATTTTTTGCCAAATAGAATTTCTCCTTACATTTTCCATTGTAAATACTTTTTCAGAAAAATGCAACTTATTATCAATAAATATTTTTATCTCTCCTACTTCACTGCCTTTTGTTATAGGTGATTGAATTGAATTTGATATATCGTAAACATAACTTACTTTCTTAAATTCATCTATTCTTAGAGGATATAAATATTCACCCTTTGTCCCAATTTTTACAAAATCCTTCTCTCCCTCTATTACTTTTATTTTGTCATCATATGCATATCCACTAGTTAAATCAATTAAATGATATTCATCAAAAGCTTTATTAATAAGTGCACCGCACTCTTCAAACATAGGTCCACAATTTAAAACTACACAAACTATTGTCATATCTTCTCTTTCACAACTTCCCACATAACATCTACCAGCATCGTCAGTAAACCCTGTCTTTACACCATTGCAGCCATCTAAACTTGTCAATAATTTGTTTTTATTTTTCAAATATCTAACTTTCCCATCACTATTTGTAATTTTAATATTCTTTGTTGACACTATTTCTTTAAATGTTTCATTTTGCATTGCATAACTAGTTATTAATGCTAAATCATAAGCAGTTGTATAGTGTGTTTTTGAATCAAGACCATGTGTATTATCAAAATGTGTATTTTTTGCTCCTATCTTTTCAGCAGTTTTATTCATAAGTTCTACAAATGATTGAACGCTTCCTGCAACTTTTTCCCCAATTGCTACTGAAGCATCATTTCCTGATACCAACATTAAACCATATAATAGCTCTCTTAACGAAAAAATTTCTCCTTTTCTTAAATATAAACTTGTTCCGCTTATCCCAACCGCTTTAGGGGAAATCTCAAATTTTTTATCAAGATCATTTGAATTTTCTATTGCAGTTATTGCCGTCATTATTTTTGTTGTACTTGCCATAGCCATCTTTTCATCCATATTTTTACTATAAAGAATTCTTTTTGAATTCACTTCCATTGTACACATTGCTTTTGCACTAGTGTAATATTCATTTGCAAAAGTATTTGCTTTTAATAATCTTAATCCTCCAAAAAGAAAAGAGAGCAAAAATATTGCTGCAAAAAATAAACATAAAATCGAATATATTCTACTCTTCTTCATTCTCCATACTCCCTTGTGTGTCATTACCATCATTTGATTTATCAAGCTTGCTTATTAATGCGTTAAACATATTTAATACTGTTTGATATAATGACTTGTTTTCAACATTTACAAATTTTACTTCTCCATTATTTTCAATCAAAAAACCTACTGGCGATACACTCATACCTCCACTAGATCCACCCGCCATAGGAAAATGATTTGCTACCCGCCTTGCTGAAAGGTCTGCATATTCACCGCCACCTACTACATAACCAACTGTAACTTTTGATATGGGAATAATAACTGTTCCATTTTCAGTTATAACCTTTTCTCCTATAACTGTAGAAGAGTCTACAATAGTCTTTATTTTATCCATTGCTCCGTCAATAAGATTATTTATTGAATCATTACCGGTATAAAATTTCATATCAACTCCTTGTTTTAAATTAATTTAATTCGAGTTATTTTGGTATAATTTGTTGCTAAGCATTTGATTAGTATGTTTCCTTGTTAGAATAACCGTTCTAACTAAAGAATATACAATATCAAATAAAGAAATTGTAATAAAAGAATTAAACACAAACTGAATTATTTTTCTATTATATGAAATTGTATCGTTTAACTCTAAACTAGCTGTTGGTTTACTATTTTTAATTTTGGTAAAAAATGTTACTAAAATAAAATTTATATATCCTGCTATCATAGATGACAAAAATGCATCGTCAATTCCTAAATTATAAAAAAGTTCTATTTTTTTTAATTTTGTCTTGTTGACTAGTTGTTTTATTAAAATTTTTATAAACAATATTTCTTTTCCCTGAAAATCTAATTCTTTTGTATTTATCGCTTTTTCTTTTTTGGTTATAATTTTATTAGACTTTATCCAAATCATTTGATGTGTGACTTTTATACCAAATAAAAAAATCCCTACAGCACCACACATTTCTAAAAGATTAAAAGATATTTTCGCTCTTAATTTTATCGGAATAAACATTGTTAAAATAATTGAAAAAGGAATGAAAAGATAATAATTCATTTAAGCACCTCATTAATTGCAGAAGAAATTACAAATCCGACTTTTTCAATATGCTCTTTGATATCCTTTGGAGCAAGAAGTAAATCTTTAGGGCTATCTTTATTTAACTCATCTGCAAAAATCATAAATGGTACTCCTATAGATATACATTTCACTCCCATGCTCTGTTTGTTGATTTTTCTGCCAAATCTGTTTACACCACTACCCGGAGTCATTCCTGTCGTTGTGATTTGAAATGATGTGCCTAACCTTGATATGTCATTCGTAGTTAACGAATCAATTAATAAAATATAATCTATCTGCATACCCTTAACAAACATTCCAACCATATCAATAGTTTCAATCCCAGTAGAGAAATAAATATTAGGACAAAATTTAAAAATATTGTTTTCTTTTTTAAAAATATTAATAGAAATATTGTCAAAAACTTCTTTACCTAGCCTATCTGACATTATATCAGGATTTCCAAGTCCAACTATTAAAACCTTATCTGTTTTTTTTATTTTTAAAATTTTATAAAAATTTTTCAAACATTTTATTAACTGATTAATAATAAAAACACTACATTCTATGCCGTATTCGTAAATAGATGGAGCATTTAAAATAAAATACTCTCCCTTATCCATTCCTAAGATTTTACTCTTTTCGTCTGTTTTTATGGATAATGAGGCAATTGTAATGTTGAATTTGTCAAGTTTTTTTAATTTATAACCATATTCTTTTAAATTTTTTCCACTTTCATCTATTAAATCATACATAAAATTATTTTGTTTTATTTTAAAAAAAATATTTATTTTACTTGATTTTAATTATTCTTTATGCTATACTCTTTAAGAATTTTAAAGGAGAAAGACATGCCAAATATTAAATCAGCAGAAAAGAGAGTTAAAATTATTGAAAAAAAGACAGCACAAAATAAAGCAGTTAAATCAAAAATCAATACTTATATCAAAAAATTTAAAATTGCTTTAAATAATAAAGATATTGAAGCATCACAAAATGCTTATAGTGATGTTGTTTCTTTGCTTGATAAGGCTGCTTGTGATAATGTAATTCATAAAAATAGTGCAAATAGAAAAAAAGCACATTTTGCTAAATTGTTAGATAACTTGAAAAAAGAAAATCAAAATTAAAACATGAAAGAAATTTCATGTTTTTTTATAAAAAAACCACAATTAAATTTGTGGTTTTTTTCTTTATATATATTATTTAAAATTAATAAACTAGATCTATAAGACCAAATTTACCATCTTTTCTTCTATAAATTATGTTAATTTTACCTGTTTCTGCATTTAAGAAAACAAAGAAATCATGACCTAATCTTTCGATAGCAAAACGAGCATCATCTACCAACATTGGATCTAAATCAAATGTTTTCTTTTTATAAATAGAAGGTAATTCTTCAGGTTCTTCCTCTAAGAACTCAAAAGGTAAGAAGTTTTCTTGTTTAGAACCCTTTGCTTTAATTTCTTTACGTTTTTCGCTATTTCTAACAATTTGCTTCTCAAGTTTAGGTAATGCAAAGTCTATGTTGTTGTACATGTTATCACTTGTTACTTCACTTCTATAAAGTACGCCTTTACTTGTAATTGTTATTTCAAGTTTTTCTTGTTTACCATCTTTTAAACATACAACTTTAGCATTTGCAGCTTTATCAAAATATTTTTCTAGTTTCTTTAATTTTTCATTTAATATTCTTTCTAGTCTTTGACTAACTGTATAGCCATTTCTTTCTATGATATCAATTTTCATATTTTCCTCCTGATTATATTTTATCAAATTTGTGATAAATTTCCAAATGAAAGAACAATTTAACTATAAACTTTTTTATTCATTGTCAAATATCAACTTATTATCATTTACATCAATTATAATTTCTCCTTCATTCTTTAACTGCCCAAGAAGAATTTTTTCTGCGATTTGATCTTCAATTTCTTGCTGAATATAACGTTTTAAAGGTCTTGCCCCATACTCATTGTTAGAGCCTTTTTTAACGATAAACTCCAAAGCGTCCTCTGTTATTTTAAGTGAGAGATTTTTTTCTTTTAAACGCTTATTTATATTAGAAATTAAAATCTTAGCAATTTTAACTAAATCTTCGTTCGTGAGCGGATCAAAAATACAGATTACATCAATACGGTTAATAAATTCCGGCTTAAATTTGTTTTTTAATGCATCCATATAGATCTTTTTAGCGTCAATTTCTTCCTCATATTCATTTTCCACAAATCCTAGTTGTTTTCTGTGTTCCTTTACTTCTCTTGCTCCAAGATTACTTGTCATGATAATTATTGTATTTTTAAAAGAAATTGTTCTTCCTTGACCATCTGTTAATCTTCCGTCATCTAGAATTTGTAGTAAAGCATTAAAAATGTCAGGATGTGCTTTTTCTATTTCATCAAATAATACTACCGAATATGGCTTTCTTCTAACTTGTTCAGTAAGCTGTCCCCCCTCTTCATATCCGACATATCCTGGAGGAGAACCTATTAATTTAGATACACTATGTGCTTCCATATATTCACTCATATCGATACGGATAATATTATTTTCATCATCAAACATAGCCTCAGCTATAGCTTTAGAAAGTTCAGTTTTACCTACCCCTGTTTGTCCCATAAATAGGAATGATCCAATCGGTCTTTTCCCATCTTGTAAGCCAACCCTTGAACGTCTTATAGCTTTAGCTACAGCTTCAACTGCTTCATTTTGTCCAACAACTCTCTTGTGTAAAATATCTTCTAGATGTATTAATCTATCTTTTTCACTTTCAGTTATCTTCGTTACGGGAATTCCAGTCCATTTAGATACAACTTGTGCAATCTCATTTGCTCCTATTGAATTAATTTTAGACTTTTCAAATTTTTTGTCTATTTTTTCTTCTTTCTTTTTTAAATCATTTTCAAGATTAATAATTTCTGATTGCAATTTTGCAGCTTTTTCATAATTTCTTTGCAAACTCGCTTCATCTCTGGATGCAGAAAGAGATTTAATCTTATCTTCAATAGTTCTAATTTCTTGAGGCTTTAAAGTATAATTAACTTTAGCTTTACTGCTAGCTTCATCTATTAAGTCTATAGCTTTATCTGGTAAACTTCTATCTGCAATATATCTATCAGATAAAACTGCTGCTGCTTCTATAGCTTCATCAGTAATAGTAATCTTATGAAATGCCTCATAACTATCTTTTAACCCTTTCAAAATTTGTATTGTTTGTTCTACAGTTGGTGGATTAACCATAATAGGTTGAAATCTTCTTTCAAGAGCTTTATCTTTTTCTATAAATTTACGATATTCATCTGTAGTTGTAGCTCCAATAGTTTGAAGTTCTCCTCTAGCAAGATATGGCTTCAACATATCTGCTGGAGATGTTTCTCCTTTTTCTGATCCAGCTTGAGCAAGTGTATGGATTTCATCGATAAAAACAATTATATTTTTGCTTTGGATAATAGTTTCAATAGCATCTTTTAATTTTTCCTCCATCGAACCACGATATTTTGTTCCAGCCATAAGCCCACCAATTTCAAGAGCATATACAACTTTATCTTTTAATAGTTCTGGCACATCTCCAGCGACAATTGCTTGCGCAAGCCCCTCAACGACAGCCGTTTTACCAACTCCAGCTTCTCCTATTAATACAGGGTTATTTTTTGTCTTTCTACAAAGAATTTCGACAACCCTTTGTATTTCCTCTTCTCTACCAATAACTGGATCCAACTTATGTTCTTTTGCTTTTAAAGTAATATCTGTTCCCATATCTAAAAGTTTTTCTGGTAATGTACTACCTGCCTGCTTGTTAACATTTTCTTTACTTTCTTCATTGACATTAGTTCCTGCCATCAGCGCCTTTGTAACCTTATTTTTTAATGCCTCAATGTCCACATCATATTGTCCTTGTAATATCTTATATGCCACGCTTCCGCTACTAGAGAGAAGTGCTAACAATAAATGTTCAGTACCAATAAATGAATGATTCATTTGCAAAGCAATTTGCTGTGCAATTCTAAATAAATCTTTTGTCCTAGGAGTCATTTCGACTTCGTTAGAAAACAAAATGTTGTCTTCACTAACATTATCCTCAAAAAACTCAAATAAACTAGGTTCGGTTACTCCTTCCTCTGCTAAAAATTGTGAAGCAAGACAATCTTTTACGCTTGTTAGTCCATATAAAATATGCTCACTACCAATTAAGTTTGAGCCAAATCTTAACGCAAATTTACTCGCGTTTTTAATAACTTTTTGTATATTGTCTGAATAAGAAGATGATTGATAATTCATTTTTACCTCCTTTGAGCAAGTTCTCTCACTTCGCTAGATATATACTCTGCTCGCACCCTTTTTTCCTCTTTTTCATCATTAAAATTAAATATTTCTTTTAAATTCGCATATGCTCCTTCATAAAATAATTTTTGATATTTATTGTTTGATGTAATATTGATAAATCCTAAAGCCTGACCTAATTTAACCTTTGATAATAATTCTATCATTTCTTTTTCTTCAAGACTATAACAATTTGTAATTTCTCCATATGCCCTTAAAGATATATCTCTATATTTATCATAATCTTTTTCTAAAATTTTTTCTCTTAAGTTCTTTTCTCTTTCACAAAATTGATAAATAAATTCACTTACTTTATCTATAATTTCATTTTCATCAAGTCCCAAGGAGGCTTGATTTGAAATTTGATAAAAATATCCCTCTGCTTTTGAGCCTTCACCGTAAATCCCCCTTACAGTAAGACCATTTTCTCCGCAAATATTAAAGACATCATCTATTTCATTTGCAATAGTTAACGCAGGCAAAAATAACATAACAGATGCTCTCATACCTGTTCCTAAATTTGATGGACTTGCCGTAATAAATCCTAAATTTTTATCATAGGCTATAGGCAAACTTTTAATTATCTCATCATCAATTCTTGACAGTCTTCTATAAGGTTTATATAGATTGAAACCATCTTCAAGACATTGTTCTCTAATATGGTCTTCTTCATTAATCATTACTATGATTTTTTCATCTTCACTAATTGCTACCGAAGATATATCTTTATTTTCTATTAATTCTTTGCTTATAAGATGCTTTTCAAAAAGAGCATTGCATTCATTTAAGGATAAATTTTTTAAAGTAAAAAAGTTAAAAACGTCAAATTTTTCAAGTGTCTTCATAACAGAATTAGTGATATATTTGGCATCAATATCACTTTGTAATTTAACGAAAAATTTTAAGCCGTCAACATTTCTCGCAAGTCTTATTCTTGAAGAAATTGCAATATTATCAAATACTTCAATCATTTTTACCTGCACTTTTTCCTTTATGAGTTCTATTTTCGTAAAGTTTTTTTAATGCTTCTTTCAACCCATCAATTTCAAAATAGCAATGCTGACAACCAACAAATCCCGTTTGCAGTATTTCATTGTATGAAGTTTGACAATATGGACACTTGTTCATAAAACTCCTTTACTCTTTATCAATTCCTTTCATGGTCAAAGATATTCTCTTCTTCGCAAGATCAACACCAAGAACCTTTACTTCTACCTGCTGACCAACTTTTAAAACTTCACTAGGATGTTTAATATAGGAATCAGAAATTTGGCTAATGTGGACTAATCCGTCTTGATGAACGCCAATATCAACAAAGGCCCCAAAATCTATTACATTTCTAACGGTTCCATTTAGCACCATGCCCTCTTTTAAATCTTCCATTGTAATAACATCACTACGAAGAACAGGCTTTGGCATACTTTCACGGATATCTCTACCCGGCTTTAATAACTCTTTTGTAATATCCTCTAAAGTAGGCAAACCAATTTCACATTCTTTTGCTACTTTCTCTTCGCCTTTTAATTTTATAAGTGAAGGAAGATTATTTACATTGCCTTCTTTAATATCATTTTCATTCATATTAAATAATTTCAAAAGTTTCCTTGTTGCAGAATAACTTTCTGGGTGAACAGCTGTGTTATCTAAAATTTCTTCTCCACCTATAACCCTTAAGAATCCTGCACATTGTTCATATGCTTTTGGTCCAAGTTTAGGTACAGACAAAAGTTCTTCCCTATTCTTTATTCCCTTAACCTTTGCTCTATATGCAACAATATTTTTTGCTATTGACATATTTAAGCCAGATACATAACTTAACAAAGATGGACTTGCTGTATTTATATCAACACCTACACTATTAACGCAATCTTCAACAACCCCAGTTAACACTTCAGTGAGTCTATTTTGTGGCATGTCATGTTGGTATTGTCCTACCCCAATTGATTTTACATCTATCTTTATAAGTTCAGCTAAAGGGTCTTGAAGCCTTCTTGCAATAGAAACAGCACTTCTTAATGATACATCATAATCTGGGAATTCTTCTGCCCCTAATTTTGATGCAGAATATACAGATGCACCTGCCTCACTTACAACGGCATAACTTACAGGTCTTGATACATGTTTTATAAGTTCAGCAACAAAAATTTCTGCTTCTTTTGAAGCCGTTCCATTACCAATGGAGATAACATCTACCTTGTACTTATCTATTAATACTTTTAGTTTTTCGATAGATTCTTCGGTTTTTGATTGCGGAGGTGTAGGATAAATTACAGTAGTTGCTAAAACATTTCCATTAGTGTCTATAACTGCAATTTTACAGCCTGTCCTATATGCAGGATCAAGTCCTAAAATAACATTATTCTTTAAAGGTGCTTCCATTAAAAGTGGCTTCAAATTTACTTCGAACATTTTAATTGCCTGCTCATCAGCTCTTTCGGTAAGACTATTTCTACACTCTCTTTCAAGAGAAGGAAACAATAATCTATCATATGAATCATTTATTGTATCTTGCATGTATTTATTTGTATCTTCATTGTCTTTTTTGTAATACCTATTTATTATATCCATTGACAAATCTCTATTAACTTCAATGTCAACTTTAAGGCATTTTTCTTTTTCTCCTCTATTGATAGCTAAAATACGATGTGAAGGAATAGTTTTGACTTCTTGTTTAAACCCGGCATACATTTCATAAATAGGACTATTTTCATTTTCTAATAGTTCACATTTTATAGAACTTTTTTCTTCTAATAATTTTCTCAAATCTTTTCTTAACTCGGCATCATCAGATATTCTTTCAGCAACAATATCTTTTGCCCCTGCTATAGCCTCTTCTATAGATTTTACTTCTTCGGTTATATATTTCTCTGCCTCTTTTTCAAATAAATAACTTTTTGACTGCATCTGCAAAATATCAGCAAGCCCTTCAAGCCCTTTTGCAATTGCAACAGAAGCTCTTGTTTTACGTTTAGGTTTATATGGGCGATAAATATCTTCAACCTCAGTTAAAGTTTGTGCATTTTCTAAAGCAATTTTCAATTCTTCTGTCCATTTCCCTTGTTCTGTAATTGCTTTTTCTACTTTTGCTTTTTCTTCATTTAAATTACGAAGATATTTTAATCTATCTGCAAAAGCACGCAAAGTCTGATCGTCACATGTCCCATGCATTTCCTTTCTATATCTTGCAATAAATGGAATGGTGCAACCCTCATCTAAAAGAGTAATTATATTTTGTGAATATTCCTTTTTTAATCCGAATTCTTGTGCGAGTGTATCTACAATTTCCATTAAATTTTCTCCTTAACTTTCTTAATAATTTCTTTGGCCATTACTTTTAAACTTTCAAGATTTTCTTGATGTATAATTATTTTATTTTCAAATAGATTTTTTATTGGTAAATCTAATTCTATTTTAGTTGTGATAGGATTTAAATCTTCTTGTAAACAAATTGAATTTAAAAGAACTTCATCACTTACTAAAGAAACATCATACATCAAATTATTTGTGTTCAATTTTGCAAGTCTTGCTTCTGCCAGCATATCAATATTATAACAGTTTCCACTGGAAAATCCAAATTTTAAATCATTATAAATGAAATTATAAAGGTTGATTGCTCCTTTCCCCTCATATCCATCACTACTAGGTGAAAAGATTAAAAACGTATTATAATTTTTTAGAATTTTTTGATCTTCTTTATCAATAAAATTCAATCCCTTAATGAAACAATCTCTATCTAAAAATCCAAAATCCTCCAATATCTCTACCGGCGAACGATTATAAAGATTTACAATTTTCCCTAATTCCTCTAAATCTTGTCCTAAATTTATTAAAACTTTGCTATCTGTTCTTGCTACAAAATCCACTATCTTACTCAATTGAGAAACATTATAATTTAAAATACTTTCAATTTCTAGAATAAGCCTATTACCTGTTAGTGCACTTGTGGGCAAATTTTCCAAAACATTGGCAGAAACTATAATGTAACCATTTAGATTATACTTTTCTAATATTGACTGTCCAACATTGAAATTTTTTACTTTGAGATATAGATTTTTTACACCTGCCTCTAAATTTTTTAATACTGCCAATTCAGTTAAAACTTTTTCTTCTTCTATATTTAAACAATTTATAAAGTCACAATATTTATCATCATCAATATTTAAAAATTCACCAACAGCACATTTTAAAGCATCACAATAATAATTTATAAAATGATTTATCTTAAAATAATTTTCTTTACTATGCATAATTCTCCTACGCTTTACTAATTATACATAAAAAGAGGTGTCTATGCAAACAAAAGAAAAAGTAATTTTACATTCTGATGTAAATAATTTCTTCGCTTCTGTCGAATGTTCAACTAGACCACAACTTTTAGATAAACCGGTGGCGGTTACAGGAAATCCATTAAAAAGAACTGGTATAATATTAGCAAAAAATGAAATAGCAAAAAAATATGGAGTTAAAACCGGACAAGTCATAGGCGAAGCAAAAGCACTTTGTCCAGCACTAGTGTGCCTCCCTCCCCATTATTCTCTTTATGAAGAAATTAGCAAAGAACTTCATGGAATATATCTTCAATACACAAATTTTGTTGAGCCACTTGGACTCGATGAATGTTGGCTAGATGTAACAGAAAGTTTAAAATATCTTAAAAAAACAGGTAAAGAAATTGCTGATGAAATAAGAAGTAAAATAAAAGCACAATTTAATTTTACTGTTTCGGTAGGAGTATCTTTTTCTAAATTATTTGCAAAGTTAGCATCTGATATGAGAAAACCAGATTTTACAACAGTAATTTCAAAACAAAATTTTAAGCAGTTAACGTATAATATGCCTTTAAATTCCATTGTAGGTATTGGAAGAAGACTTGAAAAAAAATTTTCCGCAATTGACATAAAAACAATTGGAGATTTTGTAAAATTAGAAGACGATTATTTAAACAATTTAATGGGCATTAATGGAATAAATTTAAAGCAAGATTTACTTGGAGAAAGAAATGTTAATGTGGCGGATTATTACACATATCCACCTCCCAAAAGCGTAGGCAATGGAACCACCTTAATTAAAGACATTTTAAGTAGAAATGACATAAAAAAAGTAATATATTTTTTAGCAGAAAAAATTTCTTTTAGATTAAAAAAGCATAATCTAGAATCAGAATGTATTTCAATAACTATAAAAGATAAAAACTTAAAAAAAGCACATGTTTCACAAAAAATACAAAAAACTAGCTCTTTAAAAGATATTGCCGAACATGCTTTAACTCTTTGCGACAAAATATGGAAATATAACTATACTGTGAGAGCCATTAGGATTAGATGTTCTCAATTAAGTAGTAGTAAATATAAACAATTATCTTTTTTCGATGAAAAAAAAGACTTTTCTGATGTCGCTATGTTAATCAATGAAAAATATGGAAAAATTGAACTTGCAAGCAATACAACTTCTTTCATAAATAAATCTTCTCATCCTCAAGAATGATTTTTTTGTTTTTCGACAAAATTTTTAATAAAAAGCAAAATTAAAAAAAATTGTATTGACATTTGCTTTGAATTTTTTTAAAAAGATATTATACTTGTTTTGATAACTTAAAGTTTATCTTATTCAATTTTGTTATAAATTATTTTAAATTTGAATATGTATATAAATGGAGAAAAATATGAAAGAATACCAAATACTTGTTGATAGTGCAAGTGACCTAAAAAACAACTTTATTGAAGATGAAGAAATTGGATTTAAAGTTATTCCTCTTACTATCAATGTCAATGAAAAAGAATATGTAGACAACGATGAACTCGATTGTAAACAAATGCTTGAAGATATGCATGCCTCAAAAAAGAATTCAAGTGCATGTCCTGCCCCACAATCTTTTTTACAAGAATTTGATAATGCAAAATACACTTTTATAGTTACGATAACATCTAAATTATCCGGAAGTTATAATTCTGCTTGCGTGGCTAAAAATTCTTATTCAAAACCAGAAAATATTTTTGTTATCGACTCAAAACAATGTAGTGGTACAGAAATTTTAATAGTAGAAAAACTTGTTTCACTTATTAAAAGTGGTATTTCTTTTGAGGAAATCCAAAATGAAATAACTAAATACACTAAAGAACGTAGCCTTTACTTCATTTTGCAAAAATTTGACAATTTAGTTAACAATGGAAGAATGAGCAGAATTGCTGGTCTTATTGCAAGTACTTTGGTTATCAGACCTATATGTATTGCTCATGAAGGCGAAATTAAAATGGCAAAAAAGATTATTGGAATAAAAAATTGCTTTATAAAATTAGTCCAAATGATAAAAGAAAAAGCAAAAGATTTTTCTAAAAATAAACTAATTATCACACATTGCTTTGCTGAAAATGAAGCAAATCAAATAAAAGATGATTTGGAAAAAAATTGTAATTTTAAAGAAATACAAATTTTACCAATGAGAGGACTATGTTCTTATTATGCTTTAGAAAAAGGGCTTATAATATGCTTTTAAAAAATCCGCAAAATGCGGATTTTTTTGTTAAACTTATACCTTCAAATTATTAACTTGCTTATATTTTATTTTTCTTTTTATGATCATAAAGTAAAACATATTTATTTGCCTCTGTTCCAGCAATAGCACCATCTCCTACGGCAGTAGCAATTTGTCTTATACTACCCATTCTTACATCACCACAAGCAAAAACTCCATCAGTACTTGTTTTCATTTGGCTATCAGTTATTATAAATCCAGAATTATCAATTTTTATTTTATTTTTCAAAACTTCTGTGTCAGGTTTTCTCCCTATGGCTACAAATATACCATCGACTTTGATTGAATGAACATTTTCATTATCTTTATATATCAAACGTTCTACTTTGTCATCTCCTTCAATTTTTTGAGAAATCGCACCTTTTAATAAAACTACATTAGTCTTGTTTTCAAACTCGTTTTCTGCATAATTATGCAATTTTAATTCTTCTTTTGTTAAAAGATAAACCTTATTACATATGTTAGAAAGATATGCCACATCTGAAAAAGCGCTATCTCCTGAACCTATTACAGCAACATCTTTACCCTTAAAAAAATTACCATCACACAAAGCACAATAACTTACTCCGCGACCCTTTAACTCTTGTTCGCCTGCTATATTTAATTCCCGAGAATGACTTCCAAGGGCTAAAATTATTGCTTTAGCTTTAAATGTATCTTTATTACAAATAACTTCTTTTAAATCTTTATCAAAATCATAATCAACAACTTCTTGCATAATAAATGGAATATTTAAACTTAAAGCATGTTGGTAAAATTTATAAGCAAGTTCATTCCCATCTATTTTGCTAAATCCTGCATAGTTTTCTATTAATCCTATTAACCCTAGTTGTCCTCCGGGAATAGCCTTTTCAATAATTGCGACTTCTCTCCCCGCACGTTTAGCATAAATTGCTGCTGATATTCCTGCAGGTCCTGCACCTATTACCAATATATCGTATACCATGTTTTCTCCTTTTCCATTTATAACATATATTTTAATTAAACGCAAAATGTTTTATATTATATTATACCATTTTTAATAATTGTATTGTCATTAATTTAAATAATTTAACATTTTAAATAAAAAAAGATATGCGCCGCATATCTTTTGTATTTTATCTTTTTGAGAACTGTGATGCTTTTCTTGCTTTCTTTAACCCATATTTCTTTCTTTCTTTCATTCTTGGGTCACGAGTTAGAAGTCCAGCCTTTTTAAGTTCAGGTTTAAATTGTTCGTCTGCTCTTACAAGTGCTCTTGCAATACCGTGACACAATGCTCCTGCTTGACCAGAAATTCCGCCACCATGAACACGAGCAATAACATCGTACTTTTCTCCTGTAGATGTAATTTCAAATGGTTGACGAGCAACTAAAAGAAGTGTGTCTCTTTGTAAGTATTCTCCCATATCTCTTCCATTAACAACACATTTACCTGTTCCAGGGAAAAGTCTAACTCTTGCAATAGATTTTTTTCTTCTACCAGTTGATATTATTTGACTAACTGCTTTACTTTTTTTCTCTGCCATTAGTTTCTAGCTCCTTTTATCTCAACTTTTTCTGGTTTTTGAGCTTGTTGAGAATGCTCTTCATTTTTATAAATGTGTAATCTTGTAATTTGTTTTCTGCCAAGAGAAGTTTTTGGAAGCATGCCTTTTACTGCAACTTGTAATGCTTTTGGTGAATTATCTTTCATAAGAGTTCCATACTTAACTTCTTTTAAACCACCAGGATATCCTGTATGCCATCTTAACTTTTTATCTTCAAGTTTATTTCCTGTAAGTTCTATTTTGTCAGCATTAATAACTACACAATAATCCCCACAGTCAACATGAGGTGTATAAATTGTTTTCTTTTTTCCTGTTAAAATATCAGCAACTGCTGTTGCCACTCTACCAAGTGGAATTCCAGCCGCATCAATAAGCAACCATTTTCTTTCAATGTCTGCTGATTTTGCCATGTAAGTTTTCATTAAATTCCTCCGAAATGTAATTTAAAATTTATTAATTGATCTTCTTCGGGATAGACCATTTTTCTTTAACAGGCAAATTTTCTTTGTGGGGCTAATACAAACAAAAAACGCCTTAAATAAAGACGCTTATATTTTATATAATTAAATTTATATTGTCAAGTATTTTTTACAATTTCAAAAAATATTTTTATATAAAACTATTCACTTTCAACAATTCCTTGTTCTTCCATTTCTTGAATTTTAGCTAATCCAACATTTGCATAAAATCCAACTAGATATTTTACAACATCTTCATAATATTTAGATTTATCTTCTATTACGATTTCTGCTTGTTTTTGAGCATATTGCAAGGCTTTTTCCACACCACTTTTTCCCGCATTTTGTTCAATTATTTTTAGAAAATTTTCTGTTAAAGATTTATCTGTTTCATTGAATAATTCAATATCTCCGTTATATAAAGTTCTCAAATTGTTTATTCCGGAATTTTTGCTTATTTCTCCTTTTTCAATCGTATTAGATATAACAGAAGTTGCCAACTTTTTGATTATCGTATCATAACTTTCATGTTTTATTATCACATTATTATCTATCAGTTTCAAATATTCCTCAATTGCTTTATTATTATCTATTTTATTAAAATATTTGCTAAACTTTTCAGATGATTTTATTACATTTCTTATTTTATTATCAAGTTCTTCCTTTAAGGAAGGATATAAAATCTTTAAATAACTATTAATTAAATACCAAAACTCACTTTCTTCTGTTCCTTCTATAAAACTTTCTTTTATATCTTTTGAGTACATTTCTATATCAATTAATCTTTCGTAATCGTAATTTTCTTTTTCCATTTTTTCTCCTTGGTACATCAGTTTGTTACATTATTATAGTATACACAACCAAAAATTCTTGTCAAATATTTTTATGTATATTTATGCAAAATATTTTATTTTTATTTATAACCTTTTTTTTAAAAATCTGTTGACACTTTATTATTTATATTATATAATATTGATGTAGGTATAAACTACATAGTTAAGGGGTTGACCTAGCCATGCTAGGCAAGAATTCTATTTAAGGATTCACTAACATATCCGTTTTAGTCGTTTTAGACCACTCCTTAAATTTTCTAGATTTATTCACATGGACAAGCCATGTATACATATAAATATATTGAACTACGACAAAAATAGGTATGTATGCTGAACCTTTTTCGGGGTGCATAACATGACTAATAAAAAGCAGAATGATTATATAATTAAACTAACTGATGTGACTTTAATTTTAACTTCTAAAGAAAGTCTCTCTTTTTATGTGGATAATTTTGGATGTTTTTTTTATACTTACAAAAACAAAAAGCTATCTAAAATTATGAAGAAAAAGAAACTCCTATCACAAAAAGAAAAAGAAAAATTAGAAAAAGAAAAACAAAGACTTAAAAATGAGTTAGAAGAAAGAGAATATCAAAAAGGTACTTTTAAAAAAAACATAAGGGCATTAGCTATTTTATTAATTCTTGCCATATTTACAGGAAGTGGATTAGGTGTATGGTACTTTAACGCTGTTTTAAAAAGCACTGTTATTTATAGTAATTATTTAGTTAGTGATTATTTGCCAGATGTTAACACCACCTTTGCAAAACTGGGAATAAATAATGAAAATGATAAATCTAACTTCCTTGAAATTGCAAAATCACAAAACATAGATCCGTTGTCTACCCGATTAAATGTGCTTGATAATTATCTTTTGGCTTTATACAATGCCGAGAATTCAAAATCTTATGCTGCAATTGGAAATGGAATGGTATCAACTATTGCTTCTCAAACAATTTATAGTGCTAAAACGTTTGATGGAAAAAAATATTCTTTTGAAAGCATTAGTGTAGGACTTGTTAAAGTGGCGACAAAAGAAGAGATGAATAAGGGCGAAAACATTGTCTATTTAAGTACAGGCTCTTCTATTATAACTAATGATGACGGGTCAATGTCGGCAACATGGGAGGCAGAAAAAACATTAACTTCTGAAGAGTACAAAGAACTTACAGGAAGTTATGTTAATACTATCAATCCATACATTATTTCAGAGTCAACTATAATAAATAAAGAATCTTCAACAACAATAAAAAATAATGATGGAACATATTCTTTTATTTTTCAATTACACCCTATTTATAGTGTACTAAACTATTATAAACAAGTTAAACGTTCTGGCGGACTTGAAACAGATCCTGTATTTACCTCTATTGAACAGACTATTACTATTGATGAAAATTGGAATTTTATTTCAATTGATACTGTAGAAAAATATACAGCTGTAAAATTTTCAATGGGAGCAAAGTGTACTGGTACATTAAATACAAAATTTTTATTTGATTTTTAGGAGAAAATAATGAAAGCTAAAATTTTTTTATACACAATTTTATATATGTTAATTTCTGTAGCATCTGCATTTGGTACTATAAAACTTTCTTCATCTCTTCAAAATGGCTCTATAAATAAATCAGAATCTGCTCCTTATCAGCTTACACAAATAGTTAATAACTTACAATCTAGTGAATATATGAACTTAGATCTTCAAATTGAAATTAATAATAATGATTCATCTTCAATTATTTCATTAGATGCAAAAACTAATATACCCAAAGATAATGAAGATTTAAAATTAGAAGGAAATTTTAATATACTTTCACAAAATGAAAGTTTTAACTTAAATTTTGCTTATTTAAATCAAAATATTTATTTAGAAATTCAAGATAATAAAGTTTATTTTGAATATGATAAAATTGAAGAACCTTTAAGACAGATTTTAAACTCTATTTTTGATTTTGTTGGACTTGATTTATCAACCATGAACATTAATGATATTTTATTAATGCTAAAAAATCTAACTGAAACAAAAAACAAAAATGATATTTTATTAGAAATAGATGTCCCTTTTTTAGGAAAACTAAATCTTATTACAGATTTGAAATATAATTTACAACAATTTAATGTCCCTACATTTGCAATAAATGATAATTTTTCTATATCAATGCATGGAAATATTGAATATCCTCAAAATATAGAAATTAATAAAAATATTGAAAATTATACCAATATAACAAATTTAGTAGTTGGGGCTACTGACCTATTATCTAAAAATGTAATTTCATTGGATTTTACCGCAAATATTTATAATACTCCTATAAAAGGTACATTAGATTTTGAACCTTCAACACTTAATACAAAATTATCTTTTAATCTTAATGATAATGAAATAAATCTTTTATTTTTAAAAGACACTTTATATGCCGAAATTGGCAATTTATATATCTCTCTCAATTTAGATGATATTGATAAATTAAATAATTTACTCAATAAGACTTTTAATATCTCTTTGCCTAAAGAATTAATAATCAATATAATCTCATCAATTCAAAATAAAGATATTGAAAACTTTATTAATGTTTTTAATATGATAAATTTTAACTTAAATGATTTAAATCTATCAAAGCTTGATTTTTCATTCCTGAATAATATCGTAACCCAAGGGAACACAACATTTATTACTATTGAAGATCTTGGCAATATAAGTTTAACTACTGAAAATAATAAATTTAGTAATTTATCCATCACAAATGCTAACTTCGACCTAAATTTTAATAGTTGCCCTACTAGAGAAATTAATCTTAAAACAGACCTCTCTAATTATGTAGATTTTGTCAAATTTATCCCAACAATTGAAACCCTTTATGACCTTTTAAAAGAAAACCAACTAACTGGAAATTTTAATCTTAATATTCTAGGAATTAATGTTCCTGTAAAATTTAATTTAAATCTAAAAGAAGATATTTTCGCTACTTTAAAAACTAATATTTTAGGATTGCCAATTGATGTTAACCTTATAGACAAAAATATTTATTTACAAATCGCAAATTTAAAACTTTATTCAAACTTAAATGAAATATTACAAACTGAAAATGTATTTAACCAAATTTATACAGTGTCTACCTATATATTCAGTTTGTTTAATTCAGAAACAAATTTAATTGAAAATCTTGTACAAACAGAAAACGGATTTATAGTTCAAACAAAAAATATCAATATAGAAATTCAAAATTTGGACAATTCTTTGATGTTAATTATTTCAAGTGATATTTTTGAAATTTCTGGTACAATATCAAAATGTGATGAATTATTAACAAAACCGAATATTGATACAAATGATTATGATGCCTTAAATTCATTCTTCCCTATATTAGATAATTTATTAAAATCTTTTGTTAATGAAAATCACTATTTTGATCTCAAAGCAAATTTCAATGACATTGTTCTAGATGGTTTTATAGATATTAATAATAATAACATTACTGCTCAAATTAATATTATTAATAATACGAATAATGAAGCATTCTTATATTTAAAAGATAATGTTATATATTTTAATATTAACGAAGCAAAAATTGCTTTTTCTATAAATGAAATTGATATACTCCAAAACTATCTAAAAGAATACTTTGGCTTAGAATTTAAAGAAATAACAGAATTTTTAACCTCTATTATTTCTATAGAAAACTTACAATATATTTTGGAAAATTCTAATGTGTATTTTACAAACGATTCTTTTTCTATTTGCAATAAAAATTTTACTCTTCAATTGAATTTTGAAAATAATTATTTATATCAATTTACAATTTTAAATTCAAATTTTAATTGTGAATTAAATATAGTTGATAATTATCATTCGATAAAAGAAATTGATTTTAATAATTATAATCAGTTAACTGATATCATTGAAATAATTGGTAAAACCTTTAATTCAATTTCTCAAGAGCAAATTGCTTTTAACTTAGAACTAAATTATAAAAATTTAGAAATCTATTCTGAAATTAAAATTGATTATATTAATGATATGTTTGAGATATCTTTAAATATAAATAATCAAAAAATTTTAATTTATATAAAAAATGAAATAATCTATTTAAATTATGAAAACATTTTTGTTAAATTTTCATTAAATCAAATTTTAGATTTTTCAAATACAATTCAAAATAACATAGGACTCAATATACCATTAGACCAAATTCTTTTAATTTACGATTGTCTTAAAACTAAAAATTTAACAAATGCTTTGAAACTAATAAATTTTAATGAATTTAATTTTTCAAATTTTAATATCTTTGCTCTTAAAAACTTAATTGCAAAAGAAAATTATTTAGAAATTGAAATTGATAATTTAGCAATCGCTAAACTTACTTTAAATGAATATGGCTTCAATAGTCTGCAGATAGATGGCATATTCGATTTAAATTTATCTATTAATGAATTTGAAAAAATAAATATTTTAAACACAGAAAAATATTTATCATTAGATGTTATTATCCCTACTCTTCAAAATTTCACTGAAATTATCTCTAACGATTTTCTTTATGGAAATGGAAATATAAACATAAAAAACCAAAATTTCAACTTTGATTATGAAATTTCTACAAATAATAATTTCATAATTAAATTCAACTTATATTTAAGTTCACAAGTTTTATCAATTACCTACTTTGAAAATACTTTCTATATCGATTATTCAAATACAAAATTATATTTTTCTATAAATGATATTGACAAAATTACTCAATTTATTTCAAATACTTTTAATATTAATTTAAATATTGAAGTCATATTTCAAATATTAGATAAATTAATCAATACAAATAATAACGATCCTTTTATAAATCAAATTATTCCTACCGAAAATGGTTTTATAATTAAAACCTTAAATAATTTTTATTTCTCATTTTCTACTAATAATTTAGATGCTTCAATACAAATAAAAACTGATAATTTTATTATTGATACAAATTTTTTTACCTCTAATAATGTATTACTATTTACTAAACCAAATATCCAAAGCTATACTAATATTTGTTCCCTTTTAGATCATATAAGTAATATTTATAACTATATAAAAGAAGACTCCATAAACTTGGAAATCTCTGGTAGTTTCAATGAATATGCAATAAATGGTTATTTAAATTATGAGAATAAAAATATTTCCGTTTTATTAAATATTTCAAAAAATGATTTAAATCTTGAGCTAATATTTTATCAAAATTCTATTTTTTTATCTTATAATAATATAAAATTACAATTTGGTTTAAATGAATTAAATTTATTAAATCAATTTACTATGAATTATTTGAATTTTAATATTTTAACTTATTTACCGGAATTCTTTAATAATATTTTTAGCCTTGAAAAAATTTTAAACTCATTGACTCTTAAAATAGATAACACATCAATTGATTTAAATTATAATGAATTATTTATAAGTATTTGTTTAACTAATAATAAAAACTATAGTGCTTCTATCAATTATAAAAGCCTAAATATTTCTGTTAATTTATTACAAGACAAAGTATATGTATCTCCAGTAGGTATATATTCAAAATTAAGCGATGCAATGAATCTTTTAAATACACTTGTAGATTTTCTTTCTAAAAAACAATTTGACTTGGGATTAACATTTAATATAAATGATCAAGTCGTTTATGGCAACTTTCAGTTTGATTTGAAAAATCAATTCCAATTTGGGGGAACTATTTACTCTAATACAGTCGAAAAAATGAACCTTAAAATGTATACAGAAAATGATTGGTCATATTTCAACTTAAATGGTTTACTTCTTAAAATGAACAACTCTTCATTTAAACAATCCATATATATCCTTTTAAATTCTTTTGGAATAAACACATCATTTTTAAGAATTTTTGATGATATAAATTTAGATTTGGATTTTTCTGGTATTCAATCTAACTTTAATTTCTTAACTGATATGGCAACTGAAAACGTAGTTGAATTTATTTCATATATAAAATCTCTAAAAATCGACACCTATAACTTTATTATTACTTTTGATGGAACGAAAATTTATAATAACCCAAATGCAAAAGATTTATCAATTTCATTTATAAGCAATGGTTCTAGAGTTAGCACAATTTTAATTGAAAATCTATACAGCGATGATAATTTAACAGATATTTTAAGTATTTCTATCTCTGTAAACTATTTTTCTTATATAAGTAAATTAGATAAAAATCTTAATTACTATGATATATCTGGTATTAACGATATCCTTAAATCAGTTGTTAATATGAGCAATAAAAACTATTTCCTTATTACCGGAACATTAAATATTAAAGGAAATATTATTGGGATAAACATTTCTTATAAAGTATATTATAAAATTTATATGAAAATCGTTGAAAATGGCAAATTTGAAATTTATGGAGAAATTAAAAATATACCTGTTATTAATGGGGTAAATAATGATGTACCTTATCAATTTGGCGATACTGATGGAGGTTACAATAGACATTTATACTTTTATTACAAAGATGGTTATGTTTATCTTCATAGAACAGAAAGGGTAAGTATAATGTTTGGTGCTTCATCTAGAGTTTATGAGAAAACTACTAAAATACCCCTTTCTCACCTATTACAAAATATTGGTTATTATATTCAATATTGTCTAGGTTTACAAGATAATATTATGGACTCCATAAATAACTCCATGAACAATGGGCAAAAATTTATTAATTGGGCTAATGTATTAATTGGTTTTAGTTTTAATAATTCTACTTACAATTTTGTATTAAATATGGCAGAAATTACAGGTAACGATATTTTAGGTGATTTCAATTTATCATTAGAAATTTCAAATGATAATCAAGGTAAAAATTATATTAAAAATATTTCATTTAGTCTTTACATGCCGTTAAGTAGCAATATATCTTTAACTATGTCAAGCAACAATACATCAATTATTATCTATGAAGAAAGCATAGATATGGAAAGTTTTTATAATTTTATATCTTCATATCAATATGCTCCATTTGAAGAATGGCAAGCGAATAACGGTAGTTGGACAAAAGTAAAGTAAATTAAAAAATATATCACTAATGTGGTATATTTTTTAATATGGAATATATCCAAATGGCTTAGTTCGATTAGCATCAATCTCTATAAAAAATATATTTTTATTATTCTCTTTTTTAAATCTTACTTTTATGTCATTTTGTAAATTTATATAATTTTCAACTATAGGTTTTATTTCTTCTTTTAAGACATCACATATTTGTTGGGGATTAAAAAGTTTGTCTTGATCAAGTATATTTTCTATCCTATTATATGCTCTTTTAATCATAGAACCTCCTTTCTAAACATGTTTTTTAATGTTTCTTTTTATATATCCCATTAGCCCCCTATATTTATAAGTACAATCAAAAATTTTTTTAGATCCATTATGTATATTTTCACTTAATAATGTAAAAGCTCTTGCACTTTCTACAGATTGTAATCTCCCGCCTATTGAACAACTTGATCCAATAGCATCATCTTCTGGTATAACTCCTAATAATGGCAAATTTAATGCTCTTACTATGTTTTCAATTGTCATTAGTTCTCCATTTAACAATAAATCACCTCTCATTCTATTTATGACTAACCCTTTATATTCAATATTATAATCATCAAGCAATGCTACAACTTTATCGGCATCTCTTATTGATGATAAATGTGGAGTAACGACTACAATTGCTTCATTTGCCGGAAAAACTGCTCTTTCAAATCCCGCATCAACTCCTGCTGGACAATCTATTAATATATAATCAAAACTGCTATCAAGTTGATCTACTATATTTTTAATATGTTCTCCCAAAATTGTAGTTTTATTGTATGCGTGTGTAGATGGAAAAATATATAAAGATGAAATTGTTTTGTCTTGAACTAATGCCTGTTTGGGTCTACATCTACCCATTATAACATCAGTTATATCAAAAACAATTTGATTTTCTATTCCCATTACTACATCTAAATTGTTCAATCCGATATCTACATCTAATAATACTACCCTAAATCCTAGCTTTGCTAAATATATTCCGAGATTTGCACATACCGTTGTTTTACCAACCCCACCTTTACCGCTAGTTAAAACAATTTTCCTCGCCATAGACTCTCCTTATACTTTAAAATTTTATCAAATATTGTTAAATATAAAAAGTGAAGAATTGTCACATTCTTCACTTTATTGTCAATTTTAGTCATTTTAAAATTATTTTGTATATTTTTAAATTAGACAAAATGAATATTTTATATTTTAGAAATATTTATGTATTTTCAAAAATTTTTTTTAATAGTTCATTATCGTCAAGTAACTTTCCTGCACCTAAAATCGAAACATTTTCTCCATCTTCTATTATTTTAAATGGATATCTAAAGCTCTTTTTTAAATAATTTTCTAATCCATTTATCTTGCTCATTCCCCCAACAAAATAGACACCATTATTTATAATATCTGTTGAAAGTTCTGGAGGCAAAGATGTGATAGTTACATCTACACTTCTTACTATTTCTTCAAAGAAAGGCTCTAAAACAGGCAAAATATCACTTGAAGATATAATATATGATCTCGGAAGTTTACTTTCGACATCAACCCCTGTAACTTCCATATTTAATGTGTCATTTGCATATAAACTTCCAACTTCTAATTTTAACTTTTCACTGGTTCCTAATCCTATTACTAAACCATGATTATATGCCACAGTATTTGCTATAGCAACATCTACAGCTCTGCCACCTAATCCCAATGTTGCACCTTTAACTATTGAATTCATGTTGATAACCGCTATATCAGTATTTGCTCCTCCAATATTTACAATCATATTCGTTTTGGTTGAACTTATATTTTTCCCTGCCCCTATTAAAGAACATACAACAGCAGGAATTAACATAACTTCTTTAAACCCTATTTCATAAATTAAAGATAATAATAAATCTTTATTTTTTTGGTTTAAACCAACATTTATTAAAACTACAATAGAATCTCTTTTTCTCTTAAAATCTAATTTAGAAAAACAATATATTAAAAATTCTTTTAAATACTCATAATTTATAATCTCTCCGTTAGAAATAGGACTAAAAACTTCTACTGAATCATTGGTTTTACCTAACATTTGTTTAGCCTGCAAACCAAGTCCTACAACCTTATATCCCTGTGCCGTTGGCTCTGCCGCAACTAATGTAGGCTCGCAAAGAGCAAACCCATTATCCTTAACATAAATTTTTGTATAAGATCCACCTATTTCTATCGCATATTTATATTTTAACATATATTCCCCCGTCTTTAGTTTAAACAACAACTAAAATTTGTTGAGACTTTCCTTCTTCATCAACATAATTTAACAATAAACTATCACCCTCATTTAAATTAAAAAGAAGATATGATAAATCATTTCTATCATTGATAGTCTGAAGTTTTTCATCATTTATCTTTCCACTATTAATTATACAACCTTTAATTAAATTGTCAAATCCATCTATTACATTAGTTTGTGAAATTATATAATAACCGCTATCTTCAAAAGAAAATGCGTCAGAATATTCAGTAATACTATATAATGAGCCATTTAAATAATATGAATTTATTCCTACTCTATTCAAATCGATTTCTTGTTCTTCATAGAAATACTTTGATATCTCTGCCTCATTAGAGTCAAGCCCTGTCATGCCTATCGAAGATATAGTATAAATTTTGTAATTTGTGTTATATTCGTTATTTGAAATTATTTTATCTAAAACTTTCATTAATGGATAAACAGCAACCGCTCCATTTATTTGATTCCCGTTTGTTTGTGAAACATCAGTACTTAATGTTGCAAGAGCCACTAAACTACCACTCGAATCAAAAACTCCGCCACCTGAATTACCAGGACTTATTTCTACACTCATACTAATTACATCTTCATATACATTGCTTAAATAATATATTTCGTAATAATCAACTAAATTAGGTAAAGCATCTTCTATAGATACGCTCTCCCAATTTCTCATATTTTGATAATAATACTCCACACCCGCTGTATATTCTACCATATAGTTATTATTTCTAACATAACCTTCAGTAAAATCATTTAGATTTTGCAAACTTAATGGTGACCCTATCGTAAAAATCTGCTCAATATCTAATCTGTTTTCTTCATTGCAATCTATAAGCCTATCTTCCATTCTTACATAATTTAAATTTTCTTCAATATATATTATAGCAACATCAAATTGACTGCTCCCCCATAAATATTCTGCCTTATATTCATTCTCATCTTCAGTAATAACAGTAATTTCTACTTTAGAATAATCTTCATCTTCAATCCAATTTATGACGTGATAGTTGGTTGCAATATAACTTCCTTGGGTAGCTTTTACATCTAAAGCACTGTACCCCATGCTTTGAGATGTATATCCGTTGGAAGCAATACAAACACCACTACCTTGAGATGAATAATATGATTTTGATTCATTATTATAAGCATGCACTCTTATAGCCACACATGCATTATCTCTATATAATTTAGCAATATCAAAGATATCCATGTCTTCTGTAATACTATCATTAAGGCAAGAAGTTTGAGAATATGTTTTTGTTTTTTGTGGAAATAAAAATTGAGTTGCTATAAAAGAAAATGCAAGAACTACTACCAAAGTTAAAACTATTTGTATCCAACTATGTTTTTTCATTTTTTCTCCTGTTTCATAAAATTTTTTTAATGTTTATTGTATTGTTTTATTTTATGTAAAAATTAATATTATTTTGCATCTCTTTACAATTTTTTTAATTTAATCAAAAAGGGACAAAGGTCACTTTATTTTAACATTTGTCCCTATAACTTATCTAGTCTAAAAATTTTTTAGGATTCTTTAAATTGCATGTACTTGAATTAAATTATTTGCAAACTCTTTTTATAAACTTTCTTATAATCTTGTGCGACTTTCATGCCTTCTAATATTTCATATGATGCGTCCGTTTCAACTATTGTTTTCATTATTATAGAATCTCCAAGTATATCACAAACAATATCAGTTATAATTGGTTTTCTCGAAGCATTCAATGCTACTGCTAATTTTACTATTATTCCTAATTTTCTTACTGCATCTAAATCTTCATCAGTTAATATATCCTTGTATTTTATCCATTCATTTAAAGAAAAATCATCTAAATTTTGGCAAACACAAATAAAGCCAGCAATTAATAGTTCTCTATGCGTTACTCCTGCCAAATCCGAATAAACTATTTTATCAAAACCATATTTAGTAAAATGTTCTACATTTATACATTTCCCACAATCGTACATATAAGAAGCAATCCTAAGAGGCTTAACATAAAACCTTGGTAATTTATGCATTACTTTTAATTGTTTAAACAAAATTAATGCCATATTATATACTTGCTCGTTAATAGAAAATTCATCATTGTTAAATTCATAATAATTTTCTAATGAATTTGATAATAAATCATTAAATCTTTCTTGCATGGAATTTAAAACATTTAATTGTAGTAATCCGCTTCTTAAGTTTGCAGTAGAAATTGCAACTTCATTTAACTTTAAAATTTCAAAAAATGCCTTAATAAATGCAAAACCTAAAACAATTTTGTCAGCATTTTCATAATCTATTCCTTTAATTTTTTTAATTTTATCAATTTCAACACCTTTTATAAATTGACATGTTTTGTCCATTATATCGTTAGAAAGTATATAATTGTTATCTATATCAAGAGAATATCTTTGAACTTTTTTTGCTATTTTCCCCATTGCAAGATAAGAAATTCCTGTAGCTACAACCTTACTATCTTCCTCTACTTCTTCTATTGCTATTTTTGAAGAAATTTCTTTTTTTATAGATTCTACTACAGAATCAAAATCGCTTACTTTATCCTGCAAATTATATGTCCCTATTGGAATTATTGTACTATTTAAAATTGCACGCCTATTGTATTTTATTATATAACAAGCATTGCTTCCTATGTGTAAAAAAGTTCCTTTTGCGTTATCAATACTATTTACAACAGAATTAAATAAATATTTAATATATTCTTCATCTGTAAGAATAGTAAAATTAAGACCAGTATTATTATAGATTTCGTCAAACATCCCTCTATAATTTCTCGCCCTCGTAATAATATTAGAACTAACTGCAAAAATTTTATTTATACCGTATTCTTCAATTAATTTTCTATAAATTTTAAGCATATTTAGAATATCATTTTTTAATTTAGGGGAAATTAACTCTGCAGATTCAATTTCCTTCCCTATTTCTAAAAACTGATTTTTGCTTAAAGAAAGATTACTTTTACCATTAGATACTTTATAAATAGATAATGCTAATCCCCTCTCATTTAACTCAATAATTGCTATTTTTTCCATTTTTACCTCTAATCTAGTTTTATGGCATTAACCGGACAACTTGCCTCGCAAGCCCCACAATGTATACATTTTTTCTTATTTATTTCTGCTTTACCATCTTTGCCAAAAGAAATTGCCCCAACAGGACAAATGGCAACACATGTTCCACAACCTATACATTTATTTTTGTCTACCATAATTCCTCCAGTTTGATTTATTTTAACACATTTATAAAAGAATGTAAACTAACCAGAGTAAAATTTTAAAACATATTTATTAAAATTTTAATTGAACACAAAAAGTCCTATCTTTTTTTACTTTTTAAGAAAAAAATTTTAATAATCTCGATAATAGCAAGCAAACACAAAAAATATCCAAAAATAATTTTTAATATACCACTTGGAAGAACTCCTGCCAATATAGAACCTGCTACTGAAAAAAATATTCCGCTTAAAATGATGTAATATATTCTATTTGTTTCAATAAAACCATTTTTATAATGAATTATTAAGGAAAATACAGCCATGACTAAAAATGATACGAGATTTATCCCCTGACATAGTTTTTGGTCTAATCCTAAAAATATGCTTAATAAAGGAATTAGTAATGTACCACCGCCCATTCCTAATCCTCCCAATATACCAGATAAAAGCCCAAAAAATATAAATAAAAATATTGTTAATAGATTATTCATAAAATTAATTTAATCCCTCCCAAAAACATTATTATAGCAAATATTATTCTAACAACTTTAGGTGGCAAAATTTTTAAAAATAAAGCTCCTATTAATCCACCTATTACTACTCCTGACCCTACAAATAATAAGGGTAAAGATTGTATATAACCATTAATCACATAAATAAAAGCAGATATTAAACTTAATGGAAATATTACTGCTATTGCTGTTGCATGAGATTTTTTTGCATCTAAACCTAATACTTTTTGCAAAATTGGAACACATACCATTCCTCCTCCACCACCAAAAAAACCATTTAAAAATCCAATTATAGCACCACCTAAAAATAACCAATACCAACGATTTTTTATATTTTTTGAAATAGTTTTTGCTCTTTTGACATTTTTCGTTCTTTTTTGCATTAAATTTTCGCAATTTTTATAAAATTTGCTTATATTGTTATTTACCTTTGCACACTTTAAATTTGGATTAAATTTCTTAATAAAATATTTGCTTTTCCCCATACAGTTATTATGAATAAATATCTAAAAAATATTTGATTAAAATAAACAAATGTTGTATACTATTCAAGTAGTTTACTTGCGTTAAAAGGTGGAATATGATTAAATCAAAAAACAATAAAAAAAATACATTACTAAAATTATGTGTAGCTTTCTTATTTCCTTTTACTTTGTTTGGAGGAATTAGTCTTTCTAATATATCAAATGCTTCTACAACTGTCAGTTATGTCGAGAGTTATCAAGAGGATTTAACTATTACTAATTCTTCTTTTACTCAAGGTTCTTTCGCTTCTGCTAGCAATTCTTTGACTGGCTGGAGTGCTATTGAAACTTCTTCTAAAGCGACTGGAATGTTTGTTGATGTTGGTACTGGAATCACCACTGATGAAACAGGCTCTAACACAACTTTTGCAAAATATCAAAAAACTTATATGTTAGAAACTAATCCAGGAGCACGTGGTAAAAATGATACAAAAATTTTAATGATAAATTCTAAAACTAATTCTAATGATCAAAATGTATCCGCACAAAAAGGTTACCGCTCTGAATCTATTACCTTAGAAGCTAATTCATATTATAGTTTTACCATCTCAGTAAAAACATCTACTAATGGTGATGATAATGTTAATGCTTCTATTTATGTAAGCGGACTTGTAGATGATGACGGAAAATCTTTGGACCCTATTGGTTATGAAAATATCCTAACAGAACAATGGAAAGACTATCACATTTTTATTGCAACAGGAGATACCTCTCAAACTATAAATATAGATCTTTATCTTGGCAGTGCAAATGGAGCTAGAAGTTCAGGTGCCGTTTTCTTTGATGAAATTAGAGGTGTAAGATATTCAGAAAATCAATTCTTTGAGACTTGTTATAATTACAATTACGAAGGTATTGATACTTATGAAGATTATAATAGTTCCACGTGTTTTTTAGTTGATGGACTACAATCTTCTAAAGCTTTAGTAGATCTTAAAGGATATAACTTTGATTTTGAAGATACTATTTTGGAAGATTCAAACACCCTTGGCGATAGTTGGTCTATTATAAAACGAACTTCTAATGGTCATGCAATAATATCAAATATTAAAATGCAACCATCAGACTTTTATAATCTCACTGGATACTCATATGTTGGCGATGATTTATCTTACAACAATTCTCAAACAATGATTTTATATACAAATTCTAGTGATGGGTATGTAGGAGTACAATCTAAAAATATAGAAATAAAAGCTCATACTATTTATAAAGTTACATTAAAAATGAAAATATCCGATTTGCAAGGCTCTGGCTCCTTTTATTTAAAAGTACAAGAAAACAATAATATTTATTCATATTATCCTAATATTTTAAGTGATGATGAAAGTAGTGATAATTATTATGCCACTCAAAGCGGTCAGATAAGTGGAATTACTTCTAATGTTGAAAATTCTTTTGTAAACGATTATCAAACAATTGAAATGTATGTTAAAGGTCATTCATTATATGACAGTTCAATAAATCTTCAACTTTGGTTAGGCGACGAAAATAATAATGTAGAAGGTTGTGTAGTAATTGACAATATTGAAATTGAATATGCAAATTATGATGATTTTGCTAACGCATCTAATAGTCTTGAACTACTATCTTTTTCTTCAACTCCTTCCTCTTTAAGTAATTCTTATTTTAATTCCACAAAATTTAGTGACGATAATAAATATCCTTTGGTTGCTAGCGATTGGACTACTTTAATTGAAAATGAAAATTTAAATGAAAGTGGTGTTATCTATCTTTACAATAGCGATCTTTACAAATCAATGTATGCAAATAAATATGATTGGGCAGGTATATATCCAGGCAATCCAAACAATACTCTTGATTACGACCTCCCAAATAATGTCTATATTATGCAAAATAAATCAAATAGTTATCAATCTATCACTTCAGCATCGACAACCCTTGCTAAAAATAGTTATTACAAAATATCTTTTGATTATTACAATCAAAATAGTTTCTCTGGTCTTAATCCTTCCCAAATTAAAGTTGAATTAATTGATTCCAACGGTATAACTATTTTCTCACAAGAAGGTATTTCCAGCCTCGATAGATGGAATAATATGGAAATAATAGTTAAAACAGCAGAAACAATCTCACAGGATATAAATATAAAAATTAGTTTGGGAACAGAAGATAATAAAGTTGGCGGAATTGTTTATTTAGATAACTTTTCTGTTCAAACCACAGATGAAAGTACATTTAATTTAGCACATTATACAAGCAACTTATCAGATTATTATTTCTCAATTACAGATAAAGGCCCAGTTTCAAATGTATTAACTTCTTCTCCTGCTTATAAACTTTCAATTGACCAAATTTATGATTCAAACAAAACAGAGGCAGATTCTGAAGATTGCGCTGTCGCTGGATTAATAAGTGGAGCTGATAATTATTTCATCAATATTGATCAATCACTTAAAGTTGAGGACGCTAACTTACTTGTTATTCAAACACTTTATGCTAGTACTGCTTCATTGACTTCAGCTTATACTCTTACTTTAGAAGCAGACAACTATTATATGTTAACCTTCGACCTTGCTACCCTATTTAATTTATCAGCTGAAAATGCTTCTAATAATGAACATGAATGTAAGTATGGCTTAACTATAACTATTGATGGTTATGATTCAGTTGAAAAAATTGTAGGAACAAATCAACTAGAGAACTATAAAATTTATCTACATGCTACAGAAGCGTCTAATCCTACTATAAAATTTTCATTAGTTTCAGACTGTCATGAAACTCTTGGAACTGCAATCATTACTCATTTAGATTTTACAAGTGTTACTGAAACAGAATATAAAAATGCTAGTCTTTCACCTTTGTTAGATAATAGAGTATTTAGAGTAAATCAAACTACCTCAACAGAAGAAGATGATAGCGATAATGAAGATAACACTGCAAATGACGATAATAACAAACAAGGGACAAATCCACTTCTTTTAGTTTCGTCTATAATTATGGCTGTCGCTTTAATTATTGCTATTGTTGGTTTTATTTTACGAAAAGTAAAGATCAAAAAAATAGATAAAATTAAAAAAGAATCTTATGATAGAAAACTATTAATAAATCATGATGCAATATTAAATGAAGCTCAAAAACGAAGAGATGAGGAATTTAATTCTTTAAAAACTGCTAAAGAACAATTACTTTCTGAAAAAGAATCTTTAGAGAAAGAACATAAAGAATTTATAAAAGAATCAAGACTTGTTAATAAAGAAAAAATTTCTAAACAAATGGAAAAATCATTTAAACAATATAATACAAAAATTAACAGACTCGATGAAAAAATAAATATAATAAACGAAAAAATTGATAATTGTATGACTGCTGATCATTTACTTGCAATTCAAAAAACTATTATTTCTGAAAAAGAACAAGAATTTGCGTTAGAAAAAAGAGCTTATAAAGAAGCAGTTAAAAATCAAAAACAAGAAGAGAAATCTTTAAATAACAAAAATAAAAAGGAAAGTTAAAACTTTCCTTTTTTTACTTAAAAACTTTCAGTTCAATTTCATTTATCAAATTTTATTCATCGTCATCATCATAATCAAAGTCATCGTCATCATCAAAATCATCATCGTCGTCATCGTCGTCGTCATCGTCGTCATCGTCGTCTTCGTCATCTTCTTCGTCAGCAAAACTAATGTCATCATCATCTTCAAAATCAATATCAGGAGATAAATCTTCATCGTCTAACAAACTTGATTTAGTTATATCATTTACAGATGCCATTTCTCCTGTTTCGTCATCAATGCTCATAACATCATCTTGATCATCACGAATTGTGTAATCTTCCCAATCTTCATTTAATTCTCCATCTTCGTTTTGATGTTCTTTCAAACAACTAGCACACATTATTTCGTCTGGTTGAATATAATTAGTACGACAAATAGGACAAAGTTCAAGATCAATGTCATCAATATAGTCTTTTTTAGCCTCCATTTCTGCCTTACAAACAGAGCAATATTTGTCCTTCTTTTGAATATAATTAAGTTCACATCTTGGACACCTAATATAAACTGGTTTTTTCATTTTGATCTCCTTGTTAATAAGTATTATTATTCTCTCACATTATACAAATATATAAGATAAAAGTCTATCATTTTATTTAAATTTTTAAGAATTTTTTATATTTTTATTTGCCAAATTTTCTTCCGCCTGGCTCCTTCGAAGATACAATGCAAAAAGCTTATTTTCTGGTGTAAACTCTTTTTTCACCATTTTCTCTTTGGCCAGTTTTAATAAGTCCTCTGCAGTAATTTCAACTTTATAACCATCAATATTTTCTTCATTTAATACTACTTTATCTTCACTAATATTTTTAAATTGTTCTTCATTAATTAATAACTCTTTACCTATTTTTTCACCATCTCTATTATATTTACAAATATAATATAATCCTCCTAAAGCATTTATTACACATATAAATGATTTTTTTATATTGTTTTTATTTAAATATGCTTTCGCCATCAAATCAAAAGTAGTTAAAGTAATTATATTACTATTTTTTGAAAATACAAATCCTTTTATTAATGCTAAAGCAATTCTAATTCCAGTAAAAGAACCCGGACCTATTACAACAGCAAAACAATCATTTTGATCAAAACCTTCATTAATTTCTTCTAATAAATTATCAATTTCTTTTAAAATATTTTCCGCATGTTTACAATTACTATCAAGTTCTTTAATCTTTTGCTTATTGTTTATTTCTACCGCTATTAATGCTTTCTTCGTTGAAGATGAAATTGCAATCATTTTACACTTCCTATAGTTAATTTTCTTTTTTCATTGTCAATTTTTTCTATATTAATTTCAATATGTGGACATTTTATTAATCCTTCTACATTTTCAGACCATTCTACAAAAACTATACCATCTAATGTATCTAAATCAAAATATTCTTCAAAACCTAATTCATTAGCTTCACTAGAAGAAGAAAGCCTATACATATCAAAATGATATATTGGATACCTCCCCCCTTCATAAATGTTTAACAAAGTAAAAGTTGGACTTGTAACCAAAGCAGATGAGCCTATACCCTTTACAAAGCCTTTAACAAAGTGCGTTTTGCCAGCTCCTAAATCACCTTTTAAAGTAAATACCACTCCTTTGTTAACTGTATTTGCTAATTTTTCACCCACTAACATTGTTTGTTGTGGACTTGAAGTCTCAACTGAAAATATTTTTTCCATACTATTCTTTTGACCTCTTTATATTTAGTCTTAATTTCCTAATAATATAATTATAAATAATTATACCGATTATAGCAAACAAAATTCCAACAATTATACCTGCTAATGTATCGGTTAAAAAGTGTACACCTAACACCATTCTTGATAAAGCAATTAAAACAACAAATAAAAAACAACTTATTCCGCCTAATATTTTTGTAGATTTTTGTCTACTTGAAATAATTATTAAATAAAATATAAAACTAGCAAAAATTGCAGCACTTAAACTATGTCCAGAAGGCATACTATATCCCCCTTCATTTCCGTAGTTTTCTATATAATCATATACCTCAAATGGTCTGTCTCTCATAATTATAGCTTTTAAAACTTTATTAAAAATTGATGCTATTATAAAAGTTATTAAAAAAGCATAACTTAATGAACGCTTTTTAAAAAATAAAATAAAAAATACTATCAAAGCACCTAACAATCCACCTAATAATGTTAAGAATTGAAATAATTTTATAAATCCTATACTTGTGTTATTTTGAAAAAATTCAATTATATCTGCTTCAAATTTCATATATTTATATTGTAACAAAAGTTACAAAAAAAAACAACAGATTTAAAATTTCTGTTATTTTTTTGTTAATTTACTTATGCTATATCCATCTTCAACATCATATATAATTGTTTGAAATTCTATATCTTCTTTTAAAATTTTTAAAAATTTTCTCATGTTAATTATCATAGATCGCTTTTTGTGAGGAATTTCTTCGCCTGATTGAACAAGCCCCATTAACAAAACATTGTCGGCAAATAAAATTCCATTTTTATTTAGAAGTTTTTTTAAATATGGATAATATTTAATATATTGTCCTTTAGGGCCATCTAAAAATATTAGATCAAACTTTTCTTTATTTTTTACTAACCTGATTAAAACATTTAGAGCATCATCTTGAATTAAATTTACTCTGTTAATAAAATTGTATTTTTCAAAATTTGACTTTGCTTTCTCTGCTCTAATTAAATCTTTTTCAATCGTAGTAAGAATACAATCGCAATTACTCAAAATTTTTAAACCACTATAACCAATAGCAGTACCAATTTCTAAAACCGATTTGGGATTATGTGTTTTACAAATTTTTTCTAAAGCATCTAATGTTTGATCTCTAATTATAGGTACATGATTAAGCAAAGCATACTCTTTAATTTCTTTCATTCTGCACCTTAATCAAGTGAAACAATTGTTAATATCATAGGTCTACGCTTTGTTCTTCTAAAAATGAAATTAGATATATTTCTCCTTAATGATGCTCTAATTACAGATGGTTCAACTCCCCTTAAATCACTCTCTTTTAATGATGCAATTATACATGCTTTTGCATCTTGAACAAAACTCTCTTGTTCGTCAGCGTAAACTACCCCTCTTGTAATTATAAATGGATCCCCTATTACTTCTCCTGCAACGTTATTAATATTTACACAAACTACACAAATTCCATCTTCAGCAAGTTGCTTTCTTTCTCTTAAAACGTTGCTATCCATGTCGCCAATGCCCATTCCATCGACAAGTCTTTGCCCTGCTTTAACAAATCCTATTTGTTTCATTGAATTTGGCGAAAGTTCTACTTGCATTCCTATAGTAGGCAATATTATATTTCTCTCTTCCATACCAAGTCGCATAGCAAGTTCTTTATGTGTTTTTAAATGTCTAAATTCACCATGTATTGGCATAAAGAATTTAGGTTTTACCAAACTATGCATAAGTTTTAATTCTTCTTGACATGCATGCCCTGAAGTATGAACATCAGCAAGTTCATCATAAATTACATCTGCACCCAATTTATACAATGCGTTTATAACATTATAAACATTTTTTTCATTACCAGGAATTGGAGAAGCAGACAAAATTACAAGATCGTTTTCACGAATTTTAATACTTTTAAATTCTCCAGCGGCCATTCTTGTTAAGGCACTCATTGGTTCACCTTGACTGCCAGTAGTCATTATTAAAACTTCATTGTCAGCATATTTTTCTAGTTTTTCTAAATCTATTATGTTTTCTCTATTAAAAGACAGTTCCCCAATTTTCAATGCAACTTCGCTAACATTAATCATACTTCTTCCGGTAAATGCTATTTTTCTCTTATATTTTTCTGCTATATCCATAATTTGTTGCATTCTATGAATATTAGAAGCAAATGTCGCTACTATTATACGATTATCGGGATGGTTTTTAATTATTTCATCTAATGTTCTCCCAACACTTTTTTCGCTCATCGAATAGCCTTTTCGGCATACATTAGTACTCTCGCATAACAATAAATTGACGCCTTTTCTACCTATTTCTCCAAGTCTAGGCAAATCCGTCATCTCACCATCGATTGGTTCATAATCTATCTTAAAATCTCCTGTATGAACTACTGTACCTGCTGGAGTGGTTATTGATAATGCAAGCGCCCCAGCAATTGAATGACTCACTTTAATAAATTCAATTACAAAAGAACCTAGTTTTAAGACATTCTTAGGCTTGACTGCTACTGCTTTATATTTTACATTGTCATACTCTTTCATTTTATTTTCTATTAGAGCTAAAGTTAATCTTGTTCCATATATTGGCATTCTAATTTGTTGTAATAAAAAAGGTACCGCCCCTATATGATCTTCATGCCCATGGGTTAAAATAAGAGCCTTTATTTTATCCTTATTCTCTAATAAATAACTCATGTCTGGTATTACTATATCAACTCCCGGCAAATCATCATCGGGAAATGTTAATCCTGCATCTGCAATAATGATTTCATCATTATATTCGAATGCTGTCATATTTTTTCCAATTTCTCCTACTCCTCCCAAAAATGTTATTTTTAACTTGTTATTCATTAATTGCTCCTTTTAATAAAAATAAATTCTAAATATTGTAAAATTAAAAATATAAATTTTTACAATATAAATACCAAGTTTAAAAACTTGTAAATTTCTTTCTTAAAATATAATACTATTTATATTATATATTTTGCATCTTCTATTTTATCTACTTCTTCCAGTTTCTTTGGAGATAAAATTGTATCATTATCAACATAAAATCTCATGCCTTGACTTGAGAAAAACATTACCATTTCAAAAATATGAACTAATGGACTTATTAATGGCAATATAATTATTATAGAATATAATCCTAAAACTACGGATAATACTATTGCTAATAAATAAATTATAAATGCAGTAGAAAATACTCTTGCCCCTCTTCTTAAAACCGCTTTCATTCCTATTCTGTATGACTTACTTACATTTTGATTATATACAACTTTTGCTGGTGCCCAACCCGCATTAAAAGTTTCTTTAAAAGCCATTAATAATGCAGGCACTATAACAAAAGCAAAAGGCATAATATAATCAAATATCTTGTTATCAATTCTTGTTAATCCTATCATACTAGCAACAATTAATGCGTTGAAAGGTATTGCATACAAAACTTTTAAAGAGGAATATGATAAGGAAGATTTTAATGTTTTTAAAAAAGTGCCTGTAAAGCTTTGCTTTTGGCATGCCGACATATAACCATACATCATTTCACAAGTTACCATCTTCCCTATATTTAAAAATAAAGGTAATATATAAAAACTTAAAACACAAAAATATATGCCTATTCCTATATTGAATATAAACAATTCTTTAAAAAAACTTATCCCTAAATCACCTACAGCAGTTAATCCTTCAGCAATTGAAGAACCATAAAGTGTCCCACTATTAAAGAATTCTCTTAATCCAGAAACTTCAATTGCCTTATTTGCTATTTCGATGTATTGATTATAAAAAACACAAATAAGTCCGAAATAAATGCCAATACAAATAATATGATAAAGAAGAAGTTTCCATACTTTATCAAAATTTGCACATAACAATTTAATAGAATTTTTAAACATCATAAACTATTTACCAACTATCCTATTATTAAATTACTAAATCAATCTTTAAGATAATTATATATTATATTAATATTTTTTGCAAGAAAATTTAATAACTAATTTATATAAAATAAAATTAATGGCAAAATTTTTGTCATTAATTTTCGAATTTGTTTCTTTTAATAATTTTATTTAACTTCCAAAATTTTATAAACGATAAAATCATTGCCAGTTTTTACTTTAATTTCGTCACCTTTTTTGTGCCCTAATAAAGCTGAACCTACTGGTGAAATATTACTTATTATTCCTTGTGAAGGATTACTTTCTGTAGAACCTAATATTCTATATTGCAACTCTTCATCAAATTCTTCATCATAAAGCTTTACAGTAGAACCTATTGTTACTGTATCTCCATTTTTTTTCTTATCATCAACAATTTGGCAATTTAAAAGAATATCTTCCATTTCTCTTATTTCTGCCTCTATTTGAGCCTGTTCTTCTTTTGCAGCATCGTACTCGGAGTTTTCGGATAAGTCACCAAATTCTCTAGCTGTACCTATCTTTTTGCTTACTTCAACTCTTTTTACTTTTCTGTAATAATCGAGTTTTTCTTCTAGTTGTTTTTTCCCTTCTGGTGTCAAGATATGTGTCATTTTATTAACTCCTTTTTTTACTATCAGTGTTATATTATATTCATTTAAATTTAAAAAGTCAATCTTTTTTAAACTAATAAGAATTTTTTTTTATTTAAAAGCAAACAATAATTCTGGAGGATATTATTATGCTCACGATTATTTGTTTTATACTAACTATTATTGGAAGTATAAATTGGTTGTTGATAGGATTGTTACAATATGATTTTGTCGCTGGCATATTTGGTTATCAAGCTAGTGTTTTCTCTCGTATTATCTATATTATTATTGGCGTTTCTAGTGCTATATTGTTATTTAAACTTATTAAAGGTAAAGGTGTTATTTCTATTTTTAGTAAAAACAATAAAAAAGATTTAAAGAAAAATATTGACAAAGTTTTAACTAATTCTCAACAAGAACACGAATATGTTCGTAACAATATTGAAGCAGGCAAAGAACACTTTGATGACACCAACAATTCAAATTTCTCCCATCAACGAGGTGAATCGTATCAGGATTATCATCATTATAATCATACAAATGAAAGAGGCTTATTTGATGAACACTTTGATGATGAAAATAAATATAGATAATTCATTATTATTCACAAATAAAGGAAAATGTTCATATGTTTAAAAATATATCGTTATTAACTTATTTAGCAATACTAGGTGGTTGTTTATTTTGTATTATGTTTTTTAATCTTGTTTAATTATTATTTGTGGTATGTGCTACCACTATTTATCATAAAACAACGATAAATTTGTTCTAGTAAAATCACTCTTGCTAAATTGTGTGGGAACGTAGTTTTTCCAAAAGAAATTTTATATTTTATTTTTTGTTTTACTTCTTCACTAACTCCATTTGATCCACCTATTATAAACGAAATAACACTATTATTTAAAAGATCATTTTTTAAATTTATAGCAAATTCTTCACTGCTATACTGATTTCCGCATAAATCAAGCAGATAGGTTTTTCCTTTAACCTTCTCTAGTATATTTTTACCTTCTATCTCTTTTATCTTTTCGACAATTGAATATTTGTTTTCTTCCGCCACCTCTATAATTTCAATCTTGCAAAATTTATTAAGTCTTTTTATATATTCATTACAGGCTTCTGTCCAAAATTTTTCTTTTAATGTCCCAACGCAAACAATTCTTATAGTCATCACAACACTCCCCAAATAAAAGTAAATAATGTTAATACTCCACTTAAAAGAAATGTTAAAAATAAAAGAATTTTTATAACTTTATCGCTTTTTGAATTTTTTTCTTCATTTAATAAAGAATTATCTATTTCACCACCATTCCCAGTATCTATCATTTTTTCTTTATACATTCTATCAAAATCCTCGAATGAAATTATATCTTTATTTTTTTCTGTTTTATTGTCATTTATAATTTCATTTATCTCGTTAAAATACCTTTCTCTTTCTATTTGCGTTATTAATGCGATTTGTAGTCTATTTATGTTTTTAATTGCCGTTTCTTTAAACAAACGTTTGGTAAGCGCTTTTAAAGCAAATACAAGTAGGACAATTAAACAAATCACAAATATTAATCCAATGATAGGATTATTTATCAAACTATAATCTATCCATGTAAACATTGCATTTAAAGGTACATTATTAGATGTGGCATAAGACATTAAAACTCCTATACCATTGTTCATGAAATGAATTATTATGGCAGGATATATAGTGTCGCATAAAATTGACAAATATCCTAAATATAGCCCTATTATTGTTGCATAGAAAAATTGTTCAATGTTTAAATGCAATAATCCAAATAATAATGCAGAAATTATAATTGCTTTTTTATAACCATAGCCAGAAAGACTTTTTAATAACATACCTCTATGCGCAGTTTCTTCACAAATTGCAGGTAAAATAGCCGTCATAATTAAATTTACAACAAAAAGCCAAAATGGATAATAGCCAGTAGATGAAGATGAAGAGAATGTATAACCTAAACTTTGCAAAATTGAATTAAAAAATGCAGCAACAAAAATATTTAAAATATATACAACTATACCAATCAAAACCGAATATAGAATACCTTTCCAGGATATCTTTTTATACCCATAAAATACTAGTACATCTTTGGTTTTACTTTTTTGGAGAAATCCAAATAAAAATAGAGATATAGAAAATAAAAATCCTACTTGTATAACTATATTTGCAATTATCTCACCAGTTTTCCCTAAAAAATTTAAAAGACCAAAATAAGATAATATTCTTATACCAACAAAAAAGACAACTATTAAAAAATAGCATATTAAAGAATTTTTTATTGTCTTGTTTTTATAATTCATGAAAAGTTATCCCTTTAAAATTTATAATCGAATTAAATCATTATATAATATATTAGCCGTAATCTTAATTAATGAATTAAGTATTAGTTACTATATTTGTAATTTCTACTAATGCATATAAAAACAATGCAACTCCAATTGAAATATAGAGTAATTTGGGCGCAAATATTTTCTTTTCTTGTATTTCTTCTTCCTTCATGTTTTTATGCTTAAAATAAAACCTATCTATTATATAAATTATACCAATAGTCACAAATAATAAAATACAACCTATCAAATAAATTACCCAACCACCAATTTCAAGCGAAAATCCTGTTGTGTTTTCAATAAAGGCAAACATGATTACCAAGAAGTTATTAATGAAATGAACAACGATAGATGAAATTAATGAACCTGTTCTTATAACTATATATCCCATTATACTTCCTAAAATAAAAGGGTATATTAATTGTTGAAAACTCATATGCATTAACGCAAAAAGCAATGCCGTCATATAAATCGCACCTATATCTCCAAAGCGCTTTCTTAAGCCTTGTAAAATTATCCCTCTAAAAAGCAATTCTTCTGTGATTGATGGTATTACTGCCATAACAAAAATTGCTAATATGAATGTCCCAGCATCTTTTGGATCTATTGAAGTACTATTTTGTAAAGGATATCCCACAGTTGTTAAAAACTTATCTATAATCGAAATAAAATATTGCAATCCAAATAAAGAAATAATTCCAATAGCTATTATTATTAAATATGTGTGCCATTTCATCTTAAAGTCAATTTTTATAGCATTATAACTTATATTATTAGCTTTATTATAAACTAAATATAAAACTACATATGCAATTCCCATTATAATGCTTAAACTTGCTATATACCATATGTTAGATGTTATTACTTTGCCATCAATACCGGTAGCACCACTTATAACATTTACAATTAATGTAAATAATAAAGATAGCAAAAATGGTAAAAATATTGCTATTAAATAAACAAGCGAACTATCTTTATCATTGTAATATTTTCTTTTTTCATAAGTAAAATTCTTTTCCATCTTTTCTATTATACAACATAAAAAATTAAATTACAACAAAAGTACTTTACTTTAAATATAATTTTATTTAAAATAATTTCATGAAAGATTTTATGAATGAGGCATTAAAATTTGCCCAATTAGCATACAAAAAAAATGAAGTACCAATAGGTGCTGTAATTGTAAAAAATGATAAAATAATTGCAAAAGGTTACAATAAAAGAGAAAAAAAACAAAATGCTCTTTTACATGCGGAAATAATTGCTATAAACAAAGCGTGTAAAAAACTAAAATCTTGGCGTCTAGATGACTGTATTTTGTTTGTTACACTCGAGCCTTGTCCTATGTGTGCAGGAGCAATTTGCAATTCTAGAATCAAAACAGTTATATTTGCATGTAAAGAACAAACTTCTAATGATGGACTTTGTGAATTAATTTTAAACAGCAACAGATTAAATCATAAGGTTAATCTAATTCAAGATAAAAAGTACGAAGAACAATCCAGCGAATTATTAAAAAAATTTTTTAAAGAAAAACGATAAAAAAAGAATTGTTCACAATTCTTTTTATTTTTTCTTTTATAATAATTTTAAAAGTTCTTTTTGAAATTCCTCTTCAGTGATTTCGCCGTTCTCTTTTTGTTTCCTAAGCTGTGCAATTTTTTCCTCTCTACTTTTATCAATAATCTCTACATTATTTACTGTTTTATTTTCTTCATTTTTTTCAGGCTTAATCCAAACCCAGTCTGAAATAAACATTGTTATGATTAACAAAATTGAAGTTATAGAAAACAAATTAAATATTATTGATAACACGAGAGCTGTCATGTAATATCCATATCTCTTTCTAAATAAAACCCCATTCTTCCATATAGCCAAGATAAGTAAAACTACTACTGCTATACTAGCTACTATTTCTAAAAAACTAAAAACTACATAAAATGTTGAACTTCTTAAAGAAGGCTCCAATAAAAACCAACTTACTATATTATATATATCATAAGCAATACTTAATATACTTGTAATTATGGCAGCAATAATTAAATACTTTTTTGTAGAATTCATTTTATCCCCTTATTAAAGTATAATATAACATTATACATAATTTAAGTCAAATTATTTTGAAATTTTATATTTTTATTATATACTACTTTAAACTAAATTATAACGAGGTAAAAACATGAAAAAAGTCAAAAAATTGAATATTATTATTACAGGCTCATCTAGTGGTATTGGACAAACTTTAAGAAAATATTATGAAGAGAGAGGCCATAAAGTTTTAGGAATAAGTTTAGAAGGAGATGACTATAACCTTGATGTTTCGGACAAAGAAAAACTTGCACAGGCATATGAAGATATTGCAAAAAAAATAGATAAAATTGATATTTTAATTAATTGTGCCGGATTCGGGCTTTCAGGAGCAATTGAACTTATTGATTCAAAACAAATTGAAAAAGAATACGCAGTTAACGTGTTTGGAACAATATATGCTATACAATTGGCTATTCCTCTAATGAGAGAAAATGCTAAAATAATCAATATAAGTTCTGCATGTGCATTGTTCCCATTGCCTTTTAGAGCTTTTTATTGCTCTAGCAAATCAGCAGTAAGCATGTTAAGTGATTGTTTAAGAATGGAATTAAGTAAAACAAAAATTCAATCAACGGCAATTTGCCCTTGCGATATAAAAACAAATTTTACCAAAAATAGGAAAAAAGATTTTCAAACAAACGAAAGATATAAAGATGCAATAAGATTATCTGCAGAAAGAATTGATTCTAGAGAAGATAAACGAATGAGTGTTGAAACTGCAATAAAAATAATGACAAAAATTATTTCAAAAAAGAAGCTAAAGCCCCAATATGTTATGGGAACAAGAAATAAAATTTTATATCAAATACAAAAATTTTTCCCAAAATCTTTAGTTTTGAAAACTATGACAAAATTATTTTATATTGATAAATAAAAAAACAAAAACTACCTAAATTGGTAGTTTTTATTTTAATATACATCATTTGATTGAGGCTTTGTTTTATCCTCTATTTCTACAACAAGAGTTTCTGTTGTTAACATAGTTGCCGCAACTGATGCTGCATTTTGAAGTGCCGATCTTGTTACTTTTGTAGGATCAATTATTCCTCTTTCTATCATATCGCAATATTCGTTGTTTAAAGCATCATATCCAAAAGCAGGTTTTTCAATATTTTCATATATCTTATTTATAACTACACCACCATCAACACCTGAATTTTTCGCGATTTGACGAAGAGGCTCCTCTATTGCACTTAAAACTATCATAGCACCAGTTTTTTCATCATCTTTCAACTGTTGCATAATTTCTTTTATTTTAGAAGATGTTTTTAAAAGTGCTACGCCACCACCAGGAACCACTCCCTCTTCACTTGCCGCTTTAGTAGCTGCAAGAGCATCTTCAATTCGAAGTTTTTTCTCTTTCATTTCAACTTCAGTTGCTGCCCCAACTTTTATAACCGCAACACCACCTGCCAACTTTGCAAGTCGTTCATTTAATTTCTCTAATTCATATTCACTTGTTTGATTTTTAATTTGGGTCTTAATAGATTTTATTCTAGAAGCGATTTTTTCTTTAGAACCACCGCCTTCTACTATTGTTGTGTTATCCTTATTTACTACAACATTTTTTGCTCTTCCTAACATGTCGATAGATACATTTTTAAGTTCGAAACCAAGTTCTTCAGAAATTACTTGCCCTCCAGTTAAAATAGCAATATCTTCTAACATAGCCTTTCTTTTTTCTCCAAAAGATGGTGCCTTAACTGCAACGCAATTAAATGTTCCGCGAAGTTTATTAAGTATTAATGTTGTTAAAGCTTCCCCTTCAACATCATCTGCAATTATAACAAGTTTAGCTGAAATTTTAACCATTTCTTCTAATAAAGGTAAAATTTCCTGAATATTACCGATTTTTTTATCTGTAATAAGAATGTATGGATTATCAAATTCGGCAATCATTTTTTCTGTATTTGTGCACATATATGGGGACAAATATCCTCTATCAAATTGCAATCCTTCAACGACAGATAGTTCTGTCTCCATAGTTTGAGATTCTTCAACCGTTATAACACCATCACTTCCAACTTTTTCCATGGCTTGACTAATAAGTTGACCAACATTTTCATCGCCTGCAGAAATTGAAGCAACTTGTTTAATATCATTTGAATTCTTAACTGGTTTTGACATGTTTTTCAATTCTTCGACCGCAACTTTCACAGCCTTGAAAATACCATTTTTTAAAATGATAGGATTTGCTCCTGCAACAAAATTTTTCATTCCTTCTCTGATTATTGCCTGAGCAAGAACACATGCTGTTGTAGTTCCATCACCTGCAACATCATTAGTTTTAATTGAAACTTCTTTAATAAGTTCTGCTCCTAAATTTTCAAATGGATCATCAAGTTCGATCTCTTTCGCAATTGTTACACCATCATTGGTAATTAATGGTGAAGCATATTTTTTGCCCAATACCACATTTCTCCCTTTAGGTCCCAAAGTAATTTTAACCGCACTAGCAAGTTTACTAACACCGCTTTCAAGAGCTTTTCTAGCTTCTATTCCTTCTAAAATTTTTTTTGCCATAACTTCTCCTTTATTTATTAATAATAGCCAAAATGTCTGGCTGTCTAACTATAACATATTTAACATCATCTAAAGTAATTTCAACACCGCTATATTTACCATATAAAACAATATCACCCTTTTTAACATACATTCCTATATTTTTACCATCAGGCCCCATACCGTTGCCAACAGCAACAACTTCAGCCATTTGAGATTTTTCTTGTGCCGCAGAAGGCAAAATTATTCCTCCTTTTGTCTCGCTTTCGTTTTCTTTAGGTAACAAAACAACCCTATCAAATAATGGTTCTATTTTCATATTTCCTCCTATTTAAATTTTTACACTCTATATTATATAACTATTTTAATTATTCTCAAATTAATATGATATATTTTTACTCATAGATTGCATAATTTTGTCATAAATTAAATTAAATCAAATGGAGAAAAAAATCAAGTTTTTATGCCAAAAATTATGAAAAGTCCAAAAAAAATATTTTTATTTTCTATATTAACTATATTCATAGTTTTCTGCACAATTATGGCAGTTCTTATTTCCAACATTTTAGTGAAAACAGATCAATCAAGCGAAAATGTAAATTCAAATTCATTTACTTTATATATGATTTCTTTATCAAAATCAAAGGTGGAAAAAGAGTCTATTTCTCGGGCCTCAGATTTTCAAAAAATAGGCGCAGGTGGTTTTGTATGGTATCAAGACGAATATTATCATGTGATCACTAGTGCATATTTAGAAAAAAATGATGCAATATTAGTACAAAATAGTATAAAAATTAATCAAAATTTAGAAAGTGAAATTATAACAGTTTCCTTCCCTTCTATAATTATTAATGGAACATTTAATAATGATGAGAAAAAAGTACTTATAAAAGCACTAAATAGTGTATACCAATACTACAATGAAATATATGATATTTCAATAAGTTTAGATACTGGAGTTTATAATGAAATTTCTGCAAGGCTTGCTGTGAATAATGTACACCATAATTTAAATAATATTATAGATGATTATGAAACAATGTTTATAAACAAAAATGAAATTTTAACAAATTTAAAAAATATGCTTAATGAATGTTTAATGGTAAGTCAAAACCTTTGTAGCGGAGTTTTAATTAGTTCTAATCAAACTTATTCATCTTTGCTAAAATATAGATATTTAGAAATATTAAACATTTATAATAATTTTACACAAAATTATTTTGTATAATACCAAATATTCTATTTCAAAAATATATTAAAATTTTTTTGACGACACAAAAATTAACATAAAAAAGAGGACCTCTCCTCTTTTTTAATTTGTATACTAAAAATTACAATTTCTGGAATTAAATTTAAATATAAAAAAGACCTTATCAAAAAGATAAAGTCTTTATATAATTTTAAGTTTTTATATAATAAGATTTAATTTTATTGTTATTTAATTAAATATTCGTATTGATCAAGCCATGCTTGGCTTGGTTCATTCCCTGCTCCAAACACCTCTGTTAAATCTATTAATATTGCATTATCAAAATAAATTGTGCTATTGTTGTAATTATTATCAAAATCAAATCTAAATGTATATTCTCCTGTTTCGAATGTTTTTGTTACTCTCCACGAATATAGTTGCCATTCACCAGCTTCTTTTGTTCTTTGTGGGCCGCAATAACCATTGACTACTACCGGCCAATAACAATCTATTGATTCATTATTTATTTTGTTTTCTTGATAAGCATAAAGTACGATATAATATATATGTCCGTTCGTTATAGTAATATTTGCAGATGAATTTAATAATATTTCTGGCTTAGATTCTATCCCTTCCATTTTAATTGAATACTCTCCCGAATATGCTTTATCTTTTGTATAGCTTATACTGCTTCCATTTACATTCCAACCTGTCCCTTCCATATCTCCATTTGGTATTAGATTTGTTGCTGACCATAGTTTTAATATTTTGTCGTCTATTTCTCCTCCACTTGCAAGCCATGACAATCCTGATGGCAATGGATATTCCATGTTATCTACATACACCCAATTTTCAAATGTTCCACTGCTTTTTCCTTGTATACCATTTATTCTATATAGTGTGTTATTTAACGTAGCTGATCCTGTGTATAATCCATTATTAGTTGAACTTGTTGTTCCTGTTATTATTATTAAACAATCATTTATTGTTGTCCCTGATGATGTACCTGCTATTCCTCCTATATTTGCCTGTCCGTTTATTTGTCCTTCTATTGCTACTGACTTTATCGTACTGTTTGTCGCAGATCCTATTATTCCACCTACACTATTCTTCCCATTTATTTCTGCATCTTTTATATATAAATTTGTTATTATTGCATTTTTTGTTACTCTAAATAAACCGCTATTATCTCCTCCATTATCCTTTCTTAAACTTTGTGATATTGTATGTAATCCATAAATTGTGTACCCTTGTCCATCAATTAAACTTGAAAATGGGCGAGAATTAGTTCCTATCGGCTCCCAATAATATTGGGACATGTCTATGTGATTTGTTAATTTATATTTAAATGTTAGCACATCTGAACGTGTTGTATAATTAATCAAAAAAATCAATCTTGCTAAATCTTCAGCACTTGCTATTTGAAAATATCCATCTGTATCAATGTATAATACTTCTGAATAATTTCCTTTAGCTGCCCATGTTTCCTCCCAGTGGGCGTATATTGTTTTGCTTTCTGCGTCCATTTTTGTTGAGGCAGTTACCTCTGTACCTCCACTTGCACTTGTATACCACCCTGTGAATATATACCCAGTTCGTGTTGGTATTGGCAATGTACCAAGTACTGCGTTATATGTTTGATTTCGACTTGCTTCAGATACGTCCCCTCCATTTGCGTTGAATGTTAATACACAGTTCGTTTTTGCTGTCCATTTCGCATATAGCATTGCATTATTTGCAATATCCCATACCTTATTATTTACTGCTTTACCTGT
>CALVZK010000005.1 GCA_944372505.1 uncultured Clostridia bacterium | reverse complement strand
TTGGAATTGTAAAAAGGAGGTTTTGAAAATGAGATATAGAGAAGATTATGGCACAGGAGATTATGGAAATTATGGCAGAAGGATGAGAGACGACAGAGGAAGATATATGGCTAGAGGATATGACACTAAGTATCGTGGCGAAGAGATGATTGATGATATGAGAGACATGTATGGAGAATATTCTGAAAACAAAGAAGAATATGGCAGAGGAAATTATAGAGCTAAAGATGATACAATGAAAAGTTTAGACTATATGCTCCAATCTGTAGTAGACTTTATGAGAAAATTACAAGATGAAGCTGATTCGCCAGAAGAAGTAGAACTTGTAAAGAAATATGCTAAAAAAATAGGAATGATGTAATATGTATAAATATTATAATGCTAATTCTAAAGGGAATTATGTTAACGATTGTGTTATAAGGAGTATATCAGTTGCTGAAAATAAAACCTGGGAAGAGACATACGATGAATTAAGTAGAATTGCTAAAAAAAATGGTATATTACTTGATGATGTGAATTTTGTAGAATCTTTATTGGACTATAGATATGATAGAGTAAAAACATATTTTAGCGAAACTGTAGGAGATTTTGTTGAAGTTCATCCAAAAGGAACTTATTTAATCACGATGCCAAATCACATAACTGTTTCTAAAGATGGAGTCATTTATGACACATTTGATTGTAGAGATAAGGTACTAAGAGATGCTTGGAAGGTATCAGGAAGATGAACCAAGCAATTATGACTTGGCATTAGGATTCTTACAAGTATTTGATGTTATACTTAATATTTCACAAGTAAGCAATGATGTACTTCTAAAAGAATTACAAAAGCAAGATAAAGAATACTTAGAAAAAATAATAGAACAAAATGAAGAGATAATTAAACTATTAAAAGAATAAGGTATAATAGGCTACCTTATAATATGGAGTGTTGATGAAGTGGTCTAACAAGGTGGATTGCAAATCCATTATTCATTGGTTCGAATCCAATACACTCCTTCATATTGATTTTTAAACATATTTATGATATAATATAAACGGACTAGATAAGGAGTAGCTACCTTATCGAAAAGTCACCTAGCAGACCTGTCCGCTTTAATTTTACTGCTAGGAGAAAGCTAGGTATAATATGAAGTATAATTATAAGAGGTTATCTTGTGGGAAAGATGAAAATGGAAAAAGAATTCTTATTGATGAACATAGAAAAATTATGGAAGAATATATTGGAAGAAAATTAACTAGATATGAAGTAGTTCATCATATAAATGGAAACAAAAAAGATAATAGGATTGAGAATTTGCAATTAATGACACTTTCTGAACATAGTAGAATTCATCAAAAAGGAAAAGTATTATCAAAAGAACATAGAAATAAATTAAGCAGTTCTTTAAAACATAGAGTAGGAAATAAAAGAAATAAAACAAAAGATGATATATTAAAGATAGTATTAAAATATAAAGAATTAAAGAGCTATAGAAAAGTAGATAGAATATTTAATTTAAAGAATGGAACTACTGGAAATATTATTAGAGGAAAAACTTATTATGATTATCAACCATTAATAAAAGAAATTTTAAATAAATAACATAGGCAGTATTAATACTGTCTTTTTTATTACACTATATTGACTTATATATTAAAAAGATATATAATATATTTATAAAGTTTTTTATTTTTTTTCAAAAAAAATTACTCCAGAAAAGATGACAGATTTTTACTGTTATCTTTTTTTTTCTATTATATTATGATATAATAGAATTAGACAGAAATGGGAGGTGTTTTTATGAATAGAAAAGTTGTTATAATAAGTACTATATTCATAATGGTTTTGCTACTTGTAAACATAATATTTCAATCTGTTAGCTTGATAGATATTGAAAAGTCAAAAAGAAGTGGTAATGATAGATGGCTGCAAGTTGAAAATAGAATTCTTAGAATTGAAGAAAGAATAGAAAAAATTGAAAATATAAGGGGAAATTAAGATGGAAGATATAATTAGGCTAATTTCATCATATGGTGTAAGTTTTGTAATCGTTGCAATATTTTTATGGGATTATGTTGTTAATAAAAAAAGTATGCGAGATACACTTGAAGCCATAAAAGATACGAATACAAATATTTTAAAAATATTAGAATTATTACAAGTAAAGACTGAAAACATTGACCAAAAGATAGATAAAAAAATGTAATAGAAGGGAGGAAACAAAGTATGAGTAACAAAGTATATGATATATTAAAATGGATTGCTACTTTAGTTTTACCAGCTTTAGCAACATTATATGCTGCAATAGCAGGAATATGGAATTTACCATACGGTGAAGCTGTAAGTGCTACAATAATGGCTGTTGTGACATTTCTAGGAGTAGTATTAAAAATATCAAGTAATAGTTATTACAAAAATAATTCGGAAAATGAGGAGGAATAGTATATGAGCGAAAAAGATAAAGTAATAGATATAGCCATACTTGAAGTAGGTTATGTTGAAAAAGCAAGTAATAGTAATTTAGATGATAAAACTGCAAATTCAGGAAGTGGAAATTATACTAAATATGCAAGAGATTTAGATAAAATTAATTTCTATAACGGACCTAAAAATGGTTATGCTTGGTGCGATGTGTTTGTTGACTGGTGTTTCGTTGAAGCTTTTGGTAAAGAAAGAGCATTAGAATTATTGTGCCAACCAGAAAAAAGTACAGGTGCTGGTTGTGGATTCTCAATGAATTTCTATAGAGCACATAGTCAATTCTACGCAGAACCTAAAGAAGGCGACCAAATATTCTTTACAGACGGTACAAGCATCTATCATACAGGCTTAGTATATAAAGTAGACAATTCAAAAGTATATACTGTAGAAGGAAACACATCTGATGTAAACTATGTAGATGGTAATGGTGGAAAAGTATGCAAGAAATCTTATCCATTAAATGCATCTTATATAGCAGGTTATGGTAGACCAAAATATGATACAACAACTGTAGATGTTCCTGTAGAAGAAGAGAAAAAAGAAGAAAAGAAAGAAGATAAAGTAATAGATACTGTAAAAGTAACAGCAGATATAGGCTTGAATTGTAGAAAGAAGGCAACAACAGATTCTGATATAGTAAAAGCATTTACTAAAGGAACTTCTTTAAAAATTTATGAAATAGATAAAAATTGGGGAAGAACTGATGATGGTTGGGTATGTTTAGATTATACAGATTATAAAGAAAAGAACACATCAAGTGATAAAACTACATCATCTAAATATACTACAGGCAGATACGAAGTAACTTGCGATGTATTAACAGTTAGAACTGGACCAAGTACAGATTATGATTGGTTAAGATATAGTCAACTAACTACAAATGCACAAAAACAAGTTTATGAGAAAAGTGGAAGCAAACCCAATGGTCTTGTAAATGGCGTACAATGTGATGTATCAGAAGTAAACGATAATTGGGGTAAAATTCCATCAGGCTGGATTTGTTTAGACTATTGTAAGAAAGTATAATAAATAAAAAGAAAGCTTATTATATAAAGCTTTCTTTTTTTGCCTAAAAAAATAGATAGCGTTTTAAACTACCTATTTAGAAGTGACTACTAATAGGCAAATAGTCACTCCTTATTTTTATTATATAATATTTTTAATAATTTTCTCTAGTCGACTATAGAAAAATATTTTAAAGATAATATATTGTATTAATGGTATATTGACATTAAAAAATAATATTGATATAATAATCAATAAATAATAAAATAGGAGGAGACTTAAATGGATATAAATAAACTTGACATAAAAGATACAAGATGTGATGATTGTATTATTATAAAAGTTCCTAAAAAGCTTAAAGAAAAAATTGTTGAAAAAGCTATAAAAAAATATAGTAATGTAAGTCAATATGTAAGAAGTATTGTTATAGAGGATATATTAAAAAATGAAGATAAAGCTTAGAGATTATCAGGAAGAGTTGTATGAGAAATTAAAAGATGCATTTAGAGAAGGTTATAATGGACCTTTGTGTGTTTTGCCTTGCCGTAGTCGGGAAAAGTTATATAATGGCAGCTATAGCAGAATCGGCTAATGAAAAAGGTAATCACGTTTTAATATTAGCACATAGAAACTCTTTAATAGAACAACACAAAGAACTGTTTGAAAACTTAGAATTAAATAATAATTTAACTAGAATTGAATCAGTATTTACAGAGGTAAGACATCTTGGAGAGCACGGAAAAGTAGACCTTATAATAATAGATGAGGCTCATATATCAGGAGCAAGTTCTTATAGAAAAGTTTGTGAATATTATAATTGTAAAAGAGTACTTTTTACTGCCACGCCTTCGAGATTAGATGGTAAGCCACTTGACTTAGCAGACGTTATTGTTACTGGAATAAGTGCTAAAGAGCTAATTAAGAGAGGACAGATTTCAGATTATGATTATTATGCGCCTAATTTAGATGTAGACTTTAGTGATGTAAGAAAAAGTTGTGGAGATTATAATACACAAGACTTAGAGAATAAAATGTCTGCAAAGAAGATTTATGGAGATATTTTAAAGTATTATAAATTATTAGGAAAAGACCAACAGGCAATAGCATATTGTATTAATATAAATCATTCTAAGCAAGTATGTGATATGTTTAATGAAGCTGGAATACTTGCTAAACATATGGATGCTTCTACACCTGAAAATGAAAGACAAGAAATAATGAATGAATTTAAAGAACATAAGTTTAAAATATTATGCAATTGTAATTTAATTTCAGAAGGCATAACACTTCCATCTGCTAATGTAGGACTATTATTAAGACCAACATTATCTTTACCTTTATATATTCAACAAGCTTGTAGAGTTTTAACTCCTGTAGAAGGAAAAAAAGCTATAATAATAGATTATGTAGGAAATGTATTTAGACACGGTATGCCTACAGATGATAGAGAATGGAGTTTAAGCAGCAAAGTAAAAGAATATTATAATGAAAATGAAGATGGCAGTTTTAAAATAAGAATTTGTCAGAATTGCTTTTCTACTTTTGAAACTGCTCCTGTGTGTCCTTATTGTGGAGCAGTATATGAGCCTACAGCTATAGAAATACAAAACATAAAAGAAATACAATTAAAAAAAGTAGAAGAAGAAAAGGAAAGAAAAAGACAAGAAATAATGAAGAGAACAGCAGAAAAAGTTAAAAATTACAAGAACCCAGAGGAATGTAAAAACTTTTACGAATTGGTAGAAATGGGAAAAAGATTTGGATATAAGCCTGGCTGGGCTATAATTCAAGCTAAAAGATTACATTTATATAAGAAATGAGGGGACTATGAGAAAATTTAAAGATTTAACTGGAATGAGATTTGGAAAAATAACTGTATTAGAATATACAAATAAAAGAAATATAAATAGAAATATTTTATGGAAATGTAAATGTGATTGTGGAAATGAAGTTTATGTTGCTACGAGTAGTTTAAATAGTGGTCATACTAAAAGTTGTGGATGTGAAAAAAATAATTTCGTTAAAATGGGAAAGATAGGAGGTAAAATTGGAAAACATTATTTAAGTAGAACAAGATTATATAAATGCTATAATCATATAATTTACAGATGTTATGATTGTTCAAATATACAATACGAAGATTATGGTGCAAGAGGAATAAAAGTCTGTGAAGAATGGAAAAATGACTTTATGTCTTTTTATAACTGGGCTATGAAAAATGGATATAGAGATGATTTGACAATTGACAGAATAGACGTAAATGGTAATTATGAACCTTCTAATTGTAGATGGGCTACTGCAAAAGAACAAGCTAATAATAGAAGAAATAATATTGTTATAGAATATAATGGAGAAAGACATACACTTGCTGAATGGGCAGAAAAATTACCCATTAATATTTCTTTTTCATCGTTATATAATAGACTGAAAGGAAAATGGACTATAGAAGATGCTTTTACAAAACCAGTGGATAGAAGAAAGAATAGGTGGAAAAATGAAAAAGGAAACAATGCTTCAAAATAAAATTATTGTAGAATTATGCAAAAGAGGATGTAAAGTACATAGAACTAATAGTGGATTATTTTATACTCCTTATGGAGAAAAAATTAGAATTGGTTTTCCAGGACAATCAGATTTACAAGGACATAGAAGCGTTGATGGAAAGTGTTTTTATATAGAAGTAAAATGTGAAGATGGAAAAGCAAGACCAGAACAAGAACGTTTTATTAAAGCTATGCAGGATAGTAATGCCTTAGCAGGATTTGCTCATTCTGTAGAAGAGGCTATTGAAATAGTATTTCCAGAAGAATAGTATTTATTATGCTATTCTTTTATGTTATAATTAATATAGAATAAGGAGAGAAAAAATATGGTAAATGATAGTAATATTATTACAATAAATAGTATTGAATCTAAAATGAAAGTTAATAAAGTTTCTGGTAATCACTATCAAAAAGTGACTGAAACAGCAGAAAATATTTTCAACGGAAAGCTTGAGCTGGGTGCGTGGAATTATAACACAGGAGAAAAAACGGATAATGCATCACAGATGAGAAGTACTGACTACATAGATGTAGAAGGACAAACACAAATATCTATTGTAAAAAAAGAAGCTGGTACATTTACTTGTGGAGTTAGATATTATGATGCAGACAAGAACTATATAGGAAGAGCATCAATAAACGATGTAACAGATGCTATTACTAGAACTATAGTAAATAATTTAGACGATAGCAAAACAGTAAAATACGCAACACTTACTTTTACTCACTCTACAGACACAAGTGAAGTTTTTGGAGTAAACAAAGGAGCAGATTTAACTTGGCACGATTTTATACCTAATAGTCCTAGTCTAGATTATCCAAGCCCTGTTAGAGCATTGGGGGATAATGTGAATATATTCAAAGATATAATCTATAATAATTTTGTAGTGAACAATTCTGCAAAGAAAGAAGCAACAGGCACAGAAATAAAAGTAACAACTATTGCTATCTCAAATTGTCGGAATATTTTTAGATAATTCAATAGCAAGTTCAGCTGAATTAAGTGAATTAATTTCAGGTAAAACTATAACATATAGTTTTGATGCTAAAGCTGATAGTAATATTGATTTGTCTTATGGCAAAAGAGGTAATACAAAATCAAGTAGTTTAACGAATGAGTGGCAACGTTTTTATATTACTTTTAACAATGCTGAAAATTGTACGATTTTCTTTTATAATAAATCAGCCACAGTAGCGACTTTCTACATTAGAAATATTAAATTGATATTTGGTGAAGGAGACACATCTTATAGTCCATACGGACAAGGCTCTGTTGAGGTAAAGAAATTAACAGAAAATGTAATAGATTTAAGCAAATCAGTTGCTTTATATAATACCGAAATAACAGAAATAGACAAAGAGAATGGGATAATAAAGGTGCATAGAACTAATACGCAAGCCCCTTCTATTGAAATTAATTGTAATTTACCTGCTGGTCAATATAGTTTATTACATAATTCACACAATTTTGGACAAATAAGTTTAAAATATGGTACCAACAAAGAAAGAGTTGAAGATATTGGTAGTGAAAAATATAAAACTTTTTATGCAGAAAAAGGTATAACAAAATTAATTATTTATTCTGGCTCCGAATTACCTACAGATTATGAAATAAATTTCTCAGACATAATTTTAGTAATGGGAAATGTTGCAAGAGAAGACATCAAGTATGTAAAATATCAAGAGTCAAGCTACATCTTAGACATACAAAAGCCAATGCTAAGTGGCGATTACTTCGTAAAAGAGGCAGACGGGTGGAAAGAAGTGCATACGTTTGGTTATGTTAATACGAGAGAAGTAGAGAATTTAGGTGTAAGTTTAAATACCTCTAATGGAGAATTTAGAAGATATAACGCATATAACCTAGTTACAGATAGAAAATCTGGTGAGTATTTAAAAATTTTATGTACTCATTTTAAACGTATAGATAGTAGATGGCATGAAAACGAAGGAATATGTGGTTGGGAGACAGGACAAAGTTTCTGCATAGGAACATTTAATACAAATTACGATACAGCAGATAGAATGAAAACATTTTTACAGAACAACGATGTGGGAATATATTATGAATTAGCCACACCAACCAAGCTACCTTGCACAGAATCACAAATAACTGTATTAAACCAACTACAAAACATAATTCTTTATGATGATACAACGAATATAATCTTACCTGATGTATACCCAATTCTTGATTATGATGTAAGTAAAATAATTGATACTACAACAACTTTTGAAGCTTCTTTAGATAGTAATGGATATTTTGTAGTTCCAGATTATGATATAAAGTGTTTAATTAGTTATAGTGAAAGTGATATACCTTCTATGCCAGAGGCTGTAGAAACGGCTGTAAGTGTACCTGGAAGAGATGGAGATATACCTTTAAACACGACATATAATCCAATACCTTTTAATATTGTATGTTATACAGAAGATAATTTAACACCAGAAGAAAAATATGCAGAAGAAACTAAAATGAATAAATTCTTAAACTCTATAAAAAATAATACAATAAAGTTAAAGTTAGAAAGTAAAGGAAAATATTATGATGTTAAATATAATGGTCAGCTAACTACTACTAATTATCCAAAACATTTACAATTTTCTATACCTTTAAAAAGTTCTTCATCTTATGCTAAAGATATAGATGAATCTTATATTCTTGGAAATGGAGAAAAAGAGAGTAATACAATAAAAGAAGTGGGTGCAGTATTTGTTATAGAAGGTCCTGCACAAACTCCTAAAATTTATTTAAATGACTATGAAATGTTTTATGATAATGTTTTATTATCTAATACAAAATTAGTAATAGATAGTAATAAGTCAACTGTAACTATGATAAATAGAGAAGGAACTGAAACAAATGCTATGCGATATTATAATCATGAATTTCCAAAAATTCAAAACGGAAATAATATTTTGAAAGTTTCAAGTGGAATTGATGAAGATAGACAAGTAAGTGTAAGATGGTCTGACTTGAAATTATAATGAGGAGGTGTTAGTTTGGAAGATTTTGTAGTAGACCCAGAAATAGTTTATGTTTTTGATAAAAATGAAACTCTTATAACTATATTTAAAAAAGATGATGAAGATACTCTTATAAATCCAAGAGTTCATAAAACACAAAATGCTGAAACAACATTCTCCTTTTCAATCAGTCAAAAAAACCCAAAATGGGAAATGATAAAAAATCCAGAGAATTTATATTTAGTAGAAGATAAAATGTATTCTACTAATTTTGAAGGATGTTTTACAGAAACTATTAGTGAGGATAATTCAGATTTAGTATCAGTTATAGCTTATGAAAGACAAAAACTATTATCAAGAAAATTTGTTAGAGCTTGGAACTCAACAACAGGCTTTGAGAATATCGATACTTTTATGGTAGTAATTTTAGCTAATGGAGATTTAGGCTTAAAGAATAATGGAAATGAAGTATATAGTTATCACGAAAAAGGAACATCTGGGTATGTTCTTGATGGACTTTTATATGGAACAGGTTGGACCACAGGGACTTGTGACGTTGAAGGAACTTTTGACTTAGAAACTGACCAGATTGATATATATGAAAATATATTAAAAGTTCAGGAAATATGGGGAGGAATCTTAGTTTTTGATAGCTTAAATAAAGTAGTTCATCATAGAGATGAAACTAAATATTTGCCATATTCAGGATATGAAGTAAAGTATCAAAAGAATATGCAGTCCCTAGAAAAAATACATAATAATAAAATAATTACAAAGTTGTGTCCTCTTGGAGAAGGTGGACTTAATATAAAGAATGTAAATGATGGAAGTGAATGGGTAACCAATTTTGAGTATACTGATTCTGTTTTAGAAGGAATAGAAAATAATGCAGATATAACAGACCAAGAGCAGCTTAAAAGATGGGGAGAAAGAAAATTAAAAGACCTATGTAAACCTAGAAAAGAATTAACGGTACAAATGGTATTATTACAAAAAGTTCCTGGATATGAATTAGAAACTCTTGATTTAAATGATATTGTAGATGTTATAAATTTTCAATATAGTACAGAGACAGAACAATTAAGAGTTGTAGATTTTGAATATGGACTATGGGATTATTCTGATGCAGTAATAGAATTAAGCGATATAACTTTAGATAGTACAGATATATTCAAAAAGAATGTTCAAGCCACAAATAGCATAAATGATGGAACATTAAATTCTAACAGAGTAGTAGTATATTATAAAAATGGTGAAAGTTTAACAAATGTAATATTACAGATAGATGAAACTATAGTAAATACAAAATCAGAATTAATACAAGCAGACGATGCGATAAAAGCAAGTGTAGCGCAAGTAATAACTAATGTGGATAATTTAAACGATGAAATTGTTTCACAGTCAGAACTAATTTCTAGTCTAACTGTTTCTGTAGGAGAAATTACTTCTGATGTTGAAGAAGTAAGAGAAAGTACAGAACAAGCTTTAAATAATATACAACAAACTTCTGAAGAATTAAGTATAGCTATATCTAAAGTAGGTGGAAACAATTTAATAAAGAATAGTGCTATGATAAATGGAACTAATTTCTGGCTTTCTGCTATAAGAAGTGCTTATACTGAAAGCGATACTCCACCTGAAAACCCAACAGAAGGAGACTTTTGGTATTGTACATCTAACTATCAAGGCTATGTTGAAAATCAAATGTATTATTATGAAGATGGAAGTTGGAGAGAATCTATACAAACCAGAAAAGCGTTACAAAATGCAACAAATTTCTTGGAAAATGTAAGTTCTAGTGAGAACTTTGTTGATGGTACAAGAGCAGCAGAAAAAACTATGAGTGGAAGAGCTATAATGTTTAATGGAAAAGATGATTTTAGTGTTTCCCACATTTTTTGCGTAGCTGATGGTATACCACTTAACAATGAAGAAGAATATGTTACTTTTTCTTATTCATTAAAAAATAATTGTACAATGGGACAAATCTATATTGGTATTATGTTTTTACATTTAGAAGAATTACCAGCATTTGAAATACCTTACTCAATATATGAGCCAGCAATGATTTATACACCTGATGATGCAACAGATTTAACAAAAATAGTTCACACTATTAAAGTTCCAAAGAAAACTGATTTTATAGAAGTAGTTGCAAGTCAGACGGCTCCAAGTGATACATCTATGCCTTGGTTAGATACTACTATATACTTACCAAAACAATATAACACAGAAACATCATCTTGGGAAATAATGCAAACTACAATGAGCCTTTATGAACATACTACTAGAAATATATGGACATTTAGATTAATTTATGGATTTTATTATGAAACAACTGTAAACTTCGATGATATGCAAATAAAAACAATGTTTCCTACATTTACTTTTTATCCTGCTTTTAATGTGTATACTGGTGATACAGAGCCAACACCAGTTAAAGGCTTATATTGGAATAATCAAACTACAGATTTAGTAAAAAGAGCTAAGTACAATGATACAGAGTTTGTTGAATGGGAAACATTACCAATTCCTAGTTCTTTATTACCTACTGGTGCATTAATAGGTTTACCACAATTACCATATATAGTACCTTTGCAAGGTTTTTATCAAGTAGCAGACATTAAATTAGAATATAACAGAGTAGCAACAAATTGGACTCAATATCCTGGTGAAACATACGGAAAAAGATTTAAAATGGATGAGAACGGATTCAGCATTGAATCTGGTCAAAATATTATGTACATTGACGAAGATGAAATTCTTGCTACTTATAAAGAAATGATGGTATTTCAAATAGATAAAGATAAAGGACATTTTAAAAAAGCAGAAATTGAAGATGGTATAACAATAGGAGGTTATTCTTTTGAACATCAAATTATTAATAATACGGATACGCTTTTATTATATTAAAGAAAGGAGATAAAATATGGCTGTTTCAGGCTCTATATCAATAAAACAAAATTCACAAAATATTGCTAATAATACAAGTTCGATTACTGTAACAGGAACTGCAACTATGTCAGGACCAAGTTATGATTATTATACTAGAACAGGAACATTAACAATAGACGGAAAAGATTATAGTTTTTCTGCTACGTTCCCCGAAAATACCACTAAAACATTATTTAGTAAAACTGTAACTGTAACACATAACTCTGTTGGAGAAAAAACCGTTTCTGCTAGTTTTAGCATAAAAACTGGTATGACTGGTACATTACCTAATGGTGTTATCAGCAAAAGTACAAGTAAAAAATTAACTAAAATTCCCAGAACATCTAAAGTTTCTATGAGTAGTACAAATTTTTATATTGGAAGTACAATTACTATTAATACAAACAGAGCATCAAGTAGCTTTACACATACGGCAGTAATAAAGTTTAATGGAACTACTGTTAGAACTCAAACTAATATAGGAGCAAGTTATTCTTGGAATACAAGTGAACTATATGCAAAAATTCCTAATGCTAATAGAGGAACTGGTACAGTAACACTTACAACATATAGTGGAAACACAAATATTGGTTCAAGTTCAGTTAATTTTACTGCTAATGTAAGAAACTCAAACCCTACATTCTCCAATTTTGATGTAGAAGATACAAATGCAACAGTATTAGCTTTAACAGGAGATTCAACTAAATATGTAAAAAAATATAGCAACGCAAAAGTTACTATTACATCAGCTAATAAAATGACCACAAAAAATAGTGCAACAGCTAAATCTTATAATGTTGTTGCTGGAAGTGCTAGTAAATCATTGGACTATTCTAGCTCATCTACTGTAACTACTACAATAAACAATGTAAATAGTAATACTATAAGTGTTTATGCTATAGATAGTAGAAATAATCAAACAAGTGTAACAAAATCATTAGATGTAATAGATTATACAGAAGTTTTATTACAAAGTATTGACGTACATAGAGAAAATGGTATTGGAACTAGCGTTATAATAACTGCAAATGGAAAATATGATAATGTTGACTTTGGAGATGTAACAAATTCTATAAAAACAATCCAGTTTAGAAAAAAGCAAAGTAGTTCATCAACTTGGGGTTCTTGGCAAAGTATTAAGTATTTATTTGATATAGATACAACAAATGGTACTTTTGAAACTAAAGAAACCTTATCATCATCTAGTATAAGTGGCTTTAGTTTAGGTGTAGAATATGATGTACAAATAAAAGTAACTGATGAATTATCAGAAGATGTAGAAGAAATACAAGTTAATAGTGGTAAAGTTTTAATGAGTGCAGTAAAAGACCAAGGGGTTTGTTTTGGAGGTATATACGATACAACACTAGGGGGACATTTACAAGTAGGAGAAAGTGACCCAATGGATATAGAGGCAGAAATATTATCACTAATTAAACAAATTAATGTTCAAAGAGTAACTACTGCTAATACTAATTTAAATAACTATACAGAAACAGGTATGTATTATTTTTCAAGTACTTATACTCCAACTAATATTCCAGTTGGCGTAAATGGTTGGTTAAGAGTTATGAGCAATGATGAAAATACAGTAAAACAAATATGGTATAGATATGGAACAGCTGATAAAAACGATTATCAAATTTATGTTAGAACAAAATTTTCAGAAGGTTGGTCAACTTGGCGAAGATTACAGATAGGAGATATAGTCCTATATGAAAATAATTCTGGTAGTACAGGAACTATTACATTGTCAGATACATCAGATAATTATTATTACCTTGAAATATTTTATAAGAATAACGACGGATTTTATAGTAGTACAAAAGTACCAAATCCTAACGGAAAAGATGTTGTCCTCCTCACATCTAATCCTTCTAATTCGAGTGGAAGAGCTTATTTTAAATCCACAAAATTAAGTATAAGTGGCACTAAAATAACTCCAGAATCATATTCAGAAATCAGATTAGATGACGACAGTGTAACTGTAGATACTTCAACAAACATGATAAGTATAGTAAAAGTCCTTGGATGGAAATAAGGAGGTAATATTATGGCATTACAAAAGGCAATTACTTTAGACAATGGAATAATTGTGAAATATCACAGAATTGTAAATACAAATATACTAGTAAATAATTCAATAACTATAGAAGTTGGTAGTTATATAGATGCTACACAAAGAAATAAAGAAAAACAAAATACTAATGATGAAGTAAATATTTTTATAAATACTACATTTATAGATATGCCATACAAAGAGTCAATAACTATTGAAGAGGCTTATGATTATTTAAAGACTTTAGATATGTTTAAAGATGCTACAGATGTTTAATAAATAAAGCGACATTATAAAATGTCGCTCTTTTATTAAAATGGTAGTGGGTCATCATCAGATATTTTATGAAGTTCAGGAGTATTTGATGAAGAAGTATTACTTGATTCTCTTTCTTCTTCTCTTTTTTTCTTATATTCTTCATAGTCTATAGTAGATTTATCTGCAAGTCTAACTTTAGGGATAGGAATTTTATCCATATTTTCTGTACTTCTTATAAATCTACATCTAGTAAGAGGTATATTATCTCCATTAGTATTAAGAAATTCTTCTATACCAAATACACCACAGAATATTTTTCCAACTAAAGTATTCTCTTCCCAATTCCATTTATAGCCTGGATTAGATTTCTCAATAGATGTAATTAAAGTTTTAAAATTATCTTTTACAAATTGTTCTGAATTATCTTCTGGAACAGTTAATCTATAAAATCCTTTCCATTTAGCATTTAATGCATCTAGTTTAGCATCTTCTTGAAATTTTCTATTGTAAAATCCTGCTTGTTCATCAGGTTCAGTTATATCAATTTTTAATTGTAATTGCTCAAATGGCTTATTATCCTTTGTCTTTAATTGTTCAACCTTAGCTTCAAGTATTTTACAATAATGTGGACCTAATTTTAACCTTTCATAATTTCCAAATTCATTTGTTCTAGCTTCTTCATAGCCTGAAAATTTCTTCATAATTAAATTTCCTCCTTAAATATTATAATATTCTTAATTTTTTATATCAATAATCCTTTAATGCTTCAATAACTAAAGTTATATCATTTGGTATAATATCTTTATCAAATGCACCTTTAGGAGTTTTAGCAGTACTTTTATTTGCTTTAGTTTCAAACACATAATTTCCATCTACTGCTTTTGCTATTAAAACTGATGTAAATTTAGTTTCTAAGTTAATTTTATCTAATTTTTTGCCACTAGTTTTTATTCTTGTAAATGAATATCCATCATCTGTTCTTTCTGTTTGAGTATGGCAAACAAATATAATCGTTAAATCATCTCTATAACTATATGCTGAGTCAACAATATTCCAAACAGAAGTAGCTAAATCAGTCCATTTATCGTAACCTTTTTCTTTAGCTCTTCTCATTTCATCACCAATCATAATTCCATTTAATGTATCTACAATAATATATTTTATTTCAGGGCGTTTTTCACTTACTCCTTTTATTATTTTTTCTACATCTTCTGGAAAATCTGTAGCGAAATAATTTTTATTTTCTGAATTATATTGTTCTTTCCAACCTTTCCAAGAAAGTCCTTTTTTATCACAATCAATATAATAAGTTTCTTTAGGATTTAATTTCTCCATTGAAGTTGTTTTACCAGAACCACTTTCACCGAGCGATGCATATTACTTTAGACATCTATTTCACCTCCTTATATGTTTACTTCATTTTACCAGATTTTTTATCTATAATATCATAATTCTGTAAAATTTCCATTTTTTCATCATAAGTAGTTGCTATATCAAGCAATGCATCTACTTCATTGCAAGTATGTCTTAATTCTCTTAATTGGGTTTCTTTATCTTGTAATAAATCATTAACTTTTGTGTTAGTATTTTCAGTATAAAGAGTTGGTAAACTAATATCTAATTCTCTATTTTCAGACTTTAAAATATTTCCTATTTTTTCTTTAGCATCTGCTAAAACCTTCTGAATTTCATCTTCTTTTTGTACTTGGACTATTTTTAAATCATATTCCATATCAATTCTATCTTCTTCTTTAGATTTATAAACATCTAATATTTTCATACTTTTATTTTTCTCCTTTTCTTCATTATATTTATCAAGATAAATATTATTTTCAGATGGTAAACTTTTAAGAAAATCATCAATAGAACAATTCGTTAAAAAATCTACCTTATAATAAAGTTGATTAAATACTTTTTTAGTAAATTCTATTTCTCTTCCAGCTTCTGATTCTGAAATTTTTAAGAAAAATGGCGTATATAATTCTTCAAAACGAGGCATCATAGTATCATTTTCATTTAAAATAGTTTTAAATACACGATAAGATTCTTTATTATTTTCATCAAATCTTATTGCAAAATTATTTTCTATTGAAAAATTAATTATATCTCTAACAAACATTTATTTCACCTCCTTAAAACTATCTATTACTTTATGTTCTTTACAATAAGAACATAATGTACAAGCTACTGGTTCTTCAATACCTTTTTTTATTTTATCATATCTTTCTATATCATTTTTAAATTGTTCTAGCTCTAAATCTAATAAAGATGAGTCAAATGATAAAGCTTGTATGTCTGGTATTTCTTCTTTAGTTGCTGCAATTAGTCCTATTTCTTTTGGCTCTCCGAAGTTTTGTCTTACGATTTCTCTATATACTGCTAATTGTAATACATATCCATAAGTATAATACCAAGGCATATATGCTTTTTCATCTTTATTCCATTGCTCTTTAAAGTCTTTCATACACTTTATATCATAAATAGAGTTTGCCTTTTTGTCAAACAGGTCTAGCATACATTTTACTTTGATACCTTTTATTTCTCCTGTAAGAACAATCTGCTTTTCACATCTATCTATAATGTCTCTAAAGAAAACTTGGTCATTAAACTTTTCAGATGCATTTATAACTTTTTTAAATTCAGATTTTATTTGCCCAGCAGTTGCACCTCTTGTTGAAAGTAGTTCTGGATGCTGTGCTTTAAATAAATTTGCATCTCCTGAAACTAGAGCTTCAAAAAGTTGTCCTTCAAGAAATGATTGTTTTTCTTCTTGAAAATCGTTTTCTAAATCATACATTGCTTTTGCTTCACACAATTTAAAGTTTTTAAATTGGCTAACACTCATATATTCTTTGTTTGCTTCAACTGAATAATAGTTATCTAAATTTAAATTCATTTTTTTCTCCTTTCTTTTACAGGTTTTTCAATAGCATCTTTTACATTCCATTTTTTTCTAAGTCTTGAATAAATAGCAAATTTATTTAAATTATATTTATCTATAAAATATTTAACACAATTTGTTTCTCCTTTATAAGTAATAATAACATTACGATTTGTATTTCTCATTTGAGTTTTCCAATCAACCCATCTACAATTTTCAGGACAATAATCTTTATCGCTATTTATTCTATCAATAGTTAAATCATCTCTATATCCATTTTTTATAGACCAAGTATAAAAAAGTTTCGGATTATTCTTCCACTCATCACATATTTTTATTCCTTTTGCTCCATAATTTTTATAAGAAATTGACTTTTGATTATAACATCTTTGTTTTATTGATTGCCATATATACATTATTCTTTTATTGGGAATTATAGTTTTATCTTTACAAAATTTACTAGCTCTTTTAGAATTATAACAACCGCAACTTTTAACATTTCCTTGTATTAAATGACTACCTAATATTTCTTTTATATTCCCACAATCACATTTACATTTCCAATACCAATGACCATTTTTATCTTTTCTTGTTTTATTTAAGACTAATAAATAATAAAATTTTTTACCTGTTAAATCTTTAAAATTGTATGCACCCATATATATCACCTATAATTCTATAATTGTCAATGTATCTTCATTGGTTGTTCTTGTAGAAATCACCTGAACTCCACAATTCTTGCATTTTTCATATATTTTTTGCTTATTAGCATCAGACATTCTCTCTATACCATCAATTAAAATTAGTTTTAAAGTATTTTCTTTTGCCAAAGTAACATCTATGCATAAATCTAATTTTTCTCCTTCTGATAATCCATTAATAGGCAATCCATTTACAAGAGGAATACCATTTTCAACTGTTAAATTCTTAACTGGAATATTAGCTTCTTTTAATATTTTTCCAGGTAATTCTCTAGCAAGTTCTATTTTTTTAGTTAGTTCTTCACTTTGTGAATTTAAGCTATCTACATTAGCTTGCATACTTATCATTCTGTCATATTCATTTAGATGACCTTTCATTTCTTCTGCTAATTTTAATTCGTTTTCTAATGTATCTGTATCTTCTTTTTCTTTTGCAGCCCATTCGTTTGCTATTTTAATATTTTCTTCTAGTTTTGCGACTTCTTCATTATATGTTGCTTGTGCTTTATTTTCTTCTAGTAAAAATTCATTATCTAAATTTTGTAAGTCTTTTTCATATAAAGCTATTTGATTTTTAAGTTGAATAATTGAATCCTCTAATCTCTTTTTTCTAGCTTCTTTAATACTTTTTATATTGGCTAATTCAGAATCTAATTCTCCTTTATATCCTTTTATAGTATTATCATAATTTGATTTATAATCTATAGACCTATCTATTTTATTATTATGGTCTTTCTTTTTATTAAGTTCTTCATACTTGTCAGATAAAGTATAGTTTTTCCATTTATCTGCATCATAATTTTCTGGGATATCTTTAGCAATATCTTTTATAATAGCTAAACCATTTCTAATGTTTCTATTTATTTCTTCTCTGTTTTGATAATATTCACCATCTTTTGATTGGATTTGATTTAATATTTCTAATATAGAGTCATTATAATTTACCCAAGAAGGTAATTCTCCAAAATTCTTTTTAATAAATTCAGTTTTATCTTCTTTAAAGTCTATTAAGTTAAGTAATATTCTATTTTGTTCTTGTTCAGACATATTTAAAAACTCAACAGGTTCTAATTGCAAAGGTGTGAATATATCTTTTAAAAATGCTTCTGGACTATTTATTTCATTTCCATTTACATCTTTTATTGATTTGTAATCAGATTTATCAGTTCTTTTTTTTCTGTCAATAGTAATTCCATCATCTAGTTTTACATATATTCTGCCTTCTCTTTCACCATTCTTTACAATATATTTTCTTTTACTATTGTTAGTCAATGCAAGTCTAATCGCATCAATTACAGATGATTTTCCTACACCGTTACTGCCTGTGAGTTCTACAGATTTATCTCCTAATTCTAATTCTTCAATACCATATAAATTCTCAATTTTTAATTTACTAATTTTCATAATTGCTCCTTTATTCATTATAAATTTTACTTAACATATCAAGTTTCTTTTGCTTTGCTTTTTTTATTGCCAACAAATAAACTTTTTTTCTTTCCTCTGATAATGGCTTTGCAAGCTCTTCACTTATCCTATTTATATGAGAAAAGTTTGGAATGAACTCTAATATATCAGAATAGGTTAGATTACATCTTTCTAATTCTAGCCTTATATCACTATTTGCTTTATAAATAGTTTTCATTTCTACCTCTCCTTTCCGTAATAATTATATATTACTACCAATAAAAATGCAATAGATTTTAATAAAAAATTGAAATTTTTTCATTAAAAATTTTATTACATTCATCTCTATCTTCTTCGCTTAATTGTGTATATTCGATATCTTTGTATTTTACTTCGAAGATAGGTTTAAATACTAAGTCGTCAAATTGATAGAGTTTAAATTTAAAATCATTTCCCAAATATTCATTAGCTTTTCTTTCACATATTTTATAGTATATAGTAATAAAGCTTTTATATTTATTTAATTTATTATAAAGTTCAGTTAATTCTTTTTTTAACATATCATAATTGTTTATATCATCTTTTATACTTTTTTTAAATTCTGCAATCTTATCTAAATTTTGTAAACTTAATTCATATTTTTCAATATTATTTTTTAATTCAGTATAATAGTTCGATTTAAGCTGAGGTTTGCTTTTAAGCTCTTTTTCTTGTTCAGATATATTGCTTATTATTTCATCTCTCAAAGCCTCTAATTTTAAAACCTCAACCGTCTTTTTAATATAAAAGTTACTACTTTCTTTTTTAAATTCAATATTATTATTTAATCTAGCTTTTACTTTAGAAATTTCATTTTCATAAAAAGCAATTTCTTTGTCTACATCTTCTTGTTTATTTAATAAATTGTTTAAGTCACTTTTATTTTCTGCAAAATTTTTCTCCAATCTTTTATATATATGAGAGTTTTCTGTATTAACAGGAACATAACAACCACAAAATTTACATTGATATTCACCTTTTTTTAAATCAGCTTGCATTTTAGATAAAAAGTTAAATTCTTCTTCATTCTTCTCAATTTCTTTATTAAGAATTTTCTTATGTAAAGTATAAAAGGATAATTTTTCTTTTAAATTTTCTAATGTTTTTTTATCTTCTTCAATTTCTTCATCAATAGTATTTTTTCTATCTTCTATCCTCTTTTTTTCTTTTGCTTCTTGTATAGCAATTTTTTCATTCATTACATCTAATTTTTTATTTAAAACAGAAATATTGTTTTCTATTTTATTTATTTCTTTATATGCAGTAGAATAAGTCTTTTTTGCATTTTTTAATCTTATTAAATAATCTTCTTTGGACCAAGAAGTATTAAATAAATATACATTATTTACAAACTTTTCCATTTCTTTTATTTTAGCCTGAATCAAATGAAATTCTTGTTGTTTATTTAAAAATGGATAAATTGTTTTTTCATATTCTTGAAAAACATCAATATCAATTAAATCTGATAACTCAGTATCATAAATAATTACATCTTCATTTTTAGGTTTTGGAATGAATTTTAATAATTGTTCTCTGTTTACCATAATATCTCCTTTAAAAAAAATAAATAGCATAAGATTATGCTATCTATTTTAATTTTGATAAGTTATCTACAAATATAGGTTTTGTGTACGGAATAACTTTTTTAGTGTCTTTCAAATAAGAGGAGCAATAATAAATGTCTATTTCTCCACTTCTTTTATACTTAATATCTTTTTTACATTTATCTTTTAGTTGACACACAGAGCAAATTCGTTCACAAAAAACTTCTTCCATACTTACTCACCTTTTTAATCATTAGTTTATTTTCCAGTAGAACCAAATCCACCTTCACGTTGTCCCTCTGCATTATCATCATTTGTAATAGCATATTTAACAAATATTCCTTGCATCATTTTATCTCCTGCTTCTAATACAACATCTTCGTCTAGCATATTGTAAAATAATGCTGCTATTTCTCCTTCGTTGTCTACGTTATTATAGTAGTCTGCATCTACAACCCCGAACTCCATTTAGTATAACTAAGCCTTTTTTCTTTGGATTAGAGCTACGGTTAAATAGAAGTAAAGTTTCATCATCTTCCATACAAGCTTTAACACCAGTTTTAACCATTGTTATTTGATGAGATTTACAAACTGTATCTTTTGGACAGAAAAAATCATACCCTGCTGAATGTTTTGTACTTCTCTCTGGAAGTTTGCATAAAATAATATTATCTGTATTATTAAAAATTTCATCTTTAAGTCTTTGAACTGTCTCAAATTTTCTCATATTATTTCCTCCTATTATTATACGTTGCGAGAGAATTTCTTTAATGTTCTTATTTTGCACCACATCTCGCAGGTCCAAAAATCAGTATAGTGTTAGTTTCAGCAGCTACCTCTATAGATTTCTAACTAACTATAAAGTGCTTCCCAAGCTTCTATACAAACTTTCGTGGGTGGTTCGGAGAGCTAGACTCGAACTAACAATATAGGAGTCAAAGTCCTATGTGATACCATTTCACTATCTCCGAATATATATGGAAAGTTTTGATTTTATTTTCGGAGGAGTCCTTTCCATTTATCATACTCAACTCTTATCTGGGAGCGACCCAGCTACTGGCACATCCTCTAAGATTTGAACTTAGACCAACAGTTTTGGAGACTGTTATGCTACCATTACACTAAGGACATATATTAATTAGATTAGTAGGTCGGCGTACCCTACATCTCTTTAAGACCATTTCTGGCGTGATAGCTGCCTTTCTATCCTTAATCTAATTAATATAAAAGTCTAACTAGAATAACTTTTATATTTGTTCCCTCTGCTCTTCTTTCTTCCTTCTTCCTTTAAGAAAGGTGTTTTTTTAAACTGGATAATACTTGCATACATCATTAATTATCATTTACTACATAAAATCGTCGCTTTTATCTTATTTATCTAGTACATAAGATATTTTTTTTAGAACATTTACAATTGACACAACGTAAATATCCTATTGGTTGCGATGGTCAGAATCGAACTGACAAACCTTAGTTTATGAGACTAAGAAACTACCTTTGCTACCCTACCGCAATATGTTATTTAAAATGTTAAAGAGGCTGTTGGTCCGAATACCCATTTAACCTTAGCCGATTATTCAATATATCCAGACTTACCTGGTCTAATAGCACCTCTGTTTTTAATATAGATAAAGATTTATTTGTAAAATTTAAAATTATATAAATATTTTTTATAATTTCCTTTTTGACTTACTGCAATGTTTGATTTTATATGTTTTATTTGTTCTCTAGGTATTATATACCATTCTTTATCATCTGTTATAACTGCTATAAAATCTACTCTTAAATTCTTTGATACTATATTTGTTTTGTTACTTCTTGGATAAGAACTCTTTAAACAAACTATATTTAATCCTTTTTTATCTTTCCAAGATTTTTTTACTTGAACACTATAAAATTTATTATCTACTTCAACTATAAAATCATATGGTTCTATATTATAAATAGGTTTAGATATAGGTATATCATTTTTTAAACATTCTAAAATGAAAAGTTCTTCAGATTGATATCCATTTTTTAGTTTACTATTCATTTTTACACTCCGTTCAATTTTACCAACTCACGAATAAATCGCAAATTGTCTATTCCACCACCACACTACTTGCATTATATATCATTGTTTATATAATGTCAATACCTTTACTTAAATCCATTCGAAATTTCTTCTTTAGTCATTTCAGGATGATTATCAACTATTTCATATATTCTGCTTAATATTTTAAGTAACTCATCCATATACTTATCTGCTTTATCTATGTGATTTTTAATGTAATCACACCCATTATAATATCTAATAAGTAATTCGTTATATTCTTGCTTATATTGTTCCATAAAATCTCCCTTTAATTAAGGATAATTAACTTATCTATAGCTCTAGTACAACCGAACATAAAGAACCTTAATCTCGTCATTATTTCTTAGATATGGTTTTTGTTTTATTGGAAAATTACCCCATAATAAAACATTAGGACTTTCCAAGCCTTTAGAAGTGTGTATTGTTAATAACTTTATTTTATCTTCTCCCATACATTTCCTCATTTCATCTAATGTCATTTCTCCTTTTCTAAATGAAACAAATGGAACACCTAAATTATACATAACAGATTCTAATTTCATTAAGTCTTTATTAGTTCTAACTAAAACAAACCAGTTTTTATAATCTTTTATATTTTGTAAATATTGGTTTATTTTAAATTTGCTATCTATTATTACTTCGCCTTGCTTACCAGATTTACATACACTTTTCATATTTATTATATCATCAGCTTGGCATATTACTTGATTAGCAACATCTATTATTTTTTCTCCTGAACGATAATTATTATTTAAGTAATATGTTTTCCAATTCTTACTTTTAATAAGATTTAGGAAATAATTTACGTTCCCGTCCGTTTAAAGCCGGTAAATTCCGTTGTTTCTCGTCGCCCACGTAGAAATAATTGTCAGCATTTAAAGCCTTAAAGAAATTTTTCTCTAATGTTCCAATATCCTGATATTCATCTACAAAAAGGTATTCAACCTTTCCTCCTATTTCCTTAAAATATGCTGTAGTTTTCTTTAGTAATTCGTCAAATGTTATAACATTATGTTTTTTGCATAATGTTTTTATAGTTTGTGGATATTCATTACTTGTTTCATCTCCAAAGAAAATATTAATTTCATGCATTTCGCTAGGCAACATAATTGAACTTAATTCTCCTTCATCTGATACACCTAAATCTATTTTATGTTGTAAATCTTTATACATTAAAAATTTATCCATAGTTATATGCTTTGCATATAAAGAAATGAGTACTTGCATAAATTGATTCTCAATTTCATCTGTATAAATTTTATAATCTTCATTTGAATTTTTAAAAATTTTATTAGCGAAAGAATGTATAGTTCCAATAAAGCAATCACCAATACCAGTAACATCTATGAGTCTCTCTTTCATTTCTTCAGCAGCCATATTAGTAAATGTAATAGCTACTATATTTTGTGGTTCTACTCCATCATTTAATAATCTTTTAATACGTTCTATTAAAGTACGAGTTTTGCCTGAACCTGCACCTGCTTCAACAATAATATTACGTTCATTAGAATTTACTATTTCTAGTTGGTTTTCATCTAACAAAAAAAATCACTCCTCTTCTTCATTTTTAATTTCTTCTGCAATTTGTTTTATTTTTTCTACTAGCTTATCTGTTTCATCATAAAGTATAATATTTTCCTCTGCCACATCATCACAATAATCTCCTAACATATAGCAAAGTCTATCTTTTCCTACACATATTTCTATTATATAGTCATCACATACACATACTTCTCCTCTATTTCTATAAACTATCCACACTCTTTGCCCAATTTCATATTTTGTTTTAATTTCCATAACTACTCCTTTTCTAAATCAATAACTATCTCTTGTTCTTCAAAATCTACAAACCAATTATTTATTTTTCTATCTAATAATTTTGAGTCTATTGAATATACGTTATCTACAATTTCTTTTTTTAGAAAATAATTTCCTTCTCTAAATTCAAATGTTAATTTATATTCTAAGTCTCTTATTGTTTTAATAAAATCTATAACTTCCATACTCTACTCCTTTTCTACTAATCTTGCAAAATATTGTTTTATGCATTTTTCGCAGTCTTCGTCACACATTGTTCTTCCTTCGCAAATATCTTCGCTTACGTCTATTTCGTTTATATATTCTGCCATTAAATCAATTACCAAATTTAATCTAGGTATTTCATCTTGCACATATCTCCATTTAAAGCCACCTGCACTTTTTCTTTTTCCATTACAACAATTACTTATTGTCGCACTATCTATTTTTAATTCTCTTGAAACATTTTCTTTGCTAGCCCATACTTTTATAAACCTTCCATTTAAATCATATTGTATTAGGGGTTTTGTAGATTTTGTTATTTTATTTATGTTTCCTTTATTTCCTGCAAAACCTTTTCTATTTAATACTCTAAACGAATGTTGTATGTTGTATTTTTGAGTACACCATTCAAGATTTTTAACTCTATTATCAGTAGATATACCGATTTATATGATTTACAACAGGATAATTATTAGGATTTGGAATAAAAGCTTCTGCTACTAAGCGATTTACTAATAGGTTTTTAGAAACCCCATTCTTGTATAAATTTACCATTTTATATCCATTTGGGTTTATACAAGGTTTTCTAATTTTATCTTTTATTACATTCTTTATATTACCTAAATTACTAACTTGATAAATTCCTTCATATCCTTTAATATCTTTCCAGATTTCTTCATTCATTTTTATCATTCCTCCATTGTGGATTTCTTTCTAAATTTTTAACATATTTAGTAAAAAATCTAATTGTAGTATCTATATATTTTTCTTCTACTTCATAACCTTTTAATTTTACATTTGACTTTGCTACTTCATATATTATCTTATCTTTTTCTTCATTTTCTTTTTGTAGATTAGTTATAAGGTTTAAGATTATTTCACAATCACTATTCTTTATGTTTTGTTTTTTCCAAAAATTAAGTTGTTCTTCTAACCTTTCAATAGCTTTCTTTTCTTCTTCATTCATATAATCCATACCTCCACCAATTCATATATAATTCTTCTTTTGGTTTGTTTTGTAATATTTTTTCTATGTCTTTCCAATGTTCTCTATCTTCTTTTAGCTCTCCTATATAATCTTTATTTCCCTCTTTATCATCATCTATATAATCTCTAATGGTTTCTGTATAATTTACTATTTCTTGATGTACATATTCTTTTATCAATTCTTCTCTTTCTTCCTGTTCTTTTATTAGAGATAAGACTGTGTCTAAATTTTTAGATACAAAGTCTTCATCGTGTATAATTTCATAATTATCCATATTCTCTATTTCTTTCTTTAGACAATGCTGTTTATAAAATTCTAAAAATTCTATCGCTTCTCTTTGTTCATTTGTCATTGCTTGGTACCTCCTAATCTAATGTGACTATATTTCTTTCTATGCCCAGTATTTTTTCACACATATTTTTTGCCCCTAGATGCTTCCACATACCTAATTTTAAGTTTTCATTTGTCTTGCTTTCTCTTTTATAAACTTCAAATCTTTCTTGCTCATCTCTTAAATATTTTTCTATTTCTTCTCTACTGATATAATTTTCTTGAATATATTTCTGTATCTTTTCTATGTTTTCAAAAGGTACATTGCCAAATATCTCTTCAAACTCCTCATTTGTCATTGCTTGTCCTCCTTTAATTTTTGTTTTAGTTTTCTCCTTGAATACCTATGCAATCTTTCAGTATCTCCTTTTACTCTTTTTACATATCTAGGGCAATTCCAATCTAGCATTGTTGCTAATTTATTATTTTCTTTCTTAAAAATATCCATAACTATTCCTCTCTTTGCACTATTGCTAATATACATATAGTAAGTATTGCTAGGTTGCCTCCTAAAATCATTCCTAATAAAAAACTTAACATTTATTTATCCTCCTGTAATAGTTCTTGTAAAACTCTAATAATATTAGTTTTAGCATACAAATTTTCTTCTTTTTCTATTTCTTCTATTTTATCTTTTATTTTTTGTTTTGGTATAAAATTTAATTGAATAGTCATTGGTGTATAGATATGTGTTTTATCATATTCTACTTGTTCTTCTAATTCTTTTACTTTTTCTCTTAATTCTCCATTAATTTTTTGGTGTTCTTCATTTATTTGTTTTTGTCTTGTATAGTCTTGTAATAGATGTTCTATTGCTTTAGGTATTTCTAAATCTACCATCTCCCAGCCACCATTCTTGAAGAAATCGCTATCACTTTCTTTATATGCACTATTTTCTAAATATCTTTTAACTAGTTTTACATCATCTTCTATATTTGCGACATTTTTGTCACTTGTTTTATTACTCATATCTCACTTTCTCCTATATCTTTTCTTAAATTATTTGCTAAAATTCTACAACCTACTGCTTTATTCATATCTTTTTCTCCTAAAGCTTTTTTAACTTCATTTTCCCAATATTCAAATTTTTTTCTTGTTTCTTCTATTTTACCCATCCCAGTTCCTCACATTTCATATTTATTGCTTGTAGTTCTTGCATTGTTAAAGGGAAAGAAGTTCCTATGTTAGTTTCACAAATTATTTGTTTATAATCTAAATCAAATTCTATTTTTTCATTATATTTTATATTTATATAGACAATACTATTTCTTTCTACTTGTATTTTTCTATATCCTAATTCGTAAAATAATTTATCTGCTTCACTCATCTATTCTTTCCTACCTTTCCATAATTTTTGTTTTGCCCTTTTTACACCTTCAATACGTTCTTTACCTTCAAGAATATATAAATGAGGGCAGTAATCTCCTGATTTGCCTTTCATTAGGCATTGCTTTTCTTTCATATTTTCACTTGTCAAATAACATTCTTTTAATTTACAATATCCAAAAGCATAAGAAACTTTTTCATTGTATAAGGCTAATAATCTTTTTTTCTTAACCCTAATTTGTCCTTTAGAATCAATATAATATTCTTTATTAGGATTTAATTTCATTTAAAACTCCTCTACTAATTTTTTTATGTCATCTAATGTATTACCATTTTTTGATGATAAAATAGCCAGATTAGTTGCATCAAAGTATTCTTCTGCCGACATATCTTTTCTAAAAATGCTCCATTCAGCTAGATATGGTTTATTATTTTTATCAAAACGTAATGCTCTGTTTATATGATATTTATTTTTATCAATATGTTTTACAATTTCTTCAAAATCTAAAGGATTTATCTCTATATCATTTTCATTTAGTTCTCTTAAAATTAAACCAACTAGTACAGAGTTTGTTATTTTAGAAGGATAATTATAATACTTCTTTATAAATTCTTTATTGTTTGAATACAAATGTCTTAATGTTCTTTCAATAGCAGTAGATGTAGTATTATGCTTTTCAGCAAGTATTTTATATATTTCCTGTAACTTATAATATTTATTAAGTTTTAATATAATAGCTTCTTTCAAATAAGTATAACCTATAAGTGATGGTACAAAATGTAATTTTTTAAATATTATTTCTAATTTTTCTTCCATAATTTATTCTCCTTTTTTATCAAATATTGTTATGCCTGACTCAGCTAATTGTTTTTTATAATCTTCTGGATTATATTCGCCTTTTGTAAACATATCTACAGTCACAAATATATCGTCCATAAATTCTTTTATTCTTTTATTTCCAAATTTAGTTTTTTCACTAAATCTTAAAGCATAAGCTATAGCAATACAAAAATTATCTATAGCATCTCCAAGTTCTTTTTGAAAAGCATTTTCATAATCTCTTCTAACTTGGTCATCAAATTGTTTTAGCCAATCAGTTAAATAGGTCCAATCTTTTTCTTTTGCTGCTCGCCACAATCTTCTTATGTCAGCTCTATGTATATTGTTTTCTTTATTATTAGTTTTATCTAATACTTCCATATATAACCTCCTGCACTTTTTTGTTTCTTTAAACAACAAGCAGATATATTTCTATGGTCTATTTTTAATTTTCTTTCTGCTTCTGCTAAGCTATTCCATTTTTTTATAAAATTACCTTGCAAATCATACTGCTTTACTTGCTTTTTATTATATCCACCATATTTTTTGCCTAATTTAAAAGCATTTTCTTTTCTTGCAATTGTATTATTTATTAACCCAATATTCCATGCGTGTTTTATATTTTCATTTTTAGTAACCCACTCTAAATTTTCAACACAATTATTCATTTTGTTGCCGTCTTTATGGTTTACTTGGGGTTTATTTTCGGGGTTAGGTATAAATGTTTCAGCTACTAATCTGTGTATTGCATAATTTTTATTTTTTATTATATCATTACTTAATTCAACTCTTAAATAATCACTACTATCTTTTCTTGGATATAATATTTTTTCGAATCCTTTTTGATGTCTAAAGTTTAAGCTTTTAACTCTACCTAAATTGCTAACTTGATATTTTCCCTTAAAATTTTCAATATCCTTCCATATTTCTTTCATTTTATGTTAATCTTCCTCCTCTATTGTTTCAATTATTTTATAAAATTCACTAGCCTTAATTTGTTCATAGCCATCTGGAATTTTAAAATCATCTTCTATATAATCACTAGAAATAGAGCCATAAACATCATCATTATAATGAAATAGTCTGGTCCTACTTTTTCCAATAATAGGAAAATCATAAAATAGAATTGGTTTATCTATAAATTTTACATTATTATTACAAAATCTTTCCCAATCTTTTTGTATCGTAGATGTAGCTTTAAATTTTCTTAAACCTTTTCCATAATCTTGCTTATAGAAAAATCTGCCGAATTTAATTAAATCATTTTCTGTAGGAACAATGTAAAGTTCTTTTTTAGGAACAAATTGAGTAGATTCTATGCCGACTAATTTTCTGAATTGTTCCCATTTTTTCTTTATGACATCTAAATTATTCCACCATTCAAAATATTTTTTATATATTGGATTATCTCTTTTTACTCTAAAATATATTTCCATTATTTTTCCTCCTTTATATGATATGTTCCATATTCTACCCATTCGTGTGGTAATATTGTTTGAATATCGTTGTTTCTTTCCAGTAAGCTTCCACCTATGCATACTAATTTTCTATTTGTTATATTTTCAATTGTATGTTCTATTATTTCAACAACCTCTTTTCCGTTTACATAATCACCTATTTCAATTAGGTCTACTATATTAAAACTATGCTTATGAATATCATCTAACCAAAACCTGCCGTGTTCACATTTGACCGATTCGTATTCTAAATCAATTTTTTTTATCTTATCAAATATTCCATTGATTCTTATATATTCTCCTACTTCCATTTCATTCCTCCTTTGGATTTAAAGTTATTCTTTGTACTACTTCCTCTTTGCCTTTTCCTTTTATATATGATTTTATAAATACAACTTTGCCATCTTGATAATGTCTATAATGTCCGTGAACCTGAAAGCTATGTGAGTATGTCCAACCTTTTCGCCTTTTAATAAGACCTTCTATCTTTACTTTTTTTATTTTATTCATATCGTAAATTGGTGTAGATATTACTCTATTTCTTTTTACATTTATTATTTCTTTCTTCTCATATACATAAGCTGGTGTTTTATTTTCTCTATAATATTTTGTGGTTTTAGTGGTAGTTGCAATATACCATAAGCAACATTGTAATAATATTAAACAGTAGTATGTATATACTTCCTGAAAATTCTTGCCGTCATTATATAGTTGTGTTTGCATATCAGCTAATGTAGGATTAGGTTTAGACTTATCAGTTTTTGATAAATCTAATTCTAAAATATGAAATAATTTATTTTCTAAATAAATTTCTAATTTTAACATATTTTCATTAAATTCAAAATATATAACTGTAGATTTTATTATTTCAATATAATTCTTAAATGAATTTTCTATAATTCTATAAGTTGTTTTATATACTTTTGCTAATGTCTTAAATAATTCTTTATAATTATTATCATTTAATTGTTCTTCTGAATATAAATTTCCTTCTAAAAATAAATATCCTCTTTCAAAACTTTTAGGAATATTATCCTGAAATCTTAAATCATCATCATACCACTTTATAAAATAATCGTTTTTATTCTGTGGCAATACTATTTGAGGTAATTTTTTATTAATTCTTAATGGAATAGATTTATCTTTCATTAACAATCAACTCCCAAATCTTTTAATTCATTTAATGTTTCTTCATCTATTTCAATATCATTTTCTTTGGCAAATTTTATTAACTGAGCAATATCTTCTTTTAAATGTTTAGGTCTTAACCCAACCATAATATTAGGTGGCATTGGAATTGCCTGATTTATAGGTCTCCATATATGTAAACAATACTTCATATTATCTATATAATTTTCTTTTTTAGGATGGAGTTGCATACATTCCTCATCGTCTCGCCAAAATATGTCTTTCATTATGCACATTTCATCCCACGTTGGCGTTCTTGTTGGAGTAGATACACTTAAATGTTCAAATCCACAACTCCAAGAAAATATAAAATGTAATTGTTGTTTTAGTTTTGCCTTGCCATTTTTGTATTCAAAGATGCAATAAGTTCCACCAAAACCATTAGTCTTTTCCTTTTTTATTATTAGTCCTGCTGTTTGTTTTATTTCTTTTATATCTCTCATAATGTAACTAAACCTCCCACAATATTTCTTTGAACATTTGCTACTCTTTCATCTCTTACTTCTGCATATACCTGTGTTGTACTTAAATTTTTATGCCCTAATAATTTTTGTATTACTTCTAAGTCTACATCGTTATCATATATTTCCATAGCTCTTGAATGTCTTAATGTGTGTGGGTGTGGATTGCTACCATCATTTAATTTTACCCCACTCATTTCTGCCAATTTATTAAATAATTGATTATAATATTTAGTTGTTAATGGTCTTACTTTACCTGGTCTAGTTGTTCCTTTTATGTTTGTAAAGAAATAATCATTTCCTTTCCAATTTGGTCTTATTGCTAACCATTCTTTTAATATCTTTACTGTTGGTTCTGGTATAGGGACTATTCTGTCTCCACCTTTTCCATCAAGTACTAATAATTCATTTCTGGTAAAATTAACATCTTTTAATGTTAAGTTACAAGCTTCTGAAATTCTTAATGCACACGCATATACTAAACTTATTACTGCAAAATCCCTTATTGCAATTTTCTCTGTTGGCGTTTTTTCGCTATCGTTTAATGCCTCTTTTGCCCTATCTGTTAAGGGCTTTTCAAATTGTCTTAACTCATCTAGTTCTAAAAATTTAACTAATTTTTTCTTCATACAAATCACTCCCACCTATTTTATATCATATTATATAAACAATGTAAATACCTTTTCGACATTTTTTTAACTTTTCTTTATATAAATACCATCTTGTAATAAAAATATTTCAACTTTGTCTTTTTGACGAAGATTTAATTCCTGCCTAAATTCTTTAGGTATAACAATTCTGCCGAGCTCATCTAAATTTCGTGTTAACCCTCTTGTGTTTCCCAAATCAATATTTAACATATTATTATCGGATTCCCAGTTGCTAAAAAAAAGTCCTGTATTATTATAAGGACACACTATTGTCTTATAAGGTTCAATTTCTATATATGCAAATATATTATTATCCTGTTTATTAAATATAATATTATATTTTTTTCCTTTCTCTAATCCCATACTTCCGTCTTTTCCTATAAATTTATAAATCATTTTAAATCCTCCCATAACTTATTATTTTTAATTTTTTACTATATTTAATTTTTCTAATAAAGTTATTAAATTTATATTCACTGTTAAAAATCTTACTAAATCTTTTGCCGACATCATTTAGTAATACAACCTCATACATTAAAATCACTTCCTTTATATATTCCAAAGAATAATCTTACACCAATCATATTCTCATTTTCTAAATCTTCATTATCTTCATAATAAGGATGTATTATAATTATATCTGTGAAATAGCTTAATAATAATATTGTATATAACATATCCTGATTAAGTCTTAATTCTTTATATATTAAATTTATTGAGAAAAATAAATCCTGCTCTTCAATTATAGTCTGTTCATTAAGTAAATTGTCTAAAATAAATTGCACATTTTTTATTCTTTCAATATTATTTTTCTTTGCTGGTACAAATTCTTCATCATCTTCATCATCTTCATCAGCTTCTTCTAATACTGTAGCCAAATAATTTTCTGCATTGCTACGCTCGATTTCTTTTTGCTCATCAGTTTTTAAATGTTCACTAATTTGCTCGCATATTTCTACATATCTAACCTTATTTGAAATATTTTTTATTTTTTGTAAATCTTCTTTATCAAGCTCATTTATTTCATCTTCATCTAGTTCAATATCAAAGTACATTTTGTTATCTTTAATATATATTCTAAGATATTTGAAATAAGTAAATACTTCCAAATTTTTTTTATATTCGTTCTCAAATATTAATGTATTATAACTTGTAAAATATTCTGAAATATTATTTGCAATTGCGTGTTGCAAATCAATTTTTAATTTTAAAGTTTCGTTTGTCATTTTGACATACCTCCCGTTATTTATTTTTTCGTATTATATCCATAATTTCTGTAATTACTTTAGGAGAAGGCTCTTCTAAAGATAACTTTATGTTTGTATCTGCATCAGGATAAGTTTTAAAGAATATATTTTTTGCTTTAAATTTTGCCTGCATTATATTCTTTGCCTCTATCATATAATCTGCGAATAAATTATCTATTGTAGTTATTCTTATAATATATGTATTCATTATTCTGCCTCCTTAATGTATTCTATTTTCACATCATTTTTATTGTAAAATAAGATATTTCCCGTTGAATAATCAACAATTTGTATTTTTATTTTTGTTAAAATAACAGTAGTTGCTATAATAATTTTAGTTTTATTATGTTTTTTAAATAAATTTTAACCTCATAATTTTCCATATTTATTTCACCTCCAATAATTTTAATTTGTGTTCTACATTCATTTGAATATCACTCATAAAATCTGCAAAATCTATAAATTTTTGGCTTTCATATTCTGTAAAATCATCATATAGCCCTCCATCTTCTGTATCATTCAAAATATTAAATATTCTATCAATATATTCTAATTGCTTTCTATATTTGCTTATTTTATCGTATTTATCCAATATTATTCCACCACCTTAATATCATATACTTTTATATTATTATTTTTATAATGTTCATAAACTTTATCCATTGCTTGTAACTCGTTTTCTGCCTGCATATTTCTGCATACAATAACATTATCCTCTAATGTAATTTCTACTTTAAAATTCGTCATACTATTTTACCTCCTAATACATAATTTTCATAACGTGTTTTTCGTCTATATCTAAGAACTCTAATTTTTTGCCGTCATAATTTATGTTTGTTATATTTTTATTTTTCTTAATATCATTTAATGTTTTTTCAAGTCTTTTCTTTGCATCTATTTCATTTTTCACTTTAAAATTTCTTGCCCAAATTAATTCTTTATTTTTAAAGATATAATACATTATCATATTTTTTTACCCTCCAATACATTCAATAAATCTCCATAACTTTTAATATAATATTTATCAAATAAATCTTGATTATTAAAAATATTTTTTATATATACATCTTTAATATAAGTTACATTGTAATCATATATTGTTTTTATACCTAAGCTTTTATATATAAATTCCGTTTTTGCCAATATTATTTTATTGCCATTATTTAATTCAATGTAAGGTACACTTTGCCAATAGCTAAAATTTGTAAGTCCATAATCTTTTATTAGCCCGTCTCTTTTATAATTTTTTAACATATTATTTATTTTTTGTTTTTTATCCATAATTATTTATTCCTCCTATACATAATATTTACAATATTTGCTTATGTCTCTTTTGCCACCTAATGCAATGTATTCACTTATTGTATTATTTAATATTCTTCTAACGTTGTATTGTACCTCTAAATTGTTGCCGTACATTTCGCCGTAATTATTTTGCCATTTAATATGTGTTTCTAATTCGTCATAATATCTTTTTATTAATCTATATAATGTATTTAATTTAACCATAAATTTATTCCTCCTTATTTTTTAATTATTATCCACTTTAATACATTATTATTTTTTCTAAATATTTTTTCTAAATCTGGTAGTACATTTTGTTTTTGTTTAAAGTCCATTGTAATGAAATATCCCTCACCATATTTTTTTATTTCATAAGCTAATTTTCTAATTCCGTGATGTTCTATATTCGATATGTTTACATAACTTATAATTCTAAATATTTCGTATTGTATTTCGCTCATAGATTTTGCCGTACAATTTGGTGCTAATATATAAACCATTTCGTATTCATTCGGTGCATTTAATTCATCTATTCTTTTTTGTATATGTTCAATTTGCTCCTCAATTCTACATCTTTCATTTAATTTTTCTTCTAAATCTTTTTTTAAATCTTTTAAATTTTCCATAATTATTCCTCCTCTATCATATATTTATAATTAAAGCAACCCATCTGATTATAAAGTACTTTAATTATAGTATCATCATGTTCATTTTCTAATTCTTTTAAAAGGTCTTGCGTCATATTTATTCTATCAATTTTTTCTTCAATATCTATATCCGTTTGCAAATCTTCGCCAAGTTCATACAAATAATTCTTTTATTTCTTCAACTTTGCCGATAACATTATCACCATCATATATTACTTTAAATTTATCCATTTTTATACCTCCTACTTTTTACCCGTAAAGGGTCAACCTAACACATTGCCTCAATATATGCTTTTTCCAATTCGTCTTTTGTTTTTGGTGCACAAAATTCAAAGTGATGTATAGGTATGCCGTGTTTATCACATAATCTATAATGATAAGTTGTGCTTACACGTTTTTTCCATTGTGTATTATCTACACTTTCCTCAATTTTATATTTTCTAAAATTTTCCTGCAATTCTTTAATATAATTTTCCATAATAATTCCTCCATTTATATTACATTTAAAAATATTTTTCCTGATATAATACTCATACTTGCCTCAACTATTTTTCTACCTTTGTATTTTAAATCTGCTATACTACAAAATTCTACTTTTAAGTCTTTTGGTTTGCTCATACCTTTATTTTTTAATAATTCCGTTATTATTTTATGTGCCTTTATTTCCTTAGTGCAATTTTTAATTGCATAGTCTCTAAATTTCTCACTCATTAAAAATTCTACTTTCATAATTTTTTTTACCTACCTTTCATTTTTGCCGACTTTATTTTTTCGTTTTTATTTTTGCCGACAATATATCTAAAATTCTGTTCGCCAAACTACGTTGGTGTTTCATGTGTTATTTTATTGTGCTATTTAATTCTAATATTTTATTACAAGCTTGATATAATGCTCTAGCTTGTGTGTCAAGCCACTCTTCTTTACTGTTAGGTCTACATTCTCCGTTTTTTGTGATTTTCTTTTCTGTGTTATTAGATAATCTTTCGCAAATATCTTCATCATAAATCAAACTACAACCTCCCCAGCTGTATTGTTTCCAATTTTCAGCACCGTTTAATAATGCTTTTTCTGTTATTTCATCACTTTCTAAATCTTCTAATAATTCTAGTGCATATTCGTTTACACCTTTACTCCATGCACTTCTGCATTTTTCGTTTTGTAATTCTTTAATAATCTTTTCTTTTCTCATAATAAATCACTCCTTAATTTTTTTTATATTAATTAACCGTAAAAGGTCAACCTATTTTTTTATTATTTTACTTAAAATATCTTTATCTTGTAAATAATGTCTAATTGCTACTTCTATACTATCGCACTTATAAATGATAGCTTTGTGTTTATTTAAAAAATAATACATTTTTTATCACCTCTTAATTATTAACCGTAAAAGGTCAACCATTTATTTATTATTTTTTTATGTTTTTTTATTTTCTATTAATAAACCGTAAACGGTCAACCAATCTTGTGGTGAATTTTAAAATCGCATATTATCGTAAAAAAAATACTATAATAATATAATCGACTAAAAAAACAACCTATATATATAAACCGAAGAAGGTCAACCTATTTAAAACGTTTATATTTTAATTTTAAGGCGTTTTATTGTTTAGATATATAATTATATATCTTTATACTTTAAAACTCACACAATAAAAAACGGCTGTATTTTACAACCGTTTTATTATTATTTTTTATGCGTTTACTTTATTTCTAATAATATTAATTGTTTTTGATATCGCTTGTTTTGATATTCCCAATATTTCCGCAACTTTATTTATACTTTTTAAACTAGCGTACATTTTTATTATTTCCGCTTGTCTTTCCGTCAAGCCTAAACTTTCAATATTAAATTTTGCTTTTTTCTCCATTGTATAGCTGTTATTATTGCATAAAAATTGATTATATGAAACCGTTTCAATGTATTCCTTTTTTTCGTCAATAAAATTATTATATGACATTGTGTGTAATTCCTCTTTGCTCATTCTGTATATTTCTTTCCTAACAACTCTATATATATTTTTTTTACTAACTTTTCCAATAAAATTGAATCCGTTTATTTTTTTCTTTAAATTAAAAACATGATTTTTTATTATAATTTTACTATTCATTTTATAGCCGCTTTCCATGCTAGCCAACGCAACCGCTTGTATTAAGTCCTCGAAATCATCCGTTTTATAATTCTTAAAATATATTAATATGTCTAATGCCTTTTTATCTCCATTTGTCGCAACCACTTTTAAGGCTTTCATAGCAACTTTTTTTATTATTTCAAAATCAATGTTTTTTTCTTGAATTTCCTTCTTATTAATTACCTTTACATTTTTTTTACTTAACTTTACATTTTTCATTTTAACCACCTTCACCCTTCTTTATTTACATATTTTATCAATAAAATTTAAAACTATTTTAAATAAGTTTACCTTTTTAAAGCTCAATTGATAAACTAAGCCTTGAATTAGCAGAATTCCAACAACTATCATAACCATTCTACTTATCATTATTAAACTTAATACTAAAACTTCTAATAAACTATACATATTTTTACACCTTCCTTTATTTTTTTACCGTAATAAGTTTTTATTACGTTTTACTTCCTATATATTAGCACACCTTTTTTTTAAAGTCAACCTTTTTTTAAAATTTTTTTCTATTATTTTAATTAAAGTAGCCACACTAGGCTTACACTTATTGCTACACTAGGCTTACACGTTTTTAAAATATTTTATAATCATAATATAATCGTATAATATACGTAATATGTATTACACAATGTACTCTATCCCTTACTACTCTAAGCTTACACGTATTATACTACACTATTCTCTTCTATATATACATACACACATACTATAATATACTATTATATATTATTTATTATATATTATTTATTATTATTCTTTTTTATTTTTTTACTTTATTAACTTAATACTTTATTAACTTAACTCGTACTAACTACGTTATTGCACGTATACTATTCCATGCCTGCCGTATTATACTTGAGTTTACATAAGTAGAACGTGATGTAACAGCTACGTTTTTTTGTCTCGTTAACATTACATTTTTTGTTAATAAAACAAATACAAATACGTGCTAAAAAAATAATAGAATAAATGTATAAAAATTCTATTATCGTCTAAACTCTTAGAGCATCAAGAGGTTTAACCATCTTTTTTTATCCAATGGGGGAGGTTTTGATGGCTCGGGGGAGAGTCACCTCGTGGAATTTTTTCAAAAATGCCATGGCGACCGTAACAAGTGACCACGCTAAGCGAAAAAAAGAGGAGAAAGAGGGAAGCGAAAGCAGGCGAGAGGAGCGAGCGTAAAATGTAGATGTGCGAGAGTGGAAGAGGGTGGGGAAAGTGGAGCGAAGTGGAATGACTTAGGCGAGGCGAGGACCAGGTGCGAGGGCGTGTGCGCGCCACCCGAAAGCCACCTAGCGAAGCTACATTTTAAAGAGTAGGGCAAAAAATAAAAAAAATTAAGGGAAGGTATTGAAATTAAAGAAAAGTTGTGGTATAAAAACTATAGAGGCAAACACTGCGTTTGGTAGTATGATTTCTATGCGTAATAATAACTAGATATTACGATGACTATAAGCGTTGGTGTTCTAAGGATGTAAGCATTTTTAGTGAGCGTATTTCTGTTCGGGGAAAAAGGAGTGATTTTGTGTATAAATATTTTATAGTGTATAGCGTGTATTATGGAGAAGAAGATTATGAGGAGGTAATGAATGACGTTGTAGAGATAAGTTATAAAATAATCAATAAAAGTGCAGTTAATATGTTAGAGGATAAAATAGAGGCAGAATATGGACCACTAGATTGTATAACGTTATTAAATTTTATATTATTAGAGGAGGAGTAATTTTATGAAATATAAAGTAGGAGATAGAGTAAGGGTAAGAAGTGATTTAAGAGAGACAAAAACTATAGATGAAATAGAAGAATATGGTACGAATGTAAATAGTGATATGGTAAAAATGGCAGGGAAGGTAGTTACGATTAGTGAAGTAAGTGAAAAATATTATGGAGTAAAAGAATATGGTTGGGTATTTACCGATAAAATATTTGAAGGCTTAGTAACGTTAGGTAAGGAAACATTGTTTAATATGCCTATTGGAACGAAGATTATAACAGGTAAAGGAAGGGAGCTTATTTATGATGGAGACTATTTTAGTAATAAAGATGATGCTTTTTTTATTAAAGAGATTGAAAATGATTTAAGCTTGACTGATGATGGAGGACATTATGACAGAATAGTAGAGGTACAAGAGCCAGAGTATAAAACTGTATGGAAAGAAGTACCTAAGAAAATGACGTTAAAGGAAATTGAAAAAGAACTGGGTTATCCAGTAAAAATAGTTGAGGAGGAATAAGTGTATGAAATTATTAATAAGTTTACTGATAGCATTAGCGATTGTAGGTGTCGTTTTTATACTTTCTTGTGTGACTAGTTTCTTTATGAGAAGATTCCCTAATGCGACACTAGCAGTATGGATGGTAATAATAGTTATATTAATAGCTATGGTAATTTATTTTAATTAAGGAGGAATAATATATGGAAAGTGAAAATAAACCATTAATAGGTAAGATTGTTGCTATAGATAAGTATGGTAATGAGAGTGAAATTATGACAGGTGAAATAAAGGCAGCAGACTGTCCGCCTATTCTTACTGGTGGTGGTAGGATGCCAACAGAATTAGAAAGCTCAGCAGAGTGTACATTAGAAATTAAAACTGTATCAAGGAAAAGATTTATTAAGCTTCTTATGTCTCACGGTATCGCTCGTAATGGAGCTAAAGATTTAGCTGATTATGTACGTAAAAAATATGGCGAATATAATCCTGTGGTATTTTTAATGATATAGATTGGTCACGAAATATATATTGGTCACGAAAATGTGATAAAATACCTTAAAAATGGTTTGAAAAATGTGAAAGGAGTAATTTTTATGGAAGAAAATATGTATGAGTTTAGAGGAAAAAGTGACAATGATTGGGTTTATGGTATGCTACTTAGGATAAATCCTGATGATTGTGGAGAACACGGAGAGTTTAAGAATAATAAGTATATGATACAGACAGATGAATTGGAAACAGGAGAATATTGTAAATACTTTATAACTGATGATGACTCTATTGGTCAGTATACTAGAATAAAGGATATGAAAGGCAGAAAAATATATGAAAACGATATAGTTAAAAAGGAAACATTTGACTATGAAGCTCCAAATCACAGGAAAGTATCTTATGCTAAAGTAAAATATATAGAGGCTTGCTCAGGGTATCAATTAGTTAATAGGGATAATAAAGTGCTTTGGGATTTGGCATCTGATAGATTCTATATTGAAATTTGTGGTAATATGACTGATACTCCTGAATTAATGGAGGTATAATATGTTAAGATATATTAACTATTTCTGTATGGCATACATTAGCATATTATTCATTATATGGTATATGGTATGTGTATACGATGCAGATGATGAAAATAGTTTTATGAAATTTATAATTTATATAACGATTATTATGGTATGCATTATACCTCAGGGAATGAATTTTTATGACTGGTTAAATTAAAGGAGTGTTTATATTGAGAATAATAGAATTATTTGCAGGAATAGGAGCTTGTAGCAAAGCTTTAAAAAATATAGGAATTGATTTAGAAATAGTTGATGCAATTGAAATAGATAAATATGCAATAAGAAGTTTTAATACAATACATAATACCAATTTTGAGACTCAAGACATAAAAGAATACAATAAACATTTTAATGATATAGATATAATCACTCATCGGTTCTCCTTGTCAGGATTTTAGTATTGCAGGTAAACAAGCAGGTGGAGATATAGACAGTGGTACTAGGTCTTCTTTAATGTATGAAACTATTAGAATTGTAGGTGAAATTAGACCTAAATACGTGTTTTGGGAAAATGTGAAGAATGTATTAAGTAAAAAGCATAAACATAATTTTGATAATTACATAAATACAATGAATATATTAGGATATAATTCATATTATCAAGTATTAAATGCTAAAGATTATGGAATCCCACAGAATAGAGAAAGAGTCTATACTATATCTATTAGAAAGGATATTGATAATGGTAGCTTTGTATTTCCAGAAAAAGAAGAACTAAAATTAAGGTTAAAAGATATGTTGGACCACACAGTAGATGAAAAATATTATTTAAAGAAAATGTTAAATATAACTGAACATAAAAATTATATACAATGGTCTAATAGTGGTAAAATGTATAATTCACAAGAAGAAAGAGCATATTATATAGAAAATGAATGTATGTGTACTATTTCTCATTGTAATATCAATGGAGATAAGACTCAAGTATTGTTAGATAAAGAGAAAAAAATTGTAAGGAAACTCACTCCTTTAGAATGTTGGAGACTGATGGGATTTAGTGATGAAGATTTTAATAAAGTTCAATCTATTCCTACTAGCAATACACAATTATATAAACAAGCAGGAAACAGTATAGTAGTTAATGTTTTAGAAAAAATATTTAAAAATTTGTTTAAAGGAGGATTTTATTATGAAGTTTAAAGTTGGAGATAAGGTAAAATATAAAGATGAATATATTAAGGGTTGTGATATACACAATGTTTTTGTTGTAGAACATACTAATTCTTATGATTGTTATTATTTAGTGTCTGATATAAATGATTCTAGTAAAAAATATCTTATTGCTGAGGAGGATTTAGAATTAATTAATGAATCTACATTAAAATATAATACGTTAAAATATAATAAACCATCTAAAGAAGAATTATTTAATATGCCTAAAGGTACTAAGATATATACTGATACAAAAGAGGATAATGAATTTGTCTATGATGGTAATGGATTTAATTCTTTAGATAAATTTCTTCGTAAAGAAAATATATCAGATGATTTAAAAATTATAAATATTGAATATCCTGATTTTCCTGCTAGTTTCGGTACTCACATTGCTAAAATAGAAATACCTGGAGACTATGAAACAATTTATGAAGAGGAAACTATGGAAAGTTTACGTAAATTAAATGAAGAATTAACTAGACAAATCACAGAACTTAAAAAGAAACTGTATGAAAAAAATAGCCAAGACATAAATATTAGTAGACAAGAAATTGATATTATGAATGATTTTTTTGAAAGGAGGTAATGTATATGCTATTAGTATCACAAGATGGATTTTCAGCACAGTTTGACGATTTAGAATATGTAAGCATAAATCCTACAGAATATTTTTTTGTTGAGGATAAAAAGGAAATTAAATATTATATTGAATCTAAACTTAAATCACAGGATGGTCCAATGTACCTTGCAATTTATTCTTCTGAGGAAAGAGCAAAAGAAGTATTTAACCAAATGCTTGCAGCTTATTCTCATTTCGAAATGTTTAAACTACTTCCACCAGAAGGTATGCGTCAAGCTACACTTCTTGAATATTTTTCTACGCATAATTTAAAATTTAATATTTTCGAATTTCCAGAGGAGTGAGTAAATAATGAATACTATATTAATTTTAGATGATAAATTTATAAATTTTGATAAAATTATATATATTTATATGGTTGAAAATGATATAATAGATATATATGGAGAGCATACATTATATAGAATAAAGGCTAAATTAGAAGATGTCAAAGATGATATAGTATTATTTGAAACGAAAGACAAAGATGAAGTTATTGAAAAAAGCAAATACTTATTGCAAAATTTAAAAGATGTACAAAAGATATTCTTAAATTAAAGAGGTGATTTTTATGAAGAAAACTGATGAATTAGCAAAAAAACATAAATGGATTGCTTTTAGAATTAAGTTCGGCTATTTTTTAGAGGCATTGGGCAGTGTAAAAAACTACTCTATTGGTGATATTGTCCTTTATAGTAATAAAAAATGTCGCATTATTGATAAAAGCAGTCCGTTTTTTTGGGATTTATTAGAAATTGATACTGATTTTATACTTCCTCATAGACATCAATGCTTGTTTTCATCAGCTAGTTTCTTTAAAAACTTTTTAAATAGGTTTAAATCAACCTATAATTACAAAAAATGCATCTATTTTTACTCTAATTTGAGACAAAAAATAGGAAAACATAGTTATTAGGAGGTTATTATGGTGATTTTATTCATTCTATTAGTAGTTTTAATGATTATTTTTATTGTGGATGCTAGATACAATCATTATTGCTTACGTAACTTAACAGCACAAATCCAATCAATTAACAGTAAAATCCAAGAAATTGAAAAAAAATTAGTTTAATTATTATCTGAAAGGAGTAATTTATTATGAAAATAAAATATATCTTGGGAATATTCTTCTTTATAGTGATATTTCTTCTTGGAAGAGTCTTATGTGAGTTATTTGTTCCTGATAATTGGGATTATTTTGTGGCTTTTATACTAGGAGAAATAACTTTTTATATTACTGTATGTTTCATTATTAAAGAAATAGATAAAAATTAAATTTAAAAGGAGATAATAGGCGTATGAGTAGTAATAAAAAAGCAAGAGAAGCTTTGGAATCAGTTTATGGCAGACGTTGTATGTTTAAAATGGCTAAAATTGCTGAGAGGATTGAGGCAGTTGGTGGCATTAAAACTTATAAAAAATTCTTAGAGGAAAAAAGATATACTCTAAAAGACATAAAAAAACTAGAAAAAATACTTACTTATCATCATCTTAGACATAAATTTGAAGGAGGTAAGGCTACAATAGAAAATGGAGCTGAAATAAACTCTCTTGCTCATACTTATATGCATAGTCTACCTAGAGAACACGAGGAAGTTATAAACAATATGCTAAGAGAATATAAAAACAGTATAGAATGCAGTGTTGAATTTATTGATAATTTAGATTTTCCTTATATAATAAATACCACTGTGTTTATTCCAGATGAATTAAATAAGAGGAAAAGAAAATATAATAGAGCTAAAGAGAAAAGAAAATGGCAAGAAGAAATAGAATTATAGAATAGAATTACAGAAAGGAGTGGATCATATGACAGATAAAATGACGAATCAAGAAGATATAGTGGAAACTACACAAACTTTTAAACCTGTACAAAATATTCATATAAATAACTTTACTGTACAACAAGGTTGGCAATGTCCTATATGTGGAAAAATACTAGCGCCATTCGTTACAGAATGTCCTTGTAAAGGAAGAGGCTTAACACAGGAGAATGAATCAACTAATTATATTCCTAAAAATAATGTAAATCTTACATAAAAGGAGAAATTATATGAATGAATCTTTAAAAAGTATTCTTTTTGTTTTAAAAATTGCTGCTATGGATGAGGAAGATAAAAGTAGTGTCTCTTTAAGTTCAAAATCAGCTAAACAAGTTATGGATTATATAAATGATTTAGAAAATAAAATAGAATACTATAAAAATTTATATACAACAGAGGAAGAAACTCAAATTTATAAAAAATAATAGGTGATAGTATGGAGATAAACAATCGAATAGCTAGTATTTTAAATTACGAATCTGGACCTTTTTTAATTGAAATGAATGAAGGTTCTTTTAATAAACTAACAAATTATACTTTAAAAGTATTAAAAAGTAAAAATATAAAAATATCTATTAATAATAAAATTAAATCTATGAAAATTATAAAATATAAGGTTGATTGCTTCGCATATAAAGATAAACATTGCTTAGCTCTTTCGAAAATCGATTGTGAGCATTGTAAATTTTATAGGAATGATATTACATTAGATGAAATAGAAAAAGCAGTCACAACCTATTCTGGCTTTTTAGGAGGTGAATGTAATGATAGACGTAAGTAATGAAGATTTAAAAGAACAAGTTGAAGTTTTTAATGTTAATACGTTTCAGGTTGGAGATTTAATTCAATTTGACAAAACTGTTGAACCTGAAGTCGTTTCTCTTGTGGAATCCTCAGATTCTGAAACTGATGTAACTGTGACTGAAACAATGTATGCTATTATAGGTAGTATTAATAATGATGTATTAGGAGTATATTTACCTGATAATAAAGCTCAAAGAGGTATATATTATTCAGAATTAAGTATAGATTATTTTGATGACGTTACTAATATAAAAATTTTAAATAGAGAAAAAGAAGAAATAGTTACAGAATCACCAACAGAACCAGAAGTAGATAATATACAATAAGACATAGAAAGGAATAGATTATGGGAAATTACATAAACAAAAAGTCAGTTATTGACCCTGAAACTGGTGAAATTGTAAAAGAACAAAGTTGGCTCGGTTATGATGGATTCAATGATAAAGGTTACAAATATAGGAGAAATGCTGTATTTATTCGATACTATTTTGATGCTATTCCTTCTAATTTAAGTAAAGATGCTTTCTTTTTGCTATGGATGATTGCAGAAATTGTTAATGAAGAAAACGTATTAGTATATAGGGTGGACAGGAAAAGTAAATTCAGCTCAATAATATACAAACCTATGACAAAAGAGGATATTGCAGAAAGAATAAGATTTCATTATGGTAAAAATAAGTTTGAAAGATGTTGGAGAGAATTAACTAAGCATTGCTTAAAACAAATACGTTATTATAATACTCTTGCTTGGGCTTTAAATCCTGCAATATTTTCTAAATGTAAACAAGTTCCTATTTGGCTTTATGAAGAATTTAAAGAGTATATGAATCCGTTCTTAACAGCAATGACAATTAAGAAGTTTCAGGATAAAATAGATGAACAATATAAATAAAAAAATTGAAGTTCAAGCCACGAACTCCAATTCTATTAATTAATTGATACTTCGTCTTTATTTTATTATATATTTTTTTATTTGTCAATATAATTAAAAAATAGTCAGTATTTAAACTGGCTATTTTTCTTGAGTAAAAAAAGTTAAAATAAAAAAAATAACATAAGTTTAAGATTTGATATAACTTATTAATACAGTTAATAAGTTCTTTTAGCTTTTAGAACTAAATTAGAATATATCTAAATCTTATATATTATATATACTATAAATTAAGTTTATTGTCAATAGTAAATTGAAAATTCTTTAAAATAATATAGATTTTTATAAAAAATTACATTACAAGTGGGGAAAAAATGAAAAATCGAGGAAAAAATTGAAAAAGTGGGGAAGGAAAATTTTTCCAGATAATTTGTTCGGTAGAAAACGCTGAAACCCTATATATATATATATTTATATTAAATAATAATATATATATATATATAAGGAAATTGTAATAAAAAAATGTCATTCCCCACTTTCCCCACTTTCCCCACTAAAAATATAAGGTTATATATAGCAAATAAAAAAACACACAAAATTTTAACAAATTAAAAAAATGTGTGTTTTTTTTATTATATATATATATATAATATTTTTCAAAAATGGTGGGGAAACGAGGAAAAACTCTGTAGCCCTTGTGGCTGTAAGGTTTCACAGTTACCATTTACTGAGGAACGCCGTGGAAAACGAGGAAAAAAAATGGGGGAAATAAATTTTTATAAAAAAATATAAAAAGATATTGACTTTTTTTTATTGTTACTGCTATAATGATAGCATACTATTATGAGAGGTGAAACAAATGCAAAAGAATCTTTATAAAAATAATGATAAAGTTAAGCAATTAATTATAAGAATTGATTTAGAAACAAAACAAAAATTTAATATTAAATGTATTAATAATAATAAATCTATGCAAGAAGTTATAGCTGATTTTATCTGCAAATATATTGAAGATTAAAAAAAACTAGAGAAAAGAGGTAATAGGTTATGCATATAGAAGAAATAATAGGTAGATTTCCAGATGCAAAAAAAATTGGGGATAAATCATATCAATGCTTTTGCCCATCTCATCGGAGATAAAAAAGCCTCATTAACCATAACCGAAGAAGATAATAGGATATTAATGTATTGTCACGCAGGTTGTGATACAAGAGATATTTTAGAAAAAGTAGGTTTACAAGAGAAAGACTTATTTAATAATGTGCAAGAAAAACCTAGAGTAGTAGCAGAGTATATATATACAGATGAGAATAATAAACCATTGTATAAAGTTATGAGGTTCGAGCCTAAAAACTTTGTTCAAGCTAAATATGACAATGGTAATTGGATATTTAAAATGACAGGAGTAAATTATGTATTATATAATCTACCTAATGTTGTAAAATCCAATATTGTATATTTTGTAGAAGGAGAAAAAGATGCAGATAATTTAAACAGTTTAGGATTAGTAGCAACTACTACTGCTGGTGGAGCAGCTAGTTTTAAGAAAAGAGCATCAGAATATGTAAAGTATTTAAAAGATAAAACAATATATATTATACCAGATAATGATAAGGCAGGTTATAAATATGCAGATGATATAAAAAATGCTTTATTAGAACAGGGAACTAAAGATGTAAAAATATTAAAATTAAATAAAGTTATACCAGAATTAAAAGAAAAAGAAGATATATCAGATGTTTTAAAAAGATTAGGACCACAAGACACATTAAAGATATTAGAGACTTTGCAGAATGATGAAGTTTTAAACATTGAAATGAATTTATCAGAAGAAAGTATATTTTCTATTGATTTATTTGAAAAATTATATGAGTATGAAATAAGTGATATAGAAAATTATTTTAAACTATATTCTGAAATAAAAGAATTTTGTAGACAAAAAAGAATAACTGGATTTGATAAAAATTATAAAATTTTTAAAGAATCCAAGCAAGAGCCTAAAAATATAGATATTAATAGAAGCATTGTTTTTCCAGAAATGAATGGAGTAATATATAATACTAGTAAATATGAATTAGATAGTAATGGATTCATCTATGAAATATTACCTAATATTGCTAGAATACTAGTTTGTTATCATCCAATAGTACCAATAGAGAAGTATAAAAATTACGAGGACGGTTCTGAAAAGATAAAAATTGGATTTTATAAAAATAATGTTTGGAATTATGTAATTGTGGATAAATCCATAATATCAAGCAATCAATCTATAATAAAACTTTCTGACATAGGAATATCTGTAACTTCTGAAACGGCTAAATTTTTAGTTAAATATTTAGCAGAAATAGAGAATCTAAATAAAGACAAGATACCAACAAGTATATCTGTATCAAGATTAGGTTGGGTTGATGATAAGGTTTTAATGCCTTATTCTGATAAATATGAATTTGATAATGAGAAAGATATGCCTAATATAAGAGAAAAATTTGGTGAAAATGGAAAGTTAGAGGATTGGATTGAATTTTTTAGGGAAAGAAGAAAATATAATAATATTTCAAGAATAATTATGGCATCAGCAGTTGTCTCGATTTTTTTAAAAAGAATAAGACAAAGTGGATTTACCTTACATATTTTTGGCGAAAGTGAATATGGAAAAGCTCAACCACTTAACACAAAAATAATAACTCCTTATGGATATAAGTTTATGAGAGATATAAAAATAGGAGATTATGTTATAGGTGGAGATGGAAAGCGACACAAGGTAATAGGAGTCTATCCACAAGGGAAAAAAGAAGTTTACGAAATAACATTTAAAGATGGAAGAAAAACTAAATGTTGTAAAGAGCATTTATGGAATGTAACAACTAAAACAACAAGAAGTCATAATAGAGGTTATAAAACAATTGAATTACAAGAAATGTTAAAGAAACCTATAAAAATTAAAAACGATTATAATTTCAGAATTCCAACAACTAAACCTGTAGAATTTTATAGTAATAAAAAATTACCAATTAATCCATATTTATTAGGAGCATTAATTGGTGATGGTTGTCTAACTTTAAAATTAAATAAGGCAAATAATACAAGAAATATTTATTTTAATAATTCTGAAAAAGATATTATAAATAAAGTCGAAAATCATTTAAAAAATATAGGAGCTTCTATGCATAGAAATATATATACAACTAATCAATTTGTACTTAACCATTGTAAAAAATTAAAACAAGATATTATTGATTTGAAATTAAATTGTAAGAGTTCAAAAAAATTTATTCCAAAGATTTATAAAACTGCAAGTGTAAAAGATAGAATAGAATTACTACAAGGATTAATTGATACTGATGGACATATTACGACTAAAGGAAGTATAAGATATAATACTAAAAGCAAGAAATTAGCGAATGACATATTAGAAATTGCTTATTCTTTAGGATATAGAGCAACTATAACTATTGCTAAGAGTAGAAAAGATGAGTATACTATAACAATTTGTGCCAATGATACAATCTTTTCATCTGAGAAACATAAAAAAGCAATGAGATATGCGAATAAAAAGAGAAAGAGAATTGAAAATACTAATGATTTAAGCATTATATCCATTGAAAAGTGTGGATATGAAGAATGTCAATGTTTAATGATTGATAGTGAAGAACATACATATCTTTGTGATGACTTTATTGTAACTCATAATACAGTAGCTTGTATGGTAGGACAGTCTATATTTGGAAATCCATCATTAAATGATAACAAGGGAATTGGAATAAATTTTAATTTTACTGTAGTAGGACTTGAATATAGATTAAATACATACAATAATATTCCATTGTTTATAAATGAGATGCAACATCAAAAAGATGCAAAAGATTATGATAAAATATTATTTTTAATAAGTGAAGGTAAAGGAAGAACAAGAAGCACAAAAGTTGGTGGATTAGCAAGAGAAAATTCTTGGAATAATGTTGTAATAACAAATGGGGAAAAGAATATTATTAAAGAGAATAGTAATGCAGGAGCTTATAATAGATGTATTTCTTGCGAAATAACCAGCTATACTTATGAGAATTTAAGTGAAGTTGCAGACTTTGTAAAAGAAAATTATGGAACCCCAATAAGAGAAATTTTAAAACATATAGACGATTTTGATTATAAAAAAATATTTGATTCTTTTATTGATGCTTTAAAAGATGATGATACTACAAATAAGCAAAAAATATTAAAAGCATTAATATTATTAGGGGATAAAATAGTTGTTGATGTATTATTTAAAGATAATTATTATTTAACATTAGAAGATTTAGCTGATAAAACTACTAGTAAAAAGGAAATTGCAATAGAAGAAAGAGCTTATGAATTTGCAAAAGATTGGTATATATCAGAAAAAAGACACTTTTTAACAAAAGATAATGAAATAATAGATAATCAAGATATAAAAGTTGAAATATATGGTAGAGAGATGAAAGATGGATATGTTGCAATTATACCTATAGTATTAAGAAAAACATTACAAGATAATGGATTTGATTTTAATGAGGTAGTAAATGCCTGGAAAAGAAAAGATTATATAAAGCACGAAAAAAATAGAAACACATTGACAGTTCAGATAAATAATTCAAAAAGTAAATGTATTGTTTTAGATGTTAAAAAAGATATTTTGGAAAATGACGAAGAAAATGAAGATGATGATTTTATTTTACCATTTTAGGAGTTGTTATGGATAATTTTGAAAATTTAAGTATGAAAGCTTATAAAAATGAAATACTTGATGATGAATATGATTTTATTGACAAATATTTTTTTGAGCAATTAAAAGAATTATACTTAGATTATAGATGTGAAAAAATAAATAAAGATAAAGCTGAAATAAAAAAGAAAAAAATAAAAAATGAATATTTTTCTGAAAAGGAATATCGCAGAAAATATTTAGAAATATGCAAAGAATATAACAGTAATAGAATAAATATAGAATATGATTTGAGTAGAATAGAAAAGAGTAATGATAAAGAAGAAATGTTAAAGATTGCTCTAAATATTATTGCCAAAATGACAAAGGATGAAAATTTTTTACAAAGAAACTTGAATAAATTGACTTTTTAAAAATGGTATGATATTATTTATATAAAGGAAGATGAAGTATGGAAAAAATGCTAAAATTCTTACAAAATTTATTTGCAAAAGAAATTAGTAGAGAAGAAGAACAAGAAGTAGTTAGAAAAATTTATGAAAAGATTAGAGAAAGTAAATGAATTTTTTACAAAACTTATATACTTTAAGTGAAATTGCAATAAATCATAATATTTCTACTACAAGATTGTCATATTTATCTCGTATTATGAACGCAAAAAATATAGAAAGCATAAAGAAAAATTTTCCTGAACTAGTTAAATTTTTACCATATTGCAAATGGTATATTATACAAGATAAAAACATATTGGCTATGTCAGCATATTTGTATGATTTATATAGAGATACTGGCATATTACCAAGCTTAGATGAATATGATTTTAACCCAACTACTGAGAAACTAGAACATTGGCAATATATTAGTCCATTATTCTTTGAAATAAATCCAGATACAGGCTTTGAATTTGCAGAGGATATATTTCCAGATTGTAAAATATGGGATTTGTTTTTATCAGGTAGTGCCAGAATGGATTACTATGAAGGCAAAAAAACATCATTAGAACAAAGGATAAAATATGCTATCGTAGAATATATGCTAAAAAGACCACAGTTTTATACGACAGAAGATTTTGTGGACAATGAAATATTGCATAAAAAATATAATAAAAATTATAAGGAGGAGGAAAAATAATTATGGCAGAAATAGTTTTTGTATGTAGGTCTAAAAATAATAAAAATGTTAGAGATAACGAATTAAAAATTTTAAGAAAAAATAAGAGTTTAGGTTTATGTTTTGAATTTGGTGAAAATGAAATGAACTTAAAGAAAAGATTCTATGACAATGAAAAAATTTTTGAAGAGGATTTTGCAAAACTTCAAGAGATAAAGAAAAAAATAGAAAAAGAAGGACAAAATAGAGAAAGCAGAAATATTGATAGAAATATTGATAGAAAAGATAACAAAAAAGATTTAATTGATGAATAAGAAATGAATAATTCAATGATTTTTATCATTGAATTATTTTATATATATAAAAATAATAGAAAAAATAATAGACAGTAAGAAGGTGATTTCATATGGAAAACAAAAGCGGCAAAATGTATCAAGCAAATACTGGTAGTAAATCTAATAATTTTGAGACAAATACGAGTACAAAAGATTTAGCATTAGTAAATGCAGTTTTTGCACATACACAAGAAGAAAAACCTGAGGTTAAAGATGAAGATATAAAAGATGCAGTAGTTTATGAAAATGGTGCAACTTCTATAGATTTTATGATGCCAGAAGAAGAAAGAAAAATATTAGAAAAAAATCTAAATACATATGGCGATATGAAGAAAATGCAGGAGGTACTAAATGTTGCAAAAAGGAATAAAGCTATTAGTGAGGACTTAAAATCTTTGGAAATAATAAGCAAATTAGGTGACTTTTCTAATAAGATATTTGATATGCTAATGGATGAAAGAAATATGAAAGTACTAGAGCAATATATTCAAAGGAAGTTTGAAGAAGGCGATATCGCAAAAGCATATAAAGAAGTTGGTCTATTAAATAAAGCAATGTTAGATGCAAGAGAGGGAATGATACAAAAATTAAAAACTAATAGAAGTGGTAAAAAAGCTAAAATTGCATTAAAATTTACTAATGATAGTGGAGAGGATTATCAGTTAGGAGCTGAGATAGATGTATAATGATTATGATATACTGGATGGAAAGTCGAAGCTTTTAGAAGAGACAAAAAAGAATATGGGAACTTGTCTTGAATGTGGAAAAGTATTTGAGCAAGGATTTAGGATAAATAAAAAAACAGGGGAAAAAATATTTAATAAATTTAAATATTGTCCTAATTGTAGAAACAAGATAATAAAAAGTGAAGATTCAGGTGAAACTAATGTTTCAATAAAGTATGAACCTTATCCTTGGCAAGAAAAATTTCACGAGTCAAAAGCCAGATACAAAGTCGTTTCTGGTGGTGCAAGAATTGGTAAGGATAGGTCTTGTACTATGGAGTATATAGACAAGTTTGTATATATGCTTAATGAAGAAAGAGACCATACCTTTGTTCCAAAAGTTCACGGATGGATAATAGCGCCAACATATAAATTGGCAGGACAATTAATAAGAGAAATGATGAACTCTTTTCCAAGAGAGTTAGTTGTGAATTATGATAAAGAAAATTATGCAATAGAAACTGTTAATGGAGGCTTAATAGAATTTCGTTCAGCAGATGACCCTGATTCTTTGGTATCTGTTGGTTTGGACATAGTGTGGATAACAGAAGCAGCTCGTATAAAGAAGTTTGATATTGTTATAGGAAATATTACAGACCGTTTGGATTCCCCAGGAAGAGGACCAAATGGAGATGGTGGACTTTTACTTGTAAATAGTTCTCCTAGAGGAAGGACATATTTTAATGAAGTATGCAAATGGGGAGTCAAAGGTGGAGCAAAACAAAGACCACAATGGGAAACTTTTTATGTTTCAAGATGGGATGTACCTAAATTTCAAAATATGCGTTATAAATACTATAATCCTGAAACAAATAAATGGGAATTAGATGAACCAAAATTTCCAGGTGATAGAACTTATGAAGATGATTTAAGATTATCACGTTCTGATAGACAATATAGAGAAGATATTGAGGGTTATCCATCAGATGAAGATGGAACGCAATTTCCTAATTTTAGAGATACGGCAGTTATAGAAAAACCAAATTTACCAAAAGAGGAATTAAGAAAATATATAAAAGATGTTAAGACTCCAAATCCATATTATACATATAGCATAGGCTATGACCCTGCAAAGCAAATAGATGGTGCTTGGCTTGTAGTATATTGTGAAAATACAGGAGAAGTAGTTGAACTAGTAAAGTTAGAAAATATGCCATATACAGTGCAAATAAATATTTATATAAAACAATTAGTTAAAAAATGGAATTATGCAATGGTTCGTTATGGAAAAACTGGTTTAGGAGAGGCATTAGAAGATTTATTCAAACTAGCAGGAATTGCATATATAGCTTATCCAGAGCAAGGAAAAAACAAAGAAAAATTAGTTGAAAACTTAACTGCTTTAATAAAATCAGATAAATTTAAAATACATAATGTAGATGATACATCCGAAATAGCAATAAGACAATTCGAAGATTATGGATATGATATAAGCGAAAAAGCTAAAACTATCGTATATGGAAATAGAACGGCAGGAGGACACGATGATGCAGTTTCAGCATCATATTTTGCAGTGGCAGACGTAGTAGTTACTAGTGTTGAAGATATGGTTAACTTTTATAGTCTTAATAATTTTAAAACATTAAGCAATTCTTTTGTTCCAACTAGTAAAATTAAAGGTGGCTTTTATTAAATTAAATAATAGAAAAAACATTTACTTTTTGGAATTATTATAATATAATAGGATTAGAGGTGAGTCATTTTGGCAAATATAATTAAAAAAATCTTTGGCAAATTTGCCAAAAGGAAAGTACCTAAAAAAGAAATATCTAAAAAAGAAATATCCGAAATACAAGCAAAAAATAAAACAGGACAAACTACTAATACAATAGATGTGATAGAAATAAAAACAGGTGATAAGGTTTCTTACGTTGGTTATAACGTTGGAGATACTGTAGAACAAGAAAGTCAAGCAAGTGCAATACTAGATGAGTTAAGAAATCAGTCAGATGTTGGTGAACAAATTGAAGTTATTGCAGCAAAAGACCCTGATGTTTCACAAGCAGTATGGTCTTTCCAAAGATTATGTATGCAAGGAATAAATATTGAAATTAGAGATTTAAACGGGAACAGACTAAATGATGCAGAAGAATTATTTAATTATCAATGTAGATTCTGGAATACATTAGGAGAAGATGGACTTGATGGATTGATTGACAATTTGCACAAGACTGGATTACTTTACAATATAATGATGATAGAAGTAGTTGTTAGCAGCGTAAATGAAAACACATTTAGTGGAATATATATTATAGACCCTAGGACAGTAGAATTTCAACTAGAAGAAAGAGATGGAGTTGAAAGGTGGATTCCATATCAAGACCAAGATGGAGATAAAGTAGATTTAACACAAGGGAATGTATTTTGGGTATCAGTTAATACCGATATTACGACTCCAACTGGACCTTACTTACTAGAATCTGCAATTCCAGCAGTTGATTATAAATTACAAACAATAAGAGATAGTTCAGCAGTTTTAAGAAGGCAAGGCTATCCTTACAATATATTTTCAATAAATAAAGAAAGAGTTGTTAACTCTTTACCAACATCACAACAAAATGACCCAGACAAAGTAAAGAAAGCTATACAAGAGGCAATTAATTTAGCATCAAGTGTTGCAGTTAATAGAGAACCAACACAAGATATAGTAGTTACTGATGATATTGAAGTAAATAGAAGTTCTAATAATACTGCTTCTTCTTCTGTAGATATTAGAGCTTGGTTAGAGCCAATAGATGTTCAAATGTTAAATGGTTGTAAAACATTAGGATTCTTAATGAATAGAAACAGTGGTACAACTGAAAGCTGGGGAACAGTACAAATGAAAGTTATTACTGATATGGTAAAAAGCTTTCAAAGAAAATCAAAAAGACTTATTGAATATGTTGGAGCTATGTGGTTGCAATTAAATGGTTATCAAGGAACATTAACAGTAACTCATAAAGCATTAGAATATTTAAGCGAACAACAAATGTGGACTGCTCAGATGCAAAAAGATAATCATTATAAATTAGCAGAGGACCAAGGATGGATTAGTACAGATGAAGCTGCACAAGGAGCATTAGGAGTGGATAAAGCATCTGGAAGTAAGGCTTCTGAAAATAATAATGATAACAATAGTAGTAATAACAATAATGATAATAATGATAATAATAGTTAAGAAAGGAGAAAATTATGGCTACTTATATAAAAAGTTATGAACAAAAGAAAAATCAATCAGATTGTGATGATTTAAAATCAGCACAAGAAAAATTGACTAAGGACCAAGCTCAATTAAAAAAAGACCAACAACAATTAGCTAAGGACCAAGCTCAATTGGCATCTGACAAAGAAGCTTTTGAACAAGAAAAAGCACAATGGGAAGAAGAACATCCATCAGAAGATGGTGGCACTGGAAAATAAACTGTTTAAAGGAGGAAGAAAATGGATAGATTTACACCTACTGATGAACAATGGGAAAAAATGCGTAGACATATAAAAGGTGACAGATATAAAAAGGATGATTTTTTTGTATTTGAAACTTTAGCAGTTGGAGATAGAATAGTACCTGATAGAAATATTAAAATAACTCCAGCACTCCTAGACATAATGAGGCAAGATGCACAACAAGGAGTATCTTTAATGTTAAATCATAACTGGTCTCGAAGTGGAATACAAAGTATACCAATAGGTAAGGTTTTTGATGCAAGATTAGGAGCTGGAACACAAGAAGGAGAAACTACTGCTTTATTTACAACGCAATATATATTAAGAGATGACAGTAAGGTTGATGGATATAGCAAAAACGATATTATAAACTTAATTGAAAGTGGAATTTTAGCAGACACAAGCATAGGCTGGGGAACAGATACACAGTCATATAAATGTTCAATATGTGGAAATTGTTATTATGATTATAGACATTGTGACCATATAGCAGGAAGAAAGTATATAGTTAATGAAGAAACTAATGAAGTTAAAACTTGTATTGTAGAGGCATATCCTCCACAAGAGCTTCACGCAGGAAATAATGTTTTAATGGAAAACAGTATTGTTTTTGATGGAGCATATCCAAATGCGATTATACAATCTTCAATTGGAAACATTGGACAGTTAAAGAATGGTTTTAAAGTTCTTGAAGATAAGCAACAATTATCTGAAAGAGGTATAATTATTGGTTACTCTTTAAACGGTAACGCAAATTTATTATATAAAGTAGAAGAGGAAGGAGGAAAAAAGGATATGGTTTTAAATAATGGTGAAGAATCAGAAGTAGTAGATAATAATGTAGCAACAGAAGAAGTAGTAGAAGAAACTGAAACTACAGAAGAAGTTACAGAAAATCCTACAGAAGAAAACTCTACAGAAAATGCAGAAAATGATGCAGAGATTTCAGAAGCAACAGATGAAGAACCAAGAGACGGAGAACCAACAGGAGAAGCTTTATATACAGAAAAAGATATATTAGAAAAATTTGATAATATATCTGATAATATGGAAAGCTTAATCACATTAGCAAAAGAAGGTTTAAATCATAGAAATAATGTCATATCTAAAGCCTTAGAGAGTGGTATTCATTCTATGGGAAATGCTTTCAAAAAAGATGTTTTTGAAAAAACATTTTCTAACTTAGATACAGATGCCATAGAAGAAATGGGAAAAACTTGGGAAGAGGAAGCAAAAGCTAAATTTAATAAACCTAAAGTTTCAAAACAAGATTTTTCGAAAAATGAAAATCAGGACTCTTCTATAAGAACAGATATGATAAAACAATTAAAAACAGGAAATTATTAAAATAAAGGAGGAAATTTATATGAACAAAATGGTAAGTTTCGAAGGAATTGGATATGTAGCAGCAACATTTCCAGTAGACTCAACAACACAAACATACTTAAAGACAAATTATACAGAACCAACAACAGGTAATGTAGATATTAACGGTAAACAATTAGCTGTAAAATTAAATGCAGATGGAACAGTTGGATTTGGACAATCTACTGTAGCAAAAACTGATGCATTATTAGGAATAATAATGGCATATGAAATGGATGGATACGCTTCTGTTCAAATAGCAGGTGGTGTTGATAATGTTCCAACAAAAGCTGCTATAACTGCTGGCAGACAATCATTAGCAGTTAATGATAAAGGTCAAATAGAAGTATTATCAGCTGGTGGAGCTAGAGATACAGTTGTTGCTCAAGCTTCTACAGGTGAAAATCTATTTGCTTCAATAATATTATAATGGAAATAGGAGGATAGAAAATGAATAGATTTTTAAGTTTAAAAGAAGATGAAAAAATAAACATAACTGATGCTGATATTGACTTAGCTGCATCAGAAGGAATCTCACTTTCAACATATTTGAACAACAAATATAGTGAGCAAGTCGCAAAATTTAATAGAGAGACAGACGCAGGACTAGATGCTTTTGATATAGCTTTACTATCAAAAGGAATCATTGTAAAAGACAACCTTGAATTTGGTATTCAAAGCTCTTCAATGATGACATTCTTTACAACAAATGAAAATAGAGCATTATTCCCAGAATTTATTATAAGACAATTAAGACAAATTTCTGGTATGCCATCAATAATTAATGAATTGGTAGGAAGTACTAGAGTTATAACAGGAGATTCTGCAAAACAAATAGTATTAGATTTATCTAATACACCAGCAGGTCAAAAGAATAAACAAGCTTTAAAGAAAAGAAGAATTGCAGAAGGTGCTAATATTCCAGTTGCAACATTAAAACTAGGAGAAACATCAATCAAAATATATAAATATGGAGTTGGTGTAAAAGCTACATATGAAGTTTTAAGAAGAACAACTATAGACATGTTCAGAAAACAAATGGAATTAGTTTCACTACAAGCTTCTTATGATGAAGTTGGAGCAGTAATAGATGTAATTCTAAATGGAGACGGAAATACAAACCCAGCTACTGTTTATACTGCAACAGATTTGAATGCAGATGCAACAGAAGGTGTAGTAGACGATGTAACATTAGTAAAATTCCTAGTAAAACAAGCACCATTTAATTATGACACTATAATAGTTGATGAAGAAATTTATACACAAATTTGCACAATTTTAATGGATAAAAACTTTACAAATGCTATTAATCCAAAGGTAAGCTTTGAATTTCCACAAGGATTATTAAATAATCTAAGAGTAATATACAGTGAAGATTTACCATTAACAAGTGATAGTAAACATCAAATAATTGGTCTTGCTAAACCATACGCAATAGAAAAGACAATAGAAGCTGGTTCTACAATTCAAGAAGTTTCTAAGACTGTTGAGAACCAAACTCAATTAGCAGTTATTACAGAAAATGCAGGATTTAATAAGATAGATGCAAGAGCATCTGCTATATTAAAATTAGCTTAGTTTTAAAGAAGGGAGAAGAGAGTTATGGATGAGATAAAATTCAAAGATAATAAAGAAGAACTAGGAATTAGAGCTAGAGCTATTCTTGGAGTTCCAGAGGAAATTTTAACTGATGACATAATATCTTCTCCTATATTTTTAATGAAAGCTAGTAAATATATAAATAAAAAAGTAAACAGTTATCTTACTGATACAACAGAAGAAATAACTATTGAGGACCTTGATGAAAATTTATTAGAAATATCATACGTTTATTATATTTGCTATTTGTTATGTTCTGGAATGAACGCCAGACTACCAAAACAAATGGAGAATACTTCTACTAAGACTGTTTTACAAACTATAAATTGGGATGAAAAAGCTTTAGAAATGTTACAAACTTGTAACGATACATTAGATTCTATGATGGAAGATATTGTAGGTGAAACTGATTTAGGATTTACTTTTGCAGTATTAACTGATGAATCTGAATATCCAAATACAACTATTTAAAAGGAGTGATGTAAAATGTATCCTGATGCTTACGCACATTTATATCAAAAAATGGAAGGATTTAAGATAAAAATATTTGCTCCTAATAATAGATTACTACAAGGGTATTTGAGTGCTAATCCAAGTACAAGGTCTACTTATGATTTAGCAATGAAAGATGCTACAATAGATGGACTTATTACTATGGATGAAATTGATAAACTAAAGCCAAGTCAAATATTCTTCAAGCAAAACAATCCAAGCGAATTATTTATTCTACAAGCAGTCAATGAGTTTGAAATGCAAAAAAATACAAGGAATATAAGTGCTATAAAACAAAATTGTTATGTTACAGTAAAAAGAAAAGGCTATAATGAAGAAGAAGATATAGAAGAATATTTACCAATATATGAGGACTTAATAGGATTTGTTTCAATAACTAATAAAGATGAAAAGAATTTTGCAGCAGGTGTTGAGGATAGTACAAATATAAATATTCAAATACCAAAAAGGAATGTTGCAGGAGAAATTTATATAATAGAAAATCAGGACAGAATAATATTAAGTAATGTTAATAAAGATTATTCAAAAGAAGTAAAAATTGAAAGTATAGATGCTTTTGGTGTACCTGGTGTTATAAGAATATATGGAACATATGACACAAGGTCTGGTGATTAAAAAATGGGATTAAGATTAGATATAAAAGGTTTAACTAATGAAATATTAAATAAACTTGAAGCTGAACTTAATTGGGCATTTGAAGCTTGGGAGACAGAAGTGTATTCTAAAATGAAAACTGCTGAATTTGCAGATAATGCAGAAGTCGAAGCTGAATTACATAAAGAGTCTAATAGAATTATTGCATATTTAAAAGCTAATACTTATGTTATAGCAGATTCTTATGGTACAGGTAGTTTAATGTTAGACAATATACCAGGATTTCAAGAATATCGAAATAGTGATAGATGGAATCCAGCTAGAACTGGAAAAGCTATAGTAGGTAGACCAGAAGGAACATATACTGATGCATTTGGTAAAAAGAGAAAATCCGAAGGCTCTATGGAAGGGTTAAATATTGAAGGAATGGAAATGTTACACGGAAAAGGTATAATAGAACCATCTTCACCTTCATATGCATTACAGGATGCAGAAAAGTTTTTATATGGCACATATTTACCAAGAGCATATAAACTAGCAATACAAAATGTAAATTTTAGCAAATATCTTATAGAAAAATAAGGAGGTAAATTTATATGTCATTAAGATTAAATTCAACAATAGATGCATTTATAGATAAAATGATAAGAAATGAAAAAATTATGGCAATTATGAATTTACCAACAATATTAGATACTGATGATGAAGATATAAAAAAGAAGAAGAAAACTTTGATAATAGATAAAGTAATAACTAAAACTGCACAAAATCCATTTGAATTAAATAAAGATTTTCCAGAGATTAAGATTGGAAATGAAAAATACAAAGGATTTGGAAAGAAAGTCAGAATGACAGTATCTTTAGCACAAAGTATAAAGATGAATAGTTATGTTTTTGGAAATCCACAAATTGATATATATATCTATTATGACAATACTGAAAACATAGATGTTTTTAAGTTGTTAGATTTAATATCTGATGAATTTTCAGGACAACAACTAGAAGTTCAAACTGATGAAGGCAAACAGATGATTAAAGAAATAAAATGTGAAGGATTAACATCACAAACTGCTATAATAAACAATTTTGAAAGAATAGGTATAAGATTTAGCTTTTATGCTAATATTTATAAAATTTAAAGGGAGGTAAAAAAATGGGAAGCATTTTAAGAACAAAAGGTGGATTTGTTATAGATAGACCAGGTAATGTATTATTTATACCAGTAAAATCTGATGGAACATTAGATTATGCAAATGCAATAAGAAATACTGCAGTTATAAATACTATTACTGTAACAAATTCTAAAACAAAAACAGAAATTCCTGACGGAAATAGCTTCTATCCAGCAGGAGATAGAGTTACGGCTATAACAGGTACAGTAGCAATAGATTTTTCTACTGTTGACCCTGCAATTTGGGCTATGTGCTCTGGAACAACATTAAAAGATAACGCAAGCGACGAAATGATAAAAATGTATGATTATCAAAAAATTGGAGCTGACGGAACAATTACTCTTACAGACGAATATAAAGCAGGTGGATTTATTCAAGTAATTGGTTCAGATGGAACTGTATATGAAAATACAGATGATTCAGAACCAGCAGCAGTAGGAGAATTTAAAGTTGATACAACATCAGGAACAAAAATTAAATTCTATACAAATGATGTAGGCAAAGACGTTGCTATAACTATGATGACAACAGCTTCAACAACATCTTTCTCACAAGGTAGAACAGCTATGAAGTATCATAAAATAATAATAGATACAGAATATTCTACTTTAAATGATACAGAGAAATTACCTGTAAACGTAGTAATTTCACAAGCATCTGTAAGTGGAGATATGGCTGATGCATTACAAAAAGACCCAAGTGCTACAAAGACATTAACATTTAATATGTATGCTCCATTACCAGGAGAAGAGCCATATTCAATTAAATTTAAAACAACAAATGAATAAAATCATCATAAATGAGGCACACATTGTTTAATGTGTGCCAATTTTAAAATAGGAGGAATTTAAAATGTCGGAAGAAAAGAAAACCGTATCATTAGATACAATGACAGGAGTAGGAAAAATAAAGAAAATAGCAGGTAGAGAATATACTATTTTACCTGTAAATATAATGGATATGCATTATGTTATTGGAGAGCAAAATAAAGATGAGAATTTATTTATATTAAATAAAGAAGCTTTAAAAGAAGATAATAATAACTGGCAATTATTTGGTATAAATATTACTGATGAAAAAAGAAGAAAAACATTTATGTATATAATAAATAAATATGTTTATTATAAGGACCATCCAATGACAGAAGAAATGTTAATAGAACATAATTGGTCTTTTAAAGAAATTGGTGAATTTTTATTAACTTGGTGTCAAATATCGGACTAAATTTGGAATCTGATAAGGATAGCGATAAAGATTCCAAAACAGAAAGTATAGATTGGGGATTAACTTTTATGTTATTAAAAGCTAGAAATTTTAGTCATAATGAAATCCTTAATCTAAGCTATCCACAATTTAATGCTTATATGAATAATATACATAATCCTTTAACTTATTCTATAACTATTCCTTATATGGGAAGTGGAGAAGATAAAAAAGAGGAATTTTCAAGTAAAGAAGAATTATTGGCTTTAGTAGCTAGTATGAATCAAGATTTTGGATAATGTGAGGTGGAACAATGGCAGAAGGAGATGCAGATAAGAAAAAATTAGCAGATTTATATTTTAATGTTGATACAAGTAAATTAAATGAAGTTAATATTATGTTAGATAATATAGATGCAAAAGTTTTACAAATGAATAAAAGAAATCTTAGTATAAAATTTGACGTAGATACTAGTAGTTTAAATTCAATGAATACTAGTGTAAATAAAGCATTTTCTAATATTGAAGGAGATAGCAAAAATACTTCCAAAAGCATACAAGACCAAGTAAAAGATTTAAGCGATACATATAGTAAAGAATTAAAAAATATGGTATCTGAGAATAAAACTGCTAATAGTCAAATAGAATCTGGTGATAAAAGTGTTAATAAGGCTTTACAAAAAGCAGCTATTGATGTGGCAGCTACAAAAGAGAAACAACTTATAAGAACTACTGCTGCAACAGAAAGAGAAAATGCAAAACAATTATCATCTCATAAAAGTTTATACGACCAAATAAATAATTATGCTAAAACTTTTCTTATTTATGAAGGATTTAATGCATTAAAAAATTCTGCTTCTGAATTAATAGATGAAATGGTAGAAGTAGAGTATCAAATGGTTTCTATTGATAGAGTATTAAATGATAGTTCATTAGATATAAATAACTATAGAGACCAATTAATTCAATTAGCATATGATTATGGTAATACATTTGAAAATGTAGCAGATATTACATTAAGATTAGCACAGGCAGGTTTTGATGCTCAACAATCACTAGCATTAACTGAAAAAACATTATTAGCCTTAAATACAGCAGAACTAGATGCAACACAAGCCACAGATGATATGGTTGCGATAATGTCTCAATGGGGATTAATGACAGGTGATGCAACAGAAGTAGCTAAGTCTTATGGAGATATTATTGATAGAATAAATAAAGTGGCTGATAAATTCCCAACTTCATCAGCAGACATATTAGATGCATTAAAGAAAACATCAAGTGCATTTAATTTAGCAGGGGCAAGTATAGATGAAACAATAGCAATGATTACTACAGCAGAAATTGCATCTCAAAGAGGTGGTAAAGCTATTGGTACTGCAATGAGCAATATAATTCAACAGTTAAAAGATGAAGGCAGATTAAATACTATGGAGGACCTTGGTATAGAAATTTATACTGATGAGACAGAAGAGGAATTTAATTCTGTAATAGATATAATTACTCAACTTTCAGAAAAAATGCAAGAATTACAAGAAGCAGGAAAAGAAAACTCTGTTGAAATGCAAGAGTTATTAACTGTTTTTACAGTATTTAGAAGAAATATAGGTGCTGGTTTATTAAGTGGTGTTGCAGGAGAAGAAAGTACTTATGCACAAGTATTAGAAACATCTCTTAATTCAGTAGGGTATTCTTTGCAAGAAAATGAAAAACATATGCAAACTGCAAAAGCAGCACAAGCTCAATTTAATGCAGAACTATTAAAACTTAAAACAGAAGTATGGGATGGCGGTTTGGAAGATGTATTTAGAAGTATGTTAGAACTAGGAACAAATTTAGTTGATGGAATAAGATGGTTAATTGATGAAGTAGGATTATTACCTAGTGCAATTGGTGCAGTAACATTAGCTTTTACAGCATTAAATAAAAGTACACAAGCTTCTACTTATATAGATGCAATTCCTAGAATAAGACAAATTAGGGAGTTATATCAACAAACGGCAGGACAAATTGAAGGAAATGCAGAAGCACAGAAGAAATATAATGATATAATAAAAGGTGCAGATGCAGATTTTAAGAGTTATGTTAAAACTGTAGGAAATGGTAATGTTTCAATGGGAGGATATACTAAAAGCTTAGTTACTGCTACTGTAAAAACAGTAGCAATGACAGCAGCTACGGTAGCTCTTCAAGCAGCAATTTCATTTGGAATAACGGCAGCTATAACTTTCTTAACTACACAGATAGATAATTTAATCCACGCAAATGATAATTATATTGAAAGTTTACAGGAACAAATAGATGCTTCTAAAGAAAGGGAAACAGAGATAAATCAAGAAAAAAGTTCTTTGCAAGAGTTAGGAAACGAATATGAAGAATTAGCTAAAAAGGAAAATAGAACACCAGAGGAAGAAAATAGAATTTATGAAATACAAGAACAAATAAATCAATTATTAAAAGATACTGGAACACAGGTGGATTTAATTACACAAAAAACTGATGAACAAGGAAAAGTTGTAAATCAAGTAAATGAAAATTATGATGCACAATTAGAAAAAATAGAAGCAGTTACTTATGCAAAACAAAAACAATTAGCAGAAGAAAGAAAGAGCCAGTATGAAAATGAAAGAGCTATATTAGAATCAATGGAAGTAGATTATTTTGATGATACTGGAATATTTGAATCTGTAGATATAAGTGAAGGTTTAAAGTCATTAAAAGAAGTAAATCAAGCTATAGAAGAAGGTGGAATCCTTGCTAATATAATGACTAACAATACAACTAATTTGTATCAAATAATGGCACAATACTTAAACCAGTTACCTATTGAAGATAGATTAGAACAATTAAAAAGTTTTAAAGAAGAATTAGAAGGCATTACAGATAGAACCGATGAACAAAATGCTGCTTATTTATGGCTTAGTTCACAATTAGATGCAATAGAAGAACAATATGATAAAGTTAATGATGCAGCAGAAGCATATCAAGAAACATTATCAGATTTATATAATATGTCAGGTCAAGTCTCTAACTATAATACATTCCTAGAATCTATTGCAGAAAGCTATAAAGATTTAGAAGGACCTAATAAATTAATTGATGATATACAAAACTTAAACACACAATTTGAAAACGGAGAAGTAGAAGTAGAAGAGTATTTTAATAACTTACAAGAGAAAATAGACTCAATAGACTTTTCTAAGACGGGCGAAGAATTAGAAGCATATCAAGCAATATTTGCAGCTACTACATCATATATTGCAGAAGGAATAGAAAGTTTATATTCAGGACTTTCATCAGGAGAAATAGATTTTACAGATTATGCAGAAGGTATGCAAGAGGCAGCAGATTCTACATTAGACTTATACACTAAGCAAAATGAATTAACACAAAATGCAGAAGGAATGTGGCAAAATGCATCAGGGCAATTAGATGACTATGCAAATACTTTACAAAACGCAAGAGACGAATTAGAGGCTTATGGTGGAGTGCTAGAAGTTATAGGAGATAACTATGATTATATAGCAGAAAATGCAAATAAGGCTGGTCAAGCAGCTTTCGACCAAGCAGATACTACTACTGCTGCATATCAACAATTGGCAACTGATTTAACAACTCAATTAAATAATATGAGAACTGCAAATGAAGATACATTTAATTCAATAACACAAACCATTGCAGATAATATAGGAATCAGTACAAATGAAATGTTGAATAGTCAAGGCTATTTAGCTAATGGTTTCTTAACAAATGAAGCAAATATGAACGCAACATTAAACACATTAGCAAGTATGACTCAACAAGCAACTAGAAATGTAACAGTTTCAATGGGAAATGTATTAAGTAACTTAGGAGAGGCTATTTCTGGATTTACATATAATATTAAAGCTACTCCATATATACAAGGAAATATTGGATTAAGAACAAATGACCAAGGGATTCCTACTGGAATAGATTTACCAACATTTGGTTTTGATATTACAGGAGAGGGTGGAGAGTCAGTTCAAAATTTAGGTGAATCATTAAAGCAATTTGGTAGTGACTTAAATACTTATGGTAATGTAAATTTTGCATATTCACAATTAAAACAACAAAGTCCTTATAAGCCTACAACTACAACAACTGATAGGACAACTCCAACAAGTCCAAGAGGTTCAGGAGGTAGCTCTAGTAGTTCAAGTGCAAGAGATGATGAAGATGATGAATATAAAGAAAGACTAGACAATTATAAATCATATATAAATGACCTCGAAGAAGAAGAACAAAGATGGGTAAAAAGACAACAAGAGTTAGGACAACTTTCATCAGAAGATATGCAATATGTAACACAACAAAGGATTCAAAGATATCAAAAATATTTAGACCAAGTAAAGAAAATGACTTGGCTAAATAAGGAAGATAGATTAGAATTAGAGAAAGAATATACTCAGGAAATTGAAGATTTACAACTAGAGTATATGGAATATCTAAAGGATGCTTTAGATGAAGAGATAGAGGCAATACAAGATGCAAATGATGAGAAGATAAAACTAATAGAAGAAGAAGCAGATGCACGAATTGAAGCATTGCAAAAAGAACAAGATGCAACTGATAGAATAAGAGATGAAGAAGATTATCAATCTCAAAGACAAGAAATATTAGAGGAAATTTCTTATTGGGAACAAAGAACAGGAAGAGAAGCACAAGAGAATTTAAAAGAAGCAAAAGAAAATTTAGAAGAGCTTGATAAAGAATGGCAACAACAGTTAGAAGATTGGAGCATCGAGGACCAAATAGAGGCTATAGAACAACAAAGAGATGAGCAAATAGCAGCTATAGAAGAAGCAGAGGCAGAAGAAATTGCTGCTTTACAAGCCATATATGATGAAAAAGTTAAACTATTTAGTGAAACAGGACAAATTATATATGAGAATGGTGTAATTCAATCTAAAGAATTATACAATGCTTATAAAGAAAATTTTGTAGACCCTATAAGTAGTGACTTATCTAAACTTTATAAGAGTACATCAGGTAAAAGTAGTTCTTCTAGCAAGAAAGAATATGAGACATACAAAGTAAAGTATGGTGATACTTTATCAGGCATAGCAGCGAAATTTGATACAACGGTAAGTAAGATTATGGCTGCTAACCCAAGCATAAAAAATAAAAACCTTATTTATGCAGGAAGCAACTTAAAAATACCAAAATTCCACGAAGGTGGTATTGTAGGAGGAACACAAGAGGCTTTAGCATTATTAAAACCAAATGAAGTAATATTAAAGACAGAGTGGGCTGCAAGCTTAAATCGTATGATGAAATACTTTGACAATTTGACAAACACAGGGAATACAACTAGTATAACAAATGGTCCTACAATTGAAGTAAAAGGTGACTTAGTTAGAATTGATGCTAATATAAAGAATAAATCTGATGTAGATTTATTAACTAGAAAAATAGAAAAATTATTAACAGACAAGTTTAATATAAAAAAATAATTGACATTTGAAACAAAAGATGTATAATAAGGTAAGTAGTAGTATGTAATATATTTAATCAATATAAATAGTATCTTGCTATTTATATTGATTATTTTTTATAAAAACTATTGAAATGTATTAACATTATTGATATAATGTAAATATGAAAAAAACAAAAAAATGGAGGAGTAATGTTAGAATTAATAGTAGGACAGATACCAGAAGCAATTTTCTTTTCACTATTTATGATATATGCAAAAGGCTTGAAAGAGAAAAGAATTTTGTTTACAATATTAATGGTGGTAGAATATTTATTATTAATAAACACATTCGTATATAATTGGTTATTTCAAATAGGATATATGATAACAACATTCTTAACGTTAAAAATATTATATAAAGATAAATCACAAATAACTGATGTATTTATTTTATTAATTGGTTATATTTATGTAATGATTGTTAGTGCTATTTGCTTTTTACCAATTCAAAACAATATTACTTTTAAAAATTATATTATTTCATGTATTATAAATAGAGTTATATTATTTTCTAGTTTATTAATTTTAAATAATAAATTAGAAAGAATTCAAAAAGTATATAAAAGATTTTGGAATAGAAATAATCAAGATAACAAGAAGATAAAATCAACTACTTTTAGAAGTTTAAACATTTTTGTATTTAATATAATATTTGTTATAATAAATGCAGGAATGATTTATGCTATATTTTTATTAAAAAAGGGGTGATTTAAATGCCTTGGAATAGTTTTTTCTGGTTTTTTGATGCAGTAGACGGAGAATAGTCTTGTTATTCGCAAAGGAGAAAGTTATGGGGAAATATAAACAGATTATAAGTTCATTAATTTTCAACATAGCAGAAACAATCCTAATATTTTTAGTAGGCAAAATATTAGGATTAGAAACAAATAATATAATAATAGTGATGTTATGTTTTATGATTAGTAGGGGTTTCTTTGGTAAATCGTTACATTTTAAAACTTGGTATAGATGTTTAATATGGAGTTTATTGATATTGTTAAGTTTGTTTATGATACTTAAAATAGATTTAAGAGTATCAATATTGTTTACCATATTTAGTGCTTTTATAATGACTGGAAGGTCCAATATAAATGATATGTATTTATGGAGTGGAAAGGTTAGTAAATATGATGCATTAAAAGATTTTGTATCAGTATCACCTAACCATCCTATATTATTAGAACATGAAGAATATTGGAGAAAGAATTATCCAGTAAGATATGATATATTTAAGTTATATTTTAGAGAAAATAAAACTTATCAAGAAATAGCAGAGATAAAAGGATTTGATGATAATACAATAATAAAGAGAGAAAGTGCGACTATATATTCAATATTAGAAAGACCTTTAGGACTTCCTCCAATCCAGAAATAAAAATACTCTTTTTTAGAGTATTTTTATTTTATAGGAACCCTAGCAACAATTAATTATAAAATATTATAATAAAAATAGAGTTAAGACATTCGCCTATTAGTGTCTTTTCTCAAAGTAGGCAACATTTAAAATATGTTGTCTACTTTTTTAGGCAGAAAGGAGTTTTAAAGTATAAATTATATAAATATGATTATAAAACATCATAGGAGTATAATTATCTTTAAAACTCTTTTCGTATAATGAAGGAGGAAATAAAATGTTTAATACTTACAATCCGTATTTTATGCAACCACAAATGCAAAGAGTACAACCAGTACAACCAGTACAACCTATGCAACCAATGGACCAACAATATACACAACCAACTCCACAACCAACTCAGCCTATTTATAGACAAGCTTTAGGACTACAAGGAAAGTCTGTTGATAGTTTAGATGTTGTAAAAGCTATGGATATTCCATTAGACGGAAGTATAAGTTATTTCCCATTAGTAGATGGAAGTGCAATAGTAACTAAACAATTACAACAAGATGGAACAAGTAAAACAATAATATATAGACCAACAGAAGATGAAAAACCAGAAGAGCCAAAAAAAGAAGAATATGTAACTATAAAGCAATTTAATGAAACAATGAAGGACTTAGATGGAAAACAATTTAAAGAATTAAAAGAAGAAATGAAATCATTAAAAAGACAATTTAGAGACTTATCAGAAGATATAAAAGATAAAAAGGGGGATTAGTATATGAATCCAATGGAAAGTATTAAAAATTTTATTGGAAAAGGTATGAATCCAGAACAAATATTAAGCAATATGATGTCACAAAATAATTCAAACCCTGTATTTAACAATTTAATAAAAATGGCTAAAGACGGCAACTCTAAAGGAGTAGAAGATTTTGCTAGAAACTTATTTAAAGAACAAGGCAGAGACTTTGATAAAGAGTTTGCTGAATTTAGAAATAAATTAAAGTAGGTTATTGCAATAACATATATATAAATTTAAAAGAAAAGGAGGAATCTTTTATGGCATACGGAGAAGGTGGCTTATCTGCATCAGATGTAGCATTACTAAATGGTAACTGTGGAAGAAGTAATTCAAACGACGGATTTGGAGATGGAAATTCTGGATGGTGGATTATAATATTCTTAATCTTTGCCCTAGGAGGATGGGGTAGAGGATTCGGTGGTTTCGGAGGAGGCTTTGGAAATGGCTTCGGAGGAACTACTGGTGGAGTTACAGACGGTTATGTTTTAGCTAGTGACTTTGCACAAGTAGATAGAAAATTAGATTCTATATCAAACGGAATATGTGATAGCACATTTGCTTTAAATAATACAATGACTAATGGATTTGCTAATGTTCAAAACACATTATGTCAAGGATTTAGTGGAGTAAATAATGCAATTACTACAAACGGATATGAAACAAGACTTGGAGTTCAAAGTCTAGCAGCTCAATTAGCTAACTGCTTAAATAGATTTTTAAAAGCCATAAAAAATCATTTACTAAAAGTAAACGCAGTAGGCAGTATTGCATAGTAATATGCTCTAAATAAATTGGGTGAATTGCTGGGAATCCCTTAGAGCCTTTTGAACTACAACGCAATAGGAAACTATAATCGTGAATGTTTGAAAATCAAAAGGATTGGGAAATCAGCAACCAAGTTATTGACTTTTATACATTTTTGCGATATAATATAGGTGCAACGATGTATGAGTTAGTGAAAGGTTAAACGACTAACAAACACCTTTATAAAAAACTTTACCAAAAGGTAGGAGAAATTATTATGGATAAAAACAAAAAAGCAATTTTAATAGGTTTAAGCATTGGAGATGGGTGTGTGAAATCAAAAAAACACCCCAAATGGAATTATATTCAAAATAGCATAAGTTTCATACATTGCGAAAAGCAAAAAGAATATATAGAATATAAATCGCAAAAACTTCATTCTATTTTTGGCGGTAAGAAGCCAAATGTTGTTTATTTTATAAATAATGGTTATCCAGCTTATAGAATGATGAAAACAGATAAATATTTCGAAATTATATATGATTTGATGTATGAAAAAGGAAAGAAAAAAATCACAAGGAAATGTTTAGACTTTTTGAATGAAGAAGCCATTGCTATATGGTATATGGACGATGGAAACCTTGCTAAGAAAAAAAGAGATGGTAAAATACACTCTTATGAACTTTATTTGAATACTTTTGTTTCTGACGAAGAACACGAAATTATTATAAAATATTTTCAAGAGAAATGGGATATAAAATTTTCAAAAGTCAAAAACAATGGTGGATATAGATTAAGATGCGGTACTATCGAAGCAAGAAAATTTATTAAAATTGTAGATAAATACATAATACCAAGTATGAAATATAAGACAGATATTTCTAAAAAAGATGTTTGACACGAGTGCCCAACCCCTAACTCTTTTTTGAGAAGGGTGAAGATATAGTCTGAACTATGAAGGAAACTCATAGAAATATAGGATAAAGAGCCTATATGATAACAAAATGGCTGCGACCTTAAAACACAAATAGCAGACTGTTGTTGTCAAACCCAATCAGGAATACAACAAGTAAACTATAACATGGCTATGAACACAAACACATTACAAAATGCTATGTGCTTAAATACTAGAGACATAATTGATAATCAAAATGCTAACTACAGAGCTCTACATGATGAAATTGTAGCTAACAGAATTGAAGATAAAAATGCTCAAATAGTTGCACAACAAAATGAAATTAATTCATTAAGATTACAAGCTTCACAAGCAAATCAAAATGCAGTATTACAAGCAGCAATGGATGCTAATACGGCAGAAATAATTAGAAGAACAGGAAATGATTGTCCTGTAAATGCTTATGTTGTTCAACCTCCAACACCAGTAAACTTCCCAACAAATTGTTGCGGAACATTTACTGGATATGGATACAATAACAATTATAACAGCTGCGGTTGTAACTGTGGATGTTGCTAATTAATTAAATAAAAGTGTAGTCCACTCACTAAAAAAAGTGTGATTTATGGGATAGTAAATCATACTATCCCTTTATTCTTTTGTAAGTAAAATATAGTATTTACAAAATTTCTATTAAAAGAGCTTTAACAGAAAAACCTTTTAAAGGTAAAAATCAATATTACGAGAAGGAGGTAAAAAGCAATGAATAATTGTATAACTAATTGCAAAATTTGTCCAAAATTAATATTTTCAAATGCTATTAATTTTGATGCAACAACAAATACATTAATTATAGATTTACCACAAAGGAATTATAATAATTGCGAAAGCTATTGTATCGTACTAGTGCAATCAATTCCAACGAGTGCTACAATTAATGCACCAGTAGTATTTTCTATTGGTGGAGGTGCTACACAATATCCATTTCTAAATTGTGATTGTACCCCTATTCTTGCTTCTCAAATTAGACCTAGAAGAAAATATAAAATTAAAGTTAATACTGCTGTAAATACTGGGGTGTTTAAATATGTTGGTAAATGTTGTTTACCAAGTAATTCAACTACAGTAGTTCAAAGTATTCCAGTTGTTACTACAACACCAGCGACCCCAGCACCTACAAATACTCCCAGTTAGTTTAGTAGGAGGTGGTGTCAATGGAAGAGAAAGAGAAACAAGAAAAACAAGAAAAGCAAGAAAGACAAGACGAAAAAATAAATGACCAAGTAAATAAACAGGTCGAAGAAAAAATAAAGAAAATAGTTGAAGTCGGTGTTCAATCTGATAATGTAGACTACTTATATAAACTAGTAGATATACATAAAGATTTAGCCAATGAAGATTATTGGAATTGTAAAAAGGAGGTTTTGAAAATGAGATATAGAGAAGATTATGGCACAGGAGATTATGGAAATTATGGCA
>CALVZK010000004.1 GCA_944372505.1 uncultured Clostridia bacterium | reverse complement strand
TAAGTTGCCTTATATGTTGCATTTTCTGTCGCTACAACAACTTCCGGCTCCCAACCTGCAAATTCATAATCATATTGTGCATTTGATTGTTTTGTTGGTGTCTCTCCAGTATAAGTTGGTTTTTGTCCATGGATTACTTCGGTTTGCAATAAAGGTGTTCCATCATAATTATTCCATGTTATTGTGTATGTATTTAATACTACACCTTCGACGGTAACAATTTGATTTTCAGTAATGTTTAAAATGGTATAATAGCCTTCTTCAATTGAAATTTCATTGTTATTTGACTTAACTACAACACTACTTTGAGTATATCCATCATTAAGAACAACTCTAAATCTAAAAGATTGCCCATGATTTACTATAGTTCCATCACTTTCTATAGTATACCCCTCGCCAGTTGGAAGAGTAACTGTGTATACATTAATTTCTTCACTATAAGATATTGTTACATCCCCACTAACAACAATTGAGCAAGGAGATTCTTTTTCTTCATCGTTAACTTTAAAACTTGTTTTGTGATATCCTTCAGTTTCTTGATAAGAAATATTTAAAGTTTTGCCATATTCAACTTTATCACCGCTATTAATTTCTTGCTCATCTACCATAACTGTAACATTTTTATTATTAAAAATGATTGTATAACTTCTTAATATTGGGGTGTAAGTTGCCTTATATGTTGCATTTTCTGTCGCTACAACAACTTCCGGCTCCCAACCTGCAAATTCATAATCATATTGCTCAGTTGATTGTTTTGTTGGTGTCCCATCATATGTTGGAAGAGTTCCGTATTCAACATTTTCATCTCGCTTTAACTCTTCCCCGTCTTCATTTTGCCAAATTATTGTAAATTTTTTTATTTCCCAATTTGCTAAATATTCGCGATCTCCAGTCGATCCTGTTTGTATTGTGACATTTTTAACAATTCCATCAAGCCCTGTTCCGCTCCATCCTACAAAATCATATCCTTCTCTTGTTGGCTGTTCTAAAACAATATCTTCACTTTCTACGGTATAGTTAATTGTCCTACTTCCAACCAAAGTTCCTTCAGCTGGATCAAGTGTTATTGTATAATCGATTATTTTAAAAGTAGCATAAACCGTTAAATTTCCTGCTGGCATTATAAAAGTATTGTCTATGATTTCAATTTCTTCGCTATCATCTTGCAATATATAATATAATCTATCCAATTCATAACCTAAATTAGGTTTAGGAGTAATATTTATTTCTTCGCCCAAATTTGCACCTAACAAAGATATTTCTATATCTCCATTAGTCATTTCAGATTTAGCTATTGTGTAGTCAACTTTTTTAAATTCTGCAAATATCGTAATATTGCTTGCCGGCATTATAAAAGAACCATCACTAATAATTATCTCATCATCACTATCTTGAAGTTTATAATAAATCCTAACCAAAGTATATCCAACATTTGGCTGTGTAGTAACAGTAATTAAATCATTGATATTGGCAATATTTTTAGAGATATTAACTGTCCCATTAACTTCTTCGCTTTTTGAAATTGTGTAGTCGATTTTTTCGAACAATACATAAATTGTAACATCATTTGCAGGCATATTGAATTTATTATCTAAAACTAGAATTTCCTCTCCTTCATTATTAATTAGATAATAAATTTTTTCTAACTGGAAGCCTTCGTTAGGTTTAGGAGTTATTAATATGACATCTCCAATAATACCAACAGATTGAGAAATATTAAAAGTCCCATTTTCTGCCTCAACTTTTGAAATATCATATTCTATTGCCTTGAATGTAGCATAAATTGTTACATTATTTGCAGGCATATTAAAAGAATTTCCATAAATAGTTATTTCATTGCCTTCATCGTTTTCTTTATAATAAACTTTATCTAATTCATAACCTTCATCAGGATTAATTGATATTGTAACCGAAGAATTAAATTGTGCACTTTGAACGACTTCTAAACTTCCATTTAACATTTCGCCTTTAGTTATCGAGTATGTATTTATTGTCCAATTAGCAATATACTCTTTATTCCCTATTGTTCCTTTTTCTATAACAATTTCTTCTTGAGGAATTTCAATTTCGTCGCTACTCCAGCCCAAAAACGAGTAACCTTCTTTGGTTGGTTTATTTAAAGTAAAGGTTTCACTTTCAACAGTATAATAAATTATTTCTTCCCCTTCAATTATACCATCATTTAATATTAGAGTTATATTATAAGTTATTGGAATGTATTTCACATAAATAGTAATATTTCCTATCGGCATGATAAAATGACTATTTTCTATAACAATTTTTTCTTGCCCGCCTTCAATTATATAATAAACTTCTTCCAACTCATATCCAGGATTTGGCATAAACGAAACTGAAATATCTTCTCCAAAACAAGCACTGTCCTTTGAAACAGTAAAGTCTCCGTTTGTTACACCATCTTTTAAAATGGCATAGTTAATTTTAACAAATTCAGCATAAACTATAATATTTTTTGCTGGCATAACGAATTTATTATTTTCGATTTCTATTTCCTGGTCTTGTCCGTCAATTTTATAATAAATTTTTGAAATTTCATATCCCAAATTAGGATTGCATGTAATTAAAATTTCATCTCCTACATTTGCTAGTTCTTTTGATAACTTAATACTTCCTTCCCCTGTAATTGATTTTTGAATATTGTAATCAATTAATTGATAAACTGCATCAAATGTTGTATTTGCTGAGATTTTATAAGGGAAAGAAATGAGTTCATCATCAACCTTCCAGCCAGTAATAATATAACCCTCTTTTGACAATGCTGGCTGTTCAATCATTTTATTTTCTTCTATTTGATATTCATCTAAAGTTTCACTATTTAAAATAAACTTTATATTAAACATCCCATTTTTATAAATTACAATGTCATAAACTTTTGTAATAGAATTGTCTTCAAAGAAAACTTTTAAATAATAATGATTTTCACCTGCATTTATTGTTATATTTGTTTTATCAAACTTTGTTGATAAATTTTCATCGGCAAAGATTTCAAAAACACCTTCTTTATCATTTATCTTTACAATTTTAGTAAAATCTATATAAGTTGTATCAGCAGAAACATTAGTAAAATACATATCTTCAATTTTTTCAAAGTTCTCAATAGAAATTGAAGTATCCACAATTTTAATGGTGAAATTTATATTTAACGATTTGTAATTAGGCTTACTTATAATTGCTTCAATAATATAAGTACCCGGTTCAATTAAAGAATAACTGGCTTGATTTTCAATAATACCCTCAATGTTATAAGAAACAGAAGCTCCTTCTGGTAAATTTGTGACAGGGAAAAACCATCCTTTAGTATTGAATTCTACAATTTGGTCAGAATAAACTAAATTATCAATTTCACTTGGCGAAAATTCTGCCTCAACTATTGTTATGTAAAAAGTTTTAGAAAAATTTTCATAAGTTAGAGTAATTTGGTGATTTTCTCCTACAATATTAAATTTCTCTTTATCCTCCTGCGAAATGTATGTATCATTTAAAGTAATTTCTTTTTCACTATCATCATCATAAAAAACATAAACTTTAGCATTTAAATAATTTTCATTGTACTTAAATACATTTTGCTCTAGTTTTAAATCAGATATTTTAACTTCATCCTTAATTAATAAAAGTGGCAATGCTATTGCAATGCCGATAAGTACAAGTAAAAGTAACAATAATATTAATAACAATGTTTTTTTCTTTTTATTTGATGATTTAGGTTGATCTTCATTTATATTTTCAACATTTTCCATGAATCTCCCTCCTATAAAACTCTATATCATTAGTATAACTAAATCTTAAAAAATTTTCAAAAATTTGTCAAATATTTTAATAAACATTGGACGATAATACACAAAAAACAATAAAAAAACGCATAATTTTGTGAAATTAAACGTTTTTTTGTTTTTTTTTACTTAAAATATCAAATTTTTAGATAAATTTACTTCACAATATCCTTGCTTTGCTTTACATAGTGGACACTCATCCCAAGCTTTTTTATCAAAACTTATATAACCACAGGCGGGACAAATCCAAGAAACTTCCTTTGATTTTTTATATAAAGATTTATTTTTCATTTGTAAATATAATTCTTTAAAAACATTTGCATGTCTGATTTCTACTTCTTTTATCATACTAAATAATTTAGCAATTTCTTCAAATCCTTCTTCTATTGCTTCCTTTTCAAATTTTTCATACACTTTTGCTTCTTCTATTTCATCATCTGAAAGTAATTTTAAATTATTTAGCAAATCCCATTTTTCTTTAAATGGCAAAGACACTTGTACATCAATATTATCTACCTGCTTAAGTTCGCTATCTTGTATCTTCATATACAAAACTCGAGAGTGATTAAATTCTTGATATGCAATTTTATCAATCAATGTTGCAATTGCTTCATATCCATTATATCTAAATCCATATTCACAAAATTCATACCTGCTCCTAGCTGAGCATTCTGCAACATAAGCCTTCGCAAGATTTATATAAGTTTTACTATCTTTTAATTTCATATTTACCTTCCTTTTTTTAATAATATAAATATTATTTGATTTTTTGAATGTAAATATACAAATAAAAAAGAGGATATTTTCCTCTTTTATTCCAAAAATGCTTTGTATGCGGTGTATGCACTATATAAATCCGCTTTTGAAATTAATTCGTATGGTGCATGCATTGAAATTACAGGGACGCCTATATCAACTGTATCTATATTTAATTGTGCTATAAATTTAGCCACCGTTCCGCCACCGCCTATATCAACTTTCCCTAGTTCGGCAGTTTGCCAAAACACATTATTTTTAGCAAAAATTTCTCTTATTTTACCAACTGTTTCAGCTGAGGCATCACTGGCTCCACTTTTACCCGCGGCTCCTGTATACTTGTTCATACAAACTCCACACGAAAGTATTGCTGAATTGTTTTTTTCGAAAACATCAGCAAAATTTGAGTCATAAGCACTGGTTACATCCGCAGAAATGCACATAGATTTTTGCCTTACCTTTCTTACATTAGCATTTAGAGCTATACAAATTTCTGTAATTATATCTTCATAAAACATGCTTTTCATTCCAGTGTTGCCTTCGCTTCCAATTTCTTCTTTGTCAACTAAAACACACATGCATGTATTTTTATTTTTTACATCAAATATGCCTTCTAATGAAGGAAAAGCACATACTCTATCATCATGACCGTAACCCCCTATAAGAGCTCTGTCAAATCCAACGTCTTTCGCTTTAAAAGCAGGTACCACTGAAAGTTCGCTACTAATAAAATCCTCTTCAACCATGCCATATTTTTTGTTTAATATTTTTAAAACATTTGCTTTTAACTTTTCTTTTTCATCTTTATTGTTTAAAGGGAATCCCCCAACAACAATATTTAACTGTTCTGCATTTATTACTTCTCTTGCATTGAGTTGCATTTGTTTCACTCCAAGATGTGGCAATAAATCATTTATATAAAAAACTGGATCATCTTCTTTTTCGCCGATTGAAATATTTACCTTTTTACCATTTTTTAAAACTACAACACCATGTAATGCTAAAGGCATAGCAGTCCATTGATATTTTTTTATTCCGCCATAATAATGTGTTTTTAAAAAACACAATCCATCTCTTTCATAAAGCGGAACTTGTTTTAAATCTATTCTAGGGGCATCGATATGACTTGCAATAATTCTTATGCCATCATTTTCAATATTGTTTTCTCCTATTTTGAAAAGTACGACACTTTTTCCTCTGTTGACAATAAACTTTTTATCCCCTCTTTTCAATTTATCTCCAAAAGAATATTCTGTAAATCCTTCTTTTATAGCCTGTTTCACAATGTAATCATTTGCTTCTCTTTCAGTTTTACATTCATTAATAAAAAATTTATATTCTTCAGCAAATTTATATATATCTTTATTTATTTCATCCGATGCGTATTCAAAATAATTTTTTTTAACATATTTAAAATCTTCTGCCTCTTTATTTTTTACTCCAGTATTTTCCATTTTTACCTCCTAGCATAAGTATATTATCCCCAAAAAAAATAGTCAAACGAATATAAATAATCATTAAATAATAATTAAATTTTCTAATTCTAATTTTAATATCTATATTATTTTAATTATTTAGTGACTTATATTAAAAAAATATGGTATAATTTTATTATGTCAAAAGAAACCAAAATAAAAATAATAAAATCAATAATAATACTTTTCATTTTATTACTAATTGTATTGGCTATCTACCTCCCATTAAAATTAACTGGATTATTGAAACAAATTGATAGTGCGGAAAAATTAAGAGATGTGATACAAGGTGGCGGAGCATATAGCTATATAATATTTTTTTTAATTCAATTATTACAAGTTACATTTATTCCTCTGCCGGCAACGCTAACTACAATAGCAGGACTATTAGCATTTGAAAATATTTGGATAACTTTTGGTTTAAGTTTATTTGCAGTTATTTTAGGAAGTGTTTTTGCTTATTTTTTAGGTTATAAAATAGGCAGACGATTAGTTTTTTGGGTTGTTGGTAAAAAAGAAGCCATTAAATGGGAAATGAAATTAAAACGTGGAAAATATGTATTTTTTCTTATGATGCTTTTCCCTTTTTTCCCAGATGACATCTTATGCATAATAGCAGGCTGTATAGGAATGAGTTTTAAATTTTTTTTAATTACTAATTTTATCACACGTCCTATTGTCATCTTAACAACTTGTTTATTTGGTAGTGGTTCTATAATTCCTTTTAGTGGTTGGGGAATTCCTGTATGGATAATTTTAATATTAATAGGGATTATTGCGTTTTACCTTGGCTATAAATATCAAAGACAAATTGAAAACTTTATTTATAAAATATCCTACAAAATAACGAAAAAAGAGATAATTAAATACAACTTAACTAGCACAATGATTTTGAGTCAAAATAGTATTAATAATAAAAAATATCTTCAAAATCATTTAAATGAAAAACATTTATTAAAACAAAAAAATAAAATGTTCTCTTTATATCAAACGACAATCAATGAAAATGTTAAAATAAAACAAAAAAGAAAAAAATAAAAAAGCGTTAAAACGCTTTTTTTAAAATCTACCGCCTCCGCCTCCACCGGCACCGCCTCCTGAAAATCCGCCACCACTATGTCTTGAAACGGCAACAACTAGGGCAACCTTAATTAATGAGGTTGCAATATTCATTGAAACATATTTTGCGAGCATCGCGCCAGCGAGCAACAAACTTCTATCTAGACCAGTTAAAAGCGTCCACAATAAAACACCTTCTCCTAGCGTTATCCATTCAGGTTTTTCAAGTGGAATATCTTTAAACTTATTCATATAAACATCACTTACTCCTAAAACATATGCGTAAGGCAAAACATTATAAAACAATTTTGGATCTTCTTTTACTAGCATTTCTATTCTATCTTTCTCAGCTACTTCTATATACTTTTTTAAACCTAGAAGTTTCCCTAAATAAAAAGCTCCTTTTTCTGTAAATTGTTCTAATGTCGAAAATGTTAAAAAAAGTAATATCGGCAATAACATAAAATAATATCTGCTATAAAAAGGATCACAATAAGTTTCTCCAATAAAAGATAGCCCTATAATACTTGCTAAAATAAAGCACAAGTTAATAATCTTGTATATAACGTATTTAGATTTTTTATATTTATACTTGTTTCTTTCCAAACTAGGTAGTTTTAATAACGCAATTAAAAACACTAAAGCTATAAACAACTTTCCAATTGCAAGCAAAATTTTATGACTTTCTATACCAATTCTAAAAATTCCTACGGCAAAAACTATAAAAACTATTAACGAAAGCCATTTGTAAATTTTTTGCATTTTTTCATTAAAATAAACATTCTTTTTTCTTTTAATTGATCTAGTTATTCTACTGCCAACTACTGGATCAAAACTTTTTAATGAAGTTATATCTATTGTTTGAACGTTATTAGCAAATAATGACGAATAAAATATTTTTTCATGTTCTTGTGCTTCAAATGGTAAATCTTTTAATTTAGTAATAAAAATCTTGTTATTTTCTTCCTTAATGTTTATATACCCTTTTGATGCCCAATAAACAATTAACGCAGAAATATCACTACCGTGCACTTTCTGATCAATGATATATCCTGCTTCTGCTGGTGTAATATTTTCTGGTGCGGAAAATTCTACTACTTCAACAATAAGATGTTTTTTTCTATGCTTTATAATAAAAATTAATGTTAATGTTAATGTTAAGACAAACAGGCCAATTAAAACATAATCAAAAATATAACTTCGATCAACTTTAAAATATCCTTTTTCAAATGTTTGATAAATTGTAACTGCTTCTCCATATTTCAAATCAGTTACTTCTCCAGAAAGAACATTTTCATTTATTGTAAATTTTATTTTTTCATTTGAAGAAGTGATTGCATTATCTGCAGTATTTTCTCCAAATTTACCTATATAAAACTCTAAAATTTCATTTTCTGTTTGATAATAATCTTCAATATTTGTTGGATAAGTAATATTAAAATTTAGATTTTTTATATCAGTATCCCAACCTGAACCTACTATATTAAAGTAAAACAAATCAAAATTCTCAATTCTATCATCACCAAGAATATAATTATATCGAAATGAATATTTGCATTCTTTTTCAGTATTTCCCCACTTGCCCATTTGATAAAATATATATCCATTTTGTGTAAATGATGATAGCAAAGAAGTCCCCGATGTTGAATTTTCTTCAATGTATTCAAAGTTTTCTATTTTGTACGAGTAATTTTTCTTTGTCAATTTACCATTAGAATTGTAAATACCCATTGTTTGCTGTAACGGAATATACCTATAGATACCATTTGACACTCCTGAAATAAAATTTACCTCTATATTTTCTTCAATTTGCAAAACTCTATTTTCATTGATATTGATATTTATATTGTAATTTGAAATATAATAACCATTATCTTCTGTCGGCAAATATATATTATATTCTCCACAACCTGTAAAAAGAAAGCATGCAACAAAAAGCATGCTCAACAAAAAAATTACAATAATATTCTTTTTTGCTATTTTTTTCATCAACCCCTCATCAAAATTGTACTTTTACATTTTTGCGTTCTTCAACATCATCAACTTCATACAATGGTTTTTTCTCAAATTTTTTCCAGTTTGCAATAATAGAAGATGGAAATACTTCTCTTTTTGTATTATATTTTCTTACAACTCCATTATAATATTTTCTTGAAGATGCAATTTCATTTTCAATATTTTTAAGTTGATCCATCATATCCGCAAAATGAGTATCCGCTTTTAATTGTGGGTAATTTTCACTTAAAGCAAATAATGATTTTAATGTTCCTGTCAATATATTTTCATTTTCCATTCTTTTTTGTGGATCAGTTGCTGTCATTGCTGCATTTCTTGCACTTATAACATTTGTTAATGCTTCATTTTCATGTTTAGCATAACCTTTAACTGTTTCAACTAAATTTGGGATAAGATCATATCTCTTTTTTAAGTAAACGTCCATTGTTGAAAAAGCTTCTTCAATAGCATTTCTTAATTTTATAAAAGTATTAAAAACTATTATTGCCCAAGAAATTAGTATGACTGCTATTAGCGCTATGGCACCAAGAATAATTCCAATAATAACACCTGTAGACATAAAACCCTCCTACATAATTATAACATATTATAATACAAATAAAAAAACAATTTAAATCATTTAACAAAGAATTTATAAAACAAAAGAGCAGGTCTTTTCCTGCTCTTTTATCCATTTGCTAATTCTTCCATCTCTTTTTTCTTCTTTTTGCGAAGGAGTAGAATAATTAACAACAACAATAATAGTAAGAAAATTATTCCTCCAATTACAGAAAGCACAATCACTAATGTATTATCATTTTGTTCAATTTGAGCATCATCACCTAAGATCCAGAATAACCCGTTATAAGAGGTTTTTGGATCATAAGATGTGTAATGCAATATATTTGTAATGCTGAATTTTTTAAGATACATAATTCCATTAAATGGATTTTCTTCTGTTCCGATAGGTACCCAATATTTACCACTAAAATCAAGATCGCTCATTAATTCATATACGCAATCGGAATATTTATTACCATTTTCGTTGGTTATTCCATTATTAACAAGATATGCAACATAAGCCATTTCCTCTTCGTTATGAATAAGATAAGGATTGCCTTTTGTTCCATCGCCTTCTAAAATTCTTTCTGCTTGATCAATCCAAAGAACGCGTTCAAACGTGATATAGAATTCTAGCACTTCATTAAAATTGAAGTAAATCATTTCTTTAGTTATAGTTAATTTTCCATCTTTAAATTGACTAGTGAAGTTAGGATATAATAGGCCATCAAACATTTCAATATTAATAACTTTATAATATGAGGTTGAATTAATTTCAAGAGTAACTGTTTGCCCAAATAAAATTGTGAAACTATTTTTTTCTAATGTAATTTGGGTCACTTTTCCTTCAGCATCTATGAAGTTTAAAGTTCCTATTAATGCTCTTTCACTGTTATCGCTATCATCTGCAACAGAATAAATAAACTTATACACAATTTCTTTAGGGTTACATGCAAATACGATATTTAAAACATTTTCTCCGTCAATTATTTCTATATCTTTAAAATCTATTACATAAGTATAGACGTAATAAATATACCCAGATATTTTTTCTTCTACGACAGAAGCATTTCCTCCTAAAAGTTCATATTCATAACCAAGAATCTTTTTTGCACTAATTGTTATTGTTTGACCTACTTTAGCAAAGAAAGGTTGAGAAATATCTATTATCTCTCCATCTAATTTTATAGAAAGATCACTGCCCTCTTGAATATCCTGAGTAGTCAAATTAACTTTAGTTTCTTTTCCTTCAAATACTGCAACAAGATTTAAAGGCGTCGAAATTAATTGTGGATAATTAAATATGTAACTACCAGTCGTTTCATCATAACTTCCAATAATTGTTTCATCGCTACCAACTACTTGCCAATATAAGAAGTTGTATCCATATTTTGGAGTTGCTTGTAATGAAACAATCTTGCTAGGATCATAACTTGCTTGTGTAACTATTTGACCATCTTGAATAAGATATGTTGTTCCACCATCACCATTGGTAGTCAATGAGAATAAAGGATAGTAAACTGCTTCAATAACATAATCACCTTGTTCAAATTTCATTTCAAACTGTGGTGCCTGTAATCCTAAAGACTGTCCATCTTTGCTAACCGACCAATATTTAAATTCATAACCAGTAAACTCATATGCTCGAAGCGTTATACTTACCCCTGCTGTTACGTCTGCGTACCAAATATTGTTTTGATCAAACCATGGAATTTCTGTAGAAGGTGAAACTTTTACAATTACATCACTTATACCACCAACATTAGGATTTTCCTCAAATCCTTCAGGAATAAAAGTAATCGTAATTGAAGACTTATCATATTCCCATGCTGCATATAAAGTAAATGTTTGAGTAACAGGATCAAAGAAATTACTTTCTACTTGATAAGATTGTCCATCCCAATAATAACCGGTTTCATTCCAAATTTTAGTTACTTCATTATATCTATCAATATATTGAATGCCTTGACCATATTGAACAGTATAATAACCACTAAGAGTAAATCCACTTCTTTGTTGGAAGATTATATCTTTCTGTTCTTGAGTTAAAATTGACAAATTTATTTCCTGTCCATAAACAATAGCATTTTCAACTAAAACAGAAGTTCCTTCTTTTACATAGAAATTAAGATCATAAATTTTAGGCTGTACTATAATGTAAATTACAACATTCCCGTCTACTTGGCTAATTTCTAAAGTTGCTGTATTTGTATAACCTGTTTGTTGTAAATTGGAACTATTTACTTTTCCAACAGTTATAACTCCTTCATGCAATTGAGAGTTTATGCCATATTTTAAGTTTCCATTTTCATCTTCAATTAAATTGAAAGATATCCCAGAATTGATAACAAGATTTAAATTTGCTCCTGTAGTAACTGTTGCTTTTAAATGATTACTATTATTACCATTAACTTGTACTAGCGGAGAAGAAGTATCCGCAACAATAATTCCTCCATCAATAGCAACGGTTGATCCTTCGCTAGAAACAAAATAAACTTCAACTGTATTTGCAAGAGCTGTAAATGTAACTTTTACATTACACCCATCTTTTACTCCATTAATAAAGTAAACTGTTTTTCCATTAATTTCTTTTGAGCCAAAATTGCCAGCATCTTGTAAATTATTAGCAACAAAGTTGATCTCAAAACCTTCTTTCCCTTCTATTATGAAATAAACCGTGTCGTCAGTTTTTGATAAATATCTATAATCAGCACCTATAACAAGATTTCCATCATTCTCAAGATAAACACTATCTTCTAATTTATTTCCTTCGCTGTCACAAAGTAGAATTAATCCTCCATCTGTTACACCATAAGTTGGACGATAATTTACCATAACAACTGACTGAACTATAACATAGGCATCGCTAGCTTTAAAAGAAACTGCAATCTTTTTAACCGGATAATTTACATCCATTACAAAAGAAATACTATTATTTGTTTGGTCATAATTATAGTCTTCAAGATTAATTACAACATCGTCAATTAAAACTTGATCTACCTCATAACCTTCATCTGGAATAAATCTAACAACTAAAGATTGTCCCAAATATAATGACTTGATAGCAGTTGTATTCTTATCAATAACAACTTCTTCACCAATATTTTGAGAATAAGTAATATATCCCTTGCCTGCAGTCAAGAATGTAACATTTTCAAGTTTTTCTCTAAAGTTTGCATAAATATATAATTTCCCTTCTACTGCACTTTCAAGCAAATCTTTATCTTTTTCATTAATTTGATATTTGTCATCATCATTAACAGAGATTGTAATTCCATTCCATTGCCAATTAGCAAAAATGTACTCATCTTTAATAGTAAGTGCTTTAAGATCAATAAATCCGTTAAATTCAACAGTTTGTTCTATTTGGCTTGAAATTTCACCAATTTCCTCCTGCCCATCTGCAACTGACAAAATGAAAGTATAACTTCTTGCTACGCAAGAGAAGGACAGATCAAATCCCTCGTCAATGTTTTCAATAGTAGCAGTAAATGTATAACATTTTAAAGAGTCGTTCCAAATACAATCTTGATTTGTAATTTTCCCCTCAAGTGAACTAGTAACTAATGCTTGATAATAACCATATTTTAATGTTGCTGTCACATTTAATGTTTGACCAGTTAATACAGGTACGGAATCTCCTGTTACATTATAAGATCTATTATTAAACGAAATAGCACTAAAATATTGAGATATATCTGCAAAAGTAATATAGTTGGTTGACTCTGTGGCCTTAACAGTTAAATTTTCGTCTGTAGTAAAATTCGTCCAAGTTATAATAATCTCTCCACTTTCCAAAATCTCATATGAAATTTCCCCTGAAATTCCTACGAGTGAAGCACTGCTTTCGTTAAACTCGTAACCTTTATTAGGAGTGAATTTCAAAGTAACAGTACTTTCAGTCAATGCTATTATATTATTTGTTTTTATTTCAGTATATTCAAATTCACCTGTTTCTTCATTTAAAATACCTTGCTCTACTTTAGAAATATTAAATATATTGAATGATAAATTATTCTCTGCTGGTAAAGACTGGATTACAACTTTTCCATTTTGAATTAAGTTAGAAATAGTAATATTGTTATTTTCTTGAATTAATTCACCATTTAAACTATCTTGTATAACTTCAAATTCATAACCTCTGTCAGGAGTAATTTGTAAAACAACAGAATTTTCATTATAAATTATTTCATACGTCTGACCGCTGACAATATCTTGTCCGTCAATCGATACCGAAATTTTATCATCAAATTCAACCGTTAATATGTAAGGATTATTTCTCCATTGTGCCGTTAAAGTTGCTTCCCAAATATCGTTGTCACTGTTAAATTGACCGATTGTATGATATGTATCACCCTCTTGATAAGTGATTCCGTCGCTTGCAAGCCAAGTATTACTTCTTCCTGGCGATACTGCAACAGGGAACGAATCAGTAAAGTTACTTCCATAAATCACATTAACACTATTACCGCTTTCAAGTGTTCCTCCATTAGGATCAAAATACACAATATAGTTTTCTCCTTCCCAAACAGCAGAAATGGAAACAGAGGAATCTGTTAAAAGTTTAGGTAAAATGATATCAATAACATCTTTTAAATATTGATTGCCTACAAATCCAGTTTCTTGTACATCACCTAGATTATATAAATAAGAATAATCTTTAAGATGATATGTTCCATCTGTCACTTTAAGTTGTGGGAGATTTGCTAAAGTCATTGTTGATAAGTCAAAATATCCGGTAACCACAGATAATTTTTCGCTATCAACTCGTTGTGTATAACTTGGTAAATTAGGTAGAATATTGATAGTAATTTTAATAATATCCATATTAATATTAATAGAAATATTTGTACTTATATTATTAATAGTAATATTAGTATTAGCAATACCTGTTTCTCCTCTATCTACACTTACATAAGTTCCTGTAATAGTTGAACCAGAATATTTATATCCTCTATGAGCGTTAATAGCAATTGTTAAACTTGAATAATAATCAAAAGTATTAGTATCGGTATGATAACCATCTCCAGAAATTAAATATTCAAAATTGCTACCAGAAACATTTGCCGTGTAAGTTCTAATTTCCCATACTGTATAAATATTTATAGATTTTGTTATATTCGTTTCATCATAAGCGATTTCTTTAATTAAATCTAAAATATTACTACTATCTAGAGTTATATAATTACCATCTTTATAAATTTTCCATCCAGTTGCTCTATATCCCGGTCTTGTAGGAGTAACAAGCTGAGAAATTAATTGTGCCGCAGAATAAGAAGATGGAAATTCAAAATAGAATATAGGATTTTTAACAGAAGGAGTTAAGCCATCATTAACAAAGTAACCTCCGCTAACAAGATTTATATCTTCTTCGTCAGCAATAACTTTAAAGGCAATTGAGAATTTATTGATAGTCCCTTTTGCTTTTATAGGATTATAATTAGCAGAATCTTCGCCAATTAATACAATAACAACGCTCTTGTTATCTCCTACTTCTGCATCATTATAATGGCTATTTGTTATGTCAATCTGAACATCATCTATAATACCATTATAAGAACATAATAATTCATCAATGTTATTATCAAATCCATAAGGCAAATTAGTAGTTTCATCGTAATTCTTAACTATACTTAAAGTAGATAAATCTAAATCTAATTGATTAATAGTTAAAGTAATATAACATTCTACCTTTGCTAATCCCTTAAATGTAAAATTGTCAGATGTTAATGTGAAAGTAACATTTTTTGAACCCACATTTAAATATCCAGAAGTTGATACTTCCTCTTCGCTTATCGACCATCCTTCAATGGTTACATATCCTTTTTCTAAATCATTTGTTTTTCCATCTAAATTAGTTTCAATACCTTCTAAAGTTTGTATTATTTCTGATAAAGAATCAGATATGTTTAATGAACCGTAAGTAAGAGTATATTTGTAAACATTAACACTTGCATTTAATACTTCAAGCGGAATAATAGAACCAAAATATTCTTGCTGTATTAAATAATAATTATTTGCATCAATTCCTTTTAAAGATAAATCTTTTAAAGAAATGTTTTGTCCTACAGTTTCTTTTTCAAAATTTCCCTGTAATATAACATCATCTCCATCAATCAGGTTATTAAATTTAACTGTAGTATCTGATGTTATGCTTGTCGTTCTGTCAAATATTTTACTTGCACTTTCTATAGAGATTTCTCTTTGCGTGATAGCAAGGTTAATCGTTAAATTAAATTTAGTAAAGTTTGCACCACTATTTGCAGTAATTTCAAAATCACTTCCAGTGTAACTATTTACATTGACAACATCTTCTTTCGCAGTAATTGAAACATTTTGTAGTGCAAGTTTATAAAGGTCACTATTTAATGCTATAGTCTGTCCTTCACTAGTAGACGCAGTTAAACTTATTGATGAAGTACTATCCGTCTCATTTATACTAATTTTCCAACTTGAAGTACCTTCATCGTAAGTAATATTTAATACAGGTTTTTGTTTGTCATAAGTTTTTGATAATTGAGAATTAACAATTATATTAAGCGTATTGTTAGAAGTTAAAATTTGGAAAGTAAGTCCACTCTCTGCCATCTTTACATCAAAATTTGAACTCTTATTTGTACTTATGGATATGAAGTCATAAATTCCACTTGCTTCTCCACTATCTCTTGTAAGAGAAATAGAGATCGTCTCTTGTGTTGATTTTTCAGAGAATTCAATTAATTTATCAAATACAAAATTTGGGTCATCAGTTCCAAAAAGTTTTGATGTCAACTCTTGTGGAATCATATCTTGACTTATTACAACTTCTTTTTTCTCAACAGTAATAGTTTGAGTAAATGTACTAGCATTAAATACCTTATTATTTAAATTTAAAGTTAAAGTATAATTACCAGCATCTTTAATAGTTAAATTATTTTGTCCCGACAAAGTGAACCAGTAATTTGAATTGAGATCAAATAGATTTTTTAATGCAATAGTCCCAATATCATCTCTTTTAAATTCTACATTTATGTCTTCAATGAAATCATAATTTGAATAAACGAAAGGTCCCGATGGTGAAATAGTAATAGCCCCAATATCAATTGTTTTTATCTCTAAATTAAATGTGAAAGTTTTGCTTTGAGAAACATACGATCCATAAGATGCCTTAACTGTAATAGTATAGTTCCCGGTTGAATCTGTATTTGCTAAAACTGTAAATCCATCTTTTTCGTTATGAAGTTGAGAAGTTTGACCTTCTTTTCTCCAAATGAACGAATATTGAATATCTTCATTATAATTTGTTAAATTATCATATGCAAAATTTACCGCATCAATTAAAGCACCTACCGCAGGCTTTGCATCTCTTTGAACATTTGACACTTGTCCATCAGGTGCTTGTAACTGCCAAATAGCAACCACATTAGCAGTCAAAATTTTTGCATCACTTTGAACATTTATGGTTGTATTATCGGAAATATTTACGCCATTTGATAGAGAGTTCCAGCCTACAAAATCAAAACCTTTCCATTTATTATCTTCATTAATATCAACAATCTTATTGGCACCAAGTTTTATGTAAGCGTAACCTTGATCTAGTCCGCCGCCATCTTTATCGCCAAGACTTAATTTAATAGCTTTAAAATTAGTAACAATTACGGTTAAAGTATTATTATCATCTGAAGTGGTAAATGATTTATTTCTATTTACACTGCTTGTAAGTCCCTCAAGTTGCGTTACGGCATCTTGGTAAGTTACTATACCTTCATTCCAAGATAAAATTTCCATTGTTCCGTTAAGTGTAAAATTAAATGTAACACTTTTTCCTTTTATAACATTAACAGTAATGTTTTCTGTTCCGTTGTTATATATTGAGAAAATTAAATTTCCGTTTTCATCAAGATAACTGTAACTATTTTCAGTAATATTTCCTGATTTAGAATTATGTGTAAAAGATTTAATTGTTAAATTATGCTGATTATTTTTAGATAAATTACCGCTGTCAATATCCAAATATTCAACATTAAGTGCTAATTGATATCCTTTATCATAGGATACTATTTCATAATCACCTAAAATGTTAAATACGAAGTTAAATTTCTTAATTTCTTCTTCCCCTCTAGTGATTAAATAGTCAATAACAATAACATCTAACGAATCATAAAGTTTTGGATCACTTGTTTTTGTATAAATGGAATTAATTGTAATGACAAAATTTTGAGCATGTGCTGGTAAGGTTGAAGTAAAGTGTGTTATTTGTTGAACTTTGCCATTCTCAAATGCCTTTCCGCTTAATTCTAGATCAATTATACTTGGAACTATCTTGCCACTTACCATTGATAACTGTGGAATAAATGTAATAAATTCTCCTTCACTTGACAAACCTTCAAAATTACTCATCTTAAAGTTGCTTGATGTAGTGAAGTAGTATTTAATTTGATAATCTTCTCCAACATTAAATTCTCCTTCTTTAGCGACGAATTCTACTTTTGAAATAGTAAGTTCGCTAATTGTAGTAATCCCATCATGGAAATAAAGGGTTCCATTGTTATAGGAATCTTCGTTGCTAGGAACAACTAGCCCGCTTCCAGTATAATAAGATTCAATATTTGCATCAATAATCTTTACATCACTTGGAGAGATCACTCCTGTGACATATTCCGTAGATATTTTATAAGTGAAATTATTTCTAGATAAAGTATCTTTTAGTTCAACTACCATACAAACATTATCATTTAATGCATCTGTATAATAAAGCGTATAATTAGGGCTATAATCTATTCTTGTTCCACTATCTTTATCACCTATCATATAATATACATCAACAACTTTATCTAAATTGTTCAAAATAGCATCTTTGATGATGTTTTCAATTGTGAATGTTGTAGTTGCAACTAATTGAGATGTCCCATTATAATAAAGACCATTTTCTGCTGTAGTTTTTCCACTGAAATACAAATTATCATTATCAAGAGTCCATACCATTATTAATGATATGTCTTTATCTGTAGTATAAATATATTTATCTTCTAATAATGAAGTAAAACTATTTTCAAATGTCCAACCAGTTTCAGTCTTTGTTGCAAATAAGGCGTTGCTTTCCTTTTCATATAATGAAGCGATTTTATAACCACCTCTATTCCACTTTACATCGTCGAACAAATTTGTAATATCTTGGTCATAAGACACATCAAATTCGTTCACAGATGCTGTTACGGAATCGCCTTGTTTTTCAATTGTAATTTTGTGCGGTTTTGCTTTAATCGATATTTGTGCGGTAATATTTCCATGTATTCCACTAATCGTGACAGAGTTGCCATTAACTGTAAGAACTGCACCTGCAAATCCGCTAACTGGTCCTAAATCGGTTAAAATTTTTGTGTTATTAATATCATTATCAACCATATATCCTGTTGATAATGTAAAACTAAATGTTCTGCTATCGCCATAGATAACCTTTAATTGTTGTGGCAAAGATTCTACTGTATAATTATCTTCACCAACCATAATATTTGTAACTTTTCCGTCTGCTCCTTTAATTGAAACATTTAAAGTATAAACATCATTTGACCATTGAGCTTCTAACGTAAGTTCATATGGAAAAGTGTTATCCGGAGGATTTAAAACAAATCTATTGCCTTTTGCAAATGTCTCTTTTGTATTATTAATATTTGCCCAGTAATAACTTTGTCCGTCTACTTTAACTACAGGAATATTTGAAATTATACTTCCATAAATCCAATCTCTTGTAACCTCTTCTAAATTAGCATCGTTTCCCTCAAATACTGCCTCTTTCCCTTCTTGTGGAGTTCCTTTTTCAAAAGTAACAGTATAAGTTTCACCTAGCCAAACAGCAAGTAAGTTATAGCTTATATCTTTTGTAGGAATACCACCATTATTGACAATAAAATCTTCTATTGTAGTACCTAATCCAATATTAGTATCATTATATTTCCAATCTATTTGAGAGTAAGTACCTGCAGTAGCAGAATATTTCCCAATTCCGTTTTCTAATGTTTTAGCAATTGAATTATCATCAAACATCTCACTGTAAGTAAACTGTCTCTTTGTTACAGTATCAGTGACTGTAGTACCAAACAAAGTACTTTCTTCACTTGATGTTATAAATGAAACTAATATTTGTTCTATATTTAAAGTGATTGTTTTTGCTTCAGTTAACGAATTTATAACAAAGCTTCCTCTTTTCTCATTTGAACCTTCTATGTTTGAAGTGTTAGATCCTGTAATATTTCCACCAGTAAATTTATACCAGTCGTCACTTACAATATCAACTCGGACTTTATCTAAATAATGTAAAGTATATTCTCCATCTTTTGGTTCTATTGCGTTAGGTTCATCGTTAACATAAACTTTGATGGTTGCATTATTTACGTTAAAAGTAATTGTGAGAGGGCTTTCTGTCCAAGTTGCAATGAATTTAAACCCAATTAAATCATTTTGTGTTAAATTACTACCAGAAATTCTTTGCCAAATATTATTTCCAACACTTAAATTCTCTGTCTTAATTTCCCCTAAATACCAACTCTCCCAATTGTATGTGTTATTTTGGGTTATTTTCACAATAGGAAGATCTTTTGCAAATAACTCTGTATAAGAAATTTGTTTAGTTAAAGTGTTTCCATTTGCGGTCCAATCTCCTTCTTTCCAACTTGTATCAACATCATAATTAATACCTGCAGTAAATCCTGCTGGAGGATTTAGGTCAATTGTAATTTTAACTAAAATTTCTTCTGTATTTATATTAATTTCAGTATCGCCAGTCAAATGAGTAAGATTAAAACTAGAATTATTTGTGCCTACCCCTGTCAATGAAGAAATAGTTATATTAGAATTATTTGCTTTTATTTCGCTAATGTAATATCCCTCCACTGCTTTGGCTATTATATTATCAATACTTGTCCAATACTCAATATCAGTTAATAACATTTTAGATAAATCATAACTATCGTTTTTAATAGACACAAAATTTGAGATTTTAAAAGTAATGTCATACTTTTCTACATCCCAAGCAGCATTTATCACAATTTTACCATTCTTAATATTATCATCAACTGCAGTTTGAAGGAACTCTTCTGCATTTTCCATGTCAACACTAATAATAGTATTATTCCATCTCCAACCAGTTTGATAATAACCAACTCTAGAAGCAAAGTGTTCTTTATTTATAACTTCACTAATAAACTCAGAAATATTTCCATTATAAACTACTTGGAAATCATCTATATTTTCAACATTTTCACCATCATCTGTAACAAAAGAATAAGTGTTAACATTTTTCTCAAATGTTAAAGTAACATTATTAATAGTACCTTTTACAGTGTTAGTAATAGTATAATTTGAACTATCATCTTGACCATAATTTAAAGTTAAATTATGAGTTCCTATGGTTTTTTCTGCAAAATTAGCACTTTCGATTACAATTTTATCTCCGCTTAATAGTCCCTGCGCCGTGTAGTATCCATTTGCTTGTCCAACATTTTGATTTACAAACTTCGAAGGAACAATTGCATTACCATCATAGTCTTTTGAAATTTGAGTTGATGGAGCATTGCTAATTGTCAATGCTATAGGATTAACTGTTAAATTAATAGTGAAAGTAGTTGTATATTTACCATCAATTAACTGCTTTCCAAAAGTTAAATTCGTACTAGAAACCGTAAAGACTAATGCCCATTTATCTTCTCCGGTAGTTACTTTTAAATATCCACCTGTTGAATAAGAAGCATCTGTAACATAAATGTTTTCAATATTATAGAAAGAATTGTTTATTGTTCCTAAATTTAACCCATTGAATGTAAAAGGAATTAAAGTTAAAACATCATGAACTGATATATCTTCGAAATAATCGCCATAATTTAACGTTTTTTCTGTGATTGAAGTAGAAATCGTGTCACTAGAAGGAGTTATTACAGCATTAAGTCCTTCGGTATAAATTAAATTATAATTTAATGAACTAATATTATCAATATCCATGCTTGTAACAGCACTTTGTCCAGCATTTGCATTTTCTACATTAACTGTTATAGTAACATTATCACCATCTACAATTCCTTTATCTTCGCCTTCTTCAAAAGTAAAATTGCTTAGTTTGCCTGCATCAGCAAAGATAAATGTTTTATTTTGATCAAAAACAGTAGTAAAACCAGTGACAATAATATCTCTATTTTTAATTAATAAAGAATTATACGAAGAATTCTCAAATGATAAAGCTGTCCACCCTACGCTTTGACCTTCGCTAGTTAAAGAAGGTTCTAGAGGATAACTTCCTGCATTTTTGTTATTACCACTAATGCTAAATGTTAAATAACTACAATAATTTTCTCCTTCTTGGTTAGGAACTGCAACTTCTACACCGTTGCTATTGGTATAATAGAGAATAAATGTCGCCGAAACATTTTTTTCTCCAGCCAAACCAGAGAGAGTAAACTCGTTATTTTGATTATGAGAAATTGTTAAATTAGAAAGAATCGCTCCATTATAAACAAACTCAAGTTGAGAAGTCATTTTTAATTGAAGACTTACATTAGGTACTAATATTTCAAATTTATCTACTACAGTTTTTGAAGCAACTAATACATAATTATTTTGATCATCAGCATCTGCTATTTCAGCATCTATAAGGTCATATTTGCCTGCTGTTTCACCTTCTTCTCTTCTATCAAAACTAATTAATACTTTTTCGCTATTATTTGCAGAAATAACTAACTCTACTTCTAATAATGGGTCTTTTTCTCCCAATTGCTTTGAAAGATTAATTTGATTTAAGAAATCCTTATTAAGGTCAATAGAATACTTTTCAATAGTTACTGTTATAGAAGACTTATCGCCTAATTCAAAGAAATTTGTCATACCGTCAGCAATTGTTGCCGTAACAGTATATGTTCCAGCCAATTTAATTGTTGAATCTTTACCAGAAATAGAAACTTTTATTCCGTATTCGCTAGGTTGTGCATTAATTAACTGATTTAATGTAGGAAGTGGAGAAACTAAAGTTCCATTTTTAGTTAAATTAACATTAAAATCTTGTCTTTGGTTATTGTTATAAACAAATGAATAGATTGAATTATCGAAACTCATTACATTTTTGTTAATAGTTAAAATATAATCATTTATCGTTTTAGTAATAGTACTTTGCCCAGAAATATCATCGGAATAAGTCAATGTTATTTTTAAGCTATATGTTCCTGATAAAGTACTAGGTGTTTGCCCATTTTTATCTTTAATTACTATTTGATTATTAGAATAGGTAAAAGTATTTTCGGTGTTTTCAAAAGAATATGAAAAAGTAGCTTTATCAAGATATAAGTTTTCAGTAATAAATCTGGTAATGTCAAGTGGTGTTTCTGTTAAAGAAGCAAATAAATCAATGTTTTTATCCTTAACGGCATCAACAATAATATCACTTATTTTCCATTTTGCAGTTAAAGTAATGGCTCCGCCACCTGTGATTGCACTTAAATCATAAGAATGATCATCTTTTTTTGAAAGAGTTGGATCAGAAGTATTTCCTTCTCTTTTATATTCTACAAAAGATAAGCCAGCATATGTATGAACAGGATTTAAAATATTAACAGTTTGACCAGCAGAAATATAAATTATTTCACTGCCTGCTCCTTCCGTGTTTTGTCCGCCATTATAATTTAAATTAACTTTTCTTACATTTGACAATACCATGAAAACATTTTGTATTGCTCCTGTTCCATGATTATCAAAAGTATAAATAGATGAAAGACTATTATTTTCATATTGACTATTTAAAGACTTTTCATAACCTAAAACAGAATTTGAAATATTCCAAGTTTCCCCATTTAAAGTTAATGGTCTAAAAGTTTGCGCTCCAGTTCCAGATAATACGGTCGATATTTCAAAAGATAATACTTTTAAATCACTTGGATTAGCGTAAAATAATATTTCATTTGAACCATTTTTTGTAAAACTAAATACAATTTTATTGTTAACTTTATAAGTTAAACTTTCTCCATAAGTATAATTGCCATCTTCTTCAAAGATATCTCCGTAAATTTTTTCTCCATCAATTCCAGAACCTATTTTTTGCCCGCCATAAGTAATATTTAACAAAGACAAATCTGCACTTAATCCGCTCATGTTATCAATAGTGAGTAGAGAAGAAGATAATGTTTTATTTGTAGCTGTCAAATATCTAGTAGAAAAAGATTTTTGTATAGCCTTAATTGTATCAATAAGTTCAAAATTACCTTCTAATAAATATTCAAAAGAGTTTGCCCAATTTGCAAAACCTTCAATAACAATATTCTCTACATTAAAGACAGTTTTATTTTCTTTCCCAGTAAATTTTCCACTTGTCTGTGCCCCTATATATGTTATTTTATCATAAGAATAATTGAAATTGGAATTACCTATGCTAAAACTATCTGATGTATTATTGTTCTCTTTTACAATAGTTTGACCATCTCCTCCGAAATAATAACTTGATGAATCTCCAAAGTCAATTGTAAATCTTCCTTTTACAATTTCTGCAACACCTTCTAGTTTAAGATTATATTCCGAACCTGTTTTTGTTTTTTCGACATTTGTAAATATTTGATCCCAATTTGTAATAGAAGAAATATTTATTCCATTAATTGATGTTAAATTATTTAAAAGAACTTTAATAGTAACATTTTTTTGTTTTCCAACATTATAATCCCCAAATATTTCTACCATATTTGGATTAACAAAATTAACTAAAGAAACTGCTAAAGTTTTGTCACTTGTAATCGAGCCGTTATAATTATAATTCAATCTAAATGTACCAAATTTATTATCTTTATCATAACCATCGTTGATGCTTGCTGGCACAAATTCTTTAGAGTTATTGAACACAGACACAATATCGTTGTCGCTATTTAGTACAATTGTATTTTCCAAAACATTAAAATTTATTTTACTAGAAATAGGATTTCGTTTAATGTTTGTGTCCATTGTATCTTGTAAATTTACAAAGAATGTAACAGAATACTCTCCAGCAAGTAAATCGTCTCTAATAAAATCTTCCAAAGATAAGACATTTTTACTATCTAAAATTATTGCTAAAGCGGAACCGTCTTTATAAATGTTTATGCCAAATGATACAATTCTTTCCCCATTTGGAAGAATAGTTCCAATAGTTAAATTGTCTCCACTGTAATTTTGATTTTTTTCTGGTTCATTATATATTAAGGATGCATTTGCAATAGTCATCGGATTTAAAATATAGAAATTTCTTGTCGATCCTACTCCACTATCAAAAGATATTCCTGCTGTTGTAGTATTTATATTGTTATTTTTAGTAAATACAGGAGTTAAAGTCTTATCAGATGCGGTTTTATATTCTTCATCCAAATTGAAATTTTTAAATGTTTTATTAAATGTATACCCATATCTAGTTATTTCTATTAAATCATTTTTTAACGCATTAGTTAAATTTACAGGCTTTTGTCCATAAGTTACATAAACGAATGTTCCATTGTCATCAGTACCACCTATGTCAGTCAAATCTCCATAAGTTATTGTGTAATATTCTGACTCTTGAATATATAATTTATATTTAGCAGCCTCAAATTCAGTAGTTACTACAATTGCCGAATCATTGTTATTTACTATATAATAGTAATCTCCTGAAAGAATAGATTTTAAATTGTCTAAATTCAATGTAATGGTTGTTCGTCCCGAAATAGCACTTCCTTGTGATATTTTAAAACTAACCGCTTTATGCCCTGTTGATGTATCACTGTTTAATGTATAACTATTTACCCCTGTTATAGAATAAAGTCCGCTTTGCCCTGGGTTAGGACTTGGCGTAAAATTAATCACATCTCCTAAATGAATAGTTTTTTCTGTCCCATCAAATTTGATTATGTAAGAGATTTTTTTCCACTGTGCAGTTAGTTCAAGATTTGCTTCCTTGCTAGTGCTTGGATCTTTGACACTATCAGCCTCTTTGAAAAAAGTTTTCCAATTTTGAATGACAACATTATCTTCAGTTACACCAAAGAATTTAGACCAATCTCCACCAGTTATCTTTATTGTGCTTCCTATAGAAGTGGTCGTCGAAATTGAAGAAGTTGGAATTTTCCAAAGCCAACCTGTAAGAGTATGTCCAAAATTACTAAATGTAGAACCTTCGTCATATACAGAATATGCTGTATTATAACTTATTTGTCCGCCAGCAATATCATTTTGCCCTTTAAATTCTCCACCATCTACTTCACCTTGTTTGTATTTGACCTTTATGATTCTATCACCAACAACAGCTTTTACTGAGACAGTGTAGGCTAGTGTATTAATTTGTCCTTCTACTTTTGTTTTAGTTTGATAGAGATTAACCGAGTTTGTTCCATAATAGTCAGCAAAATTTGAACTTAAGCAATCAGCTCCACTTATGTACCAGCCCAGTAAATAATATTGAGTTGGTATGCTAATAGACTTAAATGGACTATATCCTTCCACAATACTTGTTGTAAGATTTCCGTTTTCGTCATGATTATATTGAATTGTTGTCTTTAGAGTAGTAGAAGGTACGCCTACTTGATTATTTAAACTTTCTTCTTTTACAAGCCCATCTATAGATATATTAATTTGTTTATAAGCAAACTTAAATGTTAATCCTATGTCGTTATCTCCAACTGTATAAGTAATGACCCAAGTTCCACTGTCGACCTTTGCTGTATCTGTTTCTATTTCGCCCGGATCCCCTGTATATACTGTCTTTTCTGTAACCTTAACCCAATCATCTGTTGCACCATACAAAATGGATTTACCTATATCAGTCAAAGTAAGTTCAATCTTTAGTTTATCGCCTATTTCATAACCATGCTCTGTAATAGAAGCATCTGTAGAAGAATATATTTTTTTAGTATTATTATAAATTGAAATGTTAAAAAGCGAACCTATAACAGAGTTTAAACCATTTTGATCATATAAATTATAAGTATTTTCCCCAATCTCAAAAACAAAATCTGGCTTTTCGGCTGACAACTTTCTTTCCTCATATGTCAGCACAATTTCATAGTTAAACTCATTTCCCCCTTGACCTGTATAAATATCTTCGAAATCATATTGACAAATGCACGTCAATTTTCCTTCTTCTGTTGTTCCTCCACCAACTATTGATCCATTTTTCTTTATTTCTATTTTCTTAATAGTATAATAAGGATTGCTGTTTGCAGTTAATTTTGTACCGCCTACAGGAATTGACACAGGGCTGGATTGCACTATTGAGAGGGATTGTTCTCCTAAACTAATCTTTAATTCATTATTAATTTTATTTATATCTAATTCTTTACCAAATGTATCCTGATAGATTATATTGACTCTTGTTTTCTTTTCTCCTACAACTAAACTAATGTTTGCTTCTGGTGTTACATAATTCCTTGAAAGAGTAAGAGTAATAGGGTTTACTGGCAAATCACTATATTCAATAGATGCAAATGCACCATCCTCTCCACCATTAGGTTCAGTTAAAAATACATAATTTTGATCATTTAATGTTATTTTTAATGAGAAATCTGTTTGTCCCGCTTTAATGTAAGGTTTTTCTCCATCAAGCGTTTGAGCACATTCGATGGAATAATTTTTGTAGGGGTTTCCATCAACATCTTTTATATTTAAATTTATAGGATATTTTACTCTAGAGATACCAACTTTAATATTTCCAGCAGTAGCACTTACTAAATTAGTTATTGTTAAAGTATATTGATTTTTCCCTTCAACTACTTGTACTTCGCTTAACTTTGCAGTTACTTTATTATAATCATCATAATTGATATTGCTTCCATATTGATAAGACCCTTTTTCTATAGTCCCAGAATGATTTTCAAAAACTATTCCAGTATCTTTGTCAAATGATGCTTCAGCCCATGCCGCTATACTAAAAGTAATTACAGTTTGAACAACTCCATTTTTCTCTCTTATCTCTGTTATTTGGTATGTAAAGTTCCTTATATCATCGACAGTACCATTTGCATTTGAAACTTGAGCATCTAAATTAATTTGACTCCACCAATTTGAAGGATTATCATATCCAGCCTCATTGTCTACGCTTTCTTTGTTCTCAAAAATTATTCCTACTGCATAACCATTTTTATTAGCTGTCCATGTAAAAACATTTTCTTCAGTATCTTTATATTTAGGATATGCCTGGTCATATATCAAATTATCGGCATCATTATCTTCGCTTAATTTGTTAAAGGCAATCCCATTAATTGTATTCAAAGTATAACCAGCCCTATTAATATATTGTGGATCTAACTTTAAAAATGCCGTATCATATGGAATAGAATAAGCCCCTTTTCTTGTCCCATATCCATAATTAAAATTTGCAGAAACAATTACTTCTGAAAAAGTGATTTTGTATGTATCATTATTTATAGATGCTTTATATCCTTGAAGCAAAGGATATACGTATTTATCGGACGCAGACAAACCACTTGCTATCGCTTCTCTAAGTTGAGGTTTATGAGTGGTATAAATTGGATTTTTTATAGATGATATTGAATCATTATAGTTTGTATCTAAAACTACACGCAATGTTTTATTTTCTCTCCATTTGGTTTGAGCAGTTGTATCGGCAATATAGAACTGTCCTTGAGTCATAGTATAAATCGCTACATTTCCGTCTTCAGATAAATTTTTTAAAGCTGTTCCATTATTCCCTTTGTAATATTTTGTATTAGTATTAGTACCAACACTATTTGCAATATTGCTTGATGTTGAGTCATAACAGTTTATTAATTCACCATTTATAATATTTCCAACCAAATTTCCAACATTTGCATAACCGTCTACATCAAAACTAAAACTTCCACCTATAGTCAAGTCAGAAATTGACCCTCCGTCTACCGTACCAAAAAGTCCTACCCCACTTGTTTTATCTTGATCTACAGTAATATTATTTATATGTACATTGCTTATAGTTTTACCATTTCCAAAAAAGTTTCCTTTAAATGGGTGTGCGTTTGTACCTATTGGAGTCCAACTACTTGCTACTAAATCAATATCAGCACTTAAATAATAATTTTCAGAAGCATATGTGTCAATTCCACTATTTACCAAATAAGCAACGGTAGCCAAATCACCGGCATCTTTTATCAGATATACATCTATACCATTATAAATTAAAGAGCTTGAAGTTAAAGAATTAGCCAAAAGACTAACATCGGCATTTGTATTTGCAAAATTCAAATTTTCTCCGTCCGCTTGCGAAGAAATTTCTTGACTTGTTTGCTTTTCTAAATTTTTAATAAAAGAAGGAACCATAGTAAAAATTCCTGCTAATAATAACATTATCGACAAACTAAATATACCCTTAATAAAAGACCTCATGATAATCTCCTTATAAATTATAAAAAGTTTAGACTAAAAACAAAGCATTAATATATTATAAATATAATACATAAAATAAATAAAAGCAAATTTTTTAACATTTTTTTGTAAAATTAGATATTTTTTTCTCATTTTAGATAATCATAGTTTGTATAATTTTTAAAAAAATATATGTATTTAGTTATATTTAACGATTTTACATATACTTTTGTATTTTTTAATTGCTTGACAAATAAAATGTAGCCGTTTATAATCAAAAAAGAAATGAAAAGAGGTTAAACATGAAAGATATAATTTTAACAGGGGATAGACCTACTGGGAACTTGCATCTTGGACATTATGTTGGTTCAATAGCAAATAGATTAAAATTTCAAAATGAATATAATTACGAAAAGTTTTATATCATGATAGCTGATACACAGGCTTTAACGGATAATGCCGACAAAGTTGATAAAGTAAAAAACAATATAATTCAAGTTACAATTGACTATCTGTCGGCTGGAATAGATCCTAATAAAGTTAATATTTTTATACAATCACAGGTGCCATCTTTATTCGAAATCACTTCTTATTTTTTGAATTTAGTGACATTATCTCGTCTTCAAAGAAATCCAACAATAAAAGAAGAATTGAAAGTTAGAGCATTTGAAAAATCGATTCCTGTTGGTTTTATGACTTATCCAATTTCACAAGCTGCTGATATTTTAGCTTTTCAAACAACTTTAGTTCCCGTAGGAGAAGACCAACTTCCAATGATAGAACAAACAAGAGAGATTTTAAATACTTTTAACAATTTATATGAACCAAAATCTCAAGTATTTGCAACGCCTAAAGCAGTTTTGCCGTCAATAAAAATATGTGAAAGATTACCGGGAATAGATGGAAAAATTAAGATGTCAAAATCAGCAGGAAACGCAATAAATTTATGCGATACTCCTGAAATAGTAAAACAAAAAGTTATGTCTGCGTATACCGATCCAAATCATATAAAAGTTTCAGATCCTGGAAAAATAGAAGGCAATGTTGTTTTTGCTTATTTAGATGCCTTTTGTAACAATGAACATTTTAAAAAATTTTTACCAGATTATGAAAATTTAGAACAATTAAAATCGCATTATAAAAAAGGTGGACTTGGCGATGTAAAAGTAAAACTTTTTTTAAATAATATATTACAAGAATTGTTAGACCCAATAAGAGAAAAAAGAGCTTTATTAGAAAAAGATATAGACTCGATTTATGAAATGCTATTTGAAAATTCTAAAAAAGCAGAGATTGAAGCACAAAAAACATTAAACAAAATGAAAGAAGCAATGGGAATTGATTATAAAAAATTAATAAAAAACGCGTAAAAACGCGTTTTTTCTTTAATTTAAAATAAAAATTGTTAAATTTTTGACAAAATTTGCATAAAGCTTTAAAATAAACATGGAGTTTGCTTTATATGAAAAAATTTGTTTTCTTAGTGCCGTGTTTTATTTCCATAATTTGTTTATCTTTATTTTTATTTTTGTTTTTGGGTCCTTCAAATCCTAATGCGAATTATAATCAAAATTCGCAAACGGGATCTGATTCATCAGATAATCAAACACCAGATTCTTCAGTTGTTTTTTATCAAATTATTTTCTCTAACAATGAAGATTATATAGTATCATTGAGTAAGTCTTCAGCTATGTTGGGTGAAACAATTTACATCAAAATTGAGATAATAAACAATGAAAAATGTATTAAAGAAGTATTCGCAAATGATATTAAATGTAAAGAAATTGAACATAGTAACTACAATTATTACTTTAATATGCCAAATGAAAATGTAACTTTAAATATAAAAACTGAAAATGTTAATGGCGAAATAGAAGAAAACAAAATTTTATGGGATGAAAACAATACAAATTCCTTAATAAAATCAAATGAAAACGATACTTCTATTTTAAAATTTAATTTTTTATATCCTGAAGAAATAACATCTATCCAAAAACAAATTTCAATCATTTCAACAAATCAGGAATGTATACCAAATACAGCAATTTATGATATTTCATTAATATTTTTAAGTAATGGCCTTGTTAGCGGTATAACATTTAAAATAAATTTACTCTTAATAAATAATGGTACAACAACAATTTTAATAAATGTATTAACAACAAATTCATTTTTACTATCAAACGAATTCAATCTTAACGTGCAAGAAGAATCTTTAGAACAAAACAATGAAATAAAAATAAAACTTAATTTTTTATCTATAAAAGAATATCCCATATTTTTAAATATATATAATTTAAAAAATAGCGAATATTTAAATTATGAAATTTTTAATAATGAATACTTGTTGTCAATGAATATAGAAACAGGCTGTTCCTTAATATTTGATATTTATTATATAGAAAATGGCATCTTAAATACATTACATATTGATGACACAACAAATGATTTTTACTCAATAACAAACAACGAAATCACAATTTATCAAAATAACATAATTATAAGTTTAAATGTTTATAACGAAAAATAAAATGTCAAAGACACTTTAATTTTATTGGTAATTTTATTATTATAAAAGTGATTTGGTTATATAATAATAACTTATATAAATTTTTAAATACTATAAAAATTGCTAAAAAAAATTAGCATAACCCTCTTTCTTTTTGAATCAAACTTTTAACTTGTTGATATTTTTCAATTGTTTCTAACAAATATCTTTCTTTGCCTCTGGAATCTAATTTCAACAACTTATCTTCATCCATTAATCTTTTTAATGGATTTAAAACATATTCCTTTTCGTTTACAATTTCTTTTACTTTATCATAAAATGCCTGATCGTTATTACTAATAATTTTAATGTTAGCACCATTATATGTATTCCTCAAGTTTTTATTAATCATTCTATTTTTTGCTCTCATAGCAAGTGTTTTTAACAAATCATTTTTCATTTTATTTTATTAATTTAACCTCCTTTTCAAAATCCATGTCAATTATAACATAAACAGCGCTAAATAAAAATGTAATTTTCGTATTATTTAGTATATTATTGTCGAATTTTGTAAACTTTATATTTGGTATAAAAATTGCAAAAAAAAATTATATAAAAAAACAGGCTATTTAGATGCCTGTTTTTTATATTAGAATTCTTCTTTTAATATTTGAAAATAGGATTTAGGATGAGCACATACAGGACAAACTTCTGGAGCATTATTCCCAACATATATATGTCCACAATTTCTGCAAATCCAAACCTTTTTATCAGTTTTGTTGAAAACGGTACCATTTTTTACCAACTCGGCAAGTAATCTATATCTCTCTTCGTGTCTTTTTTCTATTTTAGCAACTTCTGCAAATTTAAATGCTAAATCATTAAATCCTTCATTTTTAGCTTCTTCTGACATGCGTGCGTACATATCTGTCCATTCTCCATGTTCGCCAGCTGCAGCATCTAAAAGATTATCAAGTGTTGAAGGTACTTTCCCACCATGCAATTCTTTAAACCACATTTTTGCATGTTCTTTTTCGTTATTAGCAGTTTCTTCAAAAATACTTGCTATTTCCTCGAAACCATCTTTCTTTGCTTGCGAAGCATAATAAGTATATTTATTTCTTGCTTGACTTTCTCCTGCAAAAGCCTCCATTAAATTTTTTTCTGTTTTTGTTCCTTTTAAATTTTTCATTTTAATTCCTCCTGCTTCTTTATTATATCATATTTAAATAAAAAATCAAAACGTTTAAATCTTAATTTTTACAACTATTTGTTGCTACAAATTATTTAAGCATCTTATATTTTATAAAAATTTTAGATATCTTGTATGGGTGCAAAGCTTAAAATACAAAAATGTTTCACGTGAAACATCATTTAGATATAAATTAATCTTATTTTGTCTATTAAAATTGTTTCACGTGAAACATTAATGAACTAAATCTATCTAGAGAAATAAAAAACGCGGATTGAAATCTGCGTTTTTTGTTTTGTTTAATTGTTAGGGTGTCTCTTGTTGTAATTTCTTAAGTCTCCTAAAGTAATTTCTTTTTTCTTTAAAAGTTCAATCATGTCTGAAAGTCTATCTAAATCATCTCTTGAATAATAATCTATATATATTCTTCCTTTGTTATCATTGCCTATTGCCGAAACCTTTGTAGCAAATACTCTTTGCATGTCATTTATTAATTCTTTTAATTCTAAAGACTGCTCTTGCGTTTTAGCGCTTGATGTTTTTGGAGGATTTAAATAATTCTTAACGGATTTTTCCAATTCGCGCACCGACATCTTCCCATCAGCCGCCTGCCTTGCTAGTTTGATTTGTTGAGTAACATCATCTACAACAACTAAACATCTTGCATGTCCGCTAGATAATCTACCAGTTTCGACCATATTTATTACTTCTGGATATAACTGTAATAATCTTAATGTATTTGCTACATTTGATCTACTTTTCCCAATACGATCAGAAACTGTTTCTTGAGTTAAATTATATTCGTCCATTAATTGCTTGATTGCTCTTGCTGCTTCTATTGGATTTAAATCTTCTCTTTGTAAGTTTTCAATAATAGATATTTCTCGTACTTGCTTTTCTGTATAATTTTTTATAACAACTGGTACTTCTTTGATACCTGCCAGTTTTGAAGCTCTCCAACGACGTTCTCCGGCAATTATCATGTAATTACCATCATCACCTTTGTTAACAACAAGTGGTTGTATTACTCCATGTAATTTTATTGAACTTGCTAGTTCTTGTAATGCTTCTTCATCAAAATGCTTTCGAGGCTGATTTGGATTAGGATAAATTTTTTCAATATCTAATTCTGTTACGCCTTCACTTTTATTTTCTACTTTTATATGATTATTAGTTATGTTTTTATTACTTTCTTCATCATATATCGCAAATAAAGACTCTAAACCTCTTCCTAAACCTTTTTTCTTATCCATTGTTTTTTACCTCTCTTGTTTTTATTTTTGTATCTTTTGTAATAGATTTGTATTTTACTTTGTTTCTATCTAAAAATTCTTCTGCCAAAGATAAATATGCATCAGCACCTTTCGAAGAAGGCTCATATATTACAATAGGTTCTCCATGGCTTGGAGCTTCTGCCAATCTTATATTTCTTGGTATATAAGTAAAGAATACTTTTTTACCAAAAAACTTTAATATTTCGTCGCTTACTTGTGCTGTTAAATTAGATCTCTTGTCTTTCATTGTCATTACTACGCCTTCTACATCAATCGTTGGATTTAAATGAAATTTTATTAATCTTATTGTATTCATTAATTGAGTTATACCCATTAAAGGATAATATTCACATTGCATAGGAATAATTACACTATTGCATGCAGTAAGTGCATTAACTGTTATAAGACCAAGAGAAGGAGGACAGTCTATCATAATAAAATCATAATCATTTGTAATTGGATCAAGTATGCCTTTTATTATCTTTTCTCTTTGAGGCATTTGAACCATTTCAATTTCTGCTCCTGCCAAGTCAACCGTTGATGGTATAATATCAAGATTATCAACTATAGTTGGTTTTATTACCTCTTCTAATTTACAATCTCCTGATATTAAATCATATATTGTTTTTAATTCTTTATCTTTATCTATTCCTAAACCACTAGTTGCATTGCCTTGAGGATCAAGATCTACCACTAATACATTTTTCCCCATAGCGGCCACATATGCTGCTAAATTTATACAAGTAGTTGTTTTCCCAACACCACCTTTTTGATTTGCAAAAGCAATAATTTTACCCATATAAAGTTCTCCTCTATTATCTTAAGTATATAATAACACAAAAATGTTTAAATTTTAAGTATTTTTTATTAATTTCCCTTTTTATTTTATTTTTTTACGTTTTTTTTGAATTTTTACTACTTTTTTGATGATTTTAAATTGTTTTTTATTATTTTTTTTATTTTATTTTTTAATTTTTATAAAATTTAATCCTATTTTTATTTACAATCGAATTCAACTATAACCGGCAAATGATCACTAAAAATCAAGTCCGGCATGGTACATTTTGTTGCTATTAAATCTTCATTTTTTGAATATAAAATATAATCTATTCTATATTTCCAAAAATTTTTTCCTTGATTACTTTTCTCGCTATCTTGTCTAGATTTATAGCTTCTCCATGAATACTCAATTTTATCAGGATATAAATTTCTAAACGAATCTATAAAGCCCAAATCTAATATCTCACTAAAAATACTTCTTTCTATCGGCAAAAAAACCGATCTATTTTTACATTCTTTAGGATTTGTAAGATCAATTTCTTTATGTGCTATATTAAAATCTCCTATACATATAACAGTATATTTTTCTTTTAATTCTCTTAAATATTTAATCAAACATTCTAAATATTTCAATTTAAAATCTAGCCTTTTTGTTCCATTTGGTATGTAAGCATTAACAACCGCCAACTTTTCATCTTCAAAAATAATTGTGGTTGTTCTTCCCTCGTTATCTTGCCAAAAGTTTTCCATATCGAATTTTACTAATGATGGAGTTTTTTTTGTAAGTATTAATGTTCCTGCGTAACCTGGCACATTACCACAATTATAAATCTTTTTATATTTAGTTAAAGAAGTTTTTTCATCTTTAAAAAACATTATTTGATTTTCATCTTTTAATATTTCTCTTGTTTTTTGTTCGCTTGCTCTTACCTCTTGAAAACAATATATATCAGCATTTTCCTTTTCTATCCAATCTAGCAATCCTTGTCTTACTGCGGCTCTTAATCCATTTATGTTATATGTTACTATTTTCATTTATTTTCCTCTTAGAATTAACTTATTGGGCTTATTTTTGCCTTGTTTTTATCTCTTGGATACTGCTTTGGTGTTGCTTTTATTTTTTTTAATATAATTATACTCCTTAAGCTCTCAACTTCTTTTAGATAAAATGTTTCTTCAGCTTCTATTTCCGCTCCCAATATTTCTATAGCTTTTTTCCCTTTTTCAATTTCTTCTTTTACATTTATACCTTTATACATTATTATAGTTCCATTTATTTTTACATATGGAATTAAATACTCCGCAAGTGTTGGTACTTGAGCAACTGCTCTAGATAACGCCACATCATATTTTTCTCTACAACATTTTACAAAATCTTCTGCTCTTGCATGTACTGCTTCAATATCCTTTAATTTTAAAATATCAATTAGTTGATTTAAAAAATTTATTCTTTTATTTAAACTATCTAATAGGGTAATCTTTAAGTCTGGTCTTAAAATTTTTAATGGCACACCAGGAAAGCCTGCTCCAGAACCTATATCTATAACTTTAGAATTTTTTTTGATGAATTTTTCTGCTATAATACTATCAATGAAATGTTTTACCATGACCTCCATTGGTTCTGTAATAGCTGTTAAATTATATTTTCTATTTTCTTCTATCAAAAAATTATAATATTTTAAGAATAAATCAATCTGATTTTGATTTAAATCATATCCATATGTTTTAAAAATTTCTTTAATTGTTTTTTCCATTTTTTTCTTTTAATTTTTCCTCTTTATATTTTTTTACAAGTACACTCAAAACCGCTATATCAGCAGGGGATACTCCTGAAACTCTTGATGCTTGTCCAATATTTAATGGCTTGATTTCTTTTAATTTTTCTGCAGCTTCTAAACGCAATCCATGATATTTTGTATAATCAAAATCATTTGGTATTACTATATCTTCATTTTTTTTAAATTTTTCAATTTCTTCTTGTTGTTGTTTTAAATATCCCTCATATTTTACAATGATGTTCATTTCATTTATTACATCATATGAAAAATTATCAAAAGCTTTCAGTTTCTGGTTTATTTTAAAAGCATCTAAATTATTTCTTTTTATCATTTCTCTTAAGGAAATACTTTCTTTTGGAAGACTTTCTCCATTTTCTTTAAATAATGTTTCAATTTCAAAAACCTTATATTTTTTATCTAACAATTCCATTATTTTTTTTAAATCATTTTTCTTTTTAGTAAAAATTTTCCATCTTTTATTATCAACTAAACCAACTTTTCTTCCAATTTCAGTTAATCTTAAATCTGCATTATCCTGTCTCAATAATAATCTATATTCCGCTCGAGAAGTCATCATTCTATAAGGTTCATTAGTGCCTTTTGTAACTATGTCATCAATTAAAACACCAATGTATCCTTCATTTCTTTTTAAAATTAATGGTTCTTTATTTTTTAAATATAAATTTGCATTTATTCCTGCAATTATTCCTTGTGCTGCTGCTTCTTCATAACCAGAAGTTCCATTAATTTGACCAGCAAAAAATAATCCTTTGTGATTTTTTAATTCTAAAGAGGGGAGTAATTGTAAAGGATCAATACAATCATATTCTATAGCATAACTATCTCTCATTATTTCTGCTTTTTCTAAGCCCTTTACAGAATGAATCATATCTTCTTGAATGTTTACAGGCATAGATGTCGAAAATCCTTGTATATAAAATTCATTTGTAGACAAAGCTTCAGGTTCAAGAAATAACTGATGTCTTTCTTTATCAGCAAATCTTACTATTTTTGTTTCTATCGATGGACAATATCTTGGCCCAACACCTTTAATTAATCCTGAAAAAACCGGTGCTTTATCTAAATTATTTTTTATTATTTCATGTGTTTCTTCGTTCGTGTACGTAAGATAACAAACCGCCTTATTTTTTTTCTTTTTCTTTGTTATAAATGAAAAATTCTGTATGTTTTCTTCACCTTGTTGAACTTCTAATTTTGAAAAATCAATACTTCTTGCATTAATTCTTGCAGGTGTCCCTGTTTTAAATCTTAATAACTTTACTCCTAAATTTTTTAAACTATCCGATAACTTCTCAGCATTACTAAACCCATTCGGCCCACAATTTTTTACATAATTTCCTATTATAATGTTACTTTTTAAATATACACCTGTTGCAAAAACAACTGCCTTTGCCTTGTATTTTTTACCAACAGCTGTTGTTATAATTTTATAATTTTCTTCCTCTTTTATTTCGGTAACTTCCCCTTGACGCAAAAATAAATTTTTAGTGTTCTCTAAAGTTTTTTTCATTTCATTATGATATTGAATCTTGTCTGCCTGCGCTCTTAAACTTTGTACGGCTGGACCTTTTCCACTATTTAACATTCTTAATTGTATTAATGTTTTATCAATATTTATTCCCATTTGTCCGCCTAAAGCATCTACTTCACTTGCAAGTTGTCCTTTTGCTGTTCCTCCAATTGAAGGATTACATGCCAAAAAAGCCACCGCGTCTAAACTCAATGATAATAACAATGTTTTATTATTTGTTCTTGCTAATGCTAATGCTGCCTCACAACCAGCATGTCCTGCACCTACAACTATTGCATCAAAATTATCCATACGGCTTATTATATAACAATAATAAAAAAAATTCAAGAAGTTTTATCTTATTGAATTTTTTTAAATATTTTTTCTAATTAATTATTTCCCTAAACAAAATTTTGAGAAGATTAAATCTATTATTTTTTCATTTTCACATTGACCTGTTATTTTACCTAAACAATTCCAGAGCTTTTTTATTTGCATTGCAATTATATCCATACTTTCTGTTTTGTTTTTTTGTAGATCATTTATAACTTCTAAACATTCTTTTAGTATGTTTATTTGTCTTTCGTTTGTTATAATATTCTTATTAAAATCTATTTTATCCTCAATGACAAAATTATATATTTTATCTTCAATTTCATGTATGTTTTTTTGTTTTAGTGCGGAAATCTCAATTTCATTGTTAATTTTTGGAATTATTCGCTTTTTATCTATTTTATTAACAATATTTATAACATTTTTTAAATTTTTTATAGAGCTCTCAATTATTTTATCTTCTTCAGTTTTTTCTCGTGACCCATCTATAACAAATAATATTACATCTGCATCTTTTACTATTTGTTTAGATCTTTCAATCCCTATTTTTTCAACTTCATTTTCTGCTTCTCTTATCCCAGCAGTATCTATATAATTATATTTTATCCCTCTATACTCTGTGCTTCCTATTAACATATCACGGGTAGTGCCTTCTATATCAGTAACTATAGCTCTGTCTTCTCCAATCAAAGCATTCATTAAACTTGATTTTCCAACATTTGGGCTTCCTACTATTGCTATATTTATTCCATTTTTTAAATATTTAGTTTTTTGTGTATTTTTTAAGTCTTCATTTATTTCATTGGCACACTCTTCAACGATTTTAAATATTTCATCCTTAGCTGATTTTTCAAAATCTTCCTCTGGATAATCTAATGTTGCTTCGATTTTTGCTATACATTCTGTCAATTTATTTTGAAGGTTTTCTATTTTTCTTTTGAATTGACCTCTTGATTGCATGAGTGTTGCCTTTACTTCACCTTCACTTTCTGCATTTATTTCATCAATAATACTTTCTGCCTCATCAAGACTTATTTTTCCATTCTCAAATGCTCTTTTACTAAACTCTCCAGGCTCTGCTAATCTTACACCTGAATTTAAAATTTCATTTAAAAGCAATTGTGTTATAATATTTCCACCATGTAATTGAAATTCTACAATATCTTCTCCTGTATAAGAATATGGCGATTTAAAATATACCATCATACATTTTTCTTTGCTTCCATCTGAAAAATTAAACGTACCCAAATACAACATTCTTGGAATTATATTTTTATAACAAAGGCTTTTAGATGTAAAATATTTTTTTGCTACGTCCAAACTTTCTTTTCCACTTATTCTTACTATTGAAATTGCTCCTTTCCCTAAAGGTGTTGAAATTGCTGCTATTATATCTTCCATTTTTTAATTATAACATGAAATAAATTAAATTTAAAGTTTTATTTGATAAAAAAATAAAAACCTGACAATTAAATCAGGTTTCATATATTTAATCTTCGTTTTTAGGAAATATTATTACGTATCTGTAAGGTTCATTTCCTTTTGATAATGTAGTAACTCTATCATCATCTTGTAGTGCAGTATGAATTATCCTTCTATCACTTGGGTTCATTGGATCAAGTTTTGCGTATCTTCCTGTTTTTGATACTTTAGATGCAACTCTTTTAGCTAGAGCAGTTAAACTTTCTGCTCTTTTTTCTCTAAATCCTCCAATATCTAACAATATCTTCTTTTCGCTTTTTCCACAAACTGCTGTTAATAATCTACTTATTGCAAAGAAACATTCTCCGCGATGTCCTATTAATTCTCCTAAATTTTCGCCTTCAACACTATAAGTAATAAAGCGATCATCTTCATTCACATTTATTACAACTTCTTTCCCTGCAGCTTCAAAAAATCCTTTTAAAAAGTCTATTGGATTTATATTTTTATATAAAAATCCTTCCTCTGCCTTATCTTCTTCTTCGATTTTATTTTCGCTTATAATTGTATCTAAATTATCTTTTTCTAACTTTTTATTTTCAATTTCTTTGTTGCTTTCTTTAATGTCCTTTTTTATTTCTTCTTTAATTTCTTTTTTCTTTTCTTCTTTCTTTATATATTTATCTTTAGCATCATCTGAAATTGTAACAATAACCTTTGCTTTTTTAAAAAGTCCACCTTCACTTATGATTTTTATATCAACATCTTCTCTTGGTGCTTTTAATTCTAATAAAGCATTTTCAATCGCTTTTTCAATATTTTTCCCAATGCCTTCCGCAGATAACATTTTTTTCCTCCCTATAAATTAAAATTTTCTTGTATAATCTACAACAATTTTTTCTTCTTTCTTTTTATTTTTAGCATCATATATCTTATCTATTATTAAATATTGTAAAGGGGTTATAATTGATGCGACAACTTGTCCCGTTAACATATAAATAGCAAACACACTATTATAGAATAAAGCAAATAGTCCTAAAACAATAGGTAAAATTATTTGCATCCATTTTGTTGCACCAGTATTCTTTACTTCTTTCCCTGCTTTTTTGTTTCTCTTTTTATTGTGTAGATTTATAAGATACATACTTAAAAAAGAAACTAAAATAATAATTAAAGGTAAAACATAATATCCATTTGCTCTGCTTCTTTCCTCTTTTAAATCAATCATAAAAGCATCATATATTTTCTCTTCACCATCTTGAATATATTTTTTTCCTAATTGTGCAGAAATAGACGAATAACTCATTATGGATTGGGCAGTAGGTGAATCTGCTATCCAAATATTATCTATCCACAAAAAACTTTCTTTACTAGTGTCATAAACTTCAGTAACTTTTCTCATCGATATATCTTGAACAGCAGTTGACAAATAAATATCCTGCGTTAAATTATTTCCATTCTCATCAAGAACAGGTTCTCCATTCTCGTCTGTTACTATTTGATCTTTAATTAATATTATTTCTTTTGTTCCAAATTCTTCTCCCTCTTCATAAACAGGGAATATTTTTTCTATTAATGATAAAATATATTCATTGCTCGTTATAATTCCGTCATCTTCGCTGACTTCTCCCTCTGCTGGCGGAACATATGAAGGATCTTCTCTTTCAAAATTATCAATATATTCAATTTTTTCCGTCAAATATATTTTATTTTCTCCGTCTTTAATATTAACTAATGCAATTGTTTTATTTCCATCTTCATCTGTAATTATTTCAAATTCTAAATTTTTATAATCTTTAAAAGCATTAAGTTTTTCTTCGTTATTGTAATCTCCATCAAAATATACATCTACAACATTTAAACAGTTTGCATATGTGTACTTTAAATTATCATAATTGTAACTTATTTTATAGGAAGCCATGGTATTTAATCCTGAAAATAACGTAAAGAATATAACAAGATTAAGTATCATAATTACTAGCATTATTAAGCAACCACCATAATAAGACTTACCCATATATTTTCTATATAACTCGTTTTGTTTTTGACTTAAAACTTGTGGTTGATTTGCGTATTTAGCTTTTAACTTCTCTAATTCTGGTTGAATATTTGCTTGTATGGCATTCATTTTTTGTTGACTATATTTACTAAAAGTATCTATTACTGCCCATATAAGTCTTATGACTACTGTTAAAAAAATTATTGCTAAAACATAATTGTTTGTAACTGCCTCAAATGCTCTAATTATGGAAATCCATGCACCACTTGGCTCCGCTATTGAAAGTAAACTACTTATAATAGCCATTTAAAATCTCCTTTAATATTATTTGGAACTGGATCATATCCACTTTTTTTTGTAAAAGGGGAACAACTAAATATTCTTTTAATTCCTAATATGTTTCCTTTAATGATTCCAAATTTATCTATTGCTTCTAGATAATAAGATGAACATGTTGGATAAAATCTACAGCTGTGAGGAAGAATTGGAGAGATTACTCCTTTATAAAAATAGACAGGACTTTTTACTATACTTTTTATTATTTTTCTAAACATATTCATGATTTTTTTCTCTTGAAAATATTTTTAAAAGTTGTTCTTCTATCTCTTTATATTCTAATCCACAAGCACCGTTTTTTGCTTGTAAAACATAATTATGATAATTTTTTGGCAATTGATTTATTCTTATTATTTCTTTTAACCTTCTTTTTAATTTATTTCTTTTATTTGCCTTCCCTTCTTTTTTAGAAATAGAATATCCAATTTTATAATTTTTGTATTTGCTTTTAATAATAAAAAGATTAAAGTTTTTACTGCTAACTTTTTCTCCATTCTTAAAGATATAATTAAACTGTCTATTTTTCTTTAGTCTATGATCATTTTTTTCTTTATGCTGACAATTTTTTTCTTCCACGATTTCTTCTTCTTTTTATAACATTTCTTCCGCCATTTGTTCTCATTCTTTCACGAAAACCATGAACTTTATTTCTTTGTCTTTTCTTTGGCTGATAAGTTCTCTTCATTTTTTGCCTCCTTTTTTAAAAGTAACTAATTTATTATAAAGAATTAAATATCTTTTGTCAATTCTTTTATTTATTTTAAAAATTAAAAAAACTACCATTTAGATAGTTCTTTTAATTTTTATTTGTACTTCCCCAACCTTTATCTCCTCTTGAAGAAGGTATTTGTTTAAGTTCATCGATTGATATTTCCTTTATTTTCATTTTTATTACTTTATGTATTATACCTTGTGCTATTGCTTTTTTCGTACTATATACTAATGCATCTTTATTTATAACATATTTTGCACGCAGTTTTTCTTCATCAATGTTTGAAATTATTAAAGAAAAATTGTTAGTATTTAAAATTGCTATTTTTATTTCACCTCTATAACCACTATCTACAACTCCTGCACTTTTTTTAATTCCTTTTGTTCCTGTAGAAGAACGCTCTTCAATTTGCATATAATATTTTTCACTACAAGCCCAAGCAATTCCAGTAGGTACTAGTTTTGTTGAATGTGATGGAATTTCAATATAATCTTCCTCAAAACATGCATAAATGTCATAACCTGCATTTTCATCTTCTTTAGTTGGAATCACAGCATTTTCTTTAATCTTTGCAAAATAAATAGTTTTATCATCTTTAAAATAATCCATAATTTTCTCCTTTTTTTATTATAATATATTTATCTATTTTTTCAAAACAAAATAATATGATACGTTATATTATCTTTGTAACATTCTTTCTTTTATATTGACAAATCACATATTTGTGATATAATATATTTTACATAAAGGAGGAAATTTCATGTTTAAACATCGTCTTTCTGCTTTTTTAAAAAATTTACTATAAACTATAATTAAAACAGATTTTAATAACATTAAAATTAAAATATTTGTAATAAAAGGAGTTAAATAATTATGTTAAAACAAAATATTAAATATGCTATAGCTTTAATTACGCTTGCTACACCTTTTTTAATGATTGCCGCTGGAGGAGCTTTAATGGGCATTGCTAACACAAAAAGTCAACAGGTCATGGAACATTTTACCGCTACTGCAGAATGTGCTCAAATGCAAGAAGACTATAAACAACAAATTGACTATGTTTCTAAAGCAATAGAAAATGTAAAAGCTGAAATAGAAGCAGGTAAAATTACAGAAAAAGAGGCTGAACCCATTATAAAAGCTCTTGAAACGGAATTAAATGATCTTACTATTTATAATAATATTGAAGAATTAATAAATAAATCCTCTGATCCTGAAATAACTAAAAATGTTGACAAAATAAAAACAATGGATGGCGTTGGAAAAGGTCTTTTATTCGGTGGAATGGTTAGTATAGGTGTTGGCGTAGGAACAGTTGCTCTTTCAAAAGAAAAATAATATATAATTTTATATCATTAATTTATAAAAATATATAAAAAAGCACTTTAATTTTTAATGTTAAAGTGTTTTTTATTTTATTATTATTTATTATTTTTTATTTTAGTTAAAATTTTATCCTATTACTCTAACTGGTAAAATTAAATACAAGAATTCATCTTCTTCTGTTGGTACAATTACACATGGTGTAGAAGCTCTATTAAAACAAATTTTTACAAATTCGTTTGTATTCACTCTTAAACTTTCTAGAAAATATCTTGGGTTAAATGATATTATCAAATCTTTTCCAGAAACATTTACTGGTAAATTTTCTTTTACATTCCCAAGCTCAGAATTTGAAGTAATACATAAATTATTTTCTTTAATATCAAATTTTACAAAATTATTCGTACTTGTTCTTGTTAAAAGTGTTGCTCTTTCTAGTGCTTGTTCAAATTGCTCTTTGTTTATTATTACAAATGTTTCATAATTTACTGGTATTATTTGTTTATAATTAATGTAATCTCCTTCTAAAAGCCTTGAGGTTACTTTTGTATCTCCTAAATCTACCATAATTGTATAATCGTCAATATATATATTTATAATATCTTCACTATCTTCTATAAGTTTTCCTAATTCACTTAAACTTCTTGCAGGTACCACTATTGACTTTTGTATATTAGAATTAATATTCTTTTTTACTTTTGCAAGTCTATAACCATCTAAAGCAACAACATTTAATTCATTGCCGTTTATATCAAATAAAACGCCTTTTAATATTGGTCTAGAATCATCTAACGCAACCGAAAATATTGTTTTATTAACTGCTGTTTTAAAATCTTTTTGACTAATTCCAAAATATTCATTTGTGTTTATTTTTTTGAATCCAGGATACTCAACAGGATTATAGCATTGTATTATACTTTCACTATCTTCGTATCTAATAAACAATTGATTTTTTTCATTTACTTCAAGTTCAATTTGTGAATTAGTTAACTTCTTTACAAATTCTGTTATAAATCTTCCTGGTACAACCGTTTCTCCTTCAATTTTTACTTCTGCTTTGATTTTTTTCTCTATTGAAAGTTCTGTATCAGTAGCACTCATGATTAATGTATCATCTTCTGCAACTATTTTTATCCCTTCAAAAATAGGATTTGTAATCTTATTAGAAATTGCTTTACTTACTCTTAATAACCCTTCAGATAACTCTAATCCTTGACATACAACTAACATATATTTCTCCTTTTTTTACTTCTATTTAAGTATATCACTTATTGTTTTTTTTAGCAAATTTTTATGAGCTATTTAAAAACTTTTTTAAAGAATAACGAATGATAAATATTTTTTAATTAATGATTAATAATAGTATTAATAATAAGAAATGTTTAAATGTGTATAACTTTTTTATGATACAATATATAGATAAAAAAAAGATTTAAATATTAAAAAACATCTAAATCTTGTATTTGTTTAATGTGGATAAATTGTGGAAATGTTTGTAATTTTATCCACCTTTCAACATTTTTTTTATTTCACTTATAAATGACTTCATTTTATGGGAGGTTTTAAGTTCATCACTTATTTTATCTCTTGAATGCATAATTGTTGTATGATCTCTACCACCAAATATTTTTCCTATAGAAACTAGAGGAATTTCCAATATTTCACTAATTAAATATATTGCAATCATTCGCGGTTCTACAACTTCTTTCGATTTCTTTTTTCCTATGATATCTTGTCTTGTTATTTCAAAATATTTACAAACAGTATCAATTATATCGTCTGGAGAAAGACCTTCATTTTTGTCTTCTTCAAGTTGTCCATTAAATGCTTCTAATGCTTCTTCCATACTTGCAGAATGTTTATTTGAAAGATTTGCTAAAAAATATACTTTTGATAACATTCCTTCAAGTTCTCTAATATTAGTATTTATTTTTTCAGCAATAAAATCAATTACATCATCATCAATTACATATTTTTCTAATTGACATTTTTTTCTTAATATTGCAATTCTTGTTTCCAAATCAGGTTGTTGAATATCTTGAATTAATCCACTTGTAAATCTAGAACGTAATCTATCAGCAAGAGTATCTATATCTTTTGGTGGACGATCTGATGTAATAATAATTTGTTTATTATTTTGATAAAGTTCATTAAATGTATGAAAAAATTCTTCTTGTGTTGAAGTTTTTTTAGATATAAATTGAATATCATCAACCATTAAAACATCTAGATTTCTATATTTTGTTCTAAATTCTAAAACGGCTTTATTTTTTGTTTCAGAACCTAGACTTTCTATGTAATCATTTGCAAATTGTTCACAAGTAACGTACATTACATTCAAATTAGGATTATATTGTTTAATATAATTTCCTATTGCATGCAATATATGAGTTTTACCTAAACCAACTCCTCCATAAATAAAAAGTGGATTGAATTTTTCTCCAGGATGTTCTGCAACTGCTCTTGCTGCAGCATAAACAAACTGATTACTTTTTCCAACAACAAAATTTTCAAAAGTATATTTTGTGTTGAAAGGATTTTTTGTTATATCAACTTCTTTTTCTTTTGTTTTTTCTCCATTTATTTTTATGTATTCAATTTCTTCATTTTGATCTAAAACTTCTATATCTATATTTTCTCCAAAGATATCTTTTACTGCTGACGATAATTTTTCAAAGTAATTTCTCAAAATTTGATTTTTTGCAGAAGTAGAGTTTGTTGCTATAATTAATTTTTTATTATCAACAAAATCAACCACTTTTAATGGTTTAAACCACATTACGAATGAAACATTTGAAACTGTAAGTTCAAGTTTATCTAAAACTGCTTTCCATAAAGAATTTAAATCATGCATATTTTTAACCTTCTAATTTTTATTATAAATTACAATATTAAAAAAGTCAATCACAACTTTAGCCAAACAAGATTATATCAAAAAACTACAAATTTTTAAAACAAAAATGTCAATTTTATTTTTTTATTTAAAATTTAAATTTACATATAACCAAATTTTTATAAATAAATTGATTTTTTATAAAATTTAGTTAAAATATTAATTATGACTATAAAAAGATTATTTCTTAAAAATTATAGAAGTTATAAAAATCAAACTTTTGACTTTGACGATAAATTAAATATTCTTGTTGGAGATAATGCTCAAGGAAAAACCAATATTTTAGAAGCCATTTTTTTTCTAATCATAGGAAAAAGTTTTAGAACAAACAAAGAAAGAGATATTATCAATTTCGATTCAACTCAAAGTTATGTTGAAGGAGAATTTTCAAAAAGATATAGAGATATTACAATTGAAATGTTTTTTGATTATAACCATAAAAAATCTATAAAAATAGATGGTGTTCCTATAAAAAGAATAGGAGAATTAATGGGATATGCTAATGCGGTATTTTTTTCGCCTGAAGAATTAAAGTTAGTAAAAGATAGTCCTCAAGAAAGAAGAAGATTTATGGATATAGATATTTGTCAAACAAATAAAAGATATTTTTATTTAATAGGAAGATATGAAAAAGTTTTAGCAAATAGAAATAAACTTCTTAAAAGTTCTAGCGATTTAGAAATTATTAAACAAACTATAGATATTTGGGATAGAGCACTTGCAGAATTAGCAGAAAAAATATTTATAGAAAGAAAAAATTTTATAGAAATTTTATCTCCTTATGCAAAATTAGCACATGAATATATATCAGGTGGAAAAGAAACTTTGAAAATCGAATATAAAAGTTCTTTTAATGAAAACTACAAAGAAAATATGTTAAAAACTTTACAAAAAAATTTAACAAAAGATTTTAAAAATGGATTTACTTCTATTGGTGTTCATAGAGATGATATTGATATTTATTTAAATGATATAGAAGTAAAAAGTTTTGGTAGTCAAGGACAACAAAGAACAGCAGCACTATCTTTAAAACTTGCTGAACTTGAAATAATAAAACAAAGAACAGGGGAATATCCTATATTATTATTAGATGATGTTTTTAGCGAATTAGATAATTATAGAAAAAATAAACTTTTAAAATTTACGAGTAAAACTCAAACAATTATAACTTGTACAGATTTTAATGAAAAAATAGATGCTAAAGTTTTTAAAATAAAAAAGCAAGTTTAACTTGCTTTTATGCTTTTTCTACAGCAGTAAATGTAATTGTTTTCAACGCTAAAACATCTTTGTTGTTGTTTAGATCTACAAGTCTTAATTTTACAGAATAATTTCCAGCCTTTAATGCGGTTGCTTTAAATGTTGTAGTAACATTATAATCTTTGCTTATAGCAAAACCATCTGGTGGACCCCAATAACCTATTTGAGCAACATCCCATTCTTGACTTTGTGTATCAGTTGCTTTTAATTGTAAATTATCCTTATCTGAAACATCTACCATAATTAACACTTTTTCATATCCCTCATCTCTTATGTCGTTAGCAGTTAATTTTACATCAACAGTTTTAACTTCTCCTACAGTTACATTTTCAAAATCAGACACTTCAAATGTGTAATTTGAATGAGGATCTTTTTCTCCACAACCTAGTAATCCAGTTGCTGCAAGAGCAAGAGATATTGAAAGTGTAGAAATTTTTAAAAATTTATTCATATTTCCTCCTTGTTGTTATTTTGTGAATTAATAAAAAAAATATACAAAAAAACCGGAACTTCCGGTTTTTAATTTAATTTATTTGATTTCCATCTACTTTTACAATTAAATTATTAAAGTTTGTAATTTTAAAGTAATCATAGTCAAAATTTAAATTACAATTATCAATATTTATATTACTGTTTTCAATATTTTTAATATAAATAGCGAAATCAGTATCTGTTTCTAAATCATTTTCTTGGAAAGTACAATTTAAAATATTAATTGTTAGACTAAACATATTTAAAGGGGAAAATTTTTCGTTTCCACTCAAGTTTAAACCTGTAGAAGAATTATTATAATTAAATTTAACATTATCTATTGTTAAAGATGAGTTGTTTAAATTTGTTTTAGAATTTTCTTCGTCATAACATATAAGAGATGTATCACTTGCAGAAAGTTCTAAATTTGCTATAGTTAAAGTATTTCCATGCGTAGCATTTGCGTCATTAATTATTTTAAATATGCTTTTTCCATTCACGGAAGTTATTTTTGTGTAACCATTTTTTAATGTTTTACCATATATTGTTAAATTTTTTGATACTGGTATATAAATCGTTCCGACATTTATATGTTCAGTACCTCCAATCATTATACTGTCTCCAACATTTGCATTATCAATTGCACTTTGTAGATTAGAATATGAAGTTACAGTTGTTGTTGCAGATATAGTTAATGGTAAATTTACACTTGCATTTTTATAACTTATAGTTATAGAGTTGTCTTTGTAAGTAAATGGAGAATTTTCAAATGTATAATTACTGATTATTTCTGTCTTTCCGCTAGCATATTTAGCACTAATAATCATGCCAGTTGGATCAAATATTTCACCAATTAAATAATTGATTTTATTTGGATTTTGTTCAATATTTAAAGTTTCTATAGTATCTTCAATAACATTTAAATTAATTGATGCTTGGAACTTCCCATATTTTACATACAAAATACTTCCTACTTTTAAAGGAGAATCTACTATAATTTCTAATTCGTTAACAGGAATCAAATATTTTTTCCCACTTTCAAATTCTCCCCATACTATCAATATATCTTTATTAAATTCTTGACCTGCATAAAAAGTTGTTTCTTCTAATGTTTGATCTATAAACATGTTATAGATTTCTCCATCTGTTACATTAACTTTTATTGAAGCAGATAAATCAGTGTCTTTAATTTTACATAAAATTGTAACGGGGTTGTCATATGTACAGTCTAATGCTCTTATTTTAACTTCGTAATTATTTGTAAAACTTATGTCAACTTTTTCTTCATTAGAAGAACTCCATTGCAGAGTATACCCATTAGCATTTTTTGGATATATGTTTAAAAATTGATCTATGTATAAATAATTGTTTTTGTATAAAGTTACTTCTTCCAAAATTGTACCATCATTTTTATTAAAAGAGATACTTTCAGGAGCTACTTTAGCTCCACAAGCAAAAAGAGTTATAGAGGCAAGAGAGCAAAACGTAAATATTAAGAGTAGAATAATCAAATTTTTTCTTTTCATAATCACCTCGAAACAATTTATTTTTTTCTATAAAACATATTATCATACATGATAAATAAAACAAAATAAATTTTAAAAAACAAAATCAAAAAAAAATTAATTTTAAATTTTATAAAATTAATTTCAAATTAACTTTTATGATATTTTAACAAATAATAACAACTTAAAAAAATTGCTACAATCCTTAAATTTAAGAGTTGTAGCCTTTTGGTGCGGATAACAGGAGTTGAACCTGCACCCTTTCGGACTGGAACCTAAATCCAGCGCGTCTGCCATTCCGCCATATCCGCATTTATGTATTTTAAATTATATATTTTAATCTTTAAGTTGTCAAGGAATTTTTTGTTAGGGTTTTTATATATTCTTAAGTTTTCTTATTTTATTTAAATCGTTTTGATAATATTTTTTTTGTGTTATAATAAAATTATGAAAGTAAATTTAGAAAAGGTTAATATAAAAAGAAAAGAAATTAATAATCTTTTAACCTATATTCAAAATGGTACAGACAACTCTTTTGAATATGAAGAAGGTTATATTAAAAATATTATAATTAGTGCACCACATTCTGCACCGCAAACTCGTAATGGAAAAATAAAATTGCCCGAGTCTTTCACTGGGGTTATTGCTAAACTTTTAAATAAATATTTTGGTTATTCTATTATTTATAAAACTAAAAATTGTGATGATGATGTTAATTACGATGAAAATTCTTCCTATATTGCATATAATTAATGAAAACCGGGGAGATGATATCTTAATGATGTTACCGGAAAATTATGACAAGTATAAATTTTACCAGATAATAAATATTTTAAACAATAAATATAACAAGATTTTCTGTAAATTCTATTTTTGATCCTCAAAAAAGAACAAGAACAATTAATCAAATAAAAGATAAATGTTTTAAACTTCAATTTTGTATTAATAAAAGACTTGTTGATAAAAATAAAGATTTAAAAAATATTGTTGATGTGTTAATATGTATAATATCTTTGTTTGTTGAATAAGAAAAGAATATTTAAATATTTAAAAATTTGCAAAGGAGTTTTGATGGAAAATTATATTGAAAAAATTAATAATAAAATTTTAACCAAGTGTTCGCTAGAACAAGCTCGAAAAATAAAGAGAATTTATTTAATTGTTGGAGGGACTTTTCTTACAGTAGGACTTTTAGGATTTATTGGCTGTTTTATTGCTTTTTTCTTATTATTTTTTAAATTTGAAACAGACACTGCGATGATTTATTGGTTTATTGCAATTCCGTTTATTTTACTAATTATCACTGGCTCTGTAATCACTAGAATAGGAGACATGCTTTTAACTACAAAAGGACAAGCTTCACTTCAGAAGGCAATATTAAAAAGAGAAATTAAAGAGAAAGAAAAAAAGTTAAAGAAAGTCGACCATTTAAATAAAAAAATAACAAAAATAAAGTCAAGACAATTAAAAAATAAAAAAGGAGATTTTAATGAATAATATAGCAATTATCACAGGCGCGTCTTCTGGTATGGGAAAAGAATTCGTTTTACAACTTGATGGACAGTTTGATGAAATATGGGGTATTGGATTAGGAGCAGATAAATTAGAAAAAATAAAAAGCAGTTTAAAAGGAAATTTTAGATATTTTGATTTGGATTTAACAAATCAAGAAAGTTTCGATTTCTTAATTTCTGTTCTTAATAAAGAAAAACCTAATGTAAAATTTTTAGCCAATTGTGCTGGATTTGGCAAGTTTGGACGCTATGATGAAATTGATATTAAACAAAGTGCTAACATGATAGATTTAAATTGTAAAGCGCTTATGCAGATGACGGAATATGTTTTGCCTTTTATTGGAGAGGGAGGGAAAATTATTCAAATTGCGTCGGTTGCCGGTTTTCAACCCGTTCCTTACATGGCTGTTTATGGTGCAAGTAAAGCTTTTGTTTTGAGTTATAGCCGTGCTTTAAATCAAGAACTTAAGAACAAAAAAATTAAAGTTACAACAGTTTGCCCATTTTGGACTAAAACGGCTTTCTTTGATAGAGCAAAAGATACATTGACAAAAAATGAAGTTGTTACGAAATATATTGTAATGTATGATCCTAAAAAAGTTGTAAGAAAAGCGATTAAGGATTCAAAAAAAGGTAAAGAAATTTCTATTTGTGGGTTTATAGCAAGAAGTCAAGTAAGATTAGTTAATGTTCTTCCAAAGAAATTAGTTATGAGAACATGGATCAAACAACAAAAATTCAACAAAAAATACAAAAATATATAAATCATAAATTGAAATTAAGTATAAATTATGTTATTATTTTTCTACACTTGGAGGACTTTATGATTTTTAGAGCTGAAAATTTTAAAGATGTGGAAATTTTGGACTATGAAAGTATTAAACAAAAAATTATTCATGGTTATATAGATGAATATAATATTTTTAATCATATGAGTGGTCTTTCAGGAATGCTTACATCACTAGCATATGGTCCAACTTTTAAATTTAGGTTGCAAGAAATTTCAGATGTGAAAAAAGGAGAAAAGGATCTTTCACAAGTAATTGATGTTTATCTTGCTTTAAACAAAAGAGACATTATTTCTTCAAAGTTTGATATTATTTATGAGGTTGCAAAAGTAACATCAGAAAATGGACACAAGGTTATTGTTTGTATAGATGACGATATTAAAAGTTTAAGTAATGACATGCCTGTTAGTTATTATTACACTAATGAGGAAATGAAGAGGTTAACTCGACTAAATGATATGTTAGTTGAAAGTGGACAAGAGGAATTGATTTTTAATGAATTTTCTTCGTATGAGCATGAAAAAGATTTGAAATATTATTGGACTTTTAGACAAGTAAAATTAGCGGACGAAAAATTAAATAAAGTAGTTGATTATGTTAAACAAAACAATTATTCTCCTTTTGAAGCATTTCTTTTTTTTCATAAATTCGTTACTGAAAGATTTAAATATAAGGAAGGAGGCATGGAAAGCGAAAGAGTAATTGTTGGAGCCTTTAATAATGAAGAAATTAATTGTGCAGGATTTGCTTCAATGATAAAGGCTTTGGTTGATAAGTTTGATGATCAAAATTTAAAGTGCGATATAATGCCGTGTGAAATAAGAAAAAAATTTAAAAATGAAGGGGGAGCTCATTGTCAAAATTTAATATATTTAAAAGACAAACTCTATAATATAGATGGTTTTTATATAGAAGATGCTTCACACGATTCAAAATTAGATCATAGCGAAGATGGTTTAGGCTATTCTTATTGTCTTGTACCAATAAATGATATGAAACATCTTAGAAAAAATTTTTACATACAAGAATTTCGACCTGATAGATTTCAAAGTATTTTCATTGATGTTCAATCATTTTTAAAAAGTAAAAATATTTATAGTAAGAGTAAAACTTTATTTAGATTAAGTAAAATTTATCAAGCGATTAAAAAAGAACCTCAAGTAATATCAAAATATGGGAAAATAAGTGAACCAATTGATATAACTTCTTATAAAAAGGCACTGACAAAAATTTATTTTGATGCTTTAGAAGATGAAAGTAAAGAATTTGCAACAATAAAAAGCGAGGAAGACATTTTAAAATCTAGCGTTTATTCGATTTTAGATTTTAAAAGAAAGGCAGAAAATTGTTTTGTCAAAAATGCATATGAGCAACTTGGTGGTAAAAAGATTAAAGAGTACAAAAAAATGGATAAACAATCAAAAAAAGGGAATCAATTTGAAAAAGAAAATTAAAAAATTCATCAAAACGATGAATTTTTTATATTATTTATTTTGTTATTTCCTCTTCGAAATTGCATTTAGATAATTTTTCTTTATCAATCTTTTTATTCTCTACAAAAATATCACCTTGTATATTACAACCTTGCACTATTAATCTTTTTAATAGAAATGTTTGCGATTTATAAAAATAAGCATTGCCTTTTATTATTTTTAAATTAGGAATTTTTTCTATTAAAGTATTTTCAAAATGGCATCAGAGCCGAGGATTTCTAATTTTGGAAGAATTTTTAAATCACACGGACAAAAAGTTCCTTTTACATATCTTAAATTTGGTAAAGAATCTATTTTTGTAAGAAAAAAATCAGCGTCACCAAGTATTGTTTCTAAAGAAGACATATCCTCAATTTCTGCAGCAAAACCGCAAAAATTATTTCCGATAATTTTTAAATTTGAAAGATTTTGTATTTTTGAAAATTCAAGAGATAAAGAGTTTTATATTTTTTTGTTTAGAAAAATTAGTCTTATAACTTTAATACTTTTCGATAAAAAAAATATACGATTTTTTTATCTATAGAACATTTGATATTTATATTTTCTTTATTAATTGTGCGTAAAGATAAAAAAGTATACATCTTGTTTCTCCTTATATATATTTTATAATAAAAATAGTTTTCGTCAATATACATTGACATAAAGCAATTTTGAGTTTAAGTTTCAAAAGGGAAAGTTAACAATAATTGGTATAAAAAATTATTCATTTTTACAAACTAAATCAAGGAGTTTTTTATGAATAGATTTTTATGTTTTTTTATGATAATACCAATTTTGTTATGTTCATTTTCGTCAAATGTGTTAGACTTATTTGACGAGGTTAATATGATTGAATTTTATTATAATGGACAACAAATCGAAATTTCTAGTGATCAACAAGAAAAATTTGAGGAGTTATTTTGCAATGCTTTAGAAGGCGCACAACAAATGCCTGCATTTGGTGTAAGTTTACATGATTTGACAATGCAAAATATGAAGGAAGGACTTTGGATTAAGTTTATTTATAATAAAACGATTGTTAAAAGTGAAATGCCTTTTGACTCTATTTTAATTAATATAACTAAAGATTGTCATGGAATAAATTTGATTAGGGGTAACGATGAAATTTTCGAAGGTAGATGTTATTATTTAAATCTTAAAGGAACACTTGATGATGTTTATGATTTTTTGATTGAATGTATTCAGACTATAGAAAATAAAATTGAAGTAGAACTAGATTTTCAAGAACAAGAACAAATAACAATAAAAGGAGAAATAGATTTAACTGAAACAGATGATGAAAGCGAAAATAAAAATTCTTCTTTAGCGGGGACAAAATCTTCAAATGAAATTTTAAAACATCTTAACTGACAAAATGTTTTATACAATTTATTTAATTAAAACAAAATATATTACTAATGATTATATTTTGTTTGTATAAGGGTTTGTCATTGTGTTATAATTTTCAAAAGAGGTGAACAAATGATACAAAATTCATTTTTTAAAGAAGAAGTTTCGGCTTGGAAAGGATTTAAAGGTAACAATTGGAAAGAAATAATAGACGTTTCTGATTTTATTGACAACAATTATAAGGAATATAGAGGAGACGAATCTTTTCTTGTTGGCAGTTCTAAAAAAACAAGAAAAGTTTGGGCAAAATGTGAAAAACTCTTGGCGTTAGAAAGAAAAAAAGGAATAGTATCTGTTGATCTCAATAGAATTTCTGGTATCAACAATTTTCCTAATGGTTATATTGACAAGAAGAACGAAGTAATTTTTGGTTTGCAGGCAGATGCTCCTTTAAAACGTATAATAAATCCATTTGGTGGAATTAGAATGGTAAAAAATGCTCTTGGCGCTTATCATTTAAAAATGAATTCTAAAAATCAGGAAATCTTTGACAAGATGATTAGAAAAACACATAATGATGGAGTGTTCGATGCATATACGCCTAGTATCAGAAAAGCACGAAGTGCGGGTTTAATTACAGGGCTTCCAGATGCTTATGGTAGAGGAAGAATTATTGGAGATTATAGAAGAGTTGCTCTTTATGGTGTTGATTTTCTTATAAATCAAAAACAACAAGATTTAAATACCTCTGAAATGACTAATATTGATTGTGACGAAAAAATAAGGTTAAGAGAAGAAATAAATGAACAAATTCGCGCCTTACAGCAAATTAAGAATATGGCTTTAAATTATGGGTTTGATATATCAAAACCAGCGCAAAATGCAAAGGAAGCGTTTCAATGGCTTTATTTTGCTTATCTTGCTTCCGTGAAAGAAAACAATGGGGCTGCGATGAGCCTTGGAAGAACCTCTACTTTTTTAGATATTTACATAGAAAGAGATATTGCTAATGGAATTTTAAACGAAGAACTTGCCCAAGAACTTGTGGATCAATTTATCATTAAATTAAGACTTGTTCGTCATTTAAGAACTCCAGAATATGACGAGATTTTTGCAGGTGATCCTACTTGGGTAACTGAAAGTATTGGCGGTATGCTTGATGATAAAAGAAGCTTAGTTACTAAAAACTCTTTCAGATTTTTAAATACGCTTATTAATCTTGATCCTTCGCCAGAACCTAATCTAACTGTGCTTTGGTCAAATTCTTTACCTTTGAATTTTAAGAAATATTGTGCAAAGATTTCTATTTTGACTGATTCAATACAATATGAAAGTGATGACCAAATGAAGCCAATTTATGGACATGATTATGCAATTGCTTGTTGTGTTTCTGCTATGAAAATTGGAAAACAAATGCAATTTTTCGGTGCAAGATGTAATCTTGCAAAAAGCCTTCTTTATTCTATAAATGAAGGAAAAGATGAAAAAAGTGGAAAGGTAATTGTTGAAGGTATAGAAAAAATAGAGGGAGATGTATTAAATTATTCGAAAGTAAAAAAATCTTATTTTGCTACACTTGATAAAATAGCAAAAATTTATGTTGATGCTGTAAATATTATTCATTATATGCATGATAAATATGCCTATGAAGCAGGACAGATGGCTTTACATGATACACATGTTGAAAGACTTATGTCGTTTGGGGTGGCGGGATTATCTGTTGCGTGTGATTCACTTTCTGCAATTAAATATGCTAAAGTTAAGCCAATTAGAAATGAAGAAGGAGTAGCTATAGACTTTGAAATCACAGGGGATTTTCCTAAATATGGTAATGATGATGACAGAGTAGACAGTATTGCTGTAGAAATAGTTCAATATTTTATTAATGCTTTAAAAAAATATAAGTTATATAGAGGCGCCATACATACTTTAAGTGCTTTGACAATTACATCAAATGTAATGTATGGTAAAAAAACTGGAAATACTCCAGATGGAAGAAAGGGTGGTGAACCATTTGCTCCCGGAGCTAATCCTATGCATGGAAGAGATTGTTCTGGAGCATTAGCCTCTTTAAATTCTGTTGCAAAAATTCCTTATTGTAATTGTTGCCAAGATGGTATTTCAAATACTTTTTCGATTATACCAAACGCATTAGGACACGATGAAAAGAGTAGAATAAAAAATCTCGTCGGTATTCTTGATGGATATTTTAAACAAGGAGCACAACATATTAATGTTAATGTTCTTGATAGAGAAAAATTAATTGATGCGATGAATCATCCTAATAAATACCCAACTTTAACTATTAGAGTTTCTGGGTATGCCGTTAACTTCAATAGACTTTCTAGGGCACATCAAGAAGAGGTTATTGCAAGAACCTTCCACGAAAAAATAAAATGATTAATGGTTGCTAAAGGATAAAAAATGGAAACGCTTGGGAATATTAGTAGTATTGAATCAATGGGGCTTGTAGATGGGCCTGGTATAAGGTATGTGGTTTTTTTACAAGGTTGTTTTTTAAGGTGTAAATATTGTCATAATCCAGAAACTTGGGATATAAATAAAAAGTGCATAGAAATTACGCCATCAAAATTAATTAGAAAAATAAAAAGATACAAAAATTATTTTGGAGAAGATGGCGGAGTAACATTTTCAGGTGGAGAACCATTACTCCAACCACAATTTTTGTTAGAATGTTTAAAGTTATGCAAAAAGGAAGGAATAAATACAGCATTAGATACATCTGGGGTAGGGTTTGGAGATTATAACGAAATTTTAAAATATACAGATCTTGTCATATTAGATATTAAAGCTGTTGATGAAAAAGAATACAAGGCATTGACTGGACAAAAAATTGATGCGTTTAATAAATTTTTAGCTGCTTGTCAAGAGAATAATTCGACTCTTTGGATAAGGCAAGTTATTGTACCGGGAATGAATGATAATGAAGATAACATTAAAAAGTTAGCACTTTATGTTTCTCAAATTAAAAATGTTGAAAAAGTTGAATTATTGCCTTATAAAACTTTTGGTGTTTATAAATATAAAGATTTAAATATAAAATATAGGCTAGACGGAATTCCAGAAATGGATGAAAAAAAATGTAAGATTTTAGAAAGAAAATTAATAGATTTTTTAAAAAACTTGGCACAAAAAAACAATTTGAGGTAAAAGTAGTTAGCAATTTAACTCCTATTTTTGTAAAAGTTTTTATTAAACAAATTATATTTAAATAAAAAAAGCAAATGATTAAATCACATTTGCTTTTTTGGTAGCAGCAACTGGGATCGAACCAGTGACCTCAAGAGTATGAATCTTGCGCTCTAGCCACCTGAGCTATGCTGCCATGTGATTTAAAGTATAATGAAAACTATTGTTTTTGTCAAGAGAAAATTTTAATTTATAAATTAATTATTTATTTTTCTTGTTTATTTTCTTGTTTACAAAAGTTTTATTCGTTTTTTTATTTTGAAATATTTTAAAAATTAAATATAATTAGTAACAAAGGAGAAATATTATGTTATATGAAGATTTAAAAAAAGCAAATATAGAAGCCATGAAAGAGAAAGATACAGTTGCACGTAGTTTTTATAGCGTACTTCTAAATAAAATAATGTTAGAGAATATTAAGAAAAGAGAAAAAGGAGAAGAAGTTTGTGATGCAGATATCTTTAATATACTTCAAAAAACTATCAAAGAACTTGAAGAAGAAAAAGAAAACTATTTAAAGGTATCTAACAAGGAACAAGTGGAAGTTATAGAAAAACAAATAGAGATTGCAAAAAAATACCTTCCGAAACTTTTAACCAAAGAAGAAATTAAAAATATTATTTTATCTTTACCAGACAAAACAGTTCCTTTTGTTATGAAACATTTTAAATTAAATTATAATGGACTATGTGATATGCGTCTAGTTCAAGAAGTTTTAAAGGAATTATAATGAAAGTTTTTGCAATCAGCGATTTACATCTTTCGGTTAATAATCCGAAACCTATGGATATTTTTGGTCCTGTTTGGCAAGGTTATTTAGATAAGATATTTGAGGATTGGAAGCAAAAAGTTAGTGAAGAAGATGTTGTACTTTTGTGCGGTGATTTATCATGGGCAATGAATATTGAACAGGTGAAAGAAGATTTTAAATTATTAGAAAATTTGCCTGGGAAAAAAATACTAATTCGTGGTAATCACGACTATTGGTGGAAATCTATCTCTGCTGTGAGAAATATTTTACCTAAAAATTTTTTTGCAATACAAAACGATTCTGTTAAATTTAATAATATTGTTTTTTGTGGCACGAGAGGCTGGACAGTTCCAGATAAAAACATTATTTTGTCCGATGAGGATTTGAAAATTTATAAAAGGGAAATTATAAGGCTAGACTTAACTTTATCTTCGGCAAATAAGATAAGAGAAACTGGAGATAAATTAATTTGCTTGATGCATTTTCCTCCGATTAATTTTTTAAGACAAGATAATGAAATAAGTTCTTTATTTCAAAAATATAATGTTGATGCAGTTGTTTATGGGCATTTACATGGAGTAAAAAAAATAGATTTAAATTTTCTTAAAGAGAATACTTATTATTATCTTACATCATGTGATATTGTTTCTAATAAGTTAGTCCAAATTTTATAATAACATAACATTATTGTTTAATATTTATTATATTTGACAAGAAATATATATTATAGTTAAATGAATATTAATTGACAAAAAAAAATTAATGTTGTAAACTACAAAAATAATGGAGAATTTTAATGAAAAAGAACATTTTTAAAGCATTAGCAATTTTATTTTGTATGGCACTATGTTTAACAGGTTGTGCTACTGTTAGCAATGTCACAAATAAAGATGGAAGTAAAATTTATTATGAAGATATTCAATATTTTCAAGGGCAAGTTGCTGTCATTGGAGATTATCTTTATTATGGCAATAGTTACACTGCAAGTGACGGAGAAGATTTTAACTATAATGATGCAGCAAAAACAGGTTATTTAGCGCGTTTATATATTGGAGATAGATTATCTTATAATAATGAAGCAGATAAAGATGGATATGTTGATCCTAGCCCAGAGGGAGTAAAAAAAGTTAATAGTAAATTAGCGGGATATCAAAATCAATACATGTTTGCTTTAGGTGACTATTTATATTTTACATCAGCAAACACTCATAAATTAAGTAACACTGAAAATGATTACACCAGAGTTTCACTTTTTAGGATTAAATTTAATGGAGATGGTCTTAAGGAAATTGATACTTTTAGATATGATGAAAAATCACAAATGACTGTGCAAAAAGGTTCAGATGACAATTACTATTTTATAATTTATTGTCCAAGTGGCGAGGATACTTATAATTTATATTCAGTTAAAATAGGCGATAAAATTGGAGATACTACTTTACTTGCTGAAAATATTTTATCTGTAGCATTCTGTGATGAAGATTCAGCGCAAAGAAATATTTTATATACTATAAATTCTGAAAGAACTGATAGACAAACAACTGAAGTTAAAGGAATTGACTTTGCTACTAAAGAAGAAAAAAGTTATGGAAATGATACTTCTGTCGTTGGTACAACCACAACAATGCTTGGAAGAATTGGAGATATTATTTTCTATAGTTACGATAAAGTAACTGAAGAACCTCAAATTTTTTATAAGGATTTATCAAAAGACGACAATTACTTTTCGGGTTCGCCAGATAGACATTTTTATGATGCAGGGGAAATTAAAATAATTGATAAAATTTGGAATGGCTATATATTTATTTCTACTTCTAGTTCATCAGTTATGTATAAGGAAATTGGTGGCGAAACAAAGAAAGTTTTAACTTCTAGCGACTATTCAGATATTTTGTTTGTAAGTGGAGATTTTATATATTATTCAAATGACACATCAATTTCTTGCATTAGCATAAAAGATTTAACTGTTTCAAATATAGTTACTACAACTAGTTTGGTTAGTGGGCAGTGCGGTTTTGATGGAACATATATCTATTATTATTCACAATTACAAAGCGATAGCAGTGAGGAAGGAGCAGAAACAACTACTGATTCAAATTATTATATGTTTAGAGTTGATCTTCAAGGAAACAGAGAACTACTTTCTAAAGTGGTAAAATCATAATTTATATTTGACAAAATACGACATAATTAAACATAACTCGGCAATTTTTACCAAGAGTTATGTTTTATTTTGTAATAAAAGTGTGATATCTTTAGAATGTCCTAAAATAAAAGTGAAATTTGAGGAATTCAAAAGGAGATCAAAATGGAAAACGAATCAAAAAAAGTAAAAATTTATTTGGCTGACGATACAGAAGATATTTCTTTAGAAAAATATTTTAATGATAGTGATTATTGGACTGTGGTCGGGAAAAGCAATAATGGGCAAACGGTTGTAAATGATGTATTAAACTTAAAACCAGATTTTTTAATCATGGAAGTAATGCTTTCAGGTATGGATGGTTTTATGGTAATGGAAAAAATAAAAAATGAAATGAAAAATAATTGTCCTAAAATCATCTTTATTTCTAATTTATCTCATAGTGGTTTTGTTTCTAAAGCTATAAAAGAAGGGGCTAGTTATTTTATGGTCAAACCTGTTATGCCTCAAAATCTTGAAGAAAGAATGTTGGATTTATTAAATTCTAAAATGGAAAAGAACAACTTATCAAACGATAAGCAACTTGATGAAAAAATTTCAAATATATTTATTAGTATTGGAATTCCAGCACATATCAAAGGTTATCAATTCTTAAGAGAAGCAGTTAAACTTGCCGTAGAAGAACCAGAAATTATAGGTTCAATAACAAAAAAACTTTATCCTACTATTGCAGAAAAATTTGAGACAAGCTCTTCTAAAGTAGAAAGAGGAATGAGACATGCTATTGAAGTTGCATGGAACAGAGGTAAAATAGAAAACATAAATTCTTTATTTGGGTTAAAGATTTATGGGAGAAACGAAAAGCCGACAAATGGAGAACTTATAGCTTTAATAGCTGACAAAATGTTAATGGAGGGTTAATTTGTTTTAATATTTTCTTCAAAATGATATAATATTTTTGGAGGAAATATGATAAGATTTATTGATCTTAAGAAAGAAAATGCTAGTGTTGATTATGCAATAGCAATTGTTGCTTTGGAAATAGAAAATGCTAGAACTTGTGAAGATAAAATTATAAAGGTATTGCATGGCTATGGTTCTCATGGTAGAGGTGGAGTAATATTAATCGAATTAAGAAAATATTTAAAAGATTTAAAAAGCAGAAATAAAATAAAAGATTTTTTTTCAGGTGATAAATGGAGTATCTTTAACAAAGAAATCTTCACTTATTTTGAAAATGATAAATCGCTTTTAAATGATAATGATTTAGAAAAAAATAATCCGGGTATAACACTAATTATCTTGTGATAATTTTATTAAAAAATAAAATTTTAATACTGATTAGTAAAATTATTTTTCAAAATTAAAGTTTTAAAAATAAAATAAATTATTAAATTTATATTTAAATTTGATTTATTTTATTTTTTTATTATAATTTTATTATGAAATGTAAAGATTGTCCTAGAATGTGCAAAATAAATCGAAATTCAAGAGCAGGATTTTGTGGTTTTAAAGATAAAATAGTTGTAGCCAAAATAATTGAAAATTTCATGTGGGAAGAGCCTTGTATTAGTGGAGAGAAGGGAAGTTTAGCTATATTTTTTTCAGGATGTAATTTAAAATGTAATTTTTGTCAAAATTATAAAATTTCTTTTACTAATAAAGGAAAAGAATTTTCTCCAAAAGAATTTAATAATTTCTTAAGTCAGTTTAATCAAAAGAAATATTCTTGCATAGAATTTATTTCTCCAACACAGTTTTCATCATTATTAGTAGAGGCTTTGAGAGATTTTAAAAAAGAAATTCCATTGGTGTGGAATAGTGGTGGCTACGAAACACCCTCAACAATAAAAAAAATTTCAAAATTCGTCAATGTTTTTCTTCCTGATTTTAAGTATAGCGAAAATGTTTTGTCAAAATCTTTTTCTGGAGCAGATAATTATTTTTATTATGCTAGCAAAAGCATAAAACAAATGAGAAAGTTGAAGCCTAAAGAAATTTTTAACAATGAAATTTTGACAGAAGGTGTACTAATTAGACATTTAGTTTTACCAGGATTTTTAGAAAACAGTAAAAAAGTGCTCGCATTTATTTCAAAAAAAATTAAAAATCCTTTTATAAGTTTAATGAGTCAATTTACTCCTACGCCCTATAGTTCCATAAAAAGAAAAATTTATCCTTTAGAATACAAAATAATATTAAATTATGCTAAAAATTTGAATTTATTTAGAGGCTATTTTCAAGAATTGGATTCTGCAAATGAATCTTTTATTCCTTCTTTTTAATTTGTTTGACAATTATATATATTTTATTTAAAATATTCTATAAGAGGGTGGTATGCAAGGATATAATGCTTTTTTAAAAAGAAAAATGATGATTTCTAGAATTTTTGGAATTTTTGCTTGTCTTGTTGCGATCACGGGACTTGTTCTAAAATTTTTAAATTTGGTTGATGATTGGCTTTGTTTAATGATGATTGTCTATAGCCTTGGTACTATTTTTGCATTAAACGGAAACCTCCAAGATATTAAGGTAGGAAATCCTTGGCAAAGAATAAATTTTGCTTGTTCGGTTTTAATGTATTTGTTTGTAGTATTTATAATTATTTACGGATTTTGCACTAAACAATTAACTATTCAATTTTAAAAAACAGCGTTTTATACGCTGGTTTTATCATATCCCTCAATTCTATAAACATAGTAATCTGGATGTCCTGTGCCTTGTACAAAATCAAATCCTCCATCACTATTAAATGTAAAAGAACTATGTTTAAGAACCATAATCCTTGTTTTAGCGGTGGTTAATTTTACTTTTAAAAAATAAAAGCTGGAAAATGTATCTGTAATTCCGGTTAGTGTAAAATTATCTTTTATGGTATCTTGAATTTTTACATCTATTTGTGATGGAACAGCATTTAGATAAGCATATATTTTTAATCTATTATAATTTCTCATGCTATTGATTAAAGCATTATCTCCTGCTTTTATGCCTGTTGTAAATCCCAAATTCAAATTTTCATCTGAATTTAACATATCATATAATAAATCATAGCCATTTTGGGACTCTACTGCTGTAAGCCTAGTTAAAATTGAAGATATTGTATCATTAATACTTAAAATTGAATTATTTATTAATGTTATTTGAGCTTGTAATAAAGCTATATCTTGGCTTGAACTAGAGCTACTATTTTCTTCTAATGTTTCAACTCTTGAGGTTAAAGATGATACATTTCCGTTTATAGTTTGTATTGTCGAATTTATAGTTGATATATTACTATTTTGTAATTGAATCAAGTTATTTGTTGTATTTATGGATTCCTGTAATTCACTGTCTGTATTCTCTAATTCAGTTAAATCTGAATTAATAGTTGAAATATTATTATTAATTGTATTTATAGTTGAATTAATTGTAGATATATTTGCTGTATTATTTGTTGCTATATTTTGAACTTGTTCTATGTTTGTTTGTAAAGTATTATCTGCATTTTGAATATTTTGAATATTTTGCTCTATAGAATTTATATTACTATTAATTGATGATATAGTGGAATTAGTGTTGGATAAATTGCTATTTAAAAGAGTTATAACATCATTTTGGTTGTCTATATAAGTTTGTAGTTGTTCGTCTGTAGTTTCTAAAGATGTTATATTTAGGTTTATTTCTTCTATGTTGCTGTTTAAACTTGAAATCGTCTCATTTATAGTTTGAATTGATTGGGTTTGCAGATTGACAGAGTTTTGGATCAATGATACATTTCCTTCTATCTCATTATCTTTTTGTTGTAATTCTAAAATGTCATTATTTATGTTGTTTATATTTGTATTAATGCTTTGTATTGTGGAATTTATTGTTGAAATATTTGCATTAGATAATGTTAAGGCATTTTCCAATTGAGTTATAGAGGTTTCGATTTCATTGTCATTTTCTTCTAATCCTGCAATATCGCTGTTTATATTTAAGATATTCGAATTTATAGTTTGAATTGTGGAATTAATAGTATTTATATTACTATTCGTCAAAGTTAAGCTATCTTCTAATAAGTTTAAAGATGATTCTATTTCAGTATTTTTGTTTTTCAAATCTTCTATATCGCTTTCATTATCTTCTATAGAAGATTTTATTTCATTTATTGAACTTGAATTTTTAGAAATATTTTCATCTAATGTTGTTAATTGAGATTCTATATTTTCTATTTTTTTATTAAGAGTTTGACTTATTTCTAATCCACTGTTTTCGATCAATTCTTTTAGCTTTGGCAGTAACTCATTTTTTAAATACCATATTTCCTTTCTTATTCTTTCTAAATCATTTGAAAATAATCCCATTTTTTACTCCTTGTTTTATTTGATATTTTAAGCTGGTTGGGTTTGATTTTCAATTTTTACTGCCAAAAAAAACTCCTATTTAAAAATAAGAGTTTTAATGTAAATTTATTTATTTTTTTTATTTTTTATCTTTTTTATAAAAATTAATGATAAAATAATTGTAACGCAGGCTGCTATTATTGTGATTCCTAATATCAATAATGAACTTATTCCATCAGGTTTTATGTCTTTGGTTAAAATATTTCCGTTAAAGACTGTCCCATTTTCTAAGACAACTTGCACTGCCGTATATTCTTTAGTTTCATCATATCCTTGGTATAAAAATAAACGTTGTCCTTTTTTTAATGTGATGTCTGTTTTTTTGATTAAATCATCGTACAATAAACTATCATTGCGAAGCTCGGCATTAAATACTGGGTATACGGTTTGAGATTGATTTGTGTTTAAATAATATTTGTAAACATATCCGCTGATTTCTGTATTTGGTATTTGAACTTGTACAAAATCGTTTTCTTCCATCACTATTTCTACTTCATCATTAAATTTTAGTAAATATGGATTATTATCTTGTAAAATAAATTCGCTTGAAAAAGATGCTTCACTATATAGATAACATGATGAAGCGGTTATTTTAGCATTATTATTTGAAAAAGATGTAACGGATAAAATAGACATTATAATTGACAATAATAAATTCATGTTTTTATTATTAAACTTTAATTACTTTTTGTCAAGAAATTTCAATTTTTAAATGTAAAAATAAAACAAGCAATTTTAATAGCTTGTTTTATTTGAGTTTGTTTCAAAATCTATGTCATTTGACATATCTATTTCTTCTATGTCATTTACAACTTTTTTCGTTGAATAAGTATTCAATAATCTTGTTTTTAATTCTTGCAAAGCGGGGCTTAAATTTAAAATAAATGTTTGAGCGTTATTTAATCTTTTGTTTTCTTCCCATAATGTATCCAATTGTTGTTGTACATAATCTCTTTTTTCGTCTATAGATTTTTGTTTGTAGATAATTTTACCGTTTTCCATCAACTTTTTTCTAATTTTGTATGGAGTATAATTTTTTACAACCTTGTTTTTCCAATAAGCGTTTTCTTGTTTTAATGTAATAGGTCCGCTTGGGAGTGGTTCATCATGCAAAATTAAAATGTCACTTATTATTTTCCCGTGACCATCAAATAACCTTACAATATCTTTGAATCCTGGATTAGTAATTTTTCCTATATTATCAGAAATTTTTATTTTTGGTTCTAATTTTCCATTTTTTTCGATAGCAGATAGTTTATAAACTCCTCCAAATACAGGCATAGATTTTGCAGTTATTAAATTTTCTCCAACTCCGAAACTGTCTATAGGAGCACCTTGATTTAATAAGTCTGTAATTAAATTTTCATCTAAAGAATTTGACACACAAATTTTTGAGTTTTTTAGCCCTGCTTGATCAAGCATTTTTCTTGCTTCTTTAGTTAAATACGCAAGGTCTCCACTATCTATTCTAATACCAGCTAAAGTTTTTCCCATTGGCCTTAATACTTCATTAGCAACTTTGATAGCGTTAGGAATACCGCTTTTTAATGTGTCATATGTGTCTACAAGTAGAGTTGCATTATCAGGGAATGATAGGGCATAAGCCTTAAATGCTTCATATTCATTTTCAAAACTTTGAACAAAACTATGTGCCATAGTTCCTAGAACTTTTACTCCATATTTTTCTCCTGTTAATGTGCAAGCTGTTCCTGTTGCTCCTGCGATGTATGCATCTAATGCTCCATCTACGGCAGCTTCGCTTCCTTGTGCACGGCGTGTGCCAAATTCCATAACACTTCTTCCTTGTGCAGCTCTTACAATTCTTGATGCTTTTGAGGTAATTAAAGATGAACGATTAAACATTACAAGAAGCGCAGTTTCAACAAGTTGTGCTTGAATTAATGGTGCTTTTATAGTTATTACAGGTTCATTTGGAAAAACTACTGTTCCATCTGGCACTGCGTAAACATCTCCAGTAAATTTTAATGTGCTTAAATATTTTAAATATTCTTCTGAAAAAATGTTTAAACTTTTAAGATACTCAATGTCTTCTTTAGAAAAATGAAAATCCTTCAAAAAATTAACACATTTATCTACTCCATTTGCTATTACAAAACTAGCATTATCTGGACATTTTCTAAAAAATAAATCAAAGCAAGCTGTTTTTTCATGCATTTTATTGTTAAAATATCCTTGTCCCATTGTAAGCTCATAAAAATCAATAACCATATTATTCATAATCTTTTCCTTTATTTCTTTCTAATTTATTAAGTATTTCTTTTTGTCCAGTTGGCACTACGAATTTTATATTTTCTATATTGTTTCTTATATCTGTGCCATGAATGTTTATTAAGTTTCTATCTACCTCTACAAATTCACATTCTGGGAAAAACATTTTGTTAAGTTTGTAATACGACTTATCAGCATATTTGACTGTAATCTTTTCAGGAATACGTATTTTAAATTCTTTAGACCAATTGAAGTAGTCTTTTGGATTAATTCCGTCTTCGTCAAAAAAGTAAAATTTAATGTTAGGATGATTTTTATAATATTCTTTAAGCCATCTTAATCGTTCACTAGGTTCAAAGTATGGGAAATTGCTTTCTTCACATTTTTTTCTAGAAATTTTTTTATCCTCTGCAAGGACAACTATTATTTTTTTACATTCTTTTATCATTCGATTTATTACACTTAAATGACCTATATGCGGAGGAAGAAATTTTCCTACAAAACAACCAACTTCTTTTTTCCTCATGTTTTATCTCCTTCTAAATCCTTTATTTTATTTTCTAATTCTTGTATTTTTTGTTCATTTATAAAGTTCCTTAATTGTAATTTTGCCTGTGCACCAAAGTTTTCGCTTACTAAAAGTTTTTCTAATTCTTCTAAAGTAACAGGTAGTACTTGAATATCTTCTCCTTCATCTAATTTTCTATCTTTATTGATATTTACTTCCGCTTGATAAAAATCAATACTTTCATCACTCATACCTGCAGAAGTGTAAGCTGGAGTTTCAGACCTTTTTATTTTCACAACAGAAGCACCAATTTCTTCTTCGAGTTCACGCACAGCGGTCTGCAAAGAATCTTCACCTTCATTTATAAGACCTGCAGGAATTTCATAGATATATTCTCCAACAGGATATCTATATTCTTTTATTAAATAAACGACTATTTTATTATCTATTAATTGATATGGCAAAACACTGGCTGCATCCACTTTTAATGACGGGGATATTATTTGAGGGACTTCTTTTCTTGTAACCAATTCATAATTTATTTCACCGTTTTCTGTTTTAAATTTAACTTCATAAAGATTTAAAAATTTTTGATTTGATACTTTTTTTATAGAAATAATGTTTTTTTTATAGTTTTTTTCATCTAATATTTTTACTCCAATCTTTTTAAATTCTTCAATTATATTATTGTTAATCTCATCGGCATTATGGTTTGTGGCGTTGAATGTGTCAATGCAATTTTTGCTGACTAAAATTGGAGTAGAAATTTTTTCTATGGCAAAATATTTTGTTAAGCTTTGTATAAAATCTCTAACGCATATATCAGAACAACAACCTGTTACCTCTATAGAAGAAAATTTATTATTTTTTATTAAATTTTGAAATTTTTCTGTTTTAAATCCGTTTGTCGTATTCTTGTCTATAATAATCATATCGTTTTTATATGGAAGCAATTCTTCTACAAGTTCGCTTTCAAAAGAACCTTTCACACAATGTTTTGGAAAAACTTTAAATTCTTGATCGTCTTCTTCATGGCTATCTCTAAATGCAATAACGACATTACCGCTCTTTAAATAATTTTCGATTTTTTCTTTAATTGGTTTAATAATACGTCTTATTTGTTTGTCAGATAAAGCCCCTTCATTAATAAATCCATTAACCACATCTATTACTATTAAAACTTTTTTCATACGCCCTCCTGTTATTATTAATATGATAATATCAAAAAAATAGTAACTTGTCAACAAATTTTAAAAACATTTGACAAATTTTTATTAAAATGTTATTATCAGAATGAAAATATGATAGGAGTTATTTATGATGGATCAAATTAAAGAAATTGAGAAATTTATTTCTGACTATGTAAATAGTGCTCATTCTAAAGGTGTAGTTTTAGGAATGAGTGGGGGAAAAGATAGTCTTATTTGTGCTAAACTTTGTTCTAATGCTTTAGGCAAAGATAAGGTAGTTGGTATAATTATGCCTAATGGTGAAATGAAAGATATAAATATTGCGATTGAAAGTTGTAAGTTATTAGGAATTAGATATTATAATTTGAATATTAATGATTTATATAATATTTATTTACAACTTATAAAACCTGTTTTAAAAGATCAGTCTGTTGACATTTCCTCGGTTACAACAATTAATCTTCCGCCAAGATTAAGAGCGATTTGTTTATATGCACTTGCTGGTAGTTTAAATTATTTAGTTGTTAATACTTCAAATCTTTCTGAAAAAGAAGTAGGATACACTACAAAGTGGGGAGATAATATTGGAGATTTTGCACCACTTGTAAATTTCACAAAAAATGAAGTTGTTCAAATTGGATTAGAATTAGGGTTACCAAGAAATCTTGTAATTAAAACTCCAGACGATGGGTTATCAGGGAAATCTGATGAAGAAAAGTTAGGATTTAGTTATGATGAACTTGATAAGTATATTAGAGAAGGGAAAAAAGGTACTAATTTTGAAAAAATTAATAAAATGCATATGCTTTCGCAACATAAAAGAATTGGAGTAGTTCCTTTTAAAAATAATCTTCCAAATTATTTTGATATTGATCAGTTTGATATGAATGATGAAAAAATTTAAATAAATTATAATTTAATTTAAATTATATTACTTTTCATACAATTATTATAAAAGTCAAAAAAAGGAGTATTTATGGAATTAACTAATAGTGACAAACAATTTTTAGAACTTTATAGTGATAGCGAATATGAAAAACCCTCTGTAACAGTTGATGCGGTTATTTTTCGCTTAAAAGATTTTAATAGTAACAATTATAGAAAACTTCCTGAAAAAAGTTTGCAAGTTTTTCTTATGAATAGAAATTATCCTCCATATAAAAATTTTAGATCTATTATCGGAACTTTTATTGATTTAAAATATGATTTAGAGACAAGTATGAAACTTTGTGTTAAGAATAAGGTGGGGGCAGAAAAATTTTATTATGAACAACTTTATACTTTTGGAGAAAAACAAAGGGATCCTAGAACTAGAGTTTTATCCGTTAGTTATATGTTATTATTAAATCAAAACGAAAATTTAAATAATGGGGGTTGGTTTAATATTAATTATAAAGAAGAAAATTCTTCTGTTACTGAAAATGAAGACGGCTATATATTTTCAAAAGATATTATTTTAACACTTTTTAATGAAAATGAACATTTAGAGAATAAATTGACATTAACTATCACAAGGAAAAATAACGAAACTTATAAAAAAATTGAAATAATTTATTCTCAACTTGCATTTGATCATATAAACATTATTTATCATGCATTAGACAGATTAAAAAATAAACTTGAATATACAGATATAATATTTGGACTTTTGAATGATAAGTTTACTTTAACGGAATTAAAAAATAGTTATGAAGTTATATTAGGAGAAAAATTATTAGATGCTAATTTTAGAAGAAAAACATCGCATTTAGTTCTTCCGCTTAATGAATTTACTAAAGAAGCTGGTCATAGACCTTCACAATTATTTAAAGCAAATCCTTATTTCAATAATAAAAATATAGATTAATATATTAAAAAAAAATATTTTTATAATATAAAAAAATAATAAATAAAAAATATTATTTATAAATTAAGAATTATAATTTATTCTTAATTTTTTTGTCATAAATATATTTAAAATAAATTCTATTTAATAAATTTTTATTTAATAATATTTCATTTAACATTTATTTTATTATTTTTTTTATTTAATAATTATTTCTTTAAAATTTTTTGAAAAAAGAAATAACCAAGAAAGTTATAAAATTTAAATAGACAAATATATTATGGTATGAGATTCATTGTTATTAAAAAGAGTTTTTTATGTTGGGCTCTTTTATGTATAATTATCATTTCTTCTATTCTTGTTGTTTGTTTTACGGTTAGTCCTTCTTCTATGCCTAAACCAGAATTTAATATTGTTATAGATGCTGGGCACGGAGGAAGAGATGGGGGAACAAGCGGAACTATAACTGGAATAACAGAAAGCGAACTTAATTTAAAATATGCAAACACTCTGAAGAATTTGTGTGAAGACTTTGGAATTGGGGTTATAATGACCAGAACTGACATGAATGGACTTTATGATGAAAGTGCTTCTAATAAAAAAAAGAGTGAAATGGAAAAAAGAAAAAATATTATTAATAGTAGCGGTGCCGATTTAATGATTAGTATTCATATGAATAGTTTTCCGCTTTCATCTTGTAATGGGGCGCAAATTTTTTATGGCAAAGGCGACGAGCAAGGATTTAATCTTGCAAAATGTATTCAAACCTCTGTTTGTGAAGTTTTTGATAATGCAAGAGATTATGTAACTGTAGGAGACTATTTTGTTTTAAATTATTCTTCAATTCCTGCAACTTTAATAGAGTGTGGATTTTTATCAAATCCTGAAGAAGAAAAAAAATTGCAAGACGATGATTACTGTAATTTGTTTTGTTATAGTATTTTAGTAGGTATTTTGAAATATTTTAAAATGTAATTATATAAATTTGTTTTTTAATTTTTATTTTATCTTTACTTTTATAAATTAATTTGATAATATTTTATCATAAAAAATATTGATTTTTTATATTTTTTGATTATATTAATATAAATAGATTTATAATTACATAATTAAGGAGAATGTATGTTTATTATCATTTCTGGCATTTCATCTAGTGGTAAAAATACAGTTATGCAAAATCTTGTTAACATGAGAAAAAATTTGAAAATATTACAAAAATCAACAGTTACTACAAGAGAACCAAGAGATACAGATAAAAATTTCAATACTTATTTTTACAAATCATGCGAAGAGTTTTTGGAAATGGTAAACAATGGAGAATTTGTTGAACATGAAGAAGTACATGGGAACTATTATGGTATTTTAAAATCTTCCCTTGATAAAGTAGTAAATGATAAAGAATTTGACTATATTCGTGATATTGATGTAAAGGGCAATTTAAGCATTAAAAAATATTTAAATGGAAAATGCCCTGTCGTAAGTATTTTTCTTGATGCTCCTGACGAGATTTTAGAGGAAAGATTGCGTTTAAGAGGTGATACAGAGGAACAAATCAAAATTCGTTTAAGTAGAAAAGATTTTGAAAGAAGTCATAAAAAATACTATGATCTTGTGATTGAAAATATTGACTTAAATAAAACTTTAAAGCAAATAAATAAGTTTCTTGATACAAAGAGAAGTTCTTTTTAATAGCAATCTATTAGATTGTTATTTTTAAATCTACAAAAATCTTTATTTTTAGATTTTTTATGACAAGTCTATACATTAAAAAAAATAAAAATGGTTTTATAATTTAATGTATGGAGTAATTATGAAAGACAAAATAAATTATCTTATTAAATTTGTTGTTTTTATTTTGCTATTTTTTATCCTCTCAAGAGCTAGCGTTGCTGGGCAAATCTATCCTTTTGCTTTTGCTATGCTTTTTGCTCTTGCATGGGTTAATCAAAAAGTTTGGTTACTTGTTCCTGCTTACATAATTGGTGTCATTATTAATTTTCATAATTTTGAAAATATTATTGGTATTCTAGTTACAATATTTTTTTTAATCGTACCATATTACATCCATGTTGTAGTAAAAAAGCCTATGCAAAAATGGGAACTTTTTGTTTATGCTTTTTTTAGTCAATGTGCCAATATTGTATTTAATATTTTAGGTGAAATGAATATTGTTTATGTTGTTTTAGAACCAATTATAGGTTTAGCTTTTCTTTTATGCACATTGATTATTTTTGAACCTTTAATTATTAGAGGGTTTTCTACAAAATTAACCGCTAGCGAACTTTCTTGTGGTGGTATTACGCTTATGGCACTTGCGGCGGGGCTGGCAAATTGTAATATTTATCAATTTTCTTTTTTAAAGCTTTTTGTAGGACTGCTTATTTTAGTTATTGCATATTGTGGCAAAAGTTATTATTCTTTATATTTTGCATCTATTATGGGTATTGGGACATTGTTAAATAATAACAATGCTATTTATGTCGCACCCTTTATAATCTGGGCTTTATGTGCAATAGTTTTTAAATTTCAAAATAAATTTTTACCTGCTATTGCCGTAATAGCGGGAGAAGCATTAATAGGCTATTATTTTAATTTATATTATGTTTTTAACATTATTGAATTCCTTCCTATTATCATAGCTAGTGTTATCTTTGTTTCTATTCCTAAAAAAGCATACAAACAAATTACTATTTTACTTTCTTCGACTAGTGATAGAATGGCAATAAAAAGCGTAATAAATAGAAATAGAGATTTAATTCATAGAAGACTTAACAATCTTTCTGAAGTTTTTTTTGATATGAACAATGTTTTTAAAAAAATGATTAAAAGTGAAATGTCTGAAGAAGAAGTAGGAGATATGTTATATGAAGAAATTAAAAATACAATTTGTAAAGGCTGTAGCGAACAGAAACATTGTCATCGTACCTTTTGTGAAGATACTAAATTAATTTTTAAGCAACTTATTAAAGTTGCTATGGAAAGGGGAAAAGTGACTTTGTTAGATTTACCCAGTTATCTTGCTTCAAGATGTAATAAAAGCAATGTTTTAATAAGTGAAATAAACACTTTAACTAGTCAATATAAATCATATTCGAAACTGGTAGGGAATGTTGATACAAGTAAACTTTTAATATCCGATCAATTAAGTGGAATTAGTGGACTGATGAAGGATTTAGCCAGCGAGGTTGATAGTTTAATATCTTTTGACTCTACGAGGGAACAATCTTTAAAAAATGAGCTTACTTCTAACAATATTGTGTGCACTGATGCAGTGGTCTACGAAAAAGATGCGAAGACATCCATGGCATGTGTTGTAGTTAGAGAAGAGGACTCAAGTAAGCTAAAACTTGAAAATATTGTTTCTAAAATTTGTAATCAAAAAATGTCCGTATATGAAATTCTTCCGACTGAAAAAGCTGGACTTGTAAATGTAAACTTAAAAACTGCTCCATCTTACGATTGTATTTTTGGTTTAGCATCACAACCTAAAAGCGGGAGCAATGTTTCAGGGGATTGTCATAGTATTGAACGTTTAGATGGTGATAAATTTATGTTTGCAATTTGCGATGGCATGGGAAGTGGAAATAAAGCGAGCGAGAAAAGTGAAACAACCATAAATTTAATTGAAAATTTTTACAAGGCGGGTTTTGATAATGAAATTATTTTATCATCTGTTAACAAATTGCTTAATTTAGAAAAAGATGATGTATTTTCAACAATTGATTTATGTACAGTGGATTTAAAGAGTGGTATAGCCGATTTTGTTAAAATGGGAGCAAGTTCTTCATATATAAGAAGCGATGATGGTTGCAAAATTATTGAAAGTGGAGCGCTTCCTATAGGGGTATTACAAGATGCTAAAGCGATTACGAAAAAAGTTGTTTTGAAAAATAAAGATTTTATTATCATTTGTTCTGATGGAATAAATGATACTTTCGGAAGTGATTCAGAATTTAAAGATTTTCTTTTGACTATTAAATCTGCAAATCCTCAGGAACAGGCCGATCAAATTTTAAGTCGAGCTCTTGCTAATAATAATGGTTATGCGGTTGATGATATGACTTGTATTGTAGTTAAGATTTTTTAATAAAAAACTCGAAATTTGTAAAAATTTTCGAGTTTTTGTATCTTTATTTGATAAATTTATTAAAATTTATTATTTTATTATTGCACATTGCTTTTTCTTTGAGTATAATATTTCCGATAAAAAATAATCATATTTTAAAATGGAAGGTGTTTTATGCAGTCTTGTGATGAATTTATTTTAAAAAATAAATTATTTAACAGTGGGGAAGTTATTGGAGTAGGTTGTAGTGGAGGAAGTGATTCTATGGCACTACTTCATTATTTAGCAAACAATCAAGAAAAATTTGATATCGAAGTTGTTGCTATACATGTTGATCATGGCATAAGAGAAAATAGTTTTAGCGATGCTAATTTTGTTAAAGAAAAAGCAAAAGAATGGGGTATTAGATTTTATAAATTTCGTGTAGATGTTCCTAAAATTGCCAAAGAAAAAAACTTAAGTATTGAAAGTGCTGCAAGAGATGCAAGGTATGGAGTTTTTAAATCTCTATTAAGAAAAGGAATTGTTGATAAAATTGCTCTTGCCCATCATATGTCTGATCAAGCAGAAACTATATTAATGCACATTTTTAGAGGTAGTGGAATTGTTGGGGCACGGGGAATGAACGCTATAAGTGACAAAGTTTTTGTTAGGCCTTTCTTAAACACTTCAAAACAAGAGATTTTTTCTTATATAGAAGAAAATAATATAGATTTTGTAGATGATGAAACTAATGAGGATAATACATACTCTAGAAATTTTGTAAGAAATGTCATTATGAAAGATATTATTTCTAGATGGCCAGGCGCTGTTGCTTCAATTGTTAATTTTGGTAATGCAGTTAAAGAAGATGATGATTATATTAATAATCAAATTCATACAGACGCTTTCATTATTGAGGATAAAGCGGTTAAAATTCCACTTTCTTATTTTCTGTTTGATAATTCCATTTCTTCAAGAATTATTTTTAAAGCTTTTAAAACAATTGGAATAAACAAAGATATTGAAAAAAAACATTTAGATTTAATTAAAGATATTGCTTTAAACGCTGAAAATGGGAAGAGAGTTCATTTGCCTTTTGAAATAGTGGCGGTAAAGGAATATGATTATTTAACAATTTATAATAAGCACGAAGAAAAACCTTTTTTTAAAGCTCCTTTCAAATGTGGAGAATTTGATTTGCCGGGAGGGAAAAAACTTATTGTAAAAAGAGTAAAAAGTTTTGATGTTAAAGAAGGACAAATCATTTTAGATTATAGGAAGGTTCCGCAAAATGCTGAGTGGCGATTTAGAGAAGATGGTGATATTTTTACTAAATTTGGTGGCGGAACAAAAAAACTTAAAGCATTTTTTATAGACAAAAAAATTCCTACTAGAGTTCGTGATTATATTCCTGTGTTAGCATGTGAAAATGAAATTTATGCTATTGCAGGCATTGAAATTTCAAATAAGGTTAGAGTAGAGAATGTTCCAACTGCTTATTTGATTGAAATTAAATGACTTTATTAAATTATTAAAAAAATAAAGAGAAATTTAAAAATACCTCTTTATTTTTTCTTTTTTTTATGTTATATTAAATTTATGGAAATAAATGAATTAATTAAAAGTGCTCAAAAAAAGCTGAAAAGACTTGAAACTTATTTTAATAAAGAATTTTCTGTTCTTTATTTTGTCGGTGTTTATCGTAAAGAAAAAATTAATTTAAGAAATTCAGATAATTCGGAGTTATTAAAAAGAATAGAGTTAAGAAGTCAAATAAGAGATCTTAATAAACAAATCAACGGATTTTTAGTGAAAAAATTAAGAGATGGTGGATATGACGAATCCAAATATTTAAAAGCTTATTGGAATGATATTATTAAGAATTTTCTTATTGTTAATAATCAAAAAAATATTCCAGAGTTTGAAAGAATTTTTTTAAACGATGTTAACTCTCCTCTATATAGGAAATTTCCAAACTGTATTTCATGCGAAACTATGAAAAATTATATTGAATATTTAGATTGCTATGCTCGATTTTTTGTTCTTGAGGGGCATAGAAAAACAATTGAGGACACTCAAAATTATTTCAAAAATGCTTTTTCAAATTTTGAAATTGTAGAGCCTGCTTTACCAGAAAATTGGGATAGAATTTATTTAAAATTACAGCAATTAAAGGAAATTGCTCCAGAAACGATTGATAATGAAAATGAATAATAACACAGTAAGTGTTATTATTTTTATATAATTAATAATTTTAATTATCTACTCTTCTTGATTAAATTATGCTTGACAAATAGGTTCTGTATGCTTATAATTCTAATAAGCAGTTAAATACTGTCCTTGTTTTTTGTTTAAGCAAAAAACCATTTTAGTCCAAAAGGAGGTATATGTATATGAATAAGTATGAACTTCTTTATATCATTGCTAGTGACGTTAGCGAAGACAAAAGAGAAGAATTAATAAAAAAATTCTCTTCTTATGTTGAATCTAAAGGCGGAACTGTTGAAAGCATTGATAAATGGGGAATGAGAAAACTTGCTTATCCTATCAACTTTAAAACGGAAGGATTCTATGTTCTTATGAACATAACTATGAAACCTGAAGAAGTTGAACCTATGGCAAAACTCATGAACATTACTGAAGGTATTGTTAGACAATTATTTGTTAAAAAAGAAAGTAAGTAAATTTATAGAGGAGAAATTATGAATAAAGTAATTTTAATTGGAAATTTGGCAAAGGATCCAGAAATTACAACTACTAATAGTGGAGTATCTGTTTGTAGATTCTCTTTGGCTGTTCAAAGAAGATTTGCAAATGCAGATAATGGTCCTCAAGCAGATTTCTTCAATATTGTAGTTTGGAGAGGTCAGGCAGAAAATTGCCACAAGTTTTTAAAAAAAGGTTCTAAATGCTCAGTAGTTGGAAGAATTCAAAACTCTTCTTATGAAGCTAGTGATGGAACAAAAAGATATGTCAGTGAAATTGTTGCTGAGGAAGTGGAGTTTTTAAGTTCAAGAAATTCTGATGGTGGAGAAGCTATTAAGGCATCAAGCGAAAAATCTGAAACTGCAGAACTTGAACCTATCGATGATGATAGTTTACCATTTTAATTAAAAGGAGAATAACATGGCTGAAAATGTAAAAAGCGAAGAGAAGGTTGTTGTTAAGAAATTCAAAAAGCCTTCAAAGAAAAAAGTATGTGCTTTTTGTGTTGCTGGTGAAAAAACAATCGACTTTAAAGATGTCGCAAAAATAAAAAAATATATAACCGAAAAAGGTAAAATTTTACCAAGAAGACAAACAGGAGTTTGTGCTTATCACCAAAGAGAACTTTGCACGGCTATAAAAAGAGCAAGAAATATTGCGCTTTTACCATATGTAGGAGATTAATTTAAGGAGGCAAGGAATGAAAAAAGATATTCATCCAGATTATCATGAAGTTACCGTTACCTGTGCTTGTGGAAATACTTTTAAAACAAAGTCTAATATAAAGGGCGATACTTTAAGTATCGACATATGCAATAAATGTCACCCTTTTTATACTGGGAAGAAAAAGATTGTTGACACTAGCGGTAATGTTGAAAAGTTTAATAAAAAATATGGATTATAAAAAAAGGTTGGTTTTAAAGCCAACCTTTTTTAGCGAAATTGGGTATTTACATTATATTTATTGTATGTTATAATTTTGTTAAGATATTTTACAAAAGATAGTTTTTTTATATTGGTTTTTAGGAGAAATATGTTAAAGAAATATTTTTTGTTTATATTTTTTTCTTTTATGACATTTTTTTGTGGCATGTTTTTTATATCCAATAACGATGAAATAATAAAAAATTCGAATGATAGTGTTGGGGCCGATTATTCTATCAACATAAATGCAAATTTTTTTGGTTCTGACAAATATGCTGGAGTTAATATTAAAATAAAATATACTTTGGGTTCTCAAAAAGGAGAGTTATATATAAACAATAATTCTCCGCTTGATCAAAATGGCACTTATAAATTATCAATACATTCTTCTTCAACTACCAATAGTATTAAAATTACAGATATTGATCCAAATACATTTTTACACAATAGTGATGGTAGTTATATTTATAATTTAACGCGTACTACAGCTTATGTGAGAAGTAATACGGGAAGAACTGTTTACTCCAATGGTGATTTTAATTTTATAAACCAGCAAATCAATGTTAATGCATATAGTGGAGAATCTTCTTTTACTGTGGATATAAATTTTTATTATAAAACATTTATTCCTCTTATTTGGAACAATGAAGACGGAGAAAGAAATAACTGTAATACTTCATTTTTGTATAATTCATATACAAATGAAATAAATCTATTTGCCAGCGGAGACACACCCGTAGAAAAATTAACTTTACCTAGCAAACCAGATTGCATATTTATAGGTTATTTTACAGAAAATTATGAAGGCGACAAAGTTATTGATGAAAATGGTAAAATTACTCAAAATTGGTTTTGGAGATATGGTCGAAAACCTAAGCTTCAACCATTATATGCACAGTTCGCACAAGAATATATAACGGTTGATTTCGATGCTAAAAATTATGTTCCTCTATGGTATACTTCCAATATTCATACCAATCTTTGTTCCGTAGAAAATAGCAAAGAAATTATCAATAATGAGTTCATAGCAACATTTACTATAATTAATACTCAAAATAATTGGAGTGGTGTTTGGATAGATTTAAAAGAAAAACTTACAGTTGGAAAAGAATACGATTGGCAAATTGATTTAAAGTCAACACATTCACATGGCATGCAAGCTGTCGGACCAGAACAAGGGGGATATATCCAAACAAATATATCAACAGATTGGACAACAATAAAAGGAACTTTCATTGCTGTTGATTGGCATTCAACTTTTGTAATTTATTCAAATAATTTATCAGTTGGAGAAAAAATTTCTTTCAAAAATGTTACCGTTCAAGAAAGAGATGTTTCTGTTACGCCTTCAGACAATGCAATTCCTAGTTATATTTATAATTACAATGGTTTTTATACTAATTTACCTATACCTGAACAAAAAGGATATATATTTGATGGTTGGTGGACTTTACCTAAAGGAGGAGAGCAAATTACATCAAATACGAAAGTTATCTCACGTGTAGATCATATGTTATATTCACATTGGATACCACAAAATTTTACTTTAACATTTGATCCTTGTGGTGGAGAAGTCGAATTTGGCACAAAATCAGTAACTTATGGAGAAGCATACGGAAACTTCCCAACCGTAAAAAAAACAGGTTACATTTTTAAGGGTTGGTGGACCTCACTTGAAGGAGGGGATCAAATATCGGAAACCAGCATTTATAACCAAAAAGGGCCTCAAACATTGTATGCACACTGGGAAGCGAATACATATCAAATAACATTTGATGAACAAGGTGGAGACACAAATTATGTTGACATGTCAAGTTGTAAAAGTGGAACAATAACGAATAATGGAAGTGTGACAACATTAGTAACGGGAGGGTTAACATATACATACGATACAAGCACAAATATATTAACAGTGAACGGTACTCAAACAGCAAGTACAGTATTTTCATTTGCAATCATAAATGATTTGGTAGCAGGAGATGAATATACATTAACGATGGAGTATATAAGTGGAACGCCATATACAACAAATGGATGTGAAGTATTAGAAGTATACAATAAATCAATACAAACTTTGCCAGAGAGAAATAAGTATGATTTTAATTTTCCGGCAAGCGGGAAAACAAGTATAACATTAAAAATCACAGAGTATGCCCAAGAGAACGGATATGCTTTAGCATGTAGGATGTGGAGAAATACAGAAAACAGAGTATTTAATAATTACAAAGTAAAGTTTACAATAACGCAAAAAACAGGAGAAGCGAAAAAAGTAAGGGATGTGAAATATGATTCAGTATTGACGCCAGTATCGATACCAACGAAATATGGATATAATTTTGCAGGATACTATACACAAGCAAATGGGCAAGGAACACAGCATTATGATTCTACAGGTAAAGCATTCAATAATAAAACATGGGATATAGCAGACAATACGACATTATATGCAAAATGGGTTGAAAAGACGGATTGCAAAATTTTTTATGAAAGTGAAGTGGTTGGGAACATGGAAAATTGGACCAAAACGACTTATGGTGAAAGGATCAACGTATCTTACAATAAAATAACTGGAATTAACAACATTAATTTTTTTGGGAAAGGAGGATGGGAAACTATAGCTATTCCTTTGTATTTCTCAACATTAAATAAACAATATACAATTTCATATAATTATTATGGAGAATATGAAATTTTATCAGGATACACAAATTTAAGAATGCAACTTTTAAATTCTGTGCCAACAGATGGAACCAATATAGAAAAACAAGTTGCTTATGCTGATATGCTTTCGATAAAAAACGGGCAAGTGAGAACTGCTACAATAAAAGTAACACCTTCACAAAATATTTATTATTTAACTTTGAATTTGGGATATATTGCGGATGGAAAAGAATTCAATTTGTTTTTATGTGATTTTAATATTATAGGAGAAAATAATTTACAAGTAAAAGCTATTCAATATGTTTCTTATGATACAAAAATAGGTCAAATGTATTGGTATTCTAAACCAGGATATATTTTTAATGGATGGTTTTCTGCGCCTGTTGGAGGCGAAAAGTTATCTGAAAATTTTATAATGGATTCAGAAATAAAAACTGCTTATTCAAGATGGACAGAAACATGGGCTACTGAAGGTAATTTTTCAAACAATTTATCCTATGATTATAGCGATGGATATTATAAAATAACATCGGCACAAGATTTGGCAAGATTGATTTATTTAATAAATTATACTTCTAGATCAGATGTTTTAAATTATAAATATAAGTTAACAAATCACATAAACTTGTCGACATATTATTGGGAACCTATAGGAACAACTAACAGACCATTTAGTTCTATATTTAATGGAATGGGATTTACTATATATGGTCTGCATACTATTTCTCAATCAGACCGAGGCGATTACGGAGAAACCAATGTAGGGTTATTTGGCTACACAAGTGGAGCGATAATCAAGAATGTATACATAGAGGGAGGAGAGATAAACGGATTAAACAATGTAGGAGGGATAGTAGGAAACGCAACAACAAAAAGTAGTGCAAATGGTACAGTATATACGACAATAGTATCATGTGGATTTAATGGAGAGATAGAAAGTGCCGGGACAAAGGGAGGCATAGTAGGATATGCAACAAGCACAATAATAAAAGATTGTTTAGTAATCATGAAAAACGAGATATCATCGACAACAAAGTTAAACATATGTGGTAGTAACGGGTTAATAGATAGTTGCAAGATATACATAAATGGGATGGAGAGAAGTACAAACGGTAATTTTGAGAACTGGATAAAAGTAGAAGGAATGCAAATATCATTACCAAAAGGTCTAGCATGGATTGCAGGAGAAGACACGGGATTTGTAATGACAGAAGATATGAAAAAATTGGCAGGAGCAACAAATCTAATACCGAATGGAGATATGGAAGGGACAGGTTGGTATGGAGACAATATGAGTTATTCAAAGGAATATGCATATAGCGGAGAATACTCAATAAAAGTAACAGGAAGGAATTATAGAGAGACATTGACGTATACAAGCACAGGGATATATTTAGATACAAGTCACAAATATTATTTTAGTGTATATACATATCAAGAGACAAGGACAGCAACAACAATACAATGTTATTGGCCAGAAGCAGAGCCAGCATTGATGACAGCACAAATAAAGGAAGCAGGGGAATGGCAAATGTATAGTGTGGTGGCAGAAAGAACAAACGGAGGTCTATCAGGGTTCAATCAAAAGAGTAATAAACTAAGACTAGATTTTGATAATAAATACGTGCAAGATGTAATATATTTTGACAATGCAATATTAATAGATTTAACAGAAGTGTTTGGAGCGGGAAATGAGCCAAGCCAAGTTTGGCTTGATCAGTATGCATATTTAATTAAATTGTTTTAAGATAAATCCTTTATAAGTAAAAACTCAAAATTATAAAAAAACTTTATCTGGTTGATAAGGTTTTTTTATTAATCTTAAAATTTAAAAAAAATATTTTATAAATAAAATAACAATATGCGAAAATGGTTTTTATATTTTATGTTTTTTGATATACTAAAATTGTAAAAAAATACAATAATAGGTCGCTTTAAGGATAAAAATGTTAAAAAAACACTACTTATATCTAATATTAAGTATATTTATCATGTTCACAGGCGTGATGCTTTTATCTTTTGATAACAATTTTAAAGAAAATAATAATGTTCAAATTAGTGAGGCGGCTGTTAATATAAAAACAGAAATTTTGGGAGTATATGGCGCTGGAGGCAAAATGGGCGCAAACATGGTTTTTGAGCATTTATTATGTTCTGTCAGGTTTGGAGATAATTATGAACATGATCAAGAAAAAATTCAATATAATATTTCTAGTACTGCCACCGCTACTTTTTCTAAAACTACTAGTCATACAAATTTCCCTATTAGAGCTGGTAGAAGATTATGGGTAAAATCAGTAAATTATATAGATGGTTTATCTGATGGAAGAATAACTATGAGAGGAAATTACCGTGCATTAGTTGAAGGCTCGCACCATCATTATGATGCGGGAAATAGCGGAGATGGATATTTTAACTGCTATATTTATTACACAACACGTTATACTTTAAACAAACAAGGCGGAAGTAATGGAACAAATTATGTTTATTATGATACATATGTACAGCACCTAGAAAATAATGCTACAAATGGTGTCCAAATATCATCAATTACTATTCCAACAAGAACGGGATATACTTTTAAAGGATATTATACTAGGCAAAATGGGGGAGGGACACAATGCTTTGATGCAAATGGGAATTTTATTTCTTCTTCAATAACGCGTAATAATGCAAATGTTAGTGTTTTATATGCAAAATGGCAAGCTAATACATATAATGTGAATTTCGATGCAACTAATTTAGCGAGTTATTCACCTACATTAAGTTTTAATGCAGCAGGCGGAAGTATAAATACCAGTTTGAGCGGAAATGAATTGTTAACAGCAATTAATATTACTTCTACTCAAAATAATTGGAGTGGCGTTTATATATCTGTATCTCCTTTAACAATAGGGAAAAAATATGATTGGAGTATTGATATAAAATCAACACATAATCATCCACTTGTTTTAATTGGACATGAACAAGGAGGTACTTTAGGAGATGTATCAATTTCGACTTCTTGGCAAACAGTCCAGTATACTTTTGTAGCATCAAGCAATACTAGACAAGCTTTTGTGATTTACTCAAATAATTTGAGTCCTGGAGAGACTATTTATATAAAAAATTTAACATTGCAAGAGTCTGTTGAATCTGTTACGCCAGCTGACCAAGCAATTCCAAGTATGACATATACATATGATAGTACATATTCAACATTGCCGACGCCAACCAGATTTGGTTACAATTTTACAGGCTGGTATACAGCAAAGAGTGGAGGAACTCAAATTACGACAAGCACAAAAGTAACAACAGCATCAAATCACACGTTATATTCAGATTGGGAAGCAAAAGAATATAGCGTAAATTTAGATCCAAACGGAGGTAGTGTAACACAGGGACAAATAAAAGTTAGATATAGAGAGAAATATGGGACATTGCCAACACCAACAAGAAAAGGATATACATTTAAAGGATGGTGGACAGATCCTAGTGGTGGAAGTGAGATAACTTCAAATACAACATTTACGTTAGGTGCTGCTCAAACATTGTATGCCCATTGGCAAGCTAAATCATATCAAGTAACATTTGACGACCAAGGCGGAGTAATAAATTTTGCAGATATGATAGATATAAGTTATGCTACATATAGTAATGGTATATACAATTATACAATAAATGGAGTA
>CALVZK010000003.1 GCA_944372505.1 uncultured Clostridia bacterium | reverse complement strand
ACAATCACTGTCTACAACAATGTGAATAGTGACTATGTAAAAGAAAGCACAAATCGTTTAAACGACAGACTAAATGAAAATGAGATTTTAAGAAAACAAAACAATCAAAACAAAGAAGAACAAGAAGAAAAGAAATCTAATCTTGAAAATTTGTCTGATGAAGATTTTGATTTAATGTTAGAAGAAATGCTAAAAGAACGAAAAGAAAGAAAACGCAAACGAGAAAAAGATTTTGAGATGTAAAATTTACTACACTAGTTTACACCTATTACGCTAGTTTTAGGTAGTTTTAGAGCGAATTAGACCGAGAGTTTAAAATTAAACTCTCGGTCTTTTTTTTTATGCAAATTCACTACACTTTTTGGAGCAGTTTACTACACCTATTGTATTTTTAGCCTAAAATTAAGCAAAATTTTTTGCAAAAGAAAAACCCTTGAAAGTGCCTATTTATAAGGGTTTTTCAAAGGTTTATGATTGGAGCTGATGACGGGACTTGAACCCGTGACCTCTGCCTTACCAAGGCAGTGCTCTACCGGCTGAGCTACATCAGCACAGCTCCAAAATGGAGTAAATATTCAGTTGTAATTTTGATTAAAATTGCCGATTGCTTGTCTTACCAAGGCAGTGCTCTACTAGATTGAGCATATCAGAATATGAAAAGAAATTCTAATTATATTTATAATTTTCATTGCATTAATAGTTGAGATTATTTTTAATGTAATATTTCGTTAAGTTTTTTTGGGAAAACTATTTTTAATTTTTGTTTTACTTTATCTGCATAATGATACCAAATTTGTTTATTTTAGTCAAGTTAAATGTATATTTATTATAATTTCTTTGTTTTTTATTTATAATAATATTGAATTTGAATATAAAATCCAAATAATTAATTTTATTGCCTATTCCCCAATTATTTTAATTAAAACATGTTTATTACGTCTTCCATCAAATTCAAAATAAAATATTTGTTCCCATGTACCAAAATCTAATTTCCCATTGGTTATTGCAACTACAGTTTCACGTCCCATAATAGTTCGTTTCAAATGTGCATCTGCATTATCTTCATATCCATTATGTTGATATTGAGAATATGGTTTTTCTGGAGCTAATTTTTCTAACCATTTTTCAAAATCATTATGAAGCCCACTTTCATCATCATTAATAAATACACTTGCGGTAATATTCATTGCGTTTATTAGTGCAAGCCCTTCTTTGATTCCACTCTCATTTATAGCTTCTTGAACATTTTGTGTTATATTTATTAAACCACGTCTTTTTGGAATATTAAACCAAAGTTCTTTTCTAAAACTTTTCATATTTTCTCCTTGTTAATATTTTTACTATTTTACATTAATTTCATATTTTTATCAAATTTTTTATTAAAAATATAAAATTTGCTGTTATAAATAATAAAAAATATATAATTTTTAAAAAAAGTTTAAAATTACATGACTTTTTTTTGTAAAAATTTTATAATTTTTTTGGAGGGAAAATGCAAAGATATATTTTTAATGAAACAGTTTATCTAGGTCAAGATTCGAGATTTTGTTTAAAAGATGAACTTAAAGATAGGGGATTTAAAAAGGTTTTGCTTGTTAGTGATTCAACTATCATTAAAAGCAAAGTTTTAGATAAAATTACAGATATTTTAGAAGAAGAAAAAATAAGGTATCAAATTTATAGTGATGTTGTTCCAAATCCAACTGTTGAGAATGTTAAAAATGGTTTAAAATTTTTAAACAAAAGCAAAGCAGATGTGATAATAGCAGTAGGCGGAGGAAGTGTAATCGACTGCGCTAAAGCTATTTCAATAATTAAGACTAATAAAGAGTTTAAAGATGTTATAAGTTTAGATGGTTTGGCCAATACAAAAAACAGAGCCTTTCCTTTAATTGCAATACCTACAACTGCAGGTACAGCAGCAGAGGTTACTATAAATTATGTTATAACCGACACTTCATCTCATAAAAAAATGGTCTGTGTGGACCCACATGATATTCCAATTATGTCTATTGTAGATGCTAGTCTTATGAAATCTCTTCCTCCTTCAGTAACAGCAAGCACAGGAATGGATGCATTAACTCATGCAATTGAAAGTTTATTAACTAAAGGCGCAACAGATTTTAGTGATATGTTTGCTATTGAAGCGATAAAAACTATCGTAAAATATTTACCTATAGCCTATAAAGATGGGAATAATATTTTAGCTAGAGAAAAAATGGCATATGCTCAATATATTGTTGGAATGGGTTTTAGTAATGTAGGACTTGGGATTGTTCATTCAATGGCACATCCTTTAGGAGGAAGATTTAACATTGCTCATGGAATTGCTAATGCAATATTATTACCAACAGTAATGAAATACAATATAGAGTCAACTTCTAAAAAGAAATATAGATTAATTTTACAATGTTTTGAGGTTGACACAAATAAATTAAGTGATGAAGAATGTGCAAAATTAGCTGTAAAAAAAGTAAAAGAGTTATCAAATAAACTTAATATACCTAAAACTATTGCCGAACTTGGAGTTACAAAAGATGCTTTAGACATCTTGAGTGAAGACGCGTATCACGACATTTGTACTGGAGGAAATCCTAGACAGACAAGTGTTGAAGATATAAAAAAGCTATATAAATCTTTACTGTAATTTGCTTAAATAAATAAAAGGAGGGTTTAAATTTATGAAAGCATTAACTGGATTCAGTACTGAAAAAAATGGCTACAAGGCGGGACTAGAAGCAGCACAAAAAGCCGGAAAGGCGACAAGTGCTAAACTTGTTTTTGCATACATGAGTTGTGACTATAATGTTAAAGATGTTATAAAAGGTATTAAAGAAATTTATAAGTGCCCTGTTATTGGGAATACTAGCTTTACAGGCGTTATAATGCCAGAAGGATTTATTGGAGGCGATAAACCTTTTGTTGGTATTATGGTTCTATGCGATCCAAACATGATTGTTGGAGTAGGCTTTGCTGCTAGGAATAAGTTTGAAAATGCTATAGAAGCAGGGAAAAATGCAACAATTAAGGCAAGAAATATGACGAAAATGCCTTTAAATATACATCCTGATGTTATGTATATGACTGCAAGCCCTACAGAAGAGGAGTTTTTTCTAAAAGGAGCAAACAAAGTAATTGGCAGAGTTCCGCTATTTGGAGGATCCGCCGCTGACAACACAATAAGTGGAAAATGGAGTTTATATTTAGATAATAATGTTACTAGTGAAGGAGTAGCAGTAGCAGTTATATATATGAATGGTGGTTTTGTTAATGAATTTACAGGAGCTTATAGAGAAACTAAAGATATGGGTATTATTACCAAGGTTAACGGAGTGAGAACACTTGTTGAAATTGATGGAACACCTGCTGTTAAAAAATATGCCAAATGGAGAGGAATGAAAACTAGCGAACTAATGGGGAATAAATTATTATCAGCAACAATAACCAGTCCTCTTGGCGTCAAAGATAGGCTTGGTGATCTTGTTGCAATTAGACACCCAATGTTTGCAAACGATGATTTTTCAATGAATATAGGTGCTAATCTCGCCGAAGGAACATGTGTCATTAGAATGGAGGCATCGGTAGATGAACTTATTTCTTCAGTAGGAGAAACACTTAAATCTTTAAATTCTAAAATTAATAAACCAGTTATTTGTTATCATCTAGTTCATTGTGGTGGAAGAAGAGCGGGAATTGACTCCCGTATTAACGAAGTTTATGAAAAAATCAAAGAAAATGTTGGTGATGTACCATTTATCATGGAATTTACTTTTGGTGAATATGGTTATGTTGATGATGGTAGAAATACAACAGGTGGATTAATGCTTTCATTCACTGCATTTACAAAATAAGGAGGGGAAATGTTAAATATTATTAATGGTAAAGAAGTTCCTGCTAGCAATAAAAAGACTATGAATATTATTAATCCTTACAATGGACAAATAGTTGATACTGTTCCTAATTCTACTGAACAAGATGCAAAAAAAGCAATAGCATATGCAAAAAAAGCTCAAATTAGTTGGGCAAAAGTTCCTGTTCATTTAAAAGGAGAAATCTTAAAAAAATTTATAAATTTAGTAGATAAAAATAAAGATGATCTTGCTAAGACCTTATGTAAAGAAACAGGGAAACCAATTGTACAGGCATATGCAGAAATAGGCAATATTAAAATTTCATTTGAAGCGTTTATTGAAAAAGCAAAACATTTATACGGGAATGTTATACCTGCAGGGACTGAGGCAGGGCAAGAAAATTCATTGCAATTTACAACTAGAGAACCTTTAGGTGTTATGGTCGCTATAATCCCATTTAATTTTCCTTGTGATTTATTCGATCAAAAAGTTGCCCCAGCAATTCTTGCTGGTAATACAATAATCGTAAAACCGCCTCATCAAAACCCGCTTACTCTTATTAAACTTGTAAAACTTTTACATGAGGCAGGATTGCCAAATGGGGTAGTTCAAGTATTAACTGGAGAAGGCGGTATTGTTGGAAATGCTTTAGCACAAAATCCAGATGTGCATGGAATAACATTCACAGGTTCGACTGCTGTTGGTAAAATAACATATCTTAATGGTGCAGAGCATTTTGCACATGTTGCATTAGAACTTGGAGGTAATGATGCTTTTATCGTACTAAATGACGCGGATATAGATTTAGCTGTAGAAGAAGTTATTTGGGGAAGAATGTATAATACTGGACAAGTTTGTTGTGCTAGTAAACGTTTTATTGTGCAAAAAGGAGTTTTAAAAGAATTTGAAGAAAAAGTAGTAGAGAGAGTTAAAAAATTAGTAGTGGGTAATCCTCTAGATAAAAAAACCGAAATAGGAGCATTAATTACTTTGTCAGCTTGTGAAAAAGCTATGAAACAAATTGATCAAATTGTTAAAGAGGGTGGAAAAATTTTGTATGGAGGGACTGCAAAAGGTGCTGTTTTAACGCCAACCGTAATAACAAACATACCAAAAACTGCTTCTGTTGCCTTAGATGAAGAGGTTTTTGCGCCTGTAGTAAGCATAATTCCTTGTGAAAATGAAGATGAGGCTTTGGAAATTGCAAATGCTTCAAATTATGGTTTATGTGGCTGTATTTTTACAAGAGATATGAAAAAAGCATTTAAATTTGCAGATAAATTACAATGTGGTGGTGTAGTTATAAACGGAGCAAGTTTTCATAGAAGCTTTGAAATACCTTTTGGTGGATATAAATTCTCAGGAATCGGGACTGAAGGTGTTATGAGTACATTTGATCAAGTAACCAAAACTAAAACTATAACTTTAAAAAATATTTACAAAAATTAATATTTTAAATAAAAAAACATGAAATTTTCATGTTTTTTTGTTATTTAGGCTTTAATTAAACTTTTTAAAATTAAATTTAATTCTTTTATTTCTTTAATTTGGGATTGTCTGCCATAATGGCCACAGTTATGTGTTTTTATTTGTACAGGATGCAAAAATTCGTTATATTTTTTAATTTGTTGTTGTGTCCAAATAGTATCATTGTCACTAAAAATATGAAATCTATTTTTGATGTGATTTTTTGCGAAATTAAATTCTTTTTCATTTGGCAAAAAATCAACTAAATGTTTATATTCTTCAGTAATTTTTTTAGTATAACCTCCACCTATACATATTAATGCTTTGAAGGATAAGCCAAATTTAAAAATAAATCTTATAATAAATAATGTTGATAGAGAATGGGCGATAATGATTGTATTTTCATTTATTTTGTTTAAACTTTTAGAAAATATATTTTCCCATTTTTCATAAGTTATATCTTTTAGTAACGGGAAATGAGGAACAATAATTTCTGATATTCCTAATTTATTTGCATTCTCTATTAGTTTGGGAAGCCAACATTCTTCTAAATAACATGACATTCCATGTAATATAATTAAATTTGGCATAATGATTGTGTTTACTCCTTTTCATCATTGTTTGAATCAGAACTTGTTTCTTGATTTTCAAAACTTTTTCTTAAATTAATCATTTTTTTTGCATGTAAATGGCTATAGATTAATTGGTAGTTGTTTTTTGATGAAGCTGGGATAAGGTAAACTTGTCCTTTATTTATAAATAAATTGTTATAAGATCTAGAAGAATTAACATAAATACTATAAACAAAAGGGAACCCTTTTTCTTTATATAATTCCATTAGATGTTGGGTAAATTTTTCAAAATTGAATTTGATAAGTTTTAAATCTTGGTACTTTGAAACTTGATTTTTAACAAAATATTCCTTCTTTATGTATGGTATTAATTCACTTCTATCTTTACCTGAAATTTTGTATTTTTCCTCACATTCAATTTTTTTGTCGTTTAGTTCATTGTACAATTCATTAATTTTGTCATCCATAACTTTTTCAAAATTAGGATTAAGAATATTTTTTAACAAATCCAACATTTTTTGCTTATAAAGAAGAGGGGACGAAGAATTTTCATATTTTTTCATTCCGAGCAAAGGCCAAACATATCCATTAGATACACAATATAAACTTGTATATAATATTGAATTAGGGATCTCCTTTAAATTCATAATTTAACTCCTTATTTTTTTATTATATAATTATATATTAGTTTTGTCAATAAATGATATGAAATCTTTGCTTATATATTTATATTTAATTATATATTAAAACTAATATTGACTATTTTTATGAAATGTGCTAAACTTATGTAGATTCTGTAGATTGTTTTAAAAAGGGGATATACAAGTGCTAAAAATTCAAAATTTATCAAAAAGATACAAAAATTCTAATTACTATTCTGTAAAAGATTTGAATATTACCATAAATGATGGAGAAATTTTTGGATTTTTAGGAAAAAACGGAGCAGGGAAAAGTACCACCATTAAATGTTTGACAGGTATCCTACCTTTTGAAGAAGGGAAAATAGAGGTGTGTGGATATGATATCGCAAAAGATCCAATAAATGCAAAATTAAATATTGGATATGTCCCTGACAATCATGCTGTTTATGAAAATTTAACAGGAAAAGAATATGTAAATTACATGGGAAATATTTATCGTGTGCCAAAGGATAAAATAAAGGAGAGATTAGATGAGTTTGCATCTCTTTTTAACATGACTGGTGCCATAGATAGACAAATAAGATCATATTCACATGGTATGAAACAAAAAATCTGTATCATTGCCGCATTAATACATAATCCTAAATTTTGGGTGCTTGATGAGCCTTTGATGGGACTTGATCCGCAAAGTACTGCCGAAATCAAAGGTTATATGTTAGAACATAAGAAAAAAGGTAACTCTGTGTTTTTTTCTTCGCATAATATTGATATGGTTGAAAAACTTTGTGATAGAGTTGCAATAATTAATCATGGGCAACTAATGGAAATAATTGAAGTAGAAAAATTTGTTAAAGAAAGTGATGTTTCTCTTGAAGAATATTTTTTAAATATGACTAAAGAAAATATGGCAAAAGTTATCGAAATAACATCAAGAAAGAAAAAAGATAAAAAAATTAAGAATAAAGAGAAAACCGTTAAAAAAAATAAAAATAAATAATTAAAATTTTAATGCAAAATAAAAGATAAGTTACAAAAATACAAATATATTTTAAAAAGGAATAAAATAAAAAAAATGAATCAATTTTTAACGCTTTTAAAATTAGAGTTTATGAATGGTTCTACGCGTGTCAAAGACGGCGTAAGTATTTATTCACGCGTTAAAAAATATATTTTAACTACTTTAGGTGTAGGAATAATAGTTTTTTTTATTTTATTTGCTTTAAATAGTATATTAAATGTTTGTTTAGAAGCAAACTTAAAACAAGAATTCATAATTTATTATGCTTTACTTGTTCAAATAGTTCAGGTATTGTTTGGTTTAAGTTTAACTACAAAAACTTTATATTTCAAAACAGACAGTAATATTTTAAAACTTCCAGTTAGTGGGAAAATGTTATTTTTAGCAAAAATTACATATTTATTTATTTATGAATTAATCTTTACTACAGTTTTAACATTACCAGTTTTTATTTTATTTGGAGTTAGAACAAATGCATCCGCTTTATTTTATATAATGCTAATACCAAATACAATATTTTTCCCTATGATTCCTTTTTTAATTGCCTTATTACTTTCAGTACCAACAATGTATTTATCAAGTTTTTTGAAAAATAGATTTATTGTATTGCTTGTTATGTATATCGTTTTTATTTCATTGGGATTTTTAATCTATATTTATGCTTTAAAATTCATTTTAAAGGTTTTAAATAGTGGAGACATTCAAGATGTATTTTCAGATACAACAATATTTAATATTAAACAATTTGCGAACTATTTAGTTTTACCTATACTATTTAAAAATAGTTTGTTAAATTATAGATTTTTCCCTAGTGTTGCAATCAATTTAAGTATTGTAATTTTAGTCGGTGGATTAATATTAATTTTTGCAGATAAAATTTATTTAAAAATAATTCTTTCAAATAGTGAAAAAGATATAAAAGGTTATAAAAATTCTTCACAAATAAAAAATAGAAACGTAAATGGTGCTCTCTTTTTTAGAGAATTTACTACAATTTTTAGATCAACAAATTATGCATTTCAGTATTTAACTGTAGTAATCACAACACCTCTAATGGTTTATTTTTCTAGTGAGATAGCATCAAGTATAGGTGTGGGATTGATTGGAGAAGGTATTTTACCTGGAATTGTAGTACTAGTGCTTGTCATGTTTTTGAGCATGGGAACATCGTTTGCTGCAACTTCGATAACAAGAGAAGGAGATAATTTCTTTCATACAAAAATAATACCTGTTTCATATACTAGACAAATAACTATTAAATTCATTATTTATCTTTTAGTTTCTATACCTTCTATTTTAATTTCTTGTTTAATTCTAGCGTTAGCAGGATTTTTATCTTATATAAGTGCTATTTTAATTGCCTTTGCAGTAATTTTAGTAGTTATAGGCAATGTTGCTTCATCTATATATATGGATATAAAGAAACCTCAATTCATTTATTTAGATGGTAACGAAGTTACAACAAGTACAAAAAATGTTAATTCAAGTATTAGTATTGGATTTATAATAGCAATTATTATGGGAATTTTGTCTATTGCTTTATCTTATTTTGTTTCAATTCCTTCTATGTATTTAGCACTTTATGGTTTTGGAATTCCTTATGCAATAGGGGAAATGTGTAGATTGTTTATAAAATTAGAAACAAGATATAAAAGGATAGAGGCGTAAAATGAAAAAGTTATTAATATTTTTGATGATTTCAATTCCATTATTAATTATATTAATTGTCAATTTTACTATTGATGTAGTTATAGGCGACGTCTACATTGCCGTAGAGAGAATAGAACTTGACAAATCCTCTATCATAGCAAATGTTGATGAGAAAATAAACATTAAGGCTACAGTATATCCTCAAAATGCTACAAACAAAGATTTGATTTGGTCAAGTGACAATGAAGATGTTGCTATTGTTGATGAAAATGGGAATGTCTCTTTTGTAGGGTTTGGGAATGGTTATATAACAGTAACTTCTGCTGATGGGAACAAAAGAGCAAATTGTTATTTTTATGTAACAGATACAAAAGTACATCAAGTTTTGTTGTATGCTCCATCAAACGAAATGAAGGTTGGAGCAACAATGCAATTAAGTACAACTATTTTACCTGCAGAAGCCATCAATAAAAATGTAACTTATACTTCAAGTAATAATGAGATTGCCAAAGTAGATTCTAATGGAATGGTTTATGCATTAAAAAGCGGTAGTGTAACTATTACTGTAACAAGTGAAGACGGTGGGTTAGTAGATTCTGTAAATATATCTATAACAATTCCAGTAAGTGGTTTAGAGGTTTTAGAAAGTGAAGCAGTTATTTCAAAGACCTATTATCAAATTGCATATTCAATTTATCCAAGTGATGCAACAAACAAAATGGTAAAATTTGAAATTGACGATTTAAGTATAGCTACAGTAGATAATTTAGGCTTGGTAACTTTTAAAAAAGCAGGAACGGTAAAAGTAACTGTAACTAGCGAAGATGGTAATTTTTCAAAAGAAATTTATATTACATCTACTGATGGATATGCTTATGATTTAAATTTAACATCAACTAATTTTAATATTGAAGTAGGGCAATCTGTTGTTGTTGACTATACTGTATTGCCAAATGATATTTATAATACAAGTGTTTCAATAATTAGTGAAAATGAGAATGTTGTTGTCATTGATAACAATGGATATATAAGAGGGGTAGGTGGCGGTAATGCTATAGTTAATGTATCTGTAGAAAAAGCTCCAGGGAAAATGATAGTAAAGCAAATTTATGTGTATGTATCATCTCCTGCAACAAGTATAATCATTGATGATATTATTACAGCTGAAAAAAATATAACTTTAAATCCAAAATCTTATCCACAAGATTCTACTAATGTGAATTACTTCTATCATAGCGATAATCCTGATGTTGCAATAGTAAATGAAATTGGGCAAGTAACATTGATTACTGACGAGCCAAGAAAAGTTAGTATTTTGATATACGCAAATGAGGATTATAGTGAAGTTTACAAAAGAGTTTATATTCAATATACTGCTAATATGGCATCCAGTTTTGATTTACTAGATGAAAATATTGTATTAAATTATGGAGATACGGTTTCTTTAAATTATTCTATAGAGCCAGCAAATGTTACTAATAAGAATATTAATATTGAATTGCTATCTTCATCATGCGAAAATGAAGTAATACAAATTCAAAGTGACGGAACTATTTTGGCTGTTGGTGGCGGTAATTGTACAATAAAAGTTTCAATGGTTTTATATGATGGTAGTGTTTGTGAAGAATATTGCGATATAACAGTTATTCGTCCTGCGACTCAAGTAGTCATAGATTTAGATTTGGAAATGTTAGAAGGACAATATGTTACTGCGTTAAATACTGTTTCACTAAATGCTACTGTTTTACCAAAAGATGCTACAAATCAAAATGTAAATTGGACTGTCAGTGACAAAAATATTGGTATTATTGCAAATAATACACTTATATTTAATAAAGCAGGAGAAATTATTCTATATGCAAATGTAGATGATGCTGTATCTCAAGTAATAATACAATATACTGGTTCCTATCCTTTATCGGCACAAATTGGAGTTTTAGATGGGGAAAATATTATTGATTTGCCAACGATGTTTTATGTAGGAGAAAGTTTTGATATAGTTCTAAAATCAGTTTTCCCAACAAATGCCAATAATACCAACATATCATTGCAAGTTACAAATCAGTTGACATTAAATGCAACTGGGCAAGTTTTACAGTTAATTGATAATAAAGTTACAGCGGTTAATGGTGGAAGTGCAACTTTAATTGTTTATGTTGGAGCTACAATTCAATTGTCTTATCAAATAGAAGTTATAAGATCGCCTCAATCAATTGTTGTAGAACCTGCTAATACTAAAGTTACTTCATCTAAAGTAGATTTAAATATATCAATTCTTCCAATAGATACAACAGATAAATCAATAGTTATTGAAATTGATAATCCTGAAATTGCAGAAGTTGAAGAAAATTCTTTAATTTTTAAACAAAATGGGTTGGTCACAGTTACTATAACTTGTTTAGCTGATCCTGATATATTTACTCAGTTTACAATAGAAAAGATAGAAAAGGAAGCCGTAATTTTATCAATTGAAGATGAAAGTACGAATCTAGTAGTAAATGATCTTGCTTATTTTGATATGAGTGAAATTAATGAAGAGTATGATAGTTATAATATTGAAATTCTACAACAAAATCCTGATAATGAACAAACTGAAGTAGTAACAAAACAAAATGATATGATTAAAGTTTTGGGACTTGGAAGTGCTTTAATTGAACTTCAAATTTTTAAAAATAACGAGATAATTTCAAGTTATCAACATATACTTTATATAGTTCAATTCATTGAAGATATAAAATTTGTGAGTGATATTGATTTCTATAACGATGAATTTGTAACTGCTAAAGAAGTTCTTGATTTAAAATTTGAAATATATCCATCGAATTCTACAAATAAAAATGTTGATTATGAAATAACACAATCATTTTCTTCTAATGGAATTAGTGAATCAATTGGATATATAAATAATGGTAAAATTTACTTTATAAAAGAAGGTTATATTATTCTAACAGTAACAAGTCAAGATGGCGGAGGATTGAAAAAAGATTTTAGAATAAGATATACAGGAGGCGATGCTTTATTAGCGGATATTAACTTGACATCTCCAGTTTATCTAAATGAAGGAGAAAGCATTACTATAGAAGTAACTAATTGGATTCCTAAAGATGTTGTAAACAATGTAATTTTAATTAAAGAAATAACTCATACTGCAAATGTACAGGTAATAAAAATTGATGGAACAACGATAACCGCTATGAACGGAGGCATTAGTAGATTATTAATAGAATTATCTAACGGAATAACAAAAGATATAACAATCAATGTAATAAAAATGGTTACAAGTATACAAATTGACCAATCAAATATTTTAACAATAGATAATAAAGTAACAATTAATGCTTCAGCGCTTCCAATTAGTGCTACAAATAGAACATTAAATTATGAGATAGAAGAAAACGATTTTGCTTATATAGATGGAAATACTATAGTATTTAATAAACCGGGAACTGTTAAAGTTACTATAAGTTCTACAGATGGTGGAAACATAACTAAAGAAGTTATAGTTACCTCTACAATGGGTTATGTAAATTCTTTAAAATTAAATGCAGAAAGTAAATCAATAAATAAAGGAGAGACATTTAAAATTTATGTCTTAAGTTATTTACCTTCAAATGCACTTTTTACCGATTTTTATTTTGAAATTATTGAACAAAAACCGAATGATAGTTCAATAAGTAAAGTAGCCGATATTGACCAAAATGGTATCTTTACTGCTTATTATGGTGGAAATGCAATTGTACGAGTTTATACTTATGATTATTATGGGAATAAGGTATATGCGGATTGTGTAATAACTGTAATTGCTCCTGTAGAAAATATAGAAATTACTTTTGAAACTTCTTTAGATCTATATCAAAATTCGTATGTAACAACACAGAAAAGTATTACTTTCAAAGAAATTATTTTCCCTGTCGATGCGTCAATTAGAACATTAAATTATCAGATATCTGATAGTAAAATAGCACATATTGAAGATAATAAAATAATTTTTGATCAAAAGGGGAAAGTTACAATTAAATTTATTAGTGATGATTCTTCTAGAGGTGAAAAATCGCAAACTATAACTTTCATGTATACAGGTGGAGATCTTCTTGTTGTAGATATTGATAGATCTCAAATGGTTAATAATAAAATTTATTTGAACGCAGGTGATGAATTTATCTTTGAAGTTTTAAGTTTTATTCCTAGTGATTGTGCGGATTTCATTTTTACATATTCTAATATATCTGAAAATAGAATAGATGAAAATAAAGTTATTGGTGAATTTTTTGATAATAAATTTATTTCTTACAATGGAGGAACAATTACTTTTAATGTTTTAATAAATTCAGTAGATATTGGAGTATTTACAATAGAAGTTTACAGAGATGCTAGTTACATTGAATTTAAAGATGGTAACAGTATTATAGTTGGTGTGCCAAGTTATACTATAAATGCTATTGCAATGCCAAGTGATACTTATCAGACGAAGTTGTCTTATTCTATTGATAACAATCTTGTTGCAAGTGTTTCTGATTATGGCATTGTTGAGTTTTATACTTATGGTACAGTGAAAATTAAAGTATTTATAACAGATAATCCTGAAATTTTCAATGAGATTACTATTACATATACTAAAGATATTCAAGGTATATCATTTAGCGAAACCAAAACCGAAATGTATACTGGAGAATATGTGGATTTTGAACTAATACCTAATCCTATAGACGCCGATGAATACGAATTAGAATTATCTCTTTCAAATGAGGAAATTGCTGATTTAATAAAAAATGGTAATGGATGGAGATTAATAGGTAAAAGTGGTGGAGATGTAATAGTTTATGTTAAAGTAAAAGGTACAAATATTTCCGTTAGTAAAACTTTTACATTTTACACTAAAATTACCGATATTCAACTTGAATTAGATAAAGTTGGAGATAATGTTGGACTTGGTCAATATAGATATTTTGCCACAGCTTTTGTAGGAGATAAAGGAGATCTGTTAAATAGTTTTCAAATGGAATATAATTTAACTCCTGGTAATGAATATGCTAATTTGCTTGAATGGAGTTCTAGTGATGAAAGTATAGCAAAGGTTGATCAAAATGGTATTGTTACAGTATTAAATACTGGAACAGTTAGAATCACCGTTAAACAAATTGCGCCATATCAAGGAGCAACAGTTGCAAGTGACTATTATGATTTTACTTTTGTTGAAGGAGTTAATGTCTACAATTATCAACAATTTATATCTATCAGCAATTATTACAAAAGTGCTAATGAAAAATTAACAAATAATTATCCTGCAATTGTATTGCAAGAAAATATAATATCAGATAAGACAATATTTAACTCTACTATATATTTAAATTATAATCTTTATGGAAATGGATATATGCTTGATTTATCAGGATTGGAAGCTTATATAAGGATTTCTGTAAGAAAAAGTAATATTATTATAGATAACATTACTATAAGGGGTAATACTTTAAAAGAAAATGATTCTTTAAAATCTTTGGACGGTAAAGGAATTTTATTGCTTGTAGAAAATCATTCTCAAAATCTATTAATTTATAATAGTATTATAGAAAATGCTGATACTTGTATGAAAATTCTGAGTGCTGGGGCAATAGTTAAAGGCTGTATTTTTAGAAACGCATTTTTAGCTTGTATAAAATTATTAAGAAATACCAATGACAATCAGGTAGCTACTCTCACAGTAGAAGATAGTGCTTTTGCTAATTCTTTATTAGCAGGTATATTATTTGATATTGATTATTCAAGTGATGTAGGGCAAAAACAATGTGTTCTTAATTTAGTAGGTGATGTATACTTCTATTGTTGGAAAACAATTGATGAGATAGAAGAAGGCATGAAAAGCAATTTAGAGCAACTTTCTTCTAGTGTTGGAATAGCATCAGGTGTACTAGACGAACTTGTAAAACAATTTAAAAACATTGTCCTTAACTATAATGATTATAAATATACTTATAACGGAAAAGAGTACTTTAATTTTGCAGTATTAAATTATGACATAAGGGTTTTGGGGTTGAAATTTAATTCTGGCAATGGTATAATAAATCGATCTCAATTAAATGGTAACTGTAATTATACAATGCTTAATATTCAAGGAACTATAACTGCAGGTATAGCCAATGCTGATTTTGTTATACCTGCCATGGTGCTACCTGGGGCTTATCCATTTATTAGACCAGGTGACACATATGAAGGGAATCAATATGTTTTGGCATTATTGAGACAGCCCAAATTAATATAAAAAATTTTATTAAAGGAGAAAAAGATGACTAAAATTAGTAAAAACAAATTGTTAATTTGTTTGACTATGATACTGATAATTTCTGTTATCATCTTTTTCCCTTATAGTAAAAATTTTAATAATACTTCCGAAGCACTTATTGAAGGATTGAGTGGAAATAAGTTTGTTATTACGGGTTTAGTAGGGAATACCCCATCTCATTATTTTGTCAATGACAACAGTGAAAGTACATTACAAAATACACAAGTGAAAGACACAGGACAAACACACTATTCTATAGTTCCTACTGAAAATAATCTTTCTTATTATAGTGGTTGGGCAGAACTATCGGTAACTACAGATATTAATGAACTAATAAAAAAGGGGCTTGTATATGCAGAGGCCAGTGCAATAATCACGACAAAAAAATCAAATTCACAATCAAATATAAAAATAACTTTATCACAGGGCGAAAATAGTGTTTATGTACAAAGCAATAATTCTGCAAACGAAACTTCATCAATTACGACCGATCTGTTGCTTTTAACTGATAGTTCTAGAATTAAATTTACTTTTGAAACGGTAGGTAATGGTAGTTCTTCAGAAAAAAGTGATTTTATTATGGCAATGCCCACGATTAGACTTTATACGATAATAAATGATGTTTATTTGCAAAATGAAGATGAAGAAGTTACTCCAGGGCAAGTTATCATACTAGATGCCTATAATGAAATCACTAATGTTAATAATGTAAAAGGGAACTTTTTATCTTATTCTAAAGTAAATCATCAAATAAAATACGAATTTATTTCAGGGGAAAATTATGTAAATATAATGGGAAGTAGTTTATATTTATCAAATGATATACCTGACGAAACAATAATTCAGTTTAGAGCTTATTGTTATAAAAGTTCAAAAACCGATGAAATTATTTATTCAGATAAAACAGTTACTTTAAAAGTTAACGCAAGTCAAGTTAAAGTTTCAATCGTGACAGATTTTGAAAATCCTGCTTCAATAGTAGGTAATGGATTGTATTATAATGGTGATATCATTTCATTAAATGTTGTTTCTATTAATACTGGTTTTATTTTTGATGGCTGGTATATTAACGGAGAACTTGAAACGACTAAATATAAATTGTCAAGATATGTTGTAAAAGCAGGAGATAACATATATGCTAAATTTACCAAGAGCATTTCTATAGCTGGTGTAGAAGTTATAGGTAAAGTTTATGATGGTACTACAGAAATTGATACTAATAACATAAAATACATATTTAATGGAGTAGAAGACAATCATCAATTAGACATTCAAGGAATAACTGTAAGTTATGTAAATGCAAGTGCAGGGACAAATAAAGCTTTGGAATTTAAATATGGAGAAGTTTCTCTTATAGGAGAAAATAGTGATATTTATAAACTTTCTTCACAAATAGTTCCTGTGAGTTATGCAACAATTTATCCACGAAATGTTGAGATTTATCCAGATATTGTTACTAAACAATATGGAGATTCGGATCCGTCTATTAATTATAGTGCAAAAAATGTTATAAACGATGAAACTCTTTTAGGCAAACTTGGGAGAGAACCAGGAGAGGAAATAGGAGAGTATATTTATACATTGGGAACTCTCACAACTTCAAACCCTAATTATACTTTTCAGATAATTAATAATGGTGCGAAATTTACAATATTAAAAAGACAATTATCTTTAAAAGATGTTTATGTCGAAGATAAAATTTATGATAAAACGGTCAATGCTAGTGTAGTAGCAGGGCTTGCAAATGTGGTAAATAATGAAAATGTTTTTGTTTCTTTAACGGGAAATTTTGTGTCATATGATGTTGGAAATTCAATAGATGTTGTGGTAGATACAAATAGTATTATTTTACAAGGCGAAGACAAAGAACATTATATTTTAGAGTGTGATGAAATCATATTAAAAGGGAATATATTACCGAGGGAAGTAAAAGTTAAAGCAAATGAAACTAATGCCATTTATGGTGAAGACATTAATTTTTCTTATAATATAGAAGGGCTTATAGAAGGTGATAAATTAGGATGTATATTATCAATTTCAGATAATGATGTAGGTCAATATGATATAAATCTTATATCACATTCAAATTCTAACTATACTATAAATTATGTTTCTTCTAAATGTAATATTTTGCCAAAAGATTTAATAGTTTATGCCGATGCAGGAGAGAAAATTTATGGAGATAGTGATCCTTTATTGACTTATACTACTAATGGATTAATCAATAATGATATTTTAGATGGAAATTTAGATAGAGAAAAAGGAGAAAATGTAGGAGAATATAATATTTTAGTTGGTTCATTATACAACAAAAACTACAATATTATTTTAGAGAGTAATTTATTTACTATAAAAGAACGACAAATAACTGCTAAAATTACTTTTATCAATAAAATTTACGATGGTAAATATAAAGTTGATTATATTGTAAGTTTTGACAACAATATTTTACAAGATGAATTTATTTTAACTTTGGATGCAACATCACTTAATAAGGATTGTGGTAAAACTGAAGTTGATTATAAGTTCATTTCTATAGAAGGGAATGGGATACAAAACTATACTTTTAATTATGAATATTTAAATAATGAAATCTTAATAGAAAGAAGAGATATACAAATTGTAATAGAAAGTGCTACTAAAATTTATGGTGATAATGATCCTACTTTTAATTATACAGCGAATAATATTATTGATGGTGATATATTAATAGGTAATATTAAACGAAATTTAGGGGAAGATGTAGGGCAGTATACATTTTATTTAGATACATTAAATAATGAAAACAATCCGAATTACAATATTACTTTAAAATCTTCTTCTCTCTTTACTATTATTCCTAAAAATTTAATTATCACTACAAACGATTATGAAAAAATATTTGGAGACGAGGATCCAACATTTGAAATTATTCTTGCAGATGGTGAAAATTTATGTTTTGATGATACATTTGAAAGTGTATTTAATGGTAAGTTAATTAGAGAAGATGGAGAATATGTTGGAGTTTATAATTATTTTACAAGTGAATTATCTACAAATAAAAATTATACATTTACCATGGATAAGAAAAAGTTATTTATTATAAATAAGCGTCCAGTAACAGTTATTTGTGATTTAGCAACTAAAATTTATGGAGATGAAGATCCAATTTATTCTTACTATGTAGAGAATGAAGTTGAAGAAGAAAAATTAATTTTAGATATAAAAAGAGAATATGGAGAAGATGTCGGAAAATATAAGTTGGTGTTATCAACAATGAGTGACTCTAGATATTCAATAACTTTTGTTTCTAACTATTTAGAGATATTACCTAGCAATATTACAGTTAAAGCAGAAAGTAAAGTTAAAGTTTATGGAGATGAAGATCCTGTGTTTACTGTTATTGTAACAAGTGGCTTGTTAAAGAATAATGATATTTTAACTAATATATCTAATGGAGATATGATTAGGCAGGCTGGAGAAAATGTAGGTTCTTATACAATAAGTCAAGGAACATTTAATTTAGGAAATAACTATAATCTCACATTTGAAAATAGTGATTTATATATCATTGAAGAGGAAATAAATATAAAAGCAAACTATACATCAAAATCTTATGGAGATCAAGATCCTATTATTATGTTTAGCATCAATTATGGAGAATTAAAGTTTAATGATACTTTTATAGGTTCTTTAAGTAGAGATTCAGGAGAAAATGTTGGTAAATATAATATAACTATAGGGACATTACGAATAAATGAAAATTATAAAATAACACTGACTTCAAATATATTTGAAATTAATAAAAAAACTATTGAAGTTATACCAACAAAAACTAACAAAATTTATGGAGACGAAGAACCTATTATAACATATCAATTAATTGGAGATATTGTAGATGGTGATGAGTTTACTGGAGGAATATATCGTGATTTAGGAGAAGGGTCAGGAGAAAATGTTGGGAGTTATGATATAGTTTGTACTCTTTATAACCCTAATTACAATATAACTTTTGATAAATATTATTTTGAAATCGTAGCACGTAATATAACAATTAAAGCAGATGATAAAGAAATAATATATGGAAGTGAAGAACCAGAACTTACTTATCAAATAGTAGAAGGAAATCTAGTAGGAGAGGATAAAATTGGAGGTTCTTTGTATAGAATTCCAGGGAATAATGTTGGGACATATGCAATAAGAAGTAGCCTAAATCTTGGTAAGAATTATATACTTTCATTTATAAATGGAACATTAACAATAAATCCCCTTGATATAAAAATAGAAATTAATAATCATGAAAAAATTTATGGACAATTAGATCCTACATTCCAGTATTCAATAATAGAAGGGGAATTAATAAATGGAGATATTTTACATGGTTCAATTACTAGAGCAAAAGGAGAGGATGTTGGGAACTATTTATTGACAAGCAACATTTATAATTCAAATTATAATATAGAAGCAAATCAGGCATATTTAACAATAATTCCAAAGGATGTTTATCTTGTGTTAAGTGTTTATGATAAAGTATATGATGGTACAACAATTGCTTATATTAGAAATCCATATGTTACAGGTTTAATAGATGAAGATGTAGTTTTATTGTATGACAAAGAAAATTGTGCGAGATTTGAAACTTCTCAAGTAGGAAATAATATCAATGTTTCGTTAAATAATATTAGTTTATTTGGTTCAAAAGCCTCAAATTATCATTTGATTTATCCGGAAAATATTACAGCAAATATTACTAATCCTGTTTTAGAAGATAATGGAGTAAAATTAGAGTCTAAAGAGCAAGCAATACTTTATGATGGTTTAAAGTTAAATTATAGCAGTAGCGATATTGATAATGAAATAATAAAAATAGAAAAGCACAAGTCTTTGTTAAGTTATGATATATGGCTTGAAGGGGACGAAACTATTACAGAGTTAAATTCTACGGTTACTTTAACTATTAAAGTAGCAGATAATATTTTAGATTTTAATAATATATATGTATATTTGGTCGATGATGATGGGAATACTGAATTAGTTTCATCTTATAAAGAAAATGGAAACCTTATCATTACTACAAGCAATTTAGGTAAATTTATAATTACTACAGATAATGATGGTTGGATTGATTATAGTGCTTACATTGGTTTAGGATTGGTTGTTTTGGCGGCTATTATTACAACTATTATAATGTTTGTAAAGAAAAGAAAAAATAAAAGAAGCAAATAATTATGCTTCTTTTATTTTTCGTTGTTAATTTCATTATCGCTATTTATTTCATTTTTTAATTGATGATAAAAATTGGTTATCATATCAAAATCGTCATTTTTTTCAAAATTTTTAACTTGAAAACCATAATTTTTTGTTCCATTTAATTGTTCTTTTAAAGCAGTTAAAGGATCTAAATTATATGCGTCTATATAATTAGTTGAAATACAATAAGTATTTGAATATATTTTCCCATTATCATTATAAAAAATAGGTATACAATAGATAAGATTGCTTTCTTCATCGTAACCATAATAATATGGCATTACATAAAATATATTATTATCAATAGAATTTATAAAATTTTTTTCATTTTCTGTCATTTGTAAACACATATCTAACGAACAATTGCTTAAGTAGGATAAAAATTCTCCAAAATATGATTTTTCGTTGTTTTGTGTTAATTTAAAGTCTTCGCCAGAAATGTAATTTAAATTATATAATTTATTATTTGCTTCGAATAAAATTGTTATTACGTATTTGTCATATTGATTATCATCTTCACACATATTGTAAGGGATTTGTGAAATTGATATAATATTATCAATTTTTTCGATTGTTTCTGGAGCACGATTTGTTAGCGCATATAATAATTTATTGTTTATTTCGTTTAACAGTATTTCTTTATCTTCATTTTTTATTGGATCTTCAATAATATTTCCATTTTCATCAAAAATGATTTCATTGTTATTATTGTCTTCGAATATTTGATCATTGCTAAAGTTATTTTGAATTCCAGGATTCTGATTATTTAAATAAGCTGTTATGACATTATAGCAAATATAAATCGCAGCACAAGTTAATAATACAACTGCCGTTTTTGCCAAAATATGCTTTTTTCTTTTTTTTAATAATCCCTTAGAGATAGTTATTTTATTAACTTTCATCATTTTTTTTAATTGTTTAGTTTGTTTATTATCAATAAGAGAATACGAATTTTTACTTTTTAACATTTTGCCTCTTAAAATACAAAATTAAACCTTAAACAAAATTTAATAATTGCATTTAAGGCTTTAATTTATAAAATATTATATAATAATTTAACATTTTTGTCAATAAGGAGAATAAAAACTTCATTTTGAAATGAAGTTTTTATAGACAAGTAAAGTTCTATGAAATAAAACTTTTTTACATATAATATTTTGTATTATTATGGTTTAAAGTAAGTGTTTGAATTGCAATTATTGTAACATGAAAAATCATATAATTTACATGATTTATTTGATGGTTTAACAATTATTTTCTTTAAAATAATTGTATTTACTGTATTGCTTTTAATTATTTGTTCTAATCCTTGTGAATTAGTAAATAATAAAGAATAATTTAAGATATTGGCCATTTTATGCTCCTTATAATACAAGAACAGAAAATTCTACATTGTGAGATTCACCTGGATTTAAATCGGATAATGAAAAAGATGAGATAGGATTGTAGCCAGGATAGTTAACTCCATCAATATAGACAGAATTTTCAATAAAACTAATTCCAGGTTGTAATATATCTTTGAAAATTAAGTTAGTAGCTTGAATTGATCCAGTGTTTGTAATAACTGACGAATATTTTAAAATATCTCCTTGAATTGCAATACCCTTATCAACTGTTTTAACGTTAGTTAAAGAGGTCGAATATACTGCAAAGTTAACAGTATTAGTATTTTCAGAAATGGTTTTTGGTCCAGAAATTGGATCTGTGACATTATATTGAACGCTTGCGAAGTTTGAAACATTATCTTGTGTTTTAGGGTTATCCGCTAATACAGTATAATCAACTTTAACATTGTCTCCAGGTTGCATATCTGGTAAAGAAAATCCAGTTATTAAATCATAGCCTGGGAAATTTACATCATTGATATAAACACTATTAGCGACAAAAGATGCTCCTGCACCTAAAGTATCCGTAAAAAGAAGACTTGAAAGAGGGAATTGACTTGAATTTGTAAACAAAACACTTTGTGTTGTTTGGTTTCCTTCTTGAATATATGCATTCGCGGTAGATTTTACTTTTGTGAAAGAATAAGTTATAATTTCTGTTTGAACTATATTACTATCAATATTACCAGGTTGAGTTCCACCATCTGGAAGTACTGAGTCAAAAGTTAAATTAGATTGGTTTGTTATTATCATATTTTCTCCTATAAAACTAAAACTTTGAATTCTATTTTTTTTACTTCTCCAACATTAATAGTTCCTAAACTTATACCATTTGCAGGATTTTCTCCTGGCAAATTTGTTCCATCTAAATAAAGTGAATTTTCAACAAAATTAGTGCCTGTTGGAATATCATCTTTAAAAACTAAATTTATAGCATTTAAATTACCACTATTAAAAATATAAGAAGTATAGGTAAGTGTATCTCCTTTTATTGCTATTCCTTTATCAACAGTTTTTATAATATTAACATTTTCTTGTATTATTGCTACTGTAACTGGATTACTTTTTTGATTAGAAGAAACGGGATAATTTTCAAAAGGTGTAAATGTAAAATCTATTGATGCCACATTAACTGCTGGATTTATCATAGGAAGATTGTTGGCAATTAGACTATAAGTTACGGTTATTGTTTGCCCAGAGCTTATAGATGAGATTGTAACAGGAAAAGTATCTGGTTGTTGAACTCCATCAACTGAAATAGAATTTGGAACAAGAGTTAGTCCTTGTGGTAATAAATCAGATATTTGAAGGTTAGAAGCACTAATTTGACCAGTATTTTTTATAGTTAAAGTATAATTAATATTTTCTCCTACAAATTTTACTGTGTTATCAACTGATTTGTTGACCTCTAAAAAAGCACCTAGAGAATCTATAGTTGTTGCAAGAGCATTTGGGACATACAGATCTCCAGAACTTGTAAATCTAAAAACAGCACTAGATTGAGATACCTCTAGATGAGAGGAAACATCTACTGCGGTAATGTCCCATCCTTGTCTTCCAGCAGAAATATTTGTTCCTGAAGTGGCATTAGCATTACGTGTTCCAAATGTACCAGAAGTATCAATTAAGCCATTTTCATTATTTATTTGAGAGGCAAAAAAATTATTTGCTGGATTGTTTGGACCAGATATAATTGAAAGTGATGAAGTGTTTTTGCCAAATAAAAACTGATCTCCTGAAATGACAGCATCTCCTTCTTGAGCACTGATAAATACTTTACCAGTAATTGGTAGAGTGGAAGGAGTTAAAAATCCGGTTAATGTTGTGTCACTTACTGGGGTGTTAGGACCTACAACAGCTCCGCCTACCCATAATGTTAAATTTCTTAAAATTTCATTATCGTTTTTATATACAACACATAAAGTCCAGCCAGCATGATTTGTATCACTTGTTTGACTTTCATTTGCAATAATAAGAGCGGGGACACCTTTTGTAGTATAATTGGCATTTAAATATTGAGAAACTATATTAGTTACATCGGCACTTCTAACATAAAATCCTAGTTGATATGTGTTGTTAGGGATTAAAAATGTTTGTGCTGTAGTTGAATTTGGTGAAATTGTATAATCATTATTTGAAACATTTAGTGTAACACTATTGTTTAAGAGATTAGATATATCTTGTGTTTGAGATTTAAAAAGACCTCCCCAAACAAGTTCTGCATAAAGTATAGAACTGCCAATAGGGAGATTTAATGTTGCTGTAGAGCCATTTTGAAGATATGAAGAAGTTGTTCCTACAGGGAAATTAGAAACTTGAGTATTGTTTAATGTTATAAATGCACCGATAGATCCTAAAGTCCCAGCGGAAAGAGAGTTTGAAGCCTTGCTCAAACCTAGGGTGTTTCCAATAAATCGTATTCCACCTCGATTTATTGTAGAAAATCTTTTAGTAAAAGCCATAAAAACCTCTTTTGCATAAATGCCTATTACATAATATGCAAAAATAATAAAGGAGTTACTTTTTTAAAATTTCAATAATTCTATCTTTTTTGACAAGATATATTTTTTTTGAAACATCTTTTAAAACGAAATCACTTTTACTATCACTATAAAAAGCATCTAAAGTTATAGATGGGAAAAGTGATTTAAATCTTAATAATTTTTCTTTCCCATAACAATTTTTACCTTTTATATTTCCATTTTTTAAATTCATGTCAGTTGCTATGTAATTTTTTATGCCAAGTCTTTTACATGCTTCTTTAATTAAAAAAGTAGGAGATGCGGAAATAATAATATCATTTTCAGTTTTTTGTTTTATGTACCATCTTTTTATTTTTTTTAAATTTTTGTCCCAAAATTTATATATTAAATCATTTTTTTTAAAAATTATTACGAGATAACATGCAAAAAATTGTTTAATAAGTTTTTTATTAAAAAAAGTAAAAATAAGTAGTATTAATTGTAATGGTATCATTAACAAAATATACGGTCTATGAAATACTGAAAAAAGATAAAAATCTATAAAACAATCTCCGTCATAAATAGTTTTATCAAAATCATAACCAGTCATAGTTTCTCCTAAATCTTATATTTTTTATTTTAAATTATAAATCAACAAAAAGTCAAAATCAATTATAATAATAAAAAATAAGTAAGTGATTGAACCGCTTACTTAAAATTTTTATTTCTTTTTTCGTTATATTCACTTAAAACGACTTTACCTTCTTTAAGACTTTTTTGGACATCTATAACTCTTTGGTTACTAGAGCCTTTAAATCGAAGAGTAATATCTTTAAGCTCTTCCTTAAACTCTCCATCTACTAAAATGTCAATATAGGACAGTAAAGATTTAGTCCAAGGACAATATGCTCGACTAGGAGATAAAAGTTCTTTATCAAATAAATAACCGCTATAGCACCAAATAGATTTATTTGGATAAATTTTTTTTACCTTTTGAAGAAAGGGTAGTAATGCCCTTTGATTAGCTGGTTCCATAGGTTCTCCACCTAAAATAGTTAAACCATTAACATAGTCTGGTTGTAAAGATTTTATAATTTTATCTTCTACTTCTTCAGTAAAAGGCTTACCATAATTAAAGTCCCAAGTTTCTGGATTAAAACAATTTTTACAGTGGTGGGTGCACCCGCTGACAAAAAGACTTGTTCTTACCCCTTCACCATTTGCAATATCATAATATTTAATGTTACCGTAGAACACAAAGACCTCCAATTAATTATAAATGTAAAACTCTATCTTTAATTTCTTGTGTTCGTCCTTGGTTCCAAAACTGACTACCTATATAACCGCAAGTTCTTCTTGCAACATTCATTTTAGTTTGGTCTCTATTTTTACAATTAGGACATTCCCAAAGAAGTTTACCATCTTCTTCTACAATAGTTATTTCGCCATCATATCCACAAACTTGGCAGTAGTCACTTTTTGTATTTAATTCGGCATACATAATGTTATCATAAATAAATTTAATAACTTGCATAACCGCTTCAATATTATCTTGCATGTTTGGAACTTCAACATAACTGATAGCTCCGCCAGGGCTTAATGCTTGGAATTCACTTTCAAGTTTAAGTTTTGAAAAAGCATCAATGTCTTCTGTAACATGTACATGATAACTATTTGTTATATAATTTTTATCAGTAACTCCTGGTATTATACCAAATCGTTTTTGTAAACATTTTGCAAATTTATAAGTAGTACTTTCTAGTGGAGTACCATAAAGAGAGTAGTCCATGTTTTCAGCAGTTTTCCATTTTTTAGTATATTCATTTAACTTTTTCATAATTTGTAAACCAAGTTGTTTTCCTTCTTCTTCAGTAAGTTTTTTGCCGTTTAAATAGTAAACGGTTTCCCATAGTCCAGCATATCCTAAGGAAATAGTTGAATAGCCACCATAAAGAAGTTTATCAATTTTTTCGCCTGGTTTAAGTCTAGAAATAGCCCCATGTTGCCAAAGAATTGGGGCAACATCGCTTGTTGTACCTTTAAGACGATTATGTCTAATTTTTAAAGCCTCGTGACATAGTTCAAGTCTTTCATCAAGAATATTCCAAAACTTTTTCATGTCTTTTCCGCTTGATAAAGCCGCATCTACAAGGTTAATAGTAACAACACCTTGATTAAATCTTCCATAATATTTAGGTTTACCATTTTCATCTACATAAGGAGTAAGAAAACTACGGCAACCCATGCATGGATAACAATTTCCATTACCGTTTTTATCAATTTTAAGTTCCAGCATTTTTTTCTCGCTAATGTAGTCAGGAACAAGTCTTTTTGCAGTACATTTTGCAGCAAGTTTGGTTAGATAATAATATTTGCTTTCTGGATAAATGTTATTTTCCTCTAGTACATAAACAATCTTAGGAAAAGCAGGAGTTATAGATACGCCTTTTTCATTTTTAACTCCTTCGTATCGTTGTTTTAAAGTTTCTTCAATTATAAGAGCAAGATCTTCTCTTTCCCTATCATTCTTTGCTTCGCCTAAGTAAAGAAATTCAGTTACAAACGGTGCTTGTCCATTTGTTGTCATTAAAGTAATAACTTGATATTGAATTGTTTGAACTCCTTTATTGATTTCAGATCGTACTCTTTTTTCTGTAATTTTATTTACTATTTCATCTGTAATAGCTGTTCCCGATTCTTGTAGTTCTTCTATAACTTCTTTTCTAATTTTTTGACGAGAAACATCCACAAAAGGGGCAAGGTGAGCTAAACTTATACTTTGTCCTCCATATTGGCTAGAAGCAACTTGTGCAACAATTTGAGTTGCGATATTACATGCAGTAGAGAAAGAATGAGGCTTTTCGATTAATGTATTAGAAATAACTGTACCATTTTGAAGCATATCTTCAAGATTAACAAGGTCGCAATTATGCATGCGTTGAGCAAAATAATCTGCATCATGGAAATGTATTATTCCTTCTGAATGAGCATTCCAAATATTTTCAGGTAATAAAAATCTTTTTGTTAAGTCTTTACTTACTTCACCAGCCATATAATCTCTTTGTACACTATTAATAGTTGGATTTTTATTGCTATTTTCTTGCTTTACTTCTTCATTTTGACAATCTATTAAAGAAAAAATTTGTTTATCAGTGGTATTTACTTGACGAGCAAGTTGTCTTATATATCTATAAGTAATATAGTTTTTAGCAACTTCAAAAGCGCCTTCTTTCATAATTCCATATTCAACAAAATCTTGTATTTCTTCTACGCCAACAGCTCTTCCCATATTTTGACATTCTTTTGTAACATTAGATACGATACAGTCAATTTGTTCTTCTGTAAGTCTTTTTTGTAGGTCATCAACAGAGGCATTAGCCTTTGTTATGGCGTTTTTAATTTTAGTGTTGTCGAAAGGCATTTCTTGTCCGTTACGTTTAATAATTTTCATAAATTTCCTCCTAAAGTTGCTATGTCTAATATATGTCTAGCAAACAAAAATTAGACAAATATTTGACTTTCTATGGGAATTATACTACACTTTACATATAAATATTGTTGTTTTTACAACATTTTGGAGAATAATTATGGAATTTTTTAATGATTTACAGAGCTCATCTATATTTAGCGATATTAATGAAAGTGACATACTAGCCATGGCTCATTGTTTTAATATAAGGATAAAAAATTTCACAAAAAATTCTGTCATTGTTGAGTCAGGCAAGCCTTTAGAAGATATTATTTTGATTTTAAAGGGAGGGGCAATAATTCAGAGTTATGATACAAACGGAGAAATATCAATATTAATGAAATTGCAGTCTGGAGATGTATTTGGTGTTGAGGGAGCATATGCTGGAGAAGAAAGTTATGCAGATGATTTAGTGGCAAGTGAAAAAACAACAGTTGCATTTTTAAGTAGACACAGATTATGTACTCCATGTGAAAATCGATGTAAAAGGCACATTAAGCTTGCTAGAGAACTCATGACAATAATGGCAAATAAAAATTTTGTATTATTAAATAAAATTGCCTGTATGTCTAAAAAAACTATAAGGGAAAAGGTTTTATATTATTTACAAAATGAAAGTTTGAAAAATAATACTGCATATTTTGATATACCATTTAATAAAACTGAACTTGCAAGTTATTTATCTGTTGACCGAAGTGCTTTATCAAAAGAATTAAATAATTTAAAGAAAGAAAAAATTATAGATTTTGATAAGAGAAGGTATCATATTATAAAAAAAAATAGTCTAAAAAATAATAAAATTTATAATTAATCCATATGTTTTAAATTTATATTGAAATTAGCAATCATTTGTGATAATATAAAAATATAGGGAAGGGATTATGGGACATAAAGAACAGGACAAAAGAAAAATAAACATAAGAGAAGAGGTATTTAAATTTATTCTTCAAAATCAAGGAGGTTTAAATACTATAAAAGAAAAACTTTTAAAAATAGTTTCTTCTAGAACAAAAATAAATAATGCTATAGAAGAATTATTGCAAAGTAAAAGAATAATTATAAAGGGAAAAAACATCGCCATTAATCCTAATGTTATACAAGAGGGAACATTTTTTTCGCAATCGGGGAGAAAATCTATTGTAATAGACGGGGAATCTAAAAGATATGAACTAAATAAAAATGATAATTATAACAATTTTCATAGTGGAGAAAAAGTTCAAATTGCTTTCTGTGTTTATGGAAATTCAATATCACCAGTTATAATAGATAAAGTAGTTAAAGATAAAGAGAAAAATGAAAATATAAATGTAAATGAAGAGTTAATTTTTGGTCGTGTAATGAAAAGTGATCATGATAATTTAATATTTATTCCAAATGATCGCCGTAGGTTCAAACACAATATTCAAATTATAAATGATAAAAAGCTTCAAAGTGCTTTTCAAGATAAAATTTGTAAATTAAGAATAGTAAGCGAAGAAAGCAATAACCAATGTGCTTATGGTTTTATAGAAGAGATTGTTGGTGAGGCTGGTAACCCTGTAAGCGAATATGATGCAATAGCGCAAAGTCATGGGGCGATCATGAGTTGGAGTGATTATAAATTACAAAAAGAAATTGCAAATGCTCCAGCAGAAGTTAATCTTGAAGGATACAACTTAATTAAAGAAGGAGAAAAGCAAACTAATAAAACAGAAAAAGATACTATTTATGATTTAAGAAATTTAATGTTTACCACTACTGACCCTGCAACTTGCAAGGATATGGATGATGCAATATATTCCACTTTCGATAAAAATGGTAATTTAGTTGTATATACTGCAGTTGCAAATGTAACAAAATATATAAATTTAAAAAGTGAGATAGGTAAAAACTATATTAGAGGAGCATTTACAACGTATGCACCGAACAAAGCATACAATATTTTACCACCACAATATTCTACAAATATTTGTTCTTTAAATCCAAATGTTGATAGACTTGCACTTGTAGTTAAAACTACTATAGATAGTAAAAGTGGTAAATCTATTAAGAATGAGATTATGGATAGTGTAATTCAAAGTAAAGAAAAATATAGTTATGAAGTTGCTCAAGATATTGTTGATAAAAATCAAAATGTTAGTTTAGAATATTTAAAAGATAAAATAAAAAGAGAAGAACCACTCACGAAAGAAGAACAAGTTATAATGAATTTTTATGCTAGTAAAATAATTGATAAAAATTTCAAATCAAGAGAGATGATTCAATTTGACACTAAAAATGAATTTAATGTTAAATTTAACGAGGATTTATCTGATATCGTAGATATTACTTTGGAAAAAGATATACCATACCATAAAGTAATTGAAAATTTTATGATTACAGCTAATGAAGCAACCGCTGAATACGCATTAAAAAATCACGTACCAAATATATTTAGAGTTCACGATGAACCTAATGAAGATAAGTTGATTCAAGCTGATGAATTCTTTAATTATATAGGAATTCCTTTTGATGGAGATTTATCTCCAATGGGTATAAGGCATATAGTTGCAAGTGTTAAGGGAACAGCACAAGAAAAAATAGTTAACGAATTTTTAGTGAGAATGCAAAGTAAAGCACAATATTCTATATCTCCAAATCCTAAAGAAGGAGGATTTATATCACAAAGAGCACAAAAAAGAGTTGCAAGCGAGAAAAAAAGAAAAAATACTAAAGAATTTGAGATAGAATTAGAAAGTCTAGATAAATTTATTAGTCATTTCGGGCTTCAAAGTGAGCACTATTCGCATACGACTTCTCCAATAAGAAGGCTTCCTGATTATATTACTCATTATAATATTCTTGCTCATATCAATGGAAAAGATTTATTAGACGAAAGTTTTGTAAATGATATAGCTAATTGGGCAAACATAATGCAAGATCAAAACGATTTGGCAGAAAGAGAATTTAATGAATTAAATAGTGCTATTTATTGTGAGCATCACATAGGCGATGTAATGAAGGGTAGAATTTGTTCATTTAGAAGACCTGAAAATTCAAATAGTATAGAAGATATTAATGTAATAATTGAAAATGAAGAAAAAGGAATAAAAGTATCTATTCCATTAAACGAAATACTTTCTAGATCGGGGAAAAGCAAAAATGTATGTATTTCTAAATATGGTAGTGCAATTATAAACAAAGATAATCAAAAACCAGTATTGACTTTATGTAGTGAAATTACTTTTAAAATTACGAATGCAAATAGAATAACTAGAGAAGTTTATGGAACAATTGATTTAAATAAAGAATTAGAAAATTATGAAAGTGAAAATAATTCTATAGAATATTATGGTGTTGAAAGAAAAATTTCTAAACGTCAGAGATTAATACAAGATGATACATATGAAAAAGAAGAAAGAAAAAGAGTTCAACAAAGAAGTGAAGAAAAACATGTTAAAGGTGAAAAAATAAAAAAAGATATTAGAAAATATGCGAATTTAGAGCCTGAAGATGCTTATGATGAAAATAGAAAGGATAATATTGCATATAGAAAGGCGAAGAATGGAGAAGGCAGAAAACAAAAATATTTTTATGATGATGAAAATGAATAAAAAAGGTCTATAATAATAGATCTTTTTTTAATAGAGAAAATAAAAAACGAATAATATAGAAACTTTTAGTTTATTTGACAAACATAAAAGAAAGTTGATAAAATTAGCAAGAGGTGAACATGAATAAATTGTATTTTAAATATGGAGCTATGGGAAGTAGTAAAACAGCGCAAGCTTTAATGTGTAAGTTTAATTATGAACAAAAAGGCTTTAATGTTTTTTTATTTAAAAGCGAAATAGACAATAGAAAAAAAGATGAAAATGGGGAATCGATTGTCTGGAGTAGAATAGGTTTATCAAGTAAATGCAAAGAATATAATGAAAAGTTTAATTTTTATAATTATTTTAAAGACAATCATTTATTGAAAGAAAAAAATGTTGTAATTGTCGATGAATGTCAATTTTTAACTACTATACAGGTAAATCAATTAAAAGAAATTTCACTTTATATACCTGTTCTTTGTTATGGTCTTTTAACAAATTATAAAACACTTCTATTTGAAGGAAGCAAACGATTAATAGAAATAGCAGATTCCATATCAGAAATTAAAAGTATTTGTAGGTGTGGTCGCAAGGCAACAGTAAATGTTAGATTAAAAAATGGGGACGTGGTTAAAGATGGGGAAGAAATTCAAATCGGTGCGGAAGATTGTTATGAAAGTATGTGTTACTCATGTTATTTAAAAAAAATAAAGGATAATTAAAAATATTTTTAAAGTTTAATTTAAAAAATTGAATATATTTTGATTATTTAATATATTTTAATATATGGAGATGAAATGTTAAATTATAATTCTTTATCATATTTAAAAATACTTGACAAGTATTTTAGAGGTGCGAATTATTTATCCGTCGCACAGTTATATTTAAAAAGAAATCCACTATTATTTAAACCTTTAGTTAAGGGAGATATAAAAAAAACAATTTTAGGCCATTGGGGAACAATTCCAGGTCAAAATTTTATATATGCTCATTTAAATAGAATAATATGTAAATATGATTTAAAGATGATTCTAATTTCTGGTCCTGGACATGGTGGAAATTTTTTCTTGTCAAATTGTTATTTAGAAGGAAGTTATAGTGAAGTTTATCCAGAAATTGGGTTAGATGAAAAAGGACTTACTAAATTTTGTAAGCAATTTTCTTTTCCTGGGGGCGTGTCTAGTCATGTTGCTCCTCAAATTCCAGGTTCTATTCATGAAGGAGGCGAATTAGGTTATAGTTTATTGCATGGATTTGGTGCAGTTTTAGACAATAAAGATTTAATTGCAACTGTAATTGTAGGTGATGGAGAAGCAGAAACCGGACCTCTTGCAACTTCATGGCAATCAAACAAATTTATAAATCCAAAAAATGATGGAGCAGTTTTGCCTATTCTACATTTAAATGGTTATAAAATTAGTAACCCAACCGTTTTGTCTAGAATAACTGAAAAAGAACTAAAAAAATACTTTGAAGGAATGGGTTGGAGCCCTTATATAGTAGAAGCAAATTCTACTATGAAGTTACACAAAAAAATGGCAAGAGCTATGGATAAGTGTATAAATAAAATTAAAAAGATTCAATATAATGCAAGAAAATTAAATAAAATTATTAGACCATTGTGGCCAATGATTATTTTAAAGACAAAAAAAGGGTGGACGGGGCCCAAATATGTAGAAGATAAATTAATGGAAGGTTCATTTCGTTCACATCAAGTACCTTTGACGATAGAAAATGAAAAAGATATTAAATTATTAGAAAAATGGTTAAAAAGTTATAAAATAGAAGAAATTTTTAATAAAAATTATAAGTTACGAGATGAAATTTTTAATCTTTTACCAAAAGGAGATAAAAGGTTAGGATTAACCCCATATTCAAATGGTGGTAAATTGTTAAAAGAATTATTTTTACCAAATGTCAATGAATTTGCCATTGAAATTAAAGCACCAGGTATACAGAAAGCTCAGGATATGTTAGTTTTAAGTCGATATATGGCAGAAATTATTAAATTAAACAAAGATAATAAAAATTATAGAATCTTTAGTCCTGATGAAGCAATGTCTAATAGGTTATATTATATTTTTAATGAAGAAAATAGAGATTTCAATGCTAAAATTGAAAATACCGATGAATTTTTATCTGCAAATGGACGAATTATGGATAGTTATCTTTCAGAACATGCCTGTGAAGGGTGGCTTGAAGGATATCTTCTAACGGGGAGACATGGTGTTTTTGTAAGTTATGAGGCATTTATAAGAGTTGTTGATTCTATGGTTTCTCAACATGCGAAGTGGCTTAAAAATTGCAAAGAAATTACTTGGCGAGAAGATATTTCTTCATTAAATTTAATTTTAACTTCTAATGTTTGGCAACAAGATCACAATGGTTATACTCATCAAGAGCCGGGATTTATTAACCACATAATTAACAAAAAAAGCGAATTAATTAAAATATATTTGCCTCCAGATGCCAATTGTTTATTATGGTGTTATAGTAAATGTCAGGCTAGTAAAAATAAGATTAATACAATAATAGCTTCAAAACATCCAAGTTATCAATGGTTGGATTGTCAAGAGGCAAAAATTCATTGTGAAAAAGGCTTAGGAATATGGGAATGGGCATGCATAGGGAAAGATGATCCAGATGTTGTTGTTGCTTGTGCGGGGGATACTCCGACATTAGAAGGATTAGCTTTAATAACTATGATAAAAGAATTCCTTCCAAAATTAAATGTAAGGTTTGTAAATATAATAAATTTAATGACTCTTGATAAAAGACATCCAGATGGCATAAGTGATGAAGAATTTAATTCAATTTTTACGCAAGATAAACCGATTATTTTTAATTTTCATGGGTATAAGAACGTAATTAATGAAATGCTTTCTTTTAGAACAAACAAAAATTATTCTGTGCATGGTTATGAAGAAGAGGGGACAATAACTACTGCATTTGATATGAGAGTACAAAATAAAATCGATAGATATAATTTGTTATTAGATTTAATAGGTAAAGTAAAAATAAATGATGGTAAAGAAAAGGCAAAAGAATTTGCTAAAAAAATGCTTAATAAACATGAAAAATATATTAGAGAGTATGGAGTAGATTTGCCTGAAATTTTAAATTGGAAATGGAAATAAAAAACAGTTGAAAAACTGTTTTTTAAATATTTTGCCCAACAATATATCCGCTTGTCCAAGCCCATTGTAAGTTATAGCCTCCACATTCTCCATCCACGTCGAGTATTTCTCCGCAAGCAAATAAATTAGGTATATTTTTAGATTGTAAATTGTTATCAAAACAATCTAGTGATATGCCACCGCTAATGACCTGGTTGTTTTCAAGAAAACCGTTTATTTTGAAATCAAGATTTTGAATTATATGACATAATTTTTCTAGTTGAGGAGATGTTAATAAATTACTTTTAGTGCTTTCGTCTATTTTGGCACGAGTTAATATTTCATAACTTATTTCTTTTACAAAAAGCCCATCAAAAAAATGATTTAGAGAGATATTTAAACTTTTTCTTTTATTTAATAAATTATACAATTCATTTTTATTAAAATTTGGCAATAAATTGATAGAAATTTTTCCATTAAATTCTTTATTTCTAGCAAACAATGAGGAAAGATTAAAAATAACTATACCACTTAATCCATTTTCTCTAAAAAGTACTTCTCCAAAATCTTCTTTTGTACTATCTTTATAATATGCTTTTACTAAAACATTTTTTAATTTTACATTATTTAATCCTCTTGAAACATTAGCTTTTAATCCTACTAGACTTGGTGCGATTGTTTTTATTTTGAATTCAAAATCCATAATACTTTTATCATATTTTCCAAGCGCCAATACAACTTTATTGCAAATAAAAGATTCGTTATTTGTTTCTATTAGGAACTTATTTTCTTTTTTGTTTATTTTTAAAATTTGAGTGTTTAAGAACAATTTAATTTGTTTTTTGTTCAAAGTATTTTCAATAACACTAGTAACACTTTTAGCACTATTAGAGATTGGATAATATCTTCCTTTTTCATCATGATATAAAACTAAACCAAGTTTATCAAAAAAACTTATTGTAGAATTATTATTAAAACGGTTTAAAAAACGATCTATGTTGCAATTAAAAAAAATGCTATCAATATTTTTATTGGTAATGTTACATCGTCCATTCCCTGTTACTAGAAGTTTTTTTGCAATTTTGTTATTATTATCAATAATGGCAATTTTTTGATTTTTAGTGGACATTGCGCACATACAAGCACTAGCACCACCACCTAAAATTATCGTATCGAAAGTTTTCATAAGTCACCTTGAATTTATAATATCATAAATTTTTAAAGTTTGCAAATAAAGACAAATAAAAAGAACACTTAAATGTGTTCTTTATTTTTATCTTAATTATTTTCAGTTTTATCAGAATTTTCTTCGTTTATTTCATCTTTAGCAATTTCATTTGTTTGTGCTTCGGTGGATTGTGTTTTATCATTTTCCAATGATACTTTAGGCTTTTTTGCAAAATCTACCATGATCAATGTGCCAGCACCAATTATTAATAACAAAGCTATCAACATAACAATATCAAATTTGGAAATTATAGCAATTAATATAAAAACGGCGAGAATACAATCAAAAACAAAACTTGCTAAAACAACTCCTTTTTTTTGTGCGAATTCTTCATTACTTAATTTTAATCTAGTTAAAGCTACAGAAGAAATTATAATTCCCACTATCGAAAATATTAATAAAAATATTAACATTGCCATTAAAATTATTGCTGCCATATCTGTTGATGCGCTTGAAATCTCAGATAAAACTTGAAGAACGGCTATCATTGCTATCAAACTATAAATTCCAAGCAAAATAAAAACAACAATGTTAAGAATTAGCCCCGTGAGCATTAGTGGTTTTTTTGTAAAATTATTATTCATTTTCCCTCCTTATTTATTATTAATTATAATATAGAAAAAAATTTATGTCAAATAAATACAACTGATTTTATTTGAATTATGACATTATTTGCAAATAATTGTTAACAACAAGGTTGACGTAAACATAAAAAATTGATAAAATGTTAAAAATTAAGGAGAGAGTTATGAAAGGAGTGATTTTAACTGCCGGGAAGGCAACTCGATTAAGACCTTCCACATTAGCAATTGGAAAGGTAAATTTGCCAATTTATGATAAACCTATGATATTTTATTCAGTTAGTTTAATGATAGAAAGCGGAATAAAAGATATTTATATAGTTTGCAATGATAAGGATGAACAATTGTTTAAAAATCTTTTTTCTTTTATCGATTTAAAAAAATGTGGCATTAATATAAATTTTATTATAGAAAATAAAACATTGGGATCAGCATATGCATTAAATTCAACTAAACATTATTGTGAAGACGATGATGTTTTACTTATGTTTGGTGATAACATATTTATAGACAATACATTAATATCAAAAATAAAGAAAACACAAGAAACGCTTGAGGGAGTTTCAGTATTTGGATTAAAAGTTAAGGATCCTACTAGATACGGGGTTGTAGAAAAGGATAAAAATGGTAATATTATATCTATTGAAGAAAAGCCTAAAATTGCTAAAAGCAATTTAGTTATAATCGGATTAATGATGCTAAAAAAGGGCTTTTATGATTATATTGCTCGTTTAAAACCTTCAATAAGAGGGGAGTATGAGACGACTGATATGGTAAATCTTTATTTAAAAGAAGGGAAGGCTAAAGTTGTAGAACTTGATGATAATTGTGAATGGTTTGATACAGGTACCCATGATAGTATGCTGGAGGCAAGTCAAAAAATTAAGGATTATCAGAAAAAAGAAAGTATTATAGGGAGTATAGAAATAGCATTATATAGAGCAGGATTAATAAATAAAAACGAATTCAAAAATTTAATATCTATATATACCGACGATTATCAAGAAAAGTTGCTAAAATCAATTGAAATTAAATAAAATAATTGACAATTTTGAATATGTATAGTATACTTAAAAAGCAAAAATAAGTATACTATTTTAATAATCATGGACTGCTAGCTCAGTTGGTAGAGCATTCGACTCTTAATCGAAGGGTCCGGGGTTCGAGCCCCCGGCAGTCCACCAATCTAGACCATCACGGTCTTTTTTATTGCCGAGGGCTTTGCAAAGATTGATAAATCTTTGCCCATGCTCCGCATGGCGAACCCCGGACAAGTCCAGGTCACAAACTTTCAGTTTGAGCCATTCGGCATTTGCCTGCCTTCCGGCATGCGCTTCATACAACCGTTCTTTACTTCTTTTTGTCTATTAAAACTAATTCTTAATTTTGCTTATGTTGGCATTTTTTATTTCAAAAACATTATCAAAAACATCAAATTTGTTAAGTTTATGAACTATAACTATAATAGTCTTTTCTTTCTTCAATGATGACAAAGTGTTAAATAACAATGATTGGTTTTTGGCATCAAGCGCACTCGTAGGTTCATCAAGAAGAATAATTTTGCTATCTTTTAAAATTGCTCTTGCAATTTCAATTCGCTGTCTTTGTCCACCGCTTAGATTTCCTCCATTTTCAGAAAGTATTGTAGTGTAACCATTTTCAAAAGACATAATTTCGTTGTGGACATTTGCTAACTTGCAAACTTTTTTAACTTCTTCGTTTGTTGCATCAGGTTTAACAATTTTTATATTATTTAAAATTGTATCATGGAAAAGAAAAGACTCTTGATTTACTAAACATACATTTTTTCTCAATGAAACTTCGTCAAATTTATTTATATCAATATCATCATAAAGAATTGAACCATCTTTTACATCGTATAATTTGGACAAAAGTAAAAATAATGTTGATTTGCCACTCCCAGAACTTCCAATTATGGCATTAAGAGTATTAGGTTTTATTTGCAAATTTATGTTATTTAAAATAGTCTTATTGTCATAACCGAACGAGAGATTTTTTATATTAATTTCTCCTTTTAAAACAGATATTGCTTTATTTCCAAAAGATTCTCGATTGTCAATTTTAAACATTTCAAGAATTCTTTTAGCATAATAATCTCCATTAACATAGTATCCCTTTATCTTTGAGAAGAATCCAACAGTATCATACATTAATCCTTTATAGTTGAAAATGATAAGAATGGTCGCCACTTCAATTTGACCAGCTGGGAGAAGCCACAACATAGACATTAAAACTAAAATTGAATCTATTATCCATTGCAAATAAGTTCCTATTCTTGAAATCAACTCGAAAGTTGTATCTTTTTTACGATTCTTTTCCACAACATCTTCATTTAAGATATCAAGTTTGTTATTCACAGCATTCTTAATACCAAATCCCTTTATATCTTTAATGCCGTGGATAGCTTCATCAAAACTTGAATTTGCTTCTTCTGTGGAAGTTTTTGCTAAAGACAAATTTTTAAGATTAATTTTGACTTTTATACTTTCAATGATAAAAAGAAGAATAATTCCTATCGTAAAAAATAAGCCACACTGCCAACTGAGAAAGTAAATCACTATTAAAAAACTAATGTTTGTAAAAACATCAACCATTGTCCCTGCAACATTGCCCAAAAACTGACTAACTTCATTGACGTCATCGTTTAATCTTTCTAAGTAGTAGCCTGAACCACGATTTTTAATTTCAGAATATTTAGTATCAAGAAAATTTTTGATTATATCTTGCTTTATATCATAAGAAACCAGTTTTGAAAGTTTAAACTGAAATTTACTCCATAAAAACCAATTTAGGTGATGTATGGACACAACAATGAGAATATATATTGTAAATTTAATAGCAATAGAAGCAAGTTCTTTTGTTATTCCAATTAACTGTTCACTCATAAGATACGACAAGAAAATTCCTGCCGAACTAGCAATCACCATAACGCAAAGAAGTATAATGATAAGACCTGTATATTTTTTATAATATGTTTTAAATTTATATAAATTTTTAAAGCGTTTTAAAAACATAATTCAATCTCCTTTATTTATAATTCGGCGAATATAAAACAAGGCGATTTTATCAAAAAAAATCCACCAAATAGGTGAACTTTATACTTTAATTTTAATTTATCTTATATTTTGCAATATAAAGAAATTAAGCACAAAAAAGATAAAACCCACCAGTTTTAATGTTGCAATCACACATAAAACTGGCCGTTCAGTTTTATGCGTTTATTTTGTTCTTAATTTCAATATTGTAAACATACTATTTCTCCTTTTTGATGTTCATATATTAGCAAACTTTAAATCAAAAGTCAATACCCTTTGAAAATTTTTTATATTATCGGAAGCCGAACCAAGCGCGACGAAGTCGCATTTGAGTGAGTCTGATGGTTATACATACTATGTGATGAGTATGCGTTAGCATACAAATTCGCCAGAATTTATTAAAATCTTATGATAGTAAAATTTTAACATCACATAGTTTATTATCAACAATCTCTCTTACCAACTGTCTAAAATTATGCAGCGAAATCTTAAATAATTTTAGACAACTTTAAAAAATATTAGTTAACACAATATAACACGATTTTCCCTATAAAATAAGAGATGTTAAGGGATTTGATAACATTAAAAGACCTTGAAAAATAAGTTTTATTCATGCCTCTTAATCGAAGGGTCCGGGGTTTGAGCCCCCGGCAGTCCACCATTAGTATTTAATACTGGATAAATATCTAGTATTTTTTGTTTTAATATATTTTTTAATTTGTAATAAAAATTAATTTAAAAAGTTAGAAATTTTATTTCTTGTTATTTTACATTTTTGACATTTAGTATTTTCATTTATAGTTATTACTGAAAGTACTATATATTTATAATTTATTTTAAGAAAAAAGTTTGTTTATATAAATATATTATTGAGTTTAAAAATAATAATTTGCCTGTTACAGATTTTTATAAAAATATTTATTTAATAAAAATGATTATCTGTATTAAAATTAAATGTATAGTTTTTAAAAAGTTTACAAATCACATTTTATCGAAAATTCATATTGCATTTTTTTGAGTTTTTAAATTTCATTTTTTCTTATTAAAATTTTTTTAAGATTGAACGAAATTATCCATTTTATAAGATTTAAACAGAAAAATAAAATAAATTAAGTTTTTATTAAAAATATTTTCTCTCTTGACAAATTAGGAAGAGAAAAGGAGAAATAGATTATGCTAAAAGCAGGAAGATATATGAAATTATCTAACTCGTTTATGCCAGAAATAGAACAAGAAATGATTGAGAAGAATAAAGAAAAAGATAAATTTAAAAAAATAGGAATAGAGGAAAAAAGTTATAATATTATTAATACTTTGTACACTCAAGATAATAGAGATTCATATAAACAATTGTTAGTGGAAAAATTAACCAACAAATATCCAGAACTTAAGCCTGTTATTAAAAATATAGAAAAGCGAAGAAGTAGAATTAAAATTCCATCAGTTATTTGTAATGTTATTGATTTTCCATTGATTTTATCTGCGTTAGCTATTAAACTTGCGGCATCAATTGTAACTATACCTGCTTGTGTATTGTTAAATAAAGGTAAAAATATATTTAGAAAAAAATCTACTTCAGTTGGGAAACAAGTGGCTGGAGGAATAGCCGCAGGTATTGGAAGTGTTGCTATTGGTGGAATATATTTTCCTTTAGCAATTGCAGAAAGGATAGTTCTTTTACAATTAGAAGTACAAGAGAAAATTTTAGAGAAAATATTCTTTTCTGACAAACAATTTGTACGGGATGCTTTAAAAATCCAAGAAACCTTGGAAGATAACGAATTAGAGTAAAAAACAAAGTCTTTAAGACTTTGTTTTTTTATCTAAATGTAAAATATAAAATGGTTCCAGTTTTTTTATTCATTACCATTGAGTAATAATATAGATTTTTTTAAGTAGTTTTTTGTTGCTTTAATACCAGTTTTTTCCACTATGCCTTATTATAAAAGCTTTGTTTTTTTATCAGTGATGTTATCTATTGCTATCACTAAAGCTATCAAAAATGGGATATCTTCATGGTTAGCCTCTAATTCAAAAGCATCTTTAAAAACAGTAAATTGTCTTTTTATTGTTCCTATTATTTCGCCATTTCTTAAAATTTGAGAAGATAGACCGAAAAATTTTCCATTTATTTTAATTTCGTCTTTATAACCTAAAATAAAATATTCTTGATTAACATTAAACCATTTATCTTTAACAGTAGCAATTTTATTTTTGTTTGCATCATAAATATATGCTCTATGCACAAACCAATTAAACCATTTATTGCGTACTTTAAATAGTTTTTTCCCTTCTAAATCACATACATATTTTACTCTTGTAATGCTAAAAACTCTGCCCTTAACCTTATAAATAGGTTGTTTGTTTTCATCAAGAACTGCAGAACCTCCGCCAATAGACCAAAACTTATTTTTAATATAAACTTTCATTTCAACTCCTTAAATTTTATTTTTTACTAAAAATACGATAACTATTATTAATGCTATCCAAATTAAAATTTTTGAAACTAGCAACAATATCCATCTTATTTTTAGTTTTTTATCAACATAGAATTCATTTTTTATTTCTTCATATTCATTTAAAGTATTAATTTCTACGGCTTTTCCATTTGTTGTAAGAGAATTAAATGTCAGTTTTATTTCATTAAATTCATTTAATTTAATTTTAAATTTGCAATCTATTACAATATTTTTTTTGTCATAAGGGGGTTCAAAAATGCCGAATATACTGACAATGAAAGAAATTAATGCATAAAGCCACCAAAATTTACTTGCTAATTCCAAGTTTCTTGAAACAGTTAATTCAATTTCATCTTTATCAGTTTGATATGTTGTTTCATAAGAATCAAATTCATTTTTTTTAAATTTAATAATTTCATTGTCTATTTTAAAATTTGGTATCATTTTAGAGTTTATACCGACCACTTTGAAATTTACCGTTTTCATCTTATTACTCCTGTTAAAATTACAATAATTGCAACAATGGCTATTCCGACAACTATACTAGAAATGACTATTCGAGCAGTATGTTTATTATTTTTATCTAGTTTTAAAAAGATTAATGATAGTATAGAGAACAAAATAGTAAAAGCAATAAAAATGTACCAATATTGTAAAAAGAACGAAGAAATTTCTGCCGAAATTCGACTTGCATTTGTCAAATTATCCCAATAATTAGGGATATAAACGAAAACTGTACCAATAGATAGTATGATTAAAATAAAACCTATTAAAAATATAAACGCTGTTGCTACAAACGATAAAATTCCACAAAACGACAAAATTAAAAATAAAATTGAAATATTTGAAAATATTTTCCCTAAACGAATAACAAAATTATTTAAATCAATTTTTGTTTGTGTAGGAACATGTTGTTTTTGCATGTTGATCTCCCCAAGATATTTATATTTAATATTATAATGAGTAAAAAATAAAAAGTCAAACATATTAAAATAAAATAATATAAACATTATGCAAAAAATGTTTTTTTAATGTAAAAAAACAAAACTAATTTATAATAGTTTTGTTTTTCATGTTTATATAATAACTATAAAATTTATTAAATTAATTTTCATTTTCAATATTATCTTCATTTGGTTGTGTTATTTGTAAATCATCTATACCATTTTTTATTAAAGCACCAAATAAACTTATATGAAATGCATGAGGGACAAGACACAAAGAAGAATCTTTTTCTTCTTCATAATATCCATGAAGAATGTTTATGTCTACAATTCCTTTTGTTCTATCATTAAATTTTGAACTTTTATCTTGATTTTTTGGATTAAAAATAAAATCTTTTCCATTAGCGGTTAGGAGACAACAATTTTCTATAGTTGCTTCAGCCATTATATAACAATCATTTATAGGGATGACATCATTTACATATGAATTATAAGTTTTTTGCATAGGAGCCGGCATTCTTACTCCTTTTTTAGTATAGGAACTACAATAAGCTTTTGCCAATGAATCAATTTCTTTTAGTTTTTTTTCTTTTAGTTGTCCATAATCTTTTATAAAATAACAGTATTTTTTCACAAAATTAATTACACTATCTATGTGACGATTCTCTTGATAAACAGAATTAACTATAACTATTCTTAATTTATCTTGAAGAATTAGTTTATACAAGTTTAATAAATAATTACCATTCTTTTGAAGTAGAGGATCATTGCATTTAGCAAAGTCAACATAGCCGTAGGTTTGTTTTAGTATATTTAAAAACGTTAAAGACCTTAAAATGTTAGAGTCTATAGCAATATATTTGTGTTTATTTAGAGGATTTTTTTCTATCATTTTTTTCCTCCTTGATTTTACATTTATTTTCTTTTACAAAATTGTCATAATCTTCTAGCATTTCTAAACGTGATTTTTTATTCATTTCTTCTTTCACAATCTTGTCGTTTTTTTCTATTTCTTTTTGAAATTCTTTGTATAACTTATCAATGCTATCATTCATGATTCTCCCTCCACATAAAGAATAAAAGATTATTTTTGTAAAGTCAAGATAAAAAATTTAATTTAATAAAATTTTTACAAAATGAATTTAACGTTATTTATATTGTTATTCTTTAAGTAATGCGATTTTAATAAAATAGTTAATTTTTACAAAAATAAATAGAGCAATAATTATTTTAGTGAAGGGAGGTCTATTTTATTAAAGGTTTATAAACAAGTTTTGATATTTATGTTTTAATATTGTTTTTGCATAATATAAAATTAGTTAAAAAGTATTTTAAGTTTGACATTTAAGACAATTTTAATAAAATTAAATGAAGTGAAGCGTGTTAAATTTAGAACTTGTAACAGAAAAGAACAAATAATTAGTTAAAAGATTACAGCTAAATTTTTTTTAATGATAAATCTTAGGAACATATATGAATGGGGATTGGTTTATTAAACAAACTTTTTAGTTTTTGATAAATCTAAACCTATAATAAAAATGCTTTAAAAATAAAATATATAAATCGTAAAAAAAATAAATCTAAAAAATTAATTGTATTGAACTGTAATTTATAATTGGTTTTAGGATTTTTAAAACTGGGATATGATAAAAAAAGAATTTTGAAAATATTTTTTTAAAACATATAGAAGTGCAAAGTGGCTATTACTACGATACTTAATTGTAGCTATTTATTTAACAGTAAGTTCCGTAATCGCAAATAAAATGAATCTTTTAAATTTAACTTATTTTAATGCAATTATTGGAATAGCGTATTTTAGCGAAATTATAGGTTTTGGTATTTCAAATGGTATAGGAATTTATGTAAATCAAAATATTAAAAGCAAAAACAAAGTCGATTATTATATAAAAATTGGAGGATATATTAATTGTTTTTGCTCACTTGTTTTTGTAATAATTCTGGCTTGTTGCTATTATCCAATTTTACATTTATTATTGGGGTTACCTAAAGATATTGATTACACGTTTTATTTTTTAGCCCCTTTTTTAATAAATAATATATATTTAATTTATTTCATTGTTTTAGTGCCGGTTTTAATGCAAACTATTTTGGGATTGATAGTTTTCAAAAGAAAAACATGGATGGGGAAGATAAGTTTAGAAGAGGAAGTAAAGGTTGTAGTTTTTGATTTTGATGACACATTATATAGTGGTGTCAATTGGTTAAATTGGGAATTATATTGTAAAGAAGCAGCAAGTGTTCTTTTTAAGAGTTTAGATTTAAAAAAATATAAAAAGGTTCATAAATCTGTCGAGAAAAAAGAGTTTAGCGATGAGGAGATCGTTAAACAGTTAATAAAATATAATTTAGATATACAGACATGGATTAAATATCGAGAAAATAATAAATGTGAAATTGATTATTCCAATTGTAATGTAGTTGATAATAAAATTTTGAAAATGTTAGCAGAGAAATATCATCTTTATATTGTATCAAACTCAACTTTAAAAGAAATTTATGAAATAAGCAATAATTTAAATATAGATTTATCTCTATTTAAAGGTATTTTTGAAAATAAATTCGATAACAATGATATTTTAAAAAAAAGATTATATAATCATATCGTAAGACTCGAAAACATAAGTCCTAGCGAGTTGTTTGTAATAGGGAATAGTTATGTTCATGACATAAAACCTGCTTTAGAGATAGGGGCGAGAGCACAGCAAATAAATAGTGCAGATTTTAAAATTGAAGATTTAAATTTATAAAATCAATTATTCTCTTTCATAATCATTAAATGTTTGAATGGATGAAAAATCAAAAGAGTCTATAGACTTAAAAAATTCTTCTGTATCGATTTGTAGTTTCTTTTGGTTTTGTATTGAATTAATTGCTTGTTTTAAAGCGGATTTAATATTTTCGTATTCATAATCATCACTAAATATATGAATGGATGAATCATCAACATCTTGATTTGTTAAACTTAAAAAATCTTTGATTGGGTAAGGATATCCATAGCCGGAAAAAAAAGATTGCGTATATTTTAATTCAGGTATTCTTTCTTCTAAAGCAAACATAATTCTTCTTAAAAATGAAGGATGAACAAGTGGGAAATAGATTTTAGAAATATTTAACATATCATTTTCTTTAAGTAATATTAAACTATTATTCAAAACAATATCCCTATGAGAACAAACTTCGTGAAGATGAATTTCTACTGGGAAATTTAATCTTTTAAATATTTCATATAATAATAAAGTAACAAGTCCTTTTTTCTCTATTGTACTTTTCTTCTTGCAAGAAGAAATAGAAGCATTAAAATGAAAAATGATTTTAGGTAATGCTTTTTTTTGTTTTATGTCTAAATTAATCATGTTTAATGGATGTCCTATTAAATATAATGGAACATCTGGGAATCCTCCTACAAAATCATGTTTAACTTTAATAAGTTGTATTTTTTTTGTTATTATTTCTTGTAATTTAAAAAAAATGTTTTGAAAAGATTCGACGTTTTTAGAAAAATATCCATTTTTACACATATCAAATGCTTGAGCAAAAGAATTAGTACCAGTAAAATTTTTGTCGCCAGTTTCACTACTTTCTGACGATGTAATACGTTTATTTTTTTCTATAAAATCTAATATTTCTAATATTGAATCAAATTGATAATGTATTATTTGTTTATTGTTATTATAAAATGTTTCTTTTTTCATATTTTACCTTTTTAATTTTTTTCTTCTGCATGTAAATTGTCTGCAAGAGAACGAAGAGCAATGGTATATTTATTGTTTATCTTAACTTCTCTTAAAATAGTGTAGATGTTTTGAGGATCAATGCCTTCAAATAAAACATTTTCTAATGCTTCTGTTAAAGAATAATCCTTAATTTTAGCAAGTTTGTTTAAGTTTATAAGTCCTCTAGTAGATATAATGATTGGTAATTTTAATTTTGAAACAACTCTTCTTATTTCCCAAACGAAATCTAATAAGTCTTGATCATTAATTAGTTTTCTTTCAAGGTTTTTGTCATAATCCCATTTTATTACAACAAATCTATCTAAAGTTGCAGCATCTAGTTCATTTCTTCCAACATATTGAGTATTATAACCTGTACCATATGTGTTACCAGCGGCTACAAATTTAAAATTTTCGTGCATATATACTTTTCCATCTGGGAAGGACATATAACCTTGGGCCATAGCTGTATTAATTGTGACAAGAGCCTCAGGAGAAGATCCATCAATTTCATCTAGAAAGAAAACCCCGCCATTTTTATATGCTTGGTAAAATTGTGTAGGTTGATATTTTCCAGTTGCATCTTTGTAACCAGTAAGTTCATAAGCCATTTGAACTCTGTTACTAGTATAAAAATCAAGACCTAATTCAAAAGCGGCTTGTTCAATAGCTGTACTTTTACCAGTTCCTGCAGGCCCAACAAGCATAGGCATTAAACCAGATTGTAATATAGAATATAATTTTTGAAAAGATTGATGTCTTTCAAGAGCCAAGACGGTGGCTTTTCTTTTTTCTTGTTCCATCAAAGAAGTTTCCTCAGGAGTCAAGTTTTCATGGTCTTCAACTATTAAAGATGAAATTTTATCTTGAAGCACGGAAATAACATCTTCAGTAACATCTTTAGAAACTCCTAAAATAGAATTTTTACTTTCATCATAAAGCATTGTTTTGCCAGTATCGCTAACCATAGTTTTAATTTCAGAGACAACCAAAGCACGTATTTCTCCTTGCAAAGCCGAATCAACAGCGTTTTTAGCTGCTAGATTAATAATGCTGTTTTGTTTAACCATTTGTTCGCGAAGTTGTAATATTATATTTGAATATTCTTTTAAGTTAGTTAAAACAAGTTCTTTTAAATATTCAAGTTCTTTTGAACATGGATTGTTAGACAATAAAAAGTCAACTCTTTGTTCAATATGAGAGAATTTTGTTTGATTACTTTTCTCTAATTCTAGAATAAGTTTTGAATAATGAAATTCAAGCTCGTTTTTAACAGTATTTAAAGCTTTTTCTAATTCTTCAATTTTTTCTAATTTTTCTTTTAAATCTTTTCTCATTTTTACTCCTTTACATAAAAAATTGACTAAATAGGTTATATCTACAACCATTTAGCCCATTCGTTGTTTTTTATTTGTAAATTATCAAATTAAATTGATTTTTGATCCTTTTGTTATTCATCAAAATTCATTTACATTGTCATTATAACATTAAAATTAAAAATGTCAATATCTTTTTTTTAAATTTTTCTTAATTCTTCATAAATTTCTTCAATTTCTTTTTTCTTTTCAATTCTCTCTTGTAATACTTTTTCTTGAAGATTTCTAAAATTTTCAACATTATTCATAATTTCTTTCTTTGATTTATATGGTATTGCCTCTTCGACTTGCTGAAGAATTTTTTGGTTAATTATACGTTTAACACCTTTTATAAAACTTTCACTATATATAACTGAAGGAATTTTATTTAAAACTTCTAAACCATTATCTTTTATAAGTTCCAAAAAAACTTGTTCCAATTTCTTTTCAACTGAGTCTATATTACATTTAAAGTATTTAAAATAATTGCTTAGACTATAAATAGAATCTTGTAATGTATAAAAATCAGACTGACAAAGTTCAAAATTATTAAATTTAAATAAATGAAAACCATAATCTATAGAGCCTTTTGTTTTATATGAAAAAGAGATTTGCATAGTGTCAGTTTTAGGATTTATAGATACACCAAGAGATTCTTTCCTTTCCTTTTCAATAATATCATGAGTATAATTTGTAATTGATGGAACCTTAATTACATGTTTAGTTTTATAACTCATATTAACTCCTTATTTTAATTAATGTTTAATAATTAATAATTAATTGACCGATAGTTAAATTATATAATACATTAAGCTAATTGTCAATATGAAATTTTTTAATATCAACATGCAAATTGGCAAATTACTTGATTTTTGATTTTTAATTGTTGTATAATGCCTAGAAGGAGTTGCTATGGATAAAAATTATACACCTGAATTATTTGAACCGGAGCTTTATAAATTTTGGCTAAAAGAGAATTTTTTTGTTTCTAATCCAGATAAAAGACAACCTTATTCTATTGTTATGCCTCCGCTTAATGTTACAGGCAAAGCTCATATTGGTCATGCTCTTGATAACACAATTCAAGATATTTTAATTAGATATAAAAGAATGTTAGGGTACAATGCTTTATGGCTCCCTGGAACAGACCATGCTGCAATTGCAACAGAGCAGGTGCTTGTTCGAGATTTAAAAAGAAATGGTATAACTAAAGAAGAAATAGGACGAGAAGAGTTTTTAAAAAGAGGTTGGGATTGGTATAAAAATTATACTCATGTTATTTGTGACCAACTTAAAAAACTTGGAATATCATGTGATTGGTCTAAACTTGCTTTTACAATGGATGAAGTAAGAAGTAGAGCGGTAAGACATGTTTTTTGTGAATATTATAAACAAGGCTTAATTTATCGTGGTAAGAGGGTTGTAAATTATTGTCCTAGTTGCAAAACTACTATTTCTGATAATGAAAATATCCATATTGATCAAAATACATACTTATGGTATATTAGATATCCTTTTGCTGATGGAAGTGGCGAGGTAGTCATAGCAACAACTCGACCAGAAACTTTATTTGGAGATACCGCAGTCGCAGTTAATCCTAATGACGAAAGATTTAAAGGACAAGTTGGTAAAGATTTAATTTTGCCATTAGTAAACAGAAAAATTAAGTTGATTGCTGATGAATATTGTGAAATGGGTTTTGGAACGGGTGCGGTTAAGATTACGCCTGCGCATGATCCAAATGACTATGAAATAGGATTAAGACATAATCTAGAGGTTATTCATTGTATTGATGATAATGGGCTTTTGACTGAAAGTGCTGGTGCTTTTGCTGGAATGGATAGAATTAAAGCACGACCAGCTATCGAAAAAGCATTAATGGAAGGTGGCTATTTAGTTAAAAAGGAAAAATACAAAAATCAGGTCGGAACATGTGAAAGATGCGGTAGTTTTACTGAACCAAGAATATCGACTCAATGGTTTGTTAAAATGAAAGAGCTTGCACGGCCGGCGATAGAGGCAGTTAAAAAAGGGGAAATAAAATTTCATCCAAAAAGATATGAAAAAACATATTTAAATTGGCTTGAAAATATACAAGACTGGTGTATTTCACGTCAAATATGGCTTGGACATCGTATTCCAGTATTTACATGTGAACATGGACACACTTTTGCATCTGAAGAAGAGAATCCACAAAAATGTCCTACTTGTGGCAGTGAACATTTAACACAAGATCAAGATGTTTTAGATACATGGTTCTCGTCTGCACTTTGGCCGTTTTCCACATTAGGATATCCTGACAAAACTGACAATTTAAAATATTATTATCCAACCTCTGCACTTGTAACTGGATATGATATTATTACTTTCTGGGTATCTAAAATGGTATTTTCAGGATTAAAATTCATGGATAATGTTCCGTTTAAAGATGTTGTAATTCATGGTCTTGTAAGAGATATTAAAGGCATTAAGATGTCAAAACATCTTGGCAATGGTGTTGATCCTATTGATATGATAGAAAAATATGGTGCTGACGCTTTGAGGTTAAGTTTAATTAACGGAATGAGCATGGGTACTGATATTAAATATGGTGAAGAAAAGGCAAAAGAGGCAAAAATCTTTATAAATAAATTATTTAATGCCAGCAAATTTGTTCTTCAAAATATAAAAGACATAAAAATTGTTTCAATTAACAATCTTGATTTAAAAGAAAAAGATAAATGGATTTTATCAGAATTAGATAAGCTTATCAAATCCGTAAATAGAAATATAAGTAAATATGCTTTAGGAGTTGCAACAAGCAGTTTAATGGAATTTACCGTTTCTAAATTCTGTGATTGGTATATTGAATTATGTAAAGTAGATTTGTATAGCGGAGACGAAGAAGACAAAAAGAGGGCTCAAAATATTTTACTATTTGTTTTAGATAATTTATTGAAATTGTTTCATCCATTTATACCTTTTGTTACAGAACTTATATACCAAGAACTTCCAAAACATGAAAAAACAATTATGTTAACTCAATATCCAAATAGGTTAAAAATCAAAAATACAAGCAATAATTTTGATAGAATAATTGAGATTATTAAGGCGATAAGAAATGCTAGAGCAAGTTATAATGTTGCAGACAATAAAAAAACGAGCATTTACTTTATTTGTGAAGACGAAGAAGATATTTTATTAAAAGAAAATTTGCAGGAAATAGCAAAATTATCTCATGGAAGTAGTGTAGAAATTCTATCAAGTGAACCACTTGAAAAATGTACAAGAGTTTTAGTTGATAATACAAAAATTTTAATTCCTATGGGGCAACTCGTTGACAATGAAAAAGAAAAAGAAAAAATATTAAAAGAGATAGAAAATGTTAAATTTGAGATTGAAAGATCAAAAAGAATGTTGTCAAGTCAAGGATTTATTTCTAAAGCCCCTGTAGAACTCGTTGAAAATGAAAAGTTGAAACTTCAAAACAACGAATCAACTCTTAAGCGCCTCATGGAAGAGTTTGCTAGTTTAAATTATAGTTTATAATAGTATCATTTAAAATAATTTATAAAAAAAGCAGTATTCATGACTGCTTTTTTATGATTTTGATAACTTACTAATTATTAAATTTGCTATTTTTTTGCTCGCGTTTTCTGTAGACACTTTCTTCATATTATTTTTATAAGTTGATATATTTTTTGAAAGGTCATCGAGTTTTTTTAGTAAAACATCTTTGTTGTAGTCTTCTTCTTCAAGAACAAGAGCAATATTTAAAGATTTAAATAAATGTGCATTTTCAATTTGATCACCTCTAGAGCATTTTTTAGAAAGGGGGATAAGAAGCATAGGTTTTTTTAGTGCTAAAAATTCATTAATAGCACCAGATCCTGCTCTTGATAAAACAATATCAGCCCAATCAAGATAATCTCCCATATTTTGTGCATATTCAATTTGTTTGTAGTTTAAATTTTGTAGTTTATTTTTATTGTTTTTACCACACAAGTGCAAAATATTATAATTTTTACATAAATTATCAAAATTTTCTGTGACTAAATTGTTCAAAAATTCTGCTCCAGAAGAGCCTCCAACTATCAATAAATTTCTTTTTTGATCATTAAAATTTGTCGATAAGTTTAAATTATTTTTGTTGCCATTTAATATTTTTTTTCTAATAGGTTGACCGGTATATAAACATTTTTTTGATAATTTAGTGGTTTGTTCAAAAGATACACACATCACATCACAATATCTTAAAATTATTTTATTTGCAAGTCCCATGCTTAAATCCGACTCATGACTAATTATAGGAATTTTAAGCATATGCGAGGCAATAACAACAGGAACAGCAACAAAACCACCTTTCGAAAATACAATATTAGGTTTTATTTTTTTTAAATTTTTTTTTGCTTGTAAGATGGATTTAATCAATTTAATTGGTATTAAAAGATTTTTTAATGTTAGTTTTCTAACCAATTTGACTGGTTCTATAGTATGATAAATTATATCTTTTTCTTTTGCAATAATATCTTTTTCCATACCATTTCCGCCTATATAATGGTATTCATAGTTATTGCCCAATTCTTCTTTGATTGCTAGTGAAGGATAAACATGTCCTGCAGTTCCGCCACCTGTTAATACAATTTTATTCATATATTCTCCCAAATTATCATACGCAAACATAACTTAATTATTACAATATTAATTTTAATTTTATAAACTTAACAAAAATGTATATTTATACAAAATATTTTATAAAAATACAACACGTGTTCAATAAAAAACTATAATAATCATTTAAAAAAGAATATTAATTAAAAAAGTTTTTAAGACTGCTTTTAAATATTTTGAATTAATTTATTTTAGATTATTTTATTTTAAACAATTCTGATTAAATTTTTATTTTGTAAAAAAAGAGAATTATACAGTATTTTAGTTATTTTATTTTTGTCGAAAAATAATTGTTTAAAATTTATAATTATGCTATAATAAATTAGCAAGATTTTTATTATAGGAGCGAAAATGGCAGAAAAAAATTATGATGCAAAAGATATAGTTGTTCTTGAAGGACTAGATGCAGTTAGACTTCGTCCTGGTATGTATATAGGCACTACCGGTTCTAAAGGTATGCACCATTTACTATGGGAAATTGTTGATAATGCAATAGATGAAATTTCAAATGGTTATGGAAGTACTATTACTATAACTTTAAATACAGATGGTTCTGCTACTGTTGAAGATGATGGGAGAGGCATACCGGTTGACAATCATCCAACTTTACATAAATCTGGAGTTGAAGTTGTATATACTACATTGCATGCTGGTGGAAAATTTAACACTGATAATTATAAATTTTCAGGCGGATTGCATGGCGTAGGGGCGTCTGTTACAAATGCTCTTTCTAAGTGGTGCAATGTAACAGTTTATAAAGGCGGGAAAGAATATTATATAGGTTTTCATTCATATATGGATGAAGATGGTAAAATGCATAGTGGTGTTCCGATTGAACCTTTAAAAATGATAGGGAAAACTGACAAGTCTGGGACAAAGGTTACATTTTTGCCAGACAGTGATATGTTTGGGAATTTGAAATTTAACTTTGAAACTATCTGTAATCGTGCAAGAGAGTTGGCTTTTTTGAATAAAGGTTTAAAAATCAAATTAGTTGATCTTAATACAGATAGAGAAGAAAATTATCACTATGAAGGCGGAATAAGTGATTTTGTAGAATATTTAGTCGAGGGTAAAAGTAAACTTTTTTCCAAACCTATATTTTTTCATGGAGAAGATAAGAATTTTGATTTAGAAGTTGCTTTTGTTTATACAGATGGTTATACCGAGAATTCTTTTTCATTTGTTAATAATATTCCTACTGTTGAAGGAGGCACTCATGAAACAGGTTTTAGAAGTGCTTTTACTAAAGTTATGAATGAATATGCTAGAACTAATAATTTTTTAAAAGAGAAAGAAGCAAATTTATTAGGAGAAGATTTTAGAGAAGGTTTAACTGTTGTATTAAATGTTAAAATGAACAATGTTCAGTTTGAGGGACAGACTAAAACAAAATTAGGTAATCCAGAAGCCAAAACGTTGGTTGAAGGAATAACAATTAAAGAACTTTCAAATATTTTAAAAGATAAAAAATTATCCACTTCTGCCGAGATAATAGTAAACAAAGCAAAAGGGGCAGCAAAGGTTAGAGAGGCTGCGAAAAAAGCAAAAGAGTTGACGAGGGCAAAAAATTCCGCAGAAAATTTTAATCTAGTAGGAAAACTTGCCGCATCGACTTCTAAAAATAGAGAAAATGCTGAACTTTTTATAGTTGAAGGAGATTCTGCTGGAGGGTCTGCAAAACAAGGAAGAGACAGACGTTTTCAAGCTATATTACCATTAAGAGGAAAACCTTTAAACGCAGAAAAAAAGAGAATTGACCAAGTTCTTGCAAATGAAGAAATAAGAACCATAATTTCAGCGCTTAATACTGGAATCGGAGAAGATTTTGATTTATCTAGTTTAAGGTATAATAAAGTTATTATTCTAAGTGATGCTGACCAAGATGGTGCGCATATTCGTGCTATTTTGTTAACATTCTTTTTCAGATATATGAGAGAGTTAATTAATGATGGGCATGTATATATTGGTTTACCACCGTTATATAAAGTTTATAAGAAAGATTATGTAGAATATGTCTATTCAGATAACGAACTGCCTGATGCTATTGCTAGGGCGGGAAGGAATTATAGCCTTCAAAGATATAAAGGTTTAGGAGAAATGAATCCAGAACAACTTTGGGATACTACTATGGATCCTGAAAAAAGAAACTTAATTCAAGTTACTATTGAAGATGCAGCGGAAGCAGAGAAAATGGTTACAACTTTGATGGGCGATGATATAGAAGCAAGAAAGCGATATATAAATGAATATGCGAATTTTGATAAAGAAGATGAATTTCTTAAAAATTACAAAAAAATATAATGATTTTGTTAAAAATTTATAATCAGGAGAAATTATGCAAGAAGAAAATTTCGAACAAGAAAAAATGGATTATCAAGATAATAATTTAGACGAAAATGCTGAAGACAAAAATTATAATATCGAAGATAATCCTCAAGAAAGTTCTAGTTCAGCAGGTGGCGGTGAAAAGGGAATAATCTATAAAAGTATGAGTGAAGTATTGCATGAGTCAATGATTCCTTATACTGAATGTGTAGTTATGGATAGAGCATTGCCTAGAGTAGAAGATGGACTAAAGCCAGTTCAAAGAAGGATTTTATATTCAATGCTTGAACTTGGAGTTACACCAGATAAGCCATATAGAAAATCCGCAAGAATAGTTGGTGATTGTCTTGGTAAATATCATCCACATGGGGATAGTTCTGTATATGATGCAATGTGTAGAATGGCACAAGATTGGGTTTTAAGAGCACCATTAGTTGATGGGCATGGAAATTTTGGGTCTATTGATGGAGATAGCCCTGCGGCAATGCGTTACACGGAGACCAGAATGACACCTCTTGCTCTGGAACTTATGAGAGATCTTGATAAAGATACAGTAAGATGGAGTTTAAACTTTGATGACACTTTAAAAGAACCAGATATGTTTCCGGGCAGATTCCCAAACTTGCTTATAAATGGTGCAACAGGAATCGCTGTTGGTGTTGCGACGAACATACCTCCTCATAATGTTGGAGAAACTATAGATGGTGTTGTCGCTTACATCAATAATCCCAATATTAAACTTGATCAAATGATGAAGATTATAAAAGGTCCCGATTTTCCTTCTGGAGGGGAAATAATCGATGAAGATGGTGGCCTTGAGCAGGCTTATAGAACTGGAAAAGGAAAAATATTAATTCGTTCAAAAGTATTTATAGAAAAAAGTGGAGATAAAAGTAATATAGTTATAACGCAATTACCTTATCAGGTAAACAAAGCACAATTATTACAAAAAATTGCAGAATTAAAGGAACAAAACAAGGATAAATTTGCTTCTATTACTGAAATTAGAGATGAATCTGATAGAAATGGTATGAGAGCAGTTATCAGACTTAAAAAAGAAGCTGATCCTAAAAAAATTCTTGAGCATCTTTTTAAAGCAACAAATTTACAAATTTCTTATGGAATTAACATGGTCGCTATTGCAGGCGGAAAACCTAAATTGCTTGGTTTGCTTGATATAATTTCTTATTACGCTCAATATCAAAGAGAAATTATAGTTAGAAGAACAAAATATGAATTAAATCAGGCACGCGAGAGAGCACACATTGTTGAAGGGTTGTTAATTGCAATAAAAAACATTGATGAAGTCATTAAAATTATAAAAAAGTCAGCTACTACTACTGAAGCAAAACAACGATTAAGAGACAGATTTTCTTTAAGCGAAAAACAAGCCCAAGCAATTCTTGACATGCGTCTTGCAAGACTTGTACATTTGGAAGTTGATAAATTAGAAGAAGAACTCGCTTATTTAAAGAAAAAAATTGCAGAGTATGAAGAAATATTATCTTCTAAAAAAGCACAATATGATGTTGTTAAAAAGGAAATACTTGAAATAAAAAAAGCATACAGCACTCCAAGATTGTCAAAAATAGGAAATAATAAAGAAATTTCTATAGAAACTACCGTTGAAAATGACGAAAGTAGCAAAAATTTTGTAATTGCTATTAGTGCAGGAAATACGATTAAGAAAGTTACATCAAAAAATTATTCAATGTCACAAAAAACACTTGGCGATAATTCTACTATTACTGATATAGCAAAACAAATAGATACTTTTAGCGGAAGTGATACAATACTTATCTTTACAAGCCAAGGGAATGCTATAAAAACTTCTGTAAATAATTTAAAAGAATGTAAATGGAGAGATAAAGGTTTTTCTCTTTTGTCAATTGAAAAATCTACTATTTTAAATGAAGTTCCAATTTGCATTATGAAATTGCCAAAAGATGGTCAAATATTATTTATGACAAAATTTGGTATGGTTAAAAAATCAGAAGCAAGTGATATCGTAGTAAATAAGTCTTTCTATCAAGCATGCAAATTGAATGATGGAGATGAAGTTATTAATGTGGAAATGGATAAGAGTGGAACTAGTATTTTGATGTTAACAAGAAAAGGAATGTCATTGAACTTTGAAAAGAGTGATATTCCAGTTCAAGGGAGAATTTCTGCAGGAGTAAGAGGTATCAATCTTGAAGATAATGATAGTGTTATATTTGCAAGCCAAATTGATTTTACTGATATTATAGCAGTTACTGATAACGGCTTTATTAAAAAAATAGCGGTTAATCAATTTCCTCTTTCTGCGAGATATCGTAAAGGTTTAAAATATATAAATTTTGCAAAAAATTGTCAAAATGTATTCTATGCTTGTAGTGCAAATGGAAATATAACGTTAGCAGTTGATTTTGGATTAAAAATATTGGCATTAGATACAAGAAAAATACCGCAAAGTGATAGACTTACAACCGGAAATGAAATTATAAAGAAAAATTTCTTTACTATTAATAAAATGAATTGATTTATAAAAATTATTTCATAATGGACAAATAAAAAACTCAAGATTTTAATAAAAACATTAAATTTTTGAGTTTTTTTTAATACATATTATTATACAAAAATTTGACTTAAATTTTTAAGTTTGTTATTCTATATAAAAGGAGGGAATATGTCAAAAACAAAAAATAACAAAAGATTTTTAATAACTTCTTTGTTTTGTACTTTAATTTTATTAGTTACATTTTTACTTGCAGGCTGTGGAGGGGATGAGGAAACCATTAGAATAGATACCTCAAGTTCAAAGTATACTAATGCAGATTTTAATACGATAACAAAAACTCTTGATGAATATGATGAATCTGGATGTTTTCAATTAAGCAAATATGAATTTTCGATGGAAATATCTACCTTAGTTGATGGTCAGAAAAATGAAGGGACTATTTATGGTCAAATTGATCTTGAAAATAAAACAATAAAAATGACTATTAAAAGTCAAAAAGATAAGGCATATTATTATATTATTGATCAAGTAATGTATTTAAATATGAATGGTCAAAAATTAAAATATAATTTACAAACATCATCAATTCAAATACCTGCAGAAGTTTCATATGATGATTTTGAAAATTTAATTGAAACTATGATTGATGTTCAAGTAAATAATAACAGTTTAAGTGTGGTTTCAGAAGTAGCTGATGAAGGAAACACAGTTAAATATCATTTACTTGTAAGTGGTTTAATTAATGAAGAAAATATAAAATATGAAATGTTTATTATTTTGGAAAATGGTAATCTTTTTGCAGTTCAAGGGGAAAGTGTTAGTGATCAGGGAAGCATTTTAATGAAGATGGCTGCTTATAATGGGGAAATTAGTTTACCATCATTTAATGATTATATAGAGGTCAACATTTAGATAAAAAAATTAAACAATAAATCTCATAGATCTTTCTATGAGATTTTTTATTTCTAGTTTGTCATAATTTTATAGTAGGTTCAATATATTAGAATTGAATAAGAAAATATTCGACAAATTTCAATAAAAACTCTTATATTGCAACACTTTTCTTATTTGATTTATTTTTATTATATTTTATCATTAAAAGCGAGGTTTGTAATGCCATTTTGCGTAATCAAATCAAGAACAATTAAAATTTTTTTTGCTATGCTTGCGGTAGTCATTTTACTTTGTGTAGCATTTAAAGGAAGCGCTTGTGCAAATGTTTGGTTTGGGCAATCTACAAGGTTAGTTCCTATTTATTGTGTTGACACGGACGAAAAACAAGTAGCAATTACTTTTGATGCGGCATGGGGTGCGGATAAAACAGAAGAGATACTTGAAGTTTTAAAAGAATATAATGTGACGGCGACTTTTTTCCTAGTAGGATTTTGGGTAGATGAATATCCTGATATGGTTAAGAAGATAGATGAAGCTGGTATGGAAATAGGAACTCATTCTAATGCACATCCCGATATGGTAAAGCTTGACAGTAACACTATGGAAAATGAGTTAAATACATCTATATCTAAAATTAAAGATATAACTGGGAAAGATGTTGAATTATTTAGAGCACCTTTTGGTTCATATAACAATACATTGTTGTCATTATGTTCCTCAATGAATTTGAAGACTATCCAATGGGATGTAGATACTTTAGATTGGAAAGGGATATCAGCTAGTCAGATTACAGATAGAGTAATGAAGAAGGTTAAAAACGGATCCATCATTTTAATGCATAATAATGCTGATAATGTAGTAGATGCATTAAGGCTTAGTTTAGATTGGTTAACAATGAAAGGATATAAAGTTACAAGTGTAGGCGAATTAGTTTATAAAGAAGCATATCATATAGATGCAAATGGAGTACAACATAAGGATTAATAAAAGGAGATACTATGAATACAACAGCAATTAGTGTGCCAAATAATAAAGGATGTTTATTAGGAGAAATATTAGAGGCACCAGAAAGTAAATTTGAAGTAGAAGGAGAAGTCTTTTATGAAGGTAAAATTGCTGTAGAAAGACTATCAGATAATGTTGATATTTTACCATTTACTATTTCAGAGAAATTAATTAAAGCATATAATTTAAGTTTGGAAAAGGGTCAAAATATTGCTTTCGGAGGAGAACTGCGAAGTTACAATAGAGTAATCGACAATAAAAGTAGATTAATTTTATCTTTTTTTATCAAAGAAATATTAGATGCACAAAATATTAATAAAGAAGGTTCAAATGAGTTAAAACTGATAGGATATGTTTGCAAGGAACCTGTTTATAGAACAACACCATTTAACCGACAAATTTGTGATGTTTTAATAGCAGTAAATAGACCTAATTTTAACAAATCTGATTATATACCATGTATAATGTGGGGAAGGAATGCTAAATTAATGCAGAATCAAAAAGTTGGGACAAAAATTTCTATAATAGGAAGAATACAATCAAGACCATATAGAAAGGAGATTGGCGAAGGAATTTTTGAAGAAAGAACGGCTTATGAAGTATCATGTCAAAAATTAAAAATTGAAGAAAGTATAAATTTATTAACCGAAGAACCTCAAGTTCCAACAGCATAAAGTATATTAAAAATACACGGCATTTGCCGTGTATTTTTATTCTTTTTTTACCTCAACTCTATATTTTTGTCCATCTGAAAAGGTAATTATAAAAAAGTTGCCTTCTTTTTTTATGTCTGCTTTCAAACTATCATAAAGAGCAATTGACAAAACATCTAAAATATCTTCCATAAATAATCCTTTTAAGTGCTGACTACTAGCGGTAGGCAGTCTACACAAGTATTATATCTTAATTTGTTTTACAATATAAAAGAAATATTTGGCAAGTTTTGTCGAAAAAAAATGTATTTTGTAAAAATAAAAACAAGCAGTATATATTTAAAAAATTTTGTCGAATTTATTAATGAAAAATAAGGGGAGCAGATGAGTTTTGCAGAAGTATTAAATGATTTTTTAATTGAAAATAATTTAACCAAGAGAAAATTTGCACAGAATTGTAATTTAACAACTTCTCAAATGACGTCTTTTATGCGTGGAGCTATACCTAATATTATTACGGCTGTTAAAATAGCTGATTATATGAATTGTTCTATAAATTATTTAATGGGGATTGATGAAGACAGAAATCAAACCAAAATAATTAGAAAAGGTTATGACATCAAAGATTTTTTAAATAGATATCACTTTGCTTTAGCATTAAATAATATTACTCATTGGAAATTGTCTAAACATTTATTAATAAGTGAATCTAATATTAGAGGCTGGAAACATGGTTCTTTGCCAAAACTAGAAACTCTTATTAAGATTGCATCATATTTAAATATGTCTATAGATTATTTTATTGGAAGAGCAAATGAATAAAATATAAATTTCTATTTTTTATTTTAATTTTTAGTTTTCTTTTAAACTTGATTTTATTTAATAAATTTGGTAAAATCTTTTTGTTATGAAAATCTGTGTAATGACTTTAGGATGTAAAGTGAATAAGTATGAGAGTGATTCTCTTATATATAATTTAGAACTTAAGGGGTATCAGGCAACTGACAAATTAGAATTTGCCGATTTTTATATAATAAATACTTGTGCTGTTACTCAAGAGGCGGAAAAAAAATCTAGGCAAATGATAGCAAGATGTAGAAAATTTAATCCAAATGCAAAGATTATAATTTGTGGATGTGCCAGCCAAAATAACAATATTCAATTTCGTGAAAGAGGCGTTAGTTGTATAACTGGAACCTCTAATAAAATAAAAATATCAAAATATATTGATAAATTAGTTAAAAATGACAAAATTTTTATTAATAAACCTATAAAAATAAATAAATTACCTTTGAAATATGAAGATGATTTAATTGCAAAACAAACTAGAACAAGAGCTTACATTAAAATACAAGATGGATGTAACAATTTTTGCTCTTATTGTATCATACCATATTTAAGGGGAAGAAGTCGCTCAAGACCTATTTTTTCTATATTGAATGAAGCAGCAATGTTAAATAATGATGTAAAAGAAATAGTTTTGACAGGGATCAATGTAACTGATTATAAAATTGATGGCAAACCAAGTTTGTTGACGCTTTTAGAAGAACTTGACACTTATGGAAAAAGATTGAGGTTAAGTTCTATTGAAGAAAGTATTATGAGTGAAGAATTTATAAAAGGTTTAAAAAGTTTAAATAATTTTTGTCCGCATTTTCATTTGTCTTTACAAAGTGGAAGCAATAGTGTTTTAAAAAGAATGAATAGGCATTATACAAGTGAAGAATTTTTTAAAAGCATTATTTTATTAAAGAAATATTTCCCTTACGCTGGAATTACTACTGATGTAATAGTAGGGTTTCCAGAAGAAAGTGATGAGGAATTTGAAGAAAGTTATAATTTTATTAAAAAATGTAATTTTTCTTTTATACATGTTTTTCAATATTCTAATAGAGATGGAACCAGTGCTAGTAAAATTTATAAAGATCTTCCTCCTCAAATAAAACAAAAACGTAGTGCGAAACTTTTACAATTAAGCGAAGAACTTCATAATAATTTTATTGTTAAAAACAAAAATAAAATAGTAGAAATTTTGGTTGAAGAAAAAGTTGATAATTATTTTGTAGGTTATAGCAAAAATTATATTAAAAGTTATATAGAGAGCAAAACTGATATTATTGGAAAAATAATTAAAGGCAAAATTATTGGAGGTTTTAAAGACGGAGCATTAGTTAAACATATCAAAATTTTGTAAATTTACTTGACAAAATTATAATGTATCATTATAATTAAAAAGAATTTATAAATTAGAAGGTGGTGAGAAAATTGACAACTGTTAAGGTAGGCGAAAACGAAAGTCTTGAAAGTGCTCTTAAACGTTTTAAGAGAAAATGTCAAAAAGACGGAATTATCGGCGATATTAGAAAAAAAGAAGCATATCTTAAGCCTAGTGTTGCTAAAAAGAAAAAACAGGAAGCAGCTCGTAAAAGAGCAAGAAAGAGAGGTTAATTTTTAAACATACCTTATTTAAAATAATATTATTAAAATCTATTAAAAGGAGTAAATCATGGCTAATATCATTGACCAAATTGAAAAGGAAAATATGAAAGAAACCATTCCTTCATTTAACATCGGTGATACTGTAAGAGTTGGTGTTAAAATAAAGGAAGGTGAAAAGTCAAGAATTCAGGCATTTGAAGGTGTTGTTATTGCAAGAAAAAATGGTGGAATTCGCGAAACTTTCACTGTAAGAAAGATTTCTAATGGTGTAGGTGTAGAAAAAACTTTCCCTATTCACTCTCCTAATATTGAAAGTGTAGAAGTGGTAAGAAAAGGAAAACCTAGAAGAGCTAAGTTATATTATATTAGAGAACTTACTGGTAAAGCTGCAAAAATTAAATCAGCTGATAACAATTAAAAAACATGTATTCAAATACATGTTTTTTTAATATATTAAGTCCCTGTACTTTTATATTTTTTTAAACATAAATTAAAAATAATTATACAAGGAACAATGAAAACTATACCTATAAGTGGTGAAATGGCACAAAGCCACATAGGAACATTACCAATTTCTAACAAATATGATAATGGCAGATAATTAAAACAAGCAACAGGTATTACATATGTAAATATTTTAGTCATCCATTTTGCGTAAATGTTGATTGGGTAATAAGCTGTTTCTTTAGCACCGTTGGTAAAAATATTTACAAATTCGAATTGTTCAATTGTGAAAATGCTAATTGTAGCACTTATTATAAATAGTCCTGTAATGGTTGTGATACCACAAATAAAAGAAGAAATTAACACTAAAATTTTTAAAAAGCTCCAATCAATATTTAAATTAACTAAAGCAATTATTACTAACGCAATTCCAAGAGCCATTCTAGCTAATTTAGTCAATTCTATTTTTGAACCTAATATTTGGTAGTGTATATTAACAGGTCGTATAAGCATTCTATCAAATTCACCAGATTTTATTAACATATGAAATTCATCATAACCTCTCGCAAAACATTCGGCAAAAGAAAATACGGTGAAAACAATTCCCATCATTAAAAGGCACTCATAAAATCCATATCCTTTAACTGATGTAAATTGTGAGAAAAGTATCCAGACACCTAAAACCTCTCCAATATTTACTAAAACTTGTGTAATACCTATAAATAAAGTATTAAATCTATATTGCATTGAAGTTTTAATGTGCATTTTTAGAAATTTATTATATAACATTTAACCTCCTTGTATTACGGTGTTTTTTAAAGCCGATTTAATAAGAAGTTTCCCGATAATTATCAGTACTATTAACCATGCTATACCTATACCTAAGAAAATTAATCCTTCAGTTATACCAATATTACCTATATATATTCTAAATGGTAAATCACTAATAAATCTAAATGGTAAATAATTTATAACATTTTGAAGAGATTGTGGCATTAAAGGGAGGGGAATGACTATGCCTCCAAGTAACCCAGAAATTGTCGCAACAATTGTAGCCGAACCTTTTTGAGATAATGTTTTAAAAGTAAGATAAACTGCAAACATTGAAATTGCAACACTTAAACATATACCAAGAATAATACCTAAAATAGTCAATAAAAGAGCAGTAATATTCACTGGCGCGTACATTTTTAGGTTGCCCGGTAAAAATAATGCTATAACAATTATTAATGGAAACCTTAATAATGTTGCTGCAATTTTTTGTCCTAAATTTTCACAGAACCAATTATTGTATAAATCTAATGGTCTGACAAAATTATAAGAAACATTTCCATTTACTATATTATCACCTGTTCGTTTTGGCATAGTGATAAATCTCATTGCAAAGAATGCCTGTCCTAGCCAAATATAAGTGGCCATTTGTGATATGCTAAAACCGTTTACAGGAGTATCGTTTAGAAATGCTACATATAAATATATTTGTAATAATCCCCAAAAGAATTGTGTAAAAATACCTGATATGGCTTTATTTCTATATTGAAGTTCACCTTTAAACTCCATTTTGAAAATTCCTAAATATGATTTATTCATTATCACCTCTCAATTATCTCATATTGTTTATAAAGTTTCGCGAGTATTTCGTCTACGCTTAAAGAGGTTACTTGAAAATCAATAATCTCATAATTTTTTGAAATTTCATTAATAAATTCTTTAGGATGAAATTGTTTTGAAGGTAAATTTTTTAAAGTAGCAAATCTTTTTTCATGATTTGTAATTTCATAGCCATCTAATGCTATATTGTCGTAATCTTTAGCAAATTCGACAGTAATAGTTTTTGAAGAAGCATAATTTTCTTTAATTTTTTCGAAACTACCTTGATAGAGTATTTGACCTTTTCCAATTAAAATAATTTTATTAGTAAGAGCTTCAATATCGTTCATATCATGAGTAGTAAGAATAATAGTTGTTTTCCATTTTTTGTTAATAAATTTAATAAAATCTCGAACTGCTAATTTAGTTATTGCATCTAGTCCTATTGTTGGTTCGTCAAGAAACAATATTTTAGGGTGATGTAGTAACGACCCCGCAAGTTCACATTTCATTTTTTGTCCAAGAGATAATTGTCTAAGCGGGCGATTTAAAAGAGTTTCGAGATTTAGAGCATCGTTTAATAATTTTAAAGTTTTATCAAATTCATCTTTGGGAATTTTATAAATATCGCGAAGAAGTTCAAAGCTATCCATAATAGGCACATCCCACCAAAGTTGACTTCGTTGTCCAAAAACGACTCCAATATTTTTAACAAATTCTCGTCTGTTTTTCCAAGGGACATAACCATTAATAACGCAATTCCCAGAAGTAGGGGTAAGAATACCACTCATAATTTTAATTGTAGTACTTTTCCCAGCACCATTAGGGCCTATATAGCCTACAATATCACCTTCATTTACTTTAAAAGTGATGTTTTTAAGAGCTTCAATAGTTTTGTATTTTCTAATAAAGAAATTTTTAAACATACTGAATTTGCCCTTTGTCCGCAAGGGGACTTTAAAAGTTTTGCAAATGTCTGTAAAGTCAATAATGCTTGCCATTTTTCTTTTACCTCCTTTTTAGAAAAATTAGCATAAGAAATTAAATGTTTTAGCAATATACTTTTAAGACAATTTCTTATATTTTCACAAAAAATGCGAAAACGCCTAATTATAACATATTTTGTTATAAAATGTCAATATGAAAATAAAAAATAAATAAAAAAAGTTGTAGAAATGTAATAAAATATGATATAATATAAAAAGTAAGAAAATCATAATTAATGAGGATAAAATGTCAGAGAAATGTTATCTTTTTAAAGATGGCTTTACTCTAAGTTCAAATATCTTAAAGTTTTTTAAGATGGTGTAATGAATAAATGGAAATAATAAAAATTTTCACAATTATGCTTATAAACTTTAATAATTTTATATTTCATGACCTCGTAGTAAAACAGGATATTACGGAGCCCTCCTAAGGCTTTGTTCTGGGTTCGAGTCCCGGCGGGGTCACCATTTAAACTTTTTAAAATTTTAAATTATAAGTTATAGAATTTCAAACTTTAAATTTAAAAATGTTTTCTTATAACTTTTTTTATTGAAAAATATAACATAAGAAATCTCCTTGTAGAACTTAATGGAGTTTTTTATGGTGTATTTTTATCTTTTTTATTTTTTTCTAGTATTGTCTTTATTTTTGGCGCAAGAGGTAGTATAAATTTATTATAAAAAGATAAATTTATTATTTTTTCTCTTTAAAAGCAAAATTTGAAATGAATGATAAATTTATAATTATTTTATTTTGTCCCATAATTCGTTTAGAAAAATGGATAAACATATTATTTTTTCAAAAATTTAATTTATTATTTAAAACTTATTTCGATTTTAAAAATTATTGAAATAAATTTATTCAATCATATATTAGTTTTTTTAAAGAGATGTAGTGAAATAGTGATTCTTTTTCATAAAAAGTTTATATCTTTTTACAAATTTCAATAATGCTTACTATTTTTTTTAGTTTATAATATTATTTATATCTTTTATTCCCATGTTGCTTTAATATATTTAAATTTTAAATTGAATCTTAAAAATGTTTAATTTTATTTGATTTTTATTTATTAAAATTATAATATAATATCGCGTGTATTATTTGATATTTTTTTATATTTTAAGAGGATTTTATTTATAGGGAAGTATTAAATAAGAGTTTATTTGTACAAAGGAGAAATAATGAAAAAAATTATAATAAGTAGTTTATTTTTACTTTCTTTTTTATTTGCGCCTTTATTGTTGATAGGTTGCGATAAAGATGAATATGTTATTGTTAGTAATATGCAAAGAGTTTTTGATCTTGGAGAGAATTTTACATTAGGAGATGATGCAGAAGTTAAATTAATTTCTAATGAAAATGAGATAATTCTTACTGAAAATGATTATTTTATTAAGGAATATATAAGTACAAATGAACAGGGTATTTATAATGTTACAATTGGGGTGAAATCGAGTGATACTGAATTTAGTTATCAAATTCTAGTATTAGATTATGATTCAATTACTGCATATTATGGGCAAAAATTAGGACAAATACTTTTGCCAAACGATTTAAATGTTGTTTGGAAAGATTTAAATGAAAGTGTAGGAGATGTTGGCAAGAATTTTAAGAATGCTATATTTTATACTGATGATGAAGAAATAGTAGAAATTAAAATACCCGTATTAGTATTTATTTCTCAGAATTTTTGGATTGAAGAGTTAAGTATTAATGATTGGACTTATGGAGAAAATGCAAATTTGCCCAGTGCAGAAGCAAAATATGGAGTTGTAAATTTTTCTTATTATTATAATGAATCTGGTAAATTAGGAGAAAAATTAGAAGACATACCAACAAAAGCTGGTGATTACTTTGTAGAAGCATATGTAGATTTATATGGTTATGAACAATTATCTTCTTTTAAAATGTTTTCTATAAATAAAGCAATTATTGATTATGAGATTATTCAACAAGAAAAAATATTTAAAGAATATGATAGTAGTAACTATATTTTATTAAATGATTATAATATTCAAGATTTTGTTGTGTTTATTTGTGATAGTTTTGAGATTGATGAAACTAAAATAAATTTTCCTAATTTGGCTAGCTTAGTTTCTATTGATGACCAAACTATAAATGTAAGCACATGTGGAAATTGTTATATTGAGATTAGCATACAATTACCTGTAGATTATTTAAACAATTTTATTTTTTCAAATGGAAAGACAAGTATTAATTTATATTTAAATGGAGAGATTTTGCCACAAACACCAATAATAGACGAATTACCATCAGCAAGCGAAGTTTTTTATGGTGAAAATCTTTCAAATAGTATTTTTGAAAATGGTAAAGTAGTAGCAAAAATTCTAAAAGAAACAGGGAATTATGAATTTGAGGTAATTGAGGGTGTTTGGAGTTGGATTGATAGTAATGAGGTAGTTTTGCAAGATGGTCAATTTGAAGCAAAATTTACACCATATAATAATAATTTTAATCAAATTAAAACATTTATTAACGTAAATGGTACTTTGGATGATGGAGTAAACATTATTTTAGCCGATAAATCTTTTAATATTATTTATGAATTAACTAGAGAAGAAGATAATTTTATTTATGAAGTGAATGATGAAATTTCATATTTTATGATAATCGTGGAATTTTCTCAAAATTTAAGTTGTACTTATTCAATATTTTTTGATGATGATCCTCCAGAAGAAATCGATTTTGAATGCTGGAGTGGAGATATTTTAACTGAAGTTGATAATTATGATATGTTTTTTTATAATACTTTATATATTAAACTAACATTTAGTGATGGATTTAATACAAAAGTAATTAATATTGAATTAAAAATTTAATAAAAAAAATTTTCATTTTATATTAAGTAAAACAAGTGATATTTACTTAAGAAAATTTTGAGGCATTTGTATTACGAATTTAATTTTATAATTTATACTTTAAAAAATTTGACAATACATTTTAAATTTATTATTCTATAAAAAAGAAGGGAATATGCAAAAAGAAAGGAATGAAAATAATAAATTACCTAAAATTTATATGGTTTTAAAAATTATAGGATTTTCATTGTTGATTTTAGGAATAATACTATTAATTTTATCATTTGTTCTTTTTAAAGAACGAACATTCGACAATAATGTTTCAAAAATGGGTTTGCGTTTTGGTGGAGCATGTTCTATAATTTTTAGTTTTGTTTTTAATTTTATTGGTTTTTCTCCTAACATTGCTAAATTACAAGTTAAAACAAAAAAGTATTTGATTAACGAAAATAAAGAAGATTTAACGGATATTTCCTCTGTTAGTGGAGATATTGCTGAGCCACATGTAAAAAAAATAACAAAAGCAGTTAAAGAGCAATTAACTGATGAAAGTGGGGAAAATAAGAAATACTGTAAATATTGTGGTAAACCCATAGATAGTGATGCAATTTTTTGTGATAAATGTGGTAAAAAACAGGATTAAATTATTGGTGGCTTTGCCACCTTTTGTTATTTGAGGAGATAAACAGAATGGACAGAATAAAAGCTTTTTTAGAGAATAATAAAAATTTACAAAAAGCGGAGTTTGATAAAAAAATAATTCAATCAAATTTTTATATTTATGGAATAAAAACAAAACTTTTAGAAAATTTCGCCAAGAATTTATTAAAGGAAAATTTTTCTATATATGATATAAAATTAGAAAGTTATGAAGAAATATTACTTGCAGGATTTATGATTGCTTTTTCTAAAGAATTGCCAGAAAAAAAGATAGAATTGATAAAACATGTTTTGCCTTATATTGATAACTGGGCAAGTTGTGATATGATCGTATCAAGATTAAAAGGTTTAGAAAGTCAAAAAGAATTTTTTATTTCTCTTTTAAATGATGAAAATGTTTTTGTTGTTAGAGTAGGAGTTATATGGCTTTTTAAAACTTATGTAAAAACAAATATTGATTATTTATATAATTTATTTAATGATATTAATTTTGATAAATGGTGTAATGATAAATCAACTTTAACCTTAAAAATAAAAAAGGATTCATATTATGTAAAAATGGCTATTGCTTGGTGTTATAGCGAAGCTTGTATTTATAATTTTAAATTTATGTTTGATAAACTTCAAATAATGAAAGATGCTTTTATAAAAAGGAAAACAATACAAAAAGCTTGCGAATCCTTTAGAATTGATAATAATGATAAATTAAAATTAAAATCATTATTAAATAATGCTAATAATTTTTAAAATAAAAAATTATATATTATTTTGTAAAATATTTGTAAAATAATTATATTTTTATTATAATGCTTTTTAATGGGAGTATAAATGTTAGCAAAAGTTAAAAGTTTTGGGTTGCAGGGAATAGAGGGATATCCTATTGATGTGGAAGTTGATGTAAGTAATGGACTTCCTCATTTTGAAATAGTAGGACTTGCAGATACAGCAATAAAAGAGGCAAAAGAAAGAGTTAGATCTGCGATTAAAAATAGTGCTTATGATTATCCTATCAAGAGAATAACCATCAATTTAGCACCAGCAGACATAAAAAAAGAAGGATCAATTTATGATTTAGCCATTGCTGTTGGAATTCTTGCTTTAAACGAAGAAAATAATATTAGAAAAGAAAATGAGTTTGTATATATAGGCGAATTGTCTTTTGACGGAACTGTTAAAAAAGTCAAGGGAGTACTGCCTCTTTTAATTTCTGCTAGGGCTTTAGGTTATAAAAAATTTATTATACCAAAAGATAACGAACACGAAGCGAGTTTTATAGAAGGTATTAAAGTATATCCTGTTACGAGTTTAGATGAAACAGTAAAATTTTTAAATGGTCAATTAAATATTAATCATGTGCAAGAATGTAAATATGAGGATATTATAAAAGAAAGTAGTAGAGGACTTGATTTTTGTTATGTGAAAGGACAGTCAACTGCAAAAAGAGCGCTTGAAATTGCTGCGGCAGGAGGGCATAATCTTTTGATGGTTGGACCACCAGGAAGTGGAAAGAGTATGCTTGCTAAATGTTTTCCCTCTATTTTACCAGATATGACTTTTGAAGAAGCGCTTGAAGTAACCAAAATTCACTCGATAGCAGGTGAATTGGATTTAAAAGAGGGAATTGTTTGTGAAAGACCTTTTAGAAGTCCTCACCACACAACTACAATTGTAGCTTTGACAGGTGGAGGAGTATATAGTAAACCGGGAGAAATTTCATTGGCTGATCATGGAGTTCTGTTTTTAGATGAATTTCCAGAATATTCAAAACAGGCAATAGAAACATTGCGTCAACCTTTAGAAGATGGAATAATTACTGTTGCAAGAAATAAAGCAACAGTAACCTATCCAGCAAATTTTACTTTAATAGCCTCAATGAATCCTTGTCCATGTGGAAATTATGGCTCTAAAGATAAAGAATGTCGTTGTAGTGCCGGCCAAATTTCAAAATATTTATCTAGAATTTCAGGACCTATAATGGACCGAATTGATATACATATAGAAGTTGACAGTGTTACTTATGATCAATTAAAAAGTGATAATAATGAAGAACATTCTATAGACATTAAAGATAGAGTTAATAAAGCAAGAAAAATACAGGTCGAAAGATACAAGAAAGATAAAAATTATAGTAATGCAAAAATGACAGTTACACAAGTAAAAAAATATTGTAAATTAGATGATTCGTGTGAAGACTTATTACGAAATGCTTTTGAAAGATTAAAACTTTCCGCTAGAGCGCATGATAGAATTTTAAAAGTAGCTAGAACAATAGCAGATCTTGACGGTAGTGAAAATATACAATTAAATCATATTGCTGAAGCAATTTCGTATAGAACGCTTGATAGAAAATATTGGGAATAAAAAATGAAAGAAGAAAAAAAATTATTAGTTTTTTTATCTATGTTTGATTTAACAATTGCTAAACTTGAACAAATAAGGAATATATTGGCAAGTAGTTTTTCTATTAATTCTTTTTTTGAAAGTAAGCAAATTGAAGATGTTTTGACCAAAGATAAATTAGATAAAATTAAAGCTTTGTATGATGAGAAACGAATTGAAAATTATTTAAATAATTTAAAAAATGAAGATATTAGCTTAATTACGATTTTTGATGAAGATTATCCAGACAAATTAAAAGATTTACCTGAAGCACCACTGTTTTTATTTTGTAAGGGAGATATATCATTATTAAAAAAACCTTCTATAGGAATAGTTGGAACGAGAAAGCCTAGTAATTATGGTAGAGTGATTACAGATAGATTTGCTAGAAGTTTGGCAAAGGAAGGAATAGTTATAGTAAGTGGTTTAGCGTACGGGATAGATAGTATTGCACATAGAAAATGTCTGGAAGTTGGAGGAAAAACTATTGCAGTATTAGGTTCAGGATTTGATGAAATTTATCCTGCAGAACATATTTCTCTTGCAGAAGAGATAGCTAAAAAAGGACTTTTAATAAGTGAATATTTACCAAATAAAAAAGCAACAAAATTTTCTTTTCCACAAAGAAACCGTATCATAGCAGGATTGAGTGATGGGTTATTAATTACTGAAGCAGGAATAAAAAGTGGGACATTACATACTAGAGACTATGCTCTTGACTATGGGAAAAATTTGTATGCCATTCCAGGTAGTATTGAAAGTAATTTAAGTGAACTTACTAATGAAATGATAAAAACAGGTCAGGCAATGTGTGTAACTTGTTGTGATGATATTTTAAAGGATTACAATAAAATTATCTCAAAAAATGGGATTAAAAATATTGCGGAGCAACTTTCGTTTGAAGAACAAAATATTATTTCTTTGCTTCAAGATGGGATGAAAGAGATTGATTTTTTGGCAAAAAATTGCAATATGAGCATAAATAATTTTAATAGTTATTTGACAACTTTAGAAATTCGTGGAATAATAAGTAGATTGCCAGGGGGCTTTGTTATTTTAAATTAGTGGAGGGAATTTTGAAATTAGTAGTTATAGAATCACCTTTTAAAAGAGAAGCACTCAAAAAGTATTTGGGTTCAGGGTATGAAATTTTTGCTACTAAAGGTCATATCCGTGATTTACCTCAAAAGGGACTATCGATAGATATAAATAATAATTTTACACCAAAATATGAGGATGTACCAGATAAAAAAGATTTAATTGAAGATTTAAAGAAAAAAGCAAAGTCTGCTGAGCAGGTTTTTATCGCTTCCGACCCTGATAGAGAAGGAGAAGCAATCGCTTGGCATGTAGCAAATATTTTAAATTTTGATAAAGATCAAAATTGTAGAATTGAATTTAATGAAATTTCAAAAAAAGCTGTTGAAAATGCATTACTTCATCCTAGAAAAATTGATTTAAAACTTGTAAATGCTCAACAAGCACGAAGAATTCTTGATAGACTTGTTGGTTATAAGTTATCTCCTATATTGTGTAAAAAAATAGCTCCTAAATTGTCTGCGGGGCGTGTACAATCTGTAGCATTAAAACTTGTTGTTGACAGGGAAAAAGAAATTAGATCTTTTGTTCCTGAAGAATATTGGACAGTATCTGCCTTTTTAAAAAAAGATAAACATCAAATTAAGACAACGTTATATAGTTATAATAAGAAAAAATTTGTTCCTAAAAACAAAGAACAAGTTGACCTAATGTTAGAAAAAATTAAAGATAAACAATTTTTAATTACAGAAATTAAAAAATCAAAAACCAAATCTCATGCTCCTGCCCCATTTACTACTAGCACAATGCAACAAGATGCTTTAAATAAATTAGGTATGACTTTGACTAGAACTACCTCTGCCGCTCAACAGTTATATGAGGGTGTTGAAATTGAAGGCGAAGGGAAAATTGCTTTAATTACATATATTAGAACAGATTCTGTTCGTGTTTCTACTGATGCACAAAATGCTTGTAGAGATTTTATCAGAGAAAAATATGGAGATGATTTTGTTCCTACAAAACCAAATATTTACCATACAAAAGATAGTGCACAAGATGCACATGAAGCTATTAGACCGATTACTATGACAATAACTCCAGAAAAGGCTAAAAAGACTTTAACGAGCGACAATTATAGATTATATAAGTTAATTTATGAAAGATTTTTAGCAAGTCAAATGACCGAAGCCGAATATTCAAATGTTGCCGTTAATTTTGATTGTGAAGGTTATGGATTTAAAGTAAATGGTAAGACTATGGAGTTCCCTGGTTATACGACTGTTTACAAAGAATTTGTAGAGGAAGAGAATAAAGATGGGCTTGCTGGTAAACTTCCAAAACTTGAAGAAGGAGAATTACTGCCTTGTGAAAAGATAGAGCCAGAGCAAAAATTTACCAAACCTCCAACTAGATATACTGAAGCAACTTTAGTAAAAGCAATGGAAGAGAAGGGAATTGGTAGGCCTGCAACGTATGCCGCTACAATTACAGTGCTTGCAAGTAGAAAATACACTCAAAAAGAAGGTAGGTACTTATTTCCAACTCCATTGGGAGAAAAAATAACTGAATATTTAGAAAAATTTTTCAGTGGTGTAATAAATGTTAAGTTTACTGCTCATATGGAACAGAGGTTAGATGATATTGCTCACAAAGATGAGGATTGGCATAATGTTGTATCAAGTTTTTATGAAGGATTTGAAAATCTTCTTGTTAGAGCAGGACAAAGCAAAGAAAGTTTAAAAGAACCACCAAAAGAAACAGACGAAATTTGTGAAAAATGTGGTGGAAAAATGGTAATAAGACAAGGTAAATTTGGAGAATTTTTAGCATGTTCTAATTTCCCAAAATGTAGAAATACAAAACCTATAGAAAAAGAAATAAAAAAAGTTGGTAAATGTCCAGAATGTGGTGCAGATTTGACTGAAAGAAGAAGCAAAAAAGGCAAATTATTTTATTCATGTTCTAATTATCCAGAATGTAAATTTATGAGTTGGGATATTACAACAGGAGAAAAATGCCCAAAATGTTCTAGTCCATTAATAATTAAAGGTAAAAGAATAAAATGTTCAAATTTAGACTGCGATTTTGTTAAAAATAGTGAAGAAATAAATTAATTTTAAAAACCAAAAAAGCCTTTAAAAAAATAAGGGCTTTTTTTAATATTAATTTGACATAAAAAGAAATTATTTTCAAACTTTTAGTAAAAGTTTATTTTGAAAAACATTTAATTTATAGTATAATTGTTTTAGATATTTTTGAACCATTTATTTTTAATTTTTATAACATGATGATATGAGGAAAAATGAAAAATAATACTTTTGTAAATGTTATAGGTTGTGGATACGCAGGTATGGAATGTGCTTTATTTTTAGCCAGCCTAGGTATTAAAGTTCATATTTTTGACGGTGGAGAAGGTTACAAATGTACTTGCAAACATTGTAATGATAGTAATAAACAAACAATTATTGAGCAAGTTTATAATAAATTATTGAAAAAAGAACTTAGTCTTTTAAGCAGTCCTTTGATAAAAATAGAAGAATTATTAGAAAGACAAAATTTTAAAGGTTGCAAAGCAGGAGAAATTATTACTTTGGCGAAAGAAAAAATAAAAAACAACAAAAACATTGAATATTTTAATATTTCAATAAATGAACTAAATCCAAAAGAAATAAATATAATTGCAAGTGGCGCTAATAGTGACAAGGGTATGTATGAATTATTATTAAAAAAATATGGCTCTATGAAATGTGTAAACTATAAAAACATTAATCCTGTTTTAAGTAATATTGACACTAGCAGGTTATATTTAAAAGATGATAATGAATATGTCTTACCATTGACATATCAAGAATATATTGTTTTTATAAATAAAATAGTAAGTGCAATAAATAGTAATTTGTTAAAAGGGAATTTCAAAATTTGTGAACATACTATTGAAGATCTTGTTTGTAAAAGCAAAGATGGATTGAAAAATTATGCACTTATGCCCATCTATATTGAGGGTGTTGAAAAGCCGTATGCCACTTTAAAACTTATTAAGCAGGGACAAAACTGGCAACTATGCAACATAGGGTCTATGTTTGATGAATTAGAACAACTTGAAATATATAGATCTTTACCAGGCTTTAAAAATGCTAAAATAGAAAAAAAGGCTAGTCATTTAGATTGTGTTCAAATTAAGCCCAAATATGTGATTAATGAGTTTTGTCAAAGTCAAACTGAGGGAAATTTGTTTTTTGCAGGTTCTATTCTAGGTATAAATGGATATGAAAAATGTATTGCAAGTGGACATTTTGTAGCAAGAGAAGTATTTAGATATATAAATAATTTTGATTTAATTAAATTTCCGCAATATAGTTTAATAAATGATGTTAATAATAAAATTCTTTGTAAAAAATCGCTAAAATTAAATGCAAATACTAAAGAATATGATATAATGGATTCACAGCAGGCAACCAAATTAAATGATTTAGTAGAAAAATTATTCGAAAAAACGTCTAATGGCCTTGCTAGATTTAAGGAGGAATATTTTTATGGAAAGCATTTTTAGAGGGACAACAATTTGTGGAGTTAAAAGAGATGGTAAAATTGCTATTGCTGGTGACGGACAAGTTACTATGAGTGAAAGTGTGATTTTTAAATCTAACGCACATAAAGTTAGAAGAATATATGAAGATAAAGTTGTTATTGGATTTGCTGGGAGTGTCGCGGACGCGTTTTCTTTGTGTGAAAGATTTGAAAATATGCTTAATAAATTTTCAGGTAATCTTATGAGAAGTGCTGTAGAACTTGCTAGCACTTGGCGTGAAGATAAAGCATCTAGACAACTTAATGCCATGATGATTGTTGCTGATAAAAATCAACTTTTAATTGTCAGTGGTACAGGCGAAGTAATTGAACCAGATGATGATGTTTGTGCAATAGGTAGCGGTGGTAATTATGCCCTTGCTGCTGCGAAAGCGTTAAAACAGAACACTAAATTATCTGCAAAAGAAATTTGCAAAAAAGCACTTGAAATTGCAGGACAAATTTGCGTATTTACAAATGATCATATTACAGTAGAGGAGGTATAAGATGGATTTAACACCTAGACAAATTGTTGATGAGTTAGATAAATACATTATAGGACAAGCGAAGGCAAAAAGAGCGGTGGCTATTGCTTTACGTAATAGATATAGAAGAAGTCAGTTGCCAAAAGAATTGAGAGAAGAAATTACTCCTAAAAATATTATTATGCGTGGTCCTACTGGGGTAGGTAAAACCGAAATTGCCAGAAGACTTGCTAAACTTGTTAAAGCACCTTTCATTAAAATAGAGGCAACAAAATATACTGAAGTGGGTTATGTTGGGCGTGATGTTGAAAGCATGATAAGAGATCTTGTTGAAGTTGCAGTTAGAATGGTAAAAGATGAGAAAGCACACGAGATGGAAGCTAAAGTTAGTCCGATTGTAGAAAACAAACTTTTAGATGCTATTTGTGACACAAGACGAGCAGCAGATATTGCAGTAGATAAAACAATTATTGCTCAAGAATTAAAAGAGGGTAAATTAGAAAATGAAAGTATAGATATTCTTGTTTTAGATAATCCAAAACCGATGGTTGCTATTGGTGGACCAGAAATTAGTTTGGGATCTATGTTTGATGGGCTTTTACCTCAAAAACATAAAAAAAGGAAGATGAGCGTTAGTCGTGCCCGAGAAATATTAACAAGTGAAGAGTGTGATAGAATAATTGATAAAGACAATGTTTATGCAGAAGCTATAAGAAGAACTGAAGAAGAGGGAATTATTTTTATTGATGAAATAGATAAAATTATTGGTAAAAGTGGTGGTTCTAATAATCAAGATGTTTCTAGAGAAGGAGTACAAAGAGATATTCTTCCTATTGTTGAAGGAAGCACTGTTGCCACTAAATATGGTAATGTAAAAACTGATTTTATTCTTTTTATTGCTTCGGGGGCATTTCATGTTTCCAATATTGAAGATATGATACCTGAGTTACAAGGTAGATTCCCTATTAGAGTTGATCTTGATAATTTAACTAAAGATGACTTTAAACGCATTTTATCAGAGCCTAAAAATTCTGTAACATTACAATATGCAAGTATTTTAAAGGTAGATAACATTGATTTACATTTTACCGATGATGCTTTAGATGAAATAGCAGAAATGGCTGCCACCGAAAATGAAACGAGTGAAAATATTGGGGCAAGAAGATTGCATACAATTATGGAAAGTTTGTTAGAAGATATATCATTTAACGCATCTAATCAACTTCCTTTAATAGAAGTAAATATTGACAAGTCATATGTTCAAAATGCTTTTAAAGAAACAAAGAAAAAATTTGACTTAAAAAAATTTATATTATAAAAATGTTTTTTAAGAAGTAGGCAAATATGGATAATTCAAGGACAGAACTTTTGCTTGGCAAGGAAAATATTAAAAAAATTTCGTCTTCGCAAGTTGCAATTGTAGGGGCAGGCGGAGTAGGAGGCAATTTAGCAATTTTGCTTGTTAGAAGTGGTTTTGAAAATATTACTATTTTCGATTTTGATAAAATTGAAAAATCTAATTTAAATAGACAAACTCAAGCATATGAAGATACAATAGGCGAAAGTAAAGTAGATAAGCTAAAATCAATACTTTTAAAAATAAATTCTAAAGCAAATATAAATGCAATAAATATTAAAATAACAAAAGAAAATATTGATAATTTTATTAAAAATTATGATATTGTTGTAGATGCAATAGATGTAGTAAGTGATAAAGTAGAATTAATTTGTTATTGTAAAGAAAAAGGAATAAATATAGTTTCTGCAATGGGAGCAGGAAATAGATATGATAATCCCGTTTTTATAGTAGAAGATATATTTAAAACACATGATGATGGACTTGCTAAAATTATTCGAAAAAAATTAAAAGAAAGAAATATAAAAGCACATACGGTTGTATATTCTTATAGTAAACCGATTAAAATAAATAAGGTAATAGGGAGTATAAGTTATTATCCAGTTGCGTGTGCCTGTACTTTAGCTAGTTATTTAGTAAATTTTATAATAAAGGAGAAAAAAGATGAAAGAGATTAATCAAAAAGATTTTGTAAGCGAAACAAAAGAAGGAGTTGTTTTAGTAGATTTTTTTGCAACATGGTGCGCCCCTTGTAGAATGATGGGACAAATTCTTGAAGATATAAACAAAGAAATTGATGGGAAAGCGAAAATTGTAAAAGTAGATGTTGATCAAAATGAAGAACTAGCAAGAACTTTTGGTGTTATGTCCATTCCAACACTTATTATTTTTAAAGATGGAATAGCAAAAGAAAAGCATGTTGGAGTATGGCTTCAAAATGATTGTGTAGAAAGCATAAAAAAATACATTTAAAAATTCTCAAACAGAGAATTTTTTTATTTTTAAAGAAAAAAACTTAAAAAAACTAATAAAAAATGTTTTTTTAGCAATTGCTGATTTTTATTTATGTTTTTTATTATAAAATATGTATTGACTTTAAGGGGGTTTAGTGTTAAAATTTACACATAAAAGGGGTGCAAAATGATTAAAAAAGTTTATCTTGATAATGCGTCAACAACATTTGTTTCAAGCGAAGTTTTAGCAGAAATGCTCCCTTGCTTTAATTCTATTTATGGTAACAGCAACTCTGTACATAGTTTTGGCAGAGAAGCCAATGCAATAGTTGATAGAGCAAGAGATAGAATTGCAAGTGCTATTAACGCAAATAAAAGTAATGAAATTTATTTTACTTCAGGTGGTACAGAAGCAGATAACTGGGCTATCAGAGGTATTGCTCATGCGTATTCAAATAAAGGAAAACACATTATCACAAGTGCAATTGAACATCATGCTGTTTTAGACTCTTGTAAAAAACTTGAAGAAGAAGGATATGAAGTTACTTATTTGCCTGTAGACAGAAATGGTCTAGTAAGTATGGTAGAACTTCTTCATTCAATTAGAAAAGACACTACATTGATTTCTATTATCGCTGTTAATAATGAAGTTGGAACAATACAAAATATAAAAGCAATTGCTAAAATTGCTCATGATTATGGTATTATTTTTCACACTGATGCAGTTCAAGCAATAGGTAATGTTAAAATTGATGTTCAAGACATGGAAATTGATGCCTTAACTATGTCTGCTCACAAAATTTATGGTCCTAAAGGTGTAGGCTGTCTTTATTTAAAAAATGGTATTAGAATTGAACCTTTAATTGTTGGTGGCAGTCAGGAAAGAGAAAAAAGAGGTGGTACTGTTAATGTACCTTTAGTTGCTGGCTTTGGTAAGGCTTGTGAAGTTGCTGTTAGAGATATGCTTATTAATCAGCAAAAGTTAAGAAATATTCGAGAATATTTTGTCAGAAATCTTAACGAAAAAATTGAATATATAACTATTAATGGTCATCCACAACAAAAGATTAATGGTATTTTAAATGTATCTTTTGATATGGTTGATAACGAATCTTTATTAATGCTTTTGGATATGGATGGAGTTGCTGTATCTATTGCTTCTGCATGCACTTCGGGTTCAAATGAACAATCTCATGTTTTGAAGGCTATGGGGTTAGAAAATAGTGTTGTTCAATCTTCTTTACGTATTTCTTTTGGTAAAAATATAAGTAGAAGTGATGTTGATTACGCAGTTGATGTTATATCTAAAGCTGTAGCAAAATTACGCTCTATTTCAGCATTGACAAAAGCAGGGAGGAAATAATCATGTATAGTAATAGAATATTAGAAAGATTTAGTAATCCTAGATTTGCCGGTGGGCTTCGAGGAGCAAACGGAAGTGGTAAGGCTGGGAATGAAGACAGCGGAGATGTGGTTAAAATTTATATGCTTATTGATGATGGAGGCATAATTTCTAGTAGCAAGTTTAAAGCTTTTGGTGGAGTTTGCACTATTGTAGCAAGTGATATTGCTTGTGAAATGTTAATTGGGAAAACACTTGAAGAGGCTTTGTCGATATCTAATCTTGATATTTTAGATGAAATGGGAGATATTCCTCAAGATAGACAATATTGTGCATTATTAGCAGAAGATGCTATAAAAAATGCAATAGAAGATTACTATAAGAGAAAAGAAAAAGAAGCTAAGAAATCTATTGAATAATAGGAGAAAATATGGTATCTGATATTGTTATATATTTTAATTTTGGGAAAAAATTTATTGATAGCAAATTATTAGATGAGTGGTATGATGATATAAATAAATTATTGTTAAGAAAAAACGGAAAAAGAATTTTGGAAGCTTGTAAAATAATTTTAGAATTATGCGAAGATAATAATTTTATGGAAATAAAAGAAATATTAGAAAATAATCAGGATATTGATAGTGAAATCGAAAATTTATTATCTAAATATGGTTTTAATTTACAAGCCATTAAAAATCATATTTCTTCATTTGAAGAAGAAAATGAAAACAACTGAATATACATATTAATAAATTTTTTGCAAATAATATATCCAAGGAGGAATATATGAAAGATGTCATGATGCTTCTTGGATTTAGCATGGGGCTTTTAACTGGTGCACTTATGTATAAGTATTCTCAAAATGCCAAACAAATGATTGATCAAGGTGAAAAGAAAATTATGAAAGAAGTTGATATGATGGCAAATAAAACAGAAAAAGCCATGAATAAAGCCGAGAAAAAAATCAAAGAAGGTGCAAAAAAATTAGAGAAAAAAATGAAATAAAAAAATCGCTTGAAGAAGCGATTTTTTCATTTTGAGTAATAGAATAATAAAATAATCTTTAATAATATCCGAAATCCAACTTCTTACATTTTAAATTTTATATATAGATTTTTTAGATAATATTTTTGTTGTTTAAAAAAGCAGGATAATAATCCTGCTATTATTTTCGTTGCCGAGAACTTGCCTTGATAAGATTTTACCAACTGCCTTATAAAATAGAAGCTCCACCAAAGCTACCTTATGGCACATCAAAGTGTCTCCTTAATGATGCTGCCGTCAGGCTCTGACATGGTTCAGAGATTTTAATTGCATAAGACCTTGATTTCATCACCTTTATTTTACACACATCTTTGACAAAACCAAACCGCATACAAGCGTTCGACCCCACTATAGCGGATTGTGGGTTACAGAGCACCGCTAACTCTCCATCTATCTCGACTTTTATATTTTATCACAATTTTTAGATTTTTGCAATAAAAAAGAAAAAACATTTTGCAAACTTTGTCTAATAATTAAATTTAAATAAATTTTTAAATTTTGTTAAAATATTATCTTTTTTTCACAAAATATGATAAAATATTTCAAGATTTTAAATTGAGGTAAAAATTCCATGCAAGCAAAAAAAGAAAAAACAAATGCGAAAAGATTTTTAGATGCTTACAACAATATTGATTATGCACTAAAAACAAGATACAATATTAGTAGAGCAACAGGATTTTCAGACCTAGTAAGAAAGTCTGTAGCGGTTAACTACATTGTTAGGAAATATCAAGATGAACTTATTGATTATGGACGACTTAGAAACTCTATTATTCATAACAATAATGAAGATTTCATTATTGCCGAGCCACACATAGAAGTGGTTAAAAATATTGAACATATAGAAAAACTTTTAACTACACCGCCGAAAGTTATTGAAACTGTCGCAAGAAGAGATGTACTTATTACTTATGCTGGAAAAAGCATGAGAGAAGTAATAATGCTTATGGCATCTTCAAATTTTAGCAATATTCCTGTTTATAAAGATAATCAATTAATTGGGGTAGCAAACGGACAAAAAATTTTAAATTCAATGGGTCAATTTTTGATTGCCGGTGGAAAATGTTCTGCTTTTTTAGATAATGTTCAAATTGAAGATATGTTATCTACATTAGAGAATAGTAATTATTATGTTGTTAAACCTGAAAATTGTACAATAGAAGAAGCTCTTGCAGAATTTGATAAAAATCACAAATTATTGGCAATTTTATTTACTAAAAATGGTAACAGCAATGAACTTCCTATAGGTATTATGACAGGGGCTAATGTAGTTGAGGCGCAAAAAATTTTGGAAGATTATTAAAAATTGATTCCATTGAATCAATTTTTTATATGATTTAAAGACTTGACAAAAATTACAAGTTTAATTATTAAATAAAATATTTTTATCTTAATATTAAATTACTTGACAATAATCTATTTAATTTTTATAATAAAAACAGTTTTATAATAGCGATGATAAAAGACACGGTTTTTGTATGATTTCTTTCAGAGAGTTGTCGTTTGGTGCAAGACAATAGAATAATATAAAAATTATCACTTTTGGAGCTGCTGATTCGAAAATTAAAGTAAAAACAGCCGGGACTTCCCGTTATAGAAGGGGTGGGTGTTAGCCCATTAAAAGTTTACAAGTGGTTTAAGGCCTAGTGGCTCTTGTGGCTTAACTAGGTTTTTTTTATTGATTATAGGAGGAATTATGAAGAAAGAACAAGTTTTACCTAATTTTGTGGAACTCGAACATGGTATTTTAAAGTTTTGGAAAGATAATAATTGTTTTAACGATCTTGTTAGAAAAAACTCGGGAAAAGAGAGATTTCGTTTTTTAGATGGTCCAGCAACTGCCAACAATAGATTGGGAGTTCATCACTTTTGGGGAAGAACACTAAAAGATTTAACTATTAGATACAATGCTTTAAAAGGTAAAGACTGTATGTATCAAAATGGTTTTGATGGTCAAGGTCTTTGGGTTGAAGTTAATGTTGAAAAAGAACTTGGCTTAAATGGGAAACCTGAAATTGTTAATTATGGAATAGATAAATTTACCAATAAATGTATGGAAAGAGTACAATATTTCGCTGACGAAATAACAAAACAATCTATTCGCATGGGACAATGGATGGATTGGGATAATAGTTATTATACTAATTCGGATAACAATATTCTTTCTATTTGGCATTTTTTAAAAGAATGTGACAAAAACGGCTGGATTATTAGAAAAAATCGACCTATGGCTTGGTGTCCTAGATGTGGGACTAGTTTATCTGAACATGAAATGTCATCGTCATATCATGAGGTAGAACATACGGCATTATTCATAAAACTTCCAGTAATAGGAAAAGATTTTAAAATTATTGCTTGGACTACTACTCCTTGGACACTTAGTGCAAATGTTGCTCTCGCAGTTCATCCAGAATTAGACTATGTTTTAGTAGATTTCCATGGGGAAAAACTTTTATTAGGAAAAGATAGAGTAAGTGTTTTAAAAGAAGATGTTAAAATATTAGATGAATTCAAAGGAAAAGATTTAGTAGGGTTAGAATATGAAACCTGTTTCCCTGAATTAAAAGAACAAAAATTTGTTCATAAAGTAGTTGCTTGGGATATGGTTGATAATGTTGAAGGAACATGTATTGTTCATATTGCACCGGGATGTGGTGTTGAAGACTTTGAACTGGGACAAACATTAGATTTACCTCAAATTTGTCCAATTAACGAACAGGGTGTTATGCTTGATAACTGTGGATTTTTAGCTGGTAAAAAAGCTAGTGAAGTAGCGGATATTGTTGCAAATAGATTAAAGCAAGACAATAAACTTTTATATGCACATAGATACAAACATAGTTATCCGTTCTGTTGGAGATGTAAAACTGATCTTGTATATAAGTTAGTAAGTGGTTGGTTTATAAAAATGGATGACATTAGGCCAATGGCTTTAAAAGCAATAGAAGAAGTTGAATTTAAACCAGCATATGCAAAAAAAAGAATGGCTGATTGGCTTACTAATATGGGAGATTGGAATATTTCAAGAAGTCGTTTTTATGGACTTCCACTACCATTTTACGTATGCGAAAAATGTGGAAAAGTTCATGTTATTGGAAGCAAAGAGGAGTTAAAAACAAGAGCAGTTGATCCTAATTTAGTTGACAAATTACCAAATATTCATAGACCTTGGATTGATGAAATTAAAATAAAATGTGATTGTGGAGAGATAGTTTCAAGAATTAGCGATGTTGGAGATGTTTGGCTTGATGCAGGGATAACTCCATTTAGTACAAAAAAATATTTTACTGATAAAAAGTTCTTTAACGAAAATTTCCCTAGCGATTATGTTTGTGAAATGATTGAACAAATAAAGTTATGGTTTTATTCATTGTTGATAATGAGTGTTGTTTTAACTGGAAAAGCGCCATATAAAAAAATTGTAACATATCAGTATGTAAAAGATGAGCATGGTGGAGAATTCCATAAGAGCGGTGGAAATTCTCTTGAGGCTGACCATGTTGCTGATAAGGTAGGGGCAGATGTAATTAGATATTTATATTCTTCTTCACCTCCAACAAATGATATGCGTTTTGGTTTTTCCTTAACTGACGAAGCACGAAGAAAAATTTTAACATTCTGGAATGTTTATACTTTCTTCAACACCTATGCTTGTATTGATAATCCTGATATAGAACATTTTGTTTTAAATGAAAAAAGTTTAACAAATGCTGATAAATGGATTTTAGAAAGTGTAAACAAATTTATTGAAGATAGTGATGTAAATTATAGCGAAGATAAAAGTTATAATGTTGTTCATGATTTTGAGAAACTTGTTGATGATATATCTAATTTCTATATTAGAAGTAATAGAAGAAGATTCTGGAAATCTGATGATAAAGAAGACCAAATGGTGGCTTATTATTGTTTATACTATGCTATAAAAAACATTGCAAGAGTTATGACACCTATAATTCCTTTCCTTTGTGAATATATTTGGCAAAATTTAGTTAGAGAGATAGAAAGCAATGCTGATAAATGTATTATGTTAAGTGGTTATCCAAAGCCAGAAGGTAAAAGATTTAATGGTATTTTGGAAGAAGTTTCGCTTGCAAGAGATATTATTTCTTCTGCATCTAGATTGAGAAATGAAAATCAAATCAAGGTTAAACAACCACTTAAAAAGATGTTTGTTGGCGGAGATGAAAAGATAGACAAAGTATTAAAAAATTTTGGTGATATTATTAAAGATGAGTTAAATATTAAACAGTTAATTCCTATTGACGATGATAGTATATTTAATGATGAATTCTTAACTGTTAACTTCAAAAAAGCAGGTGCAGTATTAAAAGGCGAAGTCCAATCTTTAAAAAATCTATTGCTCGAAATGAATGATGATGAGATGGCACAATGTGTGGAAGGTTATAAAAAAGGAAAAGTAAATGCTGGTAAATTTACTGATCTTGAAAGTGAATTATTTAATCTTGAGAAAAAACCTAAAACTGATTTTGTTATTTCACATGAGAATAAAATTACAGTTGTGTTAGATATTACACTTGATGAAAATCTTCTACAGGAAGGATATTACAGAGAATTTGTAAGAGGACTTCAAGTTTTAAGAAAAGAAGCAGATTTTAGAGTAGATGAAAGAATTATTGCTTGTTTTGAAACAAAAGATATAGAAATGAAAAATTTATTAGAAAATTATCAAGAGAAAATTAAACAAGAAGTCTTAATTAAAGAAGTAGTTGACTCTATGAAAGATGATATTATTTCAAAAGATATAGAAGTTGGTGATAGTTTTATCAAAGTTAAATTTAAAAACTAAGGTGGCAAATGTTAATAGCAAAAGATTGGAAAGATTATGAGGTAATTGCTTGTGGAGACGGAAGAAAACTTGAAAGATGGGGAAAATACCATCTTTTAAGACCCGATCCTCAAGTTATATGGCATCCTTCTTTCAAATTAGATAATTATAAAGATTTAGATGCAATTTATAATCGTTCATCAAATGGTGGCGGTGGTTGGAATTATTTAAAATCTTTGCCTGAAAGTTGGATTATTTGTTATAAAGATTTTAAGTTTATTATCAAGCCTATGGGGTTCAAACATACTGGATTGTTCCCAGAGCAAGCAGCCAATTGGGAAGATATGATGAAATTGATATCAAATTCAAATAGACCAATAAAAGTTTTAAATCTTTTTGCTTATACTGGGGCAGCAAGTGTAGTTTGTGCTAAAGCAGGTGCTTTAGTAACTCATATTGATGCGAGTAAAGGTATGGTAGAACGAGCAAAAGAAAATGCTAAATTAAATGGTGTAGATAATATTCGTTTTATTGTTGATGATTGTAAAAAATTTATTGAAAGAGAAATTAGACGTGGGAATTTTTATGATGCAATAATAATGGATCCTCCTAGTTATGGAAGGGGAACAAATGGAGAGATGTGGCGACTTGAAGATAATTTGTTTGACTTTGTTCTTTTAACAAAAAAAGTTTTGTCTAAAAATCCGCTATTTGTTTTGATATCTTCTTATACAACGGGTTTGCAAGCAGGTGTTATTTCAAATATTTTATCTTTAACTTTCGGTAGCGGAAATATAAATGCAGAAGAAATAGGATTACCTTGTGGTGAAATTGTTTTACCATGTGGTTGCAGAGGTTTAAAAACATGGAAAAATTAACTATTCTATATGAAGACAATCATATTCTTGTTGTAGTAAAGCCACAAAATATACCTTCTCAAGAAGATAACTCTAAAGATGTGGATATGCTAACACTTGTAAAGAATTATGTTAAAGAAAAATATAACAAAGAAGGCAATGTTTATGTTGGATTAGTGCACAGATTAGATCGTCCGACAGGTGGTATTATGATATTTGCTAAAACATCAAAATCGGCAAGTAGATTAAGTGAACAGATTAAAAAAGGTGAAATTAATAAGACTTATTATGCTGTTACAACAAAAGCGCCTAAAGTAAAACAGGGATATCTAGAAAACTATTTAAAAAAAGATGAAAAAAATAATATTGTAAAGATTGTTCCTAGAAGCGAAGAAGGAGTTAAAATTGCAAAATTAAGTTATAAAACTTTACAAACTAATAATGACTTATCATTGATAGAAGTAAAACTTATAACAGGAAGATCTCATCAAATAAGAGTACAATTTGCGGGTATTAATTGTCCTCTTTTTGGAGATGGTAAGTATGGAAAAGATAAAGATGTTAGCTCAAAAAATTTAGGACTTTGGGCTGGGAGATTAGAATTTATTCATCCAGTTACAAAACAAAAAATGATTTTTGCTTTTCCACCACCTTTAGATAAACAACCATGGTCTCAGTTTTTTATGGAAAAATATTTTATAAGATAAAATTAAAGAGATAAAATTTTTTAAAAAAAGCAAAATTATGATTAAATTTTATCTCTTTTTTGTATAATTATTTAAAGGAGTTAAAAATGAAAAAAAGAAGCCAAATAAAGGAAAAATATAAATGGGATTTATCTCCATTATGTGAAAGTGATGAAATGTTTTATCAAAAACTTGAATTATTAAAGACTTATTTGCCAAAATTCAAGTCATTTGAAGGAAAATTAAATAATAAAAAAGATATTTTAAAATATTTAAAATTAGAAAAAGAATTTGATATGATTGCAAATCCAGTGGCATTATATTGTCATTTAAAAGGTGATGAAATTTTAAGTGAAGAAAGCCGTAATATTATGGAGCAAAAATTAGACCATTTATTTAATGAATTTACTATAGAAACTTCATTTGCTTCGACTGAATTGCATGAGTTATCTGATGATTTGCTTGATGATATAATTTCTGACAAAGATTTTGCAGAATATAATAGGGTTTTTGAACAAATTAAAAAAGGGAAAAGACATATGTTATCTAAAGCAGAAGAGAAACTTTTATCGGGGATGAATTTTTTAAGTGGTTATTCATCAAATATGAGAATGCTTTCTGATGTTGACTTAAAGTTTGATAAAATTTTAGATTCTAAAGGTAAAAGTCATGAATTAACTCAATCTAACTATTCAATTTATATGGCAAGCAAAGATAGGGTATTGCGAAAAAATTCTATTTGTGGTTTAAATGGTACATTTGGTAAATTTATAAACACTTTTGCCAACAATTATATAAATGAAGTTAAGGCAAATTGCTATTTTGCAAAAATAAGAAATTATAATTCTGCTCTACAAAGAGCACTTGAAGACGAAGAAATTGACAAAGATGTTTACTATAAATTGATAGAAAAAGTTCATGCGAATTTAAAAGTTTTATTTAAATTTTTTAGGATAAAGGCAAAACTTATGGGATTAAAAGATTTTTCTATTTATGATCATATGGCCGATATAGGAAAATCAAAACAAAAATTTACTTATGATCAAGCAATTCAAATTATTAAAGAAGCATTAAGCCCACTAGGAAAAGAATATCAACAGTTAATAGAAAAAGCAAAGGACAATAGGTGGATAGATGTCTATCCTAATATTGATAAAAGGTCAGGGGCATATCAATCATCAGTATATGGCTATCCTCCTTATGTTTTAACTAATTTTGAGGGCGATTTAAATAGTATTTTTACTTTAGCACATGAATTAGGACATGCTATGCATTCGTATTATAGCGATAAAACTCAATGTTACGCTAAATCTGAGTATCCTATATTTTTAGCAGAGATTGCTAGTACAACTAATGAAATGTTGCTATTTAATTATCTATTAAAAAATAGTGCGACAAAACAAGAAAAAATATATCTTTATAATAAGTTATTTACTGAAGTTAAAGGTACTATTTATAGACAAACGATGTTTGCAGAATTCGAAGAAATTGTTCATGAACTTCAAGAAAAGGGTGAAGCAGTAACTAAAGACAGATTATGTAGAGAATATTTAAATTTAAATAAAAAATATTTTGGAAAAGTTAAATTGATAGATGAAATAAAATATGAATGGGCTAGAATACCACACTTTTTTACTGCTTTTTATGTTTATAAATATGCGACAGGCTTAATTTGTGCTATATCATTTACTAATAAAATTTTGAATGATGGTGAAAATGCTGTTGAAGATTACTTTAAGTTTTTAACAGCAGGAGATAGTAACCCTCCACTTGAAACACTTAAGAAAGCAAATTGTGACCTTAACAAAGATGAAACATTTGACAGTTGTTTTGAATATTTAAATATTATGTTAAATGAATTGAAAAAATTGTGCAAATAAAAAGTTTATTAATTATGGTTTAATTGAAATTTTTTACTATTGCAATTTTATTTTAATTATGGTAGAATGTAAGTGTCAAGGAGTTGTGTTGTGTCAAATGATAAATTTCAAAAGATAAGAAATAATACTAAAAAAGGATTAATTACAAAGCATAGTTCAGACAAGGATTTTTTGGCAATAAAAAAAGAAGTAGATAATTTTTTAAGAGCGGGTGGGCAAGAAGCACTTACTCAGTTAATTGAATTTTTAAAAAGTTTAAATAAAAATTCTACTGAATTAAAACAAATTATAAAAGAAGCTATAAGAGAAAATGTAGTTCGAAGTAATAACGAAGCAGATACTAGTAATATTTTATCTAAAAATCAATTAGATAAAAATATGCCTATTTTTGATGGAGCAAAATTTTTAGAAAGAAAATGGAAATTTGTGCATTATATTTTAAAAAGCAAGGAATATTGCAAACTAATGTCTTCAGAAAAAAGACTGATTTTTGTAAAAAATTATAATTATAAAGCTCCAAACTTTGAATTTGAAAATAATTTTAATGAAAGTTCAAATGGGAAAGACAAAAAAAGTAAAATCTTTAATGATTTGCAATTTTATATAAATAATAATGGGAATATGATATTTGCTAAAAATTGTATTGATGAATATACACCTATTTCTAAACAAATTATAAATGAAGAAATTAAACGTCAACAATTTTTAACTGAAGAAGATAAAGCTCTTAAATTTTATAACCCTAATTTATACAACAAAAATTTGTCTATTTCAATGTATATATTATTAGATGGAGATCCTAACAAAGCACATAGTATTATGAGATATGATGGTTGTAATGGAAAACAACACAAAAATATGTTTTTGCCTCAAGATAAGAGGAGAGCAATTTTCGGAGATATAGCATCTAATCCACATTTTCATTTTCAAAATGAAGATGATAATTTAATTTGCAGTAAAAAAATTGTTAATAGTGATAAAAGGGTTAAATGGAAAACAGGGCGTTGTAATGCTATTGATATAGATCATTTAATAAAATATTTAATAGAATTAGATAACAGTAATAGAGAACGAGTAGAAAGGTTATATGATCAAGAAAGACATTATAATATGCCATTTTTGAATGCTAAATATAATAATAAAGTTTTATCTTATGATTTTGATATTTATGAGTTTTTGAAAAATGTTCCACAAGAGTCTCAAACATTTGTACATGATACTTTAAGAAATGTTAAACAAAAATTAAAGAAAATCGAATATAAAACTGAGAATCCTTGTTTTAGAAAATTGGTTTTTGCTTTATTGTTTATCAAAGAAATATATGAATTAAGAAAAACAAACGATAATTTAAGAGAATTAAAAATTTTATCACAGATAGAATATAGTTATGCAAATGCATTAATAGATAGTTTTTCAAATAACAAAAATAAACTTTTAGTTGAGGATTATAAGCCTAAGTATATAGTTGATGCTTCTCATCTAAATCAAAATGATAATGAAGAAGAAAAAAAATAAGAGAGGGGAAAATGGGAAATTTAGATCTTATAAAAACTAGTTTGCAAAAATATTTAGGTGAAGATAAAATAAAAAAAATCGCCACAAATAGATATTTAATTAATAGCAATATAGTTTTTAATTCTACTTTTGATTTTCTTCCTATAAATTTAGTTGAAGTAAACGGCGTTGTATATTTTGCTGACTATGGAGAAATTTTTAAAACATTCGATAAGAATTTTGATACATTAGAAGAAAATCAAAAACAAGAACTAAATAAGTTATTTTTAGAAAATGATATAATTTTCGATGGGCAAAGTGTTTTAAAAAAAGTAAGTGATGGTCGGGAATTTGTTGATTACAATATTTTTGTAAAATTAATAATTATTTTAGAATTTTTTTTAGAAAGATTTTAGTGATCTTTCTTTTTTAATTTTCTTAAAAAATTTGCAATAAGTCATAAAACTTGTTAAAATATTCTAAAGTACAAAATTTGAAAAATATAAAAAACAGGTGGAAAATGGAGAACAATACTGAAAATTTAATCATTGTTGAAAATTTAACTCAAGATTATGGTCATGGGCGAGGTGTTTTTGACATATCTTTTTCAGTAAAAAAAGGAGAAGTTTTCGGTTTCTTAGGTCCTAATGGTGCTGGGAAAAGTACTACTATAAGGCATATAATGGGATATTCTAAACCCCAAAAAGGCAGAACACTTGTTTTTGGTAAAGAATCTTTTAAAGAATACGATAAAATTTTGAAAAATGTTGGTTATTTACCTGGAGAAATAGCTTTACCAGAAGGGCTAACTGGATGGGAATTTATAAAAATGATGGAAGATCTTAGGTCATCAAAAAATAAAGAAAGACTCAAATATCTTTTACAAACTTTTAAATTGGATCCTTCTGCTGAAACAAAAAAAATGAGTTTGGGAGACAAACGCAAATTAGCAATTGTTGTTGCTTTTATGGATGACCCAGAAGTATTAATTTTAGATGAACCTACCAGTGGGCTAGATCCTGTTATGCAACAAATATTTATTGATTTGATAAAAGAAGAAAAGAAGAGAGGAAAAACTATTTTATTATCTTCACATATGTTCAACGAAGTAGAGGCTACGTGTGATAGAATTTCAATTATTAAAGATGGAATAATCGTTTCAACTTTCGAAGCCAATGCTATTAAACATAATGAAAATAAAAACTTTAAAGTTAAGTTTAAAAATATTAAAGATTTAAATGATGTTGTGAATAAATTACCCAGAATAAGAAAAAGCACAATACAAGTTTCAAAGAATGCAATTAGAGAGGTAGATAGTGATAATTTAACATTAGTAATTGCTGTTAATGATAAAGATATAAATTTATTAACAAATTTGTTGAGCAATTATACTATAGAAAGCTTTGCTCAAGTTAAATTTACTCTACAGGAATATTTTATGCAGTTTTATAGAGAGGATAAAAACTTTGGAGGGATTTTTTAGTGGAAGAGGTAATCAAAGTTAAAAGTTTAACTAAAGATTATGGTGAAAATCGAGGAATATTCGATATTTCTTTTGCTGTAAAAAAAGGAGAAGTTTTTGGTTTTGTTGGAACAAATGGCAGTGGCAAAACGACAATTTTAAGACATTTAATGGGATTCTTAAAACCAATGAAAGGAGAGGTTAAAGTTTTAGGACTTGATTCATGGAAGGACTCTTGTGAAATAAAAAAATATGTTGAATATGTACCAGGAGAAATTGCTTTTCCTGATTTAAAAGATGGAACAACATTCTTAAAAAATCAAGCACAACTCATTGGTGTTAAAGATATGTCCTATGCTAATTATTTAATTAAAAAATTGCAATTAGATCCAAGTGCTAATTTAAAAAGAATGAGCAAAGGTATGAAACAAAAAACAGCAATAGTTGCTGCGTTTATGGCTGATAAAGATATAATTATTTTAGATGAACCAGCTACCGGTCTTGATCCTTTGATGAGAGAAACATTTTTAGAGCTTGTTCTTGAAGAGAAAAAGAAAGGTAAAACTATAATAATGAGTAGTCAAATGTTTGATGAACTAGAACTTACTTGTGATAAGGTGGCTTTAATTTTAAATGGTCGAATTATAGATATAGCAGATATTAATCAACTAAAAAATATGCCATATAAATTTTATAAAGTAGAATTTAAAGAAAGAGAACAATATTTAAAATTTAAAAAGTTAAAATATGAAATAGTTCGCGATCAAGAAAAATACAATCAAGTAACAATAAAAATTCAAGATAAAAATATTAATAAAATGTTTAATGATTTAAAAAACTATAATTTAAAGTTTATTAGTCAAGTTTATCATAATCTTGAAAAACATTTTAAAGATGTACTTTCTACGCAAAAAGATAGTTACATCTATAAAGAAGAAGAGTCCAAAAAAGAGTTGAGAAAATCAAAAAAATTAAAAAAAAGACTTTTAAAGATAGAAAATAAACAAATAAAAGCAAAAAATAAAAAGGAGGATAGAGATGATAAGTAAAGCACTATTTAGTCAGTCCTGTAAAGCTAATTGGATAAAATGGTTAACAGTAACTATAGCAACTTGTGCAATGCTTGCAATAGTAATTATTGTTCTTGGGAATCTTGGTATAAATGATATAAGAGATTCTTTGAAAAATATTTTTGTGCAAGCGGATCAAGAATCAACATTAAAAGAAAATGCTGTTGATAGTTATGATCTTTATCTTTCTTCTATAAATGGTTATGAAAGTTTAGAAAAAAACATAAATTTTATAATTGTTTTAAATTCAACTTTTGATACTCAAGTAAATCAAATTGAAGCAGATACAGGTAAAACTTTGACAAGAGAAGAAAGGGCTGTAATTATAAATCAAATTACAGACGGGATTATAAGTAGCGGAATGCTTGCTAGTTTAGGGCTTGATGATGTAACGGCAAGAGTTTTTATAACCTCTTATTTAACTCAATATAGTGACGACGAATTAAATGGTGTGAAAATCCCACCTGCGACAATTGAAGTTGAAGGTCAAATTATTACAAATCCAGAATATATAACATATATTAAAAATCTTATGAAAGGTGCATTTTTAGAAGTTATTTATAATAATGCATATTTAGATTATATTAATAAAGGTTATAATGAACAAGAATCTTTGAATGCTGCTGATACTGCAAAAGAATTATCTAATGATGCAATAGAAAACTATAAAATAAATGGAAGTCCTTCAATTTATGATTATAAAACTGATGCTAGAAATGCAGTCAATTTAGTCATGAAAAATGAAACCATTGAAAGTTTACAAAATTCAGGCATGACAGATGAAGAAATAGAACAATATGCAGTATCTTCTAAAGTTATATCTAATACTGCAATATCAACTTATCAACTATGGCTTGAAGAAGGGGTTACGGTTGAAGAAGCCAAAAGTCATGCTACAGAAAGTATAAGCGATCAGTTAGATACCAAGGTTGCAGAAGCATTAAGCGAACTTGGGAATATGGACATTTATGGACTAATTATTGGCTCAATATTTTACAGGATTGCAGGGTTATTATTACCTATGGTTTTTGTAATTATGGTTTCAAATAACTTATTAGCAGGGCAGGTAGATTCTGGTTCTATGGCATATGTACTATCAACACCGACAAAGAGAAGAACTGTAACAACAACACAAATGGCATATCTATTGTTCGCATTGTTTTCGATGTTTGCATTGCTTACCGTAGTTAGCGTAATTTCCGTATGGGTTGTAGGAGGTAACGCCTTTGCTATTAATTATGGGGAAATACTATTATTTAATGCTGGTGCATTTTTAACTATGTTTGCAATTGCTGGATATTGTTTTATGTGTTCTGCAATATTTAATAGAACAAAATATTCATTATCAATAGGGGGTGGACTTACTATATTTTCATTAGTTTGTACAATTCTAGGATTATTTGGTTCTGCAGTTGTACCTTCAGCAATGAGAATATCAGCAATGAATTTCTTCAATTATTTATCAATAATAACATTCTTTGATACTGTATCGATTTTAGGAGGCACATTAACATATCTTTGGAAATTTGGTGTTTTAGCGGCAATAGGAATAATAACATTTATTATTGGTGTATTTAGGTTTGATAAAAAAGATTTACCTCTATAATTAGTAAATAAAAATAGTGGAGTTATCGCCACTATTTTTATTTTTCTTTTTCATTTAATTTTTCTTGTTCTTCCTTATAAAATTTAAAAGAAAAGTTTTCATTAACTTTTTTATTATAGTATTTTTCAAGAGCAATAAATTCTTTTGTAATTTCTTGAGAAGGAATTTCTAGTACCTTTGTACTCAATTGTTTTACTGGATTGTCTTCTGAAGAAACTGAAAAAGTACTATCCTCATTATAAATTAAAAAATCTAATTGTTTATAATAATTAATAATAATTTCATTTAATTTACTTAAAAGTTCAAAATATTTTTTATCGTTAAAATAACCTGATTTATAAATAGAAGCAAAAATGTTATACAAATAATGTTCACAGTGTTTCAAAACACCAGTTTCTCGTGGTAAATGATTAAAATTAAATCTATCATCTATTTTTTCCTCTTTATATGATAGTGCAGTTTCTATTGCTTTGCCAGCAGTTGAATAATATTTTATATATTCATCAAGTTCATCATAAATTATATGATTTATTTTTTGTTCAGAAATAAATATTTTTTTTATCATACTTGCATTTATGTCATTTTTGTTAGCAACGTATTCAGGTTTGATTCCAAAAGGAAAATAATTTCCATAGCCATATTCGAGTAATTCGTTTGGTACGTCATATATGCAAAAATTTAATTCTGTATTGTTATTCATATTTTGCTTTTTTAAATGAAAAGCATCTAATGCAAAACGATAAAAATGAATACCGTTTCTGCTTTTATCCCCAAAAGTGTTGTTTTGATAAAGAATGCAATCTTTAATGCTTTGAAGATAAGATTTTCGATAACATTTAGGAGTTTTTAATTGAAAATCATAATCTTCTAAAATTAAATGTCTCAACCTATCATTTGTATCAATTCTATAAACTATCATTTTTACTCCTGGATTGTTAATTTAATTGCAAAATCAAATTTTCTATATGTTTTGCCTTTTTTATAGCTTCATTTTTATTAATATGTTCGCACATTATTCTAATTTTATTTTCTGTACCGCTTGCTCTTACAAGTATTCGACCATTATTTTTAAATTGCTTTTGTATGTTTAAAATTTCACTAATTAATTTTTCAGAATTCAAAATTCTAAATTTGTCTATGACATTTACATTTATGTTAATTTGAGGAAATGGGGTATAATCTATTAATTGTGATAATTTTTTATTGCTCAATTTACAAATTTCAGCAATTTTTAAGGCAACTAACAATCCATCACCAGTCGTACTACATGATTTAATTATAATATGTCCAGATGGTTCACCGCCTAAAGGAGAATTTGTTTTTCTCATTTGTTCTACAACATATTTATCACCTACATCTGCACGTATAAGGGCTATACCTTTTTTTTCTAAAGCAAGTTCAAAACCTTTATTAGATAAAGTTGTACCCACTATGCTAGATATACAACTTTCATTTTGTGATAAAACAAACAAAATTTGGTCGCCATCAATTATTTCTCCGTTTTCGTCACATGCAATAATTCTATCAGCATCTCCATCAAAAGCAAAACCTAAATCCGCATTGTATTTTTTAACCAAATTAGAAATGTTTACTGGGAATAAAGCCCCACATTGATTATTAATTTTTAACCCTTCCGGTTTGTCATTAACAATTTTACAATTACAATTTAATTTATTTACAACGTCCCTTGTTATTTTATAACTGGCACCATTTGCAAGATCAAAAACAATTTTTAACCCTTGTAAACTTGAAATTTTATCGGTTATACTTTTAATGTAATATTTAATATATGAAGGACGATAAAAATAATTGCCTATTTTATCATAATCTTGTGAAATGGGTATCATAAGTTTTCTTTCAATTTCGTTTTCCAACTGTTCGTTTATTTTATAACCATTTTTATCAAATATCTTAATTCCGTTATACATAGGGGGATTATGACTAGCACTAATAACAATACCATAATCACAGTCTAAAAATTGCGTCAAAAAAGCAATTGCAGGAGTAGTGCAAATTCCAACATCAATCACATCAACCCCATTGTCAATTAAACCATTCGTAACGGAAAGAGAAAGAATATCTCCACTTGTGCGAGTATCTCTTCCTATAACCACTTTTTTGTTATAACAAAATCTAGATAAACTATTACCACACTTAAATGCGAGAGATGGTGTTAATTCTTCTCTATAAATACCTCTTATACCATCTGTTCCAAAATATATTCCCATTAATTTTCTCCTTTTGAATTTTATTAAAAATTAACAATTATTTTATAATTATTTTTTTTATGATTTTTTTACTATTATTTTTTTTGAATGTATTATTTTTATATTTTAAATATATTTTTAATATTTTTTTTATTTAATTATTTATTTAAATAAAATATTTTTAATTTAAATTTAAAAATAAATTAAAATAAATAATATTCGATATTTTTACCAATATTTTTTTGCTTTTTTTGTCTTATTTTCTTGCCTAACTCTACCTATGACAAAATCTCCATTATTTACTTTTTCTGTAATTGTAGTTCCAGCACAAATATAACTATCATCTTCAATTAAAACAGGAGCTATAATATTACAATTAGAGCCTACAAAAACATGATTGCCTAAAATTGTCTTTGATTTTGTTTTGCCATTATAGTTTACAAATATTACGCCACAGCCTATGTTACAATCTTTTCCCATTTCACAGTCCCCAACATAAGCCAAATGACTTATTTTGCTGTTACTACCAATAACAGAATTTTTAATTTCAACGAAATTACCTATTTTACAATTACTCATAATAATAGAGTTAGGCCTTATTCTAGCAAATGGACCTATTGAAACATTGTCATGTATTTGACTTTTTTCTAGAACACTTTTATGAATTTTGCAGTTTTTTCCTATATTACAATCTATTATGTTATTGCCTTCCATAATAATTGTGTTGTCATCTATATATGTATTCCCTTCAATAATGTTATTAGGGTAAATAGTTACATTTTTGCCTATTTTGACTTTCTTATCAATATAACAACTTTTTTTATTTATAATTTTTGTCATGATTATCCTTAACAATATTCATTATGAAAAATTGTATTTTTTTGTTACAGAGATGGCACTAAAATAAATTTCTTCATAAAATGACTATGGAGGTTTTATGTGTGGTATTGTTGGTTACATAGGTGAAAATGTTGAAAAGATATTATTAGAAGGATTGTCTATATTAGAATATAGAGGATATGATTCAGCGGGGATTGCTGTTTTAAGAAATGGAAAAATAGAATTAAACAAACGTGTTGGTAAAGTAGAGGTATTAAAGCAAAGTGTAAAAGATAAAAAAAAGTTTGGTATAGGAATAGCACATACTAGATGGGCAACTCATGGTAAAGTCTGTATTGAAAATGCTCATCCTCAATTTTCTAGAGGTGGGGATATAGCAATTGTACACAATGGTATTATAGAAAATTATGATATTCTTAAAGCGAATCTTATTAAAGATGGAGTTCGTTTTAGTGGGGACACAGATAGCGAAGTAATTGCAAAATTATTTGAAGATAAATTAAATTTAAAATCTTTAAAAGTTGTTTTACAAAAACTTGAAGGTTCATATGCATTAGTTCTTTTAAGCAAATATCAAAATAAACTATATTTTGCTAAAAATAAATCTCCACTGTATGTGGCAGTTGAAAATGGTCGTGCTATGGTAGCAAGTGATCCTTCTTGTTTTGTTAATTTTAGCAAGAAATATTTTGACATCAGTGATGGAGAATATGGATTTATAGATAAAAATAGTATAAATGTTTATAATAAAGGCATCAAAGTAGAAAAAACCTCAAAATCAATTAATTTTAAATTTTCTTCTCAAAAAATGGATGGTTATAGTCATTATATGATAAAAGAAATATATCAGTGTAAAGATGCTTTAAATAATATTATTCAAAATTATAACCTTAAGAATATACAAAGCATATTAGAACACATCAAAAATTGCAATATAAATAGAATTTATATTATAGGGTGTGGCACTGCTTATCATGCTGGTCTTATTGGGAAAAATTATTTAAAAAATCAAACAAACTTTGAAGTTAATTGTGAACTTGCTAGCGAATTTATTTATCAAAACAATTTAATTGATGATAAAAGTTTGTGTATTTTTATTTCACAAAGTGGAGAAACTGCAGATACAATATCTGCTTTAAAATATTGTCAAAAACATAATTCTATAACTTTATCTATTACAAATGTTGAATATAGTACATTAGCAAAACAATCTCGATTTGTTTTACCAATATTTGCAGAGCAAGAAAGAGCAGTTGCGTCGACTAAAGCATATTTTGCTCAAGTTTTAGTACTTTACATTTTATCAAAAGTTTTAGCAAAAAAAGAATATATTACCACACTTAAAAAGTTTCAAAAAGATTTAAGTTTTAATAGTGATGATATTATTATAAAATTATCTAAAATTATTTCATTAAAAGATCAATTGTTCTTTATTGGTAGGGGGATAGATTATATAACTTGTCAAGAGGGAGCTTTAAAACTTAAAGAAGTATCATATATTAATTGTCAAGCAATGCCTAGTGGCGAGTTAAAACATGGGACACTTGCGTTAATTGATAATAAAAGTTTAGTCATTACAATTATTACAGACAAAAAATTATTAAAAAAGTCAATTAATAATGCTTGTGAGATAAAATCTAGAGGAGGGAAATTGATTTTATTTACTTGTTTTAAAATCTCATTAGATTTTAAAAATGTGTTTGATTATATTGTAAAAATTAAACCTACTCTTGATGAATTTATGTGTCTGCAGAGTATTATTCCTTTACAAAAACTTGCATATTTTACTGCTTTACAAAAGGGAAATAATCCAGATATGCCAAGAAATTTAGCAAAAAGTGTAACAGTTGAATAAATAATTCTTGCAAAAAACAAAATTCTTTAAAAAAGTTGCAATAATTTTTAAAGCGTGATAAAATATCATTAAATTAATCGCAGGCATAATTTAGTGGTAAAATGTGTGCTTCCCAAGCATAATTCGCGGGTCCGATTCCCGTTGCCTGCTCCAGTCATTAATTGCTAGAGTTGTCTAGCATTTTTTTGTTTTAAAAAAGATTTTAATAAATTTTACGATAATAAAAAACAAATTTTGTCTTAAAAAGTTTGTTTTTTTATTGTTGAGAATATATAATAAAAGAAGAAGGAGGATTTAAATATGGCAAAAAGAAAATCAAGTAAGGATTATTTTGGACTAGGAAGAATTTTAAGCATTATTTTAGCAATTATTCCTGTTACTGCATGGATTTTAGGTATTTGTACAAGAATATCTGAAGGGAAAATTGTTGCTGGTATCATTAGAATTTTCTTTGGATTTAATATCGTTTGGCTTATCGACTTAATTTTAATGATAGTTAATGGCAGAATTTTAAGACTTATAAATGCATAAAAGCGAGGGAAAGCCCTTGCTTTTTTTGACATATTCTTATAAAGTTCTTTTAAATATTTATGTTAAGTTCTCAATATCATTTGACTAAATATAAAAAATAATTATAATAATTTAAGCAAAGTAAATATAGTATTAATTATTGAAATTTAGAATTTAATATGATATACTTATAAATAGGAGAGAATATGAATAGTTTGCTTTGTAATTTTTTAAAAGATTGGGGCGTTTCAATAAAAGATAGTATTGGAGAAACAGGTGTTCTGATCTGTATGATAGTATTTGCTTGTCTTGCATTTATGTTTTTTGCTGGAATTTGTATGGGGGCAATAAGAAAAGTTAATAGGGATAAAAAACTTAAAATTTATTGGTTGCAAATTATTTTTATTATCATTTTTGTATTGTTTACAGTATGGTTTGCAACTATTTTATAAATTTTTAATTTTAAATCAAAATGTATTAAATTAAGGAGAGATTATGACTAGTTTTGTTTCAATTCTTTTAGATGAAGTCGTCCATGATTTTTGGTCTTCATTTTTGCCAATTTTTCGTTATGTGGTTTTTGGTATTGTAGTTGCTTGTGCAATAGTTATGATTATAACTACTTTAATGCAGTCCAATGATTCCTCCCAAAGTTTAGATGCTTTTACCGGTGGGAAACAAGAAAGTTATTATTCACAAAACAAGGGCGCTTCAAGAGATAATATATTAAAAAGAATTACAATCGCAATGGCTGTTATTATTTTTGTTTGTATTATCCTATTCTTCGTAAGTGAACTTATTTATGGGGCATAGTCTATGCAAGCAAAGCAGAAAATATTAGATTTGTTAAAAAAGGATGGTCTTGCCGTCAAAGGGCTTGACAATCTTTTTTATTTTATATCAAAAACTTATTCAATTAATATTGAAGAGGTTAAACAAGATTTTAATAAACTTTTAAATAATGGATATATTTATGAGGAAAGGAAAGGGAAATTTATTGCTATTCCTTCAAAGGATTATGTAAGAGGCACATTTATTGGAAATGCCAAAGGATTTGGGTTCTGTAAAATTGATAATAGTGAAGAAGAAGATATTTTTATTCCAGCTAATATGACTAATAATGCTATTGATGGGGATAAAGTCATTGTAAAGATTTTATCTAAAAATCAAGAAAGTGCAGAAGGAAAAGTTGTAAAAATTTATAAAGAAATTGTTCTTGTTTCTGGGGTTGTTGAAAAAATAGGAGGAAATTATTTTTTGGTTCCCGATAACAATCACATTCCTTTTAAAATAAAAATAATAAAGGGGAAATCTTTATTTGAAGAGAATGATAGAGTTGTAGTAAAATTAGTAAGAGGAAATATATTCTCTGGGACAGTTAATGAAATTTTGGGGAAAAATGACGATGTAAAGGCTTGCGAATTATCTATTATTAGAGATTATCAATTATATGAAGTTTTTTCGGATGATGTTTTAAAAGAAGCAAGAAAAATTCCTCAAACTATAACTGACGAACAAAAAAGAGGAAGATTAGATTTAACAGATAAAATCATTTTTACTATTGACGGTGAAGATGCTAAAGATCTTGATGATGCGGTATCAATAGAAAAAACGGAAGATGGTTACATTTTAGGTGTTCATATTGCTGATGTTGGAGAATACGTAAAATATGACAGTGCTTTAGATGAAGAAGCATATAATAGAGGTACAAGTGTTTATTTCCCTACATCTGTCCTTCCAATGTTACCAAAGGAGTTATCTAATGGTATTTGCTCTTTAAATGAAAATGTTGAAAGATTGACACTATCTTGTATTATGAAGATAGATAACAATGGAAATGTAAAAAGTCATGAAATTAAAGAAAGCTTTATAAAAAGTGTAGCAAGATTAAACTATACGAATGTATATAAAGTTTTATGTGGTGAGAAAGCAGACGAAAAAACTGAAAAGGTTTCTAGTCAATTAATTCTAATGAATGAATTATCTCAAATAATAGAGAACAAAGAAAAAGAAGAAGGATGTTTGGATTTTGAAATTGGCGAAGTTCAGTTTGTTTTCGATGAAAATGGAATGGCTGTTGATTTTGAAAAAAGAGAAAGAAATGATGCTCATAAATTGATTGAAAATTTTATGATTTTAGCAAATAAAACTGTTGCAAAAGATTTTTGTGATAAAGATATTCCATTTGTATATAGAGTGCATGAAGCACCAAGAAAAGAAAAAGTTATAAATGTTTTAGAATATTTAAAAGGTCTTAACTATAAAACTCCGAGTTTGCCAGAGATTATAACTCCCGGGTATTATCAGGAATTAATAAAATTATCTACTAATAGTGATATAACAGAAACCATAAATAAGGTAATATTAAGATCAATGCAAAAAGCTAGATATTCAAATCAATGTTTAGGACATTTTGGGTTAGCATTAAAATATTATTGCCATTTTACGTCTCCTATTAGAAGATATCCAGATTTAACTATTCATAGGATTATAAAGGAAAGTTTACACAAAAAAATAACAGGTCAGAGAGTTGATGAGTTAGAAACATTTACTTTTGAAGCAGGAGAGCAATCTAGTTTAACTGAAAAAAACGCAGAAAAATGTGAAAGAGATGTAGATGATCTTTGGAAGGCTTATTTGATGAAGGATAAAATAGGAGAAGAGTTTGAGGGAATTATTACATCAGTAACCAATTTTGGCGTTTTTGTTGAACTGAAAAATACTGTTGAAGGACTTATAAAAATTGAAGATCTTCCAGATGATGGATTCTTACTATTTGAAAAACAGTTAAAATTAAAAGGACAAAAAATGTGCTTTTCAGTTGGAGATAAAGTCATCGTAAAATTAACTTCAGCTAATATTTATACAAGAAAAATTGATTTTTCTTTTGTAAAGTTTAGTAATATATAATATAAATTATAAAAATCTATGATAAAAACACATATTTTTTACTTTTTTCAGAGTTTTGTTGCTAAAAATTAAAAAAAATTATGCTATTTATAAAAAAAATTGCAAATGGGTATTGAAATTATAATAAATCAGTGTTATAATAGGAGGCGAGATGAAGATACTAACTAATAACAAGAAGGCATATCATGATTTCTTCGTTTCTGACTTTCTTGAAGCAGGCATCGAACTTAAAGGCTGTGAAATAAAATCAGTAAGCCAAGGCAAGATTAGTTTAAGCGACAGTTATGTTAATATTAAAGAAGGGCAAGCATATTTAAAAAACTGTTATATTGCTCCATATGAAAATTCGCAGTCGGAAAGGGAAAGTAAACGCACAAGAAAGTTACTCTTGCATAAAGAAGAAATTTTAAAACTTGAACGCAAGGTCAAGGAAAAAGGATTTTCAATTATTCCTACTAAAGCTTATATGGATAAGGGAAAAGCCAAAATAGAAATTGCGCTTGCTAAAGGTAAAAAACTTTATGACAAGAGACAAGTCCTTAAGGATAAGGCTATCCAGCGGGAAATCGATCGTGCTTTAAAAAACTAACCCTTTTGGGGGCGTTTTGGTTTCGACGGGGGGCATTGATCAAAATGTAAAGCATGTGGCGTAGTTCTCTTGCCTTATAGGGGACAATTGCAAATAAACGCAAACAAAAACAATGTTGTTCGTTTTGGCACTGAAAGCCTTGCTTGTGCTGCCTAATTGAACAAAAAACAAGGTTAATAAGATTTAACCAACCCAAACAATTTCGCTTAAATTGTTTTAAGGGTTCAAAATAAGCGCTCTACAACTTAAAATGTCTTGATTTAAGTTGCAATTTAAAAAGACTAATTAATACAAAGATTGTTTATGGTCGTTGTATTAATGAAAAAAAGCATAAACTAAACATGTAGAAAAGTTTTGATAAAGTTTTTCGGAAGCGGGTTCAAGTCCCGCCGTCTCCACCAAAAATCTCGATCAAAAATTAAAAATAATAAAAGGAAGTGAAAGTTATGGGAAGTTCAGTAATTATTACAGTCGTAGTTGTTCTTGCTATTATTGTTGCAGGTGGTTTCCTTCTATATTTTATGGGAGATCTTTTCATGAGCCTTGCAAATAAAGGTAAAGATGAAGCAGCTATACGAGAAAAACAAGAAAAGAGAACAAAAGCATTAGAAGATAGAGTTAATGCACTTGAAAATAGCAATGAAGTTAAAAAGGATCCACAAATTGCTACAATTTTATACAATGGTGCAGTAGTAGAAAATTATAATCCTGAAGATGAAGAAAAAGCCACAGAAGAAACAGTAGAAGAAGAAACTGTTACTGAAGAGAAGCCTGTTGAAGAAGAAAGCAAAGTAGAAGAACAAGAGGTAGAGGAAACGGAAGAGGAACCTCAAAGCGAAGAAGAGGATGATGTTTCTGATTATATTAAACAACGTCGTGCAGAATTAATGGAAAGACTTGCTAGAATGCAACAAGAAGAAGATGCTGAAGAAGAAGGCGACGAAGTAGATTTAAGTGAAGAAACTGCTACAGAAGAAGCTGTAGAAGAAAAGAGCGAAGAAGAACAAGTAGAAGAGGAAACTGAGGAAGAACCTGCAGAAGTAGAAGAACAAGAAGAAGATGATACAACTGCTCCTATTTCTAATATTTCTTTAGAAGAACTTGAAAAACAACTTGCAGAAGCTCAAGAAAAACTTAAAGCAAACGAAAAAGAACTTCGTCAATGCAAAAAAGAGTTTATTCCTTTGAGAAGAGTAAAGAGAACTCTCGAAAGTGATGAAAAGAAACTTCGTAGAAAAGAAGCTTTAGTTGCAAAACAAAAAGTTGTACTTTATGGTGTAAATAATTATTCTGATATAGATGAAGAAAAAGCAAAGAAACTTGCAGAAGATCTTGATCTTCTTGATGGTCTTAAACTTTCTGTTCAACATTGCGAAGAAGTTATGGATAAGAATAAAGAAAGATATCCATTACTTGAAAAAATTTTCAATATTTTATCTTCTCAAAACACAGAATTAAAAGACACAATTAAAGAACTTCAAGAAGCAATTGAAGAGTTGAAAAACAGCGATACTGATACATCTGATGCTGAATAAACATAACACACAATATATATTCAAAGTATGGATAATTTTATCCATACTTTTTTATTATGATTTAAGTTTATTATTAAATTTGCTTTGATTTTAAATAGTTTTAATATAAAATACATTTTGGAGGAAAAGAAAATGAATTGTCCAAAAAACATGAAAGGGTTTGGTCCATCTCCTATTCCAGAAGAAGCAAAATGGATACAATTGAAAGATATAAAACAAGTTAGTGGATTTTCGCATGGTTGTGGCATGTGTGCACCACAGCAAGGCACTTGCAAATTAACGTTAAATGTAAAAGATGGCATTATTAAGGAGGCTCTTGTTGAAACAATAGGTTGTTCGGGTATGACACATTCTGCTGCCATGGCGGCTGAAATTTTACCCGGTAAAACTTTACTTGAAGCATTAAATACAGATTTAGTGTGTGATGCAATAAATGATGCTATGAAAAATATATTTTTACAATTGGTTTATGGTAGAAGTCAGTCAGCTTTTTCAGAAGGCGGCCTTGAAGTGGGTTCTGCTCTTGAAGATCTTGGCAAAACTTTGTCTAGTAATGTTGCAACAGTATATTCTCAAGATAAAAAAGGTACAAGATATTTAAATTTAGCAGAAGGTTATATCACTAAAGAAGGACTTGATGAGAATGGTGAAATAATTGGTTATGAGTATGTTTCGATTGGTTCACTTATGAAAATGTTAAGAGAAGGAACTGATGCTAAATCTGCTATAGAAAAAGCCACTAAAACCTACGGAAGATTTAATGAAGCAAAACAAATTATAGATCCAAGGAGGGTGGACTAATGGAGTTGACAAACAAAAAAACTGGTATAGAGGAAACTCTTAAAAAATATGACATAAAAGATATTCAACAAGCAAAAGATATTTGTTTAAATGCTGGAATTGATGTAGAGAAAATTGTTAAAGGGATACAACCAATTTGTTTTGATAATGCAGTAAAAGCATATGAGTTAGGTGTTGCTATTGCTATAAAAACCAACACAAAAAAAGCTTGTGATGTTGCTTTAAAATTAGGGGAAGGGCTTCAGGCTTATTGTGTTAAAGGTTCAGTTGCAGATGAAAGACAAATAGGTTTAGGACATGGCAGACTTGGAAGCATGCTTTTAAAAGAAGAAACAAAAAGCTTTTGTTTTCTTGCGGGACATGAAAGTTTTGCAGCAGCAGAAGGAGCTATAGGTATTGTTACATCGGCTAATAAAGTGAGAAAGTCACCATTAAATGTAATTTTAAATGGATTAGGGAAAGACGCAGCATATATTATTTCACGAATTAATGGCTTTACTTTTGTAGAAACAAAATATGACCATTCCACAGGCGAACTTTCTATTATTAACGAAAAATCATTTTCAAATGGAGAAAGAAGTAAAGTAAAAGTGTATGGAGCATATGATGTTCCAGAAGGCGTGGCTATAATGAAACATGAAAAAGTAGATGTTTCTATTACAGGTAATTCTACTAATCCTACAAGATTTCAACATCCAGTTGCTGGAATATATAAGAAGTGGTGTTTAGAAAATGGGAAAAGTTATTTTTCTGTAGCTTCAGGTGGAGGCACTGGCAGAACATTACATCCTGATAATATGAGATGTGGTCCGGCTAGTTATGGTTTAACTGATACAATGGGCAGAATGCATTGTGATGCACAATTTGCTGGCTCATCATCTGTGCCTGCTCATGTAGAAATGATGGGTTTTATCGGAATGGGAAATAATCCTATTGTTGGAGCTACTGTTGCATTATCAGTTGCTGTTGAAACTAGAAAATAATTTCACAAATATGGTTAAAAAGATATTTGATTTTATTAAAAACAATTTGTTTTTTATTTTAAAAATTCGCTAAAAATAGCGAATTTTTTTGTTAATAATTGACCTTTTAATTTAATTTATATATAATTTTTATATGATACAAATTAGAAAAAGTTGGTATGATCTTCTAAAAGAAGAATTTGAAAAAGATTATTTTAAAAAATTACAAGAATTTTTAAAACAGGAATATCAAAATAGAGAGATTTATCCTAGTGAAGATAAAATATTTAATGCATTAAATCATGTCCCTTATGATAAAGTAAAAGTTGTAATTATTGGACAAGATCCTTATCATGAACCTGGGCAAGCACAAGGGTTGTCATTTTCTGTTCCAGAAAATATAGAAATTCCACCATCTTTAGTAAATATTATGAAAGAGATAGAAAATGATTTAAATATTAAATGTTATAATAATGGAAATTTAGAAAGATGGGCAAATCAAGGAGTTTTACTTTTAAATACCGTTTTAACTGTGCGTAGAGGAATTGCAAATTCACATAAAGATAAAGGATGGGAAACTTTAACTAGGCAGATTATTAAACTTCTAGGAGAAAGAGAAAAACCAATTGTATTTTTGCTTTGGGGTTCTTATGCACAAGGATATGCAGATTTAATTAACAATCAACATTTAATTTTAAAAACTTCACATCCAAGTCCATTATCTGCTTATCGTGGATTTTTTGGGTGTAAACATTTTTCAAAATGTAATGATTTCTTATTAAAAAATGGAGAAACTCCGATAGATTGGAAATAAATTTTAAAATTAAAGTTATTTCTTGACAAATAACAACGAAAATGTTATATTGTTTAAAACTAAATCAAAATGGTGGAGTAGACATAGTAGTTTTATAATTTTCTTTCAGAGATAGGATGGTTGGTGAAAATCCAAAAGGAATTATAAAATGAATTACAACTATTTCAAGTTTTGCGCTTATCTAGCGAAAAGATAATTAAGGCATAATACAACATATTATAAGATTATTAATGTTGGTTATGTAAATTTAGGTGGTACCACGAAACGCACATTCGTCCTAAAATGAATGTGTGTTTTTTTATTGGAGGAGACATGAGATTTGTAAAACCTAATTTTAATAATTCTGTTCTCAATGTTAGTGCAACACTAGCAGACTTTTTGGGTGTTAAAAATGGAATTTATAAAAATTCTAAAATACAAGAATATCTTAAAAAGAATTATAAAAATGTTGTTTATTTATGTCTTGATGGATTAGGTATTTATCCTTTGAAAAAAAACTTAAATAAAACTAAATTTTTATATAAAAATATAAAACAAAAAATAACATCTGTTTTTCCATCAACCACAACTAATGCAACATCAACTTTGCAAAGTGCTTTATATCCTTCTCAACATGGAATGTTTGGTTGGAGTATGTATTTTAGTGAAATTGATGCTTGCGTAGAAATTTATATGTCGAAAAATTACTATACAGGCGAAAAAATAGACATGAGTAGAATTGATAAAATTTTAAAATTTAAACCATACTTTGAGCGGACAAACTCAAATTATGAAATATCTACAATATTTCCTCCTTATATAAAAACAAACGCCAAAAACTATTCTTATAATAAACTTGATGAAATGTTTATATATCTAGATGAAATCTGTCATCTTCCTAATAAGCAATTTGTCTATTGTTATAGTGGAGAACCGGACCATATAATGCATGATTATGGAGTTTCAAGCAAAGAAGCAAAAGAGATAATTAATTATTTAAATGATAAAATTGAAGATTTTATTAATAAAAACGAAGACACGTTATTGATAATTACACCAGACCACGGACAATTAGATATTAAAGAATATATTGAAATCTATAAAGATAAAGAATTATTAAGCACTTTAAAAGTTCCGATTTACTTAGAACCGAGAGCATTTGCTTTACAGGTAAAAGATGGAGAAACAGATAATTTTCTAAAAGCGATAAAAAAATATAAGAAAGATATTAAATTATATAAAGTAAATGATTTAATAGATAAAAATTATTTTGGTCCAAAAACTGACAAATTAAAATTATTAGGTGATTACATTGCAGTTGTAAAGAATAATTATAAACAAATTTTAATGGATGAAAAAAGTCACAAATTTAAAGGGCATCATACTGGCTTGACCGCCAGCGAAATGATTTTGCCTTTAATTATAGTTGAAAATAAAAGGAGATAGACATGAAAACAGATACTAATTTATTTAATGTTTTAAAAGAAAGAGGTTTGTTATATCAATGTACTGATGAAGAAGAATTAAAAAAAATGTTAGAAAGTGGACAACCTATAGCTTTATATGAAGGTACAGATCCTACTGCTGACAGTTTGCATATTGGACATTGTGTTCCCTATGCTATATTAAGGCGATTTCAAAAGGCAGGGCATAAAGTTTATCTTTTAATGGGTGGTGCCACTGCTTGCATTGGTGACCCAAGCGGAAGAAATACTATTAGAAAAATAATGGCAAAAGAAGACATTCAAAAAAACATTGAAAGTATTAAATCAAGTCTTGCCATCTTTTTAGATTTTGAAGGAGAGAACAAGGCTGAAATTGTAAATAACTATGATTGGTTTAAAGATATTAGTTATATTGATTTTATGCGAGAAATAGGGTCAAAATTTAATGTTAATGAAATGCTCGCAAGTGAAATTTATGACAATCGTATACAGGAAGGTGGTCTTACTTTATTTGAATTAGGGTATATGCCTATGCAAGCATATGATTTTGTTCACTTAAATAAAGAAAAAGGTTGTTCTCTTGAATGGGGTGGTGCTGATCAATGGGGAAATATCGCTGCAGGAGTTAAACTTGCCAGAAAATTAAGTTTTGATGACGGCATTGAAAGAAAAATGGTGGGAGCGACAAATCCATTACTTCTTACACCGGAAGGAAAGAAAATGGGCAAAACTGAAAAAGGTGCTATTTGGATAGATAAAGATAAAATTTCTGCATATGATTTTTACCAAGGAGTTTATCAAACACCCGATGCTTGTGTAGAGATGATGTTTGCTTTATTTACAGATTTGCCTATGAATGAAGTTAAAAACATAATAAAAGAGGACATTGTTAAAGCAAAAAAGACTTTATGTTATGAATTAACTAAATTTGTAAGAGGAAAAGAAGATGCCGATAAGGCTAGACAAATGAGTGAAAACTTATTTACAGAAGGCGGAGATGATGCTCCAATTTTTGAATTAAAACTTGAAGAAATAAAAAATGGTTTAAATATTTGTGATTTATTATTTAAAACTTCTCTTGCCCCATCTAAAAGTGAAGCACGAAGGTTAGTTCAGGGAGGAGCAATTTCTATTTCTGGAGAAAAAGTAAATGATTTTAATATGAATATTGATGCAAATAAATTTAATGAGGGTTCGTTACTTTTGAAAAAAGGTAAGAAAAGTTTTATAAAAGTAGTTTTAAAATAGAAAATATAAAAATTGACTAATTTATAAAAATATAATAAAATTATAATTATGAATATAGTTACTCAAAATTTGTTAATAGAAAAAAAATCAAAATTCTACAGTTATTTATTTAATGTAAATAATGAAGAAGAGATAAAAAGAATCTTATTAGAGGTAAAATCTGAGAATAAAAAAGCAACACATATATGTTATGCTTATCGTTTAAAAATTCCGTTTTCTGAAAAAGCATTTGATGATGGAGAGCCTTCTGGTACAGCAGGGAAACCTATTTTAATGGTAATGCAGAAAAAAGATATTTTTAACTGTTTAATTGTTGTAGTAAGATATTTTGGAGGAACAAAATTAGGTGCTGGCGGACTAATAAGGGCTTATTCAAAAGCTTCCAGTATGTTGTTTTAAATTCTTATTTTAATAAACTATAAAACTTTGGTAATTCATAAATTTTTAAATAAAATTCATTTTTCTTTAATCAAAACACCAATGAATGCATCTATTGTTTGATAAAATATAAGAAGTTTATATAGGAGACACCATGCGCACTATAACAGAAATAAGAAAAATTGGGAAGGGATTAAGATATTATCTTTATTTGGATAATGAATTTTTTGGAATTTATGAAGCGGAAATTTTAGCGCGATATTGTTTAAAAACTGGAGATAAGTTCGAAGATGATTTCTTTGAAAAATTGAAAATTGAAAATGGAGATTATGCTTGTTTTAATCGTGGATTAAATGTTATAGAAAAATCCCTTAAAAGCGAGAAAATGCTTTATAAATATTTGAAAGAAAAATCTTATCCAAATGAATGTATAGAAAGAGCAGTTAATAAACTAAAAAGTTATGGTTATATTGATGATGGAGCCTTTTGTGAAAATTATATAAATTCTTATCCTATGAAAAGTAGAAAAAAATTAAAATATGATCTTTTAACAAAAGGGATTGATATTGATTTAATTGAAAAAAAATTAAATGAAAATTTAAATAGCGAAGTGGAAGAAGAAAAATCTTTTATTGAAGCACAAAGATATCTTAAAAATAAAATATACGATTTAAAAACCAAGCAAAAATTTTATAACCATATGTTAAGTAAAGGATTTGATTATAGCCAAATTCAAAAAGCATGGGAGGAAATAGTAAATGGTAGGAGTTGATATAATTGATATAGATAGAGTTGATGAAAGTGAAGAATTTTTAAACAAAATTGCAAATGAGAAAGAAAAAGAATATGTTAAAAAGTCTTTTTGTGATAGTTTAAGAAAACAAAGAACAGGTGCATTATTCTGTGTCAAAGAAGCCGTTATGAAAGCATTGGAAATGGGAAAGGGAAGTGGCGTTACATTTAAAGATATAGAATTAGACCATGAAGAAAGTGGAAAACCAATAGTCATTTTACATGGTATGGCTCTTGAAAAATATAAAAGTAATTTTAACAATAAAAAAATTGAGGTTTCTTTATCGCATACTCCTGTTACGGCAATTGCTATAGCTATAATTCAATAAAAAGGACGATGACAATTCGTTCTTTTTTTATTGAAAAATCAGAAGATATTATTATTAATTGAATATTTTGTTTAATTAAAAACAAACTATAAAATAAGTTTAAATTCTTATAAATTGGGAGATAATTATGAAACACGATTTTATAATTTCTAGAAAATTAAATAAAAAAGTTAAAAATGTCGAAAAGAAACACAAGGACTATATTTCTTATGTTTTAGATGCAAATTTTCACAATGAAAAGCATATTATGCTAGTAGAGGACAAAGATCTTTATTTACAAATTTATAATACTGTAAAACAAGAACTTGATCCTCTTGAAACGGTTGATTTATTGGATTTCAATAAAATAGGAGAATATGGACGATCAAATAAAAAGAGGAGAAATTTACTATGCTGATTTAAGCCCCGTTGTTGGAAGTGAACAGGGTGGAGTTCGTCCTGTGCTTATAATACAAAATGATGTGGGAAATAGATATTCTCCAACAGTTATAGTGTCTGCTATAACCAGTCAACTAGGAAAAGCAAAACTTCCAACACATATAGAACTTCCTGCTGAAAAATATAATTTACCTAAAAACTCCGTTGCTCTTTTAGAACAAATTAGAACATTAGATAAAAAAAGATTGCAAGAGAAGATAACAACGCTTTCTCCAGACAAAATGAGGGAAGTAAACAAAGCATTACTTATTTCTTTAGGATTTTAAAATAAAGTGTTACATAATTGTAACACTTTATTTTTCATTTTGTATTTTTTTTATTGCTTTATAAATTTCTTTCCAATTATAACATCTAATCATATTATCGTTTTTATATTTGCAATTAAAAGGGCTGTGCATACAAATTACAGGAATAATTTGAGAAATTTCTTCCAAATTTTCTACTGAATCATCTATCATTATATCAATTTTGGAAAGTTTAACAAAATCAATTTTACTATGACTTGAATGTACATAATGGATTTCGTCGTATGGGATATCATATTTAACAAACCAGTCTGTTATATTTTTCCTCATTTTTAAACCAATTTCATCTTCAATATGCGCATAATGTCTTCGAGTGATAATTATTATCTGATTATTTTCATTTTTTAATTTATGTAAATATTTAGATGCACCTCTTTTACATTTGCAGTTGACTGAATAAGGCCAAATTAAATCGTACCAAAATGTTCGATCAACATCTTTGCTCCAACCAAAACCATCAATTGTATTTGAGGCATCTTTTCTATATTTAACATGAAAATTATTTTTTTTGGCAAAAATATATCCTTGTTTTTTTACATATTTAAATAATTCAGTTAAAACTCCATCAACATCAACACCAATTCTCATAAAATTCCCTTATATAAATGATAATAAAAATCAACTAAAAAATCAATAAGTTTTTAATAAATTATAAAAAAAGTAAATATCGAGAATATTTACTTTTTATTTTTGGCAGGGGTGGAAGGAATCGAACCCTCCTCAGGAGTTTTGGAGACTCTTATTCTACCGATGAACTACACCCCTAAAATTAATTATTATGATACAATAATAATTAAAAATAGTCAAGAGATTTAATGATTTAAATTAGTCAATTTAAATTAAAATAGAAACAACGAACAAAAATTTGACAGAAAAATTTATTAGGATTAAAATACAGATAAAGGAGAATATATGAAAATTAATAGGATAGTTACACCTTATTTAGAAGCCAATACATTTGTTTTGACAAAAGAAAATCATGCTTTGATTGTTGATTGTGGAGCAAAGTTAGAAGATATCAAAAAAATTGTTGGAAATAATATTGTTGACGGAATTTTACTTACTCACGGACACTTTGATCATAGTAGATTTTGCATAGATTATGCCCAATATTTTTCATGTAAAATATATGCTGATAAACACATTACACAAACCATGTTAGATAAAGAGGCAATTTATTCAGAAGATGGGGAAATAATTGATGATTATTCAAATTTTGTTTTTATTGATGGAGATAAGCATTTTAAAATAGGAAATTTTGAAGTTGATACATATTATTGTCCAGGTCATAGCATATGTTCTATGTGTTATATGATTGAAAATCAATTATTTGCAGGGGATGTTCTTTTTGATAAAAGTATAGGAAGAACAGATTTAAAATTTTCAAATAAAAAACAAATGATTGATTCGCTTAATAAGTTAGACGAACTAGATTTTTCACAATTACATAGTGGACATGGGGAAGATAGTACATTGGCTATGCAAAAGAAAAATATAGCAATTTATAAAAGATTTTTAACAAGATAAATAAAAATAGCATTATATGCTATTTTTTTAATCTTAAATCGTCGCCTTTAATTTGAATACAAATAGAGTTCTCTCTATCAATAATTCTACTTGAAATTCTCTCATCATAATAATCTTTGATTTCATAAACATCGAGGTTAGTAGTAATAATGGTAGGTTTATGAGCAACTTTTCTTTCATTAATAATTTGATATAAGTAACTATTTGTTATATTAGGAACGCGTATTTCACTTCCAAGATCGTCTATGAACAAAATATCAACATTAAGATATTTTTGAATAATTTCGTTTTTTTCTTCTATATCGCGACAAGAATAACTTTTCATAAAATCTTGATGTAATTTAAAAGATGTTGTTAAGTTAACTAAAAAATTTTGTGAAATTAATTCATTTGCCATACATTTTGTTAAGAATGTTTTTCCTACTCCAGTATCTCCAGAAATAAAAATTAAAGATTTTTTAAAATTACCATGGCACCACTTTTGCATTTTCTCGTAAAGTTTTTCCATAAAATCTTTATTTGTAAATATATCTAATTTTAAATTTTCAAAACTTTCTAAATTAATAAACCCGCTTTCTTTTTTTAAAATTTCATTAATTTCTTTTATAAGACAACTACATTTTTTCCCGTCTATGAAACCAGTATCGTGACATTTTTTACAAAAATATAATGGTGTGATAGAACCGATATCATTATTTTTTAAAAAAGTATTTATTTCTTTTTCTAATTTATTAATTTCTGTTTTATTTTCAATTTCATTTTTTGCATTATCAATAATTAAAGAAATATAATTAGAGTAAAGAGTTTTAAAATCAGGAAAAGATAATGCTTTTAATTTGTTTTCTGAAGCATTTTTTTCTGCTATTTCTCTTCTTTTTTTAATTATTATTTTTGCTTGCTCAAGAACATTGTTTTTCATTTTTACTCCTAAACATCAATTTCATCTATTGTTTGAAAGAGAGCATTAAGTTCTTCTCTAGAATAACTTCTACCAGTAAAGTTAGATTTGTTAGAAGAATTATTATTGACAGGGGAAGTCTTCTTGGCATCTTCAACTGTTTTAATACCTTTTTCATGCCAATCACTTAAAACTTTGGATAGATATTTTATAGGATTGTCTTTACCCTTAGCCAAAGTGGTAGCATATTCTATAAGTTCATCACTTATCTGCCAGTTGTCTTTCCAAATATTAAAATTTGCACGGTCTATATAATTAACATTTCTTTCTATGTTTAATTTTGATAGAACATTTTTAATTTTGCTATCTTCTTGTAAAACATTGTTGATATATTGATGAAAGGCTTGTAATGACAATATACCAAGTTTGAAAAGTTTATTTATAGTTTTGTCCATTCCTTCTAATGTCCGAATAGACGTTTTAAAACAATAAAGTGCTATTTCTAATAACAATTCTTTGTCAAAACCCATATTTATCCATTTTAGAATATAATTTTCAACTATTCCTTCTAAATTTTCATAATACAAGCCGATTGTTTTATTAATCTCTTTAGCAAGAGAATAAAGGTCAGATTTTTCTTTTTCAAAACTATCTATCTCCATAATAGAGAATAATTTCATTTCATAATATCTGGTTAAAATTGCATCTATCTTTTCAAATGACATAAGAGATTTTTTCTTTGCTTTTTTGCAGATATGCAATATAACATCTAAATTAAAGCCATAATCGTTTAACCATTTATTTAATAATGAGCGTTCTTCTACATATGGATTTCTCTTAATAGATAGAACGCTAAAAATTTCATTTAAGTTACTATCCTTATCTTCAAAAGATTTTAATCTATCTTCTACTTGTTTTGTTGAAGTAATACCTTCATTAGCCCAATTTTTTGCAACAGTAAGAATATAATTGTATCCCACAGCACTTTTTTTTGTTTCAACGCAATATTTCATAATCATTAAAAGTGCTTCTTGTTCAAAATGATAGCGTTCTAAAAAATCGTAATATTCTTGATATTCATGTTTAGAAATTGCTCTTTTACCAGCAAAAATATCATTTGCTTGTTGATTAAAAATTTCATATTTGTCTGGTTTATATAATTTATTTGCAGTTAAAACATTTTTAAGTGGAATGTAGGTAACTTGCAAAGTTTGAGTTCTAAGTATTTTTACTAAACCTTGTTCTTCCCAGTATTCAAAAGCACCAATGACGTCTTCTTCACTCATGTTTAGTGTTTTGGCAAAATTTGATAATTCATTATCAAATGAATTTGAATTGCATAAATAAAGTCCATAAATATATACAATAGAAAAAGCAGGTTGAGCAAATGGAAGATAATCATTTATAAAAATGTTATCAATTTCTGTTTTTGAGCTAGCGATAAATTCTGTTGAAAACTTGCAAAATGACATATCAATATCCTTTTAATAGTGATATTATACAACAAAATTTTTAAAAATCAAATATTTTAGGTCAAACAAGTTAAAACAATGTTAAATCTAAATTTCTTAATAACATTCATTTTTAATAAACTTGCAAATATATTATAATATGAAAAATAAAATAATATATATATCAATTGTTGTTTGCTTATTGTTTATGGCATTTACTTTAGTAGGTTGTAAAGATAAACAATTATCAAATTTAACAAATTACAATATTTCTTTAAGTTACGATGAAAATGAAAACATACTTACAGGAAAAGAAACTGTAACTTTTTTTAACTATTATGATAACATGTTTGAAAATTTATATTTTCATCTTTATCCCAATGCGTTTCGAGAAGATGCAAAAAACAAAGTCGTTAGTTCAACAAAAATAGAAGATGCTTATCCTAATGGGTTAAGTTATGGTAACATAGAAATCAAATCTGTCTTGAATAATGGTAACCAATTAAAATATTCAATTGAAGGGCAAGATCAAAACATTTTAAATGTAAGTTTACCATTACAACTTTATCCTGATGACATAATTAGTATTGATATTGAATTTACTGTTAAACTTGCCAACATAAATCATAGATTAGGGTATGGAGAAAATACAATTAATTTTGGTAATTTTTATCCGATTTTAGCAGTATATGAAAGTGGCAAAGGTTTTATGCTTAATCCATATCATTCAAATGGAGATCCTTTTTATAGCGAGTGTTCAAATTATCAAGTAGAAATAGATTTTTCCAAAGAATTTAATATTGCTCATAGTGGAAAACTAATGTCTATCATAGAAGATGGGAATAGACAAAAAGTTAAAATAGATGAAGATAATATACGAGATTTTGCTTTTGTTTTAAGTAATAAATTTGAAAAAATTTCTACAAAAATTAACGACATAGTTATAAACTATTGGGGATATAAAGATGACGATGACTTAAATGTTAGGTTGCAAACATGTGTAGATGCAGTTGAAACATTCAACGATATGATAGGTGTTTATCCTTACAGTCAACTAAATGTTGTGAAATCTAATTTTGTTCATGGTGGCATGGAATTTCCAGAACTTGTTTTGATAAGTGATAAAGTTTTATCAGATGATAATGATTATGTAATCGTTCATGAAATCGCACATCAGTGGTGGTATGGAGTAATTGGTAACGACGAATATAATCATGCTTGGATTGATGAAGGGCTTACAGAATATTCAACTTTGTTATTTTTCGAAGAAAACGATGATTATGGGTTTAAATACAATGAAATGATTAAATCAATAACAAACAGTTATAAACTTTTTGAAAAGATATATACAAAGGTTACGGGCGAAGTCGATGGAAGAATGGAAAGACCACTTAATGAATTTAATACAGAGCCTGAATATGTTCAGTGTATATATAACAAGAGTGTGATAATGTTTGATAGTTTGCGAGAAATGATAGGCATTAAAAAGTTGAAAAATGCTATGAAAGATTTATATAAGGATTATTCTTATAAAAATGTATCTCCAGAGATTTTAATAGCATCATTTATAAAGAGTACACATTATGATTTAGAGGGATTTTTTAACAGTTGGCTAAACGGAAAAGCAATGGTCAAATAATATATGAAAATTTTAATTTGTTTTCAAAGGTAATATAAAGAAAACTTGGTAAATATTGTTATAAAATTTGAAAATAATATTTTTATTTGAATAAATTAAATCATAAGTTTGCTATTTTTAATAAATTTTTGTAAAATATAATTGTAATCTAATGGTATTATAATATTGATAAATAATTAAAGCAAGGAGGCATGTTTGCTTAACAAAAAAATATTAAATGGTCATAATTTGTTTTTTGTGTTGTGCATACTCGTATTGTTGTTTGTCATGGCAACTTTTTATGATATCAATATTTTTAACTATTCAACAAAACAAGGGAAAGCAATATCTGGGGATTGGACTAGTTATACAACGGCTTTCACTGGTTCTGGTACAGAACAAGACCCATATAAAATAAACTCTGCAAATAATCTTGCTTATCTTGCATTGCAAGTAAATAACGGCAGTACATATTCAGGTAAGTATTTTAAGCAAACTGCAGATATAGATCTTTCTGCTCATTATTGGGTCCCTATTGGAACGGACAGTTCAGAAAGTTTTCAAGGTATATATGATGGTTATGGTTATATTATAGCAAATATGACAATATTTGGTAAAGGTTATATAAGAGGGGGACTTTTTGGAAATATAAATAATGCTAAAATAAATAATTTGATTATGGAAAATATATCTGTAACAGATTATAATGGTGGGGAACAATATTTGGGAGCTATTGTTGGGGAAGCCGACAATTCTCAAATAATTAATTGTCATAATAGAAATGGACAAATTCAGGTTGCATCATCATTGATAGGTTCTATTGGTGGAATAGCAGGATTAATAAACAACACCAAGATTGAAATGTGTACAAACAAAGTATCAATTTCTAGCGAAAGTTCATATGAAGGTTATTTAGGTGGTATTGTTGGGAATACCGATGGCGCATCTTCAATAAGCAAATGTTATAATACGGCAAATATTCAATTTAGACTTTCGGTCGCTAGTTATTCTTTGGAATGCATGAATTATGTCGGAGGTATAACAGGGAAATTAAACAATAGTAGTTGGATAGAACAGTCATATAATTTGGGTGAAATATCAGCAAATGGATTCTTAGAAACAACGTCTTATGACTATGCAGGTGGTATAGCAGGTGCTATAATACGTTCAGATGTAAAAAATTGTTATAATATGAATGAAGTTGTTGCCTTCTCTGCTTCTGTTGGTTTTGCTGGTGGAATAGGCGGATATTTAAGCAGAGAAGGTGGACAAATTATCAATTGTTATAATATTGGTGCTATAGAATCAGCTTCCAATGCATATTGCCATGCTGGAGGAATAACAGGCGCTAATAGCAGTAATCTTATTAATTGTTTAAATATAGGGAGTGTAAAAGCGAGATCACTAGGTTCATATCAACCCTATATGGGAGGAATATGTGGTTCAGCCGATTATTCATACTACATTAGCAATTGTTACTATGGAGGAAACTGTACTTTAAATTATGGGATCGGAAATTCTTCTAGTAATACAGGATGTGCAAATCCAAGCAATTTAACATCACAAGCAAAAACACAAAGTTGGTATACTACATCATCAAATTGGAACTCAAGTTATCCAAGTTATCTATGGAATTTCCAAGAGGTTTGGGTGATAGTTAATACATTAAATAATGGGTATCCTTTATTTCTGTGGGAATTAAATAAATTAGAATTTACTATAACATTTGATGCAAACGGAGGGACTGTAACACAGGGACAAATAAAAGTTAGATATGGAGAGAAATATGGGACATTGCCAACACCTACAAGAGAAGGATATACATTTAAAGGATGGTGGACAAATCCTAGTGGTGGAAGTGAGATAACTTCAAATACAACATTTACGTTAGGTGCCGATCAAACATTGTATGCCCACTGGGAAGCAAATACATATCAAGTAACATTTGACGACCAAGGCGGAGTAGTAAATTTTGCAGATATGATAGATATAAGTTATGCTACATATAGTAATGGTATATACAATTATACAATAAATGGAGTA
>CALVZK010000002.1 GCA_944372505.1 uncultured Clostridia bacterium | reverse complement strand
CAAAGACTATCAAATTCACTTTTACTACCAAACAAAAAAGTTTCGACTTCTTTATTGATAATTAAATCTTCAATAACATTTTTAGTCTTTTCTTCCAATTCTTTTGTTAAGTCAATTCTTCTATGACCAATAAAACAACAAATTTTATTCATACAATCCTCTTGTGTAGATATATCTACATAAGAATTATACAAAATCACTGATTATTTTCAAAATAAATAAGTAGGTTTGCCTACTTATATTCAAAAAGAATTTATTTTAAAATATAGGTAATTATAAATACATATTTATAAATACACAGGAGTGCACTATGAATATATGTAAAGCTGTCGGTTTAAGAATTTCCAATTTACTTTTAGAAAAGAAAATGACTCTGTATCGTCTAGAACAAAAATCAGGTATTTTACACGGAACAATGATGTGTATAATGAACGAAAGAAATAAAAATGTTACATTAAAAACAATAATGCAACTTGCTCGTGGTTTTGATATGACTTTACTTGAATTTTTAGATGATAAATTATTTACAGAAGAAAATATTGATTTAGATTAAACAAAAAAAGGCAATGATTCTTTTCATTGTCTTTTTCCATATTTTGAAGTAACTTAGTTTCAAATAAGATTAGTTTTGTTCAAATGATTGGATTTCTTTATATACACTTTCGACTTCGCTTTCATCCCCCTCTATCGCAACAACTTGCATTTTAGGTGATGTATAATCATCGATTTCAAATTTTACTCCACCTTTTTTATAAATATATCTTTTTCTAAAATTGTTTGCGGCCACATAAAATTCTAAAACATTCAATATAGAATTAATAATCTCTAAATTATCTTTTGCTACAACCATAGGTAAACTTTCGTTTGATATATTTAAAGACTTATTTTTTTCTCCAATATTTTTACAATCAAACAATATTTCCTTTTCTCCATTTTTTTCTTCTGTTGTGACCCTTGCAATTATATGGTTACTATTTCTGTTTTCATATACTATTCTGTTTTGTTTTACGATACAGACCTCTTCATAACCATTTTTTTTGCAATAATTTATATAAGGCTCTATAGATTTTACTTTAAAACTATATTCATATTCTTTCACAAACTTTCCTCCTATTGAATTAATATAACATATTTTAATCTTTCAACAAATTATATTAATATATTTTTGATGAAAACTTAATTAATTTTTTAAAATTTATAAAACCCATAGAATTTTTCAATCTTTTTTTTTGTTCTCATATTTAAATTTTTTATTAAACAAAATATCTTACTAATAAAAATTAAACAAATTTACATAGTTTTAGGCAGTTTTAAAACACTTTATTTTATTAAAAATATATGCGTAGGTGTATGTAGGTACATAAGTTTTAAATTTTTTTGCACAAAAAAATAAGTACTTTATTTTATATAACTTAATAATTTTTGTGTAGCATTAAAAGCACTTTTTAAATATTTATAAAGACTATGATATGATTTCTCTTTTAATTTAAAATTATTTAATTCCAACATTACTGGGCCTTTATAATATTTATATAAAATATTCATTAATTGTGGCCATTTTATATTACTTTCTCCAGGAATTAAATGATAATCCCCTAATGGTGTCGCAAAGTTATCATTTATATGAACAGTTTTTATTTTATCTTTATATTTTTTTACAAAGTCCACAGGTGGATAACACCAAACGTTAGCATGCCCTGTGTCAAAACATATATTTAAATTTTTAGATTTAATTTTTTCTAAAATATAAATTAGATGATCAATTGTTCTTAAGTTTTCTAACAATAATTGAATGTTGAAACTTTCGCAAAGTTTTACTAATTCTTTAAATCTCTTTAAACCAATTTTATTAAAAGAAGTTACTTCTTTTCCACAAGGATGCAAAATAAATTTTTCAATCCCTAATTCAGCTGATTTTTTTATCATATGTTTTAATTTTAAAAAATAATCATTTTCATATTTATTTTGGTCCCATATCAAAATATTATCTTTTATTGGTCCATGCATAGCTTCAATTTTCAAACCTATATCTCTACAAATTGTCACTAATTTACTTATTTGATTATCAGATTCATCTTCCCAATATAATCCTATATAATCAAATCCAGAATTTTTAATTTTTTTAATAAATCTTCTTGTGAAATATTCCACCCGTTTAAATAATAAATACCAATATCCATTATTCACCTTTCATTTCAATAACTTCTTTTGATAATTTATAATTATATTTTTTTACATCTTCAACTAATTGTTTCGCAACAATAGGAGGCATAAGTGGTAAATCTTGAATTTTATTAACATAAATAAGACTAGGAACATAAACCCCTTTATTTCTATCGTCTTGAAATTCCTCGCCTACTCCTGAACCTAATTCCCCTTTAAGCCAATCACATAAATAAAAGTTTTGAATTGATTTTTCATCTTCATATACATATACTTTTTTTACAGGTTTTATATCAATCCCAAATTCTTCTTTAACCTCTCTTACAACGCATTCTTCTTCAGTTTCATTTTTTTCCATGCCACCACCAGGAAATGTATAGTAGACTCTATCACCATTTTCTCTATACATTGAAACCATTCTTTCATTATCAAATATAATAGCTCTACAACTCACTCTTTTCTGCATTTAAATATTTCTCCTTTTGTTTATTATAAACTACTAAATAACAATTATAAAAAGATTTACGCCACATTATTAAAATTTTTTTGAACTTTAGTATCCCACTTTATTCTTATAAATTAAGTAACATAAAGATATTTGCCATTATCTAAAGCATAAACATGTATTATTATTTGAATAAATTCTATAATATATTTTGAATTTCCTCGTTATTAAATGTATTTATTTTTGATAAAAAATGAGCTTCTGAAATTTAATAATAATTGCCCTTAATTAAATATTATAAACGATACACCTCTCATTTTCTTTCTTTTAAATAGTTAATAAAAGGAATTAAACTCTGCATAATAGTGGGGCAAAACTCATCATTTTCTATCATTTGATTTAATTCGTCAAAAGAAACCCACTTTGCTTCTGCAACTTCTGCTTTTTGTAATTTTAAAAAAGAAATTTCAAAATTTTGCTTTACAAGCCATATATCGACAAAATCTTTTTCTCTCTTAAGAGTAAATATAAGTTTAGAATTTTTAATATTGGGTATTATTCCTAATTCCTCTTTAAATTCTCTAATAAACGTTTCTTCGCTGTTTTGTCCAGATATGGCTCCTCCACCCGGATTTTCCCATTTGTTAGGGAATATTCTTCTTCCACTGGCTCGCTTTTGAATGTATACTTTATCATCATCGTTCATTATCCAAATATGTATAGACAACTTATATTTTCCTGAAGGAATTGGTTCCCCTCTAACAATTTTTTCTCCAGTTAAAACCTTGTTTTCATCATATAAATCTATTATTTCCATTAAATATCCTCCATAAAAATTATAATACAAAAATAAAATTTCCCAAAATTAAAAAATATAAAATTTTTATAATTTACAAAAAAATAAATATGTTACATTAAAAGCTATAAAGCAACTTGCTTGTGGTTTTAATAAATCTCTATTAATTTAAATTTTATGCAGTTTTAAAACACTTGATTTTTACAAAATATAGACTAAATGTATATAGGTGCACAATTTTAAATTTCTTTTACCATATAATAAAAATAATAGCAAACAATAGCGTTTTATAGTATTTAGAAGAATTTTATCTTTATATATAAGAGTTTATTTAAAATATTTACAAATTCTAAAATAATAAAAGTCAATCTATGATAGATTGACTTTTAATTTTTTAGTTGTTTAGTTTTTAATCAACCAATATAAATGTAACCGGAACAATCAATTCCTTTAGGGTTTCTTGTGTTGCACCCTCAGAGCAAACATAAATTGTTGCAACAAGTTGCCCACTGCCATCATCTACAAAATTCAGTGTGAAAGTTGAAGTTAAATTGTCTTCACTCGGTCCTATTAATTCAGGCATATCTTGCCCTTCTGGTAAATCAGTAAAATATTGATAACTATAATCTTCAAATGTTGATAACCAATTTACAGTTGCATTAACAGTTGTTTCGGTTTCAGCCATTCCAAGTTCTTCTCTTGTTACTTCAACACTTGGTCCACTTTCTCCAATATAGAAATCCCCTAAATCAACAACTCCTGTTTCAGCTTCTTCTAAATTAACTTTTAAACTAATTTGCGTGTCGTTTTCATTTATTTCACCATTCTTATCCGTATCAAAACTAAATGTCATTGGATAAGGTGGTCGATTTTCAAATATAAAATATATTGCATGATAAACATTTTCAATTTTTGCATATACCAACACATATTTACCACCAATAATTTCAGTTATTGAGCCATCTAAATCAGTCATTATATCTAAAACAAGATTATCAAGGTTTGTTATAGGCGTTTCTTTATCAGAATAATAAAGCATATTTTCATAAGCAGAATTACCTGAAATCGTAACTTGTGTTAAACCAGTTAAATTCTTTTCACCAAAGTAACCTATAAAGTAAGGTCCCGTCAAAGGATTATATTTCATTGTCATATTGCCTATTGGACCATTATTTGAATATTCAAGATAAAGTCTTTCACTTTCATAGAAAGCTTCAAACATTAAGCTTTCATAGTCTTGAACTATAATATTTATAGATCTTGTTGCAGTGTTGTCTGATGAAAATATTTTTACTGTATAAGTTCCAGATGAAAATATCTTTACTGTATAAGTTCCAATTGGATTTAACGCAATATTGTTTCCATCAACAATTTTGCCATTGAAATAATACTCAATTCTTGCATTTTCATCTTCTAAAATTATTTCTAAATCGCCAAAGACATTAACTTTTTCTATTGTATAAGTATTATCAACAAGCAAATTAGTTAGATCTTCTTCGGTTTTTGCATCTGAAAATATTATTTGTGCATTAGTATTATTTGAAATGGTGCCAGTTGTTTTTATATAACCTCTAAATGTTTTATTTTGTCCATCAACATCAATTACATATTCAAGCCAACAATATGTTTTATCTTCTGAAAATTTTATTTCTTTTGAAACAACTATATATGCGGTATCAATTATAATATCATTTTCTTCGACAAATGCTATATCTGATAAATCACATTCCCAATTTGTAAATTTTAAATTGGAATCAAAGCTAACTGCATAAGAATTTCCCCAGATATCAGTATAATTTATTGTAATACCACTTACATAATCTATTGGATTGTCTTCCTGTAAGACATATTCTACTATTAAATCAAAAGCATAAGTAAAGGTTTTTTGATTGACTGTAAAAGAGTAAACTACTTCAATTGTTTGCTGTCCTTCTGTTAATGTTACTGAGTTAGACCCATTAAACATTATACTTTGATTAGTAAAATATTCAGTATCAGTTAAATTTGGAATTGATAATTGACTATCATTTGTAACAATTGAAGCCACATTTGCATCACCTATATATTGCATGCCATCAATTAAATTATTGAATTGATACTTAACTTTAAATAAGAATGAATATATTTCAGTATTATCAGAATAAATTTTAATAGTATATGTTGTATTTTTTATAGTCATGAAATCATCAATTTCAAGTCCGTTTTCATCAAAAACTTTATATGTGCAATCAGTATAACCATCTTTATATGTTAGACTTAAACTATTAATAACCCCATAACTAGTTATACTTATTTCGTCATTGTCAATGTAAGATTGTGGATTATCTATAGAATTTTGTTGATAAACTTGTACCGAAACTGTTTCAACAGGGCAAAAGTCTATAAAATGTATAGTTAATACTGGTATGACATCGTTATCGTAAATTACATAAATATATAAATACTCTTTAATTTCTTCTATTGAAACTTCAAATGTTGGTTGTGTAATTTCAACTTTTGCGGAAGAATAAGTAGTTGTATAATATAACTTGTATTTATTAAGCAAATCACCATCTATAATAATGTTAAAATTATTTTCGTTCAAATCCCTATTATAATCTATATATGTTGATCGCGTTGTATCAATAATATTATCATTAATTTCAATACTATCAAAAAATATTACATTTAAAGATATCGAATTTATATTACTTTGTGTATATTTATCTCTAATGTTCAAATAAAAATTATTTTCCTCAACTACAATTGTTTGTTGACCTGTTAATATATTGTCTTGACCATTATTATTAATGACAACTTCGATTACATTTACAAATTCTTCATTTATAGTGAAAGTTAATGTGCTACCTAAATAGATTGTTTGCATTTGTTGAAGTTCTTCAAAAGTTATACCCACCCCATCAATTGCAATATTTGTTAGTACATTTAACCTACACTTTACATCTATTTCATCAAAAATTTCATGTGTGGGTGTATAAATTCTAATTTGAAAATCGCTTTTTACTTCATAAGGGAAAGAATAATCTGCGTAAAACCCAGTATAATTAGATTTAAATTTAATTGATAACGTATCACCATATTTTACGACAGGATTAGCAATAAAGTCTTCATACGAAAGTGTTTGAGAACCAACTGTTACACTTTCTACCGGTTTTATTACGCACAAAACCTCAATGGTTTTATAAACTCTTTCTCCTGACAATTGATATTTTATTGTAATCGTGGTATTTTCTGTAACTTCAAAATCATTCGCACTAAAAGTAAATATGCTCTCATATTCTGTTTTTAAATTAAATTTTAAATTTTTGCCATATTCAACTTCTGGGTTTGCGACAAACTCATCAAAAGTCATCTCTTTATCGCCAACCATAACATTTTCAAAAATGTCGTGATTTACAGTTATTGTTTTTGTGTAGACATCTTCCGCATTTTGAGTAATTTTAATTATATAAGTGAATCGTGACGGGTCAATTGTTACATCTAGATTACTATTGCTTCCTTCGTCTGTTTGTCCTGACCATACTTTAATATTATTAGTATTTAAATATTCATAGTTTAGGCTATAATTATAACCTTTATTAACCGTAACATACCAATTATCACCAATATTAAATTGAATAAGGGCTTCAAATTCACTTGAAGAAAGAGATTTTCCATTCAATGTCATAGTTAAAGGACTGTCAATAATGCTCCAATTTAATGTAATATCATCAGTTTCTTGTGCAGTGTTAAAAGCACTATTCCAACCATAATTTATTTTATCTTTTAAAGTAAATGTAATTGTATATTTACCAATTTCTACTCCCGATAGATCGCCTGACATATCAATTAGATTTGTATCTATTTCTTCAACTAACTCAGGTGTAAAAGTATTCCCTGTATAAATAAAACTATTTCTAACTAATTCTGGGTCACTAATATAATTTCTTGAAATATAAAATTGTTTATATTCAGTTTCTTGTGCTACCCAATTATCATTGCCAACAGAAAACCCTTTTACATAGTAAGTTCCAACATTTGTAGGTTTAGTAGAAATTTCCTCTTTCTCACTATTATAATATTTATAAGTCATTTCCCCATATAGTGCTGACACTCCGCTAGGTTCGCCTAGTGTTTCACCATAAGTTATACCCTTTAAGACTAATTCGCCACTTATAGTGTTTTCTGCTTTTTCAATTTTCCATTCTAGTTTTTGTGGTTCACCAGAAAGATAATAATTTACATCATCATATTCAAACTCAACACCTGCTGTATAAGTTCCAGCATCTGTTTCAGATATTGTTCCTGTATATTTTTTAACAGTTACCCCTTCAGGCAGATCTATAATAGAAACTGTTTTTACTTGTCCGTCATAAGTAAATGGTTCGTAAGTGTTATAATCCCAACTTGTGCCACTAAGAGAAAGTTGAGCTTTTTCAATTTTCCATTCAATCACAACATCATTTGTGCTTTCATCATTCCATTCGTAGTTGATTGTATCAATTAAGGCAAAAGTTGCAGAATATTGACCTGCATTGGTAGCAACAGTATCCCCGCTGACTGTAAATAAAATATTCACGTATTCTGAGTTATAATTTACACCTGTTTGCTCTTGACCCTTGTAAAATAATATACCGCTTATTTCACAAGGTTTATCTATCTGTTGTTTGTTTATCGTCCAATTTATTGTTTCGACAAAGTTTATGTTAATCAATTCGTAATTTGTTGTATTATAATTTAATTTTACTCTTGCTGTATAAGTTCCTGCGTTTGTTTTGGCGTTATTTTCATAATTTACACTAATGACTTCTGGCAAATTGATTAGTTTTACTTCTTTTTTGTTTCCGTCGTAAGTATATGGCTGTGTGGCAGAATAATTCCACTTAACTGACCCCATGTCTATTTGTGCTTTATTTATACTCCATTGTTGAGTTAAAACTAAATGTTCATCATTTGTTATATTGTAATTAGTTTTGTCATATTCAATTGTTGCGATTGCATTATAAGTCCCCGCATTTGTTTTTTGATTGTTTTCATACGTAACTTCAACATTGTCTGGAATACCCACTAATTCAATAGTTTTTTCTTCTCCATCATAAATAAATGGATAAGAACCATCATAACTCCAACCAACAGATGAAAAGTCGATATTCTTTTTATGAATAACGAGAATTAATTCTTTGCTATAATTTTTATAAGATAAGGTAAGGTTATAGCCCTGCTCATTAGCATTCAAATTTTGTGGCAAATTCGAAATAATAAATCCGCCATCACCATAAACCAAGTTCTTGGTAGTTTCATTACTGTAATTCACTTCTACGATTATTTTATTGTTAATTAAATCTGAAATATTTAAGTAATCTCCATAATTTACTTCAATAGTATTAAATTGTTCATTTACTTCAGCTCCATCTATATATACAGAAATTCCCTCCTCCGAAACTTCTGGTGTATTATTTTTCCCGCCACCACACGCACTCAAAAGCAAAGAACAAGGTATAATAATAGCAATCGCCATTATAAACATCAAAAGTTTTCTTTTCATTATTTCCCTCCTTGTGTTATACGCAAGTCGGTAAATCTCTACAAGAAATGTATAACATTATATAATATATTATATACACCTATTTAAAAAAAATCAAATTTTATTAAATAATAGTTTTAAAATCTAAAATTCCCAATTTATATATCAAATGAGAGATTTGGATAGAAGCAAATTACAAAATCATATCAATCTAAAATTAATTTAATTTTAAATATATTTTGCTTTATTTGACTTTTATATTTTTGTATGATTAAATATTTATATACTAATCGTTATTTAAGGAGGGAAAATGGATAAAATTTTAGAACCGCTTTTTACCCCATGGAAAATAGGAAATGTAGAAATTAAAAATAGAATAGTGCTTTGTCCTATGGGTGGAACTTCACTGTTTGGTTGGATGAAACCAAATCATTTTGACAAAGAATCTGCAAATTTTTTTCTTGAAAGAGCAAAAAACAATGTAGGATTAATAATACCAGGAATCGCTCCACTAAAAGACACAATATGTGGTAGATGGCTTTATCAAAATAAAAAGATGTTTAAAAAATTAAAGACTTTTATGGAAGAAATACATAAAACTGGTGCTAAATTATTTATACAACTAACAGCTGGATTTGGAAGAAGTTTTGCAATAACAAAATCTTTAGAATTATTACTCCAGAACAAATTTTTAGGATTTTTATCTAAACCATTTATCAACGCATCTTATCTTTGTGCATCTCCAAGCAAACTACCCTCTAGATGGTCTGAAAAAGTTACTTGTCGTGCGTTAACAAGAAATGAAATATTGGAGTTAATATATGCTTTTGCAAAAACTAGCAAACTATGTAAAGAGGCAGGTGTAGATGGAGTAGAGGTTCATGCTGTTCATGAAGGATATCTTCTTGATCAATTTACTACTAAATATACAAATTTTAGAGAAGACGAATATGGTGGAAGTTTTGAAAATAGATATCGTTTTCCTATTCAAGTAGTAAAAGCAATTAAAAAATTATGTGGAAAGGACTATCCCGTTTCTTTAAGGTACTCTGTCGTTAGTAAAACTAAAGGCTTTTGTCAAGGTGCTATACCAGGAGAAAGTTTTGTAGAAGTAGGCAGAGATTTAAAAGAAAGTGAAAAAGCAGTCAAATATTTAGAAGAAGCGGGCTATGATATGTTAAATGCAGATAATGGAACATACGACGCATGGTATTGGGCTCATCCTCCTGCTTATATGCCAAATAACTGCAATTTAAAAGAAGTTGAACATATAAAAAAATTTGTAAATATTCCTGTAGTATGTGCTGGTAAAATGGATATCGATGTAGGCGCAAAAGCAGTTAAAGAAAATAAAATTGATGCTGTTGGTTTTGCAAGACAATTTTTAACTGATCCTCAATGGATAACAAAACTTCTTGAAGATAGAAAAGAAGATATTCAACCTTGTATACTTTGTCATAATGCCTGTTTCCCTATGGCTCATTATAAAGGAGTCCCTAACGATGAGGATTTTAATGATGTTGTTCACATGTCAAGATGTGCACTTAATCCTATTACTATGCAAAGCAAAAAATATAAAATTATTCCTACAAAAAAAATAAAAAATATTGCAGTAATTGGAGGTGGTTTTGGTGGCATGGAATGTGCTAGAATTGCTTCATTAAGAGGACATAATGTTACTATATATGAAAAATCAAATCAACTTGGTGGTGTTTTTATTTCAGCAAGTGCACCATCTTTTAAGGAAAGAGATAGGGCATTAATAAATTGGGAAAGACGACAAATAGAAAAACTTCATATAAAAGTTAACTTTAATACAGAAATTCATGATCTAGGAGAAATTCAAGCAGATGAATTTATTATAGCAACTGGATCCACACCAAAACATTTAGATGTAAAAGGAAGTGACTTAACAATAGAGGCTATAGAATATTTAAATGGAGCAGAAGTAGGACAAAATGTTGCAATCATTGGTGGAGGCTTAAGTGGTTGTGAAATAGCGTATGATTTAATTTTAAAGGGCAAGAATCCTATAATAATTGAAAATAAAAATGATTTAATGGCTGTAAAAGGGTTATGTCTAGCAAACTCATCATATTTAAGAGACTATTTTAAATATAAAAATGTTCCAACATATTTAGAAAGCAAAGTTTTAGAAATAAGAAAAAACAAAATTTTGATAGAACAAAATTCTAAAAAATTAAATATAAACATTGATAATGTAATAGTCGCTATAGGCTATAATCCTTCTCCATTATGTAAAGAAAGTAAAAATGTTCATCTCGTCGGTGATGCTTTAAAAGTAGGCAATTTAAGAACAGTAATTTGGCGTGCTTGGGATGTTGCTATGAAATTATAAAAATATCATATTATTAGTCTAAAAAATACTTTTCAATATATCTTTTAACTTCTATTAAATTTTTAAATCTGAAATCTGCCAACTTTTGAATTTCCAAATTAACATTAACAACGTCAGGAACCCAAAATGTGATACATCCTGCCTTTTTTGCAGACATTATTCCATTTGGACTATCTTCTATAACTATAGTCTTACTACAATCAACATTTAAATTCTTACAAGTTTGTAAATATATGTCTGGTTCAGGCTTTCTTTTAATATCAACATCGCCAGTAATTATTGACTTAAATAAATTTAATGGAATATTTTTATAATTTAATAAATCGCAAACCCTATCTTTATCACTTCCTGTAGCAATTGCAATTGGAATATTATTTTTATTTAAAAATTTTAAAATTCCAAGAGCTCCTTTTTTTACTGTAATTTTTTTATCTTTAACCTTTTCTCTCACATAATTTATCATAAAATCACGATAATCATCAACTGAAAAATTAGGGAACTTTGACTTTAAATATTCTCTAATTGATTTTTCATCTCTACCACAACTCCAAGACGCAAAATCTTTCCCTGGATCAAACCTAAATTTTTTATTCGCTTCAATTAAAGCCTTTTTCCATACAATTTCTGAATTAAATAAAACACCATCAAAATCAAAAATTACTGCATTGATTTTATTATTCATTTGTATCCCCCGTTGATATAGAATATCAATAATAATTTAAAAAATCAAATAGTTTAATAATTTATTTTTTAAACCTCAACTTCAAATTTATAAAGATTATATTTTTTACTAAAAATTATATTAAATTTTAAATATTCCTTACCATTTGATGATAAAATCACCAAATACTCTCCTTCTGGCAATTGTGCTATTTTAAAATTATAATTTGATATCAAGGTTAATTATTGAATTATTTATAGCACTTACATAAGAATCTGCAGATGATTTATAACCTATTTTGTTTGCAACCACAATATAAGTTCCTTCTTTTACATCATAAAAAACATACTCGCCATCTTTAGCACTTACCGTAGACGCAACAGTTTCTCTTGTTACAGAATTTAAAAGTGATACAGTGGCTCCGCTTATAGCTATTAAATTATCATCGTTTTTAAGAACATGCCCCGCAATAGAACATAGTGCCAAACTTTCATCAGTAGAAACTTTAAAGTTGTAGGTCTTAGATTCATTTTCTTGTAAATATATATTTTCAGGAATAGTCAAAATAACATTTTCCTTAACACAGGCAATGGAATAATTGCCACTTAATAAATTCGAAAAAGTAAATTTACCTAAATTATCAGTACAGTATGGATAAATGGTTTTCCATTTGCGTCAAATAATTTTACTGTTGCATTTTCAACTGGCAAACTAGAAAAATCTACAACTGAACCCATTATAGCCGAATTACCAGGCAATGTTTCTGATAACTCTAAATCTATAGTTTGTTCATCGTTATCTTGTATATTAAAATTTTCACTAAAATTTAAATCATATAAATCTTTTTTTATATTTTCGTCCATCAAATAACCTCCTTTGGACACATTTACATATTATGAAATAAATAAATAATTGTAACTTACAAAACATTATTGAATAATTTTCATAATATGATAACGAAGAAAAATTTAAATGGAAATAATTAGTATTCCTTCGATAATGTCAATTGTAATAGTAATTATATCTTTACTAAAGATAATTTTTAAAAAAATTAATTCTTTTACAAATTATATACCTTTAATATCAGGATTTCTAGGTGGAATATTAGGACTTCTTATGTTTTATATTCTGCCCACAATAATTCCAACTGATAATGTCTTCCATGCAATTTTGTTCGGTATCTTCAGCGGTTTATCATCAACTGGCATCCACCAACTTGTAAAACAATTAAAACAATTGTCTTCTAATGATAGCATTGATTCAAATAATACAGAAAAACCTGAAACTCAAAACAACGAACAAGTAAAAACAAATCAAACAACTAAAAATGACCAAACATCTATAACAAAAGAATAATAATATCATTTTTAATCAATAAAATGAATAGGCTAAATTCACAATATCTCCAGCCCCCATAATCATGAAAGTTGTATTATTGTGACTATTTTCTAATATATTTTGTCTGCATGCTTGAAAATTTTTAAAATATTTAACATTTTTACCTTGTTTTATTAAATCCTTTTTTAATTTTAGCGAAGAAATATCTTTTATTGGTTTTTCTCTAGCAGGATATATTGGCAATAGCCAAATTTCATCGGCTTTATCAAAACAACTCAAAAATTCCTGGTATAAATCTTTCACTCTGGAATATGTATGCGGTTGAAATATTGCAATTAATTTAGAAGTATTTAATGTTTTGCATAATTTTAAAACTTCTTTTATTTCGTCTGGATGATGGGCATAATCATGTATGATTGTTACAAATTTGTTTTCTTTTATAATTTCAAACCTTCTTTCAATTCCCTTGAAGTTTTCAATACCTTTTTTTATTAAATTAAAATCTAAATTAATTATTTTCCCTACAACAACAGCTGATAAAGCATTATAAATATTATGATATCCATAACATGGCAGATAAATTTCGCCTAAAATATCGTTTTTAAATTCAACATTAAAGCTATATTTACCGCTAGTATACTCTTTTACATTCACAGCTCTGAAGTCTGCATCGCTATTTATAGCAAAAGACAACTTTTTTATTTTAACTTTTAAATCTTTTGCTAATACATCATCATTGTTAATAATAACATATTCTTTGGTGTTATCTACAAATTTTTGAAAAGAGTCAAAAATATTATCTATATTTTTAAAATAATCCAAATGATCCGGCTTTATATTCAAAATTATAGATATATAACTAGAAAGAGCCAAAAAACTATCTTTATATTCACAAGCCTCGGTAATAAAAACTTCCTCCGAACTTACATTTACATTAGAAGATATATTTTTTAATATTCCACCAATATGAATATTTGGATTAATATTCGCTGAAAGCATCATTTGAGATATTATTCCTGTAGCAGTAGTTTTTCCATGTGAACCTGCTACAGCGATTGTTTTTTTATCTTTTGATAATAACCCTAAAATTTCAGCTCTTGAATATATCTTTTTATGAAGCTTGTTAGCCAAAATCAGATCTTTATTGTTTAAATCAACGGCACTGGTATATATAATTGCATCGCTTTTAATTACGAAATCATTAGCAATCCCCTTTTTAAATATAATTATATTTTTTTCTATTAATTTTTCAATTTGCTTATTTATTTGAATATCAGAGGCATAAATTTTTATCCCCCGATTATATAAAATTTCTGCTAATGCAGACATACTGATGCCACCGACACCAATCATATATACTTTTTTTATAAAATCGAACATATTAATCTATATGAATAAAAAAAAATATTGTTGAATAATAAACAAATTTAATAAAATATCATAATAAAATAATGAAGAGTCTATGAAAAAAATAAAATCTCAGTTTTATGGAATTGACTTTGTTAAAGACGAAAAAATTCAAAATATATCTACATATCATAATAAAGGACATGTAAAATGCGTCTTTTATCCTAAAAATAGCAAACAATTAATTTTTTTATATAATTTATTTTCCATAAACAAAATTCCTTTTAAAGTAATAGGAAACGGAAGTAATATTTTGATTTCTCCAAAAGGTAAAAATTATTTTTATATAAGTACAAAAAATATGCGCCATTATATAAGATTTAATAAAAATTATTGTACTATAAATTGTTCCTGTCCTATTTCATTTGTCTATCAAAAATGTCTAGCAAATTCTTTGTCGGGGTTTGAAAATATTGCTGGAATTCCAGGAACGATAGGCGGAGCAATTAAAATGAATGCTGGGAGTTTTGGAAGTAATATTAGCGAGAATATAGAATATGTTAAAATATTAAAAAATAACAAAATTACGAAAATTAAAAAAGAAAATTTAAATTTTGGATATAGAAATTCTTCATTTAAAAATTGTTTAATTTTATCGGCAAGATTTAAATTAATAAAAAAAGATCAAAATACTATTCAACAAGTTTTTTTAAAAAATCTATCATTGCGATCTGAAAAACAGCCCAGAGGTTATAGTTGTGGATCTGTATTTAAAAATCCTCAACATTATAGTGCTGGATTCTTAATTGAAAGTTGTGGGCTTAAAGGTAAACAAAAAGGTGAAGCTCAAATATCATCTAAACATGCAAATTTTATTATTAATAAACAAAACGCTGATTATCAAGATATTAAATATTTAATAAATCTATGCAAAAAAGAAGTATATAAAAAATATAAAATAAAATTAAAATGTGAAATTGAAATAATTTAAATAACTAAAAAAGGCTAATTAATAGCCTAAATTTTTTATTTTCTCTGGTTTATTTCTCCAATCTTTTTCAACCCTAACGAAAAGCTTTAATACAACTTTTTTATCTAAAAGTCTCTCTGCATATTTTCTTGCATATATACCTATTTCTTTTAGAACACTTCCGCCTTTACCAATAATCATTCCTTTATGACGTTCATTTTCACATATTATATCAGTATCAATTTCACATAAAGCATTTGTTTCATAAAAACGAATTATTTCCACAGCAATCCCATGTGGCACCTCGTCATGTAAAATTTCTAACGCCTTTTCCCTCACTACTTCACTAATCAAAAATTTGATACTTTTATCTGTGAAATATCCATCCTCATAAAGATAATGTGGTTTATCATAATTTGGCAATTTTTCTAAAATGATTTGTATCAATTTATCTAAATTTTCACCTGTAAAAGATGATATTTTTAAGTCACTATTATAGTCACAAACTTGTCTTAAATCGCTTTTTGTAATAACAACAATTTTATTTTCTGGTAAATGTTCTATGTATTTTCTTTCATCTTCATCTACCCTTTTAGAGCCATCAATTAAATAAACTATAACATTTACTCCATTAATAGCACTTCGTACATTTTTCATCATTACTTTGTCAAGATGATTTTTGCTTCTATGAACTCCAGGAGTGTCAACAAAAACAATTTGATAATTTTCGCCAGTTTTAATGCCTAAAATATTATCCCTTGTAGTTTGTGGCTTCGATGAAATTATAGCGACTTTTTCACCTACCATTTTATTAACCAAACTACTTTTCCCAGCATTCGGCTTACCAATAATTCCTACAAATCCTGCTTTAAACATAATCCTTCCTTATTTTCTGTTAATCTTTAATGAAGATAAAATTTTATTTGAAAGATTTTGCATAATAACCTCATCTTCTTTTTCAATATGATCATAGCCTAAAATATGTAAAAGTCCATGTAAGGCAAGAAAAGAAACTTCTCTTTTTAAAGAATGTTTATATTCTTTTGCTTGTCTTTTTGCTTTTTGCGGACAAATTACAACATCTCCGATATAAAGATTGCCATCAGGAGAAACATCTTTAATATATTTTTTTAAGTTTTCATGGTAATTAATGTCTAGCATTGGAAAAGATAAAACATCAGTCGATTTATCAATTTTTCTACTTTTTAAGTTTAATTCTCTAATTTGATTTTCATTCATAAAAGAAAAAGTAATTACAGCTTGTGGCAAATCATTGTTTGTGATTTCAACTGCTTTATTTACTACTTTTTTTATATCTCGTCTAAACCTTAAAGAAATTTTTTCAAAATAAACTTGCATTTAACCCCCGATCGTTTGGCTGGTAGTTATAGTATAAGTAACTTTATGAACATCACCAGCATCTTTTATTGTATAATTTTCATTTAATATTATTGCATTTTCGTCTAAAAAAATCAATGTTTTTTGACGAGCTTTTTCAATAATTTGTTCACGAACTTCGTCAAAGGGTTGAATAATTTCTTTAGTTACCGTTTCATAAATAATAGTTCTTTCAATTTTTAATGGTAATAAAAAATTAGGAGTTAAAGATTTCGTGTAACATTCTTCTTCATAATCTTTAAAATAATTATCTTGACCATACGAGTAAATAGTCAAAGAGCCTATCTTTATCTCATTATTTACAATTTTATTGCCTGTTCTTTCAGTTTGTAATCTATAGTCGTAATGAGTAATACTTTCACTTATCCAAACATTAACATCAATTTGTGCTTTTGCCATTACTTCTCTAGTCTCGCCATCTGTATCTATTATATAAGGAGACACCAAAATATCACCTTCTTGAATTATATCTCCTACACTAAAATTTAAAGTACCCGAAACAAGATTAATATTTGTTATGATTCCATTTACATTGCTGACTAAAGGTTCAAAATCTCCTTTCATCTCATCTGGCAATGTAGAAGGATTATAATTTATTATTAAAGTTTGTCCTACAATAGCTACACTAACTGAACTAACTTGCTCAAACTCATCTTTTATTATATTTTCTATATTTTTTGTATCTATATTGCATTTAAAATAACTATTTAAATTTTTCTCAACGAAATTATGAATTTCTCCTTTAATTTCGTTAGGAGTTCCCAAAACCTTTATTTGAAAAATAAAGCTGTATTGTAAAATGTAAAAAATCGTACAAATAATTAAACCAAATATCAAACCATATCGAGACAAAAAAGATTTAAACTTAAATAAAAAACCTTGATTTTTTATAAAAATTATTTCAAATCCATTTGTGTTTAATATCTTTTTAGTTTTTTTAAAGTTTTTATAATCTACTTCAAACTGACTTATTCCATTTTCTTCTTTCTTTAAATTGTACACATTAATAGATTTAGAAATATTATTAAAAGATCTTTCTTGATTTAGTCCCTTTACTTTAAAAATGATTCTATTTTTTAAACTCATTAAAATATCTCCGTTTTTTTAATGCTCCCTTGTATTAATAAAGTATTTTCAGTTAATTCTTTTACTATAAAATCGTTTCCTTCTACGACAACTCTACCTTTTTTAATTTTAAATGCAATCATATCTTTTGCAATTATAGTTAAACCTAAATGTCCTTCTACATATAATAATTTCCCAGACATATTTACTATATTATATTCATTTAAAAATTCGGGATTATTTACTAACCCTTTTTCTTTAATTTCTTTAAAAAAATTAAACATTTTATTCTCCATTTTATAAAAACATATAATAAAAATATGCTGTCTAATAATAAAAAATTATTGTATACAAAAAAAACTGATTGCCTTAATCAGTTTTTAATCGTCGTATTTGTTTAAAACATTACTTAAAATTATCGCTTTAATTTCCGGAGGAAGATCTTTTAACTTCTCAAGAATGTCATTGTTTATGATTTTTCGAGAATAGGCATGTTCATTTAAAAAATCTTCGAATTCTTTATCTCTAAGTTCATTATTATCTTTTTTAATACTATTTGGCTTAGTATTAGATTTTTTTATATTATTTTTTTTAAGCTTATTATTAGTATTATTATTTTGAGGATAAACATATTCCTGACTATCAATATAATCTTCTATAATTGGACGAGAAATATTTACATCTTTATCTTGTTGTTCTTTTTCTTGTAATTCGTTTAAATTTTCAATTGTTTGAGAAGTTTGTTTTTTAGAAATTATGACTTTTTGTCCTTCTGTCGATTTTTTTTCTTCTATCTTGAATTCTTTTAATTTGTTTTCTAGACTTTTATTTCGTCTTTTGTTTAGTAAATGAATAATAACAATACTCAAAACAAAAAAACAAACAATACCACAAACAATAACAATAATTAATGTATTTTTGTTCATTAAAATAAATCTCCATCATTATTATCTTGATTCTTATTATCGCTAATTATGGCCCTTCTAAGAGCAGTGTCCGCTTGTAAATTCATAAGTTTATAGTAATCCATAACAGAGAATCGACCTTCTTTAATTGCCTGTGATATTGCCATAGGAACTTCTGCTTCTGCTTGTAAAACAGTTGACTTCATCTGTTCAGTTTTTGTTCTCATTTGTAATTCTTTAATTTCTTCAGCATTTTTTAATCGTTCTGCCTCTATTTGAGCATAAATTTTTTCTTTTTCAGCGACATGAATATCATTTTCTGCATTTAAATCACGCCCAATAGAAATATTAGAAATATTTATATCTAAAACATTATACATTGAGTTTTTAGAAATAACTCTAAAATCAATATTGGATAACAAAGTTTGATTTGGCTCCCCTAAAATAGCAATATGACTTTTAGCTTTAGAAATATTTTCCATAATCCAAGCTTTAATATTGCTTTTTAAATCATCTAATCCCAGTCCATTAATATATTTAGAAAGATTTAGTTTTATTGATACATTGGCACTGACTATTAACTCAACTTTATCTTTAGCAAAACTTTGAATTTCATCAATTTCAACAAGTTTTGAATTAATACTATTTTGTACAGCATGCACTACATCATGTGATGCAATATCTATGGCGCTAGCAAGTTCAAAATTTAACGCAATATTAGCATCTTTTGCTAGTTTCAATGCTTTCATTACTTCTAAAGCATTTCCGCCTGATGTATATAAATTAAAGATGTCTTTTAATGAAACATTTAATTGTGACTTTTTTGAAATGCTATATGCGTTTAAAATATTCATTAAATTTAATTTATTATTTTTAAAACTAATAAGTTTCCACGAAGGAATATAACAACCCATAAAAAGTGCCGTAAACCAAATTTTAACTGGGACAAAACAAACATATACAACAAATGCAATCAATAATGCTCCAAATATAGAAACTAAAACTATATCTGTTGTCCCAAACAATAATAAAGAAAGATTAGACATGTTATGCTCCTTTTCACATATTATACCATAATATTAATTATCTGTAAAGATGTTAATTTAAGAAAATTTGAGCAATTTTAATTAAAAAACTTAAAAAAACATGATTTTTCTTATAAATTAATTTTTATTCAACAATGAACGTTGATAATAAAATAAATATTGTTGGGCATATCCACTTAAAAAACCAAATTGTTTTACTAAATTTTCTCTTATTTTTTCTCTGTTAAAAGTTGGATAATAAAATTGATTGTAACATTTATTTATCCATGTATCTACTGGAAAGACATCTTGTCTATTATAACCAAAAAGCAAAATACAGTCTGCTACTTTCGGTCCAACACCACTCAACTTTATTAATTCTTTTCTTAAAGATTGAGTATCAAGATTTTTAATCTCTATAAGTTTTTCTGGAGAAATTTGTTTTAATACATTAACTATATATTTTGCTCTATATCCAGCTCCCATTTTCACAAAAAAATTTTCATCTTGTTCTGATAAAATTTCATAATTTGGAAAAGAATAAATATCATCAAAAATTTTGTTCCCTAAATTTTTTCTTATATTATTTAGTATCAGTTGTATTCTTTTTATATTGTTATTAGCGGAAATTATAAAAGAAATTAATGTTTCAAACAAATCTTGCTTTAGAATTCTAATTCCATATCCATACTTTAAGGGTTCTATCATTATTGGAAAATGCAAAAGTTGCTTTTTTATATCCTCATAGTTCGTTTTTAAATCGAAATAATTAACAAAAAAACTTATATCTTTAGTTTCAATAAAATAGTCGTTTTTATTTTCAACTATTTTAGCAAATTTATTTTTTGGAAATGATAAGAAAGTATTCCCTATCTTTTTATAACAAAAAACTTGTCCACATTCAAAAATATGTTGTGGATTAAAAGATTTTTTATCATTTATTAAAATCCCATTTTTAAAAATTTCATAAACCATAATATCCTCTAAATTAAACTAATAAAAAAAGAGGAAACTTCCTCTCTTAATTAACCAGCAATAATAGATACAATCTTTTTGTTATTGCTTTGACCAAATTTCACTTCGCCATCAACAAGAGCGAAAAGCGTATAATCTTTACCCATTCCAACATTTTGTCCTGGATATATTTTTGTCCCTCTTTGCCTAACAATAATAGAGCCTGCAGTAACCTTTTCTCCGCCGTAAGCCTTAACTCCTAAACGTTTGCTTTGACTATCACGGCCATTTTTAGTACTACCACCACCCTTTTTGTGAGCAAAAAGTTGAGCATTAAACTTAAACATTTTTTACCTCCAATTTTGCGTATTTTTTTTCATCAATAATGATAGACTTAAAAGATTCATAACAAGTTTTAAATAGAAATTGTGCAAATGGATTATTTTCTTCATTATCATCTAAAACCAAAATTAAATAACCATCTGAAATTTCTTTATTCTTGGTTTTTAACTTTTCAACTTCGCATATACCAACAACAGCAAGTTGTGCAACGGTTGATATTTGAGCACACAAAAGATCTTTGCCATATTCATCTTTTCCTGTATGCCCTTTAACAACGAAACCTAAAAACTTTCCTCTCTTTTTAAAAAATGTAATCCTTGTCATTTTGAACCTTATTTTTTAATAGATAAAATTTTTAATTGAGTGAATGGTTGTCTATGACCTTGTTTTTTTCTTTCGTTCTTTTTAGGCTTATATTTGAAAACTACAATTTTATCGCCTTTCCCGTGAGCAACAATTTCTGCTTCACATTCTGCATTTTGAACAAAAGGATTGCCAGCCACAACATTTCCATTATCGCTTACAAGCAAAACATTAAGTTTGATTTTATCTCCAACGGCATTAGGTAATTTTTCAACACTAATAATGTCATTTTCGCTAACTTTGTATTGCTTGCCACCACTTTGTACTATAGCAAACATATTATTTTACCTCCTCTAACCAAACTCGTTGCTTATGGGGTGCTATTTAAAATAGTCTTAAGGAACCCTTTGCATACGGATACATTTGATAATATAACATAAATTCCTTATAAAGTCAAGTAATATTGATTATTTAACCAATATAAAAATCATTTTCATAACATTACTAAAAAATAATGATTATGGTGTATATCTAAAAAGCTAAACAAAAAAAATATATTATAAGTATGGTATTTTACCAGGATTATTTTAAATTTAAGTATTATTTATAGTTATGATAATATTATACATATCTTTCACCTTATGAATAAAAGTTTTAATACCTTGAAATTTTCTGACACCTTATTATTTCCAAATTATTATTGCATAATTAGTGATTATTAAGATTTTTAAAGAAATTTTATAATAGAATTGTATTTTTACATTTTATATGGTACAATGACAAAAGGAGTTAATAAATGGATCAAAATCAAATAATTAATGCAAAAACAATAATAGAAAATTATATTTGTGAAATTACTACCCCTCCTACCCAACATAATGGTGAAGAATTTTTAAGAAAAAGATATGAAATAGCAAAAGAAAAGTTTGACAAACTAATGAAAGATAACCCTGAACTTGCAAAGGAAATTATTATAAAACAAGTAAGCAACTTTCATTTCTATAGACTTGTAAAAGACAGAAATCTACCTCAAAGTTGGATTGAAGAACGAAAAAATTTGCAAACAGAAATTATTCAAAATTTTCAAAAATATTCTCTGCAACAGGTTCAAAATGCAATATGTGATTTATATTTTAGAGATATAGCAAGCAACCTTTCAATCAATCTTTTAACTCTTAAAGATAGAGAAGGAACTGAAGGCAATAAAAAGTACAATGAAAAACTCGCAATTTATAAAGACTTATTTGATATAACTTCAGAATTTATTTCCCTTAAGGAAGCATCACCTGAAGAAATACAAGGTTATTTGAACCAGATCATTCAACTTGCGCGACCACTCTTACAACAAGGTCCCATCTTTAAAGCAGTGCGAGATCTTCTTGATCTTGAAGAAAAAGATTTTACTGCTGAATTGACGGCATATCTAGGATTTTCAAAAAAAACAATGTTTAAAGGAATTGAACCAGAAATAATCAAAACTGAAGAAAATAGAGAAGTAAAATTTTTTACATTAAAAAATCAAACAAAATCACAATCATCTTTTCAATTACTTGTTCATAGTATGGCTATTGAAGATTGGATGTATGGTCCTCAAGCACTAGACGAGTATGAAAGCCAAATAAGAAAACAATATGCTTGCTGTTATAGTCTTATCGATCAATCTATAAATCAAACATTTTGTCAAAAATATAGGATAACTTTTGGATATTTACCAGAAAATCTTGAAAATGCAGATATAATAGCTTGTGGCATCAAAGATATGCAAACAAATCAGTTTAAATTTTTAAAGAATATAACCTGTTCTAAACAAGACTTTTACCCTATACCAGAATTTTTAAAAAAAACAAGCGTTTACAACGAAATAGCTTTAAAAAGTAGCGGTTTTATTCCAAAACCAGACTATATTTTAATACAAAGTGATAATCCATCTGAAGAAATTATAAAAATTGCTAGTGTAATGCAAATTCCTATTATTTATATTGATCCTAATGCCTACGAAAAATATACAGCACCAGAACCTCTCCCATATAACATTATAAAAAATTTAACTTATGATGGATATTTTCAATGTTTGTTAGAAAACGACCTTTGTCTTGCCCCTATAGACTTTGATAGAATAATTGAATAAAAAATGATAAAAACGACAAAGATAAATTGCACCAAAAAAGTTTTATAACTTAACAAGGTGCATTTTTGTTAAGAAATAAATAAAAAAATATTACAAATTTTAAATTTAACGTAATGAAGTAAATTATCACACCTGCCAAGAGTATTTCAAAAAGACCAATTAGTACTCCACTAATGTAACAATTATTGAATCTGTTGTTTTAATAGATATTGTGAATGATACTGATTGAGAGCCTAAATGCTAAAACTCTCAATTTAATTATATTAATTATTCAAATTCTTGGAATTTTTCAAACTCGCTTAAATCTATAAATTTCATTTGAATTGTATTAGAATTATTTTGTACATATTTGTTAATAATTGTAAAACAATCGTTATTTTCTAATCCATTTTCAAGTGCAAACCTCGTAACACAAACAGAAAAATTATATCTCTCATTTAATATTTGGGATCCGTATTCTTCCAATAAATTCACACTATCTTTTAATTTTTCCTTCAAAATTTCACTATAGAGTAGCATTAATTCTCTTGAAATTTTTGTACCTTCCAAAATTTTGTCGTCTATAATTACATCTTTATTTTGTAATTTTAGAATATCGTCAATATTTTTTATTAATGTGGATTGAATTGAAGATGCTACTTTATAAGTCTTATTTACAAAATAATCCAGCTCTTCACTATCAACCTTTCCATCTTCATCTAAAGTAAAAGTATTGTTAATGATATCATTCAATTCAGAATTATTATTTTTGTTTTCAGAATTTAAATTAGCACTAAATGAAGAAAAAATACTCTCAATTTCATCTTCAACGCTAGCTAGTTCTCCGTCACTATGCAATTCTTCATAAAGTTCTCTAGTCATATCATTTTCTTGTTTTTGCATTTTTAAATCGTTTTTTAATTCAATTTTCAAATCTATAATATACTTGTCTAGTCTTTCAACTTCAGCTTGTAATTTTTCAACATCTTTTCCTTCTTCTCTGAAAGTCTTTAAATTTTCTTTTAATCTTTCAAGATTTGCTTCTTGTTCTCTAATAGTTTTTTCCCTATCTTTAAGATTAAAATTTCGCCATTTTACATAACAGTATTCCGTCAATTGCTTTACTTCCCATGATCTTTGCGTACTTAATTGTAGTTCAACTGTTATCCCATCTATATTAAAATTTAAATGAATTCCTTTATATCCACTTGGAAATCTTGCAATATAACCATTTAAAGATGGATATTTTTGTTTTAATTGCAACAAAAATTGAGGAATATCTCTATAAGAATTAAGCAAAACAGAACAACGAGCCATATCCCTAATATCAGCTAATTTATAATCGAGATTTCCCTCAATTTCAATTTTACGTTGTATTTTATCTTTTAAACTTTTTATAGATTTAGCTCCAGGATTTTGTATAACTTCAAATTTTTTATCAGGAGCATTAATTCCATAATAATTATAATAGCGCTCTAACTTTTTTATCATAAAAATCTCCCCAACTATAAACTTTTTAAAAATTCGTCTATAACATTTTGAGGCTCGTTTTCTTTATAAATATTTTTAGCTTCTATATGAGTAATCTCTCTAATATCTTCATCATTAAATAAAACTGAATAAGATATTTCTGACAATTCCCATTTACCATTTTTAAATTTTAATGTTATTGAAGAGCTTGTATCATAAGCAAAAAGATATCCTTTATTTGCTTTTAGAAATATCATAAATCCTCCGTTTTTTTCTTTGTCATTAATTAGATTAATATAGTTGTCAATTTGGACCATTAACTTTTCAGCCATATTATAATCTATTTGATATAATTTATCAACAATAAGAAAAGCTTGGTTAACATACCATAAACTTTTCTTTTTGTCCCAAACAGTATTAAGATTCTTCAAGTTATCATATCTATCTGCCATTTTTACTAATGCGACTTCTGGTCTTTGTTTAAGAATTCTTAATAAACTATCTTCTAATTGTTTATTCTTTAAAATTTTTACATCTTTTGTTAAAGATTGCACAGCATTAGCAATTTCAGCACCAAATTTTTCTTTTAATTCAATATACGTTGTTTTTGTATCTTCTAAAACATCATGAAGCAACGCTACATTTTGTGCAAAATTTAAATCATAACCCTTTTCATTATTTTGTGTTATAAATTGAGATACTATATCTGCTACACTTAAACAATGAGAAATATAGGGGATACTTGTTCCTGTTCTTTTTTGATTCTCATGTTTTTTACAAGCAAAAAGATATGCTTCCATATTTTGTTTTGTTATTTCCATAATATTAGTTTATCACATTTTAATCTTTAAGTCAATACGAAAAGAGTTAACTATCCTACAATTATTATGTTTTTAGACTTTAATTCCAATTAAAAATGTTGTCAATTTTTATAACTAATTCACATAGAAAAAATCATGAATGTTTATGAAATTTTTATAAAATTACACAAAGAATTTAAAACATTTAATAACTTATTTGCAAATAGTTTAAATAAAAATATCATGTTTTACACATGATATTTTTATTTTATTGATTTTCATTTTTGTCATCTTTCTTTGCAATTTTTGCCTTGTATGATTTCTCCTTCTTGTCTAATTTTACTTTAGAAACAATGAAGTAGATTACCACACCTGCCAAGAGAGCAACAGAAAGACCAATTAATACTCCACCAAGTACTTCAGTGACATTTACTGGATCAGTTGTTTTAGTAGAAACGGTGAATGATACTGATTGAGAACCTGTTATTCCTGCTCCATCTTCAACAGATATTGTCAAAGTATAGTTACCAGCTGATTCAAATTTGTGCTCATAGATATATGTTCCTTCACTTGCATTTGGATCATTTTCAAGAGTCCAGCTTTCTTCTGTATCAGTGTTTTTTAAAGTAATAACTAAAGTTTTTAATAATTCTTCTTCAGATGTGTTGTTATCTGTAATTTCAATACCACTCATATTAAGGACTAAAGTATCTCCAAGGTTATATGTTGATTTTACAAATTCGTCAGTCAATTCAATAGAAGGAGCTTCAACATCACCATTCGAAATTGTATATTCAAGCGTCTTTATATCCCCAACTTTTTGTCCTAAATAATCAACTGCTTGTATTGAATACTTAATAGTATATTTACCATTATCTAAAAGTAATAAATTAATTGTGGATCCTTGAATATCAAAATTTCTATTTGTATCATCATCAAAATGATGTTCCCACTCTGCTAAAGTAATAGTTGCAAGTGTTGTTGTTGAACTTCCGCTTGTTCTAGTTATTTGAACTGTAGATGCCTCTAAATCAATATTACCCTTATCTACATTAGGTTTTACAATTGTAATTGGTGTAGGATTATCTTTATCGATAGTAGGATATTTAGTAATAGCATAAGCATCTTCGTCAATTGATACAGTAATTACTACTTCACTTACGGTTATTGTTTGTATATCACTTGTTAATACAAATAATTCAACCATTCCATCAACTACTGAAGAATCTAAAGAACTTGTCCCTATTCCAGTAATATTTTCATTTACAGCTATAATATACTTGTCTTTTATATTTGTACCTTCAGTAACTTCATCTTCTGATTTTCCATAATTTACATTTTCTTCGATAAATACAAAATATTCTTTACTACCGTCGTAATATTTAACCCTTCCATTTTCATCCAAGAATAATTTCCCTGTTGTAGGAGTTTCTGTTACTTGACTAGTTTTGTATCTCATTAAATACACTTCATATTGAAGTTTATATGTTCCTTTTGCTTTTCCTATAAACTCATATTGGTCTAATTTGTATTGATTGCTGGTTGCAGAAACTAAAGAAGTTGTATAATATGTTGCCGCATTTGAGTCATCTTCATCATTTAAACCAATATAACCATATTCTTCAGAAGCGGTTACAGAAATAGTAGGCGTAGTTAATCTATAACTTTCATCAATAGCAATCTCAACAGGTTCAGAAGTAATATTATCAATTACAGGATCTTCTATTATTACTCCGCCACCAACAACATAATCAAAATAAGTTGAAACTGTATGGTTAGAACTATCACTAACAGTAATTACTACTTGATATGTTCCATTTGACGAAGCATTAAAAATACCTCCGTCTACGCTAAATGTCCCTCTATAAGTATCTACTCTTGTAGTCATATTAGTGCTTTGCATCAATTTTCTTTCTGTAACATTTCCTTGATCGTCTTTAGTAATTTTGTAAACCATAACATCAGCATTCATATATTCTACTCTAGAATCTGTAAAATAAAGAGTAGGCAATATGATTGTTGAAGGAGCATTATAATCCTGACTTTCAATATCTTCTGGAGCGTTTACAACTTTATATAAAACAGGTGTATCATTATCAGTTGTGTCTGCGATTTTAATAATTCTATTATAGAACCCAACATTACCATTGTCATCAATAGCATAGCACAAAATTTCTACATATTTGGCATCAGTTGGTTTTTGACTTAAATCTATTTTATATGTTTCTGCTTCTAGATCGTAGAACCAACCTTCACTAGTAACTAATCCTTTAGCGTCCCTATCTTTAACATACCATTTTTGACTATCATTAGAATTCCAATTCTCAAGTAAATATTGAATGGTTTGCTTTGTTTGTTCACTAGCAACAGGAGTAGTTTTATCTTCTCCTAAATATCTGTATGCTGTAACCACTTCAAGTCTAGAATCTACTGTATCACTTGCTCCTGCAGGAGTAAATTCAATTGTTTCATTTGTTAAATATGTTGTCTGTAAATCAGTATCAAAATTAATTGTAGGAATACCTTCATCTACTGCAGAAGATAAAGTCACGCTATAATTTTTGGATTTTTCAGCATTGATATTATCGCTTGCATAATAATAGAAATTATATGATCCTGCGGTAAAGGTATAATTACCATCAGAAGTGTCTGCTTTAATATAAGCATAACCTGCATTTATAAATTGATCAATAACTGTCTCATTATTTATATCAGCATTTTCACCTGCAATATATGCACCGCTAGCATCTTTCCCATCAGTTGTAACAATTAAATATTTGTTATCTTTGAGCCATTGTTTAACAACTTCACCATCAGTAAAATCAAGACCATCTACAACCATTTGTTTTCTAATTTCATAGTTGTCATTTGCTATTTGAGCATATAAAGCATATTCTCCCTCATTGTCATTAGCAGAAGGTGCAAAAATTAGATTATAATCATTGTATTTTTGTTCTTTTACGTTAAATCGAACAGTACTTCCTAATCTTATTTCACGTCTTAATGTTATCTCGTTAATAGGCATATTATCTGTACCTGCAATTGCATATACAATAATATTTTTTGCTACTCTTTGTGAAGACAATTTATATTCACTTGTTGAACTATAACTTCCATCTTTATTTTTAACATCTGTTCCAGCATCATACATATACACCTGTGCAGATTGGCTATCTTTAACATTATCTAAATAGAAAGATTTAGTTGTTTCATTCCCATAAAAATCTTTTATTGTATATATAATTTGGTAAGATCCTTCTTCTACTGCTTTAAATGTATTGTCTTCTTTATTATAAACAGTTTCTGTAACATCATCTTCATACTTGCCATTCTTCATTTTTTTAACAGTAATTTCGTAGTAAACATCTACACTCTCACTAGAAGGAGAATTTTTTGAACTAGTTGTAGCAGAAACAGAAGGTAAACTAACCTCCACTCCAACAACTGCACTACTTGGTACTGTAGTTGCAAAATCAGCGCTTATTGCGTAACCACTTGTTTCCTTTTCGCTATCTGTATAATAGTATCCATTTTTTACTTTAAAAGTTTTACTAGTCGAAGAAATAAATGATTTGCCGTTTTCATTAATTTGATAGAATGTATAAGTAAGTTTATACTCTTGATTATTAAGAGTTGAACCATTCTCTACAAGAACATCTCCATCAATATAATAATTTCCATTTTCTCCTTGTAAAGTAACAATTTCATCTCCATTAGTCAAACTAATATAAACAAAACAATTTTTGCTGTTTTCTATACTAGGAATTCCAGTCCCATTTTTATCAAGAATATAATATTGAGTGTCTGCAGATGTAAGAATTTCTTCTCCATCTTCATCCAAAACTGTAGGCAATGGGATTTTAATATCTTTGTTTTTATTTTCTCCATCAAGTTTAGAACTTAACTGTGTATCGTAAACAGAAGGTATAATATTAGAATCATTACCTTTAAATTCAAATGTAGCCTCATCTGCTTCACAAGTTACAGAGAAATCATAAGAATATGTTGTTCCATTTTCTATAACGGTATATGTTATTGCATAAGTACCTACTCTATCAGCTATAAATTCTAATCCAGTTACAGCACCTTCATTTTCTGCCCCGCTTATTGTTTTAACAATATCTCCAGTTGCCTTATAATAAACCTCTATTTTAGATGTTGTAATATTACCGCTAACTGCCGTACCTATAATATGTTCTCCACTTGTAGCACTATGATAAACCCCAACAGGAATTGTAAAACTATCGCCTTTGGTTACTGTTGCAGAATTATTGTTTGCCTCTATATTTCCATCTACTTCTATTCTATAAGTATCCGATAATGCCTTCTCTCCTTCTAGGTCTGCTGCCAATGCATTAACAGCATTTGCAGGGAAAAAAGCACTACATAAAATAACTGCAAATCCTAAAGCTGCGCCTTTTAAAAAGCCTTTAAATTTTGATTTAGATTTTGTCATAAATAACCTCTCTATTATTTAATAAATTTAGTAACAATTTATTGTAAAACATTTTATATTTTAAGTCAAACAAATTGCGGTATTAAACAAAATTATTTTGCATTTAATACAAAAAACTATGCTGTCAAAAAAGCACTAGTTTTGTCGATACTTAATAAGAAAATTAAATAAAAATATATAAAAACAAAAAAAATACAAAAAAAATGCACATTTTAATGAATTAATTAGTAGTATGTTAATGTGAAAGGAATTCCTTTCAAATACATAAGTGAAATTTAGGAGGAACTAATGAACTTTTTTAACGGCTCATGTGGCGGCTTCAATAATTGCAACAGTGGTTGTGATTGCTGCTCACTAATACTTTGGATAATTCTTCTTCAATGTCTTTGTGGCAATGGAAACGGTTGCGGAATAGATTCTTGCACTTTAATTATCCTTTTACTTTTATGCGGTTGCTGTGGCAATAGTTGCGGTGGTTGCAAATAATTAATTAAAAAGCCTTAAAAACTAAAAAACAAAAAGTGAAAACACTTTTTGTTTTTTTTATTTTTTTCTTTACATTAGCATAAAAATGTGTATAATATAGTTTATATGGAGGAAATATGCGCTTTGATAAAGATTGCCAAATAATATGGCATGATAGAAAAAGATATTTTGGTTTACCAATTTCATTTACTAGATATTATTTAGTTAAAAAAGAGGGAGAATGGGTTAAATTATTTAGGCATAAAGGATTTTTAAGTTATGTTATCGACGAAGTAAACATATATAGATGTTTTGATATAACATTAATTGCATCTCTAGGAGATAAGATTTTTAAAACTGGCACATTAGATGTTTCAACAGGAGATGAAAGTACTCCTAATTTTGTTATGAAACATATTGCAAATCCTTATAAAGTTCGAGATCTTATATCTTCACTTATTGAATTTGAAAGAAAAAAGAGAAGAATTGGTATTACAGAATTTCAAAATACAGAAGGTTAAGGAAAAAGAACAATATAGTTGTTCTTTTTTTAAAAGACTATTAATTTTAAAAAAGGACTTTACAATACTAAAAAAATATTATAAAATATATAGTGTCTTTTAATTAGGAGGGAAATATGAGATTTGACAAAGGTTGTGAAATAATTTGGAAAGATCGTAAAAGACGTTTTGGATTACCATTATCTTTTTATAGATATTATATAGTAAAGAAAGAGGGAGAATGGGTTAAGTTTTTTAGACACAAAGGTTTTTTCAGTGCCATCATAGATGATATTAATGTTTATAGATGTTTTGATGTCACTTTATTTGCTTCATTAGCAGATAGAATTTTTGGTACAGGTACAATAGAAATATCAAGTAATGACGCTCATGTCCCAAGTTTCCACTTAAGACATATCAAAAATCCATATAAAGTTCGAGATATGATTTCATCATTAATAGAAATTGAAAGAAAAAAGAAAAATATTGGTATTACAGAATTCCAAGTAACAGATCATTAATTGAAAGATATAAAATAATTTTTATTAAAAATTGGTTGATGAGAATAAAAGGTCTGAATGTTTTTCAGCCTTTTTTATTTAATTAATTTTTTAATTTAATCCCTATTATTGATTTTTTCTTAAAATTTAATTATAATTAAAACAAGAGAATAATAATGAAAAAAACAATAAAAAAAGATAATAGTACTTTAATTGACAAAATTAACAGTTTTAACAGTTATATTAGAAATGGCAAACATTTTCGACAAGCAACTATGTGGGAGGATAAATCTATAGGTGCTATTTATGAAAATGACGAATTTTACATCACCTGTCTGGCCTCACCAAGAAAATCTGTCGAAGTTAATTATCAATATTGTCATGGGTTATGTAAAATAGAAAAGTATAATATTTCAAAAGAATCTCACTTACAATTTTATTCTTTTGGAAAAGATAATAATGATTTAATAATTGAATGCTATTTTACACATCCTCAACAACAAGATTGTTATCATATTATCAAAGAATTGACATCTTTCGTTACATCAATGATAAATTCTAACCCAAATGAAATGGTCCAACTACAAAGATATGATTTGCGGCCAAGATTTTCACACGAAAATCGTGCATTAAAAAATGTATTAAGCGATGATGAATTAACCGATGAAGAAAAAGAATTGTACAGAAAATATTTTCGTGAAAAAGTTACTACTGCACATTTTCATTTTGCAAATGCTTCTTACCAAAGTTCTTTAGCGATATCATTGGATGATTTAATAAAGTATGTTTCAGACCTAATATCTGCAAGAGAAAATTCTCCTCTTAATAAATATTCATTGGGTATGCCATTTTTAAGAATAAAGAAAATGAATAAATCCAAAAAAGGCAATTTAAACGATACTTTAAATTATACATTTACTAGATTAAGTGAATTATTTAACAAATATCCAAATCCAAAACAAAGAAGCATATTGGCACAAATTAATAAAGAATTATTAAATTTAAATTTAACATATTTTTCTGACAACACACTAAATAGTTGTTTGCTAAAATTATACATTTTAAAGATACTAAATGATCCCGGTGGAAATGGGAATACTCTTCTCAAAATGTTTAATGATAATATTGCCCCATCAAATGGCACGTCACCCAATAAAACTAATGATAATTTTGCAGATTTTTTGATAGAATTATTAAATTTACAATTAGAAATTTCTAATAAACTTGCTTGTCTAGATTTGGAAAAAGAAAATGATATAGATGACCGCGATAAAAACGATGATTATATGGAGAAATAATATAATGACAAAACTAAATATTATTAAAGAAATTTTAAATAAAAATAAATTTGATTTTATAGAAAAAGAAAATAAAATTTATCTAACTTATCCATTCGCTTTTAATGATAAAAATAAAATTATTATAAACGTTTACTGCGAGAATGACAAAGTAATGCTTTCAGACGATGGTATTTTTTGTAAAACTTATAAAAATATAAACAAAAATATTTTTCAGTTTTTAGAGTCAAAAAAAATAGAATTTAACAATAATAAATTTCAAAAAGAATGCAATTTAGATATTATTTACTTTGAAATAGAAGATTTTGCACAGAATTTAATGTTTGCAGAATTTTTAATTAATGGAGAATTATGATGGAGTTGAAAAAATTAAAAGAAAAATTAGAAAAATTAAAATATGGTAATATTGAATATAACCACAATTTTTTACAACTTAATTTCAATATCAGTTCTAAAATATCAGATTGTTTTTTAAATATTGTTTTTTATAAACAAAACAATAATATTTTTATGACTGATGATTATTTTTTTATTGATTTATGGACAGAAGAAAGTGAAATAATTAATTATGAACCTTTAAATAAAATAAAATTATTTGCAGAAAAATACGATATTAAATTTGATAAAAAACTTGAAAAACAATTAAATATAAATGAGGACATTGATAAGCAAATTCAAAATTTCTTTAAGGTTGAAGTCTTTGCGGATTTTATATTATCTCAATATAAAAACATATAAAAAAGTCAGCATATTATGCTGATTTTTTTTAAGATAATTTGTTTAAATAATCTTTAAAATAATTTGGTAAATCTATAGTAAAACGCATTTCTTTTTGCGAACTTGGCTGTATAAATTTTATATAATACGCATGCAAAAGTTGACCACTTAAACCTTTTTCTGCAACACCATAAACATCATCACCAATTATTGGATGATTAATCATTTGACAATGTACCCTTATTTGATGAGTTCTACCCGTTTGTAAAGTAAACTCAACAAGAGTTTTGTTTTTAAAACACTTAATAACTTTATAATCTGTAATAGCTTTTTTCCCTTTATCAGAAACTGCCATCTTTTTTCTATCTTTTTTATTTCTCTCTAAAAAAGTTTCAATTCTACCTTCATTTTTTCCAAATACACCTTCACATAATGCTAAATATTTTCGTTGACAAGTTTTATTTTTAATCTGTTCCGCTAAATGATTATGAGCAAAATCATTTTTAGCAACAAGCATAAGACCTGATGTATTTTTGTCTAATCTGTGAACTATTCCTGGTCTCAAAACTCCATTAATGCCACTTAAATCTTTTATCCTATTTAAAAGCCCATTTACTAATGTACCTGATTTTGTAGAAGAACAAGGATGAACAACTAACCCTTGAGGCTTGTTTACAACTAACAAATCTTCATCTTGGTAAATTATCTCGAAATCAATATCTTGAGGAATTACATCAAGTGGTTTAACCTCTTCATAATTATAACTAATTTTTTGTCCACATTTAACTTTTTCTCCTGATTTAATTTTTTCTCCATCTAATAGAATATTTCCTTTTTCTATCAATAATTTTATATGTGAACGAGTTAAATTAGGCATAAAGGAAAGACAAACATTATCTAGTCTTTCTTTTTCATGATTTTTATCAATTATAAATTCACCTTTGTTCAAATTTGCACCTTTATAAATATTTTTATATTTTCGACATTTTTATTACAACATTTCGTTTTTTTTATTCAATTTTATCTTTATTATTTTCTTTATCTTGATTGATATTTTCTTGATTCTCTCTCGTTATATTTTCTTCATCATCTATTTTTTCATCATTTTTTTTATTTTTAATTGCATTTTGACAATCTTTATCTAATTCTTTGTTAAGTTTTTTTTCTTCTTTTGAATAAATGAAGAAAAAATAAATTATCATTAAAATAATACCAAATGTTAAAGAAATGTCAGCAAAATTAAAAACTGGAAAAGATATAAACTCAAAATTGATAAAATCTCTTACATATCCAAATACAATTCTATCAACCAAATTACCTAAACATCCCCCAGCAATTAACCCAACACTAATTGAGAAAACTAAACTTGTTTCACATTTATGTTTTTTGTTCCTAATTATATAAAAAGCAAGATACAACCCTAAAATTATTATAGAAATTAGGATTAGAAATATCGGTCTTCCAGATAAAACACCCCACGCTGCTCCTGTATTTTTTACATATACAAAATTAATAAATCCTGGTATAACTTTAATTGCATCGCCTTCATTAGGAATTAATTTGATAATAAAATTTTTTGTTAAAAGATCCAAAGCTAAAATAAATATAAAAATACTAATTGGAACAAGTATACTTATCAATAATTTTTTATTCTTCAACTTCCATGCCCTCCGGCAATATTAAATATAGTTTATTTTCATTTAAATTAATTAATTTTGCATTTGTACCGAAACAAAATCCATCTAAAAAATCTAAGATTTTATTTTCAATTTCTTTGTCACAACTTTCTAATGAAATAATTATTGCCTTTTTTTGTTTAACAAAATCAACAAATTCTTTTGCCTGTAAAAAATTTTCTGGATAATAAACAGGAACCCCATCTATTTCATCAATTCGTTGTTTATTTTTATTTAATTTATAAGATGCTTTTGTTTTTTTTGCTCTTGTTTTATTTTTTTCTTCACTTTCAAAGCCTAATGCTTTAAAAATATTCCCCATAAAACTCATAAATACCTCAATATTTTACTTAATAAATTATAATATAAAAACCATTTTTTTCAAAGCATTTTTTATGTTAAACAATTTTCTTTAATTTCATTAATATAAAAAAATCTAAAGTTTATATTTTTTACTTTAGATTTTGTATATCTTTAAATTTTACTATTAAAAGTTTTCTTCTTGTTTACCGAGATCACAAAGTCTTCTTTTAATTACGTTTTCTTGTTTCTTATATAATTTATTTCTTAAAGAAAGCATAACTTTATTAACATCTTGTGGAACTGCAGTAGTAAGAACATTCCACATCTCCCCACAGCCAACTTCTGCATCTTTCTCTTGATGTTCAACAAAGACATAAAAATCAAGCACATCTTTTATAGTATCCAATTTTTTATCCTCATTATTCTTAAGATAGTAATTAATAATAAAACTAGTATTTTCAGCAAATTTATTGTTGGTTTGTTCATTTAATATTTTTAACCACTCTTTTATATCTTTAACTTTGTATTCTTTTAACATAATCTATCTCCTTTAGAATAATTATATCACTTATTTTAAAAATTGCAATACCCTCTTTAAAAGTTATAAATGTTTTTAGAAAATAAAAAAATGTAGCAAATGCTACATTTTTTATTTAACTTAAATTATTCAATAATTGAAGAAACAACACCTGAACCAACAGTTCTTCCACCTTCACGAATAGCGAAACGAAGTCCTTGTTCAACAGCGATTGGGTTAATAAGAGTAATAGTCATATTAACATGGTCGCCAGGCATAACCATTTCAACACCTTTTTCAAGTTCAATAACACCAGTAATATCTGTAGTTCTGAAATAGAATTGTGGTCTATAACCATTGAAGAATGGAGTATGACGACCACCTTCTTCTTTCTTTAATACATATACTTGTGCAGTAAACTTTGTATGTGGATGAATTGAACCAGGTTTACAAAGAACTTGACCTCTTTCAATATCGCTTCTATTAATTCCACGAAGAAGAAGTCCTGCATTATCACCTGCGATAGCAGCATCAAGTGACTTGTGGAACATTTCAACCCCTGTTACAACAGTGCTTTTTGAAGCACCAAGTCCAACGATTTCAACAGTATCACCAATTTTAACAGATCCTCTCTCTACTCTACCAGTAGCAACAGTACCACGACCAGTGATAGTGAATACGTCTTCAACAGGCATTAAGAATGGTTTGTCAGTGTCTCTTTGAGGCTCAGGAATGTATTCATCAAGAGCAGCAACAAGTTCTCTAATACAATCACATGCAGAATTATTAATATCTCCTGCTTGAGCAGCTTCAAGAGCTTTAAGAGCTGATCCTTTAATGATAGGAGTTTTATCTCCTGGGAATCCATATTCTGTAAGAAGATCACGTACTTCCATTTCAACAAGTTCAAGAAGTTCAGGATCGTCAACTTGATCAGTTTTGTTCATGAAAACTACGATATATGGAACACCAACTTGTCTAGCAAGCAAAATGTGCTCTCTAGTTTGAGGCATTGGACCATCTGTTGCAGCAACAACAAGAATAGCACCATCCATTTGTGCAGCACCAGTAATCATGTTTTTAACATAGTCAGCGTGTCCCGGACAGTCAACATGTGCATAGTGACGATTTGCTGATTCATATTCTACGTGTGCTGTATTGATTGTAATACCTCTAGCCTTTTCTTCTGGGGCTTTATCAATTTCATCATATCTCATTTTTTGAGTACCGTAAATCATAGTGATTGCGGCTGTAAGAGTTGTCTTACCATGGTCAACATGACCAATTGTACCAACGTTTACGTGTGGCTTAGATCTAACATAAGCTTCTGCCATATCTTTAAAATCTCCTTTTTTTATTATCTATATTGTATTCTAGCATACTTGTTTAAAATTGCAAAACATTTTTACAATTTTTTAATCAAATTTTTGTTAAAAATATCGTTATCTATTAGCTCTTTCTCCAATGATAGTAGTAGCTATAGATTTTGGAACTTCTTGATATCTTAATGGTTCCATAACATAGTTACCTCTGCCTTGAGTTTGAGAACGAAGATCAGTAGCATACCCAAACATTTCTGCGAGAGGAACCTCTGCGCTAACAATTTGAACACCTGCTGCAGATTCTGTACCAGTAAGCATACCTCTTCTAGCAGTTAAGTTCCCCATAACAGTACCAAGATAATCATCTGGTACTTCTACAGAAACCTTCATAATAGGCTCTAAAATAACAGGATCAGCCTTTTTTGCTCCATCTTGGAAAGCCATTGAACCAGCAATTTTAAATGCCATTTCAGATGAGTCAACCTCGTGGAAAGAACCATCGACAAGTGTAACTCTAAAGTCAACTGTTTCATATCCTGCAAGAACACCATTCATTCTAGCTTCGGAAATTCCAGCATTAACTGCAGGAATATATTCCTTAGGTATAGAACCACCAACTGTTTTATCTATAAATTCATAACCACTTCCTGCAGGTAAAGGTTCCATCTCAATGATACAGTGACCATACTGTCCTTTACCACCGCTTTGACGAATGAATTTACCTTCTGCTCTAACAGGTTTTTTGATTGCTTCCCTATAAGAAACTTGTGGATTACCTACTGTTGCTTCTACTTTAAATTCTCTTAAAAGACGATCAACAATAATTTCAAGATGAAGTTCCCCCATACCTGCAATAAGTGTTTGACCTGTTTCACTGTTTGTCGAAACTCTAAATGATGGGTCTTCTCTTGAAAGTTTAGCAAGAGCTAAAGCCATTTTTTCTTGCATATCTTTAGTTTTTGGTTCAATTGCAAGCTGAATAACAGGTTCTGGGAATTCCATACTTTCAAGTTGAATTGGATGTTTTTCATCACACAATGTGTGACCAGTAATTGTATCTTTTAAACCAACTATAGCTGCAATATCTCCTGCACTGACTTCAGAAATTTCTTGTCTGTTGTTTGCGTGCATTCTAATAAGTCTTCCTACTCTTTCTGTTTTACCGGTATTTGAATTATATACATAACTTCCAGCCACAAGTTTACCACTGTATACACGGAAGAAAGTTAATCCTCCAACAAAAGGGTCTGTCATGATTTTAAATGCAAGTCCAGCTAGCGGAGCATTTTCATCAGGTTTTCTACTTTCTGTTTCTCCTGTATCTGGATTTATTCCAGTAATTGCTTCAATATCAAGAGGGCTAGGAAGATAATCTACCATAGCGTCAAGAAGCATTTGAACACCTTTGTTTTTGTAACTAGATCCACAAAGAACAGGAACAAATGCTTTTTTAATTGTTGCTTTTCTTATTGCCTTTTTAAGATCATCAATGCTAATATCTGCACCTTCAAAATATTTTTCTAAAAGCACATCATCAGTTTCAACGATTTTTTCAATCATTTCATCATGAAGTGTTTGTGCTTTATCTTTAAATTCTGCAGGTATATCAGTAATTTCTATTTCTTTACCGAGGTCATCTTTATAAATTTCAGCCTTCATATTGAGAAGATCAATAATACCTTTGAAGGTCTCAGCTTCTCCTATAGGCATTTGTATTGCGAGAGTTTTAGTTTTAAGTCTTCTCTCAATAGACTCGAGACAGCCGAAAAAGTCTGCGGCATCTCTATCCATTTTATTTACATAGATAATAGTTGGAACTTTATATTTTGTTGCTTGACGCCAAACAGTTTCTGTTTGAGGTTGAACCTTATCACGAGCAGAAAGAACTAAAACTGCGCCATCAAGAACTTTTAAAGAACGCTCAACTTCAATAGTAAAGTCTACGTGTCCTGGAGTATCAATAATATTAATTTTATGATCTTTCCAAAAACAAGTTGTGCAAGCGGAAGTTATAGTAATACCTCTTTCTTGTTCTTGTGCCATCCAGTCCATGGTTGCTTGTCCATCGTGAACTTCACCAATTTTATGACTTTTACCGGTATAAAAAAGTATACGCTCGGTAGTTGTCGTTTTACCAGCATCAATATGAGCCATAATCCCAATATTTCTAGTAAGTTCTAGATTACTTGCCATAAATTTTTCTCCTATTTTTATTTAATATAAAAATTTAAATTTATAAATCTTTTTCGTAATTATCAAAATTACTTTTAGAATTAAATTTATTAAATGATAAGAGTCTAATTTTTTTTAATGCTTTTATTAATCCGTTTGAAAAAGATTTAAAAAATTTTTTTAATTTATTTGAATTATCTAATTTAGATTTTTTTTCTGTTTTAATTTTATTTAAATAATCTCTATCTTTTTGTTGATATTTTTTTATGTCTGAATCTATATCATTTAATATTTGATAACAATCAGAGATGCTCTCATTATACAACCTTAAACCGGTTTTAAAAGAACTCATATCCTTTTTAGTTTGTTCAAAAATATCATCTAGATTATACATAAATATCTCCCTAATCTAAATATTACCACTTAAAATGAGCAAAAGCCTTATTTGCTTCAGCCATTCTATGCATTTCGTCACGTCTTTTTACAGATGCACCAGTTTGGTTAAACGCATCTATAATTTCACCTGCAAGTCTAGCTTGCATGCCTCTTTCTCCGCTACGCTTTCTTGCAAAAGTCACAAGCCATCTGATAGCAAGAGTTTGTCTTCTTTCAGGTCTAATTTCCATAGGAACTTGATAAGTAGCTCCACCTACCCTTCTAGATTTTGTTTCAAGAAGAGGTTTAACATTTTCAAGAGCAGTCATATATACATCAAGAGGATCTTGACCTAATTTTTCTTTAATAATGTCAAAAGCACCATAAACAATTCTTTGTGCAAGCCCTTTCTTTCCAGATTCCATAACTTGATTTACAAGTTTAGTAACAACTTTGCTATTATAAATTGGATCAGGAAGAACTTCTTTTTTGACAGCACTATTTCTTCTTGGCATATTGTTATTCTCCTTTATAAATTTTAAATCACTTTAAATCGACATGTGAAAATGTGAACTAAAAAACAAAGTGTTACTTGGTTTTCTTAGGTCGTTTTGCGCCATATTTAGAACGGCTTTGCTTTCTATTTTGAACCCCTGCTGTATCAAGTGTTCCACGAACAATATGATATCTAACACCAGGCAAGTCCTTAACTCTTCCGCCACGAACAAGAACTACGCTATGTTCCTGAAGGTTATGACCTATTCCTGGAATATAACATGTTCCTTCAGTACCATTTGATAATTTTACTCTGGCGATTTTTCGAAGAGCAGAGTTAGGTTTTTTTGGTGTAGCTGTTCTAACAGAAAGACAAACACCACGTTTTTGAGGGCACTCTTCAAGAAGAGGTGCTTTAGATTTTTTTTCAAAAGTCTCTCTACCCTTTCTAATAAGTTGGTTTATTGTAGGCATTCCTTTCTCCTTTTAACTTAAACATCGTTTAAGAGATTAATTTTGTCGTTAAAAAAACGCGATCAACCTTCAGTTGTCGCGTGAAAAATGCTTTTCTTTTTGTAAAACATGAACAAGCACGATTGCAAACTAAATTGCAACTTCTCTAAAAAGAGAATCGGCAACTAAAAGAAATTTTAAAATAGTCACCTGCTGTTTGTTTATGCTTTTCCACCATAATAATGGTGCATGCTGAAAGGGAACTCCCAAACGCACAATCAAAAGCACTGCCTCCGACAACGAAGCATACGACAATATTATACTTATCGATTCAGTCATTGTCAAGAATAATTATATATTATTTGTAAATTATTTTTATTTTATATTTTCATTTTATAAAACTTTTTGTTCAAAAATTCCATTCGTTAATAAATTTGTACCGCTACAAATCAATAATTTTCATCTATAAGTTCAGGAAAAATTTCCATTCCTGCTTCTTTATGTTCTATTGTTTTATTTACAATTTCAAGTAAATCTTCTAATATAAAAATTTCATCCACTTCTGCTTTTATTTGTCCAGACTTTTTATAAGTATAAATGCTCCCAATTAATCCTCCAATGGAAGATGCCAAACTAAGCCCTAACAACACATATTTCGCAATGCCATCAACATATAAACTAGGTAATAAAAGTATTGCACTGCTACAAATTAAGATATAATTACGTTTATCTAAAACATTTAAATTATTTTCTTTTTTTAAATTATGCAAATAATTTTCAATATCATCAATTAAATTTTCTTGTAAAGCATACAATTCTTTCAAATTCATACTTTCTGTCATATCATCTGCAGATTTAAAACTTTTTCCATTATATCGATAAATTGTCATTGCTACTCCCATATAATCCTATCAAGTTATAACATAGGATTATTGTGCAGTCAATAGTCAAATTTTATCTAAAACAAATTTAAAATATCATTTTATAAAAAATGTCTTCATTAATTACTTTTATTCTTAAAGCTTTAGCCTTATCAAGTTTACTTCCCGCACTTTCCCCTGCCAGAACAAAATCGGTATTTTTTGAAACGCTACTTGTAACTTTACCTCCAAAATTTTCTATTATTCTTTCTATTTCACTTCGTGGTTTAGATAATGTACCTGTAATAACAAAAGTTGCTCCATTTAATTTGTTTTGAACTGTATTTATTACATCATTAATTACGATACCACATTTTAGTAGACTCTCTATTTCTTTTAAATTATTTTCATCTTTAAAAAACGCAATTATATTATCAGCAATAATTTCCCCAATATCTTCCACGTTTAATATTTTATCTTTACTTGCATTTTTAATATTTTCTAAATTTTTAAATTCTTTTGCTAAGTCCTTTGAAGTTTTATTCCCTACTTCTGGAATGCCCAATGCAAATAAAAATTTATTAAAATCTATTTTTTTGCTATTTTGAATAGCATTTATTAAATTATCAGCCTTTTTTTCTTTAAATTTATCAAGTTTTAATAAGTCCTCTTTTTTCAAATTAAAAATATCACTCAATCTTCTAACATTCAAATTATCAAATAAAGCCTCAACAGTTTTATCAGATAATCCCTCAATGTCAAAAGCTTCTCTAGAAACAAAGTGAACAATACGATCAATTATTTGATCACGGCACTGAAAATGATTTTGACAAAATAATAGTGGTCCTTTCTGCACTAAAGGTTTTCCACAAGAAGGACAAATTTTTGGTACTTCTATTTCCCTAGAGCTGTCAAATTTCTCAGCAAGCCCCATAATTTCCGGAATAACTTCGTTGCTTCTTCTTATGAAAACTTTAGCATTTTCATAAATATCTTTTCTTTTTATATCATCAATATTGTTAAGAGTTGCTCTCTTTATTGTAGCCCCCGCAAGTTCAACTGGCTCAAGATTAGCAATAGGAGTAACTCTTCCACTTCTTCCAACTTGCCAAACCACCTCTTTTAGTAAAGTTGTTGCTTCTTCTGCAGCAAATTTATAAGCAATAGCCCATTTAGGGAACTTACTCGTAAAACCAATATCTTCTCTATGAACAACATCATTTATTTTAATAACCATTCCGTCAATTTGAACATCAAGTTGCGATTTAATTAAATCAACTTCATTTATTTCATGAATGATCTGTTGTACATTTTTACATATTTTAAAATAATTTCCTGTTTTAAAACCATTATCGACTAAAAAATTATGCATTTGCTGTTGTGAAACAAAATTCTGCCCTTCACAAAGAAGAATCGAGTAACAAAAATAATCTAAATTTCTTTTAGCGGTTTCTTTTGGATCAAGATTTCGTATTGCACCAGCTGCAGCATTTCTAGGATTTTTAAGTTTTTCCTCTGCAGTCTTGTTGTATTTATTAAAATTTTTGTTAGTCATCATTCCTTCGCCTTGCACAATTAGTCTACCTTTAAAATTAATTGATAAAGGAACTGATTTAATAGTTTTAACCTGCAATGAAACATCTTCGCCTATAATTCCGTTTCCTCTTGTTGTCGCACTTATAAAATTTCCATTATTATATTCAATTACAATTTGAAGCCCATCAAATTTGTATTCAAGAGCAAAAGATGTCCCGCCAGTCAATTTTTGCATATCATTTGTCCACTGCTCTAAATCTTCAAAATCTCGAACTTTATTTAAAGAATAAAGATTAACTTCATGTTTCTTTTTAGTAAAACCTTCAAGAATATCATCTCCCACCCTTTGTGTTGGTGATGATGGCAAAATAACTCCAGTTTCTTTTTCAAGGTCGACAAGTTCATAATATAACTTATCATATTCTCCGTCAGATATAGTTGGTTTATCTAAAACATAATAATTGTGATTATGCTTATTAATTTGAGCAATAAGTTCCTTCATTCTTTCTATTTTATTCATTTATTTACTCCTCTAAAATATCTAATGGTGCAAGTTCAAGCATTAAACTTTTCTTGCCAAAATCTTCAAAAATAATATCTCCTACAAGTCCATCTGATGAGATTTCTACAATTTCCCCTATTCCAAATCTTGGGTGTTCAACTCTTTGTCCAATTTTATATATTGTTACATCTTTTGTTGCTTTATTTTCTTCTTTTCTTTGATAATTATTATGGTTAAATAATTTGGACTTTTCAAATTGATTGAAAGAAGGATTTTCAATTTGATAATAATTTTCTATTTTAGGTTTAACTTTTGTCTGTTCATCATATAGACCGAGTTCTTTACAAAATCTACTTACAGTTTGATATTGACTTTCTCTATATAAGTATCTTTTACTACAATAGGACAAATATAACAATTCTTCGGCTCGCGTAAGTGCAACATACATTAATCTTCTTTCTTCTTCTAATTCTCCTTTACTATTAAAAGCACGAGAAATAGGAAAAATTCCCTCTTCTAATCCAACAACAAACACAACTTTAAATTCAAGCCCTTTTACTCCGTGAACAGTTGCTATTGTTACTGCACCGTCACTACCTATATCATCATTATCACTTTTTAAAGTAATAGATTCTAAAAATTGAGATAATGTATTTTGAGGATTTAATATTTCATAATCTCTTACAGAAACAATAAATTGTTCAATATTTAAAAGTCTATTTAAATCTTCTTCATCATTAGCATTATAGGATTGCCTAATTTTAAAACATTCTATTACATTTTCTACAAAGATCGATAGTTTTTCATTAATGAATCCTTTTGCTTTATTATATCCTTCAATAAATGGCTGATATTTTTTATAAAGAGAAGGATAATCCACCAATAATGGTGAAAGACAGTTTTCTAAAAGAGATTTCCCCTCATTTATTGATTTTAATTTAGCAATAGTCCCATCTCCTATTCCTCTTTTAGGGAAATTTATAATTCTCGCAAAAGAAATATCATCTTTAGGATTGACAAAAAGTCTTAAATAACTGATTAGATTTTTTATTTCAACTCTTTCATAAAATTTAAACCCTCCGAAAATTCTATGAGGAATATTATATGATAAAAAAGCCTCTTCAAAACTTCTTGAAAGAGCATTTATTCTCATTAAAACAGCAAAATCTTTATAATCATAACCGCTTAATTTGAGTTTTTCAATGGTTTTAGCAACAAAAAGTGCTTCATCTCTTTCATCAAAAGCATTATATAATACAGGTTTTTGCCCTCCAACTTTCGTTGTCCACATATTTTTTTCAAAGCGCGAGGTGTTGTTTTTTATAACCTTATTGGCAACATCAATAATTTCCTTCGTAGATCGGTAATTTCTTTCAAGTTTATAAACGTTAATGTCAGGAAAATCATTTTTCAATTTAAATAAATTTTCAAGATTTGCTCCGCGCCAAGAATATATGCATTGATCTTCATCGCCAACAACAAAAATATTTTTATTAACCGAAGAAAGCATTTTAACTAAATCATATTGAATGCTATTAGTGTCTTGAAACTCGTCAACTAAAATATATTTAAACCTATTTGTATAATAACTCAATACTTCAGGATATTTTTTAAACAATTCAATTGTTTTTACAATCAAATCATCAAAATCAAGTGCATTGTTCTTTTTTAATTTCTCCTGATAATCCACCATATAAAGTCCGATTTTTTTAATATCAAAATCACTTGCATGGGTGTCTATATAATCATTTAAAGATTGATTTCCATTCTTCCAATTTGATAAATGAAACAATAATTGTTTTTTTATTTTATCATCTTCAATCCCTCGATTAGAAAGAACCTCTTTGGCAACTTTATCACTATCGCTTTCACTATATATAGAAAAATCACGTGTGAATGGAATAAGATAATCTATATCTCTCCTTAAAATTTTAGCACACATTGAATGAAATGTAGAAATCCAAACATTAGCTCCTCCCGCCACCATTTTTTCAACTCTCTCTTTCATTTCATTCGCCGCTTTATTTGTAAAAGTAATAGCAAGAATATTAAAGGGACTAACATTAAAATTATCAATCAAATATGCTATTCTATGTGTTAACAACCTTGTTTTACCAGATCCTGCACCAGCAGTAACCAAAACAGCCCCTTCAATTTGTTTAAGGGGAGCCAGTTGTTCTTCATTTAAAGACTCTATATCGTAATTCATAGTAACAATATGATAACATTTTTAATTAAAAATGTAAAATAAACATTAAGACATTAAAAAAATTCATGCAAACGCATGAATCTTTTTAATCAACATTTTATAGCAAAATACAAATTACTCCGCCTTTGCCTTCGTTAACTATCCTTGTCAAAGTTTTTCTCATTTTTCTTTGTGCTTCTATCGGCATTGTAACAATTTTAGATGCGATATTATCGCCAACTAAATTATACAAGCTTTTGCCTAAAATATTTGTGTCCCAAATAGATTGTGGATCACTTTCAAATTGTTCAACTAAATTTTTGGCTAAATCTTGACTTTGATCTTCACTTCCAACAAGTGGAGTAACTTCCGTTTCAACATCAACCCTCATAATATGAAGACTAGGTGCAGATGCTTTAATTTTAACCCCGAACCTACTCCCTTGCTTAATAATTTCTGGTTCACCAAGTTCTAATTCGTCTCTGGAAGGTTCTACTATACCATAACCCGTTTGCTTAACTTCTTCCAAAGCACCCTTTAATTTATCATAAGCCTTTTTAGCAATTGCGAGTTCTTTAATGTAGCCAATAAGTGCAAAATCATCGTTAATTTCAAATCCACATTCTTGAGAAAGAACTCTGTAAAATAAATCTTCTTTTGGTATAACATCGAATTTAATAACACCGTTACCAGCATCAATAGCAGATACAGTAATAGGTTCAAAACAAGAACTTTGAGCAAAAGCAATTTGATTTTTATCTGCATCGCTAAGTTTGGACATACTGTTGCCAAGTCTTCTCATTTCATTTGCAATTTCAGTAATAATTTCACTATTATAATCAAGAGCACGTAACCATTTAGGCATTTGAACATGCAAAGATGTGACAGGAAATTCCATTAAAATATTTTCAAATATTTTATCTACCTCATCTTCTTTGAGTTCTTGTGCATTTATCGCAATAACTGGTACACTATATTTTTCATTAAGTGAAGAAACAAGTTTTTTACTGTCACCACTATTTGGGGCTTTACAGTTGAGAACCACGACAAAAGGTTTCCCGCATGCTTTTAATTCATTTACAACTCGCTCTTCGGCTTCTATATAACTACTCCTAGGAAGTTCTGTAACGGAACCATCAGTAGTTACAACAATACCAATAGTAGAATGTTCGTTTATAACTTTGCTAGTACCAAGTTCTGCAGCTTGTTCAAAAGGTAACTCTTCGTCCGACCACGGAGTTTTTACAAGTCTAGGTTTATCTTCTTCTATGTGTCCCATAGCACCACTAACAAGATAGCCAACACAGTCAATCATTCTAACCTTCATATCAGCGCCAGCAACCCTTATTTGAACAGCCTCATTAGGTACAAATCTAGGCTGTGTAGTCATGATAGTTTTACCGTCAGCACTTTGAGGAAGTTCATCAATGGTGCGTTCTTTAGCATTTTTTTCAGTGATATTAGGAAGTACTAATTTTTGCATGAATTGTGTGATAAAAGTAGATTTACCAACTCTAACAGGTCCCACAACACCTATATAAATATCACCATTAGTACGAGTTTTAATATCATCATAAATTTGGAATTTTTCCATAATATACCTCCAATGATACAACTCTATTCTATGTATGAAATTAAATATTTAGAACGATTGTATTAAAATAAAAAAAGAAAGCATTTAGCCTTCTAATTTAATTTACAAAATTTATCATTCTTCTTTTTTGTCTTCCTTTTTGTTATCTACTTCTTCCTTATTGTCTTCTGTTGGCTGCTCACCATCTATAACTATAATTTCTTCAGGTTTATGATCTATTTCAGATTCATCTATAATTTCTTCACCCTTTTTATGACAAAAAACTTTTTTTAACTTATTTTTGAATTCTACTTTGCTTTCGGTATGAGTTATTAATCTTTTAATATTGCCCCTATGTTTTACAATTGTTAAAATCAATAGAAACCAAATAATTGCAGTTATTGCCCAAGCTAGATATGTGTTAGTTAGCCAAACATAAATAGTATAAGCAACTGTCATTCCACCAATATATGTGAACGAAATAACACTTCCATAATCAATAATAATTAATAATACAAAACACACCACAAACCAAGCGAGTGCTACGTACCATAAATTTGAAAAAAGAAATATACCTGCAAATGTTGCAACTCCTTTACCGCCTTTAAATTTTGACCAAACAGGGAAATTATATCCTATCATTAAAAATAGACCAGAAAAGAAATAAATGACTTGATCATATTGAGGATATATAAGCTTGAATGCAAGGCAACATAAACCCGCTTTAATTACTTCAAGCAAAAATGTAGCAAGAGCAAGTCCAAAGCCAAAATTTCGAAGCATATTCATTGTACCAGGATTTCCGCTTCCAAGTTTAGTGATATCTTTATGGCGATATTGCCATGCCATAATTTTTGAAAAATTAATAGTCCCTATAAAATAAGAGATAAACGCGACTAAAATAAAAATCATTGCATCGACCATTATTCCTCTCCTTTTCCTTTAATAACAAATTTTATTGGTGTGCCTTTTAAATCTAAACGCTCTCTAAATCTATTTTCAAGATATCTTTTATAAGAAAAATTAATTAAATTTGCATCATTAACAAAAAGAACGAACGTAGGCGGACAAACTGAAGTTTGAGTAATGTATTTAATTTTTGTCTTTGTAGTACCTTTAGCTGGTGGCTCAAAATTCAATATAGCGTCGTGCAAAATATTATTAAGCAATCCGGTTGTAATTCTTCTTGCGCTGTTTTGATAACTTAATTCTGCTAATTCCATAATTTGGCCAATACTTTGACCAGTTAACGCCGATACATAAATAGATTGAAAATAACTCATGAAACTTAGATCCTGTACGAGTCCTTTCTCAAATTTTTCTTTAGATTTAGATTTAATATCCCATTTATTTACAACAATTACAGAAGGCTTTCCAGCTTCATGAACATATCCCGCAATTCTAACGTCTTGTTCTGAAAGTTTTTCCTCGCTGCCATCAACTACAATTAAAACGATATCTGCTTCATCTATTGCAGACATAGTTCTTAAAACACTGTACCCTTCAACAGAAATTTTTTCTACGCTTCGCTGACGTCTTAACCCCGCCGTGTCAACAAGTGCATAATCTTTTTTGTTGTATTTAAAAGGCACCAACACAGAATCCCTCGTTGTACCTTCAACATCACTTACAACCACCCTTTCATTTCCAATCAATTTATTTACAATTGAACTTTTTCCTACATTAGGTCTACCAACAATGGCAACTTTACAATATTTTGACTCCTCATTTGTCGAATTGTCTTTAAAATATGAAACTATTGCATCTAAAATATCGCCGATGCCTTTACTTTGCATAACAGATAACGGATATGGGTGTCCTAACGCCAAACTATAAAAATCATAAGTATTTTCTACTTCAAAACGATCAAGTTTGTTAACAACAAGCACAACAGGTTTTTTGCTCCTATGGAGAATTGTGGCAACTTCTTCATCATTTGCAGTAACTCCTACCCTACCATCAACCATAAAAACAATAACATCTGCTTCTTGAATTGCAATCTGAGCCTGTTTTTTTATATCATTTTGGAACTTATCATCACTTGTAGAATCTAAGCCCCCAGTATCAACCAAAGTAAAAGCATGCCCACTCCATTCACCATCAGCGTAAATTCTATCTCTTGTTACACCAGGAGTGTCATCAACAATACTAATTCTTTTACCGCAAATTTTATTAAAAAAAGTGCTTTTTCCAACATTTGGTCTACCAACAATAGCAACAACAGGTTTATACATAATATCAATTCCAATTTTAAGATTAGCATAAAAATAAATTATTTTCAAGTAAAAGAGGAAATCTTTTATATATTCAAAAAAATATTTCATTGACTATATAAATTAAGTATGATAATATATAAACATATAAGAATGTAAGATTAATTTAAATTCATTTGGGAGATAAAAATTATGGATAAAGAAAAAATGAAAAAATTAAATTTAGATAAAGTTCTCTTTTTTAATAAATATGTTGTATTAACCGAAGATTGCGATGGATATAAACTTGGCTGGTCAAAAGAAATTTTTGTTGATCCTCCGCAAATTGGGGCTTATTATGATCTTAATTTTGGTTCAAATGGTAAAACCTTTGTTTTAGTAGAAAAATCTGAAGAAACATTTATTCCTACACTTGAAGAACTTCATATTATTAAAAAAATTGACAACAAATACATTTACTTAATTAAGAATGGAGATAAAAAACTAATTAAATTTAACAAACCACAAGAAGAATTTTCTCCTCTTGACCTTGTATATATAAATGGTGACAAGCTAATAAAAGATAATGTTTTTACTAAATACTTTAAGGATTTTTTAGCAAGATTTGATAATAAAGTAAAATTTGACAATAACCATTTTAGAATTCATAGATATCTTGTTGAAGACTTTCATAAACATGGTGTCTCCATATGTGAACTTGATGATATTAATCAATTAACATATATTTGCGATTATGAACTTAATGGGAATTTTACAACTGGAGATATATATTTAAAAATTGAATTAGGTCCTTCTTATGCATATATCTTTGACGATGATTTAAAAGAGTTAAAAGTTACTTATAACCAAGTTTTAATGAAAACATCAAATGTAAAAGGGTGCAAAACTCTTCAAGAATATTATGATAAATATACAAAAAAAATAAATGCTTTAAAAAATAAAAGAAAAATATTTGAAAAAATTAGTAAGAAAGCCGAAGAATATTATGCTAAACATCCTTTGCCATTTTCCGAAAAAGATATTATTGGAAAATTTGAAGTAGTTGAACTAGAGACTGACAATGTATATAGGTTGGTAGATTATGATGATGATACAAAATGTATCTATGTTGAAATAAAAGATCTACCTAATTATGTAAGGGAAAAAGATATAGTTATTCTTGTAAAAGATAAAAATACTAAACAAGAAAAATATTATTTCACTCGTACTGATTATGATAATTCTTTTAATTATTATTTAAATTATTTGGAGAAAAAACTTGATGCAGTTAAAGAAAGAATGGCAAATTCCTAAAATAAAAAATTACATTAATGTACATTTTATTAAAGGACAAAACAATAAAATAAAGGATTTAGAAGAAGAATCTGAAATAATCTCAGATTATTTGTCGTTAAAATATTATAATAAAGATAAAGCAAACCCATTCCTTTTTAAAAATATTTTATCTCCTTTTAGAAATTTAACCTCATACAAAAAAATTGATAGAAAAAGAAAAATAAATGATACTGGATGTAAAATTACCGCAATTGATTGTGGACAAGGAGAAAGTTTTTTAATTGAAAACAAAGGAGAATATGCTTTAATAGATTTTGGGAAGGATAAAGGAAATATTGCAAGATATTTAAAGACATATGTTAAAAAACCCATTAAATTTGCTATTCTTACTCATTTACATGATGATCATATGGGAGATTTTGTCGATATTGTTAAAAATTTTAATATAAATCAAATTTTTTTATTAAATTCAAGAAATGAGAAACCACCAAAACAAAAAGAATTTATTAAATATCAAAATTATGAGGAAATACGATGTGATAAAATTAATTTTATTACAACTCAAGATATTTTAAATGGTCTATCATTTAATGTTGGTAATGTAGAATTTAAATTTTTAAGTCCTATTGAAATTTCTGATAAAGAAAACGACAACTCTTTAGTTCTTCTTGCAACCTACCAAAACAAAAATTTTATATTTTTAGGAGATGTAGGATTTGCAACTGAAAGAAAAATCTCAAAATTCTGTGAAAAAAACAACATTGATTTATCAAAAACAGTAGTTGTTAAGGTAGCTCATCATTGTTCTAAATATTCATCGAGCGAAACTTTTCTTAATGAATTTGCTGACAACTTTTATTCAATTATTAGTTGTGCAAAAGAAAACATATATGGACACCCTGACAAAAAAACACTTGAAAGGTTAAAAAAACATGGACCTGTATACTGTACTTATGAAGAAGGCAATATCACCCTAACAATAAAGAAAGAGAAAGGAATTTCGGTAAATACAGAAAGAGAATCTTACAATCTTCCTCGAATTAGAAAATCTTTAAACAGAAAAAGTTCATCTCAAGAATCGAACAAAATACATAGAGAAACAAATAATATTGGTGAAATTGATTTAGATAATTTTATTGCAATTTAAAAAGGAGTATTTATGGATAAAGAAAAAAGAATAGATAAAATAAATCAATTACGTTTTAATAGAGTATTGTATTGTAATAAATATGTAGTTTTAACCGAAAATCATTCCGGTATAAAGTTTGGATATTTTCGAAATGAATTTGAAGGTGATGTTAAAGTAGGAAATTGTTTTAATGAATATTTTAACCCCCACATATTTAAACAAATACAAAAATCTGAAGAAAAATTTATTCCTACTTTGGAAGATCTTCATATTATTAAAAAAATTGATAACAAATACATTTATTTAATCAAGAATGGAGATAAAAAGCTAATCAAATTTAACAAACCACAACAAGAATTTTCTCCCCTTGACCTTGTATATATAAATGGTGATAAATTAATAAAAGATCATATTTTTACTAAATACTTTAAGGATTTTTTAGCAAGATTTGATAATAAAGTAAAATTTGACAATAATCATTTTAAAATTCATAGATATCTTGTTGAAGATATCTACAAATATGGCGTATCCATGTGTGAACTTGATGATATCCATAAATTAACATTTATTTGCGATTATGAACTTAATGGGAATCTCACAACTGGAGATATATATTTAAAATTTGAATTAGGTCCTTCTTATGCATATATCTTTGACGATGATTTAAAAGAGTTAAATGTTACTTACAATCAAGTTTTAATGAAAGCATCAAATGTAAAAGGGTGCAAAACTCTTCAAGAATATTATGATAAATATACAGAAAAAATAAATGCTTTAAAAAATAAAAGAAAAATATTAGAAAAAATTAGTAAAAAAGCCGAAGAATATTATATTAAACATCCTTTACCGTATTCCAAAGAAGATATAATCGGCAAATATGAAATTATGGAACTTGAATTCGATCATGTGTATAGATTATCAAATTGTAATGTTGAAAACGATTTCAATAATTATGTCGATGAAGAAGATTTGCCTAAATATGCAAGACCTGAGGATATTGTAGTATTAGTATACGACAAACAAACTAAACAAAAAAAATATTATTTTTCTCATGTAGAATATGATATTTCATATAACTACGAATTAGATTTATTGGAGAAAAAACTTGATGCAGTTAAAGAAAGAATGGCAAATTCCTAAAATTAAAAATTTGTTAAATGTAAAAAAAATTAGAGGATTTGACAATAAAAGATTTGATTATGATAAAGAATCTGAAATAATTTCAGATTATTTGTCGTTAAAATACTATAATAGAGATAAAACAAATCCATTCCTTTTTAAAAATATTTTATCTCCTTTTAGAAATATAACTCCATATAAAAAAATAAAAAGAAAGAAACAAATAAATGATACTGGATGTAAAATTACCGCAATTGATTGTGGACAAGGAGAAAGTTTTCTAATTGAAAACAAGGGAGAATTTGCTTTAATAGATTTTGGAGGCGACAAAGGGAAAGTGGAAAATTACCTCAATACTTATGTTAAAAAAACTATCAAATTTGCCATCCTTACACATTTACATAAAGATCATATGGAAGATTTTACAAATATTGTCAAAAAAAATCATATTAATGAAATATTCTTATTGAACTCAAGAAAGAAAACACGTCCAAAACCTGAAGAAATATCTAAATACCAAAATTATGAAGAAATACGATGTGATAAAATTAATTTTATTACAACTCAAGATATTTTAAATGGTTTATCATTTAATATTGGAAATATACATTTTAGATTTTTAAGTCCAACCGATTTATACACAAATGAAAACGACAATTCTTTAGTTCTTTTAGCAAATTATAAAAATAAAAATTTTATATTTTTAGGTGATATAAGTTCAAATATAGAAGATAAAATTCAACTTTTTTGTGAGGATAATCAGATTGATTTATCAAAAACAATCGTCGTTAAGGTAGCTCATCATTGTTCTAAAAATTCATCAAGTGAAACTTTTCTTAATGAATTTGCTGACAACTTTTATTCAATTATTAGTTGTGCAAAAGAAAACATATATGGACACCCTGACAAAAAAACACTTGAAAGGTTAAAAAAACATGGACCTGTATATTGTACTTATGAAGAAGGCAATATCACCCTAACAATAAAGAAAGAGAAAGGAATTTCGGTAAACACAGAAAGAAAATCTTACAAACTTCCTCGTCGTAGAAAAACTTTAAACAGAAAAAGTTCATCTCAAGCATCGAACAAAATACATAGTGAGTTTGACAATAAAAATTCTCTTGATGAGATTGACCTAAATAATCTATATATGTTTTAAAAATCATAAAGAAACATAAAACAATATTGACATTTTTATTTAATTATACTAATATAAAATTGAAAATTTTTGTATTTTATGGAGGACAAAAATGAGCAACGAAAAAGAGATTATGCAAGAAGTTTTTTTTAAAGATAACAGAACTGTAACTGATATTTACAATAATTATAAAATAATAAAAAAAGAAAAAGGATTAAAATATGCGAATTCAGTACTAAAAAAAATATTAAAAAATTTATTTGATAATTTAGAAATTGATTTAATAAATGAAATCTTAATTAAAAATAGAAAAGAAAAAATATTAGATACAGAGGAAGAAGAAATGCTTCATCTTGCTATTATTTTAAGCAAAAATGTTAAATACAACTTAGATCAATCTAAATATTCTCCTAGCAAAGAAATTTTGAAACAGCACGAGAAAGTAATTATTCGATCTAAAGATAGCAAAGCAAGTATAAAATTTTTGTTAGAAAATAAAAGTGATAAAAGTTCAGAACATTTAGCACTAATTAACAATGAAAATATTGAAGAAGCTGAAAAATATTTAGAAGAAGAATACAATAAAATAAAAAAAGACAAAAGAGTCAAAGCAGTTTATGATGAAATCAAAAAATACATTGTGGACAAAAAAGAAAAAAATAATGAAAAAGAGAAATAAAAATCAATGAAATATCATTGATTTTTTTAAATATAAAAATAAAGCAAGATTTATAAATACACTAAATATAAAGAATAGAAAGAACGAGATAATATAGTGCATTTTCTTGAAGCATAGCACCAGATTTAATATTAAAATCAATATCTTCAAGGAGAGAAAAAATCTTTTTTAACTGTAATTTAGAAAAGTTTTTAATTTGAGTTTTTTGTTTAGAGATAGCATATTCTTTAACACCAAGTAGATTTGCAAGAGATTTATCATCTAGATCAGAAATAGCGATAAAGAAAAGTCTACGAAAGTGATTGGTGATAAGCCCTAACAGTCCTTGTTCTTTAATAAGATCATTTAAAATTTTAAGAGCCTTATCTGCATTTTTTTGACCTAATGCTTCAGTAAGTTCAAAGACCGCAAATTCTTCATCTTTGTTAACCAGAATTTGTACTTGATTTTTAGTAATTAAAGAATTAGAAAGGTCAAAATAGGCAAGTTTATCAATTTCATTCACTGCCCTAGTTAAATAGCCATTACAATAATCTAATAAAGTATCTAAGGCTTCTTGACTAATTTGTTTCCCTCTTTTTGCAAATTCATTGACAAGGAAAATGGAGGAAGTTTTTCTGTCAAATCTTTTGCAATCAACAAATTCAACAAGACTTTTAATAAAATCAAATTTATTAAAGAAATCAAAAATAACAATAATAGAAGAAGGCGAAGGATTTTTCAAATAGTCAAGTAGCAAATTTTCATCACTTTTAGTAATTTTGGAGATATTTTTAACTAATATAATTTTATAATCACTTGCCATAGGAATTGCTTCTGCAGACTGAATAACGGCTTGCATGGAAAAATTTTCATCATCAAATTTAGAAAGATTAAAATCTTCTAATTGAATGTTTGCCCTATTTTTAATCATAGAAAACGCTCTATCATAAAGATAGTAATCTTCCCCTTGAAGAAGATAGAAATTGGATAAAGAATTTTGTAAACGTTTTTTTAAAGTTTTCAATCAAGCCCCCTAAAAACAAAACTTTCGTTATTAAAACTTAAAGAAAAATTACCATAATCAAGAAAATTAAAAGAAGTTATATCGTTTTTTACAGTACTAATAGAGATTCCATTATAGTTTTCTGCAAGATAATAATCTTCGGCAACGATAAAAATATCAGGATTAAAATAATCATTATCAAATAAAGCAATATCATTATAATTCAAAACTTCGCTATTAGCAACAAAAATTTGATATCCATCAAAGGAAATATTTGCCCCAATAACCTTGTTATCGTTTTCTACAAAAACAATATCGTAATCCCCAACTGTTATATTAGTATTAGGATTACAAATGACAAAATTATCAGTAATTTCGCCATTTGTAGAAAGAAAATGTTTAATTTTATATTCGCTTAAATCAAAAGTATTGAAAGAGGAAATATCATCAAGGGACAGATAAATGTCAATATTGTTTAAATTAAAGTTGTCCATGTATCTGCTGACTAAATAATTATCTCCAATTAACATCGTTTGTCCATTAGAGTTTTTAAGAATAATCGCTTCCTTATTATAATAATTAAGATATACAAGTCCGGTTTTCATATTTGATCCAATCGAAGTAAATCCAAAGGAGCACGAAAGACAGAAAATAATAGCGGACGCACACAAAAATTTATTGATAGGTTTACACATAAAGAACTGACTGCATAGATAAACAAGCAAGAAAAAGAAAACCATAACAGAAAAATAGAAAGGTTTAAGAGGAACTTGTAAAATAGTGTAAGAAAATATATAGGCGATATAATAAATAGCACTAAATCCCCAACCTACAGGAACTAATAGGAAAGACATGAAAGGCATGATGATAGATAAGATAGCAGAGAAAAATAACCAAGGATAGATAATAGAGAATAAAGGTACAACAAATAAATTTACAATAAACGATAGTAAATTGATGTAAGAAGAAAATAGCGCTAAAAATGGTAAAATTGTAATTTGCGCAGATAAAGAAACAGCAATATATTGACGAACAAATTTAGGCATAAACTTTTTGAAAAGATTATTAAATAAAGGATAAAGTAAAATAATACCACAAACACAAGCCATAGACATAAGAAAGCCAACATCAAAAGCACTTAACGGATTAACTAAAAGAATAATAAATCCAGCAACACCCATTGCGTTAAGAGAATCATAGCGCTTTTGTAAAAGTCCCGCAAGCATAAGGATAATCCCCATTATACCTGCTCTTAAAACAGATGGAGTGAAGCCACAAAGCGCGGAATAAAAAATAATAATGGTAGTAGTAATTGCAAAATTAGCATACTTATTTACTCTTAATAATTTTAGCAATCCCCAAATCAAAGCAACAAGGAAAGAAACATGTAAACCACTGACAGTTAAAATATGAATTATGCCACTATTTCTATAACTTTCTTTAACCTCATAAGAAATACCACTTTTATCACCAAAAAGAACAGCGTAGGCAACAGACGCATTTTCTTCACTTAAGTTGTCATATAATTTTTCTTTGACTGACAACCTTATTTTTTCATCTAAATTGACATGCCCTTCACTTATAACAACATTTTTCAAATTTACAGTGTCTGTCGTGTATCCAGTATTGCTTCTGTAATAGGTAGAATTAAAACTATTTAAAGAAAATAATTTGACCGCCTCGACTTCACTTTCAAATGAAACAATATCTCCAACTTTTAACTGTAAACCATTTTTTGAAAAACTAACTTTAATATTTCTAGTTTTTTCTCCATTTATTGACGCATCTTTTAATAAGACTTGATAATAATAATCGCTTTCCTCAAAATCATCACTGACTCTGCCTACAACTAAAACTTGCCCTGTATAATCCTTATTGTAATATCTTGCCTCGCCTATATAGTAAAATCCATTACCTATAAAAAATAGACAAAATAATATAATTAAAATTTTGTATCTTTTTCTTAATATCAAAAATGTGCCAAGTGATAAAAGTAAAAGAATTGTAATAACTAAAATCTCAACTTTGCCTTGATAAAGGCCTCTAGCAACAATAATACCAAATAAAAATGCTAGAAATGGATAAAATATGTATCTAAAGTTTATAAATCGCTTTGTATTCATTTTTTCTAATTTTATCAAAAATTTTCTTTATAGGCAAAATAATTGTTTAAATTTGTTAAATTTACTTATTTTATTTAAACTTCTTATTTTTTTAATTATTTTTTATAAACAAAAGTTATATAATTTACTAAAAAAATTTTAGCATAAAACATTTGATAAGAATACTCTTGTCAATTTTAATTAAAATGACTTTTTATATTTTAAACATAAAAAAATCTACTTTTGAAAGTAGATTTTTTGTTTTAATTATAAATCAAGATATAAGTCGTAAACATCTCCATTTTCGTTTGATATTTTTCCAATTGAAACTCGTGATGCAGTTTTTGCAGTATTTTCATATTCAGGTGTTTGCTTGTCAACACTGTTTTCATCAAATGCAGGTGCTAATTCAATAACATTTTTCTCAACTTTTTGATTTTTGTATTCACCTGCTTGTAAATTTAAAATTAATTGATTGATTAAATTATTCCCTGAAGCATTTTTTGCATTAATTGTTATTGTATACTCGTTTACACCACTATCCGTAATTTGTTTTACATAACAATTTCTCACCCAAGAATATTGTGGATCAGTAGAAGCAGTATCCATAGTGGGTAACAACTGGTCATTAGCTCCAACAGTGCCACCAAGTTTAGTCACAATTGCTTCTGCAAGTGGTTTATAGTTTTCTAACTGATCAGCCAAAGCACTACCAGTATAAGTATATTTGTATGTTGCTTGATCAACCATGCTTTGAGTAATATTAGCATTTGCAAAGTCTTGAACTGATATTGGTTCTTTAAAAGTTGCTTCCCCTACATAATAACGATAGGTATTACCTGTTGTTATATTAAATCTCACTTGAACTTTACTAATATCGGTTTGTGATGACTCTAAAATTGTCCATTCTATATTTGTTGCATCTTGATATGTGTAATCATGAGATAATGTGCATCTATAAAGAATTCCGTCCATAAACTTTTCATTTAAAGTATTGTAAAGTGTGCCTTGACGATAAGCCATAAGTTCATCTAAAGTGTCAAGCACAAATGGATCTTTAGGATCTTCTATATCGCCACCAGGATTTTCTGGATCTTCAGGTTCTTCAATATCTCCACCTGGGTTTTCTGGATCTTCAGGTTCTTCAATGTCCCCACCTGGGTTTTCTGGATCTTCAGGTTGTTCAATGTCGCCACCTGGATTCTCTGGATCTTCAGGTTGTTCAATGTCACCACCTGGATTTTCTGGATTTTCAGGTTGTTCAATCCCCGGTTGATCTGGAATAATATTGTTGCTATCTTTATTTGCAAGCCCAAAATAAACACCAAGTCCAACGCCTACGACGATTAAAACAGCACAAAGGGCTGCAACAATTTTCTTTCCTAATCCCATTTTATATTTTTTCTTAGGTTCTTTCACTATTCCCCCCATTAAAATTTCCTCCTTATCGTTTGTTATATTATATACCATATAAACAAAAATTTCAATAGCATTTTTCAATTTTTATCAAAATTATCAAAAAAAGAGGCAATTTACTTAAGTATGATAACATATAAACCCTAATAACCATAATAAATTTTAACATTTTTTCGTCATTTTTTGATTTTTTATATATAAAAAATATCAACTATAAAGAAAATCACAACAAAATGTTGATTTTTAGAAGAAAAAAGGTTATCATATATATATGAAGAAAAAGAATATTTTTATAAGAATATTTTGTTGTTTGCTCATATCCTGCTTTGGTCTTATGAGTATTAGTTGTGGTTTTTCTTTAGATGAACTTATTGAAATAGGAAAAGACCTTGTCGGCTGGGACGAAGATGACTCATCAAGCGGAGACAATAAAGAAGATGCCCCATCAAGCGGAAACGACCCCGGCATTGAAGAGGCTTTGCCACCTGATCTATACGGCTCTAAAGTGCTTTACAGGCCTGACAACTATGACTATGACTATGGCTCTGGCGGTGCTGATGGCTCCGGCGAAGGGGTAAACGATTATTATGGACAATATGCTTGGGGTATTTTAATGTACTTATACAACAATTATGCAATAGGTAATAATACTTTTATTTCTTCTAATAATCCTGGATTTGATTTAGAAAACCTACCTTATTTATATGACAGTATTCGATATCAAGTGGACTCTGTCGGCATGGTAACGCACTCTGCCACAATAGACGCAGATGGAAATTTAACTATTGATGAAGACAACGAAGACTTTGAAAAATATTATATAATTGGCGCAGATTTAAACACAAAATGGAATTGGTCTTTCTCCCCAAATATTGATAATATACCTGCACTTTTGTATTATAACTATTCATATGTGACAAGTTATGAAAATCAAAATTACATTTTTAATACTTATTTAAGTTTAGAAGATGAGTATGGAGATTTAAACACAATTATAAATAATACTTATTTAACTCCTGATTACACCAATAATTACAGTTCAATTTATTTAGGGACAAGTGATCAATATATATATGACAATTATTCTGATTTTGTCAAGACACTTGAGTATGTGATTTATACCTATGCTGTCGATTTAGAGCCAAGTCAAGTTTATGTGACACAGACAAATGAATATCCATATTATAGAATCACAATAGGCACTTATGAATCAGTAGACAGTGCACTTGAGACAGCAAAGGCAAGATTTAAAACACTGGGCACTTATGTTGGACTTGTTTCAAGACAAATTACCAAAATTCAAAATTGGGTATTAGAAAACGTAATTGGTGAAGATGCCTTAAGAGATGACTCATTTATGACTTATCAAACAAACACATACGGACAAGCTTATTTACAGGTTACTCACCCAGACGGGTCAATCACCTATCAGTTGGCGCCAGGATGTACTGCCTCAACAGACGACTTAGGAAGAAATTATGAAACAACAGTAAGAAATGTAATCAATGCTGTATGTAATGATGTTTCAATTGGTAAAGATGAAGGAAGTGATGTAACGATTGATGACAGATTCCTCGCATCTAATATAATGGAATATGCTGGTTCTACATTTAAAATTGAAGATGACAAAAACTTCCCAGTTTATGATCCTAACAAAGAAGAGCATCAATATGCAATAAGACCACTTGAATATCAAAGTGTTGTGCTTATGTTTAAGCAAGAGACATATGTTGACGGATTATGGATAGCACTTAAATACGATGCAGATCTTGACGGAAATGCAGATCTTGAAACAGAAGACGCTGTATACGACTGGAATAGATATATCGATATAATAGTTGACTTAAATTATTACAATCACGCAACAAACACAAGACGAATAATTCAATCTAAAAAAGTGCGAGTATATGACGGACCTTTCGAAATAGATTATATTTATGGATATAAAGGCGATACAATTGGTGGCGGTGATGGAGTCAATGCTCCAAGAGACCATTGTAGCGGGGTTGTGTTTGATGACATAGGCTATTTGCATGTTGGAGTTTTCAACACGAACATTGGTAATGGCATACTTAAAACCGATGTAGGACGCAATGATTACAAAGGCAATCCGCTTGTATCAAAAGAGCCATTAATTCTTGTTGGTACAAACAACATAAGAAAATATTATGAGATAGTAGAACCGGGTTCAACATCACTTGATCAAGAAGCATTGCAAGATGGTTACACATACACATCAGGAAGATTAAATCCTGCAATGTTCAGTGGAAGTGATGGTTGTGATTATCTTGAAATCACATACAAGGTTATTAAAAAAGCAGGTGATATGACTACAAACTATAAATTCTATACAGGGCTTAAATATTTAGATAATGAAGACTCTCCGGTTCCATAATTAAAAGATTTTAATTAAATTATTTTGTTTAAATATAACTTATCAAATCACTGCTTAAAATTATAAGTAAATAAAATAATATAAATCTCAACAACAATAAAAAGCGGTCACAAAATGTGACCGCTTCTTTTGTTTGATTTAAGGCATCTTTTTGTATCAAGTTTTATAAAATGTCTTCATATTAAAAAATTCTTTTTTATTTAAAATATTTCTTAATCTTTTTTAGACTTACATTCTAATTTATCGTTAAGTTAATGACAATTTAAGAATGAATTATGTATGACAGAATATAAACTCTTCTTGTGTATTTTTGCTCCAAAAATTCATTTTTTCATTAAAATTAAATCAAAACAACAAAATAATTTATTTTTCTTGTTGTTTTTTTTATTAATTTTATGCTTTTTACTTTTCTTCTAATTTTTATCGCTATCTTCCTCTTTGCTTTCCTCTTGTCGTGAATCTTCTTCTTTTGTAACTTGAGTAACATTTTCTTCCGTGTCTTCTTCAATTTCTTCTTCGCTATTTTGATTGTCATTTGGCATTGTTACAATTCCGAATACCACCAAAATTCCTGCAACTGCCATAATTATCCCTGATACAAGTTCATCTTGCACGGAAAAACCAAACAATTCACCTAGTGCGTTCAAGAAAATTACTACTGCCCCAGATAAGGCTGTCCAAAAACTATAAGACTTAATTCGATTTTTCATTATCCCTCCTAGACACAATTTCTTTTAATTCGCTAACTTCATCTCTTACTTCGTTTAAAGTTTCTAAATGTGAAGTTAATTCTTCTATTGTTTGTCTATACGCTTCTTCTCTTTTTGAACTATCCTTTAGTTGATAAAAAAACAGAAATACAAACAACATTGCAAATATTCCATAAGAAACTATTATTTTAATCAGTTCGTTCCAAAAATCCATTTTAAATCCCCTTTCCTTTTATTGTTAATAAGTCAAGGATGATTTTCTCCTCTTCTTTTTGGCGGGCTTTATTTATCAGTGCAATATGATTTTTATATTTTAGTCTCAATTAGCAAACTCCTACATTTAAAACAAAGTTACTTATAAAAGCATCTCCTAAACTTTCTATCGTTACAATAAACTCTTTCCCTATGATATTTGTGTTTATTCTTTGTACTCCTTCCTTGCCTTTGACAGATATCTCTTTTATCATATTCTCGCTCTCAAAAGTTACTTTGCATGCACCGCTTGTCTTTATGGTAAACGATCGTATCCTTTTAACTTTTCCACTATAACCAAAATCGCTATTTGTGCTTCGCCAATATTTTTCAAGTTGCTCTCCAAATATTTTTCCGTCTTCGTTAAGTTGTCCAATTTTATCTTTATGCTCGTTGTTAAAGCAAGCCACAAGTTTACTCTTGTGAGGATTGTTTAAAGTCAGTAATCTATTTATATCTATACCTCTTACTATCTCGAAACTTTTCTTTGATATATCATATACTAACAGAACATTATTTATATAACCTGTAGAGTTCTTTTCACACCCGATTTGTCTATTATCTGCAAAATCTATTTTACATGATAAAAAATATTTTCCGTTATAGTATTCTCCCCAAGCATATTTTTGATTTTTTTTGCTTATCTTTGCATTGTAAACACTTTCTATTTCTTTTACTGATGAACCATTAAATACTTTTAATCCACTGCTATCTAAAAATATTATGTCGTCTCCACATTGGGCTATTGTATTTGGATATATATAACTATTAGACATATATAAATGACTTATAGCAAAATTGTCATCGGTTCCATATTGCGAAACTTCTGTAATTCCAAAGTCTCTAAATAAATATAAATAATCGTTAAAAGATAAAATTTTGTTTAAATCTCCGCGTTCGTCACTGAAATCTAAATCTTTACATAATTCATCGGTAAAATTTAATATGTCCGTATCTTCACTATAAACTAGTGTCCCTCGCTCTGATGAGGTTATGGCAAATAATCTTCCATAATGATTACAACATGAAACAATTTTCGGCGCACTTGCATTTCTTTGCACTCCGTTACCTGTAATAATTACTAAATCATCTCCCTCGCCAGATAATAACAATGTATCTTGCTGCCCCGTTCTATAATACGTTGCATATGGTACTTCACTGAAATCATTTGGTACTATAAATGTCGCAAGCCTTTGCCCAAATAAATTGTCATAACATACATTTCCTTCATCATTATAGTAAAATAAATAATAATTGTTCTCGTCTGTATTGAAATTATACCATTTTAATTTCCATAATGATTTTATCTCGTTCCCTCTTATACTTAACTCGCTTTCACTCTCGAGGTCCTCTGTTGTTGAAGGCAACATTAATTTGCTAAATCCATATCCCGATTTTAATGCCCCGCTGTTCATATCAAAGTTGTAACTCTCTTGCCCTTCTCCATTTTCACTTATAAACCCATCTTTGTCTGTTAAGCCTTTCTCGAATATGTTTATCTTTATCTCTTTCTCTTTCGTCTTTTTCGTTTTTAAGGTGTTTCTATAAAACATTAAAGCCACCTCCTTCGAGCCATTGTCGTCTCGCTTTTCCTCCTCTGTAATACTTGCAAACTATTCTTAAAGCGCTCCTCCCACACATCTGCATCATCAAACATTGTTTGTAAAAAATAATATTCCCTTACTATTCCATATGCATATACCCTCTCTGGTAAACTGGAACTAATTTCGTCGTCTATTTCTAATCTTTCTGATTTAACTGTATAAATTATCTCTACCATGCTTGCTATCGCTACAATGTGATCCTCAAACGCTTTGAATCTTATCTTCCGTCCACATATATCTTTTACTGATATGATTTGTAATGGCTCCTCTTTTAATGATGAGTAATTTACTTTAAAATCGTTGCACTTTACTCTCTCTTTACGATAAATTGGTATATACTCGCTAGTTATCTCGTCGTTGATAAGATTAAATAAGTTAACTAGACTATCACAAACTAATTCATCCTCTTCGGTTAAGTTATTACTCTCGATCCCCGCTTTAACCGTTTCTAACCCTATGAATTCACATGCTAACTTTATTATGTCTTTTACTAGCATAGTGCCTCCTTTATCTTATTTACTTGCTCTTTAATTGATCTTTCGTAAAGTTTTTGGTTGTTAATTTCAATCTCCTCTATTATTTTATCCCTTCTCTCTACACTTGTTTTTCGTGCATATGTTATTGTTCGAGCATCTAATATATCATATGGCACTGTAAAACAATAACTTCCTTTACCTCTTCCTTGAGAATGTACTTCGTAAGACTTTTTATCAAGATTGTATAAAATGATGTAACTTCTATCAATTTCTTTTAATCTTTTTCCTATCAAATATACATCTTCAGTTATCTCTAAATATCTCATTTAACCTCCAAAAACAGAAGAAAAGGCAAAAAACTATCTCTGCTTTTTGCCTGTCTCCCTTTTTATTACGCTGTTTCCTCTACGGTAGTCTCAACAACTGTTGTAAATGGATTCGTTACTGTTGCTTTGATACCACTAATCTTTGCTTGTCCACATGGTTTATCACAAATCAATTCTGCGTATTTAACTAGTGTTGCACTATAAGTTGGATAGCCTGGATTTTGTCTTAAAATTTGACCATTTTCTCCCTCTAACCATTTCCAATCGCAAAGTTGATGTAAAACAAAGTCATCTGTATTAAGCAAATACATTGTATCATCATCTACAAATCTATCTGCAACAACAGGTATTCCATTGTGAGTTATAGTTTTATATCCACCCTCTAAAGAAGCAATTTCTATATTTCTTCTATAAGCTCCTAAATATTCTTGATAAACTCTCCTTACTTGGCTTGAACAAGTAATAAAGTTAATTTTCGAATCAACATTCATATCAAGAAAATCAATGGCTTCTTGAATAACAATATCACTAATTTCTTTTTGAGTACTATTAACATATGGATTTAACCAAGGATAATCACTTTTGCTAACTCCATAAATACTGGTAGCAGAAGAATCAAAAATTTTCCCTAATCCAGAAATTTCACTTCCTTTTGATCCTTGAAGATAAACTTTAAATCCACTATTTAAAACTAATGTCTCTGAAGATGAATAAGTGAATTTTTTGTTTACTCTATCAACATAAACTATTTTAACTGGATAGTTATTTGCTTTTGTAGCACCATTATAAATATCTACAAGCATACCTTCGATAAGATTATTTACTTTATCACAAGTAATAGTTTTGTTTTGATGCGCATTAACAGTGGCTAAAACACCACTACCATCTCCATATAGCATTCTTCCAAGATTAAATGAACTTGCTTTAACAAGACCTTCCATTTCATCAGAAAGAAGATTAACAAAAGCCCCGATATTATTTGCAGAAGCTCTAATAGCTTTGTCAGAAATTTCAATTTTACCATAAAGGTTTTTAAGATCTGCAACGAATTGTACATAACTATTTTCAGAAGCAATAGGCAAAGCTGCAGTTTCGCTTCCTGCTCCTATTCCACCGTTTATGCCAAATGGAGCAAGTTTTCTAATTTCTTTTCCCCAAACATCTTTACTAGTTTTTTTAATTCTAGCAAGAAGAGGATTTGCATTATCATTAAGTTGATTAGCAACTACGCCTAAATAAACTGTTTTTAAAGCATTTTCAGCTGTTTGTAATGTAACCATATTTTCTCCTTTTAAATTACATTAAAATTAAAATTTATTTTATTTAAATAATTATTTTAATTTAAATAATAATTAATTAAATTCGACCTATTTTTCAACAAAAAATGTAAATAAAATAATATTTAAAATTATAATAATTAAAAAATAATGCAAAATTAATAATTTATTATTTTTTTTATTTAAAAAATAACATAAAAAATATTAAAATTATTTTTTATTAATTAATTAAAATATTTTTTTAATTTTTACATTTTTTATTTTAATTTCTTTAATATTTTATTTTTTAATAAAATTTCTAAACTTTATAATATTTTTAACAATATTTTAAAATAATTTTATGTCATTATTTTTAACTAAACATTTTATCCACTATTTGTTTTGCTTCAGCAAGGGTTTTAGGACTGTCTGGTTTTACTTGTGACAGCCTTTCCCCGCTGGAAGATATTATCAAAGGTGGTTTATTGTTTTGAAGATTCTTTAAATATGATTCTATAACTTTATTTTTAATATTTTCATCACTAATTAAATATTGATTAATCATATTGTCACTAAGTTTGCCTTCCTTTAATTGAGAAAAAACAACCTTAGCCCAAGCATCTTCAAATGGGCTTGTTTTTGCATTAGAAAACTCATTTTTAATTTCATTTGCAAATTCTTTTGCATCGGCATTTGCATCAAGGAATGCTTGTAGGCTTTCTTCAAAATTTTTCTCGCTAATTTCACTATTATTAGATTCATCTAAAACTTCATTTTTATTAACACCTTCCAATTCATTAATATTATTGAAATTTGATGTGTCATTTTCTCTTTCGCTAAATTTTTCCTCTTGCATCTTATCTTTTTGCAAATTACTTAGCAGTTGGCACTTTCTGGTAAATTCAGCCTGCAAATTGTTATAGGCCTCTAACAATGCATCTGCATTTTTGAATTTGCCAAATTCGCCTTGAGAGCCGACCTCACTCTCGACACTGTCTATTTCTGCTAGGTTTAAAGCATTTGCCGGTTCCATGGTCGGTTGTTCTCTTATTTCTTCCATATTTATTTATCCTCCAATTTTGATTTGTGCTCACGAATATGTGCTAAAAACTTTTCTTCTAAAGATTTATTATCTTTGCATGCTTTTTCATAATCTTGACCAAGCATAAAAGCAATATGTTCATTTAAGTGTAATTTATGTTCATCAATTTCGCTAACTGAAACATTTTCATTTTTTAACAATTTTAAATTTTCTTTATCTGCTTTCTTTATATGAAGATCTGTAATATCTTGAGCATTCTCCCAAATCCCCATACCAAGCATTTCTAATATTTTGCTTTTCATTCTATTAGATAAATTACCGTCTTCATTTTGAAGTATTCCGTTTTCTAATAAAGAAAAAATTAAATCTCTACGTTGAGAAAGACTTTGCATCCCATCAGTAATATTTTCAAGTTCAATATCTTCGCTAGAAATATCATTTGAAGAGAAATAGAACATTTCAACTTCCCCATTTTCTCCCACAATTTTAGCAATTCTAGGAAACGATGCGTATTGTTTATATAATCTTAAAATCATACTTGCAATATCTTTAACTGCACATTTAATACTTTCAATAGGAGCATTTAATCTTGCTTCATCTTGAGATATCATTAGTTCAAGAGCAGTTCCACTTAAATTTGACGATAGAGAACTAAAACTTAATAAATCATTTACTCCACTAATTTTATTGAATTCATCAAGCAAGAATTGTTCTTCTTCATTTAATCCCGACGGGATATTTTCTCCTTCTAAATATTTAGGTTCATTTGCCCCTTGTCTATAAACTAAAACTTTCCCAGGGCATAATCCTTCTTCTTCAAGATTATCTAAATCAACAGAGCCATCTTCTACACTTAACACTCCCAAAGAAAGTCTATTCAAAAATTCATGTTTTCTGTTTTTTACAGCGTTATATGCTCTTTGAACTGGTATTAGTCTTTCAACTACACTACTTCCCCAAAAACTCCCCGGTTCTTCAATACTAGTTTGTCTAATAAAAGGAAAATCTCTATCTCCATCTTCACCGCATTGATAAGGTAAATCTCCATCAAATACCAATTTATCTCCAGCTACAATTGTTAATCTACCATTTAAATAGTCTGCATTAGGTCGAATATATCTTTCCACAACAATAACACTGTCATCTTTTACGCTCTCAATTATTTTCGGCATAGTACCAGTAAGTCCGAGTCCTCCAACACCCTCAGCTACACTGTCTAAAGCATATGTATTAACTTTTTTCCCTTCTACTTCAACACCATACATTTGCTTAACTTGAGCCGTTGTATATGCTTTTGCATGAATTAGGCTTTGACAAGCTTTTAAACTATCACATACACTACTATCAGGATAAATTTCAAATGGGCTGACAACGCTAATTTCAACATCGCCACTTTTTATTTTCGAACCACTTTCATCAATCCCTATAATTTGTCCAATATCACTATTCCAACTGATTTTATAAAACACAGTTCCGCAAACTTCTGACCACTTGATTGCTTGATTTACCAAACTATCAATTTTTAATTTATTTTTAATGTATTTATAAATTTTTTTTGAAACCTTGGCAGATTGCTTATCCCTTTCATCACTAGTAGAAGGCAAAACATTAATATCTGGCTTTATTTTTGATAATTTTGCATATCGAATATCAAAAGTAGGCGCTATATGATTATAAACTTCGCGTTCCTGCCAAAAAAACTGACGATCCGCTTCTTCGAGGTGACCACCATATCCAACATTGCAATATTGATTACCCATCAAAAAATTCATGTTAATTTGCCAGATAAGATCAAAACTCTTTCTTTTTTCTGCTCTATCTTTAAAATCTTTTAAAACTTCTTCAACAATTTTGTTATTATCTTTCTTCATATTTTTTCATCCTTTTATTTAATCTGAATGGACTAGAAACAGATCTTGGCTTCTGCATTTTAGCAATAATTTCATACATTTGTCTTAAACAATCTTCACAAAAGCAAAGATCTTTTTTCAATAAACCCTTTGTAGAAAAACTATATTTTGCTAAATTGTTACAGCCGTTGAAATCGCATTTGACTAAATGCTTTACTTCAAAAATTTCCACCCTTATCCTCCTTTAAAAGACTCAAAAGTCGCTTTTTTTCTTCTTCAAGTTCTTCATCTGAAAAATCAAGTAATTGTTCTTCGTAAGTCTTAAAATATCTCTCTAGTAAGACTTTAACAGCACTAATATCGGGACTATAATGTTTTTTTGTGACTTTTTGCTTTGATAATATCTTCTGCCCATGTTCATCAAAAGTATATTCTTCTACTGATTCATCAGCATTATATCCAAGTGCTTTTTTCATTAATGCTTTCTTAATCTTATCTTCTTCATTCACTCGACTTGCTCCTTTTAGCCTCGAGTAAATTTTACTTTTCATAATTTATTAAAACAATAATTACTGCCAAAAAAATAAAAAATGTAACAATTCGCTTTTAACTTGCTAAACTGATATTGTAGAGGTCATACAAATGAAAAAGTTACTTGAGTTTAAAGATGTAAGTTATTTTTATCAAACAAAAGAAAATGAGATCAAAGCACTTGATGAAGTTAGTTTTGATGTGAAAGAAAAAGAATTTACTTCTTTAGTAGGCCCTAGTGGTTGTGGAAAAACTACCATATTGTCTTTAACGGCAGGACTTTTATTTCCTTCTAGCGGTGAAATCCTAATAGACGGAAAGCCTGTAGAAAAAAATGATAGTCGGATAGGATATATGTTTCAACGCGACCACCTTTTTGAATGGAGAACCATATGGCAAAATATAACCTTAGGGCTCGAAGTTCGGAAACAAAAAAAAGATCCTCAAAAATTAGCGTTTGCCGAAGAACTTTTAAAAAAATATGATCTTTACAACTTCAAAAACAAAAAGCCTCGACAATTGAGTGGTGGAATGCGTCAGCGTGTCGCATTGATTAGAACGCTTGTTTTACAGCCATCTTTATTGCTTCTTGACGAACCCTTTTCGGCACTTGATTTTCAAACAAGGTTAAAGGTATGCGATGATGTATACGATATAATAAAAAGCGAACAAAAAACCGCTTTACTTGTAACACATGACATATCAGAAGCATTAAGTATGTCAAATAAAATAGTCATATTATCAAAAAGACCAGCAAAAGTTAAGGAAAATGTTAACATTTCATTTACAGGCGCAACTCCACTATCAAAGCGAGAGGATAAAGATTTTGGCAAATATTTTGAAATGATTTGGAGAAATCTGGTTTAATGAAAAAGAAACAAATAAATTACTCAAAAGCCCGTAAAAAATACCTAAGAAACATTAAAAAAGACAAATGCTTGGTATTGTTAGGACAAATAATAATTTTTGCCTTATTTATAGGGTTATGGCAATTACTGGCAGACACAGGCGCTATTGATCCTTTCTTCTTTTCAAGCCCGTCAAGAATAGTAAATACTATAATTGACCTTGCGGAAGATGGTAATTTATGGATTCATATTTGGACATCTTTGTATGAAACAATAATTGGTTTTATAATAGCTACTGTGTTGGGAACATTTATAGCAATACTATTGTGGTGGAGCGAAAAGTTAAGACGAATTCTGGAACCATATTTAATCATTTTAAATAGTTTACCAAAAATCGCCCTAGGCCCAATGATAATATTTTGGGTAGGTTCAGGAACAGGCGCCACGATTGTAATGTGTGTTTTAATTTGCGTAATCTTAACAACAATATCTATGCTAAATGCCTTCATCTCATGTGATAATGATAAAATATTACTCATGAAATCAATGCACGCAAATAAATTACAAATATTATTTAAATTAATACTTCCAAATTCAATACCTGCATTTTTTTCAGTATTAAAAATTAATGTTGGTATGAGTTGGGTAGGAACTATCATTGGAGAATATCTATCAAGCAAAGCAGGACTAGGATATTTAATAAATTACGGAAGTCAAATTTTAAAATTAGATATAGTAATGGCAAGCATAACTCTACTTTGTATTCTTGCCACTGGAATGTATCTTCTTGTTAGTCCGCTTGAAAAAAGATTTAAAAAATGATTTATCTGTGTTTTTAAAAAGAATAATATCAAATAAAAAAACAAGACCCAAAACACTTGCAAGAGGATAAAGATAAGATACAATAAAGCCAAATCCTAAATAACCTATTAAATACGGCAAAATTATACTTGTTGAGAAAATTAAAAACTCATTATTGCACAGCCCTCGCATAGAAAAAGAAATAGAATAAACAAGAGAAAATAATGTCGTATTACAGCCTATAAGGATTATAAAATTAAATATTATCTTTTCCTTCCCTTGAAAAAGAGATAAAAGTGGCATCTGTGTGCTAAAAACAAAGGGATTTTGAAGTAAAACAATTATTGCTAAAAGCAAGACAATACAAAGCACAAGCGCAGAAATAAAAGATGCTTGTGCTTTTTGTCTTTTAGTCATATTTTTACCTAAACTTGCAATTAAAACTGCACCCGTAGACAAATTAAGAGCAACATACAAAATATTATAAATTGGAGAAAACAATATGTTATTCCCATCAAAAAAAGGTAAATAAAAATCAATTTTTTTAAATAGTAATATGACAAAAAATAACAATGATAGTGGAATTAAATAAAAATTTAATTTGTTTAAATATTTTATGCCTTTTTTATAAACTAGAAAACAAATAATAAAAATTATAAAAATAATTAAAAAATTGAATAAAATATTGTCGAAATTAATTAAATTTCTATCAGCACCAAACATTGCACTTGCAAATATAACAGAAGATATTAAATTTATACAAAAAAATAAATGACTTTTTTTTAATCTTGCAACAACATTATCTCCTACATTTAGCAACTTTTTAAAAGTCAAAAAAAACAAAGCAAAAACAATCAATAAAAATGGCAAACTAAAAATACCAAATCTCGCAAAATATACTACAAGTTCTTTTCCACTAATGAACCCCGATCCAAAAACAACCCCAACGATAGTAAAGACCGAAAATAAAACTTTCATAAAATAAGATATTAAAATAAAAAAGTTAGTATGACTTAAACACAAAATTAAAAAAATATTCACATAATGAATAAGGAGGAAACATGATAATTAATACTCAATATAGATTAGGCTCTTATGTAGACCTTTGTCATTGTCCTTATAACAACAATTGTGGTTATTGGCAAACAAGTTGTCCTTCTTGTTTTAACCCTTGTTTACCTTGCAATAATTCAAACTTTAATTGTTGCCCTGGGCCCCCAATCTGTTATGATAATATAAATTTCTCAATACCTAAAAATGCCGCTTTCTTTATGGCGGGATATTTAATAAGTAAAGGAATATATAAAAACTAAAATTAAAAAATAAATTTAAATTTGTTTATAAATTTAAATATGATATAATCTTTTCATAGGAGTAAATATGAGAAGATTCTTTGGAACAAAGATTGATGGCAAAATTATTATTAAAGGCAGTGAATTCGAACATTTAAAAAAAGTATTGCGTATGAAAGAAGGCGATGAAGTCATAGCTTGCACCAATGATGATTTTGATTATTATTCTAAAATTGAAAAAATGGAAAAAGATTATGCTATATTATCAATTTTAGAAACAAAAAAGTGTCAAGCAAACCCTAAAAAAGAAATTACCCTTTTTCAAATGATGCCAAAAAAAGAATATTTTGATAATATAGTAGCAAAATCAATAGAATTAGGCGTAAATATTTTATATTTTTTTAAAGGTGAATATTCAATCATAAAAGAGATAAAACTATCTCGCTTACAAAGTCAAATTATGACTGCGTGTAAACAATGTGAAAGATCCAAGTTAATAAATGCAAACAATCTTATCTCTTTTAATGATATGCTAAAAAAATTTAAAGAATATGATGTGATAATATTTGCAAACGAGGTTGAAACAAATAAAATTGATAGCGAAATATTAAAAAACAAAAATAAAATAGCACTCATTGTTGGAAATGAAGCAGGGTTCAGTGAAAAAGAAAGAAAATTAATAATAGAAAATGGCGGAAATTCAATATCGTTAGGTAAAAGAATTCTCCGCTGTGATACTGCCGTTACATCATTATTAGCAATAATAAATTATATTACCCATAACTAAATTAATATTAACTAAAAAAAGAGGTTTAAACCTCTTTTTTGTTATTTATTTGCAATTGAATAATTATCGAATTCTTTGATTCCTGTTACCTCTTTGCCAAACCATTTTGGAGGTATAAATTTTTTCATTTGTTCCTGGTCGACAAATTCTACTTCAATCATATTGATTTTTATTGGTTTGTCAAATATGTTTATTTCACAACTTTTAACGCCGTTTAAATTTACTATATATCTTTTTTTATTAATTTCTTTTCCTTTTTTAAATTTCAAAAGATATTTATATTGTTTTTCACTAATTTCACATTCAAATTCTTCCCTTGTATCACCCGAACCAATTTTTTCTGTGAAATAAAATTTATTGTAGATCTTTCTTATTCTTTTTTCAGTGCTCCCAATATTTAAATAATATTGACTTACTATGTATTCTTTTGTGCTGTTTGAAACATCAAAATTTTCTACCAAAAATTTTCTTTCATATTCCATTTCAACTTTTTCTTGATTTTTATAAATAGCATACAATTGATTTAACAAAGTTGCGATTTGATTTATGCTTTTTTGATCGTTTTTAATAATTTTATAAGGTATATTTTGTTTAGTTAAGTAACTTTTTATTTGTCCATTTACTAAAATACTTTCTTCCTCTCCTTGTACTCTCCCTTCCGGATCGTAAGGAAAATTTCTTTCCAGATAAAAGTTTAAATTATCAAAATTATTGTAGCAGGAAAGAACAAAATTATTAAACGTCAATTCATCAATTTTATTATTTCCATCTAAAATGTGATTATAATACATACTTAAAGGCAAAGGGCTGTCCGTTATAATAAAACTAACTTTTCCCTCAACACGTTTGATTTTATGATATTGCTTTCCAAAAATATAAACTTGGTCCTTTAAAGTTTCCTCTCTATTTTCCCATACTAAATCTTTGGCAAACTCACCAACATATTCACATGAAACTCCCATTTTTTTTAACTTTGAAAAGAGGACTGTTGCGAAAGTAGATTTTCCCGCCCCAGGACCTCCTAATAAATTTATAACAAGAGTTTTTTTATTCATATATATTCCTTTATAATATTATATATTAAAAGTAATTTTTGTCAAAAAAAAGACATCATTTTTTTGATGTCTATATTAAATTTATTTCATTTTTTTTAAAAAGTTATTGTATTTTGTATATGAGTTATCGCCAATTTCAGTAGCAAGTTTTTGTATTAATTCTTTGGTTTGTTTGTCTAAACTTTTAGGTGGCTCTGATTTAATTGTTACAAGTAAATCACCGTATCCATCTCTATTCAAATGTTTGATACCTTTACCCTTAATTCTCATAACAGTTCCACTTGAAGTCAATTCTGGTATAGTTAATTGATACGTGCCGTTAACTACAGGGACATCTATTTTAGTCCCTAATAAAAGCATAGTAAATGGCAAATATAAATCCATAAATAAGTCATCACCCTTTCTAACTAATATTTTATGTGGCATAACTTGAACTTTTATGTTTAAGTCTCCATTAACACCTTGTCTTGTAGGAGCATTTCCTTCGCCTCTCATGCGTAAAGTCTGACCGTTGTCAATACCTGCAGGAAATTTAACTTTTATAGTTTTATTTACTTTTTGATATCCTTTACCATTACATTCACTGCACTTCTCTTTAATTATTTTTCCTGTAGCATTACATTTTGGACAGCCAGCTTCTCTTATAGTAGTTCCAAAAAGAGTATTTTGCTGATATCTTACCCTTCCAGTACCATTACACTCTGGGCATATCGAGAACTCTTTGCCATTTTTGGCGCCAGTACCTTGACATGAACTACATTTTTCTAATTTTCCAACAGTAATACTCTTTTCTACACCAAAAGCAGCTTCTTCAAAAGAAAGATTTATAGATAAATTTATGTCTTGACCTTTTTCTCGAATTTGACTGTCACCTCTTCCACCACCAAAAGCAGAAAATATATCAGAAAATATGTCGGAAAATCCTCCGCCATTTCCGCCAAAGAAGTCACCAAATCCGCCACTACCGCCACCTGAAAAAGGATTTCCTTCTGCAGAACCAAACTGGTCATAATTTGATCTTTTCTTTGGATCTCCAAGTACCTCGTAGGCTTCATTAATATCTTTGAATTTTTCTGCTGCTTCCGGAGTTTTATTTAAATCAGGATGATATTTTTTTGCAAGTCTTCTATATGCAGATTTTATTTCATCTTCACTTGCTGACTTATCAACTCCAAGAATTGAATAATAATCTTTATTTGCCATTTTATATTCCTCTATTATATAATATCCACTATACTATCTTTTCCAAAATTACGCATGTATATATTTTTTAAAATTTCTAAATCTACGGAATTTTTTGATGCTGAAAAAATTGCATTTTTTATAAATTTTACGCGAAAAAACATTCATTTCCTAAAACACATGCATCTTGATCAGTTCCACTGGTTTCTCCGTTAAGTTAAATGTTTGTGTTATCTTTTTATCTAAGAAAAATTATGTTTTAATATTAATATTTATTATCTAATTATTATACTTTCAAAAAACCTTTCTTGAAATTCAGTAAGCGCTCGAATTTGCTCATCTGAATAATCTTTATCTTCTGGCATAACAACCAATTTATCATCGTCATCATTTAGTCTATGAATGATAGCTTTAACTACTCCATGAAAACTCTCAACGGGCTCGAACTCTCCAATTACATATGCATCAAGTTCTTCCCCATCACCAGAGATAGTATTTGGAATAAACCCATAATTTACTGGATAAACAAAACCATGCTTGGGATGTTTACTCCCAAGCGGTCTATCTATTTTTACTGTCACTATTTTATTTAAATAATTTTTTGTATCCATTATATTAAAATCTCTCTTAATAATTATTTATTGTCGTCATCAACAACAACTTCAGGATCACTTGCGTCTCCATTAGAACCATTGTTATTTGAATCGGTTGAACCATTTGTGCCATCAGATCCATTAGGGTTTGCTGATTGATACATCTTTGATACAATTCCATTAGATACATTAGTAAGTTCATCAATTGCTTTTTTAACGACTTCAATGTCCTCGCTTTCCATATCTTTTTTTGCTTTTTCTATAGCTTCTTCAAGTTTTTTCTTGTCTTCTTCTTGTAATTTATCACCATTTTCTTTTATCATCTTTTCAAGACCATATACTAAATTATCAGCTTGATTTTTAGTTTCAACAAGCTCCTTTCTCTTTTTATCTTCTTCGGCATGAGCCTCTGCTTCTTTAATAGCCTTTTCAATATCTTCTTCTTTTAAATTAGAAGATGCAGTAATAGTAATATTTTGTTCTTTATTAGTTCCAAGATCTTTTGCTGAAACTTTAACAATTCCGTTTGCATCAATATCAAAAGTTACTTCAATTTGAGGAACCCCTCTTGGTGCCGGTGGAATGTCGGTGAGTTGGAATCTCCCAAGAGTTTTATTTTGATTTGCAAACTCTCTTTCCCCTTGAAGAACATGAATATCAACGCCCGGTTGATTGTCAACTGCAGTTGAGAAAATTTGAGATTTTCTTGTAGGAATTGTAGTATTTCTTTCAATAAGTTTTGTAAATACTCCACCTAAAGTTTCAATTCCAAGAGAAAGAGGAGTTACATCAAGAAGAAGAACATCTTTAACTTCTCCTCCAAGAACGCCTGCTTGAATAGCAGCGCCAACTGCCACACATTCATCAGGGTTAATTCCTTTGTAAGGTTCTTTCCCTATAAAGTTTTTAACTGCATCTTGCACAGCAGGTATTCTAGTAGAACCACCAACAAGAATAATTTTGTCTATTTGATTTTTATCAAGTTTAGCATCAGCAAGGGCTTTAATAGTACAATCAATAGTTTCTTTTACAAGATCTTCTGTAATAGAATCAAATTTAGCTCTAGTTAGTTCATATTCCATATGTTTAGGTCCTGTAGCATCAGCAGAAATAAATGGTAATGAAATAGTAGTTTTAGGAGTAGCCGATAAATCAATTTTAGCTTTTTCAGCAGCTTCTTTTAATCTTTGCATAGCAAGTTTATCGCTTGATAAGTCAATGTTATTAGTCTTTTTAAATTCTTCTACAAGTTGATCAATAATTCTATTATCAAAATCGTCTCCACCAAGTCTAGTATTACCATTAGTAGCCAAAACTTCAAAGACTCCATCACCAATTTCTAGTATTGATACATCAAATGTACCACCACCAAGGTCATAAACTAAAATCTTCTGATTTGCATTTTCGCCTTTGTCGAGACCATAAGCAAGAGCCGCAGCGGTAGGTTCATTTATAATACGCAAAACTTCAAGCCCTGCAATTTTACCAGCATCTTTAGTTGCTTGACGTTGAGAATCATTGAAGTATGCAGGTACTGTAATAACAGCCTGAGTTACCGTTCCGCCGAGATAACTTTCAGCATCTGCTTTTAATTTAGACAAAATCATAGCAGATATTTCTTGCGGAGTATAATCTTTACCATTTAATTTTACTTTGTAATTTGTTCCCATCTCTCTTTTGATAGATTGAACAGTATTTTCAGCATTTACAATAGCTTGTCGTTTAGCAACTTTACCAACAAGCCTTTCTCCTTCTTTAGTATAAGCAACAACTGAAGGTGTAGTTCTATCGCCTTCAGCATTAGCAATTACAGTAGGCTTTCCACCTTCCATAACAGCCACACAAGAATTTGTAGTTCCTAAGTCAATTCCAATAATTTTTCCCATAATTTTAACCCTCCTTTTTATTGACTATGACTTTAGCATATCTAATTATTTTATCATTAAATTTATATCCCGCTTGGAATTCATCCAAGATGATATCGTTTTCTTGATTTTCATCTTTCATAACTGCAATAACGTTATGTAGATGTGGATCAAATTTTTCCCCAATAGAGTCAATTTTTTCAACCCCAATATTGTTTAAAGCATTTAAAATGTTTTCCTCAATCATTTCAATGCCTTTAAGAATATTTTCATCATTAATAGATTTTTTTGCTTCTTTAAAGGTATCTATACAAGGTAGAAATACTTCTATTACAGAAATTTGACCATCTAATCTTGATTTTTTTATATCTTCAACGGCATGTCGTCTAAAGTTATCAAAATCCGCTTGTATTTGCTTGGCAAGATTAAGATATTGATTATTTTTATCATTTTCTTCACATTTACAATCTTTGCATTCACAATCATCTAAACAATTACAAGTACCACTGCTATTACAATCACATTCATTGTTATCCAAATCTTTATTTAAATCAACATCTTGATCATTAGTAATATCTTCTTCTTTGTTAGAATTATCATTTAAATCAGTAACATCTTCGTTAGATATAATATTTTCTAAATTATCCTCTTTTTTATTATGTGCCATTTATTCTCCTTTTAAGTTATTAAGGCTATCAATAACAACTTTTAATGCAGATGCAATTCCTGCATAGTCCATTCGTTGCGGACCAATAACTCCAATGGAAGCAAGCATTTTTCCCCCAAAACAAATAGGAGCTTTTACAACCGAACATTTTGCATCGTTTTCTTGTGCAACAGTTACTTCAATATCATCATTCCCTTTCATTTTCATTATTGAGGAAAGTTCTTCTTCGTTATTTAAAACATTAATAACTTGTTTTGCATCTTCAATCTGGTCGTTGTTTTCTAATAATTTTGCAGTTCCCTCATGTCTAACATTGAATTGCTTTATGCTATTTAACTTTTTTAATCCACCGATAAGAGAATTAACTACATTTTCAAAAGCCGAGATTTCTCCCCTCATTCCATTTTCATAATCCTCAATATTGTCAATCATAAAACCAATTGTTTCTCCTTTAAAATGATTAGTCAAATATCGAGAAGCATTGTCACAATCTTCAATAGAAGCTTTAACATCAAGAGTTTGGTTTATATATCCTGCCATTGTACCAATCAAAACCATTAATTTATCCTCTAAAAGTGGAATAATTTTAAAATCATTCAAAATTAAATTATCAACTCCATCAAGCATTATAACAGTGGGATAATTTGTTTTTTGACTAACAATTTTGGCAATACCTGATACAATTTCACTTAAACTTCGCGTTTTATTAGAAATTAAATTTTTAACTTCATCGAGTTCACTATTATTAGCAGTAGTTGTAGATAATAAATTTTCAACATAATATCTATAACCTTGTGCGGTAGGAACTCTTCCACCAGAAGTATGAAGTTGTTTTAAAAATCCCATTGCTTCAAGAGCATTCAACTCGCTTCTTAAGGTTGCAGTAGAACAATCAAGACTAGTGACATCTTTAATATTTCCACTAGTGATAGGGGCACAGTCTTTTATATATTCTTCAACAGCCATACAAAGAATTTTCTTTTTACGTGGTGATAACTCCATAACGACCTCTTTTCGACTTTTTAGCACTCTATAACTTTAAGTGCTAGCAATAGTATATGCAATTTAAAAAAAATAGTCAACTATTTTTGCCAAAAAATTAAAAATTTTAAAAAATATATATTTGCAAGAAAAAAAAGAGAAGATTTTTATAATCAACTCTTTTATAGTTTTATATTTCAATAAATTCTATTAATCTATATATCATGTTAAACTAATTAGATACGCATGCTCATCAAGCCATGCTTGGCTTGGTTCATTCCCTGCTCCAAATATTGCTGTCAAATCTATCATTTTTGCATTATCATAATATATCGTTGTATTTAATTTTTGATTGTTAAAGTCAAATCTTAATGGATATGTCCCACTTGTGAAACTTGTTCTTGTCACTAACCATGAATAATGTTGCCATTGTCCTGCACTTTTACTTGATATTGATCCCATATGAGGCTCTGCTATTGGCCAATAACAATCGACACTTTCATTCCCTATTTTTTGATCTTGATATCCGTATATACTTACATAATATTTATGGCTCGGATCTAATACTATTCCTGTACTTGTTTGCAGTAAAACTTCTTCCACTGATGTCGTCCCAATTATTTTTACTGAATATTCTCCACTATATGCTTTTTCTTTTGTATAGCTCATACTACTTCCATTTACATTCCAGCCTGTCCCTTCCATATCTCCATTTGGTATTAGATTTGTTGCTGACCATAGTTTTAATATTTTGTCGTCTATTTCTCCTCCACTTGCAAGCCATGACAATCCTGATGGCAATGGATATTCCATGTTATCTACATACACCCAATTTTCAAATGTTCCACTGCTTTTTCCTTGTATACCATTTATTCTATATAGTGTGTTATTTAACGTAGCTGATCCTGTGTATAATCCATTATTAGTTGAACTTGTTGTTCCTGTTATTATTATTAAACAATCATTTATTGTTGTCCCTGATGATGTACCTGCTATTCCTCCTATATTTGCCTGTCCGTTTATTTGTCCTTCTATTGCTACTGACTTTATCGTACTGTTTGTCGCTGAACCTATTATTCCACCTACACTATTCTTCCCATTTATTTCTGCATCTTTTATGTGTAAATTGGATATTGCCGCATTTTTTGTTACTCCAAATAGACCACTATTATCTCCACCATTATCTCTTCTTAAACTTTGCGATATTGTATGTATTCCATATATCGTATACCCATTCCCATTGAATGCGCTTGAAAATGGTCGCGAAGCCGTTCCTATTGGCTCCCAATAGTATTTTGACATGTCTATGTGATTTGTTAATTTATATTTAAATGTTAGCACGTCTGAACGTGTTGTATAATTAATCAAAAAAATCAATCTTGCTAAATCTTCAGCACTTGCTATTTGAAAATATCCATCTGTATCAATGTATAATACTTCTGAATAATTTCCTTTAGCTGCCCATGTCTCCGCCCAATGTGCATATATTGTCATTGTTAAAGAAGTCATTTTTGTTGATGAGGTAACTTCACTCCCTCCACTAGTGCTTGTGTACCATCCTGTAAACATATATCCCGGTTTTGTTGGTATTGGCAATGTACCAAGTACCGCATTATATGTTTGATTTCTACTTGATGGAGAAACTTTCCCTCCATTTGCATTAAATGTTAATACGCAGTTTGTTTTTGCTGTCCATTTCGCATATAGCGTTGCATTATTTGCAATATCCCATGTTTTATTATTGAATGCTTTACCTGTAGAATCATAATATTGTTCCCCTTTACCATTTGCTTGTGTATAATATCCTGCAAAATTATATCCATATTTCGTCGGTATCGATACTGGCGTCAATACTGAATCATATGTCACATCTCTTACTTTTTTCGCTTCTCCTGTCTTCTGTGTTATTGTAAACTTTACTTTGTAATTATTAAATACTCTGTTTTCTGTATTTCTCCACATCCTACATGCTAAAGCATATCCGTTCTCTTGGGCATACTCTGTGATTTTTAATGTTATACTTGTTTTCCCGCTTGCCGGAAAATTAAAATCATACTTATTTCTCTCTGGCAAAGTTTGTATTGATTTATTGTATACTTCTAATACTTCACATCCATTTGTTGTATATGGCGTTCCACTTATATACTCCATCGTTAATGTATATTCATCTCCTGCTACCAAATCATTTATGATTGCAAATGAAAATACTGTACTTGCTGTTTGAGTACCGTTCACTGTTAATATATTTGTGCTTGTATCGTATGTATACGTTAACCCACCTGTTACTAATGTTGTAACACTTCCACTATTAGTTATCGTTCCACTCTTTACATTTGACATATCTACAAAATTTGTTTTTCCTCCTTGGTCGTCAAATGTCGCTTGATATGATTTAGCTTGCCAATGGGCATATACTGTTTTACCTGCAGAATCCATAATTGTAGATTCCGTTACTTGACTACCACCTGAAAATTCTGTAAACCACCCAACAAAATTATAGCCCAATCTCGTTGCCGTTGGCAATGTCCCAAAAGGCTGTCCATATTGCACTGATTTGGAATGAATAGAAGGATCTCCTTTGTTTCCATTAAATGTTAGTGTATAATTATCATATAACATTTTTATTTCTATTGTTATATCAAATCCGCCACTAGGATTAAAATTAAAACTACTAGGTAATATATAATTCTTACCTGACTTAGTCATATCTACCCTTGTTGTATCTATGTTGTCATAATAGTACTTTACACTACCTGTTTTCATGTATTGTGCTGGAGAAATATTGGTAATTGTAAAACTAGATCCTGTCCTTGTGCAATTAGATTTTCCATCTTGCACATCTTCATTTGTACCAGTATAAGAGCCCCAATAATTAGTCCAACTAATACTCCCTGAATTATAATCTTCTACTCCATTTGGACTTAAAATATTTATATTTACTTTATATGTTGCTGGCTCCCATTGTGCATATAAAGTAGTAGGATAAGCACTATCGCTACTCCATTGCCAATTTCCGTTTTGATTGATTACTTGCGTCCCTCCACTTGTTGAAGTATAATATCCTTTAAACGTATATCCCGTTTTGGTAGGCAATGTTATAGATGTCGCTGTGTTATTATATGTGTCATATTGTACTGTTGTACTACCTCCTGTACCAGAATTGTTGTTTAAAGGACATTCTATTATCCAGTATATTTTTATATTAGAAAAAGTGTTTGGATCTGTATGTTTCCCAACATTGACTTCAGCTGAAAAAACATAAGCATTTATATTTAAAAGATTATCCTCAATCCATTCACGTCCAGAACCATTATCTCCTGTAATTTTTGATATTTTTACTAATCCTTTTGCTGCTGTGGGCTTAAGATAATTGTATGATAAACCTAAAGTTCTAGTTTTCATTGCTGCCAATGAAGATAAATTTTTCCTTATTGTACCTGTAGTATTTGTTGTTCCAGAAGCACTATCATGTTCCTTGCCTATAATTTGCATAACTCTTAATTTATAATTAAATGTTGCACCTAAATCACTATTATTTTGGGTACCATAAACATTAGTAATTGTAAACCCTACACTTGCAGTTTCGGCATCTGCTTCTTGTCCATCTTCTATATCATCTTCTATATTTTGGTCTACTTTTTTAATTTCATCTTGTAACGATAAAAGCATCACCCCTGCCAGCATGATAAATATACTAAACAATATAACTAAACCATATTTTTTTAGCATAATAACCCTTTTTTATTTGAAAATGACAAAATTCATAGTTAAAAAGCAAAAATTTTCTATATTTATATTATAACAAAAATAAAAAAAATAAAAATAAATTAATCTTGTTTATTAAAACTTATGTAAATAAGGATAACCAAAACCCTCTACGTTTTTATTGAAAATAATTGGTTTACATTTAGAAAGCAAAATTCTTTTTACTTCATTTGGTTTTAATGTTGGATTTTCTTGTAAAATTAAAGCACAAATACCTGCAATCATAGGTGTAGCTACACTAGTTCCACTTAAAGAGACATAATCTTTTTCTATTCCACATGAAATTATATCTACCGCAGGTGCAACTAAGTCTGGCTTAAACCTTGAAAAAGCAGGTCCCCTTGATGAAAATTCAGCAATTTCAAAAAATTTTTCATTAAAATTTAAGTTATCATATCGGTTGTCATTAAATCCTCCAACCGTAATTATTTTGCTAGATACGCCAGGACTTTTAATTGTTTGGTACTCTGGTCCGCTATTTCCCGCTGCCGCTACAACAACTACACCTTTGCTCCATAAGGCTTCAGCCCCACTCATAATTGGATCATTAAATCCAAGTGGATCAGAGCCAAAACTCATACATATTACCTTTATATTATACTGGTTGCAATTTTCATAGACCCACTCCATTGCTTCCAATATTTTATCTGCGGACGCTTCACCTAAATTATTCAATGCTTTTAATGATATTATACTCGATTTTGGAGCAATACCACTATATTGTCCTGCACTTAATGCACCATTGCCACTAGCAACACCGGCAACAAAAGTCCCATGACCATTATCATCATAAATTTTATCTTTGTTATTTATAAAATCTTTAAAAAAAGCTATTCTATTTTTGCCTAAAATAAAATCCGCATGTTGTTTGATACCCGTATCTATAAATGCTATTCCAATATTTTCGCCAGTTAATGGTAACTCATCAACGCACATTATTTTTTTAGCAATATTCATAAGAGCAGATGCTTTTGAAATTGCACATATATGTTTTACCTGACTAAAAACAGAAAGTTGAGAAATCTGTTTTTTGTTTAAAGATACTAAAAAAGCATTAATAAATGGATACTCTTTTATTATAATGATTTTTCTATTGATTAAAATTTTCTTTAGTCTTATGTAATCATTCGCTTTAATTATACATTCAAATTTATGATTTTCCTTTAATGTTTGCACAATAAATAAAAGCGTTTTATCAATTTTTGAAGTAATCATTTTAAACTCTCTAGTATTTTTTTCATATTTTGATAATTTTCAAATCCTATCATATCTTTTATACTTTCTAGCATATTTTCAAGTTTTTTATAATCAAACGTCCCATTTGCTTTTTGACGAGTTACTTCTTTTAGAAGCTCACTATTAAGTTCGTTTTGTGACAAATTCTTATATTGATTATATTTTTGATAAATTTCTTCTTCTGTAACATTTTTAGTTTTATCAAAATCTTTATTGTTGATATTAAATTCTGAAATCTTAGTCATATAAATACTCCTAATTCAATATATGAAAAACTATAAAAAGATTTCACAATATTTTATAAAGCACATTATATTGAATTTGATAATATATAATATAATATGAACAATAATCCAATTTTTGAAATAATTTCTAAATTTTTAGGTGGGCAAACATTTGGCAATCAATTTTTTAACAACCAAAACTTAAACAACGAAAAAAATCAGAATTCTGCATTTAATAATTATCCATTTGAAGCCTATCAAAATAACAACGTACAAGATTCCTCGTTTAACACAAACACAAATAATAATCAATTTGAAAATATAATGCCAATGTTACTATCAATTTTAGGCAAAAATAACAATTTGTCTTCATTAACAAATATTTTTAAAACTAATTCAACAGATAATCAAAACATAAAAAAAGAGGACAACAAAAATCCTCCAGGCGAAATACTTTTATAATATTAATCTAATTTATCAACAATTGAACCATATTTAAAATAAATTTTACGTTTACATAATTTTTTTGCTATATCTTCTTTTGTGGTTGCAACAACTAATGTAGTTTTTTTATTTTTTAAAGATTTAATTAAATTTATGGCAACTTCACTAGTTGCTTCACTAATATTATCAAAAATATTATCTATCATCAACAAATCTAAATCTCTAAAAGATAATCTTATCAATGATAAAATATATTTTTCATCTAAAGATAAATCTTTTATTTTTGTATCTTTAATTTTTTCAATAGAATATTCGATAATTGTTTCATTTATTTTATTTTCGATTTCACTATCGCTTAATCCCCAATTTTTTAGAGCAAACTTAAAGTTTTCATAAACAGATTTTTTTTCTAAAAAAACAGGACTAGCCGGTACATATCCTGCTTGTAGATCGGTCTTATAATTTAATTTTTCAATAGGAATTTCTTTAATGTATAATTCTCCTTTAGAGGGACTTTCAAGTTTAGCAAAAATACGAAGAAGACTAGTTTTCCCACTTTCATCTTCGCCAACAAAGGCTACGCTTTCGCCATCTTCAATATCTAAATTAATATTGTAAAGAGCATAAAATTCTCTTGTATATCTTAAAAATAGATTTTTTGCTTTAATCATAAAAACACCTCATGTAAAACTTTATCTAATATATAATACTATAAAAATAAAAAAAATAAAAGTAAATTCACTTTTATTTTATATTTAAAGTAAACTGCTTTGAAATAACTTCACTACCTAAAAGAATTTCTCCAGTACCATTTATATTATCTTCTACATCTCCAACAATAACTCTAAAAGTCAAGTTCAATTTCCCATCATAATTAAATAAATATGTTTTTTGATAGCTTTCACTAAACTTATCAAATTTTTCTTGTCCCTCTTTCCCTTCTCCATAACAAATTAAGCTCGTAAGAGAGAACCATTCGTCATAATCATCTAATGATATTGTTACTTTGTCTTTATTTTCTTCCCATACAACAATATCAGCAACTTTATTTGATTTTACCTGAATGTCTACATATTTATCTTCTAGTCTTTTATCTTGAAAAAAGCTAATTTTTATTGCATAATCATCACTATTAGTTGCTGTAACATCGCTAATAGTTGCACATTTTAAAAATGCAGCTCCTTCACAAGAAAATAATGCAAAAGAACTTAAAAATAAAATAACTATAAATATAAATGATAAACTTTTTTTCATAGATAAAATATTGCCAAATTAAACAAAATTAAACCTTTAAATTAAAAAAAACGCATATGTGCGTTTTAAAAAGCATTAATAATATGATTTATTTTGTTGTCAATAACTTCAATAACATCAAATCTTACAAGACTATCCATAAGTTTATTTTTAATTAAATACAAAGTTGCAACATTTCTTATTTTATTTTGTTTAACGTAATCTACCGCTTCGCAAGGTCTTCCAAATAAAGATGTTTCTCTTTCTTTCACTTCAACAAAAACAATTGTATTATTAATCTTAGCAATTATATCAATTTCACCTAATTTATTTTTATAATTTGTCTCAATTATGTTGTATTTAATTTTCTTTAAATAATTAATTGCTAATAATTCACCTTTTGTACCTTCTATTAAATTAAAATTTTTTTTCATCAGTCAAGAGTTATCCTCCCAATTCTTCCTTTTCTAAAGTCATCTATTATTGCATATGCTGCACGTTCAATATCCAACTCCCCTTTAGAAAGAATAAATCCTCTTTTTTGTGCCACTTCTTCTAAAGTATGTGCATCTTGATATCTATTTTGCCAATTTGTCTGGTATTTTAAATTTAAAACATTAATTAAATCTTGTGCAAGTTCACAAATGTCTACAATAACATCATCTTTAATACTACCAATAAAAAATAACTTCTTTGCTACATCTTGATTTTGAAGATTAGGATATAAAGTACCTGGGGTATCACATAATTCAATATTGTCACCTATTGCCACCCACTGAATTTGTTTCGTAACCCCAGGTCGATTACCGGTCAACGCTTTGCTTTTCTTACACAAAGAATTAACAAGTGTACTTTTACCGGAGTTAGGAACCCCAATTACGATGGCTCTAATTATTGCATTAATACCTTTTTTAGAAAATTTATCTATTTTGTCTTTTCCTAAAAATAATATTTTTTGCTTAATTTTCATTGAATTATTTGTAGAAATACTATTTAAAATTAAATAATCACTATTTTCTGTTTTATAATTTTTAGCAATTTCTTTTACTCTTTGTTCATCTGCCAAGTCAATTTTGTTAAATATATATAGAACAGGTTTATTTTGTGAAAGCTTATTAAGTGAAGGATTAATAGAAGAAATTGGTGCACGTGAATCTAAAATATATATCACAACATCAATATTTAAAAGTAATCTTTTGATTTCCTTTAAAGTTTTTGTCATATGCCCAGGAAACCAGTTAATTTTATTAATTCTCTTTTCTTCCATAAAAATCCACCCATTTTACTATAAAACTTTATAATTTATTTTATCAATAATTTTTAATGCACAAATTGCAACTTTTTCACTAACACTTACAAAATTATCTTCAAACATTTGCATGCTTTCACCATTATCTGATACACATTTAATAAGTAAAAATTTAACTTTATTTTTAAAACATACCTGACTTATAGCCATACCTTCCATATCACAGGCATAAGCATTAAAATCACTTATAATTCTGTTTTTTATATTTATATCCTCTACAAAATCATCTCCAGTAGCTAGTGAACAAATTTTTACATCTTTTATAATGTTTTGTGCGAAATTTAAAATGTTTTCATCTATACTAATTTGTCGAATTTCTTCATTCATAAATATTTGTTTAAAATCCCAAAAATAACATTTATCTATCAATAAAATATCGCCTATATTAAATTCACTATTTAGTCCACCGCATGCCCCAATATTTAAAAGTAAATCAAATTTAAAACTATCAATCAATTTTTGACAGCAAAAACTTGCATTAGTCTTACCAACTCCGCTTTTTATTAAAAATATTTTCTTTCTGTTGTAAATTCCTTTATAAAATACAAAGTTATTTTTTTTTACAATTTTAATTTTTTCTAATTTTTTTATAAAAGCATTAAATTCTTCCTCACATGCGATAATAACGCCTATTTTCATTATTTGTTTTCTCCTTTAATTAGATCAGGACGAATATTTTTTGTTTTTTTTAAAGACTGCTTTTTTCTCCAATCAAAAATTTGCTGATGATTACCACTTACTAAAACTTCAGGTACAATATGTCCCATAAAATTTTGCGGTCTAGTATACTGTGGATATTCAAGACTACCATTATTAAAACTTTCTTCGTCAAGACTTTCTTTTGTTATAACTCCATCTACTTGCCTAATTAAAGTATCAATAATTACCATACTAGCAAGTTCACCCCCCGTTAAAACATAATCGCCTATTGAAATTTCTAAAGGATCAAAAATATCAATAATTCTTTGATCTATTCCTTCATAATGTCCACAAATAAAAATTAAATGGTCTTCTTTGGCAAGTTTTTTTGCTAGATTCATATTGAATATTTGACCGCTAGGAGAAGGTAACACGATTTTAGACGAATCATTTTGCACACTTTTTACAGCATCATAAATAGGTTGTGCACACATCAACATTCCTGCGCCTCCTCCAAAAGGATAATCATCACATTTTTTATGTTTATCTTTAGAAAAAGAACGAATATCTATAATGTTAATAGTAAGAATCCCTTTTTCTTTAGCTCTTTTAATAATACTTTCATTGAGATAAGAAAAACTTTCTGGGAAAAGAGTTAAAATATCAATAATCATATCATAACCTCTTTAATTTTTTCGCTATTAGCTATAAGCCTATCTTCTTTTTTCTCAAAAACGCCATCAACAAATGGCACTTGAAATTGTCTTCCTTCTTTCTCTATCAAAAAAATATCACAACTCCCATAATTGATAACATCAACAATTTGACCAACCAAAATATTATTTTCGTCATAAATGACCATGCCTATAAGATCATCAATAAAAAATTCATCATCTTGTTTAAAATTCTGTAAATAATCTTTAGAAACATACAACTTTAAATTTCTTAAAAGTTCTGCATCGTTTCTAGAATTAATTTCAGAAAATTTTATATACAAAAAACCTTGACGCATGGAAATTTTTTCAATCGTCATTTCTTTTGACTGTACAAAAACATTTTTTAAAGATTTAAAAACAGCAAGGACATTTGTCAAAGGTAAAGCTTTAACTTCTCCCTTAATTCCTTGCGGTTTTAAAATTTTTGCTATCTCAAGCATTTTGTTCTCCAAATTTAACAAAAACTTTTTTATGAGATCTAGCACTTATAGATTTTACAATAGATCTAATGCTAGAGGCAACCCTTCCAGATTTGCCAATTACTCTGCCAAGATCGTCTGGGGCAACACTAACATGAATAATAGTAGCATCACCATCTTCTTCACTAGTAACCTTTACACTTGCTTCATCTAAAACAAGACTTTTAACAATATATTCAACTAGTTTTTCCATAAAAATCTCCTAATTATTTGTTTTTCTTTTCAATAACGCCACTTTTTACAAGAATATCTTTTGCTGTATCAGTAGGGAGTGCGCCATTTTTAAGCCATTTTTCAGCTTTTTGTGTATCAATGTTGATTTCTGCAGGATCTTTAAGAGGATTATAAGTTCCAATAATGTCAATGAATTTGCCATCTCTAGGAGCCTTAGAATCTGCAACGATTACTCTGTAGAAAGGTGATTTTTTATCTCCCATTCTTGTAAGTCTGATTTTTACTGCCATAATTTCCTCCTTTATAAAATTTGACTTAAGTAAGTCTATATCTAACACATTTTAAAATGTGATTGATACCTAAAAGAATTTTTTAAATTTTCCGCCTTTAAGTTGTTTCATCATTTCTTTAGATTGTTCAAATTGCTTAAGAAGTTGATTTACTTGTTGAACGGAGGTACCGCTACCATTAGCGATACGGACTCTTCTGCTAGCCTTAATAATTTCAGGATGTTGTCTTTCCTGAGGGGTCATAGATTGAATTATTGCTTTATTAACAAGCATTTGTCTTTCATCAATATCTAAATTTTTAATTTTGTTGCCAATACCCGGAATCATAGAAATTACATCTTTTAAATTACCCATTTTTTTAAGGCTGTCAATTTGTTTAAGATAATCATCAAAAGTAAATGAATTTTCACGAAATTTTCTTTCCATTTCTTTTGCTTCTTCTTCTGTTACTGCTTCTTGAGCTTTTTCGATAAGAGAAAGAACATCTCCCATACCTAAAATTCTACTAGCAATACGATCAGGATAAAAAGGTTCTATATCACCGATTTTTTCACCAACCCCACAGAATTTAATTGGTTTGCCAGTAATCGCTTTTATAGAAAGAGCAGCACCACCACGTGTATCACCATCCAGCTTGGTCAAAATAACGCCTGTAATGTCAAGATTATTGTTAAATGTTTCACTAACAGTAACAGCATCTTGCCCCGTCATAGCATCGACAACAAGAATAACTTCCGTAGGATTAACTTTTTTCTTAATATCCTTTAATTCATTCATCAGCTCTTCATTGATATGCAAACGCCCAGCAGTATCGATGATAACCGTATCTAATCCTTGCTTTTTTGCGTATTCAACTGCTTCAGACGCAGTTTTAACAGGATTTTGTTTCCCCTTTTCAAAAACTTCAACATTTGCTTGTTTACCCACAACTTGCAACTGATTAATTGCAGCAGGACGATAAATATCACAAGCAACAAGTAAAGGTTTTTTGCCGGATTTTTTGAGATACGCCCCTAATTTAGCACACATTGTGGTTTTCCCTGCACCCTGAAGCCCGCACATCATAATGACAGTAGGAGGAGCAGAAGAAACTGATAATTTTTGATTATTTGAAGACATTAAATTTACAAGTTCATCTTTAACAATCTTAATAACTTGCTGAGCAGGAGTAAGACTTTTAAGAACTTCATCTCCAACAGCCTTTTGAGAAACTTCCTTAACAAAGTCTTTTGCAACTAAATAATTGACATCTGCTTCAAGTAAAGCAATTCGAACTTCCCTCATAGCCTCTTTAATTTCAAGTTCGGTAAGTCTTCCTCTTTTGGTGAGCTTCGAAAATATATGGTTAAATTTTTCTGATAATGATGAAAAAAGTGCCATTAGCCCTCCTTCCTTAATTTGTTTTTAAGCATTTTAATCTCATCTTCTAATAATGAGATCTGTTTTACAAAAGAAAGTTGTTCTTCAAATTCCAACAATTTTTTTTCGGCTTTATTTAAGCCATCAAGAACAGCTTGCCTCGAAATCCCTAAATTTTGAGCGATTTCACTTAATGTCAAATCATCATTTAAAACAAAATAGCAAATTTCTTTTTGTCTAGCACTTAACAATTTGCCATAAGCATCGAATAATTTAGATAAATACAAATTTTTTTCAATCTTCATAATTTTGTAAAGCAAAAATGCTTGACTATATAATAACACAATAAAAAATAAAAATCAACTATTTTTAAAAAATTTAAATTAAATCAAGAATAATAATATTGTTGACACTATAGAATTTTTCGTTAAGGTAAAGCCTATTCTTCTTTTTAAATATAACATTTTGATTTAAATATTTTTTTAAATTGTCATTTTGCATAATATCGTAGCCTAATTTATTTAAATAATTTATATCAACTCCCCCTTCATATCTTAAACCGAGCATAATATGCTCTTCTATTAACTCACTATTATTTAATAATTCAACAAATTCTTTCTCGTTAGAAAAATATTTATCAAAGTTATAAGCATTGGCTATTCTTTTTCCATTTAGATATGAGTGAGCAGAAAGACCAAATCCTATGTAAGGTTCTCCCGACCAATATTTATAGTTATGTAAACTTTTATAACCTGGTAACGCAAAATTAGATATTTCATAATGAATAAATCCTAATTTATTAAAATAACTAGAAACTTGCTGAAATAAAGAAACACAATTTTCATTATTTAAAATACAAGAGCTGTCATTATCATACATCATTTTTAGTTTAGTCCCTTGTTCAACTTGTAACATATAACATGAAAAATGCTTTACACCTTTATTCAAAAGAATATCAATCTGATTTTTAAATTTATCAAAACTAGAATTTTTTAATCCTAATAATAAATCTACACTTATATTTTCGAATCCAGCTAAATTTATGTTGTCAAGAGCATCAAAAACTTGTTTAACATTATGTTTCCTACACAAAAACTTTAAATCTTCATCATAAACACTTTGTACCCCTAAAGAAATTCTATTTATTCCATAGTTTTTAAACTTGATAAGTTTATCAAAATTTATTGAATTTGGATTACATTCTATTGTTATTTCACACTTTTTATCTAAAGTGAATGTATTTTTTATAGAATTTAAAATTTTTTCTATTTGTTTAGCATCTAATAAACTAGGCGTTCCTCCCCCTATATATATACTATCTATCTCGTTATTTTTTAAATTGCTGGTCTCTATTTCATTACATAAGAAATTAATATATTGATTGATAAAACTTTCGTCTTTAACAAAAGATGAAAAACTGCAATAGCAACATTTACTTTCACAAAAGGGAATATGAACATATATTCCTAACATAACACCTCTTAATTTAAATATGAACTGTTAACTAGCCTATTTATCTTCATCATCAAGTTTTAAAATCGACATAAAAGCAGAAGAAGGAATTTCAACAGATCCTATCTTACGCATTCTTTTCTTGCCTTCTTTTTGTTTTTCTAAAAGTTTTCTTTTCCTAGTTATGTCTCCTCCATAACATTTGGCAAGAACATCTTTTCTCATGGCAGAAACAGTTTCTCTAGCAATTATTTTGCCCCCAATAGCGGCTTGAATTGGAACTTCAAAAAGTTGTCTAGGAATTATTTTTTTAAGTTTTTCAACCAAAGCTCTACCTCTTGAATAAGCCTTATCTTTGTGCACAATCAATGATAAAGCATCGCATTTTTCTCCATTTAAAAGAATATCAAGTCTAACTAAATCACTTTTTACAAAATCTCCAATTTCATAATCAAAACTAGCATAACCTCTAGTTCTTGATTTCAAACTATCGAAAAAGTCGTAAATTATTTCTCCAAGAGGGAGATGATAAACAATCTTAACTCTAGATTGATCAAGATAGATCATATCTTTATATTCTCCTCTTTTGTCTTGACATAATTCCATAACAGAACCGACAAATTGAGGTGGTAAGAATATATTAGCTTTAACAAAAGGTTCTTCAATAAAATCTATTTCTACAGGAGGAGGAAGAGAGGAAGGATTGGATAATTGTAAAACTTCGCCATTTGTTTTGTGTATTTTATAATAAACGCTAGGAGCTGTAGTTATTATATCTAAATTAAACTCCCTTTCAATTCTTTCGGTAATAATTTCAAGATGTAAAAGTCCTAAAAAACCACAACGGAAACCAAATCCTAAAGCCTGTGATACTTCAGGCTGATATTCTAGAGAAGCATCATTTAATTTAAGTTTTTCAAGAGCGTCTTTAAGTTCATTATATTTTGCTCCATCAACAGGGAAAATCCCACAAAAAACAACTGGTTTGACTTTTTTGTAACCTGGCAATGGTGTTTCTACTGGGTTAAGTGCATTAGTAATTGTGTCACCAACTTCAACGTCACTGATATTTTTTATAGATCCCGCAATATAACCAACATCTCCTGCTTTAAGTATTTCACAAGGTTTTGAAAAAGGTACAAAAATGCCTACTTCGGTAACATCATAAATTTTACCAGTATGCATCATTTGTATTTTGTCGCCAACTTTTACTTTACCATCAAAAATTCTAACTAAACAAATAGCACCCTTAAAATTGTCATAATAACTATCAAAAATTAAACATTTTAATTTTTCATTTTCATCACCTTTTGGAGATGGAAATTCTTTCACAATCATTTCTAAAACATCTTCAATGTTTATTCCATCTTTAGCGGAAATACAAGGTGCATGCGTTGCAGGAATTCCTACAACATCTTCAATCTCTTGTTTAACTTCTTCTGGCCTTGCACTTGGCAAATCTATTTTATTTATAACAGGTAATATTTCAAGATTATTATCTATTGCAAGATATGCGTTAGCAAGAGTTTGGGCCTCTACGCCTTGTGTAGCATCAACAATTAAAATAGCTCCTTCGCATGCAGCAAGTGATCTTGAAACTTCATAGGTAAAATCGACATGTCCGGGAGTGTCAATTAAATTTAACTCATACTTTTCTCCGTTATAATCATAAACCATACGTGTTGGTGTAAGTTTAATAGTAATCCCCTTTTCTCTTTCAAGTTCCATGCTGTCTAAAAGTTGGGATTGCATGTCCCTTTTTTCCAATGTTCCCGTTTTTTCAATTAATCTATCTGCAAGAGTTGATTTACCATGATCAATATGAGCAATAATACAAAAGTTCCTAATTTTTTTCATTCTGTCCATAAATGAAATTATATAAAAATTTTAAAAATAAATCAAATGTTTTATAAGTTTGATATTTATAATCAATACAAATGTGTAAATTGATATTTTTTTGTAAATAATAAAGAAAAATATGAAAAAAATAAATAAAAATTGTTAATTTAGAAAAAAATTTGCTTTTTTTATAAATTATGTTATAATATTTGAAAATAAGAATACGAATTATAATTAATTAACAATGAAAAAGCAAAAATTAAATTGTTTTTTTATTTTGAGAGAAATAATAGAATTTTGTCGTATTTTGTCTAAATATAACATATCATAAATTATTATATTAAAAGGTGGTAAAAATGGATATTTTTAATTCATGGCTTGTCGAAACGCCGATTGCACATAGAGGATTACACAATAAAGAATGTCCTGAAAATTCTTTGCCCGCATTTCAAAATGCAATAGATGCCGGATATCCAATTGAAATAGATGTTCAAATTATTGCTGATGGTACAGTTGTAGTTTTTCATGATGAAAGTTTATCTAGGCTTACCGACAATGATGGTTATATAAAATTTTTAAACAAGTCAGATTTAGACATTTTAAGGTTAAAAGATAGCAAAGAAAAAATTCCAACTTTTGAAGAGGTACTTAAATTTGTAAATGGTAGAACACCAATATTAATAGAAATAAAAAATTCTAATAAGGTTGGAGAACTTGAAAAGAAAGTAATAGAAATACTTAAAGATTATAAGGGAGAATTTGCTATACAATCGTTCAATCCTTATGTACTTGAGTATTTTTACAAACACGCGCCTAATATTTTAAGAGGTCAACTTGCTGGCTATTTCAAAAAAGAAAAGCTTTCATTTTTCAAAAAATATGCACTTAAAAGAATGTTATTAAATAAAAAAATAAGTCATCCCAATTTCATAAGCTATGAAGCAAAAAAAATACCAAATCGATTTATAAGAAAATACAAAAAATTACCTTTACTGGCATGGACTGTTAGAAGTCAAACAGAATATTTAAAAGTAGTAAAGTATTGCGATAATGTAATTTTTGAAGATTTTGAACCAAAAATATAGAAAACTTTATCAAATGATAAAGTTTTTTTATTTCATTTTTAAATTTTCTTTTCCAGTACTTTAATTTTATCATATACTTCTGGCCAACAAGAAGCAAAACTATTCAAATTATCTTTATAATTTTTGTTAAAACATGACCAAAATGTAATAGTTTTAATATTAAAGCTATTTGCCTGACTAATGTAATTAACATTATCATCAATTAAAATGTCAATATTATTGTTTAAACATAATTGACCTTTATCATAACAATTTGCAATTATTTTATTGTACTTAAATCCATTTTTTTTAAGCCATTTTGCACTTTCTTTAGAAGCATCTCCCCAATATTTATCTTGACGACCAGTTAAAAAGTATATTTCATAATTTTCTTCAAATAATTTATTTATAATATTCTTTGCCAAAAATTTCGGTTTGAGCAAATCTTGCTCTATCACTTTTTTTCTTTGAATAGCAAAAAATTCATTATCGTCTTTTGAATTCATATTAAAAGTTTTGGGTGCATGCGATGAATTTGGTTTGTAAAAAGATTTCTTTAATAAACCTTTTTCTTTGCTAAAAAGATAACAAGTCGCTAAATCAACTTCAAAAGTATTTACAACGCAGTCATCTAAATCAATACCTAATCTCACAATCTTTCTCCTAGTTAAGATAATTTTTGTTTCACAAAATATGAAATTTTTTTTATCCCATAATATTTTTCATCTACTAAATCAAAATAATTTTGAACAATATTATAAGATTTTTCTTGCTCACAAATAATAATTCCATCATCATTAAGTAAATTAAAATCAAAAATCATGTTTAAGACACTTTCATAAACACCGCTTTTATATGGGGGATCTATAAAAATAATATCAAACTTTTGTCCTTTTAAAAAGGATAAACACTTTTTAAAATCAAGATTTAAAACCTGTGCTTCAATATTTAGGTTTTTTAAATTATTTTTTGTTAAATTAACACTTCTATAATCTTTATCTGCAAATACGACTTCCCTTGCTCCCCGACTAATTGCTTCTATACCAATAGCACCCGTACCACAAAAAAGATCTAAAAATTTTGATGAAAATACTTTTGATGAAATTTTATTAAAAATTGCCTGTTTTACAATATCAGCAGTTGGTCTAATATGCTCAAATTTATTGTCAATCAGTTTTCTTCCTTTAAATATACCTGCGGTAACTCTCATAAAAATATTATAACAGAATTAAACAAGCTTTCCAAATTAATTTTATTTGAAAATAATATAAATTTAATTTAAAATATTTTATTTATCAAATTTAATTGAAAATGAGATTAAATTCATTTAAATTATTTTATCACAACGAAAGAAGAAATAACATAAATTAGTTTTTGTAGGAGGAAAAATGCAACACATAAAAAAATTTTCAATTTTTACTCTTTGTCTCTTAATATGTCTTTGCAGTAGTTTTGTTTTATTAGCTTGTTCTGGTGATTCAAGTAATAAAATAAGATTGAATGAAGTTACACATAGTATTTTCTATGCTCCTTTATATGCTGCTTATAATCTAGGCTATTTTGAAGATGAAGGATTAGATGTAACAATCGAAAGCGCAACAGGTTCGGATGCTTCAATGACGGCTCTTTTAAGTGGTAGCGCAGATATAGTGTTAGTAGGTCCAGAAACTGTAGTTTACTCGCAAGGTTCTAAAGATAGTCCTGTTATATTTGGACAATTAACGCAAAAAGATGGCTCATTCTTTGTTTCTAAAGAAAATATAGAAAACTTTACATTAGATATGTTAAAAGGAAAGACAATTATTGGTGGAAGAAAAGGTGGAATGCCAGCAATGACACTTCAGTACATCATAGAACAGGCAGGACTTACAATAGGAACAAATACGGCTATTGGTCAAGTCAATTTACGAACAGATGTATCTTTTGCTATGATTGGTAGTGAATTTGTAACTAGTAATAATGAATTCTGTACTTTATTTGAACCTACAGCAACAAACCTTGAGAAAGAAGGAAATGGATATGTCTTAAATGCAGTAGGAGATTTTTCAGGATATTTACCTTATACTTGTTTTGCTACAAAGCAGAGCTATTTAGATAAACATGCAGATAATGCAGAAAAATTTTTAAGAGCAGTGGTAAGAGGATATATTTATCTTCGAGATAGTTCTCTTGAAGATGCTGCAAAGGCACTTGCCCCTTCATTTTCCGGAATGACTAATGAAGAACTCGCAATTGCTGTCGAACAATATGTAAGAATAGATGCTTGGTGTTCAAGTCCTGTTATGACTGAACAATCCTTTAATAAAATGCTAGAAATAATAAATTCTACTACAGAAGAGGCACAATACAATCCTCAATACAGTGCAATTGTAAATAATACAATAGCAGAAAAAGTTGCCTTAAGTTTAGAAAAATAATGTCAACTATATCGTTTTGCAGTAGTCACGTTTGAAATAACAAATAAAAAAACACTTTATTATAGATTTAATTAAGTGTTTTTTATTTAATTTCTCCTAAAATAAATTTTACATTATTTCTAATATTTTTCCCTTTTTTTAAATAGTCATTATAAAAAGCCAACGCTACTTCTGGAGGCATAAGTGGAAGAGTCGGAATATCAGAAATCTTTATAAATTTAGGAATATAAGTTCCATTCGTTTGGTTTTGTTTAAACTCTTCACCTTTGCCAGTGCCAAATTCTCCAGAAATCCATTTCGCTAAATAAAAGTATTCAATATTGTTATTATTTTCATATTTATATATTTTCTTGATAGGTTCAACAATAATTCCAAACTCTTCAAAAACTTCTCTTTTAATACACTCTTCTTCAGTTTCCCCTTCTTCAATTCCTCCACCAGGAAAAGTGTAAAAAATTCTCCCTTGTCTTTCGCGGTACATAGAAATAATATTATCATTGTAAAATATTATTGCTCTAACACGATTTTTCTTTTCATTAATGTTATTTTTTATTGTATGCTCCTCCCTATAGATAACATTTTGACAATTTTATTAGGAACTTTGTTTTATAACAATTTAAATATAAAAATCTTTGTAATTATCTTCTTTTTTCTTTTCCTTTCTTGCAGACGATTTTTTCCCGCCACGAGTAAATTTGATAATTAAATAAATGCCAACCCCAAGTACTATTGCTACACCGATAGGAACAAATATATAGACAAAAAGCATTTTTTGATTATATTGCGTGTTGTCTTTTTCTACCACAAAAGAAATAGATAAAAGATTATCTTCTATATTTTTTATTGTATTCATATTCAATCTAAAGTTATAGGTTGTTTCATGAGTTAATTCGTCTGTTATAGGATCTGAAGTTTGAACAATACCTAAATCTTCAATGTTTTGTCCATAAAGGTCAGCAACACTTTGCAAAAATAGTTCCACATTTAACAAATAATATGAATTAGTTATTAATTTAATTCTTACAGTTGTATCAGTATTTGAAACTGCAATTGATTGTCCTTCATAAACTTTATCATTAAGAGAAATACTCTTAATTCCCTCATTTTGATAATTTGTAAAATCAACAAGTATAGCATTTTCACTAGAGAAATATGCTATTAACATAAATTCTCGATTATAAGGAGACACTCCAAAACTTATAGATAAAGAACTACTATTAGCATCTTCAAAATCTTCATTTAATATTGTATACTCTCCTTCTGCATCATCTTCTGCCTTGTAATACAATTCCCAATAAGAAAAAGTATAAATTCCATTTCCTTGGGCAGAAATAACTTGAGTTCTTGTTTGATAAGTGAAATCAATATTCAAAGATTCAATATAATTACTACCTGCACTAACTCCACCCTGTGAATTTAATTTAGCCTCGTCAGATATTTTTACTAAACATTTATAACTTGATGCCACTAAAGAGAAACTATATGTTCCATCTGTTACATCATTAACTGTTAGATAAATATCATAACCCTTAACATTGTTTTTTTCATCTAAAATAGGTTGATAAGAATAATAAGATTTATTTAAACTTTCTCCTTGAAGATAAATTGTGCCTAGTGTATAATATCCAATATATTGATCATTATATTCAATTCTGATTATTAAAGGAGCCCCATAATTTACCGTACTATTCAATTGTCCTTCATCATCTTCACTAGTTTTAATAATTGCTGACTTTAATATACCTGCATTATCTAATATTTTATTTATTGAGTAATTAAAAGATTGAAATCTTTGAAGACAAATTTTACTATTTCTTAAACACCAAATGGTATCAAAATCAAAGGACAATTCGATAATATCAAAATTATTATAGTTTGTTAAAAATTCTGAATTAATAGCATTTACTAATTTAAAATTATCATTTACATTTTCTCCTTGTCCAATCCCCGCTAAATCGCTTTGAGTCCAATAACAACTAGATAAATATGAATTTGTATTTGATAAATTCCCTATTATAGCCCCAAAAGATAAATTTGAAAGAACATTAATATTAATTGTTATGATACCAGCAAAACAATTATTAACACAATTTGCAGAGACAGCATCCCCTATAATACCACCTACAAATTGAGAATTATAAACAGAGACTAAAGAATTTTCTTCATTTATAGTAATATCCCCAAAATTGAGACAATTTTTAATTTTACTTCCTGCTTGTAGTTCGCCTACTAATCCTCCTAAATAAGCCAAAGTATCATATTTAAAATTAAAATTCAAATCATAATAAAAGACGCAATCACTAATTATGCTTTGTTGTGTTGAAGAAGAAATAGAAGACTTTACGCTACCAATGATACCACCAAAAACAATATTTGAAGTAATATTTAAATTAATATTATCAACATTTTGTCCGTCTAAACTCACATTATCAAATTCACAATTGTATATTTTTACATTTTCTCCTTGACCAACTAAAACACCTATGTATTTTTGTTGATTATTTTCTTGCAATTGAAAATTAATATTTCCACAGACTTTTAAATCTTTAATTACAGCTCCGTTAGCACGTGGAATGAGCCCATAATAGTTATTTTGCGAAGTTAATGTCAGATTAGAAATAATATGGCCATTACCATCAAATTGCCCTTTAAAAACTTTATTTGACTTATATATGTCAGATAAGTCAATTCCGGAAAAATCTAAATCCTCTTTTAATTTTATAATTAAATTTTCACTTTCATACATTTCATTAGAAAAAATACTAATAAATTCATCTGTATCATAAACATTTATAACTTGTTCTTGAGATTCATCTTCAGCAAAAGATATAAAGTCAGATGTCGTAATACCAACTCCAAACAATAAAACAATTGCTAAAATCGAAAAGATAATTTTCTTCATTTCTCTCCTTAAAATTAAGAAATTTTAAATTAAATTTTACTATATATTAAATTTAACATATAAATATTATTTTTCCAAATAATTTGCAAAATATTTTATTTTAAGGATAAAATCTCCTTCTTCTATCATTTAATTTTTTTATTAATTTTTCTTTATCTAATTGAATTTCAGATTTTTTTGTTTTACATGAAATCAATGGAAGTGTCTTAGTCATTAAGTAATATCTCATTTCATCTAAACAATGGTCATCTTTTTTTATAGGTAAATCTCCATCGCCCCACCAATAAGACTTAAATTCTTCAATTAAATTAACGCAATTTTTAAAAATAAATAAGTGAGGTTTTCCTTCTCCATCTTTTAAAAATCTTTTAACAACATTAATCCCAGAAAACATATCTTTATTAACTTTTGGATTAACTATGATATCATTATCATAAAAAAGTTCTACTACACTTTTGCTACTTGCTAAAGTACGCTGAGAAGCTGCACTATCTATAAGAGCAACAATTTTCCCATTTGTATAATGCCAGTCAAGCATAGACGATATTTCTTTTATCTTTTTAGCATGATAAGCAACATCTTTACCTTTTTCAAAATGCTCTGCAATTACATAAATATTTCCATCATAATCTTGACAATACCAATGAGCAGAAAGAGGATTATTTAAGCCAGGATCAATAGATATTATATCTTGCCACTCTTTTGGAACATCAAAAGGATCAATGACATGAATATTAATGTCGAATTCGCTATAAACTAGCCCCCCGCTATCAATAAAATTTCCATATCTTCTAGATTCTAATTCTTCGTTAGAAAGTGATTTTGTCATTGCTTCAATTTCATCTTTATCTAAAAAAGGATTATCAGCCCATTCCATTTGCTCATACCAAATTTCTTTATCTCTATTTTTATTTAAAAAAATATCATTATAAACCCAACTTAATCCTTTCAAAGGTGTCATTGTTCCAAAAATAATTCCTTTTTTATCAAGCACACGCATACGACACTCTTGGTAAATATCATAAGGAGGCTCTTCATCAAACCAAACAAAATCCAAAGACGTACCTTGAAACTTTTCTCGCCCTTGGTCACAACTTTTAAAACCAATTTTACTTATACTTCCAAAAACATTTTTTACTAAAATAAAATCAATTATTCCCTCTTCAGCACTATCCGCTCTGCCACTGGTCATAACTATTTGTTTTATCCAATCTTTTCTTAAATAATGTAAAATTTTATTTTGAGCAACGTCTCGTTGCACTTGTCTTGATAAGGAAACAACCCAACAATTTATAGGTTTATTTTTTTTAAAAGGATGTATACCTCTAGCAAGCCAAACAGTTTCGACTGCTCCACATTCAGTTTTACCTGTTCTATTTCCACCAAAAACCCAACGATTTTTCTTGTTACACCTATGAAAATCCATTTGTTTTTTATGGATTAAGTCGCCAACATTGTACTTTGATAAAAAATCATTTTCATTTCTTTTTTTAATTTCATTCTCTACTAAATTTAACTTATATGTAATATCTTCCATAACTTTCGCTAAAAAAACTCCTAAATAATCTAATTACGACAATTTAATTTTAACCATAAAAATTTTTATATTTTAAAATGAAGACATGAAAAATTTAAAAATATTAATCATGTTGGTATTATTATTTATTACAGCAATATCTCTTGCAAGTGTTAATGACAATTTTTCAAGTTTAGCAAAAGAAACTTATTATGCTAAAATACAGCAAGATGATGTTTATTTTTATTCTTTGCCCTATAGTCAAGATGAATATAAACTTTTTGAAATTCCTAAAACATATTTTGTAATATTAACAGATAAAATTGATGATGAATTTTATTCTGCAAAATATCAAGATTTAGAAGGATATGTAAAAATAAATGAAGTAAATGCCATGAATGGTACACCAATAAAACCATTTCCAGAAGCTTCATTTAGAGTATACTCAACAGATGGGTTAGGAATATATCATTATCCAAAATTCGTAAATGAATATAAAATCACAACAATTCCATACTTGACTGAAAATATAACATTTTATGGAGAGATAACTGGCGGAGAATATGTTCCAGAGAAGTCTAACATATGGTATTATTGTAAATATACAGATGAAAAAGATATATATGGTTATGTGTCTTCAGTATTTTGCGATTTATTACTTCCAGAAATAGTAACAAATTATGAAACATTTGAGATAATAACAAATCCAACGTTTACTTCGCCATCAGCTATACCCTCAAGTTTGTCACCAGTAGCAATGACATTTATTATAATAGGCGTAACCCTTCCATGTTTAATAGTCTTTTATCTTTTAATGAAACCTTCTTTTATGAAAGAAAAAGTTTTGAACGAAAAACCAAAAATATCAAAAAGAAAAAGACATGGCGATTATTTTGAATTTGACGAAAATGATTTAAATTAGGCAACAAAACTTTGCTTTTCATTGATACAATTTAGATTTTTATTTAAAAAAGAATTGTATACTTCCTTAATCCATTTTTCATTAGCTAGCAAAATGTTAAGACGAGATTCATTAAATCCTAACTCACAAGCTTTAGAAGCAAATTGTTCTTCTGCCTGAATAAGTCTTCTAAAATATGTTCTCATAGAAAGATTATGTCTTAAAGCAATATCTTCACTTTTATCATTATCTATGTATTTTTCTATTAATATTTGAGCAAATTCTTTGTCACATTTACGCAAACATTTGCTTACTAAAACTTTTATATTAATTAACTTTTTTTTCCTATCAATCAAATTAATAATTCTATCGCTTACAGCCATAACTGAATTATCCTGACTAGAACCAGAAAAATAATAAAATGAGTTTAAAGCCTGTCTTTCAACTAAATTATCAATGGCCTCAGCAAGATTGTCTAAATACTTGTAAACAAATAAAATAGTTTTGAACCAAAAATTTTCTTTCATATAATTTCTCCTTTGTACATACACGAATTATAAAATTATAAAAAGCATGCAGTCAAATGATACTGCCACAATTTTGAATATTTTTGTAAAATATTTTACAAAATACGACATTTTTTTTAAATTTTTTTAAATACAAAAAAGAAAATCACGAAAAGTAAAACCAAATTGCAAACATCAAAAAATGAAAAAATATAAACAAAATCAAAATAAAAGTTGAAAATAAAAACGAAATATGTTAGAATAAAAATTATGAAAATGCTGGTGTGGCGAAATGGCAGACGCAAGGGACTCAAAATCCCTCGAAGGCAACTTCATGTGGGTTCGACTCCCACCACCAGCACCAAAGATAAATTAAAGGATTTTGAGTCCCTTGGGACATCAACTCCTGTCGGAACCAGACCGCGAACAAGTCGCTCCCGGCTTTGGCTAAAAACGACCATAACAGGTCTTTTTTTTACGCGTCGCCCCCTCGAAGGCAACTTCATGTGGGTTCGACTCCCACCACCAGCACCAAAGATAAATTAAAGGATTTTGAGTCCCTTGGGACATCAACTCCTGTCGGAGCCAGACCGCGAACAAGTCGCTCCCGGCTTTGGCTAAAAACGACCATAACAGGTCTTTTTTTTTACGCGTCGCCCCCTCGAAGGCAACTTCATGTGGGTTCGACTCCCACCACCAGCACCAAAATTAAAATATAAAAAAGACGAATATATTCGTCTTTTATTGTAATCTTTGAAAGAGGAGTTCATCATTTTGCACTTGTAAATCACCTTCAATATTTATTTCTTCCCAAATACAATTGTTTTCAAGTCCTAGTTTTTCATTAATTCTTTTACAAGTATCAGGAATAAATGGACTAAAAATTCTTGCTATATTTGCCATCATATATACACAAGTATATGTGGTATTATTGAAAGCTTCAATATTTTCTTGCACCTGAACCCAAGGCATTTGTTCACTATAAAATTTATTTCCTGCGTTCACATAATCTATAGCAATGTTAATTGCACTTTTAAGTCTCCCCTCTTCTATTTGTTTTCCAACATTTTCGTATGTTTCTTTAGTAAGAGAAATAATATCATTATCTATTTTTCCTTCACAAATTTTACCAGAAAACTTTTTGTTCAAGAACGATAAATTTCTATTTATAAAGTTACCAATTACTCCTACAAGATATTTATTGTGTATCAACTTAAAATCTTCTGAAGAAAAATTTATATCTTTAGTTTCAGGACCATTTGCTATCATGAATAACCTTATTGAATCTTTTGGATAAAGGGACACAAGTTCATTTATACTGATAAGATTTCCCTTGCTTTTTGACATTTTTTCATTGTTCATATTTACATATTCACACGATATAATAAAGTTTGGTAAATTGAGTTCCTCATCGATTGCCATAAGTAAAGATGGATAAATAATAGTATGAAATGGAATATTATCTTTCCCATGACAGTAATAAGAAATGGTATTTTTATCCTTCATAAATTCTTCAAAGTTTATTCCCCTATCCTCAAGAACTCGACAGGCAGTAGTAACATATCCCATTACAGCTTCAAACCATACATAAACTCTTTTGTCATCAAATCCATCAAAAGGTACCTCAACCCCCCAATCTAACTGTCTTGTTAATGCTCTATCTAAAAGACCTTGAGATAGAAATTTTTCAGACTCTTTTACAGCATTAAGACGCCAAATATTTTTATGACTGTCAACAAGTTTTTTTACCTTATCTTGAAAAGCAGACAATTTAAAATAAAGATGTGTATTTTCTTTTTGAATTGTATTAGTACCACAAACACTACATCTTTTATTTAAAACTTCTTTAGCGTTTAAGGTTGTTAAGCAATTTTCACATTGATCCCCTTTTGCTTCTCCTCCGCAATGTGGACAAGTTCCAATAATTTCTCTATCTGATAAAAATTGATTACAGTTAGGACAATAATCTTGTTCTTCAGTTTTTTTATAAATGAATCCATTTTCATAAATCTTTCTCAAATACTTTTGTACATGTTCTTTATGATAAGTTGTCATAGTAGATGTATAAAGATCGTAAGAAAAATCAAGATCATTAAAATTTTTCACAAACTCATCATGATATTTATTGGCAATAACTTCAGGAGAAATTTTTTCTTTCTTTGCTCTGACAGTAATAGGTGTCCCATGGCTATCTGTTCCAGAGACATAAACAACATTATCTCCTTTAGCTCTATAATAACGAGCAATTACATCTCCAGGCAATAAGGCTGCTAAATGTCCTACATGAAGAGAGTTGTTTGCATATGGCCAAGCGCCTCCAATTAAAATATTTTTTTTCATAAATTCCTCCAAATTTTCAAGCATCTAAACAACTTAAAATTTATTTATACAATTTAGTATAATATAATTTTTTTAAAATTTTGTCAATAATTTAAATCTTTTCTTTATCATTTTACAAATATAATTACAAAATATTTTTAAAATTATCTGAAAAATACTTGATTTTAAATTTTATTTGTTTATAATAAATTATAAAAGAACACAGTGTTCTTTTAAGGGGAAGTTATGAAAAACATTAACCAAAGTCTTTTATTACAAATAAAAGAATTCATTGATAACTATCAAATTAAAAATGGAAAAAGTCCAACTTTTAGATGTATCAAGGATAAATTAAATCTAAATAGTTTATCACAGGTTAATCGTTATATATCTTTACTTGAGCAACAAGGACATGTCAAAAAAAATCCTCTCGGCGGAATTGATATGTCTTGTAACCTTAGTCTTACCACATATGCCCCGTTGGTAGGACAAGTACGTTGCGGGACCCCTATTTTCGCACAAGAAAATTATCAAACAATATGCTCTCTTCCTAAAGAAATATTTGGAAATGGCGAATTGTTCATGTTGACAGCGATTGGTGACAGTATGGAAAATGCCGGAATTAGAGATGGAGATATCTTAGTTGTACGCCGATCAGCCGAAGCAGAGAATGGTCAAATAGTAGTAGCACTAATAGAAGAAAACGCAACTGTTAAAAGATTAAAAAAGAATGGTAGCAAAATATATTTACATCCTGAAAATCCAAAATATAAAGATATAATAAGTGAAAACATTCAAATATTAGGAATAGTGCAAAGTTATATTCATCGTTTTTAAGGAGATATATAGTGAACATAAAATTGTTTTGTCCTCACTGTGGCAGATGTCTTGGAGAGTGTATAACTTCAAATGAACAAGCCACCTGTAGAATACTTATTAAGCCACCTGAACATATAAAAAAGAAACATTTTATACACGATATGAAATGTTTAAAATGTAAAAATGAAATTTATATACTTATGGAATTCATAGATTAAAGCGAACCCAGCGTTCCAAATCAAAAAAAAATGATTTAGAATGCTGGGTTTTTTATTGTCCCGGCTACGGGACCTTTTTTATTTTTAAAAGGAGAGAAAATGAAATTAAATATAGAAGATGTTTTTAAAGCATATAAATATAGTTATAGTTTAACCAAAAGTTATGATAAGTTAATTTTAAGTGAAGCATTAAATTCTTATTATTATTCTATCAATAATTATATAACAACAGAGGAAAGTTATAATAAAATTATTAAATTAATAGAAAGAAAAAACAAATTAATAAATTTTAAAATAAAAATGGATAAAATATTAAAAAATATTGATAAAACATTTAGAGCAATTTTAATACAAAAATACATTAAAAACTTTTCTGCCGAATCGATAGCAGATAACTTAAATTTATCATTAAGAACTTATTTTAGAAGACTTGAAAAAGCAGAAGCAACCATTATTAATAAATTATCTTAATATTGAAATACGTTAAAACAATAATTAAGCAGAAACAAAGCTCCTTTTTGCGATGTTTTTATCTAACATAATTTTTTCCGATAAAATACAAATAAGCTCTCTAGGTGAAGGCTTTGATGAGGTAAAATCAATTTTAAAAGTTCTTTCAAAATCTTCAATTCCCCCTCTTTTAAAACTAACCTCTATCGCATTCCTCATGGCCCTATCAACAAGATCCATATCAAAATTAAAAATATTTGCAAGTTCTAAATATAATCTTTGATTAACATTATGCTTTTTAGAAGGGTCCTGTAAAATTTTTCTTACCCCCTCTTTTATTAGGTCATAGCCCTTCAAATTTGGAGTAATTTTTAAAACCATTAGATAAATAGTTAGTTTTTCTTCAACTAAAATTTCATTATAATTATCCATAGTTGCTCCTTATATAATTTACATTGACATTATACATAAGTAAATAGAAAATTGCAATTATATTTGTAATATTTTTACAAAATTTTACAAAAATGTTTTTTTTTAAAAAAACTTTAAACAGATAAATTGCATGATATTTGCAGATGAATTTCTTTTAATATAAAGTTAATAATTTCTTTACAAAAGACATTGCAATATGATATTATAAATGTATAAATATTTGGAGGATGCATGAAATTTAAAATAGTAGCGGACGCATCTTGTGATATTCCACAAGAATATATGGAAAAATATGATATAACTATAATTCCTATAGAAGTTATGTTCGGAGAAGAACTTTATCCAGAAGGTTTACCAACAAGAGAATTTTATAAAAAAATGCAAGAAACAGGAATCATTCCTAAAACAGCAATGCCTAATGCATATAAGTTTGAAAATTTTTATAGACCATATGTAAATAAAGAAGATGTTTTTATAATTACAATTTTAATTTCTATGGAAATGAGTACCACAAAATTACAAGCACAAATGGCAGCTGATAGTCTAGGTATGAAGAATGTCTTTATTGAAGAAAGTGCATCTACAACATTAGGGCAAGGCGCAATCATAATTGAATTATGCAAATTTATAGAAAAAGAACAGAATATAGAAAAAATCAAAGAAGAATTTTATAGACTAAGAAAAAACATTCATGTATATGCAATCATAAATGATCTAAAATATTTAAAAAATAGCGGAAGGTTATCTTCAACTAGTGCTGTTATAGGCTCAATGTTAAGTGTAAAACCTATAGTATCTATAGAACAAGGAAAAGTATTAAATATTGCAAAATGTATGGGAACATTGAAAGCAGAATCATTTTTATTAAGTAAATTAACTAAAATGGACGAAAATCATCCGTTATACATAGTTCATTCTGATGCTTTGGACTCTGCACAACGACTAATAGAAAAAATTAAACCCGTTCTTAAAAAAGATCAAGAGATAGTAATTGGAGAAATTGGTTGTGTCGTGGGCTCTCATGTTGGTGCAAAATGTTATGGTTTTGGTTACTTTTCAAAAGATTAAAAAATAAAACGCTTTTTAGCGTTTTATTTTTTTTCTATTCTTAAAATATCTCCTTTACTTAAATCATATGGACAATCAATTTCGACAATTTGTTGAACAAGTTTTACATCATTAATCTTTTCTCCTTTATCGTCTACTATATTATTTATTTTTATATTCTTTAAAAAATTATCACTAGGAGAAAGGATTTCTAAAATATCTCCTTCTTTAAATCTATTTCTCATTTCAACCTTAACTCGACCATTTTTAGAATTTTCTATAACTTTTGCCACAAATATATATGATTGAACAGGCATTGAATCTTCTAAATACTCTTTATCATCACTACCAAACATAAACCCCGTTGTATAACGTCTATGACTTGTTTTTTCAAGTTCCTGGTGAAGAATATTTAAATCTTGATATCCGTCAATAGCTCTTCTATAAGCATTAACAACACTTGCAACATAATAATCTGATTTCATTCTGCCTTCAATTTTTAAACTTTCAACTCCTGCCTGTTTTAATTGCTCTAGATAATCAATTAAACATAAATCTTTAGAATTTAATATATAAGTACCTCTTTGATCTTCTTCAATAGGCAGTTCATCATCTCTATTTTCTTCCCTTATAAAATATTTCCATCTACACGCTTGAACACAAGCCCCACGATTGCTATCTCTGCCAGTTAAATAATTTGATAATAAACATCTCCCAGAATATGAAATACACATCGCACCATGAATAAAAACCTCTAATTCAACATTATTTAAATTTGTGTGAATATTCTTAATTTGTTCTAAATTTAACTCTCTCGCTAAAACAATTCTTTTAACACCAAGTTCTTCTAAAAATTTAGCTGAATAAGAGTTCGTAATATTTGCTTGTGTAGAAACGTGAATATTGATAGAGGGAAAGTTTTTTCGTATATAATTTATTAGACCTAAATCAGACACAATTATTCCATCTGCTTTAACTTTTATCAAAAGATTTAAATATTCATCAATTGTTTCAAAATCACTATCATTAGCTAAAATATTGATAGTTACATAACCTTTTTTATTATTTTTATGCAAAAATTCAAATGCCTTTTCTATTTCATCATCAGTAAAATTCCCAGCAAAAGCACGCAAACCAAAATTCTTGCCAGAAAAATATACAGCATCAGCTCCAAAATGAACAGCTGTTATTAATTTGTCAAAGTTTCCTGCCGGGGCTAATAATTCCATATTTAACCTCCTAATTTATTCTCTGAGTTTATATCGTTTTCTTCTTTATTATTTTTGGATTCGGTTTTATCATCTTGAAAATTTTTGTCCAACTCTTTAGAGTCCTCCCTTTCTATTTTTTGCTCTCTCAACCATCTTATAGTTCCATCAAAATTAGAAATAAGAAATACTATTAAAGTAAATATCATTGGAAGAATTTCTAAATAATTGAAACTATATTCTTTAAAAATTGGCATAACCCATAATAAAATCTGGATTACATTTAATGAAATGAAGCAAAAAAACATCTTTCCATCTTCTCGCAAAATTAAATAATTGCCAATAACACCAATTATAAATGAGATAACTGCTATTATCAAATTAGGAGTATCAAAATAATTTAATAGAAAATAAATACCCACGCCAACAAGTAAACTTACAGAAATTAAAATACACCATTCTTGGTACTTAATTGGATTGTTATTCAATTTATCCTTCTTTTTATTTTTGCCAGTAAACCAATTTACGCTAGTAAAAATTAATATAGGTAATGATATTGCTGAATATAAAATAACTTCTCCCCAGTTTTTATAAATTGTCGATTGTGCAATATATATTGCAACATAAACAATTCCAAAAAAAATACATTCTTTATATTGTTTTGCCATTAATCTTACATAAATAATCCCAGTTATTGCATATAAAATTGTTAATACAGAACTTTTTACAATGATAGAAGATACTATAACTCCAACAAAACCGAATATATAAAGAAAATAGTCTAATAAATTTAAATTTTTAAAGAAATCTTTTACTTTTTGCATTTTACAACTCCACATTAGGTTTTGCCGTAAGAGAGAGATCTGCCAATCCTAGACCATCTTTAATCATAAAATAAGCACAACTTCCTATCATTGCGGCATTATCTGTACAATATTTAAGAACTGGACTAAAAAATTCAATATTGTTTTCTGTACATAATTTTTGCAACTTCTCTTTTAACATACTATTTGCTCCAACACCACCAGCAACAACGAGTTTTTTAGTATTACACATAATACATGCTTTTATTGCTTTACTAGCAAGTTCGTCAGTGGCACATTCCTCAAAAGAACGAGCAATATCCGCTTTATTTATTTTTTCGTTTTTCTGATTTAAATTATGGACAAGATTTACTACTTCTGTTTTTATTCCACTAAAAGAAAAATTTAAAGTGTTTTTCAAACTATTAGAAACAGTAAATTTTATTGAATTTTCTCCAGTTTGAGCAAGTTTATCAATCTCAGGCCCTCCAGGATATGGCAATCCTAGCACTCTTGCAACTTTATCAAAAGCTTCCCCAGCAGCATCATCGACAGTTGTTCCTAGACTTGTCATTCTATTATAATCTTCAATTTTTAATAAGGCCGTATGACCACCACTTACCATTAAACATATAAAAGGTGGCTCAAGAAATTCATGTGAAATATAGTTAGCGGCAATATGACCGTGTACATGGCTTACCGCAATTAAGGGCTTTTGCAAAGAATAAGCAAGAGCTTTTGCAAAATTGACTCCAACAAGTAAAGCTCCCATAAGTCCAGCTCCATAAGTCACAGCAATAGCATCAATTTCTTTTAAATCAATATTTGCAATTTTAACGGCTTCTTTACAAACATTAGTAATTGCCATGATATGATTTCTAGAGGCAACTTCAGGTACAACTCCACCAAACCTTCTATGTATATCAATTTGAGATGCAATTACATTAGATAAAACTTCTCTACCGTTTTTAACTATAGCCACACTTGTTTCATCACAAGAAGACTCAACCGAGAGAATTAAAACATTTTCTTTGTTTTGTATTTTGTCAAATTGTTTTTTCACACTATTAATATAATCCATTTCAACCCTTATTTTAAATATAATGATTATCTTTTATTTCTTAAAATATTAATTAAAGACTTTATCATAATAATATTGTAATTTTTTATAAATATTTTTATCACTAATTGATTGCAAAGCATCTAATGCTAAATTATAATAAAATTTAATGTTTTCTTTTGTACTATTAAACCTATTCCAAACTATATCTCCAAAATAAACAAGATCTAAATAAATACTTTTTAAATTAGATAACTTATCTGCACAATTTACAAGTTTTACCTTGTCGTTACTTTTTTTAATTTCTTTCATGTGTAATTTTTTTCTTTCAACATAGGGTAAAGCTTTATTTTCACTTTCAAAACCAACCATATTAGCAACTTCTTCTCCAAATAAATTTTTTATTTCTTCTAAAGTTGCACCTGCATCTTCAACAACATCATGTAATATTCCAGCTATTATAGTATTTTCATCTGCACCTTCTTCTCTAAGATATTGAGAAACCTCATAAAGATGAACTATATATGGAATTTTTGTCCCTTTTCTTTTTTGTTTAGCATGTTTTTTGCTAGCATATTCAAATGCTTTATCATATAGTTCTAAAAAATTCATTGTGCCTCCTTGAAAGATTATAACACTTTGTAAAAATTTAACAAACTTTATATAGATTTATTTACAAATTAGATTTTTTCAAAAAATCATTAATAAATTCTTGAATATTACCGTCCATCACAGATTGAATATTACTATCTTCATATCCAGTTCTATGGTCTTTTACTAAAGTGTAAGGACAAAACACATAACTTCTAATTTGGCTACCCCACTCAATTTTTTTAATATCACCCCTAATAGATGCAAGTTTTTCCATTTCTTCTCTTTCTTGTTTTTCTGCTAATAAAGAGTATAGCATCTGCATTGCAACTTCTTTATTTTGAACTTGACTACGTTCAACTTGACAAGAAGCTACAAGCCCAGTAGGAATATGTGTAATTCTTACTGCGCTTTCAGTTTTATTTACATGTTGGCCACCAGCCCCACTAGAACGATAAGTATCAATTTTTAAGTCTTCTGGTCTAATTTCTATATCAGGCGCTTCTTCTAATTTAGGCATAACTTCAACACTAGAAAAAGAAGTATGTCTACGAGCATTAGAATCAAATGGTGATATTCTTACCAACCTATGAACTCCTTTTTCTGCTTTTAAAAATCCATAGGCATTATTACCTTCAATTTCAAATGTAATAGATTTAATTCCCGCTTCATCACCATTTAAAATGTCAAGAACTCTTAATTTATATCCCGATTTTTCACAATACATTTTATACATTCTGAAAAGCATTTCACTCCAATCTTGAGCTTCTGTTCCACCGGCTCCAGAGTGTATCGTCATAATAGCATCTAAATTGTCATATTTACCTTTTAACAAGGTTTGAATTTTCGCTTTTTGAATATCACTTTCAAGTTTATGAAGTGAATTTTCAATTTCTACATCTAAATCATTCGTTTTTTCTTCTTCTGCAAGTTCAATTAAAGTATCTAAATCATTAATTTGCTCTGAAAGATTTAAAAGTAGATTAAGTTTTTCTTCGTTATTTTTAAGTTTTTTGCCAATATCGTGAACTCTATGAATATCTAAATAAAAATCTTTTTCAAGTTGTATATCTTTAAGACTAGAAATTTCTTTCTCAATTTTTGTTTGGTCAAAGACACTCCTTAATAAATGCCATATCTTCTTTAATTGAGGCAAGTCTAATTTTAACATTATCCAAAATCATAATAATCCTCCGAAGTACTATTTTAACAAAATAAAAATTTAAAATCAATATTTTTATAAATTATGCACAAAAACCCCTACTAAAAGCATATGCTAAATTGTATCAGAGTTATAAGGCAACTCAAATACCATAAAATGAGGAGGTTTTTAATGTCATTTTATATAAATAATACAAATCCTAACCGCCCAGGACCTATTTGCGGTAATCCACTAAATGGGATTTGTGAAAAAGTACTTATTGAAACTACAAAAGTATTTGATGCATGTGTATCACAAACAACAGAAACAGGAGTTATTCTACCTGTTACAGCTTTTAATCCAGCAAGCCCAGCATTACCTTTAACATATATATCAGCTACTAATCAAATAGGAAGTGATATAACAGTAAGTGATATTGTAATAGATAGATTAGACACAACATCAAATTATGCAAATGTATCAATGAATATAACAATCCCATTAACAGTAACATATAGAGACGCTAATGGAGTTGTTGGCACTGGAACAAGCTCAATAACAATTTCAAAAAGTGCAGTATTATTTGTTCCACAGCCATCATTCACGCCAGTAGACATTAAAGTAAATGCTGTATTTAATAGTACAATAGGAAGTTATACTAGCGAAAATACATTTACAGTAACTGGATGTTTACAAATAATAGTTAAAGTTGTTGCAGTTGTGGATTTACTTGTTCCATCATATGGCTATCCAGTAATACCACCATGTCAAGCATGTCCTACTTGTAATGCGTGCCCTGGCTTAAGTGATTTACCTTTATATCCAACAGCATCACAAACAAATAGATTTTAATAACATATAAATACTTAAAAGTAGTTTTAAATAAAAACGCACCATAAATGCGTTTTTTATTTTTTAAAATTTTGAAAAGCCATATTTACAACTTCATCAATATTAAATAAAACATCATTCCCGTTAATATGCAATAAATATTCGATATTTCCGCTTTTACCTTTTATTGGCGAAAAAGTAATATCAGATAGTTTAAAATTTAACGAATCTAAAAAAAGAACAAAACTTTTTATTAAATTTTTGTGAATGTTTTTATCTTTAACAATTCCTTTATATTTTTTTGCTATATCAATACCACATTCAAATTGTGGCTTAAATAAGCAAACAATCTCTATATTTTGAAATAAACTTTTTATGTGAGGCAGAATCTTTGTAAGAGAAATAAAAGAGATATCTCCAACAATTAAATCAACATCACTTATATCTGTTTTTTTTAAGTGCCTAACATCTGTTTTCTCTAAATTTATAACCTTGTTGTTATGTTTTAATTTCGAGTCTAATTGTCCTTCTCCGACATCGACCGCATAAACCTTTTTTGCACCATATTTTAAAGCAACTTCAGTAAATCCACCGGTAGATGCACCCATATCAAGAATTACCTTATCATTAAAATCAATTTTAAAAAAATCAATCGCTTTAATTAATTTAAATGCTCCCCGAGAAACAAAGCTCTCAACATTATTTTTGGTTATAATAGCATTTTCATTGACATCAAATGAAACCTTTTGAATACATTTTCCATCAACAAATACATCTCCCTCTTTTATTAAACCTTGAGCGCGATTTCTTGAAATATTAAATTGTTTCATAACTAAAACATCTAATCTCATAAAACATTTTTATTATAAACATTTTAAATAAAAAAAAGAAATGTTTTTACATTTCTTTTATTCTAGACTTACTAAATAGTAATATACAGGTTGCCCACCATATGCAGCGGTAACTTCACAATCCGGGTATTTTGAAGCTAATTTTTCTGCCAAGGCATTTGCATCATCTTCCCTAATATCTTCGCCGTAAAAGAGTGTTATATTCATGGTATCTTCGCTAATCATACACTCTACAAGTCTTTCCGTTGTGTCAGCCACAAGTTTGCCTTTTGCCAAAATTGCTTTATCGTCAAGGCCTATTATTTCTCCAACTGAAAGATCAAAACCGTCTACATGGGTGTCTCTAACAGCATAAGTAACAGAGCCCGATTTTACGCCCTTAATAGCATCATTCATAGCATCAACATTTTCTTCGACGCTACCATCAGGATTAAAAGCTATAGCAGCACTTATTCCTTCCGGAATAGATTTGGTAGGAATAATAATAAGGTTTTTGTTTGTAAGATCATTTGCTTGTTGAGCTGCTAAAATAATATTTTTATTATTAGGGAATACAAAAACATTTCTTGCAGGAACTTTATCAGCAGCAGCGGCGATGTCAGCAGCAGAAGGATTCATAGTTTGTCCACCCACAATAATTTCGTCAACACTTAAATCTTTAAAAATGGCAGAAAGTCCATCTCCTGGAGCAACGGCAATCATTCCGTGTTCTTTAGTTTCTTCCTGAACAACAGCTTTTTTCTTTAATTCGCGATTTTGTTCTCGCATGTTCTCGATTTTTAAATTATATAATTCCCCCAATTCAAGGGCATATTCAAGAGCCTTATTAGGTTCGTTGGAGTGAACATGAACTTTTACTAAATTTAAATCACCAATACAAATAACAGAATCGCCAAGAGCAACAAGTTTTTCTCTTAATTTATCAATATCTGCCTCTGTAGTTTTCTTTTTCATATGAATAATCATATATTCTGTACAATAACCAAATTGAATATCTTCAAGAGCATTAATATCTGCAATTACATCATCAACAGATTGAGGTTTCTTTTCATCGTCGAAACTAAATTCAAAATCCTCTTCACCGATTAAAAACTTATAAAATCCAGTGAATATAACGATGATTCCTCTCCCTCCAGCATCAACCACACCAGCTTTTTTTAAAACAGGGAGCATCTCTGGAGTTTGTTTTAAAATTTCCTCACCAGTGTCTAGAACTTTTTTGAAAAAAACTTCAAAATCATCGCATTTCTTTGCAACATTAACTGCGTTTTCAGCCATTACTCTAATAACAGTTAATATAGTTCCTTCTTTAGGTTTAGTAACCGCTTTATAGGCAATATTAGCACCCTCCTGCATAGCCTTTGCAAAAACCTTTGTTGTAATTTCATCAACTTTGGAAGTTTCACTAGCAAAACCCTTAAAAATTTGAGAAGTTATAACTCCGGAATTCCCTCTAGCTCCTTTCAATGCACCTTTAGCGAATGCCTCACTTAAAGATGAAATATTATTAGAAATGCACTGTGAAAGTTCATTAACCGCACTTTTCATAGTCAAAAACATGTTAGTTCCAGTATCTCCATCAGGAACAGGAAAAACATTTAATGAATCCACGTATTTTTTATTTTGTTCAAGAAGGCTTGCTCCAGCCACAATCATCTTTCGAAAGGTTGCCCCATTTATAGTTTTAATCATAGTATCTCCTAAACCCTAACTCCAACAACATGAACGTTTACAGCATCAACAAGCATACCGGTGAAATTTTCAACGCTATACTTAACAGATTTGCGAAGAGATTCTGCAACTGCACTAATAGAAACACCATATTTTAAAATACAGTAAACATCAATATAAATTCTGTTGTCGATATGACTAACCTTAATCCCTTTGGAATAAGATTCTTTTTTTAATAATTCACGAGCACTATCTGCTAAAGATTTAGAAACAAGATCAACAACACCATAGCAATCAAGAGCAGCATAACCCGCGACAATCCTAATAGAATTGTCGGAAATCGAAATATTACCATAATAGTTGTTAGTATCAACTGTCAAAATAACCCCCTAGAGATAGACACTTTGCTAATATATAATACTATATTCTAGAAAAAAATACAACCGTTTTTTAGCAATATTCCCCAAATTCTTCTCTAAATATAACAAATAAAAAAATCTAACAAAAAAGAGTTGATTTTTTTAATAAAAAATGATATAGTATAATGCAAGATAAATAATGGAGGAAAGACATGAGTAAGGTTTGTGAAGTATGTGGAAGAGGAAAAATGACAGGAAAACAAGTATCTTTTTCTAACAAGAAATACAATAGAACATATGAATTAAATTTACAAAAAACAACAATAACAGTAGACGGACAAGAAAAAACTGTAAAAGCATGCACAAAATGTATAAGAACAGCAAAAAAAGCATAGAGTAAATATGCTTTATTTTGCCAAGCAAACGCTTGGCTTTTTTATTATATAAAATCTCTATAAAATTTCATTAGTATGTATCTTTAGCAAATAAGAAATTATGCTGATTTCAAAAATTTCTTAAGCAGAAAACTAATCCACTTTGGTGCTTTAATACAAATTATTTTATATTTTTTTTCTTCTTTTTGCTTTTCCATATTATTATTTTATTCTAAAAAAAAATCAACTGTGACAATTAATTACAATTATCACAGTTTTTATTTTTGCAAAATTCATTATAAGGGCAAGTTTTTTTCTTTCTTATTTTTTTGAAAATAAAAATTATAGCAAACAAAATCATTATAATAAAGATAAATAAGATAATAACCTGCCAAAATGATAAGATTTCAAAACCTCTAAATACAAAATATGCAAGCATCGATACAATATATGCTACTAAGAACTCAATAACAATTCCAACAATTGTCCACTTTTTCCCTATTTCTCTCCATAAAACTGAACAAGTAGCAATACATGGAAAATAAAGAAGACAGAAAATCAAATATGAAATTACACTACTTCCACTCGCGAAATATGCCGCACTGGAGGAGATAAATAATGTTGAAGCAATATTTTGTTGTGTTCCATTAAACATTGCAATAGAAGACACGACAACTTCTTTAGCTACAAGGCCCGCAATAAGTGCACTAATAAGTCCCCAGCTATTAAAGCCAAGTGGAATAAATATAGGTGATAAAACCTTTCCTAAAGTTTCTAATATACTTATGCCATCGTCGTTCCCAATAAATTTAAAAGTGATAGTAAAATTAGAAAGAACCCATACAATAATATTCATTGCTAAAATGACACTTGCAACTCTAGTAATAAATAATTTTATATTCTGCCATAACAAAGATAAAGTTCGTTTAAAGTTCATGTTTCTATATGGAGGAAACTCTAATATGAAAGATTGTGCCTTGCTTTTTAAAATAGTTTTTTCAAAAATCCAAGATAGAAAAATCGCAATAAAAACACCTAGAAAATATAAGCCAATAATAACAAAGATATTTTTAGCTCCAAAGAATGCCCCACCCAGTACGGTATAAATAGGAAATTTTGCAGAACAACTCATATAAGGCGTCAATAGAGCAGTTTTTATTTTAGAATTTTTATCTTCCATATTCCTAGCGGTAAGAACAGCACTGGTAGAACAGCCAAATCCCATTAAAAGAGTGTATACACTTTTACCAGAAAGTCCAACCTTACTTAAAATATCATCAAAAACAAAAGCAACTCTTGAAAGATAACCACTATCTTCTAATAACGACAAAAAGAAAAATAATAAAGCGACCTGTGGTAAAAAAGAAATTATTGTTCCAACGCCTCCAGCAATCGCATTATCAAATAGACTAACGAAAAAGTGATTTTCTCCGATATGAGAAGAAATAAAACTTGATAATGGAGACATTATAAATTTATCAAGAAGAAAATTTAATCCATTACTTAAAAAAGCACCAATAGCAAAAAATGTAATATAAAATACTACACATAAAATAAGAATAAAAATAGGAAGTGCAAATATTCTATTTAAAAGAACTTTATCAAGCTTGCTATAACCATAAGGATGAATTTTTGTTGTTGAGCATTGGGATAAAACGTTATCAATATAGTTATATCTAACACTAGCAACTTCTTCCATTTTATTTAAATTTTTATTGATACCAAATTGTTTTTTTATAACATCATCATCTTCTAAAATTTTTATTTTGGTAAAAATATCATTTTTTTCTATATTTTTTATGTCATTAATTGACGAAAAATCAAAATTATCTAAATAAGGCAACTTTTTAGGTGTTTTTGACTGGAAGTTGCAAATAGCATCATTTACTTTTTCAACACTTTTTTTATTGCCTGCGTCAATATAAACAACTTTAACATTTAGTTTATTTTCTAATTTTGCGAAATCAATTTTACAAAGCGGTTTTTTATCTATTTGATTTATTACAAGAATTATATTAAATCCTGCTTCTAAAAGTCCTAGCGTAAGATATAAATTTCTTTGTAAATTACTTGCATCACAAATGTTTACAACAAGTTTATTTCTATTTTTTAAAAGAAAATTAGTCCCTTCACTTTCTTCATAACTCAAAGCAGTTAAAGAATATATACCTGGAAGATCAATTAAGTTAACATCATGATTTTTATATTTATATATTCGGGATTTTTGTTCTACTGTGACTCCATGCCAATTTCCAACATGTTCATGAGCCCCAGTTAAACTATTAAATAAAGTTGTTTTTCCAGTATTTGGATTTCCAACTAAAACTACATCTATCACAAATCCTCCATTTTAATCCACCCAAAGAGCATTGACAAGATAATCTCTCATAGATAATGTATAGTCTCTAATTTGTAAAAGATAGGTTTTCCCGAGCAACGACTTCTTTAAAATCTTAATCTTTTGTCCTTTAGTAAATCCAAGATCAAAAAGTCTTCTTTTTAAAGACAAAGATAAAGATTCATCAATATTATTGATTACAAAAAATTTATTAAATTTACATTTAATTAACTTTTCCATAAAATAATTTATTAAAATAAAATCATGATATGACAATTTTTGCAAAATAAAAAAAATATTTGATAAAATAAATATAATTTGCTATTATAAAGATAAGGAGATAAATATGAAGTGTATCTATTGTGGAAGTGAAGAAAGTAAAGTGTTAGATTCAAGGACAAGTGAAAATGCTATAAGAAGAAGAAGGGAATGTTTAAACTGTGGAAGAAGATTTACAACATATGAAACAATAGATGTTGTTCCATTTTTAATAATAAAAAAAGATGGTTCCAGAGAATCTTACAAGCAAGAGAAACTTCTAAAAAGTTTGCAAACTGCGCTTGCAAAAAGAAATATAAATAGTGAAGAAATTGAAAAAATTGTAAAAGATATAGAAAAAAATATACAAAATAGATTTTTGCAAGAACTAACATCAAATGAATTAGGTAAAATGGTGTTAGATCGCTTAAAAAATTTAGATGATGTAGGATATATTAGATATGCATCTGTTTTTTATGATTTCAAAACCATAGGAGATTTTTTAAAGTTTATCGAAAATTAAAAAATAATTGAAAACAAAAAATATTGAAAAAATTACAAAATAAAAAAATGATTTCAAATATTGAATTCATTTTTTTTATTTAAGATTTCTTATTATTTTGAGCCAAAATATATGGATTCGTGGGAACCCCTTGACTTGGAAGTTCAACAAGTAATGCGTCTTCTCCTATTTTTACAACACACCCATAAGGAATAAAAAGCTGATCATTATTTTTAAAGATATTCCAGCCTGTTCTTTCTGCTGGAACAATAAATCCTAAAACTCTAGCTGAACCAAGATCAAATACCATATCAGTGATATGTCCCAATCTTCTACCATCTAAAATATTTACTACTTCTTTACATCTTAGTTCTAAAAACGTACTTTCCACATTTTAAGATATGAGTTATTTCGTCAAAAAATTACAAATTAAACCAAAAATTCTTTAATTACTTTTAGTGCATTTTTTTCAAGTCTAGACACTTGTGCTTGACTTATTCCTATTTCTTCGCTAACCTCCGTTTGAGTTTTCCCAACATAATATCTCATTAAAAGAATTTCTCTTTCTCTAGTAGATAAAGTTTTAATTGCATCTTTAATAGAAATATTTTCATAAATATTATCATCAGTATGTTTTTCATCTGCTATTTGGTCTAAAAGATGAATTGTATCGCTACCATCTGTATAAACAGGCTCGCTTAAAGAAACTGTATCACTAATAGCATCTAACGCAAAAGTAACTAAATTCACAGGCATATTAATCTCTTTTGCAATTTCTTCCATAGTTGGTTCGTTAAATGAAGATTTAGACAAAAGCTCTTTTGCCTGCAAGGCTTTATAAGCAACATCTCTCATAGAACGAGAAACCCTTATAGAATTATTATCTCTTAAATATCTTCGAATTTCGCCAACAATCATAGGCACAGCATAAGTAGAAAACTTAACATTTAAATTATCATCAAAATTATCAATAGCCTTCATAAGACCAACACATCCCACTTGAAACATGTCATCAGCCTTATCTCCTCTGCCCCCAAATCTATGAACAACAGATAGTACAAGTCTTAAGTTAGCAACAACAAAATATTCTCTTGCTTTTTCATCGCCATTTTTAATTCTTTTCATAAGTTCAATCATGTCGCTATTTTTAAGTTTAGGAAGTTTTGCGGTATCAACACCACAAATACTAACTTTTGAAGACATACCACCCTCCATTTGGTATATCTTTTGCATTAGTATAGATTAATATACTCTGTCGACAAAAAAGGACAAAAATGAAACTAAATTGACATTTGTTTCTCAAGTTGTATTTTCATGTCATTCAAAATTCTTTTCTCCAGTCTGGAAATATAACTTTGACTTATTCCTAATTTAATTGCAACTTCCCTTTGAGTTAATTCTTCGTGTCCAAGAAGACCATATCTCAAAATCATAATTTCTCTTTCTCTTTTATTTAACTTTGAAATAAATTCATTAATCAATTGTTTCTCTGCTGGTTGATCAACTGCAGAAGTAATAACATCTTCATCACAAGGAAGAATATCTGCAAGAACTAATTGATTTCCCTCTCCATCTTCACAAAGAGGTTTATCAAGACTGACATCATTTTTGATTTTACTTGTTTTTCTAATCAACATTAAAATTTCGTTTTCAATACATCTAGAAGCATAAGTGGCAAGTCTAATATTTTTGTCAAGTTTAAATGTTTTAACTGCTTTTATAAGTCCAATAGCGCCAGTTGAAATTAAATCTTCAAATTCAATACCACTTGTTTCAAATTTTTTAGCAATATAAGCAACGAGTCTTAAATTATGTTCAATTAATTTTTCTGTAGCGAATAAATCTCCTTTTTCTTTTTTGACAATCAACTGATATTCTTCTTCGCTTTCAAGAGGTGGCAAAAATTCCTCGTTACCACAGACATAACAAACAATATTCTTTACATCTAAAAGATTTTTTCTATGAAATAAATTAAATAAAAACAATCTAATTTTAAATAAAAGATTAAACATAAATTCCTCCTTAAAATAATTCGCTATGTAGTAGAATCTTTTTCCCAAAACACTTATCAAATCCTGAAAAAGAGAGTCCTAACATTGCATTCTTATAACTTTTATCATCGCCGACCAACAGTTCATCAACAGTAAAAATTAAAATGCTTGTCCCAGAACCTATACTATTAATTTTTATGTAATGACCATTTTTAATAGAACAATTTTGCGTTTTTTTCATAAAAGCATTTATATAAGAAACATTAGAATATAATTTTTGAAAAACATCAAAAGTTATAAGTATAACAGGCTTTTTAGTAATTGTGTCATAAAGCACATTGCCAGTGTCTAAAAATCCGTCTTCTTGCAAAACTTTACCATTGTCTTTTATTATAACTTTGTAACTAAATTTATCAATGTTGTTCTTTTTCCGTTGGTTAAAATAAATAATTTTAACAATAATATAAATTAAACTGCCAACTATTGCTACAACAAAAAGAGGAAATTGTCCAATTAGATTTTGTAAAGCATAATTTGCTCCGCCAAACAAAAAAGTAATTAAAACAAAAGTGCCACAAATAATAAAAAATCTTTTCCAAGATGTAAAACTATAAGCAAGAGAAGTAATTAAAAGACAAGTAAAAATTTGAAGTAAAATTTTAAAATAGACATTTAATAAAAAAAGCGGTGAAATCAAAGAAATACATGCTCCCAATAAAGCCCATAATAAAGGGAGTCTCATTCTTTCTTTTAAAAGCAGCGAAGTAAGACTTAAAATCAAGAAATTCAAAAAAACATTAATTACTAACGATAATTCTATTTCTATTTGCATATATCTTAATGGCCGCCTTGTTTAAGTTTACTATATTATATTAAAACGCAAATAATAAAGATTTATCGAAATATAACAATAAAAGCCAATTATTGTCACATGAAAAAAGGGACACATAAATGTCCCTAAATATAAAATAAAGATTATAAAGAATTTTTAATTTCTTCAAGTAATTCTAATTGCCTATCATTAGCTTGTTTATTTTGTTGAGCAATTTTTCTTTGTAAAGCATCACCTTCATATTTTTTATCAAAACAACCACCTTTAAATGTTAAACTCTCTTTAAACAAATTATTTGTGGTTTTTATAGTACTATCAATTCCTAAACAAGTAAAAAAACTTGCACAAATTTTATATACAACATCAGTTAAAGTTTTTAGTATCCCCATATTTTTACCTCAATAAATATTATACTCCAATATTTTAAAAAAGCAATAAGCAAAACAAAAAAAAATAATCACTTTTAGTGATTATTTTTTATTTCTTCTTAATTTTTCAATCCAAGGTGGAACATTGGAATTTTTAAGATCAACTCTTGAAGAACCGAAATCTTCGTTTCCTTTTTCAACTGAAACATCAGGTTTTGACATTTCCTCTTCTTTTTCTTTTTGAACATAATTCGAAAACATGCTTCTAGCCGAGAAAGCAGGTTTATTTTGTCCCATATTTCCAATAGATCTAGCCCCTGCAATTTCCTCATTTTTAGGTTGTTTTTCTTCATTAGGATTTGGAAAGCCTGTGGCAATTAAAGTAATTTCTACTTCATCATGCATATTCTCGTCAATGCTTGTCCCAAGAATTATATTACAATCTTTATCAACAACTTCTCTAACTAAAGCAGCAGCTTCACTTAAATCATCTTGAGTAAGATCATTTCCACCCTTTATATTAATCAAAAGACCAGTAGCTCCTTCAATAGTTGTTTCAAGTAATGGACTTGCAACTGCTTGCTTAACAGCATCTAAAGCCTTATTATCGCCAGTACCATAACCAATCCCCATATGAGCAAGCCCTTTATCTTTCATAATAGTCGTGACATCTGCAAAGTCAAGATTAATAAGTCCAGGATAAACAATAAGATCACTGATTCCTTGAACCCCTTGTCTCAAAACATCATCAGCAAATCTGAACGATTCTGCAAGAGGAGTTTTCTTTGGAACAATTTCCAACAATTTTTCATTTGGAATAACAACAAGCGCATCAACATATTTTCTTAACTTTTCTAGTCCTTCTTCAGCGTTTTTTGCTCTAATAGGTCCTTCAAAACTAAAAGGTTTTGTAATAACTGCTATAGTAAGAATTCCTAATTCCTTAGCGATTTGTGCAATAACAGGAGCAGCCCCTGTACCAGTACCGCCACCCATACCAGCAGTAATAAAAAGAAGATTTGTCCCTTTCAACATATCAGTAATAGAAGATTTACTTTCTTCCGCAGCCTTTTGTCCAATTTCTGGTCTAGCACCAGCACCTAGTCCGCCAGTTAATCTTTCGCCTATTTGTAATCTAGTTTCTGCCTTACTAACCAAAAGAGTTTGTTGATCAGTATTGACAGCAACAAATTCTGCAGAAGTAACGCCAGCATCAATCATACGATTAACGGCATTGTTTCCGCCACCCCCAACTCCTAAAACTTTAATTTTTGCGATAGAAGTAATTCTATTATCATTCATAAACATTTCTCCTTACTATGATTTATCTTATTGTAATACTTTTTGAATAAATTTGCAATTAATTCTATAAAAATTTTTTATAAAATGCATAAAATCAAATTTTTATTCATAAATTTTGCATATTTATACATTAATATTATAACTACAAATAAACAAAATTTCAAGACATAATTAATAATTTATAGTTTTATTTTATTCTTCTTCTTTTAAGGCGCTGTTAACTAGCGAAAAAATAGACGCAAGTGAAGGTTTATCTTTGCCTGGTAGTGGTGGGAGAGCATAACTAATATTTCTTCCTATACATTTAGCAAGATAATCTCTCCCCCCTTTAATTTCACTTAATCCTGCCCCCGTTAAATAAATGGGTAAATAAGTAATAAATTCTTTAGTGTTTAATTGAACGCATTTGCTGACAACCTGTGCTAATTCTTCAATTCTATAACTTACTACTTCATTAACACTATTAAGAGAAATTCTAATTATTTTGCCTAAATCATTTGTTAACTCATAACAATCACTTTGTTTCCCTTTAAGAGATAAAACAATTTGATGCTTTAATCTATCAGCTTCGCCCATAGTTAAATCAAATGCTTCTGCTAAATCATTCGTTATGAACCCACCGCCTCTAGAAAAACTTGTAAGAGCATATAATCCATCTCCCTTGACAAATGCTATACTCGTGGTTAAATCTCCAACATCAATAATAAGAGACAAATCTTCCCTTCTTTCTTTAGGCAACAAATATAATGCTTGGCTTAAAGGATCAGAGATATATTGAACTTGGTTAAATCCAAGACCTGCAACAATAGAATTAAATAAATCTACAAAATCTTTTTTAACATAAACAACTGAAAGTTTTCCGCTGATAGACATTGCGTTTTCGCCTATAGGATGAACTACAATTCTACCATCATCTAAAATATAGGAAATTGCATTGACGCAAACAACTTCTACATCGCTGTGTTTTGCTTTTTCACCAGCCATATAAAAAAGTGAATCAATATCTTGTTTTTTTACTTTTCTTTTATCTCCAAAATTAATAGTTACATCTGTTCTTACAACAGAAGAAAATTCTGCGGGAACAGAAATATATATTTTATCAAATTTTTTATTAGGTTCAATATCAAACTCTTTAACTATTTGTTCAAAAAGTGGTGCTATTTTTTCTTTACTAAGAAATTTACCTTCATAAAAACCATCATAATTAATTTCTTTAAATGCTTTTATAATAAAAGTATTGTTAAGACCACTACCTGCAAGCATTGCCCGTAACTTTGAAGAACCAATATCGACTACAAAAACAAATTTATCTTTTATCATATGCACCTACAAAACTATATTTAAATTTTACCTCAAAGTTCCCAATTTGTCAACTCAACTATATTAAAATAACAATCATTTTCATCAAAATGAGAATAATCATAATAATTATCAATTAAAATTACAGCATTTTTAAGATTATCTTCAGTTAAGACTACATCTTGTCCATCAATATTAATAGATTTTCCTATATAAGTATATATTTGGCTATACACATCATAAAACAATTTAACTTTTGCATCTAATCCATAAGAACAATTCTTTATAATATAGCTTTGTCCATCAAATAAATTTAAAGTTAAAGTTTGCTGATATGTAGACAACACATCATCAAATACTTGACCATATGAAATTGAAGAAATAATAGATTGCATAACGGATAAATTTCGATTACATTTTAAAGAAGAATTATAGATATCACAATAATTTGAAATTGATAAAAAATCTCCAACAGATAAATTTTCATTATCAATTTTTATATTTAGTATTAATATAGAATTATTTCTATCATTAGAAAAAGAATCAACAATTTTAAGAATTTTTAATTCTTCATCACAAATTAAATAACTATTATTATACTTAACAGCAAAAACTTCCTGTCTTTGAGCTATATGAACAACAAATGTAGAAGGAAAAACAGTTTCAATATTTATAACTTTAACAAAAGGAAATTGATTTTCAATATTCTCTATATAAGTTTTTTTGCCATGAAAAAAGACCGAAGATTTATATGCAAATTTACCACTGTCAATAATATCTTCATCATTTAACTCTTGACTAAAACTTGTCCGATAATCTATTTTTACTTCTTTTAAGGAAAACAATGTGAAAGAAAGTAGAACTAATAGTCCTAAAACAAAAACAATAATACTAATTGTAATTATCCAACCTCTCTTCACTTTTAATCCTTTTAATAGAAGCCCCAAGACTTGATAATTTATCTTCTAAATGGAAATATCCTCTATCAATAAATTCTATATTTTTTACTGTCGTATAGCCCTCGGCAACTAATCCTGCCAAAACGAGAGATGCCCCACCCCTCAAATCAGTACTTTCTACATCAGCACCATAAATCTTTTTTTTGCCACAAATAATACATATTCCGTTTTTGCATCTTATATCTCCGCCCATTTTTAATAACTCGCCAACATGTTTGAATCTTGCTTCAAATAAATTTTCACAAATCATGCTATAACCATCACTGACACAAGCAAGAGCCATCATTGGTGCTTGCAGATCGGTAGGGAACCCAGGATAAACTGCAGTTTCGACTTCTAAAAAAGATTTCGGTCTTCGTATACTTTTCAAAATTATTTTATCATTATAACATTTGATTTTGCAAGTAGTTTTTTCAAGTTTTGTTAAAAGTGCCTGATTATGATTTGAAACTGCACCATCTAATTCAATTTCACCACCACACATTGCTCCAGCTATCAAAAAAGTTCCTGCCTCTATTCTATCAGAAATTGCTTTATATTCACAACCATGTAAATCATTTACTCCTTCAACTGATATTACATTCCCTCCTGCTCCAGAAATTTTAGCTCCACATTTATTTAAAAAATTTTGTAAATCTACAATTTCAGGTTCTCTTGCAGGATTAAAAATTCTAGTTTGACCTTTAGCAAATACAGCAAGCATCATGATATTTTCAGTAGCCCCGACAGAGGGAAAAGATAACATCACATCATTTGAAGATATTTTTTCTCCATCTGTATATATGTAACCATTTTTATCTATAACTTTTATTCCTAATTGTCTCAACCCTGCCAAATGTATGTCTATTGGCCTTAGCCCAATATCACACCCTCCTGGATAAGCAACTTTTGCTTTTTTTAATCTTGCAGTAATTGGACCTAAAGTAAAAATAGAAGAGCGAACAACTCTTGCAAGTTCATCAGGAACATCACAAGCATCAAGACAAGCACAATTTACAATTAAATTGTCATCATTCCAACTAATCTTTGCTCCTAAATGTGTAAGAATTTTTGTCATAGCGACAACATCATTATATTTAGGAACATCTTTCAAATAAACTTCTCCATTTATTAAAATGCAAGCAGCAAGAATAGGTAAAAGTGCGTTTTTAGCGCTATCAATTTTAACAGATCCATTTAACTGATTTCTACCAACAATATAAAAACTTTCCATATAAGATTTATATGAAACATAAAAATATAAGTTGCAAATTACAACATTTTAAAAAATAAACTTTAAATAAAAAATCATGACTAATTTAAAATTTATAAAGTTTTAATTTTTTTCTAATTTTTTTTAAAATTATTGTCGAATTTGCTTAATTTTGGTATTGTGTTTTAATAATTTCTTAAATTTTATCACTTTATAATCTTTACATTTGCTTTGCCTTAATTCATTTAAGCAAATACCTATTCCCGCCATAAACATCATGACAGAGGTTCCGCCACCTGAAATAAATGGCAGTAGTAAGTCTGTTGGTGAAATTGAATCTCTTAACAATAGTTATTGCAATAAATATATTTTAATTACTGAAAAAATATAGTCGTGATTATCTAGAAAAAGCACAATAAATTAACCTTCTTATTTATCACCTTTTTCATGACTATTTTTAACATAATAATTTTTATCCGCAATATACTGTTTAAAACTAAATCTAGTTCTTTCAAATTTCTATAATTATTTATTTCTCAAAATACTTGATCTAACTATTTTTTCAACATAACGAAAAATCTCGTCATTATTTGCTACAATTAAATATTCAACGCCATGATATACTTTATTTGAAATTTTTAATCCATTTTCTTCGCACATGGTGACGCCAGGGAGTAAATCCCATATACAGATTTTTTTTCTAATTAACACATAAGCCCCAAGTTTCCTTTTAAGCATACTTACAAACTCCCAAGTACCACAACCAACAACCCTCATATCTAGAACTTTTTGGTTTATTTTGCTCATAGCGTCAAGTATTATATTTTTTATTTTCTCATCATGTTGTAATGTTGAAAATTCTATCAGTGATTGACCAAGGACCATGTCTTTATCTGTGTACAATTTTTTCCCATTTAATAAAACTCCCTCGCCCTTTATACAAGTATAAAGTTCTTTAAAATATGGCAAATAAATTATAGAAAATTTTACTTCTTCGTTTTCACAAAAAGCAATTTGTATTCCACATGCTTCTATCCCATTTGCATAATTATGAGTCCCATCAATAGGATCAATTACCCATGTTCGTCCTTTTAGTTTTCCTTCCTGACAAGTTTCTTCTCCAATTATGTTGTCAGATGGAAAATATTTCTTTAAGTAAGAAACAAAAAATTTTTCACATGCTAAATCATTGTCTGTATAGTAATCATATTCACTTTTAAAATTGAGCTTTTTATTTCCTTTCAAAAATATTTTTTTAGCCGCTTTTTTAACAATTTTTTTTGTTAACTTTAATTCTTTCATAATATTAACCTCAAAAACAGTTTAATATACAGCAAAAAAATTGTCAATTTAAAAACAATTTTTATCTTTCATTTTTTATTGTATAATACAAACTCTTTTTGATAAACATTAGTTTTTTTTGATTAAAAAAAATATTTATTATTTTATATTATATATTTTTTATATTTTTACTGTCATTTTGCTTTGTCTAAAAACATTCAAGCAAATTCGAGCTCAACTATAAAAACCATAACCAAAATCTCTCCACTTGAAAGGAAAGGAAGCGGAAGTCCTGTTAGTGAAATTGAACCCTTTAACATCAGTTATTGTACTAATTTCACTAAATATGTTTATTTGCTGAAAATATAAGGCAATATTTCTTCAAATTTTTCACCATATCCTGTTGCTGCAGTGAAATGACCAGCATCTTTTATGATAATTTTTCTTGCATCGACTATCTCAGCAAATCTACTCAATTTATTGAAATCATATATGTCAGATGGAGAATAAAAACAAATACGCTCTTTACAATATTGCTTTAAATCTTCCAAATTTTTCACAAAAAATGATTTGTTTATTTCGTCCCAATCTTCGTGTTCTCCATTACTATTTGGCTCATTAAAAGAAACTACTCCTATAAATTTATCGATATAAATTTTATGTTCAATAATATAATGTGCAAGAAAAATGCTCCCTGTTGAATGACCTATTACAATGCTGTCTTTGTTTAAATTTTTAGCAATTTTATCAAACTCTTCAGCCCATGAAGAATAACTTGTATTTTCTATTTTTGGCATAGTTGGAAGGTAACAAACAGATCCTTTTTCTTCTATTTGTTTTTTTAACCATGGATACCAATAGTCATTACCAACATTATCAAGTGCGTGAACTATAAAATAATTTTTCATTATTTTCTCCTTTGTGGTCACAGTATATCAAAATGAAAATTAAAAATCAACTTTACTCAAATTTTATCAATTTCTACTTTGCTTTAAAACATTTAGGCAAATGCCAATCCCTGCCATAAACATCATCACAGATGTTCCACCACTTGAAATGAAAGGAAGTGGCAACCCCGTTGGCGGAATTGAACCTGTAACCACAGCAATATTTAGAAGTGTTTGAACTCCAATAATAAAAGCTATTCCTGCTACAAGCATAGCCCCAAATCTATCAGTTGCACTTAAAGAAATTTTAATAAGTTTGACAATTAAAAATAGAAAAACACTCATTAATAATAGCAATCCAATAAATCCAATTTCCTCACCTATGATAGATAATATAAAATCCGATTCTGCAAAAGGTAAAAACAAAAATTTTTGTCTTGAATTAAACAATCCTACACCAAACCAACCACCATCTCCTAACGAATAAAGAGATTGGATTAATTGAAACCCTTCACCTTGTGGAGAAGCCCAAGGATCGATGAATGCTAATAAGCGTTTTAATCTATACGGCTCGAGAATAATCAGGACCGGGACTAATGCTGATGCGGGTATAGAAAAAAGCAAAGTATGTTTTTTACTCATACCCCCAATTATTAACATAAATAAAGTTACAAAAGCAATACACATTGTAACGCTCATGGAAGGCTCAAGCATAATTAAAAGACAAGTAAGACCTCCAATAAACAATACTGGCAATAATCCTTTAAAGGTTTTTACTTTATCATAATTATCAGACATGTACGAAGCAATGAAAATGACAAGAGCAAATTTAGCAATTTCCGAAGGTTGAATTGAAAATCCCAAAATGGACACCCATCTTTTCGCTCCATAACTTTCAACTCCAAGCCCCGGAATAAAGACAAGAATAAGTAAAACAAATGTTGCTAGCATTATCCACCACTTTAGTTTTTTCAAATAGTGATAATCAAAAAACATAAAAAAAATCATAGCAAAAATGCCCATCACAACGCCTAGAATTTGTTTAAAAAGAAAAAAATACTGATTACCATAATGATACTGAGCACTATAAAAACTAGCACTATAAACCATAAGACAACCAAAAGATACTAGTGCTAAAACTAAACAAATGATAATAATAATGTCAGTTTGACATTTCGATTTTTTCGTAACTACCAAAAATTATCTCCTTAAAAACCTCTCCTCTTACTGCATAAGAGGCAAATTCATCAAAACTTGCACATGCTGGTGCCAACAATATTTTTTGTCCTTCTTTTGCGTCTTTTCTAACAAATGAAGTGGCTTCTTTTAAAGATGGGAAATTAAAAGTTGAATAGCCGTATTTCTTTGCACAATCTGAAATTTCTTCAGCAGCTTGACCAAAACATATTATTTTTTCGTAATCAATTCCTTTGTTAAATAACTCGTCAAACTGACAGTCTTTATTAAGACCACCAAATAAAACAACAAGCCCTCTTTCTCCCAAAGAATTTATAGAGGCAAGTGCTGCAGAAATATTTGTTGCCTTGGAATCATCAAAAATATCCGCACCATTGAATTTCCCCAGCCATTCAATTCTATGATGAGGCGCTTTAAATTCTAATATTGCTTTCTTTATAACGTTTGCCTTAATTTTGTATTTGCAGGCAATAGCTACAGCCGCAAGAACATTTTCTAAATTTTTCTCACCAAAAAGTGGAATATCATTTAAAGAAATAATTTTAATTTTATTATAAAATATAGCATTATTTTTAACAAAAACTCCTTTATTAAGAAGTTTTTTAGAAAAATATAAGACTTTTTTATCTTGACAAAAAGTTCTAACAGTTTCATCGTCTAAATTTAATATCACTTTTTGTTTTTTCTTTTTAGAAACGATTTTTCTTTTTACTCTAATATATTCTTCTAAACTACCATGTCTATCTAAATGGTCAGGAGCGATGTTTGTAATACAGCAAAGATCGCAATAAAAATATTTACTTAATTCAAGTTGAAAGTTGCTTACTTCACATATTGCAAAAGAATTTTTTGTATTAGATAAAGCAACATTAGATAAAGGTAATCCAATATTCCCACAAACAAAAGTTTCTTTACCTGATTTTTTAAAGATCTCACCACAAAGAGAGGTAACAGTAGTTTTCCCATTAGTACCTGTAATTCCAATTATTTTTCCATCGAAGAACAAAAATCCTAAATCTAATTCGCTAATTATTGGAGTTTTTTCAATAACAAAATGAGAAATTAAATTATTGCCAAGTACCTTTACTCCAGGACTTACTACTACCAAATTATATTTTCTTTTCATTGGTTCTTTTTCAAAGTTAAAATATCCAGAAAAACGTTTTTCGTCATCATAAATACTAACAATCGCACCATGTTCAAACAATAGTTTGCAGGCAGCTTGCCCACTAATTCCCATTCCATAAACTAAAACTCTTTTACCATTTAACCTCATATTACTCCTGCAACAGCCATATAACCTATTAAACACGCAAGCCCACAAATTAGCGTTATTATTATATATACTGTCACAATTCTATTTTCATGCACACCACTTTGTTCAAAATGATGATGAAGAGGAGCCATTTTGAAAATGCGCCTATGAGTTTTTTTATAATAACCAACTTGAATAATATCTGATAAAGCAGTAAGTACATATAAAATACCAATTAAAGGAAGGATTAGTTCTAAACCCGACATAACAGCAATTGATGCTATTAAACCGCCCAAAGCCAACGAACCAGTGTCGCCCATAAAAATTTTAGCAGGAAAACCATTGAAAACTAAAAATCCTATTAATGCACCTACAAAAGCGAATGAAATAATAGCTAAATTATTAAAATTTAGAATAGATAATATAACTCCGAAAAATAATAAATAAGTTGTACTTACCGAACTAGCAAGTCCATCAAGCCCATCTAATAGGTTAACCGCATTTGTAACTGCAACATAAAAAACAACAATAAATGGAATAATGAATAGACCAAGATTTATTTTTAATCCAAAAAAATCTAACTGCCCCCCTATTTTAAAATAAACAAAAAGTGCAATTATTAAAGCAAGCGAAACTTGTCCAATAATTTTTTGATAAGGTTTTAATCCTTCGTTTTTGTGAAATTTAATCTTAATAAAATCATCTAAAAACCCTAAAAGTCCATAAGCTAACATAGTTAAAAGAATAAGAATCGGCAGATAAAAATCAGATCTAACAAAAATTAAAACTGAAATTATTCCTGCAACAATAAAAATAAATCCACCCATTGTAGGAGTTCCGGCTTTACCTGCATGCTTGTCCACATAATGTAAAATTGTTTGTGACAAATGAAATTTTTTACAAAGTTTTAAAATCGGGACACCTAAAATAATAGCGAGTATTAACCCAGTAAGTCCACTCAAAAAGAAGTTAAGCATATTTGCTCCTTAAATAAAATATCTCATAATTATGATATTAAAATTTAAAATATATATTCTAAATTGATAAAAATATACAAAAAAATCCCTTAAAGGGATTTCTATTAAAACTTATTGTTGTTTAAATTATATCTGCAAAATTGATAAACTTCATCAAAATCGTTATATGCAAACTTTGTACCATTAATTTCTTGATATTTTTCAGCACCTTTGCCAGCAATCACTATTGTTTCTCCATTATGAAAATTTGATAAGGCAAATTTAATAGCATCTTTTCTATTCTCTATAACAAAACATTTCCCTTCTATTCCTTTTTTAATGTCTTCAATAATTGACATAGGCTGTTCATATCTTGGATTATCACTAGTTAATATTACAACATCAGCAATTTGCGAGGCAATTTTCCCCATCAAAGGTCTTTTTTGCCTATCTCTATTACCCCCACAACCAAAAATTACAACGACTTTTTTATCCCCGCTTAATTGTTTGGCTGTTTTCAATACATTATCTAGACCATCTGGAGTATGGGCGTAATCAATAACGACATTACAATCATTCAAATTAATAATATTAAATCTTCCTTCAACTGGATTAATATAGGTCAATCCCTCTTTAACTTTATCAAAAGGTAAATTTAAAATATCACATATTCCTAAAACTGCTAAAGTGTTATTTATATTATAATGTCCTGCTAAATTTGTACTAATATGATAAACATTATTAGAAAATTTACAGTCAAATTCGCTTCCGTTTAAAGATTCTCTTATATTTTTTGCAGAATAAAAACTATTTCCTTTAATTCCATAATTAAAAACAGGAATTTTGCAGTTAACAAAAAAATCTTTCCCATATTTATCGTCAGTGCAAATAAGGGCAGTTTTGCACATTTTTTTATTAAACAATTCAAATTTAGCATCGGCATAATTTTTCATTGTTTTAAAATAATCCAAATGGTCTTGAGTTATATTAGTAAGAACTCCTATTTCAAAATTAATTCCTTCAAGTTTATTTAAAAATAGCGCATGTGCTGAAGCCTCCATAACAACATATTCACAACCTTTTTCTTTCATTGTTTTAAAAATAGAATGTAATAAATAAGGATCAGGAGTAGTTAAATGAGTATCAATTATTTCATCTTCAATTTTTGCTCCTAGCGTTCCTATTACCCCTGTTTTTATATCACAATAGTTTAATATTTCACCAGTTATATTAGCAATGGTCGTTTTCCCATTAGTCCCTGTAATTGCAATAATTTTTAGTTTTTCACAGCATCTGTTAAAAAAATTTTTACAAATTAAAGCATATGCTTTTCTTGCATTATCAACATTGATAATATTACTACCTTCTTTTTCATCACTTATGACAATACTGGCACCTTTCTCAAAAGCACTGTCTATAAAATTATTACCATTTTGTGTAACCCCATTCAATGCGACAAAGATATCTCCCCTCTTAATGTCTTTGTCATTAATTTTGATATCATTTATTTCTATATTTAAATCCACATTAGATGCAAGAATATTTACATCTTTTAACAAATTCCCTAGTCGCATTTTGGCTCCTTTTAAATTTTAACAATATCAGAAAAGTCAATAACATACTATCTTTTATATTTAAAATGTGACTCCATATCAATAAATTTTTTTATTGCATCGCTATTAAATTTATATACAATATCATTTTGACTTTCTTTTTTAAATATAGATTCTTTTATTAAAGTTGATAATAAATCATCAAAATTAGTTTCAAACATATTACAAGATAGAGAACCTGGGATACTATTAAGTTCGTTAACATAAAGTTTGTTTTTCTTTTCATTGTAAAGAAAATCAATCCTAACAATACCATCACAAAGCAAAGCACTGTAAGTTTTAGTGCTGTAAGATTTGATTTTGTCATTTAATGATTTACTTATTTCTCTTTTTTCAGGTTCCTTTTTGGTTAAATATTTATCACTGAAAGAATATATGACTTTTTTATCAATCTCTGTAACGCGACTTGTTAACAATTTTTGACCTATTTTAAGTACAGCGCAACAAAATTCTCTAGCATTTGTAATAAATTCTTCGACAATAATTTTATTATCATAAGCAAAAGCTTGATCAATTAAATTTTCTATATTTGCTTCATCTTCACATATGTTCACCCCTACACTACTACCTAAACTTGCTGGTTTTACAATGCAGGGGAGTTTTATTTTTGTTTTAATCTTGTGTAAAATATCTATTTTATTTGTTTCATATTGACATTTGTCAAAATGCAAATATGCAGGTGTGTTAATTTTCGCATGTTTTAACATGATTTTAGTAAGAACTTTATCCATTGTTAAAGCACTTGACAAAACATTACTAGAGGAGTATGGAATATTGGCAAGTTCTAATAATCCTTGAAGAGAACCATCTTCGCCACCATGACCATGATTACAAAGTAGGGCACAATCAATCTTTATTTTATTTTTAATTTTATTTTTTGATAAAACTAATAGATTTTGATTACCCATGTCAAAAGTAACAAATTTGCAACCATTCATTTTAAAGTTTAAAAAACTTTGACTTTTTTTAAGTTTATTTCCAGTTAAGAATCGACCATCTGGCAAAATATAAACAGGCAAAACATTATAATTTTTTAAACTTCTAATTACTTGCATGGCGGTTATGATAGAGATGTCGTGTTCAACGCTTTTTCCTCCAAAAAATACTGCGATATTTAACATAAATCCTCCTTACATAAAATTATCAGGCAAATCATTTTCAAAAAGAATGACACAGCCTTGCATTATTAATTTTTCTAAAATTTCTTTTTGTTTTTTCCTATTGTTAGCAAAATAAATTTTATCTCTAGGAAAATTATGAGAAATGGCTCCAGACAACAAATAATTTTTATTAACTTCATTCATAATGATTATATAATCCGCAACATCAGCAATTTTTCCACCTAATAAGAAATTTACTTCGCTTTGTTTAGATCCCATTTCTACTAATCCTGGTGTAACGACAATTTTAATACCATTGAACTTATCCAGTACCTCAAGAGCCTGAGTAAATCCAATTTCATTACTGTTATAAGCATCATCTAAAATAGTACAATAGTTATTTTTTATAATTTCAAGTCTATGTGGAGTAGTTGAGAGTTTTAATATTGCATCTTCAATATCCTTTAAAGAAATTCCTAAAATATAAGCAAGTGCAGAAGCTGTTACTATATTATCAATATTAAATTTACCTAAAAGTTTAGTTTTTGCTTTTAGAATTTTGTTGTCTATTATAAGATCAAAACTTGAGCCATTAGCACTAACATTAATATTTTCGGCATACGCAAAACTCCCTTTAATACCAGTTAAAAATTTATTCCCTAAAAATTTATCATAAAGTTTTTTACTTATTATGCTATTTCCATTGAATATCATAACACCATCTTTATCTAAATTTAGTGGCAATTCATTTTTGGTTTCTTCAATGTTTTTCAAATTTTTAAAAGTATCTAAATGCATAGCTCCTATCGAAGTTATAATTCCATACTTTGGTTTAACAAATTTAGTTAGAACCTCAATATCTCCTTTATGTTTAGCTCCCATTTCCGCAATAAAAATATCATGATCGTCGAGGTCTTTTAAGATAGTTTTTGTTATCCCCATTAATGTATTATAATTTTTAGGTGTTGTTAATACCTTATATTCTTTTTCTAAAATAGAACATAAAATATTTTTGGTCGAAGTTTTACCAAAGCTACCAGTGATTCCTATTTTTATAGGGTTTAATCTGACAAGTTTTTTTCTTGCTTTAGAAATATAAAATTTTTTTATAATAATCTCAATAGGCAAATTGATATAATGGCAAATCGAAATTAAAATAGACGCAAAAACATAAACAACAATGCAATCTAAAGCTTTAATTAAAGGATTATGGGAAAATAATAAAATTAGCGTAAAAATTGCAGTGGAAAAAACAAAAAGGGTAAAAATAAATCTTATCATCCTTTTGGTAAAAATAAGTTTATTTTTATTACCAAAAGAAAGCTTGAATTCAACAGCATGGTTAAGAAAAGCTTTTATGTTGTAACCATCAAGTTGATATGTCTTGACAAAATAATAACTCCAAAATAAGAATATAATTTCACATATACATATGTTCAAATAAAGCATTATTTATCCTCCAAAAATCTTTGAATTTCGCTGTAAACTTCAAAAGGTTTATCTAAAAACACAAAATGACCAGAATTTTTTACAACTACTAGTTTCGAATTTTTAATATTTTTATTTAATCGCCTTGCCATATAAATAGGGGTTTCACTATCATTTTCACCCCAAATAATTAAACAAGGTATATTAATTTTTTTACTATAATCATCTAAGTGAGTATTAATTATATTTATAAATATCTTTTTCATTTTAGGGGATAATGCTAAATAATCCGCTGAACCCAAACCAGTTGTGTTAAGTCCTAAAAATTTATAAAACTTAAATTTTATGACTTTTAGATGATAAGAAAAAGTTCTTTTGGGTTTTAATCCAGCACTACTAATTAATATGCATGATTGAACAAGTGAACAATCAATAGCAGACAAAATTAAAGAAATTCTGCCACCAAAAGAATGTGCACATAAAATACATTTTTTTATATTTAAATGTTCACATAAACTCATGAGCATTCCAACATATGTAAATATGCTCCAATCAACAATATTTTTTTCGCTTTTCCCAAAAGGCGGTAAATCAACAACTAAAAAACTTTTATCTGGGAAAGCCTCTATTAAATTCTTAAAAATTTTAGAATCACACCCCCATCCATGTAATAATATAATTGGCACGGACGACTTCCCATGATAAAATTTATAATATATTTTGCTTCCATTATATTCAAACAACATACTATTTCTTTATGAATTTTTTTATGTCATGTTGCATAATAAAAAATATTTAACAAAAAAAGTAAATTCAATTAGAGTAAATTTTTAAATGGTTGATGTTTAACAAATGCAAATAACAAGAAAATATATAAAATATGCAAAAATCAATTAAATTTTTATTAAAAAGAGTTAAAATATTTTGATTTTTTAAAAAAAATATGTAGAATATAATTAAGTCAAAAGACTTAATATAACTAAAAGGAAGGTAAATAAACTTGAAAATCACTGATGTAAGAATTAGACTTAAAGACGAAGCAAAATTAAAAGGAGTGGCATCAATAACAATAGATGAATGTTTTGTAGTTCATGACATTAAAGTAATTGCTGGAAAAGATGGATTATTTATATCAATGCCAAGCAAGAAAACTGCTGATGGTGACCACAAAGATATAGCACATCCAATCAAAACAGAAACAAGAGAAGAAATTAAGACAGCAGTTCTTAATGCTTACGAAAAAGCATTAGCAGAAAAAAACGAAACCCCTGCTGAATAATTAAATAAAACAAATTAAATTAAATATTAATTACGGATAAATTTTACTTGCAAAAATTAAATACCTGCATGCTTTCTTCTATCGACCTAAAAATAAAAAACAGACTCAATGTCTGTTTTTTTATATCAATTATAAATTAAACCTTTTTACCTTTTATCCTTTTAAAGTCATTTTTGCTCAATTATAGCAAATAATGTAATGTCAGCTGTAATTTCTTTAGGCTGTATATATTCACTGCTACTTATCGACCAACCTACAAAATAATATGGCTCTACATAAGTTGGAGTTGGAAGATTAGACAAATCTGTGCCAACAATATAAGATATTTTTTCAACGTCTCCTCCTGAAACTATTTCTTTTTCACCATAATCAAAAGTAATAGTGATTGTATGAGGATCCCAAAGAGCATTACATGATATGACATTTGGATTTTTTGTTATAAAATCGTCTAAATCTTCAACTTTATAATTTCCACTAAATAATTTGTCTTCACACTCCCACCCTAAGAAATCATATCCTTCTTTTACAGCCACTGGGAAAGAAATATCATCTCCGTAGTTTGCTTGGATAGTTTTGACAAGTTCTGTTGAGCCGTCGAAAATTCCCCCATTAAGATTTAAAATGAATATATACGATTTAATTGTAAGATATGCACTTACTATAACCTTTGCACCATTATCTCCTAAATCTGGTACGCTTCCATTAAGAATCGAACTGTTTAGAGTCCAACCATTAAAGTCATATCCTTCAATTGTTGGAAAATCTGGTAAATTCCATGTTTGACCATAAGTCACCTCTAAATCATCAAACTCTTGATATCCAAGGCCATCAAAAGAAATAATATATTTTTCTACTACCCAAATAGCATTAAGATTAACATTACATTCATTTTCGCCAAAATCTTCAACAATATAATTATCTTTTAAAGTTTTTCCATTATAATCCCATCCGGCAAAAGTATACCCTTCTTTTGAAACTATTGGCAATACAATTTCATCATTGTATGTTATTTTAATTTTGTTAATTACATTTCCTCCATTACTATTGAAATTTAAATAATAAATTTCTGGAGAGAAATTTGCTACAAAGCATACAACTTCTCCATCATTACCAAGATCAGGCACAATAAATTGATTATTACTACTAAATATTTGATAATTAAAATTCCAACCATTAAAAACCATTCCTACAGCATCGACAGCCAACAAATTTATTTCTTTACCATAATGAACATCTATGCTATCTATAATCCCATTATCTTTTGTATCAAAAGAAATAGTGTATTGTTCCTCTCGCCAAGTTGCGTATAATATTTTGTTGCTGAAAAGTTCTATTTTATCACCTACGTTTAAAATTATATCATCATCAGTTTTCCAGCCTGTGAAAACGTAATGGTCTCGATTTGCTGCTGGGAGAGTCAATGATTCACCACTAAAAGCATACATGTTTTCTATTTGCTGTCCGCCATTCATGTTAAAACTTAACACAAATGCATCTTCCCAAACAGCAGTTAAGGTAAGTACATAATCGTTAAACTCTGACGTATTTATTACATAAGGCAATGTTGGGGAAAGAATTATTTCTCCATTTAGGCCCCATCCCAAAAATTTGGCATGTTCCTTTGCTGGAATCATTGGGTTTTGAACAACTTCTCCATCTTTGCCGTAAACATTTATGATCTCTGTATCATTGACAAGTTTAATATTAAAAAGCCTTTCACAGTTTAGAAAAAGATTAATATTTTTTTTAATTTTAATCTTTCCAGTTAGAGCATCTCCACTTAAATCTCTATTGTCATATATGCCTATAATTTCGTAACCTTCATATGTAATTTGATTTAAATCAAAAGAGTCCCCTTCTTTGACTTCAAATGTTTCTACAAGCACATCACCATAATAAGTACGAATAATACAAGTTTGTTTTGATAAATTTGTAACTAAAAAATAAATTCCTACTCCGAGACCTGCGAGCAATAAAATTACAATTAAAAAAATTAAAGTTTTGTTTTTTTTATGAGTGGATTTGTTCACAATTTCTTTTTCCATAACCCCTCCTAAATTATTTTTTATAAATTAATCTCTTTCAGAATTATTGTCATAATAGTTTATTTTATTTTCTAGGTTGACAATCTTTGAACGAGTATATTTCTTTTTATATAAATCAATATATCCTTTTGTAGTTTTTTTCAATTTATAAGAAAAAAATTCTTTTAGTAAATCTCCTCCCGTTTTATTTTTATTGCAAAATTTGATAAACAAATCATTAAACTTAAAAACATCTTTTTGTATTTTTTTATCTAAAATTGTTTCTCCTTCGATAGGAACAAAAAGAGGATAAATGTTTGAATTTTTTTCTTTATCTCCTAAATATGAGCCTGTACGAATTGAAAATACTTTATTTTTGTAATATATATCTTCAATTACATCATCAGCACTACAAAACTCAATGTTTCCGTTTAAAATCATAAAATATAATTTATGAGCTTTAAGAAAATTATTTTCATAAAATTCTACTCTTTTTCTTTTTTCATTTAAGCTGTTTAAATCAAATCCTTCTGCCATTTTTTATATCTCCTAAACTAAATTATAACATTAAATAATATCATTATCAATATTTTTTATTAAAAAAAACTTTATTAAAAATAAAAAAGACGCTTTTGCGTCTTTTTTGGTGGCCTACCCGGGATTCGAACCCGGGACCCCTTGATTAAAAGTCAAGTGCTCTACCGACTGAGCTAGTAGACCATAAATGTGGCTGGGGTGGCAGGATTTGAACCTACGAATGCAAGAATCAAAATCTTGTGCCTTACCACTTGGCGACACCCCATTAATATTCCCCGCTAGATTTGGCTGGGGTGGTAGGACTCGAACCTACGCAATGTTGGAGTCAGAATCCAATGCCTTACCACTTGGCGACACCCCATTATCTATCAAGTTGTAGGCAAGTGAACGATCTGGCAAGATGAACAGAAAAATTTTTGGGGTGATCTAAGGGGGTCGAACCCTTGACCTCCAGAGCCACAATCTGGCGTTCTGCCAACTGAACTAAGACCACCATAATGGTGCTCCCAGAAGGATTCGAACCTTCGACCTCTGCCTTAGAAGGGCATTGCTCTATCCAGCTGAGCTATGGAAGCCTGTGGAGCAGGTGAAGGGAATCGGACCCTCGCAACCAGCTTGGAAGGCTAGTGTTCTACCACTGAACTACACCTGCACATGTTACTTTTGAAAGTTTACCACATCAATAATAATTTGTCAAGAATTTAAATCAAATTGCTTCAAGAATTATTAAAAATCTTTAACAAAAATTAAGATTGGAAATAACACGAATAATTAGAAAACACAAAAATGTTAATATATTAAGATTAGAACAAAAATTCACACAAGTCAAAAAAAAAGAATAAATAAAATTGAGGGCGAAATGGAATATAATGACGAACAAATTTTAAGTATTGAACAATACGAAAATCTTGCAAAAGCATATGCAAATGCATTAAAGAAGCATGGTTTTGTATTCATAAAAGTGGATAATGAAAAAAATGAAATTCTGATTAGCAAAATGTTTGATCTTTTATATCAGATTAAAAGATGCCTGTTTATTATGGGAGGATTTCTAAATACAAGTCAAATATATTCCTTAAATGAAAGACAATTAAAAAAATTAGAAATTCTATTCGATCATGAAAAACAAGTCACTAGCAACAATTTAAAACAAGATAAAATAAATTGTTTTTTAAATTATTTAGGGCTAGAATTTGAACTTTTAAAAACATTAATACAATTAAAAGAAGAATCAAATAATGAATATGAACTCAATAAAATTATAAATGATAGATTATCGATATTAACAAATACCTTTAAAGAAAATTAAAAAGCCCATAAGGACTTTTTTTAAGATAAAAATTTAATAACTTTAGGAATAGAATCATCAACAGTTTTTCTAAATTTGTTAAAAATATCTTTATTAAAAGGAACAGTTTTGTCTTCTTCATTTGCTAAATCCAAGAGAAAAATATTCATCTCTTTAAGTAAAACTTTACATATAGCCTTGCCAATAATATACAAAGCATTATATTCGTCTATATCATTTTTATACTCTATATCTTCATAATTATCGCAATCCATGATTTGCTCATAAGCATAAGTAAAAAGGAATTGTAACTTTTCAATAGCAAGTTCATTACCTCTAGAAGCAGCCATAATTTCCCAAGATAAATATTTAGGATAATTTTCTCCTAGAACATTAGAAACTCCTGATTTATAATAATAAGCAATAGTGTCCATTGCAACAGTATCCCCTACTGATGCTTTCATTTTATAATCTTTAAATAACTGTAAAAATTCATCATATTTTTCTTTTTCAATTAAATCATTAAGTTTTTTTCTTGCAGAAGTAAATCCCTCTAAAGCATCTTCATAAAAAATAAATTCAGGTCTTTTTAAAATTCCCACAATAACCTCCTTCCTTATTATAACATTATAATTAATAAATATAAAATAATTTTTTAATTTAAAATTAAAGTTAAAATTATTTTTTTTGTAAAACAACCATACATTCATATTCTCCCGTTCTAGGAAACATGTCGAATAAATGAACATTTAAAATGTTGAAATCATTTAATAGAGCAAGGTCTCTTACTAAAGTAGCACTGTCACATGAAACATAAATTAATCTTTTATAATTTAATTTATTTAAACTAGATACAACAATTTTATCTAGTCCCGATCTTGGTGGGTCAACAATAACCGTATCAAAATTAAGATTTAAATCAGGAAGAATTTTTCCGCAATCTCCTCGCAAATTAGTTAAGTGTTTTAATTTATTTTGATATTTAAGATTTTCGGCTTCAAGATGTTCTTGTTCCCCTAGTTCAATGGCTATGACTTTTTTATTTTGTTTACAAATCAATCCGCTTAAAAATCCTCCCCCACTATAACAATTTAAAATATTTTCACCATATAAGTTATTTAAAATATTGTTATATAGATCATCAGCAACATCATCGTTAACTTGGTGAAATCCTTTAGGAGACATTTCAAAAGTGAGCCCATGATTTTTAATGTTTAAAATGTTATTAGTATAAACATTATAAATTTTTTTATCATAAAATTCGTAAATATTAATTTTTCTTTGTAAATTTAGAATCAAGCCTTGATAATTAACATCATTTTCACGATTTTTATAAAAGATTATAATGCCAATATTATTTTTATATAAAATTTCTATTTTGTCATAATAATCATAAATCTTATTCCCTTTAAAGAATAAATCTATCTTATTAATAATTTCACTAATTTCATTTTTACAAATTAAGCATTTGTCTATATCAATAACATTGTTACTAGAACGAATTTTAAGCCCAATTGTACCATTTTTAACAAAAAGTTTAATTTTATTTCTATAAAAATAATCTTGTGGGGACTTATGAACAATAATATCACCCAAATAACCGATTTTTTTTAATTGTCTCGAGAACAAATCTTTTTTTATAAATATTTCTTCTTCATAATTCAAATGTTGGTAAGCACAACCACCGCACTTGGCAAAATAAGGACATCTAGGCAACACTCTTAAATCACTCGTTTTATCAAATTGAACAATTCTTCCCCTAATAAAATTTGAATTTTCACTTATTTTTTCAATTTTAAGTTGTTCACCAATTATAGAATAAGGCACAAAGCAAATTTTATTATCAATTTTACCTACTCCTTCTCCATCATAACCATAATCAAAAATTGTAATATCTTTAATCTTATCCGTCATTTTAAAAATTCCTCAAGTTTCCATTCAATTAAATCAAGCAATATATCTCTGCCTAATTTATTGTTGCTACTCGTAACTATAAAAATTTCTTTTCTCAAGTTTAAAATTTTAGCCATTTGTTCAACTGCTACATTTATTTTACTTTTAGAAAGTTTGTCAGCTTTGGTTAGAATAATATTAAATGGTAAATTATTAAACAATAAAAAGTCAATCATTTGTCTATCTAGATGAGAAGGAATATGCCTTATATCGAGCAAAAGAAAAATATTTAAAAGATTTTTAGTTTGTAACAAATAACTTCCCATAAGTCCAGCCCAAACATCTTGATAAGTCTTTCCCGTCTTTGAATAACCATAACCAGGCAAATCAACAAATCTAAAAGAATTATTAATTAAAAAATAATTAATCATTTTCGTTTTTCCGGGTGTAGAAGATGTCTTCGCAAGAGACTTATGTCCTGTAATAAAATTTATTAATGAAGATTTTCCCACATTACTCCTTCCAACAAAAGCAATTTGGGGTAAATTATCATTAATTAAAAATTTAGATTGAGTAACACTTACTTCATAAATTGCATCTTTAATTTCCATTTCATAATTTTATCATATTTAACAAAGAAAATCAAACAATACAAATATTTATCTAATTTACAATATTTACAAAAACTTAAAATTTAAATAAATAAAAAAGTCTGTCATGCGACAGACTTAAATTTTTAAGCTAATTTGAATATGAAATTAACATATATTTCATAAATATTTGAATCATCAACTGAAGCAAAAATATCATTAATGTCAAATACTTGATACATGATTTGACCGAAAGTAATTTTTTCAGCAGACATATATAAGTTATCTGTCAAGTTTCCACCATTTATAGAAACTTCTATATAATCAAACACTACTTTTTGGTAAGACCCATCTTCATTGTAAATGTATAAATTATTAATATCTGCATCAGTCAAATAATTGTAAATTGATTGTTCTAATTGAATAAATCCTTCATTTGAGTTATCTTCAATATATAATAATTCTTCAGTTATGTCAGCAACTGGATCAAGAGTACTGTCGGAAGAATAAATATATTTAGAAGTTCCAATGTTTGTTTTATATTTTAAACCAATACTCCAATCAATATCTGGATATTCACTTACCCAAACAGCAGTTACTTGAACAATTTCTTTTGAATTTAAGATTACTGAACTTAAACTTGAAGACCCGTTATAATAATCATTTCCATTAACTTCATATAATAATCCATTATATTCAAATCCTTTGAGAGTATAGAAATCTCTAGTTATATTATATGTTCCAAAACCATCAACAACATTGTAAGAGATTGAATCAATTTGATCACTTATAGAACTATATTTAATATTCATTGTATAATCAACAACATTTTCTGTTAAATATATGTTATAAACACCAGGAGTAAATTCAATTGTAGACAAATCTACAGGATTTCCTTCTTCATTAATCCAACCTGCAAAAGAATACCCTTTAGTTATTGCAGAAGTAACCCTAGAATCTTCACCAGACAATAATTTATAAGAAGATAAGTTATTTTCAGATACATATTCTGTAACAATAGGAGTAACTTTGTCACTGGCAAAATATTTAAATGTCATCCTGATAGTCCAGTAAGGTTCCAAAGTATAAATTTCTTCTGCACCAGTAACCTCTTTCCAATTAGCATACATAGTTGGTTGACTATCTGTTGAACTATTTAAGTTAGAAATGTACCAGCCACCGAACTCTCCTCCTGCTTTTGAATCTAAAATTGTAAGTTTTTGATTATAATATACGGTTGTATTTGCTGGATCTACATCAACAATATCACCATTATCGTATTTTCCTGAATATTCTATAGAATAGGTTTTAATATTTCTAATAGCGGTTAAAGTAGTATTCCCTCTGATAGTAAAAAGATACTCAGAACCAGTAAAACTTGCTTCTCCAACACTAGTGATATCTTGAATATTTCCTTTATACCAACCAGCAAATGTATAAGCATCGTAATTTTCTAATTTTACCTCTATATCAGTATTCTTTTGAACAGAAACTGTAGTAAGAGCATTCCCTTCTTTATCTACTTGTTTAACATCGTCAATATAAATTGCGAGAGAAGGTTGAGGAACACTTAACCCATCGACTGAAACTGGTCTTTCCTCTCCTATTTGATAAATAGTTAAAGTAACTGCACGAGCTTCAGTAACACAAAGGGCAGAACCAATAACTATTAACGGAATAAGAACGACGAATGCACAAACTGATAATATTTTAACTAAAAGTTTAGACATAACCCCTCCATAATTAGTATTATTATACCACAGTATTTTTATAATTTCAATAGCAAAACAAAAAAAATAATAATTTTCTTAAAAATAAATTTATTATAATATAAAAGAATAAATATTTATTAACTAAAACTCAATTAAATTTATAAAATTCATACAAAATAAAACCATAAATATAAGAAAGTTATTATTAAAACATCAAAATTAATGTGTCAAAAATAAAAAAGTACTGCAAAACAGTACTAAATTGGTGGAGAATATCGGAATCGAACCGATGACCTCTTGCTTGCAAGGCAAGCGCTCTAGCCAGCTGAGCTAATCCCCCAACATTGCTCTTAAAGATTATCATATTTTGCATGAAATGTCAACTATTTTTTATTAAACATTTTACAAAAAAATAAATTTTAATTTTTTATTTAATTTAAAAATATTAAAAAAAAATTAAACTGTTTTTGATTATAAAATAAAAAAATCCATCGTTAATGATGAATTTTTTTATTATAATTCATTTTTAAATTTCAGCCTCGAGGTCTACATCTCCAAGAACTGCATTTGAAATAGAAGTAGAAGCACCATTTTGAATTATAATTTCTTGTAAAGCTTTTTTAACTTCATTCGTTTGATCAACTTTACCTTCAAAAGTTCCTAATCTAACTTCGTATTCTTTAATTACAGATAAAGTTCCGTTTTCATTATATATTTTAACAATAGCTCCCCCAGAAACTTGAGTTGTTCCACTTTTAGCATCATACTTGTTATTAGCAAAATATTCAACTTTGATGCTACCGCTATTCATTTGGTCTCCAGCTGTAGCTACAGATTCTTCCTTACTACTTCCCATTTCAAGAGAATAAGTTGTCCTAGAAAAAGAATTATCTTTTTTCAAAGCATTTATAATGTTAGTAGGAGTAACTTCTTTTGTTGTTTTTCCAGCCCCGATATTACCTCTAACAACACTTGTAAAATATTTTGTTTCTTGCCCTGGTTTAGGATCTTCTTTAATTTGAACAATTACTGTAACATCTCCAGAATCTTTTTCATATGTACAACTTTCTATTGAAGTTGCACTACCAGCAAAATGCTTGTCTACAAACAATCCTTGTGCATCTTTATTTTGTAAATCAGTTTGAGAAAAACTTATTTGATATATATTATAAGCATCACAAGCATCGTATAAGGCATCTCCACCTTTTTCAACTTGGCCAGCATAATTGTTTACTTCGTCAATAGCAACTCCTAATTGTTCAATAGTGGCTTTACCATTGTCATAAGCTGACTTTGTATCTTCAAATTTTAAAATTGAAGATAATAATAGCGAATAATTTAATGATAATGAATCAAAAGAATCTTTTAATTCTTGCAAAGCAGAATCATCTGTTTGAAATCCATTCCAAATCTTATTAAAATATTCTTCTGCATCGTAATAACTTTGCTCAGCTTCATTTACATTTTCATTCATATTTGAAATAAATTTTTGTAAATTAGATTCATTAATTGTCTCTAATCCTTCTATAACAGAATCCTTATTTGCTAATTCATCTTCTTGTTGAGAAATTGTTCCCTCCAGCCCAGCACTTTTTGCTTTTTCATCTGTTAAAGGTTTTCCTAACCCAACTCCCAAAGCAACGCCTACAATGGTAATGAGAGCTACTGCAATTGCCACAATTTTAAAAGTTTTATTTTGTTTTAAAATACCTTTCTTATTTTCGGCAGAAGTATTAGCTGGAGCGCGATCATCTTCCCCAAGTACAATTTCAGAATTTATAGCATTGTTTACTTCATTTTTTTTAGGTTTAATAACATTATTTGGATTATTTGCTACTCTATTAAGCATACTATCCCTCCTATTTCTTTAACATATTATACTCCAAATCACAATCATTGTCAATAGTGTTTTTTCAAATATAATTAATTATATGAAAAATTATTTATAAATTTGAAATAAAAAAAATACTACATGATTTTTTCATCTAAATAAGTAGCAGTTAAATCAGCTAAATGAAGAAGAAAACACACAGGATATTTATAAAAAACATCTGCCATGAGATAGCTACTATTATTTTTTACTCTTTGATCATATTCTCCCATATGCCAATTGATAGCAAGCGCCTCTTCTCTTGTTAATTTCATGAATGCCGACAAAATATATACTGATTTTTCTCCATGTCCATATGGCAAAGAATCTTCTATTTTGTAGTAAGGCTTTTTTATCCAATTTCCTAATTCATCTTTAACATTCCTATAGTCTTCTTTGTATGTATCAACTTTGCAAACATCATGCAAAAGTCCCATAACTGCTATACTTTCACTGCTTACAATTTTATTCCAATCATTTCCAAACTCCATTTGAACTAACTTAAGTAGTCTTTTATAAACATTAATAGAATGTTGACAAAGTCCACCTTTGAAAGCATTATGGCGAGAAGAACTAGCAGGGGCAATAAAAAAATCCGACTTTTCTAACCATTCTAAAAGTTTATCACTACCATCTCTTTCAATATTATCATAATAAATTTCCAAAAATTCGTCTTTGGCGTCCATTATTCCCCCATTTAATCTTTATAATTTTACATAGAACTAATTAATTACATATAAATAATTTAAAAGTTTATTTAATTTTTAAAATTTGTTCAACAAGTTTTTTTGACTTATTCTCTAAATTTTTAAGTTCGTTATTTATATTTAAAATGTCTTTATAATTCTTTTCTTTTATTATTGAATTTTTATAGAGTCGAATTTGCGATATATAATTATCTGCCAATTTTTCAACTTGAATGATTTCATCACAATCAATTTTAATTGCATCTATAATATCTTCATCTAATATTTTCCCATCTAGCAAAGAAAAAAGTCGCACACTTAAGTCAGTATTATCTTGAATATTTGCAAATAACATTTCGCTTTTTTCTATTATATCACATACATGTTCTTTATTATCAATTCCGTCATTTATTTCATTATTATTCATAAAATCTCCATATATATATTAACAAATAATAAAAAAAAAGCAAAATAAATTGTAAAAAAAGCAACTATATAAATAGTTGCTAAATGTCGTTTTCATCAGTCAATTGTTCTAAAAGCTTTTTAGTTTTTTCAATTTCTTCAAGCCTGTCATTTAATACCTTTTCTAACAAGTTATATTGATTTAAATAAACTATTGCATAATTTTTAGTTTTAGGGTATGTAATTAACGCTTTCCCATCTTGTTCAATGTTGTCTTTATTAATGCAATCCAGAATATTTTTTATTTCATCAATACAGAAAGAATCATGTCTTAAATAATTTCCATCTAATTTAAGATTAATTTTCTCTTGATATGCAACTTTTTCGAGAATAGCAAAATGTGCTGGTATATCAATGCTTGAATTAATTAATACATCTAAACGATTTTTAATCATTTTTTGTTTTGCATCTGGTGTATTATTAACAAAATCTTCGAAAGTTTCCCAAACTTTACAAACTTCTCTTTTTCTAATAGTGAAATTACCAAAATAACAAAAATTATCTATAAATTTTTTTGCTTCATCATAGCTCTTAAAACTTATGATCGTCCTTTCATCAAAAAGATTTGTTTTTATAACATCAAAAACTTCTTCTTTTTCCATAAAATCTCCTTAATTAGAAGCATAATATCATAAAAATTAATTAATGTCAATTTTTAAATAAAAATTATCACATATCCTTATTGCCAAATACAAATTTATACTGAAATCATTCCATTTGAATCACCATGTTTTCCTATAGCTACAAAACCTTCAATTAATGCAATAATAGATGGCACAAATGTCCAACAAAACAAAAAATATAAAATGCCAATGCCACTTTTACCTGCATAAAATTTGTGTATTCCTATTCCACCCAAAAAAATTGCTAACAAAATATAAGTTAGTTTATTTACTCTGTTTAGATTTTGATTGTATGGATCTATACTAGATGCCATTTTTTCTATAAATCTAGAAACAACAATCTCATTATTTGACTCGTAAACTTCTACATTCTCACCTACTTGTACGTCCCAACTTATAGAATCTTTTTTCACTTTTACCATGCTTCCATCTTCCTGACCTATATAAACAAAAATATCATCTATTTTAATAACTTTTGCCATAATTTCTCCTTCTATACTTTTGTAAACTAATTGTAACACAATTGTATATTATTGTCAACAATATTGGGTTATATTTTTAACGCAATAGTATGATAATATATGAATATGATAAATATATTAGAAAAAATAGAAAATTTAAAAAATGAAAAAGGTTGGTCAATATATAAGCTTGCAGAAGAGGCCGGAATCACTCAATCTACACTAGCCAATTTATTTGCACGAAAATCTATTCCAAGCATTAAGACATTGGAACAAATATGTAATGCTTTCAACATAACACTTGCAGAATTTTTCGCTGAAAACCTTGAAATAGAATATATTGAAGATATATCAACTTTTAAAAAATACAAAAATTTAGATGATAAAGATAAAGAATTAATTAAATTAATAATAAAAAAATTATTAGAAAACAAAAAGTCGCCATAGTATGATACTTGGCTACTTTTTTTAAGACGAGGGTAATAATTTTTATTAATAAGCTGGATCTATAATCTCACTTTCTATATCATGAAATGATAAATTTCTTGGACGAGGTATTAAAATAGGTTTAATAGGTTTAGAAGCGGGATTTTTTCTGGCTATTAATTGATTAGCTCCATCAGAAATTTCATTATCTAATAAACTTTTTTTAATTGGTGGTACCCAACCTCCTGGATACCAATTATTTTTAATTTGATCAAATTTTCCTGAAAATGCAAGATATTCAAAAGTTTTAATCATTGGTAAAATTTTTTCAACTTCTATTTGATAATATAATGAACGACGTCTAATAGGTGGAATATAATTATTTTTAATTGGTGGTACCCAACCTCCTGGATACCAATTATTTTTAATTTGTAAATTTTCTTTCATTTTATTCTCCTTTTATAATAATTTGTTTTAATAAATTTAAGATTATGCAATTTATCACACCCTCAAATGATATTGCATATGTCTTGCCTAAAACAAAAAAGCAAGACTCAAATTAAAGTCTTGCTTGTGTTTATTACACCCTAAAAGCGGAACTGATGTTCGAGTGACGCAATTTAGGTCATGCTTTCGCAATAAAGCTACTCCCTTTATATTATAAACAAAATTTTTATATAAAAAATTTTGTCTATTTACATTTTTAAAATGATTAAAAGTTGTATTATAAAATTATCATATTAATCTTATAAATAAATTCCTCCTAAGTCTTCTTCTTTATTTGGCTCATCATTAATGCTTGGTTTATTCCAAACATTAATACATTTTTCTTCTAGTGCTGGATTTTTCTCTTTATGTTTCATTTTTATTTCTCTATCTTGTAATAAGCTTTTCCCTTCACAAAGAACAATTATTCTAATCTTTAATTCCTTTCCTTTTTTCTTTAAAATTTGTTTTTTATTTAAGTCTTCATCTAATTTTATTGTATTAATTGGTTGTTCTATTTTAGAGCCCTCATTAGTTGATTTTTTTTCTATATTTTTGTAATAGATCTCCTCTCCATTTTCTTTATAAAAAGTTTCTTGACTATTTTTATTTTTTTCCTCTTTTGTTATATTTTCGGAATTGATACCCTTATTTTTATTCTTTATTTCTTTAGATTTTTCAAATTGTGTATCAATAGCGGTAAATATTCGAGAATCCATATTTTTTGAATATTTTGCCAAATTATAAGTTATTCCTAAATAATCATCTAAAGAATCATCTACAATCGCTTTTAAAACACCTTTGTTGGATGTTTCGTAAATGCGATATATTGGTGTGCCATTTATCGTTGATGATTTTTCATACACTCTCCCAAATTTTACTCTAAACTCCTCTTCTGTTACAATCCAAATAACCTCTCTTTCTTTATTTGTTTGAACATCGGCCACTGCATTCATCCCATCAAAATCTTTTATATTCACTGTTCTTTGTGGGTTATCATTAGTAACGCTTCTAGTTTTCCTCATTTTAAATATCCTCCTTTTTATATTTTATCTTATTCTTAATGATTTGTCAATACAAAACAAAAAAACAAGACTCAATTTATAAAGTCTTGCTTACGTAAATTATAACATTCTAAAAAGCGGAAAATAAATTCGTATTGACGCTAATTAGATCTTGCTTTCGCAATAAAGCTACTCCCTTTATGTTTTTATTATAAACCATTTTTTAAAAATGTCAATACCTTAATTAAAAATTTTTATAACTTTTTAATATATTTTCAAACATGAAAAGTATAAAAAATTAATTACTTTTACAATTAAACATACAAAATAGAAATTTATAAAACAAAAAACCAACCTCTTGCGGTTGGTTTTGTGATATTCCAGCAGTGTTCTATCTTCCCGGGCCGTCGCCAGCCAAGTATTTTCGACGATGAAAAGCTTAACTTCTGTGTTCGGTATGTGTACAGGTGGATCCTTTTCTCTATCGCCACTGGAAATGGTATAATAACAAGTTTACACTTGGAATTACCTTCTTAAAGATTATCACATTTTTAATATAAAGTCAAGATTTTTTAAAACCCTGACAACTACATAATAGAATTTCGGACTTAAATTAAATCCTTTGCTAAGCTTTCCGTGATTAAGCCCTCGAACTATTAGTATCGGTCAGCTAAATATATTGCTACACTTACACCTCCGACCTATCAACGTTGTAGTCTACAACGGTTCTTACTAACTTATGTTATGGGATATCTAATCTTGAGGTGGGCTTCACGCTTAGATGCTTTCAGCATTTATCCCTTCCATACATCGCTACCCAGCTATGCCGTTGGAACGACAACTGGTGCACCATTGGTATGTCCATCCCGGTCCTCTCGTACTAGGGACAGATCCTCTCAAATATCCTACGCCCACGATAGATAGGGACCGAACTGTCTCACGACGTTCTGAACCCAGCTCGCGTGCC
>CALVZK010000001.1 GCA_944372505.1 uncultured Clostridia bacterium | reverse complement strand
CAATATGATTATGAATTTGCAGGTTGGGAGCCGGAAGTTGTTGTAGCGACAGAAAATGCAACATATAAGGCAACTTACACCCCAATATTAAGAAGTTATACAATCATTTTTAATAATAAAAATGTTACAGTTATGGTAGATGAGCAAGAAATTAATAGCGGTGATAAAGTTGAATATGGCAAAACTTTAAATATTTCTTATCAAGAAACTGAAGGATATCACAAAACAAGTTTTAAAGTTAACGATGAAGAAAAAGAATCTCCTTGCTCAATTGTTGTTAGTGGGGATGTAACAATATCTTATAGTGAAGAAATTAATGTATACACAGTTACTCTTCCAACTGGCGAGGGGTATACTATAGAAAGTGATGGAACTATAGTAAATCATGGGCAATCTTTTAGATTTAGAGTTGTTCTTAATGATGGATATACTCAAAGTAGTGTTGTAGTTAAGTCAAATAACAATGAAATTTCAATTGAAGAAGGCTATTATACCATTTTAAACATTACTGAAAATCAAATTGTTACCGTCGAAGGTGTAGTATTAAATACATACACAATAACATGGAATAATTATGATGGAACACCTTTATTGCAAACCGAAGTAATCCATGGACAAAAACCAACTTATACTGGAGAGACTCCAACAAAAGATAAAACAGAGGAATTTACTTATACTTTCTCTGATTGGGACCCTAAAATTGTTGTAGCAACTGAAGATACTACATACACAGCACAATTTATAGAAACTAGGAATAGTTATACTGTTACTTTTAATAGTAATGGAGGAAGTGAAGTAGAGAATATAACTAAAGAATATGGCAGTAAAATAGGGACGCTTCCAATTCCAACCTTTGAAGGATATGATTTTGTTGGCTGGTTTACGCAATTGAGTGGTGGCGAACCAATTAATGAAATGACATTAATTACTACAAATATAACTTTGTATGCTCACTGGGTGGCAACATCCTACAATATTGATTTAAATCTTGATGGTGGTCAAATTTCAGGAGATTATAAATCAACATATACAATAGAAGATGAAAATTTTGTCTTGCCAACTCCAACAAAAGAAGGACACAACTTCCTTGGCTGGTCAAAAGATGGTGTAGGGCAGCCTGAAGTTTTAGTTACAGTTTTAAAAGGTACTACAGGAGATCTTAATTACACAGCAAAATGGCAAATAAATCAATACACCTATACTTTTTACAGATATCAAGGTGGAGACATATTGAAACAGGAAACTGTCAATTATGGAACTAATATTGTCGCACCTACTAACGTAATTAGAGCAAGTGATAATGTTTCAGGTATAAATTATAATTTTACAGGTTGGAACCAAGAAGTTCCATCTACGATTGGTGCTTCAAATATAGAATTTTATGCTTTATATGATGAAGAAAACTTTTCTGCAGGTCTAAATTTTGTTTATAGTGGTTTAGATGGTTATTATATTGTAGATAAAGGTTCTACTACAGAAACCAACATTATAGTCCCATCAACTTATACAACATTAGAAAATGGCAAAGCAAATGTATCAGAAGTTGCAGAAAATGGCTTTTCTAATATGAGTGATGTTACTATAATTACATTTAATGGTGAAATAGAATACATTGGGGCAGCAGCTTTTGCAAATGATGATTTGCTTACTAATATTATTGGGCTTGATCAAATATATTCAATACCAGAAAGTGCTTTCGAAGGTTGCAGTTCATTAACTTCGTTCAATATAGGAGAGAAAGTCATTATAATTGGAACTAACGCATTTGCAAATACAGGATTGACATCAGTATATATACCTTCAAGTGTAGTATCTATAGAAAATGGAGCATTTGAAAATTGTTATATTGAAAATTATAGCGTCAGTGAAGATAATTTAAATTACGCTTCATATGAAGGGGATCTTTATAATAAAAACTTGACAAAACTTTTGCTATATGCAAATGGAAAAACAGCAAATACATTTTCTGTACCAAGTTTTGTAAATGAGATTGAAAACTATGCTTTTGGGGGAGAAAACAGTCTGTCTAGATCTCTTGCAAAGTTATCTTCTAATCTACAAAATATTATTATTCCAGACAATGTAACTATTCTAAACGATTATTCTTTAAATTCTGCGTTAATTGTTTATACCGAGTTTTCCAATAAACCGAATGGCTGGAGTGAATTAAGTATTTCTCAAAATGAAATTTATTGGAACAATGAATGGGAGATACAAGATAATCAACCAACGATTATAATTGAAGCAAGTGCATTTAAAACAGGTGTTTATCAAAATTGGATGAGTTATATAAGTGACGAAACATTATTCGTAGATGTAGTTATGCCAGGCTCTCATGATGCAGGAACTAAGAGCATAACTGCAGAAAACTTGCATACTCAAAGCAGTGGATTTTACGATCAACTTACAGGCGGTGTACGATATTTTGATATGAGAGTTGCCGAATATAATGAAATAGTTCGTTGTATACATGCTAATTCTGGAGATAAAATACACGATAACAATGGGACTGGTATTGAGTTCTCTACTGCTTTAAACGATATGTTGAGATTTGTCAATGAAAATCCTAGCGAAATAATTATTCTTGACTTCCAGCATCTTTGGAATGATTTTGAAATTCAAGTTGTGCCAATGATCGAAAAAAGTTTATCTGGCAAAATGCTTACAAAAGACAAAGCCACAAATTATTCTAGTTTGACTATGGGACAACTAAGACAGTGGGGTGTAAACTTTATTGTAATTGCACAAGACGACAGTTCGCAATTAAGCGGGGTAACTTCCCCAAACTTTGATGGACACAACTGGATGTATAAAAGAACTGAAAATTTAAGAAGTGAATATGAGAGAAGTACTCATATATCAAGTGCTAGTGCTTTAATAGGTATATGGCCAACATACTTCAATAATTTTAAGGAAGATCAATATAATAAAATTTTTGTCTTACAAACACAGTTGACTTCAGGGAATGGAGAATCCAATTTGGTTAACAGAGAAAAATCGATAAGAAATGATGCAAATAAATATTTTAGAGGACTCAAAAAAAATTCAACTAATCTTGCTAAAGTAAATGTTATAATGAGAGACTTTGTAGTAGATGATCTAGATGGGGTTGACAGCGCGCAGAGCGGTATTCAAAGTGTATTATTTTTAAATGTTTATAAAAATCAAATTAAGTCAACAGAAATTGAAAGATTTAAAGCACTTATAGATTTTGACACAATAGATAGTTGGTAAATTGCATAAAGGGAGGAGATGAATATGAAAATTAAAAATAACATAAAACATTTTAATGTAATATATATTCTAGTTGTGTTTTTACTCTTTTCTTTAATGCCTTTAACATACACTACAATTGCAGAAGGAGAATACCAAATTTCTACAGAGCAACAACTAAAAGATTGGTTACAGAATACAGACAATGTTCAAACAAATAATCCTAATGCTCTTTTGACGACAGATATAAATTTTGGATGGAGTGGAGTTGCTCCATTAGCAGCGTCTATTAATAGTAATTCTATATTAAATGGTGGAAATTTTACAATCACTTTTACTGATGGTTATACTGTTGTAGGGGAAGGCGAGTCAGAAAGAAAATATTTTGGCATGTTTACTACTTATTTAAGTGGGACGCTTAAAAACATGAATTTTGTGTTTTCAGTAGACAGAACGGTAATTATTGATTACGATGCAGCACATGGGAACGAAGGAATTTTTAGCGGGATAGTAGCTGCATCAATAGAAAATGGGACTATTGATAATTGCCATATAAATATAAATGTGAATTTAACATATAATTCTAACAATTCATTTGGTACAGTAGGAGGATTGGGCTCTACAGGTCGTTCTTCAAATCATTCAGGCGGATTTTCTGGAAGAATGATTGGAAACTCAATAATTAAAAATTCAAGCATTTCTCAATCAGCAAATACTACCATTTCAGTAACAACAAGCCAACGTTATGCAAACTATATTCGATGGGGAATGATTGCATCAGATTCTTATAGTCAAGATGGCCAAACTCCACAATTAATAAATATTGTGGTTGAAAGATATGGTTATATTTCTTTAATAAATAACAACAATGCTGATCAAGATGGAAACTGTTTGTATGGCATAGCGGTTGCTGATATGTCAACCGAATCTGCTAACGATACTTATCATGCAGTAATCATTAATGGATTGATTTATAATGGCGTAGGAGGAAGCGTTACAAATCAAATAACATACACAAAAGATACTGGTGGCGCTTCATGGCATCATTTATATTTCGTCGGAAGAAGTGGAAATACAAATCCTGGAGCAAACTTTACGGTTTCAAATATTTATTCTTATGTTAATTTAACTGATGAAAGTTATTTACAAGAAGAGGCTGGGGTCTCTGTTATACCTGAAGGTTATACATTTAGTTTTGATCCAAGCAGTGAAGGGAATGTCATTATAACAAAAAATAATGCAAATGATACTGACTTTATTTATTCAATAAGTCAGGCAAAGATGGGAACTACTTACGATACTTATCTTCAATTAAGCAGTAGTGTTTCTCTAGGAAAATTTGATACTTCAAGAGATAAAGGACTTGACACCATTACAATCCTTGATGGAACTAAAATAGAAAATGCAAGTTTTGGATTTCAATACAGTGAAGTAATTTATAATGGATTTGCTTATGGTGCGATTTTTAAGGTTAACGACCAAATTATTACTGATGGATTTACTGTTAGTTATACAAACAATTTAAATTCTACTATTACTAATGGTGGGCAAAAAGCAACTTGCTCATTAGATCACCCTGATATTGAAAGTGGAATTTTCTTGCATTCTACAAGATACTATGTAGATAATAACAAAATTGACTATTTGAATTTGGAAATGACTATAAATCAAGCACCACTTACTTTGACATATACGGGTAGCAATGTATATGACAATAATTTAGCTATAAATGGTCTTGTTAATGCCAAGGAAAAATTAACAATCGACGGGAATACTTATACGAATGGCAATTATCAGTTTGATTGCGTGAATAACAATACTTTAAAAACTATAGAATTTATAGATAATATTATAAAAACAAATTACTTGATTTCTTATGAAGGGATAGAAAATGATCAGTTTACGGTTAATCCTAAAGTTATTACAGTTGATCAAGGTATTACAATAACAAATGCTAATGATCCTTCCAAAGTAGTTTTCGAAGATAATATGCTGACAATATACAGTAAAGATTATCAAACTATTCAACTCAATTTTAACCAAAACGAAGGATATCTTAATCAAGTAACAATTGAAACAACTAATGAAACTAATTATAAAATTGAAAATTCTATTTCTGGGACAACTTTGACTTATAATATTACCCCAAAAGTTAATAATGATTTTAAATATATTGAAAAATTAACTTTGGTTGAAACATTAACTAAAGTGGCTTTAAAATTTGAAGTTAATGACAAATCACTTTTATCAACATTAAAAGTAAATAATGAAAATGTATATAAATTTGGTCAATATTTTGTATACGATTGTAATTATAACGAACAAGCAGTAATTTCTTTGTCATTAATAGATAGCGAAGAGCAGTATAATATAGAAGTCTTGGTAAATGGAGAACTAATATCTGCAATTGAAGGGAATTATTCTATAACAGTAAAGGGTGATGAAAATTATATAATGAATATAATAATAAATATAACAACTGTATAAAAAAAGAGGGGAACCTCTTTTTTTATTGTCATAATAAAATTAAATTTATTTTTTATTTTTAAAATAATAAAAAATTATTTTTTGTAAAATTATTAAAATAAATACTGAAATTATTTGTAAAATATATAGTTTTAATATAAAAAATATTTATAATTTGACAATAAAAGATTAATAATATAAAATAATGATATGAAAAAAAGAATAAAAAAAATGCATTTACCAATTGATGAAGAAGGCAGAGAGATAATAAATATGGTTGTTCATGACAACAGCGACTTTTTATCTCCTTATTCTAATGATAATCAAGAAATTATTGCGCAAGATGTTGCTTCATTTCTCAATAGTAAATCAAAATTAATTAAACAAAATAAACCTTTGCATATAATCATTAAAAGTGACAAAATTAATGATAATGAAAAAAATGTTTATTCTAAAGCAATTAAAAATTATTATTATAACGAGAAAATTGATATAGAAAGGTCATTAAAATTTTATTTAATTTCATCTTTAATATTGGCTGTTGTTTCAATAATAATTTTTTCTTTGTTATATACTGTTGTACAAAATGTTAATATAAGCATTTTAAGTGAAATCATAACTGTTATAGGCTGGGTCTTTCTCTGGGAAGCGGTTGATTTGTTTTGTATTAGATCAAGTCTTTTACAAGTTAAAAGACGTAAATGTAAAAACTTTATTAATGCACAAATTTCTTTTGAAAAATTAAACTATTCAAATTTAAAAAAAATAAAAAATAAGTTGGCTTGATGTCAACTTATTTTATTGTATATTTTTTTTCCTTTTTTTATAAGGATTATAGTGCATATAGTTAAAATTATTAGATAAAATGATAATGAAATTAAAAAATATGTTGTAAAGGTTAAAACGGAATTGATTTCAAAGAAAAACAAAATATAAGGAATTAAAGTTATTACAACTAATATTAGATTTAATATTAATGTTACAAAAACACTTAATCCCTGTTTTACAGCGACAACTTCATTATTCCACTCGAGTTTAGGCCATTTAAGATTCGCTAATATCCCAATCATTGAAGACAATAGAACGAATATTATTGATGTTAGAATCATTATAACTATTTGGTCAAAACTGCAAGAAATTATTGAAACAAATATAATTATAGATGCGAACACAAAAGGTAAATTTATTAAAATTGAGAACAATAACTTTGTTCCAATAAATTGTCTAAATTTAACAGGTAAACTCTTCATTATGAAAAATTTTTCGCCTTCAATTGAAATTGATGAAGCACTAGCAGGCATCATGCAAATAGTTAACATTGAGCCACAAAGGAATATTGCATATACCATTTCCGCGGGAATAGAGTTATTTGCTATTTGACTTTTGAACGTTAAAGCTAACGCAATAGAAATTGCTATTGATAAAAAAGGACCAATAAGACAATTAATAAAATAAATAGCACTACTAAAAAACTTTTTAGATTCTTTTTTTAATAAAGATTTTACTAAAGACAAACGAATATATTTTAATTGCTTCAACTTTTTCTTTGAGGATGTAAATTTAGATGAATTTATTTTTTTAAAATTTGTGCTTACAAGAATAATGCTAAAAATCGCGAACGCCAATGTAATTGAAATAAACACTAAAAACTGTACAATTGATCCAGTGGTTAAACTATTGTATAAGAAATATATGTGAGGTAAAACTATATTAATCCAAAGAGGAATTCCATTTTTAAATAAATTAGCAAGTAATCCATTATTTGCTATAATTACGAATCCAATTGTAAATAGTGTAACAATAATGGTTAATATGTTATTTATTAAAGTTTTGTTTTTTAAATTTATTGTAACTAAATTCAGTAAATATGAAAATATTGATCCTATAAATTGCATATAGGTTGGTATTAGCAACAGTGCAATAATGCTATAAATTATGGATGCTACAGTGATAGGATTAAAAATAAAATAAACGATAAAAGCTGGAAGAGCAATAGTTAAGCTATAAATTAAAGATATTAGATATGAATTTAAGTATTTTGCGCTTACTATTGAAATTGGTTTTATTGGCAAAGAAAAAAGGAATTCATAATCTTTCGATTGATAATATTGTCCTTGCATGGTATTTACATTCATAAGAAGTATAAAAAAAGATGAAAAAATTAAGCCTAAAACTATTATATAAGAAGTTGAATTTATTAATAAAAACTGTTGTCCAAATCCATAATAACAAAATCCCATTGCAATAGAGACAAAAATAAACATGAAAACGATGAACAAAATATTAATAGATGGTTTTCTTCTATTTTTTCTATTGAAAAATTGAGAGAGGGTTTGTTTTAAATATATTTTTGTTAGATTAATTGTGTTTTTCATTTTCCAACTCCAAAAATATATTTTCAAGGCTATTGTCTGATGTTATTTTTGTCATTGTATCATGTGCAATTAATTTGCCATTTTTTATTATTGCAACATGAGAGCAAATTTTTTCAGCCACATCAAGCACATGAGTTGAATAAAATATAGTTACACCTTTAGAAGCAAGTTCTTTCATGATTAATTTAAATTCATGGCTGCTGACTGGATCAAGTCCAACAAAAGGCTCATCTAAAAGTAAAAGTTTTGGTTTGTGAATTAATGCACTTACTAAAACAAGTTTTTGTTTCATTCCATGGCTATAACTTGAAATAACTTCACCAAGGTTATCATATATTTCGAATCTTTTTGAAAAGTTTTCTATTTGCTGTTGTCGTTCTTTTTCATTCAATTCAAAAACATCAGAAATAAAATTTAAAAACTCTATTCCTTTTAAATTCTCATATAATTGAGGGTTATCAGGTACATAAGCAAGATTTTTTTTAACTTCAAATGAATTTGTTCTTAAACTAAAATTGTCAACAAAAATTTCTCCATCATCGAAATCTATTATTCCTGCAATGGCTTTTAATGTTGTAGTTTTTCCTGCGCCATTATGCCCTATGAATGCACAAATTTGTCCATTTTCAACTTTTAGTGAAAGATTATCTACTGCAATTTTCTCGCCAAATTTTTTTGTCAAATTATTTATTTCTAACATTTTATCCTCTTTATGCTTTTTATTATATCATTTTCTATAATATATTAAAACAATATTTTATAATATATATGTTATAAAATTGTTTTACTACTTTTGTAAAAAATTGTCTAATTAAAAAAGGATAGTTGTAATCTATCCTAATAAAAAACCTTCAATGATTATATTTTCAGCTTCTTCTTTATTTAATCCTAAACTCATTAGTTTAACTAATTCTTCTCCGGCGATTTTGCCAATTGCTGCTTCGTGGACAAGAGAGGCATTACTGTTTTTTGCACAAACCATGGGAGTAGAAATTATTTGCGCATTATCGAGAACTATTCCGTCACATTCTACATGTCCAAAGCATTCGTTATTACCATACAAGATTGATTTAAATTCCTGATAAGATTTATTTTTGGCAACACTATGGCTTATAACATCTACACTACTTTTATAACCATTTAACTTAACATCAAATATTGTTTTACATGTTTGGTTTTTATCTGTTAAAACATTTTCACGAATTTTTAAAATTGAATTATTATTTAAAATTGCTTGAGTTTTTCTTACAGAAGATGTTACTCCTTCAATTTGCAAAGTTTCTATTTCCATTGTGCTATTTTCTTTAAGATAAACTTTGGTAACAGGATTTAATATTTTTTCACCAGAGCCTTTCCCTTCCGCAACATGTTTTTCGATGTATTTAATATGACTATTTACCCCGACATAAAAACGATGTATTCCATTATGGCTACTTGAGTTGCAAGTATCATTGTGAATACCACAACCTGCGACTATTACCACATTGCAATTTTCACCAATATAAAAATCATTGTAGACTATATCATTTAATCCGCCAATGGTAATTATAACTGGTATATGAACGCTTTTATTTTGAGTACCGCTTTTAATTTTAATATCAATACCGCTTTTATTTTTTTTAGGGATTATCTCAATTTCTTTGGTGCTAGATTTGTCTTGCAAAACTCCATTTTTTCTAATACTAAAAGCACCGCTTGGAGTAGAATGCAAGTCGACAATTTTTTCTAGCAATTTTTTTTCTATATTATTCATATTGACCTCACAAGACGAGCACAATTTTTGTTTTCTAAAAATGGTATAACTTCATCTTTTTTGCCAAATTTTTCTATTTTTCCATTTTTTAAAACTATAATATAATCACTCAAATCTAAAATTTTCTTTTGATGACTTACAATGATATTAGTGCAAGATTTTAAAGATTTAAAAATGTCTATTAAGTTGTCAAAACTCCATAGGTCGATACCAGCCTCTGGTTCATCAAATATATTTAAAATACTTTTCCTACATAACGTCATAGCAATTTCAATTCTTTTTAATTCTCCTCCAGACAAAGTATTATCTAAAGGACGATTTATATAATCTTTTGCACACAGCCCTACTTTAGAGAGAATATCACAAATTTGTCCAAAATCATTTTGCGTACCACTAGCAATGTTTAATATATCTTTTATTTTTATCCCTTTAAATGTCACAGGTGTTTGAAAAGCATAACTTATTCCTAATTTTGCCCTCTCATTAATAGAGTAAGTAGTTATATCTTTTTCGTTGAAAATAATGCTCCCATTAGTGGGCTGTAAAATACCCATAATTAATTTTGCGAGTGTAGATTTACCACTCCCATTTGGACCTGTGATAACATAAGTTTTATTTTTTTTAAGTGTTAAATTTATATCATTTAAAATTTCTTTATCCGGGTTATTTTCATTAGAAAAATAACTTAAATTTTTAATCTCAAGCATGTTTTGATTATAACACCTAAAATTATAGTTGTCAAACGCAATTCATATTATAAAATATTATTAGAAAATATTGTAAGTTTTGCAGAATGTTTTTTAGATTAAAATTATTTTAAATTCACTATTTTGCCTTTTTCATTAATATCAATATTGCAAGCATTTGGGATGTAAGGTAATCCGGGCATTAGAGATATTTTTCCTGCTTTTGCGACAATAAATTTTGCACCATTTTTTATTTCTATATCTTGTATATGGACTGTAAAATCAGATGGTCTTCCTATTAATTTATCATTATCGCTTAAAGAATATTGCGTTTTGGCTATTATTACAGGGAAATTTTTTGCAATATTTTCATATTTTTTTATTTTATCTAGAGCAAGTTTGGAAAATTCAACGTCTTTAGCACCATAAACTTTTTTACAAATGGCATCTATTTTTTCATTGATACTATTTTTAAATGAATACGCAAATTTAATTTTTTTATTTTGATTTGAAGTATTTATTACTAATTTGGCAAGTTCAATACAGCCTTTTCCACCTTTATCATAAGGATATGCTTCTACGACAGGAACGTATTGATTATTGCAAAATTTCATTATTTTTTGAATATCCTCTTTTTTATCATCTTTAAATCTATTTATTGCTACAACAATGTTTAAATTATAAACATTTTTAAAATTTTCGATGTGTTTGGATAAATTGCTTAATCCCTTTTCGAGATTATTTTCTCCATGTAAAGCAAGTGCTTTGCAGGTGACAACAATTACAACACAGTCAGGTTTTAAATTGAATAATTGGCATTTGCAATCTAAGAATTTTTCTCCTCCGAGATCTCCGCCAAAACCTGCTTCTGTGATTGTATAATCGCATAGAGATAATGAAAGTTTAGTTGCTAATATAGAATTGCATCCATGTGCTATATTAGCAAATGGACCGCCATGTATAATAGCAGGTGAACCTTCTTTTGTTTGAACCAAATTTGGTTTTATTGTATTTTTTAACAAAGCAGCCATAGCGCCTTCTGCATGAAGATCTTTTGCATAAATAAAGTCACCATTTTTAGATAATGCTATAATTATATTTCCAAGTCGATTTTTTAAATCTTTAAGACTTTGAGAAAGGCATACGATTGCCATTATTTCGCTTGCTGCAGTTATTGTAAAACTTTCCTTTCTTTGAACATTTTTAGCCAAATTTTCTTGAGAAATAGTAATTTCTCGTAATGCTCTATCATTCATGTCAAGACATCTGTGAAATAGTATATTATTTTCATCAATGTTTAGAGTATTGCCGAAATATAAGTGGTTATCAATCATACTGCACAGCAAATTGTTGGCAGAGGTAATAGCATGAAAATCGCCAGTGAAATGCAAATTAATTTCTTCGGATGGAATAACCATTGATTTTCCGCCACCAACAGCTCCACCTTTTAAACCAAAAACAGGGCCTAAAGAAGGCTCTCTCAATGTTGCTATAGCGTTTTCTCCTATTAAATTTAATGCATCTGTTAATCCGATTGAGACAGTAGTTTTCCCTTCACCAGCGGTTGTTGGATTAATAGAACTAACTAAAATAAGTTTGCCTTTTTCAGACGAAATCTTTTTATTAATTTTAGCTATATTTTCACCATAATTTTCTATTTCATTTTCTTTTAAATCAATTTGTTTAGCAATATCAATAATTTTTTTCATAAAAACTCCAATATTTAAATTTTAGTTGATTTTTATATAAAACACAAATGTTTTAAAATTATTTGCAAATTTATTTTTAAGTATAAATGTGAGTATAATTTAATATATTAATTAATGCGAGATTATTTCTTGACTTTATTTCAAAAAAAAGATAAAATTTTTAAAGGAGGAATGTTATGAAAAGTTTTATTTCAGCTATGGATGGATTATCTAAATTAGCTAAAATAGTTTTAGCAATTCCGTTTTTAGATATTATTTGGGTTATTTATAGGTTAATTAAATCAATTGACCAAAATAATACTTTAGGAATAATTTTAGCAGTTATTTTACTCATAATAGGAATACCTTTTTTGTGGTTAATTGATATAATTTGTATTATTATAAATGATAATGTTTGGTGGATTGATTGATAATTAACATTTAACACATAATAATTATAATTGCCAAGGAGGAGTTATGCCAGGTACATTTAATACAAGTGATTTTGATGAAGAAAGCGAAAATATAGAAGAAGATGATGAAAATATTGATAATACAAATCCCTACGGCGAAGATGAAACGCCTTATGATATAGATCAAGCCTTACTTGAAGATGAAGAAAACTATGGGGCCCTAACATCAGATGATGAGTATCAAGGTTTTTTAAATTCAGCAAAAAAAACGGAGAGAGAGCAATATTTATCTAGGATGAAAAAAAGCACTCAAAGTAGAGGGAAACTTTTAGCAAAAGCTCCAGTAAAAAAGACGCAAAAGTTTAATGTTGCAAGAGCAAAAAAAGATTCAGTTGCAAAAATATTGAGCCCAGCAATTGAAGGCATTTGTCCTTTTTGTCATAAGAAATCTATTCACAAAAGTTATAGACCAATGGACTTGTTAATTTTTACAGGAATATCAGCTCTTTTAACTGCTGGGGGAGGAAGAATCTCTACTTTTTATTGTATGAATAGAAAATGTAAGTATAGTTATTGGAAAAATTATTGCTTCAGATGTGGAGGAGACCGCTGGGTAGGGACAAAGGCACCTTGGAAAAGAATCGCTGGAGTTGATATGTAATTACATATTTTAATAAATAAATCATAGGATAATATGAATCTATATAATATAAAAGATTATTTATAATTGGAGAAATCATGTTTGAAGTTAAGTTATACGAATTAGATTTTAATAAAATACCTGAATGTACAAGAGTTATTTGTGTTTCAAAATATAAAGATAAATGGGTTTTTTGTAAACAAAAAGGGAAGGACACATGGGAAATACCTGGTGGACATATTGAAAAAGGAGAAGATTGGTTAACGGCTGGGCGTAGAGAAATGTTTGAAGAAACTGGGGCGATAGATATAGAAATAGTACCGATTTGTTTATATTCAATTAGTACATATGGATTATTGTGTTACGCCGATATTAAAGAAATGGCAAAGCTTCCTGATTTTGAGATAGGCGAAGTGAAGTTATTTGATGATTTGCCTACAAATTTGACATATCCTTCGCATAAGATGTTTTTCGAAAAAGTAAAAGAAAAATTATTGAATAAAATAAGATGATTTTTCATTTATAATTTTTAATAAGTTTAATGTATTAATTATAATGTAAAAATTAATTAATGAAATGTAATTTAAGGGAGATTAATTATGTTAAAGACAATTAATTCTTACTTAAAAGAAAATGATGTTGATGCATGGATAATATATGACTATAAAAGTTCCAATCCCGCTTTTAAAGAATTATTTGGGAATAAATTTTTAACAAGAAAATGCTATGTTATTTTATATAAAAATAAAAAGAATAAGATTCTTTGTCACGAGGTGGATAAGCTTTCTTTTAGTGATGTTGATTTAAAAAAATATGAAATACAAACTTATACTAATTGGGAAAACATGGTATTAAAGTTGTCTTTATTGTTAAACAAAAATGATAAAGTTTTGATGGAAATTAGTGAAAATGGTTTGTTGCCTAATATTTCATTTATAGATTATGGCACGGTAATGTTAATAAAATCTATGGTAAAAGAAATAAAAACTTCTGCTGATTTATTTCAAATTGTAACTGCTAAATTAAGCAAAGAGTCTATTGTTTTACATAAACAGGCTGCAAAAATTTTAGAGATTATTAAAAATAATGCATTTGATTATATTTTTTTTAAAACAAAAGAAAATCAATGTGTAACAGAATATGAAGTTCAACAATTTATTTTGCAACAATTTAAAATTTATAATTTAATAACAGTAGAACCGCCTATTGTTGCTATCTCTCAAAATGCGGCTAATCCTCATTATGTACCATCTATAAATTCTTCTAGCTATATCAAAAAAAATGAATTATTTATTATTGATTTATGGGGAAAATTTAAATTGGAAAAATCTGTTTATGCAGATATCTCATGGGTTGGTTACAACGGAAATAAAGTTGATTTTGAGTATGAGAAAATATTCAAAATATTAAGTGATGCAGTTGAAATAACTTTAGAATTTTTAAGACAAGAGTTGCCCAAACGAGAAGTTTCAGGATATGAAGTCGACGACATTTGCAGAGATTTTGTTAAAAAAAACGGATTCGGGGATTATTTTATTCATAGGACGGGTCATAATTTAAGTAAAGGGTTAAATGTACATGGAGTAGGAGTAAACATTGATAATTTTGAGACGCATGATAGTCGAAAAATTGTAGATAGTATCGCTTTTTCTATTGAACCAGGCATTTATATTCCAAATAAATTGGGGATAAGAAAAGAAATTAATGTGTTAATAAAAAATAGAGAACCAATTGTTACTACTTCCATGCAAACTCATATCATAGAAAATAAATTTTTATAATATTAAATTTTTTTGATTTATTTTTTTAACATTGGAAAAAACTTGAAAATTACTTTAAATATGCATTATAATATAATTCATAATGAAAAATTCAGCACAAAAGAACTATAAATTAATTTTCTTATATCTAACTTTTTATGGATTGTCTGTTGGAGTTTGGTCGGAATTTTCTCAATTATGGCTTAACTCACAAAACATATCAATAGCTAACATTGGCTTAATAATTGCAGGGGGATCTGTATTGACAGCAGCAATCGTGGTAGTTGTTACAAAGTACACTAAAAAAATTAATGAAATAATAATACTAAAATTTATTTTTTTAATCAAGTTTATTTTTCTTTTAGGGATGGTTTTGGGTTATTATTATCATTTAAATTGGCTTTCTGTAATTTGTTATCTATTTGACAGTGTTATAAATAACTTAGTTGTTTTAATTACTTATCCGATCATTACATACATAATTAAAAGCGAAAGTATTTATAGTAAACGAAAATTAATAGAATATACAGCAACTGATATAGGTGTTTTAATTTCAAGTCTATTGATTGGGAAAAGTATTGGTAGCTTAAATTTAAATTATAATTTCATGCTAATTTTATCAATGTTTTTTATTATCGGAGCAACTATAACAGTTTTATTTATTAATAATAATGATCAGTTTAAAGTTAAGCGAAGGACAAACTTAAGAAAAATTTTTAAAGATAAAATTATTTGCGTTTACCTAGTTTATTTTTTTATAGGTCAAATTGCATATTATACCGCTCTTGGCATGATGCTTTTATTATTAATAAATTATGCAGATCTTAACGCATCTTCTGGAAGTTTATTTATAGTATTTTGTTATATTCTCGGTGATATTTTTGGTTATTTGGCTTTAAAAAAACTAACACCAAATAACGATTATATTACGATATTATTAAAATTTGGTGTCAGATTTTTAATGTATTGTTTAATAGTGATTTTGCCAATTAAATGGATTTTATTGCTTGGAATAAGTGTTTCCTTGTTCTTCTCTCGTGCATACGAAAATAAAACTGATGGTTTATACATAAATAGATTAGAAAAATCGGAAATATTTGAATTTTCAAATATAAGATATGCAATAGGTTTTATTGGAAAAGCTACAGGAATAATGTTGTGTGGCTTAATTTTTGAGTTTGGGTTAAGATATATTTTTGGAATTTGTTTAATATTTTTATTTATACAAATAATTATGGGACTTTATTTAGTAAAGATGAGAAAGACTGAACAAAATAATATTTTTTACATTTTGTAATTATTTTTATTTTTTGGGAGAATAAAAATTTTAAATAATATAAATGTGATATTAAATTGAAATATTCTTTTTAAGATATAGGACATTTCCTAAATATTGACAAATTTATTTGTAAATAGTATAATTTAAATAGAGGTGTCAATGAAACAATTAATAGAAAAAATAGATAATGCTAAAAAAATAGCAATTATTTCTCATATTAATCCAGATGCTGATGCTCTTTGCTCTTCTATAGCACTGAAAAATATCATATTAAATAATTTTGATTTCAAACAGGTAGATGTTTTCGTAGATGGTAATATAGGAGAATTATATGATCCTATTGTTAGAAATGAAGTGATAAATCCAGAGCCATTATCCAAATACGATTTATTTTTTATTTTAGATTGTCCTAATATTTCAAGAACAGGGAATTATCAAAACATGATTGATGGTGAAATAATTAATATAGATCATCATGAGACAAATGAAAAATTCGGAACTATAAATTATGTAACACCAAAGCTATCTAGTACTTGTGAATATTTATATTATTTAACTCAAGCTTACAATTTAGATTTAACAAACAGAATTGCAAAATATTTATATCAAGGTATAATAACTGATACTAATTGTTTTACATCATTATCCATGAGTGCAACTACACATAATGCAGTATCTCAATTACTTAAGTTCAAATTTGATTCAGATGCAATAAGACAATATTATTTTAAAAATAATTCTTTATCAAAAACAGTTTTAATGACAAAAGCTTTTAAAAGTATAAAGATTTACAAAGGAAGATTTTTAACAATGAAAATAGACTATGATACTTATAGAAAAGCGGAGGCTACTTATGAAGATACTTTAGGAATAGTAGATAATGGGATTAATATTAATGGAATTGAAGCATGTGCGATATTAATTGAAACAGAACCAAACAAAATAAATGTTAGTTTAAGGAATAAAGGGAAAGTGGATATTGCTAATGTTGCAAAAGAATTTAATGGTGGCGGAAGTAATGCTTCGGCAGCGTTTCAATATGAGGGGGATATTAAAGATATAGAAAGACAAGTAGTAGAAAAAATTCAACCATTAATTGAGGAAATAAAAATTGAAGATGAAATTATATTTTAATAAAAAAAGCAACACAATCTTGTGTCGTTTTTTTTAATACTTTTACAAATACACCATTTAAAATTTCGAAAGTGTAATGTTTGAATAGATGAACTTTGTTAATATAGTTGTTGAATTGTGAAAAAACATCACAAAATCCATCAATTTTCATTAAAGTTATTTTTGTTTAATTTTCTGTGACTTTAAAGATTAGTATTAAAAGTAATTATTTACACGTCTAATTAATTATTTTATATAAAATTTACTAAGTTATATTGTATGTGTATAATTTTCAGTTTTTTGAAAAGTTACTTTATAGCATTATAAAATCTTTTTTATTATTCCTCACATGATTGATTATACCATAAATTATCATGGTAAAAATTTGACATCTTTTATTTTTGTATATGCTATATCTAATAAAGATATAAATTCTTCTGGGATATGTTTTTTTGCTTCAATTTTTAATTCTTCAGGTATTCCAAAAATTGCTTCTGCCATTGATCCAACGATACAAGCATTGGTGTCTGTATCTCCGCCATATGAAACAGTTTTACAAATACATTCTTCAAAAGAATTTGAAGTAAATAAACAATATAAACATAAATCAATAGTTTCTGAACATTTGTAATTAAACTTTTTTAAAACTGTCTCTTTTATTTGTAGGTGAAGTTTGTCTATAATTTCTGTTTTACTTAAACCTCTTCTTGCCCAAAAAATAATTAATGCTATGGTTACAGCACTATTGATTGCTTCATCACAATTGTGTGAAGGTATTGTGGCAAGCTTTGCATTAAGAATGACATCGTTTTCATTATCAAATAAGAATCCAACGGGAGAAATTCTCATCATAGCGCCGTTGCCATTACTTCTACCTTGTATCTTTCCATGTGCCCATTTCAAAAAATTTGGTGAAAACATTTTTTTAAAATATGGTTTAATATTGGGCAACTGATTTTCATATTTTAAAGCATATGATTTCAAAAAAGAGCCATAATTTCCATCTGTTAAAATAGCTTTACAAATAGCCATGGTCAATATTGTGTCATCACTAAAAAAACTATTAGGTTCTATAATTTTTTTGATTTTAATTTTTTTTACATTTTTTAGTTGGTCATATTCAAAAATAGATCCAGCTAGATCTCCAATAATTGCTCCTAACATACAAACTTCTCCTAATGATATGTGTATATAATATTTGTAAAATCAAATTATAATTTTATTATATTACAAAATGAATTTTTAAACAAATATAAATCAAATCATTCACATAAAAAGATATTTTTTTATTTTTACTTTGATTTAAGTATGTTTCCTTAAATTTAACTTGACTATAATGATGAATATCAGATCGAAATAGTAAAAGTATATGTTTATGTCACACAAAAAATAATAGAAGCTTTCCAAAAGCAAAAAGAAATGTGTAATTTATTTATAAAAGATGAAATTGAAAAATAAAAAAATATCATTTGAATTTTAATTATATTAAAACAGGTGATACGAAAGAGTAGAAGATTAATAATTATATCAAATTGAATGTCGACAAATTATTGGTTAAGATTTAAGATTAATTTAATAAAATTTTAATAATTAATATATTATGTTATGATGAATAAACCTAAATATCTATTGTAATTTTATTAAGAACTAAACAAAGTTTAAAATTGTTTTAAAGAAGATATATTTTAAATATGTCTTTTTTTAATTTAAATAATATAAAATTTCAAGATACAAAAACATTAATTTTCAAATTTTAAATTAATATTATTTTAGCAAATAATATTTTATTCAAGAAAACGCATTATTTTTTATAAATTTTTTATTGTTTGTTTTTATTGATTATGATATAATTTAAAAAAATATTGGAGAGAAAATGAAGAAAATTAATAAAAAAATTTTCATATTTATAGTTTTTTTGTTACTTTTAGTTTTTATAGGCATTTTTACGTATTATTTTTTAGTAAATAATGACCATGATAATGTGATGTCTATTCAAGACAAGACTCTTCAGAAAATAAGCGAAATAAGAAATAATACAAATACTAATATTCAAGACGTTACAGGAAATATTTATTATATGTCAAACGATGGAGATGACGATTCAGATGGAAAGACCCCATCAACTGCATGGAAGACTCTATCTAAACTTGAAATAGAATTTTCAAATACAATCAAAAGCGGAGATTGTATCTTATTTAATAGAGGAGACGTATTTCGAGGTAATATAAATATTACTAAAGATGATATATTGATTGGTTCTTATGGTGATGAAACAAAATCAAAACCAGAGATAAATATATCGCCATATGATGGAGCGGTTGAAGGCAGTTGGATTCAAACAGAACCTAATATATGGAAATATAGTGAAAAAATTATTTGTGATGTAGGTGTTATTTGGTTTTTTAAAAATGATAGTTCTTTATCAACTAAACATGATTGGAGCAATTACTCATATGAAATAGGACAGAAGATTTCTTTTGATGAAAGTTATGATGAAAGTAATATTGATTTATCTACTATATTAAACGAAGATTTAGATTTTTACCATTCAGGCAAAGCAAGCAGTGGAATTAATACGGGAGAATATTTATATGTTTATTCTCAAATAAATCCTCAGTTAAGATTTGATAAGATTGAGTTTGCTATAGGAATTAATGGAATATATGGAAGGACAAATCTTGTAGTAGATAATTTAAAAATTGTTTTTGTTGGAAATCATGGTATAGGAACAGGAAATGTAGCAAATTTAAAAGTGACAAATTGTGAGTTTGGTTATATAGGAGGTTCTAGACAAAATCAAAATAATGTAAGATTTGGGAATGCAATAGAAATTTATGGACAAGTTAAAGAAACTAATGGATATCAAGTTGAAGAGGGTTTTATAGTTGATAACAATTATATTTATGAAATATATGATGCAGGAATAACATTTCAATATACAGCAAATTCTTCTAACACAATAATGGAAAAAGCAACTTTTTCTAATAATGTTGTTGAAAAATGTAATTATAGCATTGAGTATTGGAATGTATCAAAGTCGACATTGGAAGACAAACAGAATTCATACATTAATAGTTTTAAAATTCAAAACAATATATTTAGATTTTCAGGGGTAGGTGTGTCACAAACGCGTCCAGATAAAGGGGAATCAGCACATATAAAAACATGGATGCATGACGCTGAATATGAAAACAAAATTATTGGTAATTTTGAAATAGAAAACAATGTTTTTTATTCATCATCAGAGCAAATGTTGGCTATTTATGCTTGCGATGATCTATCTTTACCAAAAATATCAAATAATAGGTTCTTTAATGATGAAAAAATACCTTTTGGTTATGTATATAATAAAACATTGCCTAAAAAAATTATCCCTTTTGTAAAGTCAAAGATGTCAAAAATATTTTTAAATAATGAATTTAATTATATTACCAATTTTGAAGAAACCATTAAAAGTGGGATAAGTAATGAAGTGATGTGGGAGCTGAATTTGTATACCGGAATATTGAATATTTTTGGTAGTGGTGAAATGCAAGATTATACTTTGGTAAATTTACCACTATGGGCTAATTATGCAGATTTTATAAATGAAATTATAATAGGTAAAGAAGTCACAAAATTGGGGACATATTCTTTTTATAATTTAGCATATGTAGAAAAGATAAGAATAGAAAGTGTCAATCTCCAAAATTTAAGTTATGATAAAATTAACTTTAATAATGGGGATAATTATACTTTTTATAAAACAGGAAGGGAATGGTATGGAATAAAGGTTGAATTTGGTGAAGATGTCGTAAAGATTCCGAATTTTTTATTTTGGCCAGCAGAATCAAGTAATGATGCACCATATGTTACGCAAATCGAATTTTCCGGTAATAAGATTACTGAAATAGGAAATCATGCATTGGCGGGAATAAGTTGTGAAAATATAGAAATTCCTGAAGGCGTGAAATTTTTGGGAGTACTTTCAGTTAGCAATTCTTCAACTTTAAAATCCATTATTTTGCCGAACTCTCTCAATTCTTTAGAAGCATGGAGTTTGGCTGGTAATTATTATCTTGAAAAAGTAATTATAGGAGAAAATATTCAATCATTAGAGAATAATTTATTTTTTAGTGATGTCAATTTGAAACAAGTAGTTATAAAAGGTGATTTAAGTGAAGAGTCAAATATAACAGATATTTTTTCTATAGATGCCAAAGATATAACACTTTATGGAAATGAAACAGTGGAAGATTTTGTACAAAGATATAATCAAAATAACCAATACCATCAAATAAAATATGAGAAATTAGATAATTTTTAAAAATTATAGAGAAGAGGAACAAAGAGTTGAATTAAATAAAATTTTTTTTGAAATAAACATGACGTAAATAACAAAAAAATCGTTTGAGTTTAAACGACAATCTTTTGGCGGAGCCGACGAAATGTAAAACGATTCAACACTTAAGTTTTAAAGTTTTTAATTAATATATAATTTTTTTTTAACTTTTAAAACTAATAAAAATAAAAGCGCAATTTATTAAAAAATAAACTTCTTTTATTTTGATGGCTTAAGTTTAAATAATTGTTTTGCCATATATTCAATAACTTTCACATTAACAGCATTTCCAAATTGTTTATATGCTTGATGATCATTTTTATTATAAATAAATTTATCAGGAAAACTTTGCAATCTAGCAGCCTCTCTTGGAGTTAATCTTCTTTTAAGTTTGCCAATAATAGGTATTTGAACTATTGCAACTAACGCAGGGAAAACATTAGGTCTTTTAACTCTTATTCCAGAAGGTCTAAATTGGATAATTCCATCCCATATTGAATCACAATCTGTTCCACATTGCCATTCTAATTTTTGTTCAGTGGTTGTAAAATCTCGCAAATAATTCCATTTTTTCAACCATAAATCAATAAATTCTTTATTATTATTATAAAGTTTTCTATTTCTACAAATGAAGTTTTCTTTCCATTTAGGATATCCTAAAGTTGAATAATCATAATCTTTTGCAAATTCGAAAGATAAAATTGGGAAACCTATAACTTTTTCTTTAATACCATGTATAAATTCATCCCAACAATTTAAAACTTTCTCTTCGTGTTTTGAAATATAATATTTTGTGTCTACTTCTCTATGTTCAATAATATTAGAAGATAAAAAATCTATATCATTTTTATCAATTTTAGGAATATTAACTGATATTTCTTTAATACCAAGAGATTTATGAACTCCAAGAATAACAACTCTTTCTCTCATTTGTGGCACCCCAAATTGATGTGGGCTCACAATAATTGGTGTTTCAGTTATAACATAACCTAGTTCCTTTAGACTAGTTTTGATTACATTCCAAGTATTTCCATTATCATGAGAAGCAAGATTTCTAACATTTTCTAAAATAATGTATGGCGTTTTATGATATTTCAAAATTCTTATGATTTCAAAAAATAATGTACCACGAGTAGTATCTTCAAATCCTTTTTGTCTTCCTGCTTTCGAAAATGCTTGGCACGGGAACCCTGCGCATAACACTTCATGCGAAGGAATATCTTCTTCTTTGACATCTCTAATGTTTATACCACAATCAATATTGTAATTTTTTTTATATGTTTCAATAGCATATTTATCAATATCTGATGCAAAAACACATTTACCACCCAAATTTTGTAAGGCTTGATGAAATCCACCAATTCCGCAAAACAAATCTATAAATTTAAAATTCTTCTTTAACATACTTTTCCCTTATAATCATATTTATATATAATAAAGTTGTCTAATATCTTTTTTGATATTGAAACTTTTTGTTTTCTATCTGCACCATTTGGTTGTTTTCCTTGATTAAAATCAGATAAAACTTCGCCATAATTAATTCTATTAACTTCAATAATATACATTTTTGTATAGTTTATTGAATGTTTTAATTTATTACCATAAGAATGAGAGTCAAAAGGTTTTCCTTTTGGCCATTTGCCATTATCTAATTTTAATTTATTAATAAACTCACTTGCTTCAAAGTTTTTATCTTTATCTTTAATTGTATCATGTTCGTAAACTACATACCAGAACTTATCGTAAGTATTTATTGCCTCTAAGACACTTTCTTTATCGTTCCCAAGAATCGCTCCCGAAGAAATGCTTTCTGACTTTAAATCTCCATAAAATGATAATTCATTAAACCATAAATCAAAATCTAAATCAGATTGCCTTTTTTGTCTAATATATTTACAATAACTTTCTGTATTGTTATCTTTAGTGAAATGATAAAAATTATACTCTAAAAACCAACCAGCCCATTCGGATTGAGCCCATTGAGACCATGATTTATTTCTCATTTCTTCAACACATTTTATTGCTTCTAACCATTGACCAAAAGGAAATCCATAGTTAAATTTTGTAAACAAGTCAAATATTTTTGTAATTTTATTTTGGATTATGATATTGTCATTTAAATAATCTTTTATTTTTGTATATTTAACTACATACAATATATTATTATTTCTATCAACTTTTTTAAAGATACCATTTTTCATACCTTGGTACAAATCATTTATGTAAACATGAGCAGCTGAATTATGCATCTTTTTTCTTAAATAAGTGTCTTTTACAAAATCAACAAAAACAACATTTCCTTTATAATGATACACGCCTAAAAATCTAACAAAATAATCGTTTTTTTTAGAAACTTCTAACGCCACACTTTTGAAAGATTGTTGTAGTTGCATTCTTTTTTTAAATATTGGGTGAGCTCCATTTCCGCCTAGATATGAGATATTTGCAAATAGCAAAACTTGTTTTATATTATCATCATTTAGATAAATTAACACTTTTCGGTTTGCTATAATTTCTTCTGAACAATTTTCTTTACCTAAAATTCCTATTATTTTTTCTTTAATTTGACTGGGACTCAATGTTTGGTCAAAATCTATTTCTAAACTTAAATCACTCCTTAATTGTTGACTTTTAAGATTCATAATCACTCCTCATGAAATACATTATAACACATATTTTTTCAAAAAGTTACCTTTTAATAAAAAATAATAAATTTTATAAAAATAAAAAAATGGCACTACGGCGTGTGCTTGTCTTGATACAAGTCGGTGTCGCTTCGCTCCAGCAGACAAGCACACGCAAATAATCTAATTGTGTTGCAAAAAGAGCGGTTGCTGGCAGGGCGTAACGCAATCCGCTCTTTTGCTTTTTTGTTTTCTTCTCTCTATTTTCTAGTGTAAGCGAATATTCTTTGTTGTCAAGGTTAAAGTGCATGTCAAAAGATTTGTAGATGTTGTGTTTCTCACGACAACCTATGACAACGACAGAAGTATTCGTTTTTTTTGCAATTAAGAGAGTTAGGTGTAAAAAGAGAAACATAGACGATTTTTTTGTCTATGTTTCTCTTTAATATTCTGCTAGTTTCAAAAGTAAGTGACTAATACACTTTTTTTATTTATTTGCACTAATAGTAATAAGTAGGGACGATTGAAAATCAAAGATCTTTTGTTTTGCAACCAAAAGCCTTAATCTTTCTTCGTATTGACTTTTTAGCAAGGATAGAAGTTTGTTTTTTGTATTAGAGTCTACCTTGCTTTTATTTATTACAAAATTGGCATAGGAAAGTTTTGTTTGATAATTTCTTTCAATTTGGCTTATTGCAATTTGTTTTTTAGACTCGACATCTGGCATATAGTAAATTATTCTATTATAATTAAAATTTATATTCTTAAAATTGTATTGATATAGTCTTTGCATTGTTAAATCTGGATCTTCTACATACTCTCCAACGCCTGCAATCTTAGGATAGCTAATACCACTATAGACCTTGTTGATTTCATCTTCCAAATACAAAAAAGGTTTATCATTGTTCTTGATCATGTCAACACGCATAATGACAAGTTTTCCACCCTTCTTCAAAACTCTTTTCTGCTCCTTAATAAAGTCATCAAAAGGCAAATGTTCAATAAGGGTATGCGAAAATACGATATCAAAACTATTATCTTCAAAAGGCAAATGCGAAACATCTGCAACTTGATAATTGACATCAATATTAAGTCTTTTGCTTTCATTTTTGGCAAATTTTATATGATTATTATCTAAATCAATGCCATAAACATCGCAAGTTGGATAATATTTTTTAATCATATTGGCAAAATGCCCGCTTCCACAGCCAACTTCCAAAATCTTTAAGTTGTTTTGGATATGCAAGAGATTAAACCACAATTTTCTATTATAAACATTGAATTTTTCTTTGCGAGAAGTGTCTAAAAGTTGAGTTGATTGTACAGTTTCAGACCAAAAAGTGTTCACCATTTTCCTCCTCCCTATATGGAAAAAAAGTACACTAAAAGAACTTTTGGCGGAGAGAGAGGGATTCGAACCCTCGCGGCCTTTTACAACCCTACGCCCTTAGCAGGGGCGCCTCTTCGACCACTTGAGTATCTCTCCATATCGAATTTGATTTTTTTGATTTTTTGCAACATTTATATTAGCATAGCACTCTTTTTTTGTCAATTATTTTTTATGCCTTATTAATTTTTATTTTTCATTATTTAAATTTGTTGTTTTTATATTGAATTTTCGTCTGTGTCCTTTATTTTTGATTTTATATCTTGTTCCATCTTTTTTAAACAATCTATACATCCTAAAATTCTTGGTTGTTCGGAATAGTAATCTATATGATCCCTTATTTCATAATAGTTTCTTCTACTTCTTGGTGCAAGGGCATATCCTCCATAAGGATATTTTCTTTTATAAAATCTTACCATATCAAATGCAGGGATATCGTTTATTCCATCACCTAAAAAACATACGCCTGCTATTTGTGTGCGCGAATAACTTGATTCTACTTCATGAACTCCATCTGCTTTATTGTAATTTTCGTGGTGAGTTTCACATTTCCCTATTGTTTTTGAATCTCTGCTATATTTTTTCCCATTAGCTAATACTGCATAATCTATTCTACTATATATTTCAGGATATTCGTATTTAAAAAAATCCATTCTTTCGGAAAAATCTTCAATTGATGTACCAGAAACGAAATGAATTGTTATAAAACAATCAAGATTTTTTTCAAATTCTTCAACAAAAGCCAAAAAACCATCAAATTCATTTTTATCTTTTTCCCACTCTTCGAAAGTGGAATCTAAATCAGCCAAAATTAAAAAATTTTTTTTCATATTTATCCTTTATTTATATTTATTATACTTTTATATAATTGTTTGTCAATAGAAATAAATTTATAATTTTTTATTTTAAAATATATTTTATTTCAATATTTATTGAAATTTTTATGATTTTATCTCGATATACAACATTTTATTATAAGTTAATATTCATATTATTAAAAAATAGATACCATATTGATGTGGGTATCTATTATTTTGGTGGAAGTTATAGGGCTCGAACCTATGACCTCCTGCTTGTAAGGCAGATGCTCTCCCAGCTGAGCTAAACTTCCATTGCTTCATTAATATAACAAAAATAATTTTGTTTGTCAACATTTTTTTAAAATTTATTTAATTTTATTACATTGATTGTTAAAGGTAAATTTTTTTGCATTTTATGCATATATTAATATAGGGGCAAAAGGAGATTAATATGCCGTGTAATTTAAATTTTAATCAATGTTGTGGAGGATATAATTATCCATTGCCTATTTTTAATTGCAGACAAAAAATTATTTCTGCTATTAATAATCAGTCTTCTTCTGTTGTCGTAATTAATCCTACTAATTGATTTAGGTATAAAAAAATTACTTTCATTCTTAAATTACTTTTAATGACTGATTTTTTGATTCTTTAATAAAAAAAATCAGTCATTTTTAAACTTAAAGTAGTCGACAAAGAAGACAAAATAATTTTAAAAAAATGTTGCTCAAAACAAAATTTTTGGTATATACTATTATCAACAAGGGGGTGCACCATGGAAACAAATTTATGTAAAGTTAAAAATGATTTCTTGGAAGCATGGGAAAATTTTAAAGTTACGGGAGAGATAAATGATGCTCTTGAATTTATCAGGTGTTTAGCCCTTTATGATGAATTTTTAAAACAAAATGAAGAAGAAAAAGATATTTGAATGAGAGGATTGTTATGCCTAGTACAAAGGTAAAAGGGATAGTTATTGGCGGTATTAATGTTAAAGAAAAGGACAAGCTTGTCAAATTATACACATTAGAATTGGGTAAAATATCAGTTGCTTTTAAAGGAGTGAGAGCTGAAAAGGCCAAATTAAAATCTGCGAAAGAATTATTTTGCTTTGGAGATTATATTATTGAAAGTTCTAAAGCAGGACATATAGTAACATCTTGCGATATTATTGATAGTTTTCATGCCATTTCAAAAGATATTCAAAAGTATTATGAAGCATGTGCTATTTTAAATATAGTGGATAAGGCTGCTTATGAAAGTAATCCCTTGTTCTTTATAGAAGTTATTAAATCTATAAAATCCATCTGTTATGACAATATTAAAAGATTGTATGTTTTAGATAAATTTTTAATTTCTTATTTTGATTACAGTGGCTACAGATTTTTAAGTGAAAAATGTTCTTCTTGTGGGGCAAAATTAACAAAAAGATATTTTAATTATGACACTGGAGAACTGGTTTGTCCTGCTTGCAAAACATTTAATTGTGATGCTATTAGCGATAGTGCTTTTACTGCTATGAAAATTTTGCAAAATACGGATTATGATAAATTACAAACAGTGAAATTAGGAGGAGAGGGGGAAGTTCAAGCATTCAACATATTATGTAAAAATTTTGAATGGAAGACTGGTTATAAAGTTTTGAAGGTTATTTAGATAATAAAAACATATTAAAAAACTTTGCAAAATTATTAAAATTTAAAATCTTTTTTTTTAAAGTAGAAATGTAATTTTTTTATTAAAAGTATCCTATTTTATTTGGATATTTTTTTTTCTTATGCTATATTAAGTGTGATATTTAAAAAGGAGAAATTTATGAGGAAATTTGTTTACTTATTTAAAGAGGCCGACGGAAAAAATAAAGCACTTTTCGGAGGAAAGGGTGCAAACCTTGCAGAGATGACTAACCTTGGGATGCCTGTTCCACAAGGATTTACTATCACAACTGAAGCTTGTACTCAATATTATCAAGATGGAAGAAAAATTAATAATGATATTTTAAACCAAATTGAGAAGAAAATGCATGAACTTGAAAAAATGACAGGTAAAAAATTTGGAGATAAAAATAATCCGCTTCTTGTTTCTGTTCGTTCAGGAGCAAGAGTTTCCATGCCAGGCATGATGGATACAATTTTGAACCTTGGACTTAATGATGAAGTTGTAGAAGGATTAAGTTCTTTAACTAATAATCCAAGATTTGCTTATGATTCTTATAGAAGATTTATTCAAATGTTTAGTGATGTTGTTATGCAACAAGAAAAATCTAAATATGAAAGAATTCTTGATAAAGTAAAAGAGAAAAAGGGTGTTCAATTTGATAAAGATTTGACAGCTGATGATTTAAAAGAAATTGTTAAGATGTTTAAAGATCTTTATAAAAAATCTCAAGGAGAAGAATTCCCGCAAGAACCTAAAACTCAACTAATTGAGGCTGTTAAAGCTGTTTTCCGCTCATGGGATAACGATAGAGCTAATGTTTATAGAAGAATGCATGATATTCCATATGAATGGGGAACTGCTGTTAATGTTCAATCTATGGTTTTTGGGAACATGGGTGAAGATTCTGGTACAGGTGTTGCATTCTCTAGAAATCCAGCGACTGGTGAAAATAAACTTTATGGTGAATATTTAATGAATGCTCAAGGTGAAGACGTTGTTGCTGGTATTAGAACACCTCTTCCAATTTCAACTCTTGAAAAACAAAATCCGGAAGTTTATAATCAATTTGCTAAAATTGCAAAAACTCTCGAAAAACACAATAAAGATATGCAGGATATGGAGTTTACTATTGAAAAGGGCAAACTTTATATGCTTCAAACTAGAAATGGAAAAAGAACTGCGAAAGCTGCTTTGAAAGTTGCTGTTGATCTTGTTAAAGAAGGACTTATTAGCGAAAAAGATGCAATTATGATGATTGATCCAAAACAACTAGATGCACTTTTACATCCTCAATTTGATGAAAGTGCATTGAAAAAAGCAACTCCTATTGCAGAAGCTTTGCCAGCATCTCCAGGGGCGGCTTGCGGAAAAATTTGTTTTACTGCTGAAAAGGCAAAAGAGATGGGAGCAAACAAAGAAAAGGTTGTTTTAGTCAGATTAGAGACTTCTCCAGAAGATATCGAAGGTATGGCTGCAAGTCAAGGAGTGCTCACTGCAAGAGGTGGTATGACATCACATGCGGCTGTTGTTGCTCGAGGAATGGGAACTGCTTGCGTTGCAGGATGTAGTGCTATAAAGTTTGCAGACGATGAAAAATCATTTACTCTTGGTGGAAAAACTTATAAAGAAGGAGATATTATTTCTTTTGATGGTTCTACTGGCAAAATATATGATGGAGAAATTAAAACTGAACCTGCAAAAATTGTAGGAGAATTTGCTACAATAATGGAATGGGCAGATAAATGTCGTGCATTACAAGTAAGAACAAATTCAGATAATCCTAGAGATGCTAAAGTTGCTTTCAATTTTGGTGCAGAAGGCGTTGGGCTTTGCAGAACAGAGCACATGTTCTTTGAGGCTGATAGAATTCCTGCTGTAAGAGAAATGATTGTTTCAAGTACAGTTGAAGAAAGAAAAAGAGCATTAAAGAAACTTTTACCTATGCAAAGAAAAGACTTTATTGGAATATATAAAGCGATGGAAGGACATCCAGTTACTATTAGATTCCTTGATCCACCTTTACATGAATTCCTTCCTCATGAAGATAGTGAAATTAAAGCACTTGCTAAAGAAATGGGATTGACTTTTGAAAAACTTAAGAGCACAGTTGAAAGTCTTCATGAATTTAACCCAATGATGGGGCACAGAGGGCTTCGTCTTGCTGTAACTTATCCTGAAATTGCAGAAATGCAAACCCAAGCTGTTATTGAAGCTGCTATAGCAGTAAATAAAGAAAAAGGGTATGGAATTGTTCCTGAAATTATGATACCTTTGACTTGTGATTGGAAAGAATTTAAATATGTAAGAGATATTGTTGCTAACAAAGCTGATGAGATTATTAAAGAAAAAGGTGTAAGCTTAAAATATAAGATTGGTACGATGATCGAGATTCCTCGTGCTGCTTTAACTGCAGATGAAGTTGCTAAATACGCAGAATTCTTCTCGTTTGGTACTAATGACCTTACACAAATGACATATGGATTTAGCCGTGATGATGCTGGCAAGTTCCTTGATGTTTACTATGCTAAAAAAATCTTTGAGTCAGATCCATTTGCTAGACTTGACCAAAAGGGTGTTGGTAAACTCGTAAAAATGGCTAGCGAACTTGGCAAGACCACTAGACCAGATATTAAACTTGGTATTTGTGGTGAACATGGTGGAGATCCTTCATCTGTTGAGTTCTGTCATAATTGTGGATTAACTTATGTTTCTTGTTCTCCTTATAGAGTTCCTATTGCTAGACTTGCTGCTGCACAAGCGAACATTAAAAATCCAAGAAAATAATTTTTAATATTAAAAAACAAATTAAGTCGCTTCATTTGAGGCGACTTTTTTAATATGAATAAATTGTTTAAAAAACACTTTACAAGAAAATTTCTTTATGCTATAATTTTTTTGCAAAATTGATTTCGAGGTGATTATTATGATGATTGAACCATCTATTGACAAACTTTTGGATAAAACTGATAATAATAGATACATTCTTTGTACATTAATTACAAAGAGAGCAAAAGAAATTGAAAGTATTAGACGATTAGAACTTGCTGACCAAGACAAAAAAGCAATAACAATTGCTTGTGAAGAAATTGTTGAGGGGAAAGTAAAGTCTAACAAAATTTAAAAATTAAAATATTAGAGGCATCGCCTCTTTTATTTTTTATTGATTATTATTGAAAACTTTGATATACTTTAAAAGAAATGTTTGCAGAAGTAATTATTGATCAAGAGGCAAAAGCCACAGATCGCGTATTTGAATATTCTATACCAACGGGTTTAAATGTGCAAGAGGGAATGCGCGTGCGTCTTCCATTTGGCAAAAGAATTGTTCAAGGTTTTATAATAAAATTAAAAGAAGATGCAAATTTTGAAAAAGATAAAATAAAACCTATAATTGCTACTATAGACGATTTCCCTTGCATAAAAAAAGAAATGCTTGAACTTATGCAATTTATGGCTAAAAAAAATCATTTGACACTTGCTTCTATCTTAAGACTTTTTATAACCAGTGAAATGAGAGAAGGGAAAGTTAAGCCATTATATAAATCTTATTACAGTTTAGCGGAAAATAAGGAATACGTTTTAACAAAAACAGCAAGGAAGCAACAAGAAATTATTAATTATTTAAAAAATAGAAATGAATTAGTTTCCGCTGATGAATTAGTAAATTTTGGCTATTCATCTTTAAAATCTTTGCTTGATAAGGGAATAATTATCAAAGAAAATATAAAAAAATATAGACAACCATTTACAATATCAGCCGAATCTAAAAAGATTGTTTTAAATTTTGATCAAAAAAATGCTTTGAAAGAAATAAATGGAGATGAAACATATTTACTTCATGGGGTAACAGGTAGTGGAAAAACAGAAGTCTATATGCATCTTATAGAGAGGGTGTTGTTAGAAAATAAGAATGCTATTATGCTTGTTCCTGAAATTTCTTTAACACCGCAAATAATGTCTAATTTTAAATCGAGATTTGGCAATCTGGTTGCTCTTTTACATAGTGGTTTATCTGCAGGAGAAAGATATGATGAATGGAATAGACTTTTTGATGGTGAAGCTCGTATAGCGATTGGGGCTAGAAGTGCTATTTTTGCACCTTTAGAAGATTTAGGAATAATTATCATTGACGAGGAACATGAAGCAAGTTATACTTCAGAAAGCAATCCTAGATATAATACGCACGATATTGCATTATTTAGGGCAAGGTATAATAAATGTCCTTTAGTATTAGGGAGCGCGACTCCTTCAATTGAAAGTTATGAAAAGGCAAAAAATGGCGAGTATAAGTTAATTGAATTGCCAGTAAGAGTAAATGGGAAAGAAATGCCTAAAATCCAAATTGTTGATATGATGAATGAAATTAGAATGGGAAATAGTGGAATTTTTTCATCTCAACTTTTGGCTGATTTGACTTCGGTCATAAATAATAAAAAACAAGCAATGATTTTTTTGAACAGAAGGGGTTATTCTTCTTTTATGAGATGCAGAGATTGCGGTTATATCGCTAAATGCGAAGACTGCGACGTGTCTTTGGTATATCATAAAGAAGATCAAAGATTGAAATGTCATTATTGTGGAAAACAATTTAAAGTTTTAACAAGATGTCCAAAATGTGGTAGCGAAAGTATAAAAAAGGGGGCTGTTGGCACACAGCAAGTAGTAGAAAAATTAAAAGAATATTTTTCTGATGTTAAAATCTTAAGAATGGACAATGATACTACAACAACAAAAAATTCACATCAAAAAATTTTAGAAGAATTCAAAAATTCATTACCAGCAATTTTGGTTGGCACGCAAATGATTGCAAAGGGACATGATTTTGAAAATGTGGTTTTGGTTGGAATTGTTGATGCTGATCAAAGTTTATATCATTCTGATTATAGAAGTAGCGAAAGAACTTTTCAATTAATCACTCAAGTGGCTGGTAGAGCGGGAAGAAGTGAATATGAAGGGAAAGTTGTTCTGCAAACTTATGCACCAAAACACTATGTTTATAAATTTGCCTCAAATTATGATTATAAAGGATTTTTCAGAAAAGAAGAAAACATTAGGCAAACATCCCTTTTTCCACCTTTTACGAGAATAATCCGTATTTTATTTTCTTCACACGATGAAAATTATGTAAGAGAAACATTAAAAGTATGTTATAATGAAATTGTAAAATTGAAAGAAAATTTTCATGACGCTTTTGTATATCTAGATGCAATGAAGTCGCCGATCAAGAGAATTCAAGATAAGTTTAGATATCAAATAATGATGCGTTTAAAAATGCAATACGCAGATTTAATAGAGGATGAAGTTTTTAAAATAATAAACAAATTAAGTAAAGAAAATGTCTATTTTGAAATAAATCCTCAAAATCTATCTTAGGAGGTATTATGGCAATAAGAAAAGTTGTTAAAGTAGGAGACCCTATTTTAAGGAAGAAGTCAAAAGATGTAAAAGATTTTGATGAAAATCTATGGGAACTTTTAGACGATATGAAAGAGACCATGCACTCAAATGATGGCATGGGATTGGCTGCTGTGCAGGTGGGAGTTTTAAGAAGAGCTATAATTGTTGAAGTCAACAATGCTTTTTTAGAGTTGATCAATCCAGTTATAATTTCTAAAAAAGGTGAGGAAGTAGAAAAAGAGGGTTGTTTATCTGTAGGTAATTTTAGAGGTCGAGTAAAAAGACCTCGTCAAATTACCGTGAAGGCTTCGGATAGATTTGGTTATGACTTTACCTTAACCGGAGAAAAATGGCTTGCAAGATGTATTTGTCATGAAGTTGATCATCTTGATGGCATATTATTTGTTGATAATTGTTTAGATAAAAAGGAATATTTAAATCAAAATAATTAAAAAATATTTTTTAATTATAAAATTATTTTAAAATAATAATTAAAAATAAATAATAAATAAATTAATAAAAAAATATTAAAATCACGGATTAATATTGAAATTAATTAAATTAATTCAAAAAAAAATATAAATAAAATATTAAATAATTAAAAATATAATTAATTAAAACAAAAATAATTTAAAAAATAAATATAAAAATTAAAATAATTTAAATTTAATTAAATTAATTTAAAATAAAAAAAATAATTTATTGAAAAATTAAATTGGTATATTTTAATACTTCATAAGGGAGGGAAAATGAAAATACTGTTTTTGGGCAGTTCAAAGTTTTCGGTAATTGTTTTAAAAAAAATATTGGATGCAGGTGTAAATGTGTCATGTGTAATTACACAACCAGATTGCAAAAGTGGAAGAGGATACAAATTAACTCCTACGGTAGTGAAAAAATTTGCTATTGAAAACGATTTGAATGTAAGATGCTACGACAAGATAAAAAACCATATTGAAGAAATTAAAATGATTGATTATGATGTTGCTGTTGTTGCTTCTTTCAGTCAAATTTTACCACAGGATTTTTTAGATATAAAACTCTCAATAAATGTTCACCCTTCATTGCTTCCAAAATATAGAGGGCCATCGCCTATTCAAACTGCCATCTTAAATGGAGACACAAAAACTGGAGTTACCATAATGAAACTTGTAAAGGAGTTAGATGCGGGTGATATTATTTTGCAAAAAGAAATTTTAGTGGGAGAGGAGTATTATTTAGAATTAGAAGAAAAGTTGGCTAATATTGGCGGGGAATTATTGTTACAAGTTTTTGATCAAATAGAAACTCATTCTTTGAAATTTACAAAACAAGATAATGATAAAGCAAGTTATACAAAGAAATTCAGTTCGTTAGATGGAGATATAGATTTTTCATTTTCAGGTAATGAAATTATTAATAAGATTAGAGCATTGTCAGAAACAGTTGGTTGTTTTATTAAAATAGGAAATTTGAAACTTAAAATTTTAAGGGCGCAATATGTTAAAGATATTGAGTGCAAAGTAAAAACAATTTTGAATAACAAAAAAAGATTTTTAATAGGATGTAAAAATGGAGCAATAGAGATTTTATCTTGTATATCTCCTTCCGGAAAAACAATGAATGGAAAAGATTTTTTAAATGGCCATTGTGAAATATTAAATAAAGAGGTTTCATGTTAACAGATTATAATTTTCAAGAACTTCAAATTTATGTAAAAAAATTAGGGCTTCCTGTTTTTAGAGCGGAGCAACTTTATGATGCCATTTATAGTGCAAAGACTGTTGACGAAATTTCAAATTTGCCTAAAGGATTAAAGGAAATTATTGCACCAGATTATCCTAACTATGAAATTTTTCAAAGTTTAAAAAGCAAAGATGGGACCATCAAATTTTTAATAAAATTTTCAGATGGTAATTTTGTTGAATGTGTACTTATGAAATATAAATATGGTTATAGTATTTGTCTTTCTACTCAAGTAGGGTGTAGAATGGGGTGCAAATTTTGTGCTTCGACTTTAGGAGGGCTTGCCCGAAATTTGACTGCTGGAGAGATATTAGGACAATTATTACTAGTTAATCGTTTTTTAGGAGGCTCTAGGAAAGAAAGAAAAATTACTAATGTAGTTTTAATGGGTTCGGGGGAACCTCTTGATAATTATGATAATGTAATTAAATTTATACATTTAGTGACTGCAAGTAAAGGATTAAATATTAGCGAAAGAAATATTTCTCTTTCTACATGTGGGTTAGTTGATAAAATTTATGATTTAGCAGACGAAAATTTAAATATTACTTTAACCATATCTTTGCATGCAACCACAGATGAAAAGCGATCTCTTATAATGCCAATTGCAAATAGTTATTTAATAAAGGATTTAATAAAGGCATGTAAAGATTATTATCAGAAGACGAAGCGTAAAATTTATTTTGAATATACTTTGATAAAGGGAATTAATGACAGTAAAGATGATGTAGTCAGGTTAAAAAATCTTTTAAAAGATTTTATGTGTCATGTAAATGTTATTGTTCTTAATAATGTAGCAGAAAGATCTTTACAAAAAACAACGAGGCTTGAAGCATATAAATTTGTGGATTGTTTAAAAGAGGCAGGCATAAGTGCAACCGTACGACGCACTATGGGAGAAGATATTGAAGGGGCGTGCGGGCAACTAAGAAACAAGATTTTATCTTTTAATAATTAAACTTTATTTGACAGATAATTGAAAAAAAATTAGAATATTTAAGTGAAGATGAAAGGAATAGTTTTATCAAAAAATGCAAATTTATTTAATGTGGAATGTAATGATAGAATCTATCAACTTTTGCCGAGCGGAAAAACAAAAAAAGGGGGAATTTTTGTAGGCGATAATGTTGAATTTGAGCAAGTAATAACAAAAGTATTACCAAGAAAAAATAAGTTGATAAGACCACCACTTGCTAATATTGATAAAATTTTTATAATTATTGCCCCAGTGCCTGAGCCAGATTTAATTCTAGTTGACAAAATAATTATTTATTCCATAATTAATAGTATTGAACCGATTATTGTTATTAATAAAAGTGATATTGCTCCAAAAGATTTTGTTAAAAACATAGAGAATGTTTACAAACCTTATTACAAAATAATTAAAATTTCTGCTTTAAAAAATGATGTTGATGACATAGAAAAAAATATATTTGGCTTATGTGCGATGGCGGGAGCTAGTGCAGTAGGAAAAAGTTCAATAATAAATGCATTAAAAAAAGACAGTCTTGCGCAAACTGGTGAACTTTCTAAAAAAATCAATAGAGGCAAACAGACAACCAGAATAGTAAATTTATATAAATTTAAAAATGGCTATATTGCTGACACTGCTGGATTTTCTTTACTTGATCTAGGGCGAGTTTGTAATATTAATGAAAGAGAACTTGGGAGTTATTATCCAGAATTTTTAAAACCAATGGAAAAGTGTAAATATCGTTCTTGTTTGCATGAAATGGACGGCGATTGTGGTGTTATTAGCGCCGTCGAAGATGGGAATATTTCATATCAAAGATATTATAATTATTTAAAAATATTGCAAGAATTAAAAAATATAAAAAAGTTTTAAGGGGTAAATATGAAAAAAAATATTTATGTTAGTGTTTCTACCGATCCTATAAAAGATTATCAAGAAGTAATTGATTATGCGAAATTCATGCAAGGTAAAGCAGATTTTTTACATTGTGATATCATGGACGGAAAATTTGTTTCAAATAAAACTTTTGATTACAATCTTGTAAACAACATCAATCAAAACAGTTTAATAATGCTTGATGTTCATTTGATGTGTAAAGAACCTAAAGATATTATTGACGATTATATTAAAGCGGGTTCAAATATAATAACTATTCATTATGAAGCTTTTAAGAATAAAGAAGATATAGTTGAATGTATTAAGAAAATAAAAAAAGCGGGACTTTTGGCGGGCTTATCATTCAAACCAGAAACTTCTATAAAAGAAATTAAAATATTTGCTTATGCTGTTGATGTTTTTTTAATTATGAGTGTAGAGCCTGGAGAGAGCGGACAAAAATTTTTAAATGGAATTTTAGATAGTATTTCACAATTAGATCAATTAAGACAGTCGAACAATTATCACTATAAAATTGAAGTTGACGGTGGAATTAATAACGAAAATTGTAAGGAGATTATTGATAGAGGGGCAGATATTTTAGTAAGTGGAAGTTTTGTTTATAATTCTCAAGATAAATTTAAAGCTATTGAAGTTTTAAGGGGGTAAAATGGAAAGAAAAAATTATTGGTTTTTAGTAAGTGGAATTTTGTCAATTGTCTCATGTGCTGTTTATTTTATCATTATTATTGTCGGAATTGTAGGTGTTTCTAATGCAGAAAATTTTGTTGAGGGAATGACACAACAAGATTTACAAGCAATGAAATCAGGCATGTTAGTTTTAATAGCACTGGGAATTTGTGCATTAGCGATAGGAATATTTTGTAGCGTAACTTTTATGAGGTATTCATCATATAGTTTCGACAAGGTAAAAGAAAGGTCAGGGGCAATTTTAACTGCTATTGTTTTGTGCTTTTTGGCAATCAATATATTATCAGCAATTTTTGCTTTAATAGGATATTGTTCCCAGCCAAACGAAAATTTATCAAATTATAACAGATTAAAAAATGAGCAAGATTTCAGTATAGAAGACATGGAAGAAAAATTAGAAAAATTGAATAGAATGAAAGAAAAAGGGTTAATCGGAGAAGAGGAATTTAAGAAAATAAGAGCAAAAATAATTGAAGATTCATTTAAATAAAATAACGGAAATTTCCGTTATTTTTTATAAAAAAGTAACCCTTCCACAAAGTACATCATAATATGAAAAAGTTTGAATTGCAGAATTATTATCTTTTACGATAACTGTAAAAACACTCGGGTAGACGTCTTTGATTGTTCCATTTATAATATCGTATTTTTTGCGTCCACGATTAACATTCATTTCAACTTCGCTTCCCTTCAAAGATAATATTTTCTCTTTTATTTCATCTACATTACAATTTATTTTTCTCATTTTTATTTCTCCTAATTTAAAATCTATTTCTATTATTGACATGATTTTATTTTTTTAAACTTTTTTGTCATATTTTATTCATCATTTGCGTAAGTATATCTCGTAAAATGTGGAGGGTATATGGCATTTGAATCTAATAATTTTAATGTTGCGAAAAAGGAAAATCTTGCAAAAAGTGAGTTTAATGTTGAATGTAATATTTCAGCAGGTTCTTCTGTTGCAAAAATTTTATCTGTAAGTTTGGAAGGTTGTGTTGAAAATTATGAAACATTAAATGGAGTTATCAATTATTCCGGCTATATTGATAGTAAGATAATCTTTTTGAATGATGAAGGCGAAATAAATACGGTATGTTCTAGCTGTCCTTTATCTTCAAAATTTGAAGATGAAATTATTTCCAATGGACAGACAGCGAATATCAGTTTAAACATAATTGATTATAATATTGATTCTTTAAATGGTGATACAATTAAATTAACTGCTATTGTAGAACAATCTGGCTTTATTATTGAAAGCAGACAAACAGATTCAATCAAAAGTGATGACGAAGATATCTGTTGTAAAAATGATGAGATTAGCATAATAAAATTTATTGGTTGTGCTAGTTCAAAAAGCGAAGTTAAAACTGAAATAAATAGCCGTAATAAAATAGTAAAAATCCTCCTGACAGAAAGTAAAGCATTTGTTAAATCTGTAGAAGCAGGTGTAAATTTTGTGACAATAAGTGGAGAAGTTGTAAATCGAGTTTTATATTTAAATGAAGATGAAAAATTCGAAAGTGGTTATGTTTATGAAACTTTTAAAGAAGAAATTGAACTTGAAGGAACAACTAGAGACAGCCTTGTAGAGGCTGAAGCATTAGTTCGACCTGACCAAGTGACCAGTGAAATAGTCGAAGATGATAGGGGCGTTAAAATAGTTGTATCTTCAAACATTAATTTTAAAGCCTGTGCCTACAATGAAGAAAAAGTTGAGGTTGTACAAGATTTGTATAGCACGAAATGTGATATAAATGTAATAACACAATCATTCAGTATGACAAATGTTTGCAAAATGGATACAATTGAAGGAAAAATTGAAGGTAATATGGCATTAGAAGATGATAAGCCTAGAGTTGACAAAATATTATTTAGTGCAGGAAATAATGCTATCATTACAAATAAATATGTTAAAGATGGAGAAATTTTTGTAGAAGGAATTGCTAAAACTTTTGTTGTTTATCTTAATGATGAAACTAATAGTATAAATAGTGTTCAGTTAGAAGTTCCTTTTAGCATTAGCGACAAATTTGACGGAAATGAAGCGGGCAAGATTTTTGCCGCTGCCGTTATTTATGATAGTGATGTTGCAGTAAAGAGGGGCAGAGAATTATTCTATGATGCCAAAATAAAAGCTTGTATAAATTATTGTAGTGATATTATTTGTGGTGTTATTTCAGAAGCTACTTGTTTAGATGAATATCAAGAAAAAGATTATGCAATGGAAGTTATTTTTGCAAAACAAGGTGATCAGTTGTGGGATATAGCAAAAAAAGCAAAGATAAAAGAAAGTCAAATTACTGAACAAAATCCAGATATTGTTTTTCCTTTAAATGAAGATACTACACTTATTCTTTTTTATCAAAAAGTCAGTTAAAGACAAAATAGGCAAAAAATTGCCTATTTTTTTATGTATTAAGTAAAAATCTTTGTCAATTATTTTCTTGCAGAGGTTTTTATGAAATATTTTATTATAGTTGCTTCTATTATAGCAATCACTTTAATTTTTATATTTGCCCCTTTGGCAAATAATAATGTTGAAGTTGAATATTTAAGAATACATATTAGGGCTAATTCAAATTCTATTGAAGATCAAAATGTTAAATACAAGGTAAAAGATGAGATAGTGGAGGCGCTTATCCCAGTTTTAAGCGAAGTAGAAACTTTTGAAGAGGCAAAAAGTGTTATTTCAAATAATTTTAGTTTAATTACATCGGTTGCAGACAATGTTTTAAAGCAAGAGGGATTTAATTATTCTTCTAGAGCTAAAATAGATAATGAATATTTTCCAACTAGAAGTTATCAACAAATAACATTAAAAGAAGGGAATTATGATGCTTTAATTGTTGAGCTTGGTAGCGGAACAGGTGATAACTGGTGGTGCATAGTTTTTCCTGCATTTTGTTTTACTAAAACTCAAAATAGTGACAATATTGTATATATTTCGCGCATTTGGGACATAATTAAAAGTGTAATATAGGAGGAAAAATGAAGAAAACACTTTTAAGCATTGTCTCTTTTGTTTTTGTAATTACATTTATTTTTGCTGGTATATTTACTTTTATGAAAAACGACAATGATGATATTTTTAAACAAGATGAAATTTCTGCTGATGCTGCCACTACAACAGCAGAAAATAAAACAATTCAAACCAAGTTGAAAAGATGGGGATACTATACTGGTAACGTTGATGGTATTTATGGTCCTTTGACCACGGCAGCTGTTAAATATTTTCAAAGAAAAAATGGTTTGACAGTAGATGGCATTGTTGGTCCTAAAACTGCTGCTGCACTTGGTATGACCTTATCTTCTTCATCTTCATCAAGTTCTAGCATTTCTTCGAGCGATTTAAATTTGCTTGCAAGATGTGTATACGCTGAAGCAAGAGGTGAATCTTATGTTGGACAAGTTGCCATTGCTGCGGTTGTATTAAATAGAGTTGAAAGTGCTTCTTTTCCTAATACAATTGCGGGAGTTATATATCAACCATATGCGTTTACTGCAGTAAATGATGGGCAAATAAATTTAACTCCAGATAGTACTGCATATAAAGCAGCACAAGATGCTTTAAATGGTTGGGATCCTACATATGGTGCGATTTATTATTATAATCCGGCGACAGCAACAAGTTCTTGGATTTGGTCAAGGAAAACGACGGTAACCATTGGCAACCATGTATTTGCAGTTTAAGGAGGTAGTAATGAAAAAAATAAATAATGATATTTTAGATACAAAAACTTCTTCATTATCATCTAATAACGAAGATATTTCACCAAAAGATAAAAAAATTAAGAAAAAGAATAAAATTATAACTGGACTTGCAATCACTACTGGTATTCTTGCGCTGTCTACTACTGCTCTTGGCATTGGTTTTGGAATAGCAGATAGCAAAGCTATGGAATATCATACTAAACTTGAAAATGTTTATCAAAGCAATTTTTATAGCCTTATTGATAGTGTTAATAATTTGGAGAACAAATTATCAAAAACAATTTCCGCTACAGGAACTACTTATCAAAGAAAAACACTTTTAGAAGCATCACAAAATGCTAGCGAAGCAGAAATTTCTATTGCTTCATTACCATTAAGCCAAAATGACATTCAAGATACTGTTAGAATGGTAAATCAAATTTCTGGTTACACAACCACACTTGCAGACAATTTGGCGAACGGGGGGAAATTAAGTGATGATGAGATATCTACTTTGATAAAGGTTCATCAAAGTGTTGTTGATTTACAAAACCAATTAAATGAATTTGCAAGAAAAATGGAAAGAGGCTATTCAATTTTAGATGCGTCTCTTAGGTTAGATGCCGATTCAAATAGTTTTTCTAGAGCTATATCTTCATTAAAAAATAACAATGTTGAATATCCTACAATGATTTATGACGGACCTTTTTCGGACTCTGTAGTCAATAGCGAGATAAAAGGCTTAAGCGGTGAAAAGATAACAAAAGAAGATGCTCAAGAAAAACTGGAACTTCAATATAAAAATGCTGTAAAAATTGATTATCAAGGCGAAACCAATGGGAATTTTAGCACTTATAATTATAGAGTCACAAATTCAAACGAAGAAGAATTATATGTTCAAATGACTCAAACAGAAGGGCATATTTTAACAATTTCAGGTGCAGGGAAAACAGGAAATGAGAGCATAGATTATGAAAATGCTAAAAATATTGCTTTAGAGTTTGCCTCTCTAAATGGCGTGGAAGATGGGGAAGTAGTATGGAATGATACTATTAAAGAAGATGTATATTTAAACATAGCTCCTAAACAAAATGGTATTATTTTATATCCAGATTTAGTTAAAGTAAAAGTGAATTTAGTTAGTGGTACGGTAGTAGGCTATGATGCAACTTCATATTTTACTAATCATACCAATAGGACTTTATCTAAAGGAAGTTTATCACTTGAAAAAGCAAAAGCACAAGTTCCTTCAAAATTTGCAATAGTAAATGCCAGATATGTACTTTCTCCTCTAGATTATAATAGAGAAGTTGTATGTGTCGAAGTCGAAGCAACAGGAGAGGGAAGTACTTATTATTTTTATTATAACGTCAATAATGGAATTTTGGAAAATGTTTTAAAAGTTATTCAAACTGATGACGGTAGTCTGTTGATGTAACCAATGTATTTAAAAGAATTAGTTAATTAAGATTTTATTGTTGATCCTAATAAAAATAAATAATTTATGAAATAATATTTCAACTTAGAATAAAAGTAGCACTTGTGATAAAATATGAGAAATTTTAACATTTCATCTTATTGTAAATAAATATTTCAAAAACTAAAAAATACAAAGTAAAAAAAGCCAGAATTTCGAGGCTTTTTTTATTAAAAAATGGCGATGTTATATATTGAAAGTGGCATTAAATAGTTATATAATAACAATTGAGAAAGGGGTATAAATTAAAAAAATTAAATTGGAAGGAGTTGTATGACTATAGATGCTAAATCCGAAGAAATATTTTTGAATAGAATAAAAACTTTAAAAAAATATGGTTGGTTGCATGTGGAGGAAAATTTTTATTCTTTAACAACTGAAGAGAATGTTGAGTTAATTAAAAGATACTTGTTAAATGATAAATTAGTTAAAGACGTTAATTAAAGAAAGAAATTAATTGTTAAATTTCTACAAAAGGGTATGATAAATCAAACTTATAATTTTAGCCATTTAACTGATATTTTAGATAAATTACTTAACGAATCTGAAAATAAAAATAATGCAACTATAATCATTAAATCAATAATAACCAATGGATGTTTAAGAGATGATTATGAAATTAAGGAAATTTTTCAAAGATATTTTTCCAAATGATAACAAATTTAAAAATCATGAATTATCAACATCTTTAAAATATACATGTTTTAAATTAGGATTAGGTAAAGATATGTGGCAAATTATTGATGCTAATGAAGAAGAAAAAGAAAGTTTTGTAAAAGATATAATATTAAAACAAAACCCTAAGATGTCAGAGGTTAAACAAATTATTAACAAGTTTAATTTACCAAAAGATTTAAACGATGAATTATATAAAAATATAAAGAAAGAAATTTTTAATCAAAAGATAGAAAATGCTAAAGATATTTTGTTTGACGGAGACAATTGGTTTAGAATAGGTGTAGGGGCTTTAGTTATCACTATTGCTGTTGGAGTATTGGGTGGTTTACATCATTTAGTTAGACCTCCAATTGAAAATATGCAATATAATAAGAATATAGTAAGTATAGAGCAAAATGTTGAGCAAGGTATAGATGGACAAAAATTCACACATACAGCTATAATACCAGTTAAAGAAGGAGATGATTATTTTGTTGAAATTGCTGGTACTTTATACAATGATAATAATAAACCATATATTTTTACAGCCGGCTATAAAATAGATAAAGACCTATATGATACTATAAAGAAATATTTTAAAGTTGATTGGCGTTTTGGTGAAAATGGACAAATTACTAATGTAGGGAATACTCTTCGTGATGATTTAGAGCTGCTTGGGGGTGCGAAAGCAAGACGTGCAAAGTGGGAAGTGTATGAAAGAATAGAAACAATAACAAAAGAAAGTGTGCCACAATATACAAACATTATTAACAATGCTAGTAGTGAGACAGAAGGCGAAATAGAATAATAATTGATATTTTATATGAATCAAAAATAAAGAATAGTCATTTACAATGGCTATTTTTTAATTAATTTTATAGTTCAAATTTAATTTTTTTCATTTTTTATTTAAGCAGAAAAAAAATTTTTAAAATATTAAATTATTGTTGACTTATTGATTTTGTTGTGGTATTATTACTTAGCTGTGAAATTTGGGTTGAAGTGTAAGGTTACTTTGGTTACCGGCAATCAAAGAGAATTTACACGGACAAGTTCGTGGCACTAGACCGCGAGCGACTAACCATAAAATCACATTTTTTAATCTCTTACAGCGTGACACACATGGGCAGGTGTACCGTGAGGAACATTTCCATTGTTAGTGTTATTAATAGGGAATTTGTGATGGTTAGAATTGCTATTACAGGAGGTATTAATTAATGGCAACACAAGTTATTAGAATTAAATTGAAGGCCTTCGAACATCGCCTTATCGACGAAGCTTGCGCTAAAATCATCGATACGGCTGAAAAGTTCGGCGCTAAAGTCGCTGGGCCTATTCCACTTCCTACTGATAAAGAAGTGGTTACAGTTATTCGTTCACCACATATATATAAGGATAGTCGTGAACAATTCGAGTCTAGAACTCACAAAAGACTTATTGATATTTACTCTCCATCAGCAAAGGCAGTTGACGCTCTTATGAAAATTGATTTGCCTGCAGGAGTTGATATCAAAATTAAACTTTAATTAGGAGGAAGACATTATCATGAAAAAAGCAATTTTAGGCAAAAAACTTGGAATGACTCAAGTCTTCACTCCAGAAGGCACGGTTATCCCAGTTACAGTTGTTGAGGCTGGTCCTTGCCCTGTCGTTCAAATTAAGAATGACGAAAAAGACGGCTATAGTGCAGTTGTTGTTGCATTTGAAAAACAAAAGGCTCAAAGAGTTAACAAACCTTTAAGTGGCGCGTTCAAAAAAGCCGGAACTGATTGCTACAAGGTTTTAAAAGAGTTAAAACTTGAAAATGCAAACGAATATTCTCTTGGTGGAGAAATCAAAGCTGATATCTTTACCGAAGGAGACAAAGTGGATGTAACAGGCACCACTCGTGGTCGTGGTTTCACTGGTGTTATCCAAAGATGGAATCAACACAGACTTAAGATGACTCACGGTACAGGCCCTGTTCATAGAGAAGTCGGCTCTATGGGTGCTAACTCTACTCCTTCAAGAGTTTTCAAAAATAAACATATGCCTGGACATTATGGTGTAGAGAGAGTTACTATTCAAAATCTTGAAATCGTTAAGGTCGATGCTGCTAGAAATATTCTTCTAGTTAAAGGTTGTATTCCTGGTCCTAAAGGTTCAGTTATCACAATCCGTGAAGCAGTTAAAGGCAACTAAAGGAGACTAATATGGCAAAAGTTAAAGTTTACAATATGCAGGCCAAAGAAGTTGGTCAAATCAATTTAAATGACGACCTTTTTGCAGTAGAATACAACGAACCTTTAATTCATGAAGTTATTGTTGCTTACAATGCAAATCAAAGACAGGGAACTAAATCTGCTTTGACTAGAAGTGAAGTAAGGGGGCATGCTAAAAAACCTTGGCGTCAAAAAGGTACTGGCAGAGCTAGACAAGGTTCTACAAAAGGTCCACAATGGAAGGGTGGCGGAATTGTTTTTGCTCCAAAGCCTAGAGATTTCTCTAAAAAAGTTAACAAGCAAAAGAAGAGATATGCACTTCTTTCAGCTCTTAGCACAAAACTTAAAAATGGTGAAGTTGTTGTGATTGATAAATTTGAATTTGCTTCTCCTAAAACTAAAGAAGCTAAAGCATTCGTAGATGCATTCAAATTTAATGGTTCAGTTTTAGTTGTTAATGACAAAAACGATAAAAATATCAAACTTGCTAGTGCAAACCTTCCTAAATTTAATATTGAAGAAGTTTCAAGTTTAAATGTTTATGAAGTTGTTGCAAATAAAACTGTTGTGTTATCACAATCAGCAATAAAAGAAATAGAGGAGGCGTACGAAGAATAATGGAAGCAGAAAAAATCATTATAAAGCCACTTCTCACAGAGAAAAGTTATGCTGGTATTCAGAATAAAATCTACTCTTTCATTGTAGATATCAATGCTGGCAAAATTGAAATTAAAAAGGCCGTTGAAAAACTTTTCAACGTTAAAGTTGCAAAAGTTAACACTTGTATTGTTAAAGGCCACACAAAAACTCAAAATACAAAGGCTGGAAGAACTGTTGGGAAAACTAGCGATTATAAAAAGGCAATAGTTACCTTAACCGCTGATTCAAAATCAATAGCATTCTTCGATAGCTTATCATAATTAGGGAGGGGATAACAATGGCAATCAAAATTCATAGACCTACTTCGGCTGGAAGAAGATTCTATACAACCTCTTCCTATGAAGAAGTAACAAAGTTTACTCCAGAGAAATCTCTTCTTGCAAAGAAAAAGAAAAATGCTGGAAGAAATGCTCAAGGTAAAATTACTGTTCGTCATCAAGGTGGCGGGAACAGACAAAAATATCGTGTAATTGACTTTAAGCGTAATAAAGATAATATCCCTGCAAAAGTTGTTGGTATTGAATATGATCCAAATAGAAGTGCTTATATTGCTTTACTTTCATATGCAGATGGAGAAAAGAGATATATCATTGCGCCTAATGGACTCAAAGATGGCGATATAGTTATGAGTGGTAGTGATGTTGAAATCAAAGTCGGCAACGCTCTTCCACTTTCATCAATTCCTGTAGGTTCACTTATTCACAATATTGAACTTCAACCTAAAAAAGGTGGTCAAATGGCAAGATCTGCTGGATCAGAAGTTCAATTAATGGCTAAAGAAGGCAAGTATGCAACTTTACGTCTTCCAAGTGGAGAAATGAGAAAAGTATTATTAACTTGCAGAGCAACTATCGGAACTGTTGGTAACATTGATCATGAACTTGTTTCTCTTGGTAAAGCAGGAAGAAAAAGACATATGGGTGTTAGACCTTCAGTAAGAGGTGTTGCTATGAACCCTAACGACCACAAACACGGTGGTGGTGAAGGTAAGAGCCCAATAGGAATGGCTAGTCCTGTAACTCCATGGAACAAACCAGCTCTTGGATACAAGACAAGAAAGAAGAAAAATCGTTCTAACCGTTTAATGGTTAAGAGAATTAATTAGGAGAGAAGAATATGAGCAGATCATCAAAGAAAAAGCCTTACGTTCATCCAAGTTTAGTTAAAAAAGTTGCACAGATGCAAGAGTCTGGTGTTAAAAGACCTATTAAGACTTGGTCAAGAGCGTCTACTATCTATCCTGATTTTGTAGGATTTACATTCGCTGTGCATAATGGTAAAAAACATGTCCCTGTTTACTGTACAGCAGATATGGTAGGACATAAACTTGGAGAATTCTCTCCAACTAGAACTTATAAGGGACATACTAAAAAGTCGGCTAATGTTGCTAAACAGAAAAAGTAAGAGAGGTAAGAGATGGCTACAAGAATTAGACAAAAAGCAGAAAAAAGAGCAAGTAAAGTTAAGAAACCTTATGCTATTGCTAAATACATTAGAATGAGTTCATCTAAAGTTTCACCTATTTTAGACCTTGTTCGTGGAAAGAAAGCAGAAGAGGCTGTTGCTATACTTGAAAGTATGCCTAATAAAGGTGCTTTTGAAAGTTTAAAAGTTCTTAAAAGCGCTATAGCAAATGCTGAAAACAATATGGGCAAAAATGTTGATACTCTTTTTGTAAGCGAAGCATATGCTACTAGCGGTCCACAATTTAAAAGATTGTCTTGCCGTGCTAAAGGTTCTGGCAACGTTATACAAAAAAAGACTACACATATTACAATTGTGCTTGATGAAGTGGTAGGAGGTTAAGATGGGACAAAAAGTTAGTCCAATAGGACTTAGAATAGGCATCAATAAAGATTGGAATTCTACTTGGTATGCTGATAAGAAAACTTTTGCAGCGAACCTCAAAGAAGACCAAGACATCAAAAATATGTTGCACAAAAAATACAAAGCATGTTCAATTTCTAACATTACTATTGAAAGAACAGAAGGTAAATTAGTTGTTAATATTTTCACTTCTAAACCTGGTATGATTATTGGAACTAAAGGTGCTGGTATTGAAGCTGTTAAGAAAGATATACAATCTCTTTCAAGACCTGTTAAACTTTTAATCGTAAATGTTAAAGAAATTAAAAAACCTGATCTTGATGCTCAACTTGTTGCTGACTCGATTGCAGCACAACTTGAAAAACGTGTTGCTGCTAAAAGAGCATTAAAACAAGCAGTTGAAAAAGTTATGAAGGCTGGAGCAAAAGGCTGTAAAGTTCAAGTTAGCGGAGTGCTTGCTAAAGCTAACGAGAAGGCTCAAACTGAAAAACAATTTAGAGGTTCAGTTCCTCTTCATACTTTAAGAGCAGATATTGATTATGGTGAATCCGCAGCATACACACTTATTGGTAAAATTGGTGTAAAATGCTGGATTTATAAAGGTGAAATCCTCACAAGCAAGTCAGCAGATACAAAAGGAGGAGCAAAGTAATGTTAATGCCTAAAAGAGTTAAAAGAAGAAAAGTTTTTAGAGGCAGAATGACAGGAAAAGCTACAAGAGGGAACACAATTACTTATGGTTCTTATGGCATGATTGCTACAGAGCCTTGCTGGATTAAATCTAATCAAATCGAAGCTGCCAGAATTGCTTTAACTAGATATACAAAGCGTTATGGTAAAGTTTGGATTAAAATATTCCCTGATAAACCTGTTACAAAGAAACCTGCTGAAACTCGTATGGGTTCTGGTAAAGGTTCTCCTGAATTCTGGGTTGCTGTTGTTAAGCCAGGCAGAGTGCTTTTTGAACTTGAAGGGGTAAGTGAAGAAGTTGCAAAAGAAGCATTCAGACTTGCTGGACACAAACTTCCTTGCAAAGTTAAATTTGTAAAGAAAGAAGATTTAGCAAAAGGTGGTGTGAAAGATGAAAATTAGTGAAATTAAATATCTATCAGTTGCTGAGTTGAATGCTAAACTCAAGGAACTTAATAGTGAATTATTCAATCTTCGTTTCTCTCATGCTACTAGATCACTTGCAAATCCTATGGCACTTCATAATGTTAAAAAAGATATTGCAAGGGTTAAGACAATTCTTAGAGAAAAAGAATTAGAAGCAAAAGGAGGAAACGATGGAAACAAGTAGAAACTCAAGAATCACTCGTCAAGGCGTGGTTGTTAGTGCTGGAAAAATGGACAAAACAGTTGTTGTTAAAGTCGTTTCCAGAGTTAAAAGTCCAATTTATAAAAAAGTCGTACAAAGATCCAAGAAGTTCAAGGCTCATGACGAACTCAATCAATGTGGAATTGGCGATACTGTTCGCATAATGGAAACTAGACCATTAAGTAAAGACAAGCACTTCCGTGTTGTTGAAATCGTTGAGAAAGCGAAGTAAGGAGGAAAGATATGATACAACCTCAAACAAGATTAAAAGTTGCCGATAATACAGGCGCTAAAGAAATTATGTGTATTAGAGTTCTTGGTGGTTCTTTCAGAAGAAGTGGTAATATCGGTGATGTTATAGTTGCTTCTGTTAAAAAGGCTATCCCTGGCGGAACTGTTAAAAAAGGTGATGTTGTTAAAGCAGTTATTGTTCGTTCTTCTAAAGGACTTCGCAGACAAGATGGTTCTCATATAAGATTTGACGATAACGCTGCTGTTATTATTGATAACCAAAAACAACCAAAAGGAACTCGTGTATTTGGACCTATAGCAAGAGAACTTCGTGATAAGGGATATATGAAAATCATATCTCTTGCACCAGATGTTGTTTAAAAGGAGCGATACTTATGAAAATGACAGTTAAAAGCGGAGATACAGTATTGATTATTGCTGGAAAAGATAAAGGCAAAACTGGAAAAGTTACTGGAATTGTTGACGGCAAAGTTCTTGTTGAAAATATCAATATGGTATCAAAACATCAAAAACCTAAATCACAAAATGATAAGGGCGGAATTATTAGAAAAAATGCTCCTATTGAAGCATCAAATGTAATGGTTGTTTGTCCAGTTTGTGGAAAAGCAACAAGAGTGGCACATGGTGAAGTAAATGGCAAAAAAGTTAGAATTTGCAAAAAGTGTGGAGCTTCTCTTGATAAAGAATTCGTAAAACAAACTAAAAAAGAAGCAAAAAAAGCAATTAAAGCTGCAGATATTAAAGGTTCATCTTTTAAAGTTGCTAGCAAAAAAACTTCAGCAGAAGAAAAAGTAGAGAAAACTGAAGTAAAAGAAGAAGTTAAAAAAGCACCTGTTAAAACAACTGCTAAATCAACTAAAGTAGAAGGCGAAAAGAAAACAACTTCAAAATCTACAACAGCAAAAGCAGAAGGGACTAAAACTTCAACTGCAAAGAAATCTTCTACTACAAAAACTGCTACTACAAAATCAACAAAAGAAGGAGCAACAGCTCCAAAAACTACAAAAAAGTCGACAACAGCAAAGAAAGAAACTAAATAGGAGTAATTATGAATAGAATTTTGGAAAAATACAAAACAGAAGTTGTTCCTGCTCTTATTAAAGAATTTGGTTATAAAAATATTAATGAAGTTCCTAAACTTGAAAAAATTGTTCTCAATATGGGACTTGGCGAAGTAAAAGGAAATTCTAAAAGTTTCAACATCGCTGTTGAAGAACTTGCTGTTATATCTGGACAAAAACCAGTTGTAACTACTGCTAAAAAATCAATTTCTAACTTCGCTTTAAGAGAAGGACAAAAAATTGGTGCTAAAGTTACTTTAAGAGGAGAAAGAATGTATGAGTTCTTTGATAAACTTACTGCTATTGCTCTTCCTAAAGTTAGAGACTTTAGAGGAATAAATGAAAAGTCTTTTGATGGACGAGGCAATTATTCTATGGGAATTAAAGAACAACTTATTTTCCCTGAAATTGTTTATGAAAAAGTCGAAAAAATCAGAGGTTTTGATATTACTTTTGTTACTAGCGCTAAGACTGATGAAGAAGCAAAATCACTACTCAAGGCACTTGGTTTGCCTTTCGCTAAATAGGAGATATAATTATGGCAAGAAAAGCATTAGTTGAAAAACAAAAAAGAACACAAAAGTATAAAACCCGTGAGTACACAAGATGTTCACTTTGTGGAAGACCTCATGCAGTTTTAAGAAAATATGGTATCTGCAGAGTTTGCTTCCGTGAACTTGCTAACAAAGGTGAAATCCCTGGTGTTAGAAAATCTAGCTGGTAAAATAGGAGGAAAATTATGTTAGTTACAGATCCAATTGCAGATATGCTCACAAGAATTCGTAATGCTACTAAAGTTAAGCATGACAGTGTAAGCATCCCTGCTTCAAACGAGAAAAGAGCTATTGCTAAAATCCTTCTTGATGAAGGCTATATATCTAATTTTGAAGAAGTTGAAAATGGTGGACATAAAAATATTATTGTTTCTTTAAAATATGACGAAAGTGGCGATAGTGTTATACAAGGTCTTAAAAGAGTTTCTAAACCTGGGCTTCGTATTTACGCACAAAAAGATAAACTTCCAAAAGTTATAAGCGGACTTGGAATTGCTATCATTTCAACTAACAAGGGTATTGTTACTGATAAAGAAGCAAGAAAACTTGGTGTTGGTGGCGAAGTTCTCGCTTATGTATGGTAAGGAGGGGATTATGTCTAGAATAGGTAAAGAGTTAATTGTTATGCCTAACGGCGTATCAGCAAAATTTGAAAATCAAGTTTTAACTATTTCAGGACCTAAAGGTACTTTATCACAAGTTATCGATAGTGTAATAGAACCTAAAATTGATGGACAAAATTTAGCATTTATTATAGCTAAAGAAACACCATCATCAAACGCTAAACATGGTCTTTATAGAGCACTTGCTAATAATATGGTTAAAGGAGTTAGCGAAGGCTTTACAAAAACATTGCTTATCTCTGGTGTAGGTTATAAAGCAAGTGTTAGCGGTAAAAAGCTTACCATGAACCTTGGTTTTTCTCATCTTGTAGATGTTGAAATTCCTAGTGATATTGAAGTTGTTTGTCCAAGTGTTACAGAAATTAGAATTTCTGGTATTGATAGACAAAAAGTTGGACAATTTGCATCAAATATTAAAGACATTAGACCTGTTGAACCATATCATGGATATGGAATAAGATATTCAGATCAGGTAGTAATAAGAAAAGTCGGAAAAACAGCCGGTAAAGGTAAAAAATAGGAGAGGCTCATATGATTAACAAAATTGACAAAAATCAAGAAAGACAAGTTCGTCATAAAAGAGTTAGAAGAAAAATTTCTGGAACAACAGAAAGACCTCGTCTTTGTGTTTACAGAAGTTTAAGTCAAATTTACGCTCAAATTATTGATGACACTAAAGGAACTACAATTGTATCTGCTTCTACTATTGAAAGCGATATTCAAAAACTTTGCAAAGGCAAATCTAAGAGTGAACAAGCAAAGATTGTAGGACAAGAAATTGCAAAACGTGCTCTTAAGAAAAAAATTAGTGAAGTTGTTTTTGATAGAGGCGGTTATATCTATATAGGGCGTGTTCAGGCTTTGGCTGATGGTGCCAGAGAAGCTGGACTTAAATTTTAGGAGGAAAACATGGCAGAAAACGAAGAAGTTATGGTAGAGAACGCTGTTGCAGAAGATGCTTCTGTTAAAAATGGCGAAGCTCCAAAATCTAAAAGACCAAGCGCATCAGCAAAAAGACCTGACAGAAAAGATAGAACTCCAAAAAAAGAAGCAAGCGAATTCGAAAAAAAGGTTGTTTCTGTTAGAAGAGTTACAAAGGTTGTTAAAGGTGGTAGAACTTTACGTTTTTCAGCACTTGTAGTTGTTGGAGACGGAAAAGGTAGAGTTGGACTTGGAATAGGCAAAAGTAAAGAAGTAAGTTCTGCTATTGAAAAAGCAACTACTATTGCAAAGAAAAATATGAAAAATATTCCTATAGTAAATAATAGTATTCCACACGAAACTATCGGTAAATTCTCTGCAACATCTATTTTAATGTTACCTGCTCCAGAAGGTACAGGAGTTATTGCCGGAGGTTCTGCTCGTGCTGTTATTGAACTTGCTGGAATTAAGAACATTGTTACAAAAAGACATGGTTCTTCAAACAAAATTAACTGCGTTAAGGCTACAATGGAAGGTTTATTAAATCTTAAGACTAAAGAAGAAATAGCAAGACGTCGTGGCAAAAGCGTAGAAGAAATTTAAGGGAGGAAGTTATGGCAAAAAAAGAAAAAATGCTTAAAGTAACTTGGGTTAAAAGTTGCATTGGATATAATGCTAACCAGGCTAAAATTATCGAAGCTTTAGGCTTTAAAAAATTAAATCAAACTAGACTTCTTCCTGATAATGATTCCATTAGAGGTAGTTTACATCATGTTGCTCACCTTGTTAAAGTGGAAGAGGCAAAGTAGGAGGGAGCAATGAAACTTGAAAATTTAAAACCTGCTGAAGGTGCTACTACAAAAAAAGTTCGTATTGGACGTGGTATCGGTAGTGGTATCGGCAAAACAAGTGGTAAAGGTCATAAAGGACAAAACGCTAGAAGTGGCGGTGGTGTTCGACCAGGATTTGAGGGTGGAAATATCCCTATGATCAGAAAAATCCCTATGAGAGGATTTAACAATAAGAATTTTGCTAAAAGATATGCTTGTGTAAATGTTGGTGATTTAGAGGCATTTGAGGCAAATGCTGTTATTGATCAAGAACTTTTATATCAAACTAGATTTATTGGCAAGCGTTCTGAATATGGTCTTAAAGTTTTAGGAAATGGAGAAATTACAAAACCTTTAACTATAAGATGTGCAAAAGCGACTAAACAAGCCAAAGAAAAAATTGAAAAAGTTGGTGGAAAAATAGAGGAGTTATAATGTTTAGAACGATTATTGACGCATTTAAAGTAAAAGAAATAAGGAATAAGATATTAATCACACTCCTTCTTCTTTTTATTTATAGAATAGGATGTTGGATTCCTTGTGTAGGATTTGATACAACAGCAATGTTTGAAAATAGCACAGGATTCGGTTTCTTTGATCTTATGAATATGGTAAGTGGTGGTGCTCTTGCGAATTGTTCTGTTTTAGCGCTTGGGGTATCTCCTTACATTACTGCATCAATCGTAATTCAACTTTTGACAGTTGCCATCCCTTCACTTGAAAGATTATCTAAAAGTGGAGAAGATGGAAGACGTAAAATTAACCTATATACTAGAATTGCAGCACTTGTTTTAGCATTTGCTCAAGCAATAGGTATTGTTGTTGCATACTCTTCTAGTCTCGATACTAATCTTCTTGGCGGTATTCCTGCTTGGCTAGTTGGTTGTGGTGTTGTTTTGATTATGGTTGCTGGAGCAATGTTCACTGTTTGGCTTGGTGAAAGAATTACAGATTTAGGTATTGGTAATGGAACTAGTATGCTTATATTTGTTGGTATTCTCTCATCAGCTGGCTCAAGTATATCTGCTATCATTCAACAATGTACAGTAGACATCACTTATATATGGTATCTTGTTATATTTATTGTTTCAATAATAGCTATCTTTGCTTTAATTGTATTTATTGATGGGGCTGAAAGAAGAGTTCATGTTCAATACGCAAAACAAATTAAAGGAAGAAGAATGTATGGTGGACAAAGTAATTATATTCCTATTAAGGTAAACGCTACAGGTGTTATGCCTATAATATTTGCTAGTGCACTTTTGACTTTCCCTCAAATGATTATTTCAATTTTCTGGCCAAATGTTACTTGGTATAGCGATTGGCTGGGAACTAATTCATGGTTATATATTGTTCTTACAGCATTGTTAATTTTAGTATTCTCTTTCTTCTATTCAAAAATATCTTTTGATCCAGATGATATTGCAAAGAGAATTCAACAGCAAGGAGGAACAATCCCTGGAATAAGAGCAGGAAAACTTACTAGTGAATATTTAGGGAAAATATCAAAAAGAATTACTCTATTCGGAGCAATATTCTTAGCAGTTATTGCACTTATACCATCTCTTGCATTTAAGGCTATTGGAGATAATTCTGGTGCTTCCGTTTTAATTAACGCGTTCTCAACGACAGGATTAATGATTGTTGTTTCTGTAGCACTTGAATTTGAAAAACAATTATCGGCACAAATGTTTGTCAGAAATCACAAAGGTTTCTTAAGTTAAAAGGCATTTCCAGTGGAGAAGAAATTCTCCACTGCAAAGCATAAGAGAAGTTTAAAGGAGAAAATATGAAGATTATTCTTTTAGGGGCACCCGGAAGTGGTAAAGGTACGCTTGCAAAAAACATTATTAAAGATTTTTCTTTAGCACATATTTCAACAGGAGATTTGTTTCGCGAATGTATAAAAAGCGGAAGCGAACTTGGCGAAAAATTAAAAAGTATAATTGAAAGCGGTGCTTTAGTTCCAGATGAAGTAACCATTGAAATTGTGAAAGAAAGGCTTGATAAAGATGATTGCAAAAATGGATTTATACTAGATGGTTTCCCTAGAACAATTAATCAAGCAAAAGAACTCGAAAAAATTTCTCATATAGACACAGTTATTTTAGTAGATCTTTCTAAAGAGATTATCATAGAACGTCTTTCTGCTAGAAGAACTTGTCTTAAATGTGGTTCAACTTACAATTTTAAAGATGTTCCAAATGGGAAATGTTTAAATTGTAATGAAGAACTTATTCAGCGTGATGACGATAAACCGCTGACTATACAAAATCGTCTGGAAGTTTATGAGAAGAACACTGCACCACTTATAGACTTCTACGGTGATAAGGTTGTTAAGTTTTCAAGCAAAGGTACTGTTGAAGAAACTTACAGACCTGTAAAATCTTTTCTAAAAAAATTGGAGGCAAATATTGAATAATTTAACTCCAGCACAAATGGTTTTAATGAGAAAGGCTTGTCTTATTACAAAGGAAGCATTAAAGTACTGTGAAACTTTAATAAGACCGGGTATTTCTACTAAAGACCTTGACAAGGAAATAGAAAAGTTTATAATTGATAATGGTGCTTATCCCGCATGTAAAGGTTATGAAGGATATCCTGCTGCTACTTGTATTTCCGTCAATGAGATGGTAGTTCATGGTATTCCAAGTGAAAATGTAATCTTGAAAGAAGGGGATATTGTAAGTATTGACCTAGTAGTTCGATATAAAGGTTTACATGGTGATGCAACGAGGACTTTTCCTGTAGGTAAAATATCTCCTCAAAGACAAAAGCTAATAGAAGTTACTAAACAATGTTTCTTTGAAGGAATAAAGAAGTTAAAAGTTGGGCATAGGCTAGGAGAAGTAAGTCATGCAATTCAGCAATATGCTGAAAGCAATGGATTTAGCGTTGTAAGAGAACTTGTAGGACATGGTATAGGTCTAAAAATGCATGAGCCACCAAATGTTCCAAACTATGGCAAAGACACTGATGGACCATTAATTACTGAGAATGCTTGTCTTGCTATTGAACCTATGATTAACGAGGGGAAAAAAGAAGTTTGGTTAATTGAAGATGGCTGGGGAGTTGTTACTCGTGACGGAAAATGTTCTGCCCATTATGAAAACACTGTCCATGTTACTAAAGACGGAGTCGAAATTTTGACTCTGTAATGAGGTGAAAAATGAAAATAGGAGATGTAGTGCTCTCTAAAGCGGGCAAAGAAAAAGGACAGTTATTCGTAATTGTCGCACTTGATGATAAATACGCTTATTTATCGGATGGGAAAAGGCTTAAAACTTATAAGCCTAAGAAGAAAAGTTTTAAACATATTCAAAAGTTTACAAACCTTTCTTTAAATGAAAGCGAAGTTCTTGATAAAAATGAGAGAGCAAACGCTTTAATAAGAAAATTTTTATCTAAAATAAGGAGTGAACATGTCTAAAGAAGATGTTATTGAATTTGAAGGAGTAGTTGAAGAAGTATTACCAAATACTACTTTTAAGGTTCGTCTATCTAATGGTCATGAAATCCTTACTTACCTTTCTGGCAAATTAAGAAAAAATTACATCAAAGTGTTGGAAGGGGATAAAGTCAAAGTTGAAATGAGCCCATATGATCTTACCAAGGGTCGAATAACTTGGAGAGAAAAGGGTTAAAAAGGAGACATTATGAAAGTTAGAGCATCAGTTAAGCCTATTTGTGATAAGTGTAGAGTAATCAAGAGAGATGGCAAAGTAATGGTTATCTGCTCTAAAAGTGCAAAACACAAACAAGTACAAGGCTAAATAATTAAAAAATTGGAGGATAATTAAATGGCAAGAATTGCTGGTGTAGATTTACCCAGAGAAAAAAGATTGGAACTTGGACTTACTTATATTTACGGTATAGGTAGAGTTACTTCCAATAAAATTTGTGAAGCAACAGGCGTTAGTGCAGATATTAGGGTTAAAGATTTAACTGACGATCAAGTTGCTAAACTTCGTAATTATATTGAACACAATATAATTGTTGAAGGTGAACTTCGTAAAAAAGTCGATATGGACATCAAAAAACTCAGCGAAATAGGTTGTTATAGAGGTATTCGTCATCGTAAAGGACTTCCTGTTAGAGGACAAAATACTCGTAACAATGCTAGAACTAGAAAAGGACCTAAGAAGGTTGTCGCTGGTAGTTCGAAGAAAGGTAAATAAGGAGATATAATATGGCAAAGAAAACAACTGCAAAAAAGACTACTAAAAGAAGAGTTAGTAAAAATATCAGTCAAGGTCAAGTTCATATTAAAACTTCTTTTAACAATACAATTGTTACCTTTACTGATTCAAATGGCAATGTCCTTTCTTGGTGTAGCAGTGGAAAACTTGGACTTAAAGGTTCAAAGAAAAGCACTCCATTTGCTGCACAATCTTGCGTAGAAGATGCTGCAAAAGTCGCAAAAGAACATGGTATTCAATCTGTTGAAGTTTTCGTTAAAGGACCTGGTAGTGGTAGAGAACTTGCTATCCGTACTTTAGCAAACTGTGACATTAATGTAACCATGATTAAGGATGTTTCTCCAATCGCTCATAACGGTTGCAGACCTCCTAAAGTTAGAAGAGTTTAAAAGGAGAGGCTAAAATGGCAAGAACTATTGAACCTGACTGCCGTCAATGTAGACGAGAAGGATGCAAACTTTTCCTTAAGGGAGAAAGATGTACTACTAAAAAATGTGCTATGGAAAGAAGACCTGTTATTCCTGGACAACATGGCAATAGTAAAAGAAAAGTTGCTTTTTCTGAATACGGCACTCAACTTCGTGAAAAACAAAAAGTTAAGAGAATGTATGGAATTTTAGAAAGACAATTTAGAGAATATTATGAAAAGGCTCGTAAAATGGAAGGAGCAACTGGTTCAGTTATGCTCACTTTAATTGAAAGAAGACTTGATAATGTTGTTTATAGAATGGGAATTGGCATGAGTAGAAAACAGGCTAGACAAATTGTAAACCATGGTCTTATTACTGTTAATGGAAAAAGAGTTAACATCCCTTCTTATATAGTTAAGGCTGGCGATATTATCGCTATTAAAGAAAGCAAACAAAGCAATGAACAATTTAAAGACCTTAAAGGCAGTAAAATTGTTATGCCTAAATGGGTTGAGTTTGATACAAACACTCTCTCTGGGAAAATTTTAGCACTTCCTAGCAGGGAAGATATTGATGCTGATATTAAAGAACAACTTATTGTTGAATTGTATTCAAGATAATAAGAGGGAGGAACAAAAATTATGGAAATGGAAAGACCTAAAATTAGTTGTGAAGAGACAGATAATGGCGCTTTTGCTAGATTTGTCGTTGAACCACTTGAAAAGGGATATGGAATTACTCTTGGTAATGCAATGAGAAGAACACTTCTTTCATCTTTACCGGGCTCTGCTGCTATAGCTGTAAGAATTGCAGGAGTTGCTCATGAATTTTCTACTATTAGAGGAGTAACTGAAGATGTTGTAGAAATTATTCTTAACATTAAGGAACTTGCAGTAAAATGTAGAGATACAAGTAAAGATTTCATCACTTATTTGCATTTAAGAAAAACAGGAGCAGGAGTTATTACTGCAAAAGATTTTGAAGAGAATAGTGATGTTGAAATTTTAAATCCTGATCTTTATATTTGCACAATGGATGAAGGTGCTATACTTGACATGGATTTAATGATTGGTAATGGTAGAGGATATGTTCCTAACAATGTTAATAAATCTAAATTTGATAATATAGATTATATAGCAATTGATTCTCTTTTCTCTCCAGTGAAAAAGGTTAACTTTACTGTAGAGAATACACGTGTAGGTCAAAGCGTTAATTACGATAAACTTACACTTGAAGTAGAAACTAACGGAACTACTTCTGCAAGAGAAATTGTTTCACTTGCTGGTAAAATTATTATGGAACATGTAAATCTTTTCGTTGAACTTTGTGCCCAAATGGCAAGTACAGATATTTTAGTCTCTAGGGAAGAAGATAAACAAATTAAACTTATGGAACTTCCTATAGAAGAAATGGATCTTTCTGTTCGTTCTTACAACTGCTTAAAGAGAGCAGGAATTAATACAGTCGAAGACCTTATCAAAAAATCAAGAGGAGACATGCTTAAGGTTAAAAATCTTGGTATCAAATCTATTGATGAGGTTATTGCAAAGCTTGAAAGTTATGGACTTTCACTTCGCAGAGAAGAAGACTAATCTTAATAAAGGAGATATAACATGGCTAACGCAAAATTAGGTAGACCAAGTAAAGAAAAAAATTCTATGCTTCGCGGACTTGTATCAGACTTGTTATGGTTTGGAAAAGTTGAAACAACATTGGCTAGAGCGAAATCTGTAAGAAGTCAAGCAGAAAAATTATTAACACTTGCTATAAATTCATATGAAGATATTGTTAAAACTACCAAAGAAATAAAAAATGATAAAGGTGTTAAAGTTAAAACGACAGTTTCTAATGATGGACCTAAAAAGTTACAAGCACGTAGAAAAATGATGGCTTATCTTATGGATAGACAAGAACAAAGAAAGCCTAAAGAATCTATTGAAGCATTTGAGGCAAGAACTCAAGGTATCAATCATCCATTACTTGAAAAAATGTTTAACCTTTATGCTCCAAAATATGCAACACGCATTAAGGAAGTTGGACAAGGTGGAGGATATACTAGGATAATAAAAATGGGTCAAAGAAGAGGAGACAGTGCCGAAATGGCAATTGTTGAATTAATTTAATTTTAAAATAATTTTAAAAAAAGCAATTATTAATAGTTGCTTTTTTTAATTAAATATTTAATACAAATATATTTAATTTAAAATAATGATTTAAATATTTTTTAAAAATATTTTTTTATCTTGATAATAAAGGGAAATAAATATTTTAAATAATAGCATTTTGTTATTATTTTAATAATAAATTTAAAATAAAAAAAATATATATAATTATTTAAATAATTAAATTAATAAATATTTTTTAAATTTATTAAAAATTATTTTAATTCAAAAGAATATATTTTTTTTAAAATATATTAAAATAATTATAATATATTTAAATGTTGACAAAATTGAGGCATTGGACTATACTTAATAAATAAAGAGGTTATTATGGAGCGTAAAGATTATTTTATTGGGTTATTAATATCTGTTATATGTTTAATAAGTTATTTAATTCTTATGGGAGCTATAATGGTATCTTCAATAATGGAAATTAACTCTTCATCAACATCAATATTAGCATTAATATTTTCTATATTAGGAGTCTTATTTATGCTAACTACTATAGTTTTAAATTTCATAATAATGAAATTATGGAAACAAGATGATGAAAAATTTTTATCTAAAAAATTTTTATTAATATTTACTTTGACTTGTAATTTTTTAATGAACGTTATTCTTATTATAGTTTTTGCAATTAATAATATGCCATCTTCTTTTACTTTGGGAATATCTATTGCTTTTCATCTATTTGTATTTGTTGGAATAACTATTGCTAATAGTTTAATTTTAAAAGAAGTTGTTCCGATATTTAATAAGGGTGGAGATAAAAAATAATGAGAGCAATTATACAAAGAGTTCTAAATGCTCAATTATATGTGGACGAAGAAGAAATCTCATGTATTAACAAAGGCTGTATAATTTTTTTAGGTATTGGAGCTGAAGATAAAGAGGAAGATGTAATAAAACTTTCTAGCAAAATAGTAAAGTTAAGAATTTATGAAGATACAAATAATAAGATGAATTTAAATATTAAAGATTATGGTGGAGAAATTTTATTAGTAAGTCAATTTACTTTATATGCAGATTGTTACAATGGAAATAGGCCAAGTTTTACAGGTGCCAAAGAACCGAACGAAGCCAATCGCTTATATTTAATGTTTAAAGATAGTCTTATAAACGAAAATTTACAAGTAAAAACGGGTATTTTTGGAGTTGATATGAAAATAAATGTTATGAATGATGGACCTGTTACAATTATATTAGATTCACAAAATTTAAAATAAAAGAATTATTGATCTATAATTTTAAAATCCATAAAAGTCAATTTGATTGACTTTTTTTTTAAATGTTATATAATCAAAGTATGTGTATTTTTAGGAGGGACTTATGATTTTGTTTGGTGATTACCATACACATACAAAGTATTCAAAAAATAACCATGGAAAAGGGACTATTTTAGAAAATGCCTCTGTTGCATTAAACAAAGGACTTAAACAAATAGCGATTACAGACCATGGATTTAATCATGTTTTTTATGGTGTTAGAAGACGAGATATTCCTTCTATCAAAGAGGATATTTTGAACGCTAAAGAGGTTACAGGTATTGACATTTTGCTTGGTGTTGAAGCAAATTTAATATCTTTAGATGGAAAAATTGATGTTAACGAAGAGGATTTTGAATTTTTGGATATTTTGCTTATGGGATTTCATAAATTTGTCAAAGCGGATTCTTCAAACGACAGAAACAAACTTATTTTTGCAAATTTATTTGGAACCCCTTTTGCTCCTAGCAAAGATAGATTAAATAGAAATACTACAGCGTATTTGAAGGCTTTAGATAAATATCCTATTGATATTATAACTCACTTAAATGATGGGTGTCCAACTGATACATTAGCTGTTGCCAAAATGGCGAAAGAAAAAGGAACTTTTATAGAATTAAATGGAAAAAGAATTAATTTTTCAGATAGAGAAATTTTAACAATGGCAGAAGAAGGGGTTAAATTTATTATTGATTCAGATGCTCATTCTCCCGAAAGTGTTGGAGAGTGTAATAATGGGTTAGATATTGTTTTTAGATTAAATTTACCACTTTCACAAATAGTAAATATTAATAAGATTCCAAAATTTTCTTCGAAAAGAGGGTTAAATTGAGTTTTGCAAAAGATAGTAAATTAGAAATTATTGAAAGTATCATTGACGACGCTATTTGTGGTCAAGCATTTTTGTCTGGTTTATTTCATGCTTGTGGTAACATTACAAAGAATAGCGAAGGGATTAATTGTGATTTAGTGACAGATTTTAAAGAAATTTTTGATTATTTAAATAAACTTGTGCACAATCTATATGGAGAAAACCTTTCTTTAGAAATTTCAGATGATTATATCATTAATAAGACAATTTATTATAGAATTAAATTTCCAACATCAATCTCTTTGCAAATTCTAAAAGATTGTGGATTGATTTCTCAAACTGGAGAATTGGTTTTAATAGAAGGTATAGATAATAATATAGTTGCAGATGATGATACAAAACAAAGTTTTATTAAAGGAGCTTATATTGGTTGTGCTACTTCTAGTATTAAATTATCTACTTTAGGTTCACAATTACCAACTACTGGCTATCATTTAGAATTTGCATCACACAAACAATTATTTCTAGAAGATTTACAGAAACTTTTATTACATTTTAATATTTCTAGTAAACTAGCAGTCAGAAGAAAAATATTTGTTTTATATTTAAAAGATAGCGAAGCAATCAAAGATTTATTGGCTTTAGTTGGGGCAACTGAAAGTGTTCTTGCTCTTGTAGATGAAATGGCAAAAAGAGGTCTCAGAAATACTGTTAATCGTCAAGTTAATTGTATTAATGCTAATATTAACAAAACTATTGATGCAAGTATGAAACAAATACAAGCTATTAATTATATTAACAAAAAAATTGGATTAGATAGTTTACCAGAAGATCTTCAAGAGGTTGCTGTTCTTCGTATTGCAAATCCTCAAGAAAGCATGGAAGAACTTTTAAAATTATCAACTATAAAATTAACAAAGAGTGGATTAAACCACAGATTTCGTCGTATTTTAAAGATTGCTGATTTACTTAAAGAAAAATAATTAGGGGGCTTTATGAAAGATTTTGTGCACTTGCACTTACACACTGAATATAGTTTACTTGATGGACTTGCTAGAATTAATAAACTTGTTGATATAGTTAAAGAAAGGGGTTGGAGTGCGGTTGCTATAACAGATCATGGCAATATGCATGGTGCTATAAAATTTTTTGAAGCCTGTATTCAAAAAGGAATCAAGCCTATTATTGGTGAAGAATTTTATATTTGTCATGACATGAAGTCTAGGTCAAATAGAGATGATACGGGGCATTTAATATTAATTGCCAAAAATAATGTAGGTTATCATAATTTATTAAAACTTTCATCTCTTTCTTATTTAGATGGAATGTATTATAAACCAAGAATAGATTATAAACTCCTTGAAAAATATAGTGAAGGGCTGATTTGTTTATCTGCTTGTTTGGCAGGTCATATTGCACAATATATTTTAAAAAGACAATATGACGAAGCGGATAAACTAGCTTTGTGGTTTAAAAATTTATTTAAAGATGATTTTTATCTAGAAATACAAAATCATAATCTTATTGAAGATAAAGAAGTTATAATTAAACTCACCGAAATGAGTAAAAGATTAGATATACCTCTTGTTGCAACAAATGATGTACATTATCTAAATAAGGAAGATGCTGAACTTCAAGATGTTTTAATGTGTGTTCAAATGGGGAAAACTTATGATGATCCCGATAGAATGAAATTCGAAACGCAAGAGCTTTATCTTAAAACTTATGAAGAAATGTTAGAAGCATTGCCTGGATATGAAGAAGCATTAGATAGGACATTAGAAATCGCCAATAAATGTCATGTGTCCATAAAAACGAAGTCTTTAAGAGAGGCAGCAGAAAACGGGAATAATTTAATTCCTGATGAAGATAAATTAGGTGCTACTGAAAATTTCATTCCGAAGTATATACCAGACACTGGTGAAAGTTCATATGAATTTTTATCAAGACTTGCATGGGAGGGATTGAAAAAAAAGTATAAACAAATTCCTCAAGAGTTTGAAGATAGAATGAAAATGGAACTTGAAACTATAAAAAAGTTAGGGTATGTTGAATATTTCTTAATTGTTTGGGATTATATAAATTTTGCAAAACAAAATGATATTCCTGTTGGACCGGGCAGAGGCTCTGGAGCAGGAAGTTTAGTAGCCTATTGTACAGGTATTACTGAAGTTGATCCGATGAAATATGAATTATTCTTTGATAGATTTATTAATCCTGAGCGTGTTTCTATGCCGGACTTTGACGTCGATTTTTGTATGGATAGGAGAAGAGAAGTTATAGAGTATGCTAAACGTCGTTATGGGCAAGATCATGTTTCTAATATTGTAACTTATGGGAATATGCAGGCAAAAAATGCGATTAAAGATGTTGCACGAGTTTTAAGGTTCCCTTATTCAGAGGTAGATAAAATAACTAAAGAAATTCCTAATAAACCTGTTAAAAAACCTCCAGTTTTAAAATATTATTTTGGGACAACTAATAAAGATGAAGATAAACAATTTATTATTCCTGAGTTACGTGCTATTTATGATGAAGATCCACAGGTGAAAAAGATCATTGATATGGCAATTAAACTTGAGGGAGTCCCTCGAAATATTTCAATGCATGCGGCCGGTGTCTTAATTGCTCCGGATCCAGTTTATGATCATGTCCCTATGGCAAAAAGTGGAGAAGATGAAATAACTCAATTTGACATGACAGAGTTAGAGCAATTAGGGTTACTTAAATTTGACTTTTTAGGGCTTAGAACACTTACCGATATTCATAAAGCTATAAAATATATTAAAGAAGATTATGGAGTTGACATTGATTTTTCAAAAATGTCTTACGATGATCCAGCCGTATTTGAATTGATTAGTTCTGGCAATACTGAAGCAGTCTTTCAATTAGAAAGTGGTGGTATGAAAAAGTTCATGATGGAACTTCAACCTACTTGTTTAGAAGATATCATAGCTGGAATATCATTGTACCGACCTGGGCCGATGGATTTCATTCCAAGGTTTATTAAAGGGAAGAAAGAACCTGAAAGCATAGTATATGAAGATCCATGTCTTGAACCAATTTTAAGAAATACTTATGGGTGCATTGTTTATCAAGAACAAGTTATGAAGATATTTCAAGTTATGGCAGGATTTAGTTTGGGTGGAGCAGATAATGTTAGAAGAATTATGTCCAAGAAAAAACCTGAAAAATTGCCACCAGAAAAGAAAAAATTTATTTATGGGCAAATAGATCCTTCTGGCAAAAAAAATCCTATACCAGGGGCTCTAGCATTAGGGCATGATGAAAAAGTATCTGAAAAGGTTTTTGATCAAATGGCTAAATTTGCGGGTTATGCTTTTAATAAATCACATGCGGCAGCCTATGCTTATGTATCTTATCAAACGGGATATCTTAAAGCACATTATGAAAAAGAATATCTCACTGCAGTTTTAAATAATAGAATTACTAATGCCGATGCTATAAAAAAATATACTAATTATGCTAGAAAAGAGGGCTTTGAAATTTTACCTCCGGATATAAATAAATCTTTTACTGAATTTAAAGTAGAAGGTAATGGAATTAGATTTGGTCTTGGTGCGCTAAAACACGTAGGAACGGGATTAATTGATTGTATTGTGGAGGAAAGATTAAAAAATGGCGAGTTTAAAGATATTGAAGATTTTATTAGAAGAATAAATAATAATTCGTTAAATAAAAAATCAATGGAAAGTTTAATTCTTAGTGGTGCCTTTACTTGTTTCAAAGTTTTTCGATCACAGCTTATGGACGTATACCAAACGTATATGGATATGGTAAATAATGACAGAAAATATAAAGCCACTGGTCAATTTTCGATGTTTGATTCTTTTGAGGAAGAAACAAAATCTGCATCCAAAGTATCTTTGCCTAATATTAAGGAATATAATAAAGACTCTTTATTGCATTTTGAAAAAGAATATGTCGGGATCTATCTTTCAGGACATCCTCTAGATGATTATTTACATAAATATGATGAATTTAATTTTACAAGTGATATGATAGCAGCTTTACAAGTTGATCAAGATGATGAAATGAGCACTGATGAAGATGGATCAACTTCAAATTTTGACAATTCTTTTTATAATAATGAAGAAGATTTAGAACAGCAAAGTGAAGTTCAAGATGGGCAACCAGTTTTAGGTGGAGGAATTATTACAAATGTCAAAAAAATAAATACAAAAAGTGGGAATATGGCATTTATAACAATAGAAGACATTTATGGGACATATGATGTAATGTTATTTAATAAATTGTTCGCAAAATATAAAGATTTAATATTTGAAGATAATCTTGTAACCATTAAAGGTAAGCTTTCTATAAGAGATGGAAAATCCCCAGTCGTAATAGCGGAAAATATTAAAGAATGGGAAAAATTAGAACAAGCAAATGAAAACCAGACAGTTTATTTAAGATTTGATACAAAAGATATCGATTTATATGAAAAAATTAAAAAAGTTATATCTTATTATCCAGGCAAATCATCTATAATTATAAAATGTACTTCTTCTAACAAGGCTTTTTCATTCAACACAAAAGTCGATGTGAATAATTATTTAAAAAACGAATTAATTGGACTTTTAGGCGAAGAAAATGTTATAATAAAAATATAATTATAAAATAAAGGAATGAAAATGAAAGTTTTGATTTTGACAAGCGGTGGCGATGCCCCTGGCATGAATAAAGTAATATCTGTATTATATAAAAAATTCAAAGAAAATCTTTATGCTTGCAAAGAGGGATTTAAAGGATTAATAAACAATGAAATTTGTAAAGTAGAAGTATTTGAACCTAAAAGGTACGAGAATGAAGCAGGCAGTTGTATTAAATGTTCTAGATGTCCTGAATTTAAAACAAAAAAATATTTTAACAAAGCACTCGAAAATGCAAAACAGTTTGATTATGTAGTTGTTTTAGGAGGAAATGGTTCTTTTAAAGGCTGTAATGATTTAACTCAAAATGGAGTAAAAACGGTATTTATTCCTTCTACAATTGATAATGATGTTGAAATAAGCGATTATAGTCAAGGATTTGACACTGCAGTTAATGCTTGTGTGTCTTATATAAAGAATACTATGCCAACAATAGAAGCTTTTAAAAGATGCTGTATCTTTGAGGTAATGGGAAGAAATTGTGATAAAATTGCAAAAGAGGTTCAAAAATATGTTAGTTGCGATTTGATTATTTCAAATGAAAATGATATAAATTATAAAAAATTTGCTGAAATAATAAACGAAAATTACAAGAAAGAAAAGGCAACATCAATTATTATTAAAGAACGTATTATAGATATAAATCAATTTATAATAAATCTTAAAAAATATACATCAAATGTAGAGATCAGGGGAGTAATAGTTGGATATTTACAAAGAGGAACAAAACCAACTGCAAAAGAATTATTTTATGCTAAAAATTTTGCAAAAAAAGCTGTTGGAATTATCAAAGAAAATAAAAGAAGTGGAGCAATAATATTTAAAAATAATTGTTTTCAAATAATATAAAAAGAGATTTTGCGAAAAGCAAAATCTAATATGCGTCTATGGTGAAGTGGATATCACAATCGACTTCGGATCGATTATCGAGGGTTCGAGTCCTTCTAGACGCACCAAAAAGTATTATAAGTTTTATAATTTTTTATTTATAAATTTTCAATTTTATGTGTAGTCTTACGAGTTAATGTTTTTTATTTTTTATCATAATTTAAAATAAATATTTATTTTTATATAAAATTATTTTTTGTAAATTGGATTAATTTATGTTTCATGAGTTAATTAAACAAAAACATCTTGATCATAATACTTTTCAATTGCTTGTTTAAAAAAAAGTACTTCTTCTATTGAGACAGGGAGATAATTAAAACAATCTGTTCCTACATTTAATCCGAATTTTTTAACCTTACATAAATTATGTATATGACCAAATAAATTAAATAATGTTTCATTACAATCGGTCGGTCTATGTGTTAAATAAATTTTTTCTTTTGGATTTGAAAGTGTAATTATTTTACCTTTTTTTATAACATCTTTAAAACCTAATGAAATTAAATATTTTTTATATTCTTTAAAATTATTATTAAAGTTTTCTTTCATATCTTTAATTTCATAATTGCCAAGAATTAAAATTATATTTCCGTTTAACTTTTCTACAAATTTTAAATCTCCAAAGTCACCAAGATGGTATATTAAATCATTTTTATTTACGATTTTATTCCAATTACATACAATTGTTTGATTCATCTCTTGAACATTTTTAAAAGGACGTCTAAAATATTTTAGTGTCCTTATTTGACTAAAATGAGTATCCGACGTAAAAAATGTTTTTTTAGAGTTATTTGTTAAATTATTTACACATTTTTTTAATGTTTCTTCAAGAGATTTGCAAGGACGTTGTTCATACTCTTTTTCATATAAACAATCTAAATAACGAGTTTCTGGTGTATTTTCTGGTCTTCCGTAAATTATCTTTCTTGATTTGATATGATATCCAAATTCTACATTCGTAGTAAAAGCCGGCATTGTATTTAATTCGCGAGGAATCCAAAAACAAATTGCATCTGCTCTAGATAAATGTTCTAATTCCCAATCAAAAATATATTTAAAGTCTAATTTGAGATCTTTTCCATACATACCAGATTTAGATTCAGGAATGTAAATATCGCCATCGAATTTTAATTTTCTTAAGATTTTGATTGCTAAAGGTCTCCAACTTTTAATATCTTTAGTTCGTGGAGTAGGGCCTGCAAGAAAAATTGATTTTCTATTTTTATCAATAATATTATCTTCATAATATTTAAGTGCCATAATTTTCTCCTATTTTTTCATTATAGCGGATAAAAACAGGTATTTCAAATATTTAATCAAATTAGCAGAATAAATTTTATTTAGTCTAATCATTAAATAATTATTTAAACAGTGGAATAGTTCAACAAAATAAACTTGTAAACAATTCTAGAAAAAATGCTTATTGAAATATTATTTTATGTGTGTTATAATTTTTTAGGAGAAAACATGAAAGCAATTATTTTTGATTTTGATGGAACATTGACTTATAAAAATTCTAATATTTGGAGAAGTATTTGGGAGGGGCTAGGCTATGATGTGTCTGCCGGATCTTTATATTCAAACTTATATTCTAAATTTATTAGAAAAGAAATCAATTACCAGCAATGGTGTGATTTGACATGTCAAGCTTTTAAAAAATTTAATTTAAATAAAAAATTTATTGATAATATTTCTACAAAAATTAGATTATTGCCAGGCATTAAAAATCTTTTAGAATTTTTAAAAAAGAAAGGAGTTTCTTTACATTTAGTAAGCGGAGGAATAAAATCCGTTATAGAAGATGTTTTAGGTGAGAATACAAAATATTTTGATTCAATAAACGCAAATGTTTTTGTTTTTAATAATGAAAATTATTTAGATTATATAAGAGGTACAGAATTTGATTACGAGCATAAAGCGACATTTATTGAAAAATTAAAAGAAAGAAATTGTTTAAAAGGTGAAGATATATGTTTTATTGGGAATGGAGACAATGATGAATGGGCATATTTATCGGGTTGCAAAACTATATGCGTAAATCCAGACAATGTTGATGTAAATAATAAATTGAAATGGAATATCGTCTTTAGGAATTTAAATGATTTAGAGGATTTAATTCCCGTTTTTAAAAAAATATTTATTACATCATTAACAGATGAAGAGAATTCTTTTTAAAATGAATATGAATTTTTAAAAATAAGGAGAAAATGTGAAAACAGACGAGATGAATTTAAATTTATTAAAGACTTTTTATAACGTAGCAAGAGAAAAAAGTATTACTAAAACTGCAGAAAAGTATTATACGTCTCAACCATCTATTAGCAGAGCTATAAAGCAACTAGAAAACATTTATAATTCTCAATTATTTTATCGTTCGTTAAATGGTGTAGAGTTAACTGAAAAAGGGCTTATTTTATACGAAAGTGTGAGTAATATTTTTGAAATTTTAAATAGTACAGAAATAAAAATAGGGGAGTCGGATAATTTAAAAAGAGGAAGACTTTATATTGGTGTACCAAGTCAAATAGGCATTTTAAAATTATTTGATGAAATTGCAAAATTTCATAAAATATACCCAACTATAGATATACTTATAGTTAGTAAATCAACATCACAGCTTATTAATTTGTTAAATCAACATGAAATAGATTTTATAATAGATACTGCTCCAATAAATACAAGTTTGAAGAATTTAACAATAAAAAAAATACAAGAGTATAAAAATTGTTTTTTTGTCTCTAATCAATTTGCTATCCCTTCTATAAAAAAAATCACTAATTTAAATGAATTAGAGAATTTTCCTATTATTCTTCCAGTTCCAGATACAGCAAATCGTAAAATGTTAAATGAATTATTACATACTAAAAATATAAGTTTAAAAAATATTTTAAATATTCATACTAGCGAGATGATTATAGGAGCTGTTAAGAAAGGCGCAGGAATCGGATATGTAATAGAAGATTTAATAAAAGATGATGTAAAAAGAGGAGAATTAATGGTTTTACCTATTAAAGATAATTTACCTTTAACAGAAATATGTTTGGCGTATGAAAATAATAATTTAAGCAAAATATCTAGATTTTTCATCGAGACTTATTTAAATATAGATTTATAACTATATCTTTTTTGTTATGATATTCTAACAATAAATGTATTTTACAAACTCTAAAAATTGATTTATAATGCTTAACGAGGAGCTAATATATATGAACAATAATTTAATCCAAGAAGCATTATTTGCTAAGTCTTTTATGTTATTAGGTCAATCTTTAGAATATTGTTATGATTGCAGTTATTGTAGAGTTTTGTGTGATAAAGTAAAAAAACAATCTTTTTTTGTATTACCTACCGAAATTAATCCTCAATTTAATAAAATACCAGTTGCTGTAAATTTATTTTATGGAGATCCTTTTTTGCAAACAGAAAATACAATAAAACTTCTTGAAAAACTTGAGAAGGTGAAACATTCAGGACCTGTAATAATTATAACTAAAGGAGATTTTTCAAAATTTCCAGACAGAAGTTTTGATTTAGATTTACATATAGCATTTTCTACATTTGGTAAAAATAGCAAATTTGATGGTTCAAATATAAAAATGTTTAAAAACAATTTAAAACAAATAAAAAAAAGAAAATATAATTACAAATATTCAATTGAATTCAGACCAATTTGTTATAATATCAATGATGATAAAAAGAGCTTTAAATTTGTTTTAAGGATGGCTAAAAAATATAAATTAGCAGTTGGTTACAGCGGGCTACAAGGTAAAAAAGAAAGTGTTGAGTTTTGGGAAAAAAATAATATTAATTTAAATCCTTACCCAGGTTACAAGTTTGGCCATAAAAAAATAATTTCTCAAGAAAAAGAAAAATTATTTTGTGATATTGCAAAAAAATATAATGTTCCAATTTTTAAAAAGACATCTTGTTTGTTTTCATACGTTCACAATTTAGAACGAGATTATAATGCCCATTATTATCGACCGAATGAAGTTGGTTGTTGTGGATGTCCTATGGAAGAAAAATGCAAAAGATTTAAAAATAATATCCCTATTGTGAGTAAAAATTTGCTCCCTTTTGATTTTGAAATAATAACAAAACAGAATCACGAATGTATTTTAAAGAAAAAGGGGATTTGTGAATTTCCTACAAGTGATTGCAGTAAGATAAGTGGAAAAATAATTAAAACTGATCAAATTTTGACGACTTCTGATGTTAGACTTATAAAGTGGTTGACAGGAATGACCGTTGATGCCGAATTTTATGAAAGTCCTCAAATAAGTTCTTTTTGGTGGGCAAAATGATTATTTTAAATAAATTAGAAAGTATGCAAAAAATTAAAATGTTAAATTTAAATCATTTTCCATATATAGCATTTACTGGCGATAATTTTGATGAAGTAGAAAATTTTTTGAGCAAATATCGTAATTTAAAATTTGCTATAAGGGATAGTTATAGTCTGATGTCAAAGAAATTTAAAAACAACTTGTCGCTAGAACAAGTTGTTTATTATTTAAAAAAAACAAAAAATGTGTTAATTACTTTAAGTGGATTAAATTATAAAAATCACAAAAAAATAACTGGTGAAATTTTAATTTATACAGATATGCAAATTAATTTAAGTATTACGATGAATAGTGCATTCACTACCAGAGATGCCTCTAACAATCCTGATTATAGTATATGTACAAATATTTTCGATAAAAGAGTTAAAGTTATTCCTTATATAGATAAAATTATAGATTTTATTTTTAATAATAATTTGTTTGATATTATAGTTGAATTTAGTTTTTTTGATATACCAGTTGGAATTAAAAAAGAAAATATTATTATTTGGGAGTTAAGAACTAATTATTAATTATATTTATTATAAAAATTATAAATTAATATTCTTCTATCATAATTTTTATTATTTTTGTGAAAGAATCAGTATTGTTTTTAATTGCAATATCTTTCATTGTGTTTAATAATAGTTTTTTAGTTTCTTCTTTTTGTTGCTCATAATCTGCTATTGCTGTAACAGATAACGGGGCACCACATTCTTCACAAAAATTTTTTTGAAGATCTCCGTTTTTTGATACAATGTTCTGACAATTAGAACATTTTAATAAAAATCCTTGCTGTTCAATTCCGTATTTCATTCTTCACTCCATTCAAAAATTTCATCTAATTGCTCACTGATAATTTTGCCCAATTTATCGTTTTCTTTTAAATATTTTAATTTATCAAAATTATTTAAACATTTTATAGCACTTTTTTTAATTTTTTCTCTGATAGTTTTATCTAATTGTTGATTATTTTGATTTTTTATACTTTCATAATTAAATTTTTCAATTGCTGGTCTTTTAGATTCCGGGTCCATATAATTAATACTATTTTTCGGTATCAATGTTTTAAATATCGGGTCAACATCAATTATTTTATAAATTAAGTTTGTAGGGATTTTGCCATTTGTTAAATATTTACTGTATGCAAAACTTCCACTATCAATAATAAGAACATCTTTAATTTTTTTCTCTCCATTTGCGTTAAAGTAACTTATTCTTATTTGAGTAGTGAATTCTTGTAAATCTGTTCCAGATTTTGTGACATAATTATTTAATAAAACAACATCAGGTGGTTCTCCCATATTATTTAATCTAGATGGTAATTCTCTCATAAATTTAGAAAGGGAAGTGCAATAGCATGTAGATATTGTTTTATTTTTACCATCGGAACTATAAATGTTAAAAGATGACATTGAATTAATAATTGAATTTACTTTTGTGGTTTTTATTGGTAAATTTAACATTTTACAAATGATATTTCCTATTAAGTTTTCATTAGGCATTCTTAAATCTATTTCTGACAGAGGATATCTTTTATCAATAATTTTCTTATCTTCAGGATTTGAAATATCTAGAACCTTGTGTTCTCTTCTCAATTTGTCCAATAAAAATTCTTTAACTTTCTTTTCAAATAAAGCAGGTGATTTAGGTATATTTTTTTCATCTTTAAATATTTGTTCATAGATTTCTGGCTTTTGCGTGATTGCTTTTTTAAAATTTTCATAAGCTTTATCTAAAACTTTTTGATTTGCTTGATTTACAGAGTCATTTTGTATTGCTAATTGTGCCTCGTACATTTTTTGTTTATCATATGGGGCATAAGCAAGTTTTTCATCTAGTTGTAATATTTGGGAAGCATAATTTGCAAGTTCCTTAAGTTTTCTTTTGCCACTACCTATCCTACCATTTCCTTTATCTCGTTCTACTTTCATTATGCTTTCTTCCATTTTCCCATTGTTTATAGCACAAATTTTATTAGATACTGGGGCTAATATTTCGCATAAGTCTTGCAAGGCGGCTATGGTGTCAGAACAATAATCTTTCTTTTCTATATAACCTTTATTATAATCATAAATTAAATCACCATTAAGGACAATTGAAATGTTTGGTATTTCTTGAATAACTGATACTATGTAAGATAAATCTTTTTTGATTTTTTTTCTGATCTCTTGAGGTGTATCTGGACAATACATATCACTAATACCGCTCAAACTAACAAGATATTGACCATTTTGAGGTTTGTCAAAATCACATTTTTTTGATAAAAATTGTTCATAAATTTTTATATATGCATCTTTTATGTCTTGTTTTGTTTTAAATTTTTTTGATTCTAAACGATTTAAAGTGCTTTCCAGTGAATTTAACACGGAATTATCATTTTTGTTGATTATGTTCATTACATTTTCTAAATCTATACATTTTTTGTATTCTCCGCTTTTGCCTTTTACAACACTGCAATGTAGCACCGTTCCATCAAATGGAGTAAGCGGGGGATAATTTGCTTTGTCAGCATAATCGCTTGTTTCCAAAATAGATCCTGGATTGTATGCTGTAACTTGTCTTTCTTGCCAAGTTCCATTGGCAATTCTTTTTAGAATTGTTGTTGAAGCACTGCCCATTTTATGGGTGTGACCAAAAATAATAGCATCTACATTTTTGCTACAAGCAGTGGAAAGTGCATTTTTTAATGCGTTAATAATATTGCTTGGCATACCTTCGCCATGAACAATTAAGAAATTGAACGGAATATCTTTCCCATTAATTTTTGTATTTTGAGTTATAAGTTGTACATTTTTAGCATAAATGCTATCTACGCCAGCAATTTTACATGCTAAATGGCCAAGTAGTAGACTAGTTCCTTCGGATATCCATTGGTCGTGGTTACCTTCTACATAACCAATAAACATTTCAGGATACCTTTTCATGATATCTGCAATGGAAATTACATCGTTAGTTAAATTTAAGGATTCTTTTAAAGAATTATCATGTCCTTTAAAGTGATTTGAGCCATTACTTATATCACCCGTAACGACACATTTACCTCCTAAAGTATTTAATTGACTTAGATAATTTTCAAGTAAATATAATTTGGAATGAGCGTCAGATATTATTCCTAAATAAAAATCTGCTCCATCGATTTTGCCTTCAACTTTATTAATTTTGCTTGAATTATTAGTCTGATTTTTGATAATATCACTTAAAATTCCTACTAGTTGTTCCTTAGTTTCTTCACTATTTGCAACTCCTGAAGTAAAAAGGTTATCGAGGTTATAACCATTTTCTTTTAAAAGTTGTCTTAATGATTTTTCTTCTTTGTCCATATTTATTCCTTTGTTTAAATCTATTTTATTATAACATTAAATCTTTTACAAGTCAACTTTTAATTTTTAAATAGATTTTAACCTATTTTATCATACAAAAAAACATAGAAATATTCTATTAAGTTTTATACATGAGAAATAAGATATTGTCTTTATTTTGGTCGAGGAGATGGGATTCGAACCCATGACCTTACGGTCCCGAACCGCACGCGCTACCAACTGCGCTACACCTCGTAAAATATATTATATCAATTTAAAATATAATAAAAAAGTGAAATAAGAAAATTTCATTTATTTTATAATTTTTTCCAATTTAAGTAATTCTTTTTGTTTTGAAATACCAGCACTATATCCTTTGATTTTTCCATTAATTCCTATAACTCGGTGACATGGAATAATAATTATTATAGGATTTTGACTAATAGCATGAGCAACTGCTTGTGAAGACATTTTGGTTTTATCTTTAATTATCGAAATTTTATCAGCAATATTTTTATATGTTGTTGTAGTACCATAATTTATATCTAATAGAATGTTCCAAACCATTTTTTGAAATTCGGTTCCTTCAAGTTGTAATAGTTTAGAATTAAAATTTTCTATTTTACCATTAAAATAATTTTTTAAGTATTTTTTTGTTTTTATAAAAATATCAATTTTATCATTTTTTATAAATGAAATAGGTATAGGTAAACCGTTTTTCTGATTTTCAAAATATAATCTGAATAGTTGTTTACCATTACTCAACATATACATTTTACCTAATTTTGAGTTGTAAATAGAATAATACATATTCCCTCTTATTAAAAAAGTTTAAACGTCATTTTTATAAAATTTAGGATAATTTATAAATGTCTTTTCATTTAAATAATTTAAGTTATTATCGCAATTAAAAGATAGACTATAACAATGTAGATGTTGAAATTTCGCTTTAAATACTTTATTGTATTCATTTTTACCATATTTGCCATCACCAATTATAGGATGATTTAAAAATGAAAGATGGGCTCTAATCTGATGAGTTTTTCCTGTAATCAAAGTACATTCTATTGTGCTGGAAGAAGGGGAGTGTTTTAAAGTATTAAATTTAGTCATTATTTTGACAGAACCATTAACTTTATTTGGATAAATCTTTACCAAACTGTTTTTATTATCTTTTGTTAAGTATGCTTCAAAAACCTTGTTTTTAACTTGAAAATCTCCAACAACTTCAGCAATATATTTTTTTACTATTTGTCGTAACTTTATTGCCCTAGTCAAATCATTTTTAGCTTTTAAATTTTTTGCTAAAATCATTAATCCTGTTGTGTTTCTATCAAGCCTATGTACCGCATATGCATTTAATATAGAGCACAAACTATCTTCTCCTTCGACTTCTAAACCTTGGGGCTTGTTTATAATTAATAAATCTTCATCTTCATAAACAATCTCTATATTGGGTAAATGGTTCTTATTATTAAAATAGACACATATTTCACTATTTGGTTGAACAATAATGTTTGAAGAAACTTTAATATTATTAACTTTGATATCTTTTTCTCTTAATAATTTGCAAAAAGTATTATATGAAAAGCCTTCTTTTAATAAAATATTTGCTAATTTTTCTTCTTTACTTACCTTAAAAACTAATTTTTCCATAATTTAATTTTACTATAAATTTGTGTCAAAATCTATCATTTTTGTATTTTTTATAGAATATATTTAAAAAGAGGTGAATATGAATAGCATTTTGCATTTAGAAGGAGATGTTCTTCTTATTAAAGGGGCTACAAAAGTTGTTTCTTCTGTAAACAATCAAGCAGTTGTCGAAACCGAAGAAAAAACAATAGTTATTTCAGGACAGAATATTGAGGTAAAAAAATTGAATTTAGAAGAAAAAGAAGTTTGTTTACAAGGTAATTTTAGTCAACTTAAATTTGCTTCTGCAGCTAACAAAGTTCCATTCTTAAAAAGAATTTTCAAATAAAGATATATGTTATATCCAACTTTAAATCAACCAATTATTATTTTATTTATGTTTTTAGCGGGGCTTTTAGCAGGATTTGTTTTTGATTTATTTAAAGCCCTTTCTTTTTGTTGTGAAAAAATTAAATTTGTGAACATATTTTTTGATTTTTTAGGAGTTGTATTTTCATTTGTAATCTTATGGGGAACAAATTTGTTGGTAAATTTCGGACAATTTAGATTCTATGTTTTATTAATATTTTTGCTCGCGTTTATTTTTCAAAGATATTTATCAAAATTTATGTTTAAAGTTATAAAATCTTTAAAAAATAAAAAAAAGATTGAAAAATGATTAAAATACTGATAAAATATTAACAATGGAAGAAAAAAATAAAAATAAAAAAAGAAAAATAATCGATATTTCATTAATAATAGGATTAATTGTTCTAATTATTTTTGTAATTATTACAAGTGTTGTAATTAATAAAAAGAAGCAGGATTTAAATGATTTACAAAATAAAACAGATACTATAATTCAATCGAAAGTCATTTAGAAGTTAATAAAATTTATTTTAAATAAAAAGCATTGAAACTTACCATGCTTTTTATTTTATTTTTAATATTGTTTTGAACAAGTGTTTTTTTTGTGTTTCATATTTGTATATTATTTATATTTATAACTATATAATTCAAAATTCGTCAAATCATTTGCTTTATAGACTAAAAAAGTGTTATTATGAAAATACTAAAGAAGAGGTCTAAATGAAGAAAAAAATTCTAACTGTTTTGGCATTGATGGTTTTATCTTTGATTTCTTTAGTCGCTTGTTCTAGTAAACCTAGTGTCAGTGGTGAATTTAAAAATGATACATATGTGCTTTCTATTTCAGAAAGTATAAATTTTTATGATGAATTAAATTTAAAAATTGGAGATAAAAATTCTGTTGAAATTGTTTTTTCTAATAAAGAACTAGTATCCTCTGAAGATAATAAAAATTTTGTAGCAAAAAGTAGTGGAGAAACTATTGTTTTCGCTAGATATAACAACAAAAATTTTGCTAGTTGTAAATTAATTATAAAATATCAATTTTCTTTGCCAACAAATATAAGAGTTGATGAAGAAGGGTTGCTTTCATGGGATATTTCAAGGGCGATAGTAAAAGGCGAAGAAATTTCATCAACTAATTACAAGATTTTAATTGCAAATATTACAGATTTGCTGGAAATTGATTATGATAATTTAATTTTTGAAGAAATAATAGTACAAGACTATTATCAGTTAAGTGAAAAAGGTTGCTATTACGTTAAATTACAAGCATTAGAAGATGAAAAAAAATATATTGATGCTTCTTCTTTGACAGATGGACAAGTTATTAATTATGGAGTGATGGGTAAATTGGAAAATCTAACTGTTATTCCTGTTGAGAAGAGAGATGATTTCAATGCTACTATAACTTGGCAAGACAAAGAAAATGCTTATTATAATGTTTTTATTGAAGGGTTTTTAATTTATGAAAATTTAGTTGGTAATCAGTTTTCTTATAATTTTTCTTCTATAAATAATGAGGATAGTGTTTCTGTTGAAGTTATTGCTTTTGATTTGAATAATGAAAAATTGTCTACAAGTACATATTTTTCTTTAACTGTACTCGACAATATTATTCCTGTCTACAATAGTGTAGAAGAACAAAATAAAGATGGATATATATCATGGGATAATATTGATAATGCAGAAAGATATTTATTTACTTTCATAGATAATTCTACTGGTGAAGAGTTTAATTTAGTTAAAAATAAAGAAAACTATAATTTTGAAGTTTTTGACGGCCTACCTAGTGGAGGTTATACTTTGGTTGTAAATTCTTTGGGTGGAGTAAGTGGTAATAATTTATATCTTACAAGCCATTCATCTGGGGTTTATGACTTTGCAAAATTAAATACGCCAAATGCTAAAGTTGTGTTTGACGGAAACAAAGCAATAATAAATATTGTTGAAGATTTTTATAACACAAATTATAAAGTTTCATTCTCAGATAAAGTATTATATTTTGATAAAAATGAATTTGAAATAGATTTATCAGGGCTTGAAGTTGGTGAGTATAATCTTTCAATTATAGCTCTTCCAGTTGAAGATAGACCTTTTATTTATGAAGAAGTTCAATATGAAAATATTTTGAATTCTAATCCATTTAACTTTCAATTTTTCGTGTTGGACGAATTATCCGAGGTTGATCATAATTATTATGAACAAGAAAATAGATCAGTATTTACCATTCTTGAAATTGCAAATGCTAATTATTATGAAATTTATGTAAATGAGGATTTAGTTGAAGATGCAGAAATATTAATTCAAAATTCGGTTGTATATATTACTATTTATAACTTAAAAGACTTTATTCCACAGGATAATATTTACAATATAAAAATTATAGCAGGAAATAGAGATGAATTTAAAGTTGAACATGCCATTTTATCTCAAAAGTACAAAACTTTAGAAATTTTACCTGTAGTTTTACAAAGTAGTCAACAAGAAAATGGTTACTATTCTTGGGAGAATTTAGAAGAAAAATACAATGGTTTTTATCAAATATATTATGAAATATTTAAAGCAGATAAAAATTATTTTATAAATTCAGACGTAATTCAATCTGGTTATACTATGGATGGAGTAATTGAAAATAAACTGGATTTTGGTTATTATGTAATTAAAGTATACTCAATTTCTAATTTAACTAACAAATTTCTAAATTGTAATTTTCATGACAATAATAATTGTTTAATTGGCAATTTTTTCGTAACTATACAAAATGATACTCCTTCTGCAGTACTAATTAAAGAAAATGACAATTTTTATCTTGAAATTTCTACTGTTGAATATGGTGGCGGTTATAACGTTTATATAGATGATAATTTGGATGGAAGTATTGAAGTAAATAATGATAGTGCAAAAGCCACTTATAGATTTGCTAATGGCTTTGAACAATCTAAAAATTATAATATTAAAATCGTTGCTACTAGCGGTTCTAAATATGATGGACAAATTCATCTAGACTCCACACCTTATGAAATGTTTATAGAAAGATTAGCTATGCCAAGATTTGTTGTACAAGAAAGTTTTGATAGTTTAGGAATCAAAAATCATGAATGGCTTCAGGTACAGAATATTGAAAACATCGAAGAAATTATAGTTAAAATAGATCAACAATTGGTAGCTTTAGACGATCAAAATAAAATAGATATTTATTCTTATGATAATGATTTCAATATTTCCTTGCAATTTATTTCTAAGGCAAATGAAGAAAATCAATATTATTTAAATAGTTTAATTAGGACAGTTAATATTAATCGTGTAGAAGCACCTAGCAATATGCAATTTTATGATGGCATAGTCAGTTGGAATGTTCAAGATGCTAATATTGAAAATTATTATATAACAATAATTTTAACGAATTCACAAAATGGTAATTATTATTCTTCTTTTTGGAGCAATAATACACAAAATTACTTTAATTTACAGGAATTAGTTAACGATCTTTTAATTAATGATATTTCTTTTGCAACTCATTATAGAATTGCAGAAAGTGTGAATGTAAAGATCTATTCTTTTGTACAAGATAATGATTTAGGTGGAGGGGAATTTAATATTTCTTCTTTGTATGGTAAAACTACGACGGGGAAAGATGAAATAATATTAACACAATTACAATCACCATTATTAACATTTAATAGTGATACAAAAATTCTACAATGGAATCAAGTAGCAGATGAAACCAAATACGATATTTATATTGATAATATTGCAGTATTAGAAAATTATACTGAATGTAGTATTTCATTAGATAAAATTAAAAGTGTAGATTGGAGTTTACAAAAAGAAGTATTTGTTCGGAGTGTAAATCCAAATTATTTGGACTCTCAAGATTCAAATGTTCTTTTTATTAAACAAATTGCTCCAGTTTCATCTGTTAACGTTGGGAAATATCAAGATAAATACATTGTTTCATTTAATTTTATTAATGATATTTCAAATATAGAAAATGTTTTTGTTAATGGTTCAACAGATAATGTTAGTTATACTGCAGGTTCAAATTCTGGCTATTTCTTTATCGAAGATTATATTGTTAATGATTTTGAAATTCAAGTTATTGCTAAAGATAATGGGAATAATTATTATTTAGACTCTAATAAAGTAACTTATAATTTGAGTAATTTAGCGAATGAAACATTCATGCTGACTCAAGTTGGTGATATCTTATCATGGGATAGACTTGCAGTAGATTGCGAAGGGCAATCCAAATATCCAGTTAATTATATGTTATATATAATGAATGAAGATAAAACTTATAATATTTCAGTCAATGGTAATGAATTTTCAATTCAGGAAATAGAAGAACAAATAGGAATTGTTTTATCTAGTGAAGTAAAAATTTATGTTAAGGCAAGTACAATTGATTATAGTCTTACCACACAAAACGACTTTGCTAAAGGCTATTATGGTGAAATAATTAGTAATGAAATTTCAATCAAAAAAATTGATGCTATAAATGATTTATCATATAAAATCTTACAAGATGAAAAAAGTGTGTCACAAATAGATAAGTATTTAAATTCGTATGCGATTGTAAGTTGGCAAGATATTTGGACTGATTTAGTAGATATAAAATTTGAAATCACAATAACCTCTAAACAAAGTGAAGTTTTGACATTTACGACAGGGCAAGGGGAAAGCGAAAATTATTCTTTAATTTTGGATAAAAACACATATAATTTAACTCTAAAAAAATCTTTACTTACTTCAGAAATCTCAAATGTTTCAATTAAGGTGATTAGTTTGGGTAGCATTTCATCTGAAAGTGCAGAAATAATTTTAAACAGGTACCAAACTATTATAGATGCTTCTATAGATAACAATGGTTTATTAAATATAAATTTTGAAAATTCTATTGCGAACAATTCAGACATATATTTTCAATTAACTATAGGCGGAACATATACTACAGATTATGTATTTACTGCAGATCAATTACCTTTAAATTTAAATGATTATGATAATTTATTAAAAGGCAGATATGGAGAATATTCCATTAAAATTTTATTAGTTGATGAAGATGGAACAGAAAACATTTTGCCTTCTTATAATAGTTTCAATTTAACTGGGAGAAAACTTCAAGGAGTAGAAAATTTACACATTAACGATAGTGGCAATATAATTATTACTGTTTTCAACGAAGATTTAACAAATATAATTTTCTATGCTAAAGCTATCATTAACGGAGAAGAAGTTGTTAAAGAATTTGTTCCTAATTTACAATCAGAGCAAACCAATATTTTTGAAATATCTATGATAGATTTTCTTCAAATATTTTATAATGAGAAAGATCTAACTTTAAATTACCTTAAAGAAAATAATTATGAGTTTGAAATCACCGTAGGGAAAAATAATTCTGTTACTGCGGATTGGGCAAATTTTGATTTTAATTATAAAACAGATAATTCGGCTATAATTAAGAGATCTAGTGATTTTAGTCAAGATTATATAATTTTTGATATTTTAAATGAAAATGTTTTAAATGATATTACTGTTACATTCTCTATAGAAATAATATATCAAGATCAAATGATAAGGGAATATAAGACTGCAGTGGCTACGCGCGGTTACTGGAAGACTACTTCTCAAAATGATAAAGGGACATTTGTGACAACTTTAGGAGATGATCAAAGTGAAGAAATTTTATATTCTGCTTGTTACGCAATTAATTTAAAAGAACTTTTATCTAATATAGATTATGGAATAATTCAAATAAATATTTCAAGAATAGGTTATGATTCTACGAATGAAAATTACTATCAATTTACCGAATATAATTTTGTTATTAAAAAATTAAATACTGTTCAATTAGATGTTTCTTTTAAGAATAATATTCTTTCTTGGTCATGGATTAAACCTGAAGATTTTGTTGATGAAACAACCTTTACACCTTATTCTTATTATGTTGTAATTAGAGAAATAATTGAAGGCGAAGAAAATAAACTTGTTACAAAATTGCAAGTAAATACAGAATCTATTGATTTAAGAAATGTTTTAGATATTATACCTGGCAAACAATATAACATTTCAATAATAGCCTTGCCTTCTATAACTGAAACTTTGGTTTTAGCTTCAAATGAAGTTGCATATACAGGATTAATATATAAATTTGAAACGCCATCTTCTTTGCAAATTACAGAAGGAAAAATTACTTTTGATGCTGATAAATTTAAAACAAACAACGAATTTATTAATTATTTAAATGATTACTTTGGAGTTACAAAAAATTCAGAGAATAAACCAGTATTATATGAATTATTAGGCACAAATAATAATTTTATAAATCCTATTACATTTACTTCAAGCAATTTATCAAGTCAATACATTAAAATAAAATTTACATTAAGAAAAGATGGAAGTGATACATCAGTTGTTTATCAAACAGATATTATCCCAGCTTATCATTTATTCCCTGATGTTACAATATATAATATGGATAGTGATTATGCCCAAATAAATAAAGAAATATCATATTTTGATCTACTTAAAACTTATTTAAATCTTAACTTGTCAAATGTATCAGGAAATTCCGCAGAAAATACTAAATCATTAATAAATACACTTATGAAATCTTCTAGAGGTATAAGTGGGGATAGTATTTTGTTTAATGATTTTGGTGTGTCTATTCCAGCAGGAGAATATTCTGTTAGTGTTTATCAAACTTCACCAAATTCTCTTAATGTAATAGATTCCAAGGTTTCTGAGTCTATTATAATGTATGTAAATCCTTCACCAAGCGTGGAACTTCAAAAAAACAATAGAACAGAAGAAGGCTCTTTAGGAAATAAAAATTATTATGAAGTAAAAGTTACCAACATTCCATTATATTTGTATAACGAAGAATCATCTTCATATATACAAGAGCTTGCGACTGAATTTAAGTTAATTATGAGATTTAATTATGAATCCGATATTCATAAGTATGAAGATAACGAGTATATTGAATTTGATATAAGATATATCTCCGGCAATTGGGCAATATTCTATGATAATGAAGAAATTAACGATATTATTCATGATTCCACTATAAATAATTTTACAATTAATTTTACAAATCTTAGAGATTATTTGTTAAATTATGGCTTTGATAATATTACTAATAAATCGATTAGAGTAGACTTATATGCTTTTACAAATGATGAAGGTAACTTGATTACAAATGTTTCTTCACAAAGTGGTCAAATAATTTATGGCTCAATAAATGGAAAGAATACTTCAATTAATCTTACTTTCTTAGATTTAAATGATAATAATATTTTTATTGAAGAAGGTAATCTTGGTATTAATTTTGATTCAGGAGAAAATAATTCAGATTCGATTTTAGTCAAATATTTTACTACGGCTAGTGGTGAACAAAACAAAATTGTTCAAATAGGGACAAACTCTACTGTGTATTTGGATTTTGATTATTCAGGTGAATATAAGTACATCGTTTTATCTATCAACGGCACTATTTCAAACAATACTATGAGAGTGGAAAGTCAATCATATGCGATACTAAATACTTATAAATTGTCAACGCCATTGCTTTCGACATCACAAAACAATTTGTATGTTGCATTAACAAGTACTGATATATCTAAATCAGATTTATTAACATACAAACTTGCTAATAATTTAACCATTGATGAAGAAAATGGATATTATTATACTAGTCCACAAATAACGACAACTTATTTATTGCATCAATTTGGATATAGTGAAGAATATTATGAAAATGAAGCTCAACAATTTTATGTTTATTTACTTGGTAATACAGGCAAATTCACATCTATAAAAGAAGAAAATATAAGTGGTTCAGATAATTTATTGATTTTTAATGGAAATAAAGAAAGTTATCCTATTTTATCTTCAAATGAATCTATAATAAATGCTGAAATGTTGAAAGATTTACAAAAAAATCCAATTGTTTATAATGGTAATATTATGTGGGAGTCTTCAAGTATTGATAACTTGAAAGAAGGGACACAGCTTTTATATCAAGTAGATATAAAGTATTACGATTTAGTACAAGATGGCAGTTCAAGAAGATATGAATTCATATTGTCAGAGACTTATTATACAACTTCTACAACATTAAATTATTCTTATATTGATAATACATATAATTATTATATTATTTCTGTAACTGCACTCGCTGGAACGATAACTAATGAACAAGCAACTAACAAAGTTAAAACAATCGAAGAAAATTATTATAATATTACCAATTCTGTATTCTATGAAAATGGAAGTAATGTGCTTAGGGGACAAGTTGTTTCTGTTGGGGAAGAAAAAGAAAACGGTTTTGTTACAAGGACAGATCCGGCAATTCTCACAGAAAATATGACAGGAATAAGTGGTAATTCTATTGAATTTTTGATAAAAGCTAGTGTATATAACAACAATCCAAATGATAATAATACAATACTAGAATTAGAAAAAAATTTAAGTACAAGTTCAAGAATAGAAATTATAAGCAAATATGTAGATGAAAAATTAGTAGAGCATACAGAAATTCTTTCAGGTTCATTTAATTTTTCAGAGTATACTGGTATAGATGCAATAGGATATGTTAAAGTTACATTTACATTAGATGAAGGTCAATTAGAAATTCCTTATGCTATTTCGATAGAGATAAGAAATTATATATATAGTGAAGAAAATTCATTGTTGATGTCTAATCCTCTTATAATTAACAATGTTTATAAGTTAACTAATATTTCAGAAAATTATTATTCTATTGTGTTGCAGAAAGATGGCAATCAATATAAAACTTATATAGATTTTTCTAATTATTTTAATCAGGTTTCAGTATCGAGAGACAATACTTGTTACAAATTAATTATTGAAGCTCAAAACAAAATCAGCGAAGAAATATTAACTTTTGAATTTACTTCGTCAAATGAAAGCAAATTATTTGAATTGTCAGAGGAGTATTCTCTTATAAAAGTTCAAGTTGTTGACAATCAGTCTTCAACACAGGGAAATAGAAAACTAATTTTAAGCAGTGATATTAAAATATTTGAAATTGAAAATACTGAAGTTAAAGATGAAAATAATGAATGGCTCAAAATTAGTTGGGATTCACAATATTGTATTTTTACATGGCAATGGGACGAAGATCATAATGATTTAAATAACAATTCTTATCAATATTATGTTTCAATAAATCAAGGTGGAAATATTATTAATGAAATTACTACAAATAATTATTATATGCCTCAACAAGGCGGGAATATAAATATTCAAAGTTTTTCAGTTAGAGCAAGATTGATTTCAAATCAGTTAGAAAATAAAATTTATATTTTTAGTGAACAAATCAATTATAATCTAGATCAAGGACCTATTAATTATACACTATTTGCTGGGGGAAAAGGAACGGAAAGCTCTCCGTATCTTATTTCTAATGCAGAACAATTTTTGGAAATATATAAGAGAAATAGAGAAGGCACAACAATATATTACAAGTTAATATCAGATATAATTTTAGGTGACAATTTCTTAATTCAATTAGAGAAAGAGGAAATAGATTTTAGAAAATTTACTTTCTATGGTGTTCTAGATGGGAAAAATAATAGTACTACATATACATTGACACTTAATGTTAGTGATTATTTAGTTACAGAAGAACCATATAGTGTATCATTAAATGGTTATAATGCTGATTTTAATAATTTCTTTGCTTTGTTTGAAAACATTGACTCAAGTGCAATAATTAAAAATTTAAACATTGATTTGAATATATCTATTAATTCATTAAATAATACAAACTTATTAATAAGTCCTTTGGCACTATACAATGCAGGAACAATACAAAATGTCAATGTTCAAAATGTAACATTTGATAATTTGTCTGGTAGTGGATCAAATGCTGTTTTTGTTGGAGGCATAGCTTGCGTAAACTATGGCTTAATAAAAAATTGCGAGAACAATTCAACATTCACTTTCGAAATGAAGCAAAATCTTTCATTAAGATTCGCATATGCAGGTATTACTTTATTTAATGCCACAAATTTACAATCTTCGGGCGAAATTCAAAATAGTTTTAATTATGGAAACAAATCTATTAGAGTTGCTCAAAACAATAATGTTTCTTACCTATCTGGGATAACATTAGTCAACAGTGGTTATATTGTAAGAAGCGGAAATGATGGTAATTTTGATGTGTATACAATTAGTAGTATAACTGCATTTACCTCATATCAAACAGGAGTTACAATTATAAGTAATTTTGGAACTATTGAATATTGTTATAATAATGGGTTGATGACAAAATCCTCTTCAGTTGGAAGTTTATATCGTTCTGGTATCACTTATTCAATAACAGGTGGCACTATTAATTATTTAGCTGAAACTCAAGGCTATGCATTAATAAGTAATGCTCCACAACCTCCAACTGATCATGGGAAAAATTATGCGGTATCAAATTCTGGAACTTCTGCATCAATCAATACAATTAATCTTTCAGTGCTTAATCCTATTAATGCAGGGGAAGAATATTATTTCTCAATTATATCAATTGAAGATGGTTTCTTAGCGCAAATAACACATAATTAAAGAATATGGCACGCCATATTCTTTTTTAATGTTAATAAAATTTTCTTTTGGTATAACAATAGTCAATTAAGAATAAATATACTTTATGAAAAAATATTTAATAATCTTTTTAATTCCTATTTTTTTAATTCCTTTATTTACTTTTAATGTCAGTTATAGTGAAGCTAAAAATTCAACTATTATTGACGATTTTATTCTTTTGTCTCTTGATTTTTCACAAAATCCAACGCAAAGTATAGAATTCTCCATTTCTAATGATTTATTTGATAAGTGTAGTATGAATGAAAATGATAGAGTTGGTTTTGTTGATAATTTAATAAAAAAAGTGGATACAATTAGAACAGAATATTTATTAAATTTGACTTTAAAATATATTCAAAATCCAATAGAAGAATACAAATTAAATAAAGGAGTCGTTTTAAGTCAGGTAGTTTACAATGAAACATTATCGATCGTAGGGTTTAAGATAATTTATAATGGTTTTTCTGCATTTAATTATTATAATTCAAACGGGAATAGTTCAAATTTAAAAAATGATGGTAACATATTTATAAATAAGTATGTTTCTAAAAGTATTTTTCCGTTTTGTAAGAATATTGTTTTACCAACAGGAACTGAAACTTTAGCTCAAAGATATAAAGATATTTTTATTTCAACTGCAAATAATACTGATTATTATCAAAAAATTAGTGAAAATTATAATCCAGTTTTCGTATATGACTATGTGACACTTGGTAATGGAATTACATCAAATGCAAATTATGAAATTAAAAATGGAGATTATAAGCATTTTATTTGGACTGTAAAGGAAGAAAATATTTCATCTAATCCAAACATTGAATTAACGTTAACAATAATAAATAGAGGCTGGTGGTTTTTGCTCGCTTTAATTGTTGTTACTATTCTTTTGTTTTTATTAATATTGTTTATATATCGAAAAGAAGTATATAATTTTTTTCATTTAATTAGATTAAAAATGAAATTTAAAAAATAATATAATGGTTTAATTTGCAAATTTATAACGATAATATCTATCGATTAATTGATTAAATATTCAAAAATGCTATAATTATTATAGCAATATTTATCTAATAATAATAAAATGATATTATTATGAGGAGGAAAAATGCAAAAGATAGTTACTAGTGAGTCAGTTAATGTTGGTCACCCAGATAAGACATGTGATGTTATAAGTGATGCTTTTCTTGATGCAGCATTAAAATTTGATAAAAATAGTCAAATGGCAGTAGAGTGTTCTATAAAAAATGATAAATTGTTTATTTATGGAGAAGCAACAACCCTCGCTGATATTAATTATGATAAAATAGCAAAAGAAATTTTAAAAGAAATTGGATATGAAGCCGAAAAATTTACAATTATTAAAGAAATTAGTCATCAAAGTCCAGATATTTATCAAGCAGTTGTAAAAAATAAATTATGTGCTAATGACCAAGGCATGGTCTATGGTTATGCTTGTCATGATACTAAAGAACTAATGCCTCTTCCAATTATGATAGCACATAAATTAATGATAGAATATGAGAATTTAAGAAAAAATTCTAAAAATTATTTCGCTGATGCAAAGTGTCAGGTCTCAGTTTTATATGAAGATAATATTCCGATTAAGATAACGACTGTTTTAGTTTCTGTATCACATTCTATTGAGACTACAAATAAAAAAATTAAAAAAGATATAGAAAAATCAGTGATTGATAAAGTTTTAAAAGAATATAAAATGTTTAATAAAGGTGATATTGAAATCATTATTAATCCTAGCGGTAGGTTTACCATTTGGGGTAGTTTTGGCGACAGCGGTTGTGTTGGAAGAAAAATTGTTGTAGATAGTTATGGAGGCGCTGCCAAAGTGGGAGGTGGATGTTTCAGCTCAAAAAATGCAACCAAAGTTGACAGAAGTGGGGCATACTATGCCAGATTTGTCGCAAAAAATATTGTATATTACAATTTGGCAGATAGGTGCGAAATAGAAGTTTCATATGGTATAGGACTAGAAAAGCCTTTAAATATAAATATTGATTGTTTTGGCACAGAAAAAGTTCCGATGGAAAATATTTATAATTTTGTTGCAAAAAATTTTGATTTTAGTCCTCAAAATATAATTGAAGAACTTGATCTTTTAAAACCCATATATAAACAAACTGCTTGTTATGGACATTTTGGACGAGAAGATTTCTCATGGGAAAAGATAAAAAAAATAAATCTATAATATAAAAAATTCAAAACGTTGATTTTGAATTTTTTTTACTAAAAATACTTTAAAAATTATATTTATTTTAAATGATGGTTGTAATTTTTTTTATTTTATGTTAAAATGTTCTCTTGTAAAGTTGAGGATAAAAGGCGAGTTTATGGAAAATAAAAATATTAGAAATATAGCAATTATTGCCCATGTTGACCATGGGAAAACTTCTCTTGTTAATGAATTGTTGAAACAGGGGAGCGTTTTTCGCGATAATCAAGTCATTGAAGATCGTGTGATGGATTCTAATGCGCTAGAAAGAGAAAGAGGTATAACAATTTTATCTAAAAATTGTTCTTGCGTTTATGATGATGTTAAAATAAATATTATCGATACACCGGGACATGCTGATTTTGGTGGAGAGGTAGAAAGAGTTTTAAAAATGGTAGATGGTGTTCTATTGGTCGTTGATGCCTTTGAGGGACCAATGCCTCAAACAAGATTCGTACTTGAAAAAGCACTTTCTTTATCTTTGAAAGTTATTGTTGTTATAAATAAAATTGATAGAAGTGATGCAAGAATTAATGAAGTTATAGATGAAGTTTTGGAATTATTTTTAGAATTAGATGCCAATGATGAACAATTGTCTTCACCTTTTATCTTTGCCTCTGCTAGAAGAGGGATTGCAAGCGATAATAAAAATATAGAAGGAGAAAATATGACTCCATTATTTAAAAAAATAATTGAGTATATTCCTTCACCTTGCGGAGATGAAAAAAGTGGCTTAAGAATGCTTGTTTCTTCTGCAGAACATAATGATTATGTTGGAAAACTTGCTGTTGGAAAGATAACAGATGGAACTATTAGGGTTGGTCAAAATGTTACACTTTGCAACTTTCATGACCAAAGCAAAAAAACAAAATCTAAAGTTGTAAGTCTTTTTGTTTTTGATGGATTAAAAAAAGTTCCAGTTGAAAGTGCAACTGTTGGGGAGATTGTTTGTGTAGCGGGACTTGAGAATGTTCAAATTGGAGATACAATATGTGACAATGACAATGTTAATCCTATTGAATTTGTAAAAATTGCAGAGCCAAGTGTAGAAATGACATTTATGGTTAATGACAGTCCTTTTGCAGGAAAAGAGGGAAAATTTGTTACATCTAGGCATTTACGAGACCGATTGTATAAAGAAGCAGTTAAGGATTTATCTTTGAAAGTTACAGATGGGCAGACTGCAGAGCAATTTAAGGTTTGCGGTAGGGGTGAAATGCACTTGTCTATCTTGATTGAAAATATGAGACGAGATGGTTATGAGTTTCAGGTTTCTATGCCAAAAGTTTTAATAAAAGAAATAAATGGAGTAAAATGCGAACCAATTGATAGACTCTATTTAGATGTTCCTGAAGACAGCGTGGGGACTGTTATGCAAAAAATGGGCATCAGAAAGGGGGATTTAATTCAAATGACTCCACACGGAAGTCGTATGAGAATGGAATTTTTAATACCTTCTAGAGGATTATTTGGTTTTAAGAGTGAACTTCTGACTGATACAAAAGGCGAAGGAGTTATAAATTCTATTTTTTATGATTATGAACCTTGGAAGGGAGAAATTAAAAGACGAGATTATGGTTCTTTAATAGCACATGAAAGTGGAGAAGCAATAGTATATGGGCTTTTTAATGCTCAAGAACGAGGAGATCTTTTCATAGAGCCAGGTACCGCAGTATACGGAGGAATGGTAGTAGGTCAAAATCCTAAAGGAGATGATATTGTTGTTAACGTATGCAAAAAGAAACATTTATCAAACTGTAGAGCTTCAGGTTCTGACGATGCGTTAAGATTAACTCCTCCAAAAAAGTTAAGTTTGGAAGAGGCAATTGAGTTTTTAGCAGATGATGAAATACTTGAAGTTACTCCTAAAACTTTTAGAATCAGAAAAATTATATTAGACCACAATATGAGGTTAAGAGAAAGAGGAAAAATTTTAAGAGGAGAGATATAAAAGGAGACAATTAATGTCAATGCTTTTACCAAATGAAAGTAGAGATTTACGAAAAAAATACAAGCGCTTATTATGGTTTTTGCCTTGTGTATTTGTTTTTGATGTATTTGTTTGTTTTCTCTTTTTTGAATATACTTCGATTAATAAAATTTTGGCAGGATTTATTGTTATATGTATAACTGCAGTTTTATACTTGCTCTTTTCCTTGATATGTGCTAAAATAGACAAAAAGAAGAAGGGAAAATTAGAACAGAATAAAAATAAAGATCCTTTTACTAATGACTAGGAGGGAATATGGCTGACTATAAGATTATGCCACATAATATTGAAGCGGAGCAGGCAGTACTTGGCTGTATTCTTATTGATGTACAAGCACAGGCAGATATTTTAGGTATTATGAAGGAAGAAGATTTTTATTCTCAAGCACATCGAGATATTTTTTCTAGTATGATCAAAATTTATCAAAAATCAATACCTGTAGATTTTGTGACGTTGCTTGACCAATTAGAAAAAGATAAAATATTAGATAAAGTTGGAGGTATAGAATATATTACAACTTTAACTAATATTGTGCCTTCAGCGGTAAATTTTAAATATTATTGCGACATAGTTAAATCTGATTCAACTAGAAGAAAACTAATTGAATCAGGGCAAAAAATAATACAAGATGCGTATGAAAATGAAGACAAAGACAAGAGTTTGCAATTTGCAGAAAAAGAAATTTTTGATATTGCAGAAAAGCAAGAAAGAAGTGCATTAGAACATGTTGGGAAGCCTAATGGTGCTATTAAACATGTAATAGATAAATTTGACGCTATAGCAAAGGATCCTACATCATTAAAAGGGATTTCTACTGGATTTAAAGAATTTGATAGGGTTACAAATGGTTTGCAAAATAGCGATCTTATTTTGCTTGCTGCTAGACCTGGTGTTGGGAAAACATCTTTTGCAATGAATGTTATTGTTCATGCAGCTACAACTCTAAATAAAAAATGTGCAGTTTTTTCTTTGGAAATGAGCAAAGAACAACTTATTCAACGTGCAATTTGTTCGCTTGCTAAAGTTAGTATGGCAAAAGCGTTAAATGGCAGTATGGATGGAGAAGAATGGAAAAGAATTTGGGCTGCAACAAAAAAACTCGAACAAAGTGGTCTTTATGTCGATGACTCTTCACTTACTACACCTGCTGATATATTGACAAAATGTAGAAGACTTAAGGCAAAAGAAGATGTTGATTTAATTATGATTGACTATATTCAATTAATGTCTTCTGGGAATAATAAACGTGATATGAATAGACAAAATGAAGTAAGCGAAATATCAAGAAATTTAAAGATAACCGCAAAAGAATTGAATGTCCCAATTATAGTTTTGTCACAGTTATCAAGAAGTGTTGAATCTAGGTCAGAAAATGGTCACAGGCCAATGCTTTCAGATTTAAGAGATTCTGGTGCTATAGAGCAAGATGCTGATATTGTTTTATTTTTATATAATCCAGAGAAATATAATGATGTTGCTCAAGATGATGAACCGGGAACGGTTGAACTAATAATAGCAAAGCATAGAAATGGAAGTACGGGAAAAGTGAAATTACGATGGATAGGAGAGTACACGACTTTTGTAAATCTAGATGAAAAATTCATTGTAAAAAATACAGCTAAAGTAGATTATAAATCAATAGAAGAAACTCCGCTTGAAAATAGCGAAACACTTGATGTATTTTCTGATGATTAGGAGGTAAAATGGCAAATAAAAAATCAAAGGATTATTCGGTAGGTAATCCAAAAAAAGGATTAACACTTTTAGCTATTGTAGTATTAATTGCTATAATAATTGTGTTAATCATTATTTTCATACCAGCCAACACTTCAAATGCAAAAGTAATTTTGCATAATGTTACTTCGACTTCATATTTGCAAGACAAAGAAGAAATAACATCATATGAAAAAATAGGTGAAAAGTTACAAAATAGTACTAAAAATTATTATATGGAAGAATACAATAATGTTCCAATACTTTCTTCAACAATAGATAAAGTGCTTGAATTTTATGATGAATATTTAGTTTTTGCAAAGGATAATAAAGTATTATCAAATAATTATTCTGCAATAAAGAAAAACTTAAACAAAGTAATAAGTCAACAAAAAAAATTAAATAATATTGTAAAAAATGTAGTTAATTTGGAACAAGATAGTGATAGTTATTTGCAAAATTTATGGATCGATTATAGAGAAGAATATGCAAATTGGTTAGAATATAATGCAAATGCTATTTCCGCTTTAAGCAAATGTTATGAAGGTTGCTTTGAAAATACCTTGACAAATAATAAGGCATCAAAAATTGTTTTAGATACAATAAACGACTATTTGTCAAGTATAATAAATGGTTATAATAATATTGTTTCAAGTGATTTACGAAATTCTAATAATGTGTATACTTATAGTTTAAATGGACAAATTTTATCATTCAGTAATTTTGTAGAAAAATATATAGTTGATTATAGTGAAATTACAAATTATTATTTTAATGATTCTATAAAAACAAAATATGATACTATCATTAAGTTTTACGAAAATTTTGAACAAGAAAGTTTTATAGTATTAATTCAATCTATGGATAATAGTGGCAATATTACAAAAACTTTTGAGGTCGAAGACACGGAAGGAGTTTTGGTTGTCGTTAAAACATTTATTGAGGCGAGGGGGTAAAAATGAAAAAAAGAATAATCTTTTTGCCAATTTTAGCATTGATAATATCTTTTGGGGTTTTATCTATGTTTGCATGTGAGAAAAAAGGAAATAGTGCAGATACATTTGCTTCTTATCAAGAGATGATAACAACATTTACGGCAGGGGATAATTTTTTTGAAGTAAATAATGTTGAAGGATATGTGTCAAACTATTATTTGAAAAATTTTGATTATAAAAATAGTTCTGGGACAAAAATAGATGAAGATCAGAATTATCAATTTTTAAATACAATCGGGCTTAATTTTATAGAAAAATATTATGAAAAAATAGACGGGTTAGATAAATTAAATTTTAGCAGTTTAAATAAATCTATCAAATCTTTGACTAATTCTTATGAGAAAATAAAGGTAGAATGGCAAAATTTAGTTAACATAGATTCAAGTGCAGATTATGAAATATATAATGGTTATAGCACTAGATATAAATGGGAAGTTAAAGAATTTATCAATGAAGTTTATGATGGTGCATTAACATTAGCAAATTTTCTTGTTGATAAAGTAGGATATTTAGAAGGAATTGGAGAAGAAACTACAGATGAAAAAGAGGAAGAAAATTTAGCAATTACTCCTCAAGAGCAATTAGAATTTTATTTAGATTATCAAAATCTTTTGTTAGCAAATGATTTTAAAATATTTTATTTAGATAGTTGTTGTGGACAAAAATTAGATGATCAATTAAGCCAAAACACAACTTTAAATTTCAAGAAATTTGTTCAAACTATTAATAGCACCCAAAAAACGCTTACAAATGAGGACATTAAAAACTTAATTAATGTTAATGATGCTTTTAATTTAGAAAGACAAACAACATTAAAGGCATTAGACAAATTAAATTTCTATGAGTTCGTCACATCTTATGAAAGCAATATAATTTCCTATGAAAAAGAAAATAAATATTGCGAAGCATATTATAGACAAATAGAAAAATATTTTTCTGAATCAAATTGCCTTATAGATTTATATATTAATTATATTACTACCAATATTTATGTTGCTTAAATTGGGAGATGGAATGGAATACAAAAAAATAGCACAGTTGCTTTTTCCCGATATTAAATTATCAGAAAATGATATTTATAAAAAATATCCTAAAAGGAATTTAGAAGATGGACAAATTGTCACAAGATTTGCTCCAAGCCCAACTGGATTTATGCATATTGGGAACTTTTTTCAAGCATTTATTAGTTACAATCTTGCCAAGAATTCAAATGGTATATTATTCTTAAGAATTGAAGATACGGATGAAAAAAGAGAGATAAAAGCAGCGAAGCAAGTTATATATGATGTTTTAAATAATTTTGATATTAAATTTGATGAATATCAAACTTTAGATGGAAAAGATGTGGGGAATTACGGTCCATACGTTCAGAGTCAAAGAAAAGAAATCTATAAAGTTTTTGCTAAAAAATTAGTTGAAGAAGGGAAAGCATTTCCTTGTTTTTGCAAAAAAACGGAAGGAAAAGAAGATGTTCTAAAACTGCGTGAAGAAAAATTTATTTATGATGACGAAAAAGAATATGACCCTTGTAGAGATTTAACTTATGAAGAAGTAAAAAATCATATAGATAACGGCGAAACATTTGCTATTCGTTTAAAAACAAAAAATAAGGGCGATGAAAGAATAAAGTTTAAAGACCTTATTAAAGGAGAACTTGAGGCTAAAGCAAACGCAAAAGATTTTGTAATATTAAAAAGCGATGGTACTCCACCATATGCTTTTGCTCATGCTATAGATGATACACTTATGGGAACGACAATTGTAGTTAGGGGAGAAGAATATATATCTTCAACTCCAGCCCATATTGAACTTTTTGAAGCATTGGGGTTTCGTCCTATATCTTATTGTCATAATCCACTTATTTATAAATTAAATGAAAATGGCAACAGAAGAAAGATTTCAAAGAGATATGATCCTGAATCTAACATGCTTTATTTTAATGAGAATGGTTATCCAAAAGAAAGTATTTTGGAATATTTGTTGAATATGATAAATTCAGGGTTTGAATTATGGAGAAAGAATAATCCTGAAAAAGATTGGAAAGAATTTAAATTCAAAGTGAATGATATTACCACCGTTGCTCCAATTTTTGATCTCGTGAAATTAAATGATATTTCCAAAAATATTATAGTTAAACAAAGCGGTGAGCAATTATACAATAATTGGGTTAATTTTGCAGAAAAGCATGATAGTGCTTTATCTATAATTTTAAAATCTGATAAAGAAAAGTTTATAAATCTGTGCAAGATGGACAGAGATGGGCAAATTAAGCCAAGAAAAGATATTTACAACTACAAAATGATGAAAGACTATTTTGATTATATTTTTTATAAGCCGTTAAATTATGAGATAGATGAAGACGACAAAGAAAAGGCAAACGAATTTATTAAGTCATATTTAATAAACTTTAAAATGCCAAAAAGTAATGAAGAATGGTTTAATGATGTCAAAGTTATAGCAGAAAGATTAGGTTATGCTATAGATAATAAGCTTTTTAAACTTAATCCTCTTAATTATAAGGGGAATATAGCAAAAGCTTGTGAATTTATCAGGGTAGCAATTACCGGCAGAAAAAATTCACCCACACTCTATAATATAATAAATATTTTAGGTGAAGATGAAGTTAGAAGTCGATTAAATATAAAATTTTAGTGTGCAAAAGCACACTTTTTTATTTATTTAGAATAAATATGAATATGAAAAAAGAGAAACAAAAACTTGATATCAGTGGAGAAGAACTTGTTTCTCTCGCTGGAAGTTTGGCAATATGTTTGGCAAAAAAATATAGTAAAGAAGATTTAAAAACGCTTCGTTTATTTTTTCAATCTGTAGCTTCCAATATTACTATTATAGAAATTCAAAGTATAGATTTTAAATAATTTTACATAACAGACAAGCGATAATTGAACCAACTAAAGAACATATTAGGGCTATAGGTATTGCGTATAAGAGTTTTTTTACTTTTGTTTGAGAAATATACACTGTTGTAACATAGAAAATTGTTTCACTACATCCAAGAATAACACACGCACATCTGGAGATATAAGAATCAGCTCCATATGTGGTTAGTACATCATTTAATAAAGCAAAACTTCCTGATCCGGTGAAAGGTCTTAAAAGTACAAGTTCTATTAGTTCTGTTGGAATCCCTAATGCGCTAAAAATAGGAGAAAGAAGATGGGCAAGTAAAGCGGTTATGCCACTTGCTCTTAATAAAGCTACTGCTATCATTATTGAAGCAATGTACGGGAATATCTCGACTACTAAAGGAATAGATTTTTTTGCGCCTTTTATAAAACTATCATAACAATTAACTTTTTTATATTTTGCATAGCAAAATAATGCTATAAATAAAACTGGAAGAATATAAGCACTCATTTTTTCTTCCTCCTAAAAATTTTATGACATAATTTTACTAAACAAATACCAAGTGTAAAAGTACATATTGTTGCTAATAATGTAGGCAAAATAATATCTGAAGGAGTTAGGGAGCCTGCACTTGCTCTTAAACCAATAACAGTAGTAGGTAAAAGTTGAATTGAGGTTGAATTTATAACAATAAGCATTATCATGGCAGGAGTTGCGACGCCAGAACCATCATCTAATCTTTTCATTGCTTTAATCCCCATGGGAGTAGCCGCATTCCCAAGTCCAAGCATATTTGCTGACATGTTTAGTGCTATCATTTTTTCAGGTTCTTTGTCGTCAATTTTAAAAAGTTTCTTTATTATAGGTCGTAAAAGTTTCGCTAATTTATCGCTTAATCCGCTAGCATCAACTATTTCCAATATTCCAAGCCATACAGCATAAACAGCGCATAGCTCTAGGCTTAATTTAAAAGCTTCTCCTGCAGCATCAACCATTGAATTAAGAACTATAGCTGGATCTGTCCATATTAAAAAACACAGAGACCCTACAATCATTATAAACCAAATTCTATTCATAGTGTATAATATTCCTTTATAATAAAAGATAGAAATTAAAATTTAATTTTGCTGATATTTCAAATTCAAATTCTGACAAAATCTAAGTAGTATAAATTTAAGTATATATATTAAATTTACAATTAAATTGACAAAAAGAATTTTTGTAATTAGAATAATGTTAAGGAGATTTTATGTTTGTAGATACCCATGCTCATTTAACCGACAAAATGTATGGAGATAATGTTGAAGAGGTTGTCAACAAGGCAAATCAGTCAGGAGTAGAAAAAATTATTACGTCTTCTGTAAACATAGAAAATGCAAAAGACTGCGTAAATCTTACTAAAATTTATTCTAATGTCTATTCCAGTATTGGTATATATCCTGAATATATATATGATTGGAATAGAGAACAATGCGACACATTGATAAGATTAGCACAAGACAAAAAAGTTGTTGCAATAGGAGAAATAGGGTTGCAATTTACAGCTGATATGCCAGATAAAGAGGGACAAAAAGAAGTTTTAGTAAAACAGATGCAAATAGCTTATGAATTGCGTAAACCAATGGTATTTCATTGTAGAGAAGCCTATGGGGCAATATTAGAAATTTTTCAAAAAAACAGACAATTATTAAAATATGGTGGAACAATGCATTGTTTTAACGGCAGTAAAGAGATAGCAAAAGAATTATTGAAAATGGGTCTTTATATATCAGTAGGAGGGGTATCCACTTTTAAAAATGCTAATTCTTTAAAGGAAACCTTAAAGCAAATTCCAAACGAAAATATTTTATTTGAAACCGATTCTCCTTATTTAACACCTCATCCCTATAGGGGACAAATTAATATGCCAAGTTTCTTGCCTACAATAGCACAGAACTTATCAATACTAAAAGATATTGATGTAGAAGATTTATCAAAATTAGTTAGAGAAAATACTAGGAGATTATTTGGAATATGATTAACCATAATTTTAAAAAAAAATTCGGTCAAAATTTTATATCAGACATTAATCTTTTAACAGCAATAGTTAATGATGCAGAAATAACCTCAATTGATAATGTTTTAGAAATTGGGGCTGGTGAAGGAAGTTTGACTAAAATTTTAGATAAAAATGCTAAAAAAGTTATAAGCTATGAAATTGATAAAGATTTAGAAGTTGCATTAAAAGGACTAAACCTTAAAAATACAACCTTTATTTTTAAAGATGTATTAGAGGAACCCATAGAAGAAATAGAAAATAATTTTAGTGGAAATTATAAGATAGTAGCAAATTTACCATATTATATTACTACTCCTTTAATTTTTAAGTTTTTAAATAATTCTGATAAAGTTATTAGTTTAACAATTATGGTTCAAAAAGAAGTTGCAGAAAGAATGATAGCTAAAAGTGGGGAGAAAAATTTTGGAATTCTTTCTATTATGACAAACTTTTATGGCGATGTTCAAATTACTAGATTTGTTAATCGAAAAATGTTCTATCCAGTACCAAATGTAGATTCGGCAATTGTGAAGATAGACATTAAAAAGAAATATAATGTAAATAAAGAAAAATTTTATCGTTTTATACAATCATGTTTTTCTATGAGGAGGAAGACATTACGGAATAATTTGTTTAAATCTTATCCACTTATAAAAGATGAATTATTACAAGTTTTTAAAAATGACTTAAATAAGAGAGGAGAAGAATTAACATTAAATGATTTTATAAAATATTATAAAAAAATAGAAAATTTAATATGATTTAAAGTTTATTAAAAAAAAATATGATTAAAATTTAAGCATATTTTTTTTGTTTAATAGATAAATTTTATTATTAAAATCATATTTTTTATTATTAAAATCATATTTTTTATTATTAAAATCGTATTTTTTATTATTAAAATCGTATTTTTTATTATTTAATTTATTTTATTTTGAATTTTAATTATTTAAAGTTGATTTTTTAGTAATTATTTTAATTATTTTACTATTTTCTTTGTTTTTTTTCAATATTTTTGTTTATTAATTATTTTTTCAATATTTTTGTTTGTTTTATTTTTTAAATTTATTTTAATTTTATTTTTTATTTATTTTTTTAAATTTATTTATCAAAAAGATTATATCTTTCGCTATGAATTATAGCATTAAAAAGTTTCTCTTTGCAAGATGGAAATATGTTTTCCAAATTGGATAAAAGATTTTTTACTTCTTCTCGTTTAGTATGCTTATCAGCAGGGCATGAATTTTTTAAAACAGGATAATTTTTTGAAACCCTTGATATGTCTGCTTCGTTGCAATAAATAAGTGGTCTTATAACAGTAATATCAACTTTTGAAAGATAAGTTTTAGGTTTGAAAGTTGACAATCTTCCTTCAAAAAATAGTGAAATAATGAATGTTTCAATTAGGTCATCTTTGTGATGCCCAAGGGCTACTTTATTACAGCCCAATTCTTTTGCTTTACTATTTAAAATACCTCTTCTCATATTTGCACATAGAGAACATGGATTTTTTTCTTTTCTTATATCAAATACTATTTCGAAAATATCTGATTTGACTATATGCAATTCAACATTTATGTTTTTACAAAATTCAGTCAATTTTGAATAATCATTTTTACCGCCAGTTAAATCTACACTTATTGCTACGAGTTCAAAATTTTTAGTACAAAAAGATTGGTATTGTTTAAGAGCATATAAAAGTAATAGACTATCTTTTCCTCCTGATAGCCCAACTGCAATTTTATCATTTTCATCAATTAAATTATATATTTGACAAGCTTTTCTTAATGCTCCTAAAATTCTTTGCATTTTTAATCTTCCTTTGTCAAATTATAATCAAAATTTGTAAAAATTGCAAGGTTTTGATAGTTGTAATTTCACAATTCTTGTTGTTTAGTTAAATGCTTTTAAAATATGCAATTGGTTAAGCATTTTAATTTTATATTATATATAAAATAACTTTATATTTATTTGACAATATTGTTAAAAAAAAGTTATAATTTTTATATATTAAAGACTTTACACTAAATTTCGCTTATATATGTTTAAAATATCTAATTTTTACAGATATTAATCAAGGAGGCATTATGAAAAAGTTTCTTGTAGGGATATTAAGTTTATTCTTACTTATGGGAGCGTCTGTTCTTGCCGCTTGCGGTAGTTCAAAAGTCGATCTTACTTTGTCACGCGATAGCGTGTCAATTTTGTATGATAAAGATAATTTAAGCCAAGAAATTGTAGTTGCTACTGTATCGGGCGGGAAAAATGTATCTGTTACAGCAAGTGTAAGCAATAGTTATGAAAATATTATTTCTGCTAAAGCAACTAGTGTTAGTTCGAATAAGTGGGAAATTACTATAACTGCACTCAATGAAGGACAAGGTGAAGTTGTTGTGATGACAAATCAAGGTAATGTTTCCAAAATAATTAGTGTTGATGTTTATAGTGAAGTTACATCAATGACACAAAATCAAAGTGAAAACGTCGTTAGAAAAAACTATGCTCTTAGAGGAGGAAGCGTTGCACTAATCGAAGAAAACTTATTGTCTTTTCAACCATCTAATTTATCTAGAAGACAAATTACTTGGTCCATAGCAAACGAAATCGAAGGGGCTACGATTGAAGGAACTAATTTAATTATTGATCAAAGTTATCTACTTGATACAATAGTATTAACCGCTACTACCGAAAAGAATGTTACTACTAATGTAGTTTTACCGGTTATTGATAAAATTGAACAAGAACTTTACCTTTCTTGGTCATATAGTTTAAATTCTCAATTTGATTTGATTAATGAAGACAATAATACGTTTAGAATTGTTCCTAATGAGCCTTCAGATGAACATTATACAGGTTATCTAAAATTAAACTATGATGGAGATTTAGTTATAACTTCTGTAATAGTGGATCAATTTGGACAAGCAAATGATGCACTAATTGTAAATAAAAATAGTGAAGATGAAAATGGTTATCCAATTTATGAGGTTTATATTGATAGAGAAAAGCCAAATATAAATAAAAATTATACTTTGTATTTTGAAATTGGATATGAAGACTATGACTATAATATTGATACCTTTGATAACGTTGTTATTATTGAAGCAAGAGAAATTGTTAACGACGTTGAAATTAGAGGTGAAAATAATGAATTAATTGCTAATAAAAATACAATGACCTCTGCTCAAACACTTTATAGTGAATATTTAAATTCGCTTGGTAAAATGTTTAATATAGAAATTTTACCAACTACTGTCGAAAATTATTCAAATAAGTATTCAATTTCAGTAGCGATTGGAAGTGTAGGTGAAGCGATAGTCCCTAACAATGAATGTCCAGTAAAAATTTATTATCAAGACAAACAAAATAATAATATAATACAAGAAATTGTTTTGACTTGGGATGAAGAACAAGGCGCATATATTTCAAGAGCTGATGCAAACATCGATTACAAAACAATATATCTAAAGGCACATTCAAATTTGTTACAACAAAATGTAAATAACGTCTCAATTACATTTACAAGTGTCGATAATACAAACATATCTTCTACTGTTCAATTAGAACTAGTTAAATCTGTTTCACAAGAACAATTTGTTTTTGAAAATGCTGATTTTAGAGTAGATAGTTCTCAAAATACTACATCTACAATTATTGAAAAAGTATTTACTTTATTTGGACAAACAGATGTTGATGGTATAAGTTTAGAAGTTAATAGTGAAAATGTAAAAATTGATGGTCCAATTAAAGTTTCAAACACAACTGACAGTGTAACTTTTAAAATTTTATTAACATTGAATACTAATAGTTATGGTATAACTGCATTGGATAAATATCGTTTTATTCATGAAAATGGACTTGTAAGCGATTATTATGATATTAATATATTCTTGCCTTTAACAGAAGCGGCAGTTGTCTATGACCAAGGCAGTAATGCTACAGATTCTGTTACATATAATTTAAATAATAATTTAATTTATTTTGAAAATGGTACTACAGATACAAGTACTTCAAGTCTGTCGAACATTATGATAAAAAATGGATCGACTGTACCAGTTTTATACAGATATAATAGTTCTAATGGTAATAACGCAGTTGCTAAAATAAAAGTAAATTATTTTGATTTGGATTATATTGTAGAAGGCGATCAGCAATTAACACAGGAAGAAAAAAATGAACAAATCAACGAATTTAAAAACTTAATAAATACTGCTCCAGGAATTAGCCAGATTATTAATGGGGCTTATGCTAATCAAAATGTAAGTAAATACGCTTATTTTTCTTCAGATAACAAAAGTATCATTACCTCTAATGTCGGATTTACATATGCTGTAATTACATTTACAGGAGCAGGTAATGGAGATAATGTAGATGAAAATGGAAATATAAACATCATAAGAATAGTTTTAATTGAAAGTTATGTCGCTCCAAGTAATTTGACAGTAACACCTAGTTCAGATAATGAAATAACTTTATATTCTTCTGATACCGTTTCTTCAAATGATAAAACTTTGACTAGAAAGACTATTACCATTGATTTTAAAAATAGCAATGTAACTTATATAGATTTAACAAACTTTGAATTTGTTTCTACTATTAGAAGTTCCACAGGTGAGTTCTTAATGGGAAACGCTTCTTTGTCAGGTAATTCTATAACTTGGGAAAACGGTAGATACTTAATTGAAAATATCATTGTTAACGATTATTCATTATCTTTTGATATTGCTTCATCTTCTCTTAAAGGACAGTCAAGTTTCAGCGATATATTAGAAATTCATTATAAACTTTCAGTAATTGATTCTACTGGGACTCCTGTATTTAAAGATGTGATGTGGACGAATTTGTCAATTAACATTAAAAATGCTCAAAGAGTTGAAAGTTTAAAATGGGAAGCTAAAGATGATGAGGGATTATATTTTGAAATAGGAGATACAAATCCACAATTTATTGTGCTTTCTTCTAGTCCTACTAATGCTCGAAATAGCAATATTTCTTATTTAATAACACAAGAAGATGGAACAGTAGATTATACTAATACCGCTCTTGTTACAGTTGGCGATTATATTGATCAAAACAGAATTTCTTTGTCTTTAAACAAAAATTTATCTATTGGTACTACGGGCTACATTTATTTGATTCCTCAAGATGCAATTTATAATAATAACATCACTTATTATTTGAAGACAGAACAGGAAAATCCAACTTTATATACAGTTTCTTTTGAAAGTTTGGGTAAAATTTATTCTGGTAATATGACTTGGTATGATTATCTAATTTCAAACGCTTATTTTATTTCAAATTCTTTTGAAAGTGGTGAAGCGAAAGCAATTGACTTTGATGAAATTCTTTTAAAAATAAAAATTAATGTTGCAGACGGGCGAAGCTTCGAACATGCATATAGAATTTATACAGCGGAAGAATTTATTTCAATCGATCCAACAAAATATTACAGATTAATGAATAGCATTGAGTTGACTTTTAATGGTACTTCAATAAATTTGTCAGGAGGAATAGAGGGTAGAGCATTCGATGATGAAAATGGAAGTGTAAATACAGTTACTTTCTTGTCTGGTTCTACCACATTCATAGCAAGCAATAGTGGTACTATTAGAAATATTAATTTTAATGGAACTATAAATTCTTCTGGCTTTGTAGCAGGAACTAATACGGGCACAATTGAAAATGTCACAATAGATGTTAATGGAATACAACCAAGTATATTAACTTCTACAGCCGAAAAAGTTGGTGGTATTGTTGGCATTAACAGCGGAGAAATTATAAATTGTAGTGTTTTAGGTCTCAATATCGATGCGTCTAGTTCTTCATTCGTTGGAGGTATAGCAGGCGAAAATTCTAGTTCGATCATAGGTTGTAAGGTAGAGTTTTATAACTTAAAAACTGGAGAGCAAGAAGAAAAGCCTACTTATGGCGTTAACACTTTCAAAGGTCAAAAAATAGGCGGATTGGTTGGAAGTGCGTCAAATAATTCAATTCTTCGAACAAGTTATGTTTATAATTTTGTTAAAGGAAGTTCTCCTTTGGATGGTAGTAATGTATATTCTTTAATTGCACAAACGAATGGAACAGTAACTATTGATAGATGCTTTGCTGTTGAAATTTCAAGTAACATTATAGGTGGTTCTAGTGTATCAGGAGAATATTATAATGCTTACTATGGTCAAGACAATGAATATAAAGTAAACTATTATGAAGATGGAAGTGAAATTAAAATAGTAGACAATTTATCTACCAACTATATTAAAAGTGGAGAAGATTTTCTTAATTATGTAAATAATGGGAATCCTTACTTTAAAGATGTTTATCAAAGTGAAAAAATAGAAGATATACAAGGGACAATTGTAACTTACAAAGATAATAATGGATATTATAAATCTTTAGAAGTAAGTGATAATGAAGGAATTTTGTTCTATTATGGAATAGAAGAGGGGCTAACTGGGCTTTCACAAAGTGCTATTAATGATTTGCAAAAATTAAATACTATAAATTTAACTGAATTAATTGAAAATACAGCTAATATATCAATTCAAAATCTTATCTTAACTTCATCAAACAATAATATATTAAAAGTTATTGGTACAGATTTAATTATAGTTGGCACAGGAAAAGTTCAGATTGATCTGTATTCAAAACAAGATGTTCAAAATTCAAAAACGTTTTATGTAGATATTTTAAATTCAATGTCTAATCTAATTGTTTCTTATACTGATGTTACAGGAAGAGAAAATATAGTGACTAATAATTCTATATCATATTTACAAAGAAGTACAACTAGAAACTATATCGTTACATATGAAAAACCTTCAGTAATATTAGGAAATAATGCCGAAGAATATAAATTGATTCAAAACAACATTACAATTGAAGCAACGGCAACTTCTGTAGGCGAAAGCCAAGACTTAGTATCAATTGAAACAAACAAAAATGTTATAATTGTAAATGCTGACAACGAATCGGGAGATAGTAAAATATCTATATTGCCTAGAATTTATTCTAAAAACAGTGATGATACCGAAAATTCTTATCAAATTGCTATTAATAATAGATTTGGAAGAAGTTTCCAAATCAATCCTACAGATGGGGTTATAGAATTTAGTGTTTCGGAAGGGGGGCTTTCTATTACTCCTTCTATAAATGCTGTAATAAGAGTTCAAGTTATTACTACTGCTGAAAATGATAAAGAAACTATTATTCCTCAAATTAGAGATGAGAATGGAAATATTTTAAATTCATTATCAAAAGAGGATGAAACAAATAATTATGATTATATTTATTATCTTACTACAGATGCAAAAAATGCTTTTATGGGCACTTATGTAACATTCGTTGAGGACAATAAGGCCTTTGACGAAACTACTGGTTATTACACTTATACATTTGAAATTACATTTGAGATTACTAAAATTTATAAATCTCTAATAATGGAAGATGTGTCATTTGATGTTTCTTTCATTAGTAATAGTGGCAATAATAGTTACTATCAAAAAGAAAATGCTAGCTTCAAATTAAATTTATCTAAACAAAATTTTACTAATATAGATGTAAATAATTACTTAATAACTAAATCTCAATGGGCAAATATCGGAAATAGTTATACTACTGTCCATACTATTGAAAATGAAACTACAGGTATTCTTGCTCCAGGAGGAAGTTCTGTTTTACAAGTAAGTGTAAACCCTGATTATGCATATTATGATTATATGACATTGTCTTATAGTGGCGCAAGTGTAAATGATGCTTTAAAGTTTGAATTGTTATCTCAATTTGGCATTAATAATGAAAACAAATTAAGACAATTTGCTCCAAATAAAAACGCCAATATTGTGACTATAGGGGAATCTTTAACTTATAGACCTTCTCAATCAGAAAAAGAAGATGCAAATGGCACTTTATATTTTAGAATTTGGGTTAATACTACCGTTAATACAAATAATGTAATTAAGTTAACTGCTAGATTCTTTACTGGTCAAGGAGAAAAACTTAGTGAAGTAAATTATTTCTTAACTATTAGTTATTTAACTGAAGCAGAAATTACCATTAACGGAGAGGATATTGCTTATGTTGCTAGAGGGTCCATTGCAACCGTAACAATAAGACTTCCACAAGATCAAAATATTAACAATTTTTCTTTAGATGGAAATGATAGTGGTATTAATATTTCTGATTTAAGTGAACCTATTATAGATGAAGCCAGTGGAATTAAAACTTACACAGCACAAATATTTGTTTCTGTAACTGCGAAGACTATAAATGAGAACAATTCTTTCTCTGTAATTGCCACTGTTTCTAGAACTCAAAATGGTAGTACTGAAGTAAAAACTACTAGTGCAACAATAAAAATTGTTGATTTTATGATTGATGAAGAAAATATTAATATTTCAAATTCTGAAAACAATAATTTAGATATTTGGTTAAATGTTCCAAAAACTTTTGACATAGAATACAATTTTGTTCCTGAAACTTATACGGGATATAGCACTAGTGATATTGAGGCTGTCAATAAAGTAAATGAATTATTAGCAAAGAGAAATCTATTTGCACAAAATCAAGTTTATGCAGATTCAACAACTGATTTTTACATTAATTATCAATATGATTCAAATCAAGGCGTAAAAGAATTAACAATCAAAGATAGACTTTTCTTTGTAAATGGCAACGAATTTGTTCCTGCTTTTGCTAGCGATGGCTCTGCTAACTCTAAAGTTGTAAGTTTTACTTACGACCAATCTAAAAATATAATTAATGTTACAGGGCTTCAAAAGGCAAGTAACATTCAAATGGTCATTAGAACCTATATATTATCAGGTGGAAATACAAAAATTATAGATACTTACTTTACTATTAACGTAGAAGCTTATTCAGATCCTGATATTCCTTTATTGATCGAAAATGCTAACGATTTTGAAAATTTAAATCCTAGTTTATATTCTTCTTCAAGTAATGTTTCAGAAGATGACTATATTTTAACAAATGATATTATTTTAACTGACTTCACTCCATTTGATACTTCTTTAATTAGAAGTTTAGATGGAAATGGTTTTACTATTCATATTAAGAGTTTCAATGTTTCTTATTCTTCAAGTACAATCAATTTAGCATTGTTTACAAATATTACAGAAAATACAACACTCAAAAACGTAAGAATTAATATTTATAATGGAGGTCAATTAACTTTAGATATTTCTAAATTTGTAGGTCAAACTACTATTAATATTGCCGGACTTGCAATAGAAAATAATGGTATAGTTACTAATTGCGAAGTTGTTGCTTATAAATCTGAAAAACTTGCTTATGGGAATATTGAAAATTTACTAGAGCAAAGCACAACATCACATAATAATCCTACAGGCTTCAATATTAAATTCATAAATGGTAATAACACAACTGAGGAAGTTTATGTAGGGAGAGAATCTTCTTGGACTCCAAATATTGCTGGTTTTGTTTTGAACAATAGTGGTAGCATTACTAATTCACGTGTGGGTGGAGAGAGTTTAATAGAACTTGGCGAAGAAATTTATAACGGGGAGATACCTTCTGGTTACACTTCCTCTTATACTATAGGACTTGGAACTTTCTATATTGTTGGTCAAGGTAATATTGCAGGCTTTGTCTTAAATAATAATAGCGCTATAAGTGCAAGCGGTGTGGCAAAACTAGATATTGAAAATAAATCAGGTACTAGTACTTTTACAACTTCTGGGTTTGTTAATTATAATGGAGAAACAGCTTCAATAAGTGGTAGTTTTGTTGAAGGTGTAAAATCAGATTTACCTCAAAGTAATGAAAAAAGAGCTGAAGATTACACTAGAGAAGGTTCTTCTTTGAAATCAAAATTAGGTATAATTGCTGGATTTATTTACAATAACGAAGGCGTTATATCTGACTCTTATTCAAATATTTTAATTGCTAATGAAACAGATTCTGTAAAAGTATATCTTGCTTCCGGATTTGTATATCAAAATAATGGTATAATAACTGAATGTTATTCAGCTTCTCAAATAAGAAATTCAATGTATAATCAAATGAATTTCTCCGGTGTTGATTCCGAAGGAAACTTATTAGCTAATGGACAGTATACAAATTGTTATTATTTTAATAAAGATTTATATCAGTCTGTAGATGAATTTAATTCTACAACAGAAACTCAGTATTCAACTGGGGCTGTAGCAGTTAAAGATCCTGCTGATACTTCTTATTTCTATGGTTTTGCAATAGCAAGCGGTGATACTGATGGTATTTGGAGAATGGATGAAGATGGCCCAACTTTAATTGAAGCTAATCAAATTGCTTATTCCCATAGATACATATATTATTTAAGTGAAGATAGTGGATATGAAGGAATAACAGGAGAAAATGAGCAGGGTAAATATATTTTGCAATATTCAATTTTACAACTAAGTGATGGTTCTAGAGAAATTAATACTGCTTTAGGTAGCACTTTAAACCCTATTTTAATCGTTGATGCTCAAGACTTTGTTGAAGTTATGGGGACATCTCAGTCAACAAATGTTCAACAAAACTATAATAATAGTATGATTTGGGGAACTTATAGACTAGTTAATGACATAGACTTGAGTGCAATTACAGATATTTCAGTTTTGCCTTCTGCTAATAAGGCGTTTGCTGGTAAATTATACGGAAATAGTTTTAATATTACAGGTATTTCACTTACAACTGATTCAAATAGAGTTGCTTTTGGATTGTTCTCTTCTTTGGAAACCAAGGGATCTTATTCACCTCTTATAACAAATTTAGGCTTACAAATAAATCAAGTGGTTGGAAGCAATTCTGTAATTGTTGGTGGTTTAGCTGGTTATATTAAAGATGCAAAATTAATCAATATTGATATAACAATGTCTCAAACAGGCAATATTAATGGATATAATTTTGCCGGTACTCTTGCTGGATTAGCTTTTGGAAACAATATAATTAAAAATATTTCGATTACAGATCCTAATGTTTCTACAAATCAATATAGTGCAATAAGTACAAACAATTACTATGATATGAGTAATTTGTATTCAACAAGAAATGATCTTAAAAATAGTTTGAATTTCAGTACTTCTGTTCAATCTTCAATTATTATTAATAATTTATCTAAATATTCATATGCTGGTTCGGTAATAGGATTCGTTGATAATTATTCTTCAGAATCAACTAGTTTTAATATAAACCAAGCAGAAAATTATTCAATTAATAATATAAGAGTTTCTGGTATTGTTAAAATTAGAGCAGAAATTGCAGGTGGAGCTTTTGGACTTACAAGTTATCAAACTCATTTAAATGATGTAGGAATTGATATCACTGGCTCAACAAATAATAATTCTTCAAAGATATTATCTATGAAGTATTTTGCTGGTGGTATTGTAGGACAATCTTTTGGTAGTTTAAGTAGACTATATGTCCAATATAACAAGTCTACACAATCTTCTATAGAAAATAATTTATCTTCTATTTATAGTTCAAATTCTGTTTCAGGTATTGAAAGAGGAGCAACAGATTTATTCTTTGATAGTTCGACAAATTATTCTCAAGTATATATTGGAGGAATTGTTGGTTATGTTGGAAGCGGTAAATTACAAATATCTTATTCTAAAATTAATGTTATAAGCCCTACATCATTATATGCAGGGGGCATTATAGGAGGAATGGAACTTGATGGTACAACAGGATATAATGCTGATGCGGATTTGATGGCTGATAGTGCTTATACAAAATATTTTATTAATGAAGTATATGCTACTGGTGATGTGAGAGCTAAATCTACAGTTCAGTCCCAAACGAATGTTAATTCTGCAGGTGTAATAGGTGTTATTAAAGGGACTAATCCTAGGGTTGCTTTAATGTCGGTTAACGCTTTTAATGTTTTTACAAGCTATGATTATACTACCAATACGGATATAGCTCTTGGTTCTATAACAAACATGTCATTCTCTTTACAATCAAATTTGATTTTAGGTAGTGCTTTTGTTAAAAATACTGAAAATAATACTTGGACGGAAGTAAATCTTACCGAAACAAATTATTCTTCGTATTTGATTTTTGTTCAAGCAAAAGAAGAAAATTTATCTGGGGGAGATAGCACAGGTATAAAATTAGCTTCTGTAGGTGTTTATGAAGGATATTATTTAGTTAATGATTTATATGTTAAGTTAAATTTATTTGGAAATATTTCTTCAGAAAATAGTAATTTATTCAACAATAATTTAATCTATGCAATCCAATCTCCTTTCAACTTTACGTCTAGTGCTGTAGGCTCTATAGAAACAAGAACTGCATTTTTAGGATCGGGTGCTTGGCAAAATCAAAATTGGGTTCATTCTACAAGTGAATTGTTCCCATCTATTAGATATCAAAAAACATCAAACGTTATATATCTTGATCAATACAATGTTGCGGATGTATTCAGAATGATGAGTGGAAATTCAGATATTACTGTAATTGTGAGAGGATTAGCAACAGAAGGTGGAACTGAGTATGGGGACGTAAATCTAGATGAATACAACAAAACTTTTACTAATAATCAATATAGTCCAATTGAAAATTTTGGAGGAAGATTAGTAGGGGGGTTCTACAATGGTAATTATATTAAAATAATATCTTCCAAGAACTTCATAACCTCTGTAAGTCCAGGTTTTTCTGTTAATAATTTAACAGTAAATTATATAGGCAAATCAAATAATGATAATAATAAAGTAATCAAATTAACAGATAATCAAGGGGGATTATTTGTTGCAGGCGGAATAGATCAGGCAAATATTTCTGGACTCACATTAAATGTTTTAAGTAGTGTAGAAGTAGATTCTAATGCATCTTCATCTTCAATTGGGCTTGTAGCTCCGAATATAAGTAATACTAATATAAATAATCTAATTGTTAATACAGGTGGTGAAGGAATCAATTCTTTCATACTTTCGACTGATTATATTTTAACTATTAATAATTCTGCACAAAATGTAGGTCTTATTAGTGGAAGTTTAGTACAATCTTCTTCTTCCTCTATTATGTATGTAGATGGAATACAAATAAACACAGCTGCTAATTTCATTAATTATAATGGCAAAAATTCAAATGTAAATGTTGGTGCATATTTTGGAAATGTTAGCAGAGAGAAAACCAACAATTTATCTTCTCTCGAATTAAGAATCACACTTCAATCCATAAACAAATTATCAACCGCTACTAATAATACACAATATCAGAAAATTTCAATAACCAATGTAGGGGATAAAGCCAATATAAATATTGGAGGATTTATAGGGAAAGCAAATGATATAAATTATATTGGGCCATATCTTGGTAAAGATATAAGTACATCGACTGCTTTACATATAAATACTACTTCAACTGGACTTAATATTAATGCAGGTCTTATTGTAGGAGAAATTGTTGATTCAAGCATAGGACAAACTGATTTTACAGGGGCCAACTTGCAAGGTGGACTTTTTGTAGAGAAAGGAGGAATAAATCATTTAAATGCCGGTGGTTTTGCAGGGAAAATTACAAACGGAAGAATAGAAATAAGAAATATTAGTAAAGTAAATTTTGAAGTTGTTGGCAGAGAAACTTCTGAAAATAACAATCAAATACTTGATATAAATAAGTTTGATGATTATTCTTTATCGAAAAACATCAGTCCTGTTATAGTTACTTCAGCTAATGTTGGAGGTATAATAGGTTATGTAAACGGAACTGATTTTACTTTAAGTCAAAATGAAAGAATATATATAAATGATAAAATATTTAATAGCAACAATACATATTTAGGCGGAGATTCAATTCAGCTTAAACAACAAGGAACTATAACTTCAAATGATGTTAACAATGAAAGGAATAACATTAATGTTGGCTCTATAATAGGATCGGCTATTGTACCTACTACAGCAAGTTCAACTCAAACAATAAAACTTAAAATATTAGGAGCAATTACTTCAAATGCCAATATCTTAATTTTAAAGGAGAATGATACTTCTACAGCAGATACTTCTACAGCAAATACAGCAGATACTTCTACAGCAAATATTGGAGGACTTGTTGGTAGAATTTTAGGAGGAATAAATGAAAAAAATATTATTAGTAAAGCATCAATACAGTCTCAGTCTAATGGGCTGTTACGATATGATGGTGCAGTTTTCTCAAGTATAAAAAATATAAACTTCGGCGGTGTTGTTGGAAATCTACTTAATTCTTGTGACTTAGAAATTTTGGGAACGTCTTTTGGAGGCGCATTAAAGATTTTAGGAGAAAATAGTAATGCTTCTAATGTTAATGCAGGTGGAGTTATTGGCAAATTTGCAGACTCACAAAGTAGCAATAATTTAAATTTATCCATTACAAGCACTTATAACTATGGAGATGTTTTTGTACAATATGACAATAATGAGTTTAATTCGTTAACTTCTTACTATTTTGGAGGCATTGTTGGGCAAATTTTTAATACTGATGCAATTAACAAGATAACAATTGAGAAGAATTATTCTTTGATGACTTCTCATAATGCTCGATATATTGAAACAGAACAATCAGCACATGCTTTGTTTGGAAATAGTACGATAACAGGCAATGAAAAGAATATAAGTCTAAATTATTATAGTTATGCTGTGACTTTAACAGAAGACAAAAATGGCACAGATGTAAGTTATTACAATTACTCTACTTCTTCCTATCTTGGTTATACAGGTGGTGGAAAGGAAACTGAAAGAGAAAAAATTAAAAAATCTTTAGCAGGTATTATTTTAGACAACCTAAATGATAGCGAAACAATTGCTTCAGGGCACAAATTAAAACCTGATTCTATAGAATCTAATGGAGGTTTGCCAAAAGATGCAATATCATTCAATGGAATTAAATATTATATTCTAAACAATAGTGATATTCCTAGTCAATTATATTTAGAGGACGAAACCATTAATAACGATATAATTAATAACATAGCTATAATTGGTGATAGTTATGAGATAAATTATAACAATTCAAAGGTATCCTTTATTGAAAGTCTTAATGGCTACTCATTTGTGTCGGGACTAGTTTTGAACGTTGATATAAATAATGAAAACTTAGAAGATAATGCTGAAACAAATCTTGCAGGTGTTGCAAATTTGATGTGTGACAATACACAAATATATGCAGTACAAGTGAAAGGTAAAATCAATGTAGGAGGGGAAAAAGCCATAACAATCGGTGGTATTGTAGCTCAGATGAGTAGTGGAAAAATAACTAACTCTTCAACTGCATTAGACTTAACTTATAGAGCCAATACTTCTACTCAAAAGGATGAAAGTGGTGTTTATGGTATAGCAAGACTTGTTAATTCAACCGTTTCGGGTAGTTCTACAACAACACAACAAAATAAAATAATAGATAATGTTTATTCAACAGGTAGTGTTATTACCTATATAGATATAAATATGTATGCTTTTGCTAATGGAAACAGCCAAGCAACAATTTCTAATTGTTATTCTATATCAAAAATTGACTGGAACGATTATACAACAGCAGATAAAATGACAAGTGCTGACACCTTTTTTAATATTGGTGTGTTTGGTAGAGGTTCTTCATTAACAAATTGTTATTATGATTATAATGCTATAGACGATTTAATTGTAGAACGTGATTTAGATGAGGCAGAACTTAAAAAAGTAAAAATAAATACTGAAACATTGATGTCTAAGGATTTAGAAATTTATAAGGATTTAGGAATTTATGCCGAATCTAATTTTGATTACAATTATGGTTATCCAACATTAAAGTATAATTTTATGAAATTGTCTTCATATGCAATAGTAAAAAGCATTAAGACAGGTCAAAATAAAGGTGTAAAAACTGACACAAATTCCATATTCAACAATAATATTTCGTCTACTATATATGATGATTATGTAGAAGAAGTTTCTTATAAAAGACTGCGAAATTTTGCTACAACAGCTGATGCTGGGAATAATTCATTTTACTTTTTGATCCCGAATGCAGGTATATTAAGTATTATAGAAAATATAACAAGTACCACAAATTTTGTATTATTGTATGATATAGATTTGTCAGCAACGCAATTTAATAATTCATGGAATTCTCTATATCCTGAGAATACAAAAACAATAGAAGGGGAAGATGTTACAACAGGTAATTATTCTGGAATTTTTGATGGTAATGGAAAGACTATATCAGGTTTAATAAATACACTTTTCAATGGTATTCAAGGGAATTCTGTTGTTAAAAATCTCAGACTTACAGATAGCACTATTAATGGAAATCCAGTTCTTGCAAAAACAATAACAGATAGTACTGTATCTAATATAACTCTTTCTGGTAATATAACAGGCTCATCAAGTAATTTAGGGGCACTTACAAGTACTTTAACAAATTCAAAAGTATACGCAGTCACTAATTTAACTTCAATTAACATTAGTGTGGATGGAAATTCTACTATTGGTGGATTAGCAGGCTATGTTGAAGGAGATTCACAAATTAAGTTTAGTTCAAATTATGGACCGTTAACAATTGTTTTAAGTCCAGATTTAATAACAAAAGATGAACCGTCAGTGCCTTATTCTGCCGTAGGAGGGTTAGTAGGTATATTTAGAGGAGGAAATATAGAGTATAGTTACAATGCCACTAGTGTACTCAATGGATATGCAACAAGTACCTCTTTATCTACTTATATAGCAAATTACTATACTGGAGGTATCGTTGGCTGGGGAAGTGAAAAAGATGACAACGTATGTACAATTTCTAACTCTTATAATTCCGGTATGGTTAAATCAGGGAATAAGTCAAATGGAGCGACTGATGCTACTCTAAATGGGAAATCTTATGCCGGAGGCATTATTGGAGTAGGCAATAATGGAAGTGAAAATACAATCTCATCAATCTCTAATTGTTACAATGAAGGGGCTGTTGAGGCACTTGGAGTAAACGCACAATTTGCGTTTAGATGGGTAGATACTGATAATAATGATGTAACAGATAAACTTCAAATGTATCAATCTTCTTATAAAAATGTTTGGGCTTATGGAATAGGGTATTATTTAGAAAGCGAAGGACAAAATAACATTACTGTAATAGAAGATGAAAACATTTTTGAAAATGGCGCTTCAGCAAACAAAAATCAAATATTCCTCGAACAAAAATGGGAAAATATTTCAAAACAAATAACCCAACCTTTTTCAGTATCAACAGAAAGAGTACGTGTAGATGGAGAAGCAATTGCTGTTGTAGCTAATGAATTTTCAGTATTAAATCAATCTTATAAATTTAATTTAACTAATATAATTCCAGAAATAGGCGAAACCAATGATGTGACAGTAAGTGCCTACGATTCTAACGGGGTTCCAACAAGATTAGTAGTAAAAGTTTATAGTAAAATAACTGCAAACTATAATGCTGGTTATGGATTTACCATGGTAGTGATAGTACCTTTTCCTATTTCAGCTTTGCTAGTCAGTTTGGCGGCATCTGCTGCTGCACTATCTTTCTTATTTGCAGGATTATCATATAAAGATGGTATAACTACAGAAATAGGGAAAACCATTGTAGAAGAAGGCAAAGAGAAAATAGAGAGAATAGAGGATATATATATAATAGACTATAATAATGCCGATTCTAAATATTCTCATAATTATCATGATCAAAAATCAAAGGGACAAGAAGATATTGGTGCAATATCTAGGAGTAGTATTGAAACATCATTGAATGATTTAAAAGAAACAACTAGAAGCGCAAATGGAGAAGAAAGAACAGATTATGATGAAATTAAAGTGGCCGGACAAAGTTACTATTTGGCAAATTCAAACAATATAAACAATATTTTACAGGCAGGTATTTATTCTGGTGTAATTGAAATAATCTCTGAAGATTTATTATATACTGGGAATATAAATGATTATAAGGCAAATGTTTATAAAACTATCAATAATGAAAATGTTACAATAAAAACTACTCTTAGTAATGCAATTCAAAAAGTAGAAAAAATAGTAGAAAATGGGATATCTAAAACAAAGTTAACTGTCAGAATTTTTACTGATGACGAGAATGGGCTTCAGGGGGACATTAATGTTTCTGTTAATTGTAACTATTCTGAACCACTTGAATTTGATCCTAATGATATTAGTTATGTTTACACTGATAATAAATCTTTAGGTATCAGAATTTCAGGTATAACAACTAATAGCCTGTTAGAAGAGGAAAGTGTAAAAATCATACTACCTAATGGAAAAGAATCTAATTATAAAGTTTATAAATTCTGCGTGGAAAATCCTGAAAAAGTGGAAAATTCTGAAGAAGAAAGTGAATACATCTATCTATATTATGATAAAGAGTATGAAATGTTTGTTTATGTTCCAAATACAAATATAAAAACTAGGCTTGGAAGTTTGAAGCCTGTTAACACAAATACCGAATTTGATTCTAAACAAACTAATTGGGTTATTGAAACAAATCAGTTAAATAATATAATTTTAAATGGCAATTCTTATAACTTAACTTTTGGAAGTAGCGCTGATGAAGATGATGGAAAGTTAACAATTTCTTTTAATGTTTCTAAGGATGCTTCTGACTATCAATCTATAATAGAGGGTCTTAAGGGTAAAATTAATTCTTGGGGCTGGGGTGATAAATTATCTTTTAATGACAAAACTGAATCTATTTCGGATGAGACTAGAACTATAACATTACTTTATGATTCAAAAATAAAAAATGCGGATTATAAATTAGAATGTGAGGGTAAAACTATTGCTTCTTATAAATCTAATAGTACAAAACAATATTTAATAGATAATTTAGAAATATTGACAGATAAATTTTCCGGGAAGACATTATATAGTCAGCAAATTCAAGGGGCACCAGTAGAAACAAGCATAACCTTTGGTGGAGGTAAATCCGGAACATTTACACATAATGCAAGTAGCGGAGATCATACAGGGAATGTTTCTATAAGTTATGGTAATGAAGTTTCTAGTTGGTATAATGATAGTGAAGAAAAATCAAATGTTATTTACAACAGCCAAGTTTCTTTAACAATAGAATCAATTTTGTCAGAAAATTTTGGATTGTATTTAAATGATAATTTAGTTGCTGAATACAATTATACTGAAGATATTCAATCAGGTGAATGGACAATTAGTTATTCAGGAGATGATTATTCCTTCTCAACAAATGAAAGTAATAACTTAGAAATTAGTTTTACTTTGAATAATGTATCACTAAATGAAATAACAAATAAAATTTCTAATTTAAAATCATCATTAGTTGCTAAAAATCTACAAAACGAGACTATAGATAATGCAATCATAATGGAAGATAATGTTAATAAAGAAATTATCCAAGCTAGTCATTCTATTTCATTTAATTTAGGAATATTAAATGCTGATACAATTATTTTAAATGGAAACACAATTCTTTTAGGGTATGATAATTCTAACGCTAATCCATGGACAACGAATTTGTCAAACATTCAAATTGGGGAAGAAATTTATGATATATCAATTGATAATTCTATATTAACCTTTAGTATATCAAGTTTAACAGAAGAGTTTAATTTCCAAGATGTTAAGGATTATATGGCATCTTCTAAAGCTTATCAAAATGATTTCAGTAATTCAGTTATCATTGATACAAATATTCCAATTGAAACACAATCTTATACAGATACAAATACAAAAGCGACAATTAATTTCAAGCAATATATAAGTGAAATTGACACCGATAAAGGTATTATTAAACAATTAGTAGAGAATTACGGAAATGGAAATTATGGATATGAATTAAAGATTGATCAAAATAATGAAAATATTTTAAATGATTTAACATATTATGAAATTAATGGTATTAAAATTTATAAGGGTGTTAATAACTTTGAATATACGGTAAAAACTTATACTCAATACAATTCAATAATCATTTCTTATAATCAAATTTTAAATGGAAAATTAAATATTAATTACATCCCTTATGGGGAGTCGTCACAAAGATCGGTTGAAATAGATTTGTCTGCAGAAGCTGAAGGCGACATGTCAATAAGTTATCCGCTTTCTTCCGAGTCAGGATCAGAAACACCAATAAAGGCAACAGGGAATGTGGAATTCTCATTAAATATTAATTCTTCATATAGAATTTCAAGCAAAGATGTGATAGGAGATAATTCTTCTTTTGGAATTGTAATAAAAGACAAAAATGAGAGATATTATGTTGAAGGGCAATTAACTAATAATGATAATAATGAAATTGAAGGCTTAATAAACACAATTTATAAAAAGTACGCCGAAGATGGATACTTATATGTAGAAAAGGTTGAATCGGAATATCCTATTGAAAGTGAAGGTACCACAATTATAAAAAACACAATAAGTTATATTGTATTTTATAAAAAACTTGTAAAACCAGAAGGTAGCCAAGAATACGTAGAATCATCAGAACCTTCTATACAAATTATGAATTATACTATTGTTCATGATTCTAAAAATAATTCTACTTCTGAGAATTATATATTTTTAAATGATTTATCGAATAGAACTTATCTAACATTTGCAGATTCTAGTGGAGAAAATATTATTTATGGTTATAAAGAATTAACTGGAAACGAAACAAAATATTATTTATTTAACAAGACAGACATTACAAAAGAATTAGTTTGGGATGAAGAAAAGGAGTATTATAAATATAGTACTAATGGAATTGATTATATTATGACTGAAGGAATTTTATCGGATACAATTGACACTTTAAAGGGAATTATTACAGAAGTGGATAGAACATTGATTGATGAAAATGTTAGCATGATTGAAATGAGAAAAAATGAAAATTTAATTTCTTCTAATTCAAACTTAATAATTGTAAATTCTAATTATTCTGTAGAAAATACGTATGAAGAAAGTGGATATTATTCTTCTTGGAAAACTAATACCCTCCAAAATAATTACGAATGGACAGAAACAGAATTTAACAAATATAATTTGGTTTCTCAAAACTTAAAAATAGAAGGCTCAGAATTTAATAAAATAGAATTAACAGAGAATGATGCAAACTTATTTATTATTGATAAAGGTTCAGACAATGAATTAATTCAAATAAAAATGTTGCTATCAGACAAAGATAAGTTAAAAGATAATGATACAATATGTATAACATCAAAAGTTTTAGATGAGTATTCTTCAGCAGGCATGGCAGAAAATGAATCTGTTACTATAAGCAACAAAGATGAACGTCAAGAAAAGGATTTTGTTAGTGAAGATGGTAAATTATTAATTAAAATAGAAACAAATGGTGCACCACTTTCTGCACAACCTATAATTTTTACTCAAGATATTTCCATTAAAGATTTCGAGCCAGTTACTTGGAATTTAAATATAAATATTATTGGTAATGGATATTACTTATCGTTATATAATACTTTATTTAATAATGTTGGTACAAGTAGTGCTAAAACACCTTTCATAAAAGATTTATTAATATTAAATGAAACTTATGGGAAAAGTTATTTTGTTACAGAAGAAAGCACTAAACAGCCAGTTATGAATAATTTAAAATTATATGGTAGTGTTTTAGATTACCAATTGGATTCGGCAGCATTAATTAATACACGTTCATCGATGAAAAATATTGATAGCTATGTAAGTATCAATAGTAAATATGAAGGGAACTTGACCTTATATTATTCAAGTATATCTACTAATGCAAATAATTATGGGACAATTGTTGCTTTGAATGGTCAGGATGGTAAAAATGGTGGAAATGCAACAAATCCTGATGGGAATGGTAGTAAAGGAGACAATGGAAGTAATGGATGGGGTATTCAAACATATAAAATAGCAGAAACAGACGATCAAGAAGCAAATCTTACTACTATTAAGAATTTCGGTATTTTGAAAGTTGGTGATGGTGGCAATGGTGGTGCCGGTGGAAGCACTTGGTATGTAAGAGGAGTTGATGGTATTCAACAAGCTGGAGCAGAATTAAATCTTTTTCAATATTATAATACTGAGGCAGGTACTAAAGGTGTGAAAGGGACTGCAGGTAATACTCAAGGATTTTCTGGTTCTGGGTATACTGGAATTGGATATAACGGAATAGATGGGGCAAATGGAACACTAGGGCGAATACCTTTTTATGCAATGAAATTAAAAAAACAATCTATTGTAGATATTAGTTATTCTACTAAAGAAGTTGATATGATTGTCACAAATTCAATCACAGAAGATAATCACACTAAAACTTGGAAACTTACCATTAATGATCTGGGCGGATTTAACGGGGCAATTACCAGCACGCGTGTTGACGAATTAACTGAAAAAGAAAAGGAAGTTATTTATTCATTGTTCTTTAATAGAACTATAGTAGTTGAAGCTTTAACAGATTCACAAAAAATAGATAAAAATAAGATTATAACATAAACTTAAGGAGAATATCTTGAAAGAATCAAAAACTTTTTCAAACAAAAGTATCCATGATGGGCATAGGGGGAGATTAATAGATACTGTCTCTATGGTAGGACTTGAAGGATTGAGTAAAATCCAAATTATGGAATATATTCTTTTCTTCATCTTCCCTAGAGCGGATGTTAACCCTCTTGCCCATAGGCTTCTTGAACGGTTTAATGATATCCCTACTATTTTAGAGGCTTCCATCGAAGATCTTAAACAGGTTAGAGGTATGGGAGATGCTTCTGCTAAAAAGTTGCACTCCCTACTTGAAATCTTTTTTTACTATTCTTTTGAAAAAACTTTTAATAAACAAGGCATCAAAACAATTGGAGAGTTTTATGATCACCTTGAACAAATTTTGCGTTACAAACAAGAAGAAGAGCTCTATATTTTTGGAGTTAATAATGCGGGAGAAATTATTAATGGTAGAAGGTATGGAAAAGGAACTAACAATTTTGTTAGTTTAAATCTAAAAGAAATTGCTTTATTTATTTCTACTTATAAAGTTAGCGCTGTATTTGTTGTTCACAATCATCCAAATGGACTTTGTATCCCTTCCGCTCAAGACAAAAATTCTTTTGAAGATCTTAAAGGCAAATTTAAATTTTCTGGTTGTGAGCTAGCTGATTCGGTCATTGTTGGAATAGATGGTATTTATAGCATGACAAATGATAGGCACACAAGAGTTTTTAAAGAGGGATTAGAATATGTGCAATCACTGTCCCCAAAACAGCTCCCGCAAAAGAAATTAATAGATTAATTATTAAAATTAACCATAGATTAGAGGATTTTTTATCCTCTTTTTTATTTTTTATTTCATTTTCAAATATTTCATAACCTAGTGGCAGTACACAAAGACAGTAAGTATTATTATCATCATACTTAATTGAAATACAATCTTGTCTTTCTAAATATGATAAAATATTATCAAATGCCTCATAATCCATTTTATATTTTATTGGCATTGATGAAATTATATCCTTAGCCTCTATGATTTTGTAAGAGCCATTTGGGCATTCTTGTATTAAAAATTTTAAAACCAGTTTAGATTTTTGTTCTAACATATATATATTTTTTCACAAGCATATATACTTTATACAAAAAAACTCGCCGAAGCGAGTTTTATTCGTTTTCTTTTTCAAATTCTTTTTTTGACTTTATTATTTCTAAATATTTATCTGCAGTTTCATTACATGCTTCTTCTATTAATTTAACTAAATCTGTTACATCTTTTGTAATTATTGCTGTGTTTAATGCATTAAAATATCGATCTTTATCTCTAGCTTTAATGATTACAGATGGATAACCATTTCTAATTAGTTCATAATTCATTAATAATCTTGCAGTTCTACCATTTCCATCTGCAAAAGGATGTATTCGTATAAATTCAGCATGTAAAATGGCAGCTCTAATTATCGGATGTAAATTTATTGATTGATTATTATACCATTCTAGTAGAGCATCCATGCTTTCGCTAACACGTGCATTACTAACAGGAACCCATGTAGCTCCTTTAACATTTGTAAATGAACCCGTATAAGGGGATCTATATCTCCCGAATTCAGAAAGTATATCCTCTTTTTCGTCGAGATAAAGATTTGTTTCTAATATATCCGCATGAGTTAAAGGATCAAATTTACCTGTTTTATGTCTTTTTAACTTTGATTTTTTTGCTTTGTCAAATATTTTTTCCAAAGAATAAAGATGATTTTTAAGATTTAATTTTATTTGTAATTGTAGTGGTTCGTATAGTGCATATATTGATGTTTTTTTAAAAATTCCTTTTAAAATTTCACTTTGTTGTTCTGTATTTGAATTTGCCTTATCAACAAAAAGAGCTTCTTTTGGTAAAGCGTGAATTATTTTTATTTCAGGTTTTTTTAACAATTTCATAATATAATTGTTAAAATTGCCTTCAATTTCTTCGCTTTCTTTAATAAAATCTAAATCTATTTGTCTGTTTAAATCTTTAATCAGTGATTTACACCCAGAAATACAGGACAATCTTTTGCGTTTTTTATCAATATTTTTGAATTCTTGTAAATTTGTTTGATATGCTATAGATTGTTGATTTTCTAAACTTGTGTTTTGGTTTTGCATTTTGTTCTCCTAGAAAATATTATATCACAATTGAATTAAGAAATAAATAGGAAAGATTAAATTTATTAAAGTAATTCGATTTTTTCTTTTTTACATTTCAAAAGTGTATCTTTATCCCAATAAGAAGCCTGTACTTCTCCTATATGTATTCTCCCTAATAATAATTGGCATAGTCTACTTTGTCCAATTCCGCCACCAATTGTAAGTGGTAATTGATCTTGTAAAATCATTTTATGATAATCATATTTTAATCTTTCTTTTTTATCAGAAATTTCAAGCTGTTTAATTAAACTAGTTTTGTCAACTCTTATCCCCATGCTTGATATTTCAAGTGCAATATCTAAAACTTCGTGATAGAAGAGCAAATCTCCGTTTAAATTCCAATCATCGTAATCTGGGGCCCTTGAATCATGAGGTTTTCCATTTGAGAGTATAGGTCCTATTTTCATTATAAAAACAGTTTTGTATTTTTTTGTTATTAAATATTCACGTTCTTTTTCAGTTTTATCGGGATACATATCTAATAAGCTTTGACTTGTTATAAAAAAGACTTTTGAACTTAAGTCTATTCCTGGGAATCCTTTAATTTTGATATATTTTTCTGTTTCAATGATTGCCATAACTATTTTTTGTACGGTCTTTTTTAAAAAATCTAAATTTCTATCTGATTTTTTAATAATTTTTTCCCAATCCCATTGGTCTACATAAATTGAATGAATTTCATCCATCTTGTCATCACGTCTAATTGCTATCATGTCTGTGTAGATTCCTTTATAAATAGGGAATTGATATTTTTTTAAAGCAAATCTTTTCCATTTTGCTAAAGATTGTACAACTTCCAACTCTTTCCCATCTTTCAATATGTCAAATGTAACTTTTCTTTCTATTCCACTTAAATCATCTTGTAGTCCACTTTCTTTTGTAACAAATAATGGAGCAGAAACTCTCGTTAAATCTAATTTTTTTGATAATAATTTTTCGAATTTATCTTTTATTAATTTGATATATTTTTGTTTTTCTAATATGTCTAGTTTTATATATTTTTCCTTTATGTATTTCATAATATTTCTCCTTTTAAATTTAATATAAATAAACAATTAATTAATAATAAAAATAACGTATTCGCCCGCTACGGCATTGATAATTTTCATAATATCTCCTTTTTTAAAAAAAGCACTTTCATGAATTTTCAGAAAGTGCTTAATAATTTAATTTATTTTACAACAATAAAAAGAAAATCCATTTAAAAATGTATTTTAAGTTCAAGATTATTGTTGTTATTATTAATAAATTTAATCATTTTTTCCTCATTTATATTTTTAGTATACTATATTTTATAAAATTGTCAATGTTTTTTTTAATAATTTCATAAAATCCTAAGAAAATTATTTTAATAATTTTAATTTTTATAGTTTTTATAAAGATAAATATAATTCTATTAAAATAATATAAAGTATAAATATAGGTTTAAATGCAAATAATTTTTAAATGACAGATTTGCCTGAACGTAAAGAAAAAATTGTTCTAAAATATTTATGTAAAGTATGCTCTGGCAAAAAGACATGCTTAATTTCTCCACATGATATTGCTAAAGATGTTTGCAAAAAAATTGTTTTATCTATAAATGAAATTGATGAAATTATGGCAAGTTTGTCTTTGCAAAATTATATTGATTTTGTTATCTCTGATAGTAAAAATGGTTATTTCTATTGCGTTAAATTGAAAAAAAAAGGGCAAACATATTTAATTGATGCTAAAAAGGCAAAAAAATCCCTTTATATGCTTGTATTAAGAAGTATTTTTTTAGCAATCGTCAGTTTTGTGTTTGGTTTAATACTTAAAGCAATCTTTAAATAGTTTTATATTTTAAAAAATGGTGTTATAATAAATTAGGAATAAACGGAGAAAAAATGGATTTTGAACTTATTTCGAAATATAAACCAGCAGGTGATCAGTCACAGGCAATAAATAAATTAGAAGATGGCTTTAAAGAGGGGTTGAAAGAGCAAGTTTTGTTAGGAGTCACAGGTAGTGGCAAGACTTTCACTATGGCCAATTTAATAAAAAAAATGCAAAAGCCCACATTAGTTATTGCACACAATAAAACTTTAGCCGCACAATTATGTAATGAATTTAGAGAATTTTTTCCAAATAATAGAGTTGAATATTTTGTATCTTATTATGATTATTATCAGCCAGAAGCATATATTGTTTCTACTGATACTTACATAGAAAAAGATATGTCAATTAATGATGAAATTGATAAACTTAGATCTAGTGCGACATCATCAATTTTAGAGAGAAACGATGTAATTATAGTAGCTTCTGTATCTTGTATATATGGATTGGGAAATCCAAATGAATATTATAATCTTCATATTTCTTTGAGAGAGGGAGATATCATAGACCGAGACGACGTTATTTCTAGGTTAATAGATATACAATATACAAGAAATGACTTAGATTTTAAAAGATCTACTTTTAGAGTTAAGGGAGATATATTAGATATATTCCCTGCCAATCAATCAGAGCTTGCTGTTAAAATTCAATTTTTTGGTGATGAAATAGAAAAAATTTATAATTTTGATCCTATTACTGGAAATTTATTAAATGAATTAAAATATGTGGCAATATATCCTGCAACTCATTATGCTGTTGGAAGAGAAAGAATGGATAAGGCATTGGAGGAGATTGAAAAAGACCGATTAATTGCAATAAAAGATTTTGAAAAGCAGGGAAAACTTATAGAAGCAGAAAGAATAGGACAAAGAGTTGCATATGATGAAGAAATGATGAAAGAGGTTGGTTATTGTAGTGGTATTGAAAATTATTCTAGATATTTTGATGGAAGACAGCCTGGAGAAGCTCCATACACATTAATTGATTATTTTCCAAAAGATTTTTTAACTATAATTGATGAAAGTCACATGACTTTACCTCAAATAAGAGCAATGTACAATGGAGACAAGGCGAGAAAACAGTCTTTGGTAGAATATGGATTCCGTCTAGAAGCGGCAAAAGATAATAGACCTTTAACTTTTGATGAATTTAATAGTAAATTAAAACAAGTTTTATATGTATCTGCTACGCCTAGTAATTATGAATTGTCAAGAGCGGGACAAGTTGTGGAGCAAGTGATTAGACCAACGGGATTATTAGATCCTGTAGTAGAAGTAAAACCCATAAAAAATCAAATTGAAGATTTAATGAAACAAATAAAAGAAACTATAGAAAATAATTCAAGAGTTTTAGTAACAACTTTAACAAAGAAAATGGCTGAAAGTTTAACACTTTATCTTCAAGAACATGGCTTTAAATGTAAATACATGCATTCAGAAATTGATACAATGGAAAGAGTTGAGATTATAAATGGACTAAGAAAAGGAGAGTTTGACGTTTTAGTTGGCATTAATTTGTTAAGGGAAGGACTCGATATGCCAGAAGTCGAATTAGTTGCGATTTTAGATGCCGATAAAGAAGGATTTTTACGTAGTGAAGGAGCATTGATACAAACAATTGGTAGAGCAGCGCGCAATAGTAATGGTAGAGTCATTATGTATGCTGATGTAATTACCGATTCTATGAAAAGAGCTATTGATATAACATTAAAAAGACGAGAGATTCAAGAAAATCACAACAAGAAATTTGGCATTATACCTAAAACTATTGTAAAGGAAATTAAAAATTCACTTGAAATAACAAAGAAGATTGATGATAAAAAAATAAAATTAGAAGATATACCGGCAGAAATCGAAAAATTAACTGCAATGATGAAGATAGCTTCAGGTGCTCTTGATTTTGAACGTGCAATAGAATTAAGAAATCAAATTCAAACATTAAGAAAAAGATTAGATAAAAACAAAAAATAAAGTGCTAGGAGATAAAAAAAGAGGAATAATAATATTATGAAAGAAACAATTATTATTAAAGGGGCAAAAGAAAACAATTTAAAAAATATTGATCTAGAAATTCCTAAAAATAAACTTATAGTTTTTACTGGTGTAAGTGGTTCTGGGAAATCTAGTTTGGCATTTGGGACTATTTTTGCAGAAGGACAAAGGAGATATATAGAAAGTTTATCTTCTTATGCAAGGCAATTTTTAGGACAAGCACAAAAGCCAGATGTAGAATCTATAGATGGTTTAAGTCCAGCAATATCCATAGATCAGAAAACAACAAATCATAATCCTAGATCTACTGTTGGAACTGTTACTGAAATTTATGATTATTTAAGATTATTATATGCTAGAGTAGGTGTTCCATATTGTCCTCATTGTGACAAACCAATTACACAACAAACAGTTGATCAAATTGTTGATAGCATAGTGCAATTCGAAAATGGAAGCAAATTAACAATTTTAGCTCCTATTGTAAGGGGACAAAAAGGTTCTTTCATTAAACAATTTGAAAGTTTAAAAAAATCCGGATATGTTAGAGTACAAGTTGACGGAAACATTTTTTCTCTTGATGAAGATATAATTTTGGACAAAAATATTAAGCATGATATAAAAGTGGTAATTGATAGAATTGTTTTAAAAGACAATGCTAAATCAAGACTTACTGATAGTATTGAAACTGCAATAAAACTTTCGGAAGGTTTGGTTATAGTGGAGAAAGATGGAATAGAAAACCTCTATAGTACAAACTATTCTTGTCCATATTGTGGTTGGACTTTGGAAGAAGTAACGCCAAGACTATTTTCTTTTAATGCTCCTTATGGAGCATGCCCACAATGTTCGGGACTAGGGGTATATTCTGATGTATCAGAAAATTTAATTCTTAAAGATAGCCATCTTTCCATTAAAGAAGGAGCTTTTAATGCAACTGGTTGGCGTATTGATTCTGGTGGGCTTGCCGAAAAATATTTTTTAGCATTAGCCAAAAAATACAATATTGATTTAACTTGTCCAGTTGAAAAGTTACCTAAAAATCAATTAAATATTTTGTTATATGGTAATAATGGAGAAAAACTTGATTTATATGAAAATGAAACAAAAAATAAAACTTTTGAGCATTTTAATGGTAAAAGAGCATTATCTTTCGAAGGAATTGTTAATAATTTAAAGAGAAGACTAGCAGAAAGCAAAAGTGAGTTTATAAGATTTGAAATAGGTAAGTTTGTCAAAGAAATAACTTGTCCTGTTTGTCATGGAAAAAGATTAAATGAAAGTGCTCTTAGTGTAAAAATCAAAGGGAAAAATATATCTGATGTATGTGAAATGTCTGTGGGGAAATTAGTCAATTATTTTGATGATCTAAATTTAAGTAAAGAAAAAACGGAAATAGCCAAAAGTATTCTTAAAGAGATAAAAGCAAGACTTAAGTTTTTACAAGATGTTGGACTTGAGTATTTGACATTATCGCGATCTGCAGAGACCTTATCTGGAGGCGAGTCACAAAGAATAAGACTTGCTACGCAAATAGGTAGTGGACTTGCAGGCGTTTTGTACATTCTTGATGAACCATCAATAGGACTTCATCAGAGGGATAATGACAAATTAATTTCTACTTTAAAAAATTTAAGAGATTTAGGAAACACCCTTATAGTTGTAGAACATGATGAAGATACAATAAAAAGTGCTGATTGGATAGTAGATGTAGGTCCTTTTGCCGGAATCCACGGTGGAGAAATTGTAGGCAATGGAACTTTTGAAGACTTAATAAAAAATGGGAATTCGATAACAGCCAAATTTTTGCGAGGGGAAGAAAAAATAGAAGTACCATCAATACGAAAAAAAGCAAAAGAATTCTTAAAAGTTATTGGTGCAAAAGAAAACAATCTTAAAAATATAGATGTAGAAATACCTTTAAGTGTATTTACTTGTATAACAGGGGTATCAGGAAGTGGAAAATCTTCGTTGCTAAATAATATCATTTATCCGCATTTATCTAATAAGTTAAATAATTCTAGATTAGATGAAGGAAATTTTACACGTATTGAAAATATAGGCAAGCTTGATAAAGTAATAAACATTGATCAATCTCCAATAGGAAGAACACCACGGTCTAATCCTGCAACTTATGTGGGAATGTTTACATTTATTAGACAATTATTTGCTGCCACTCCTGAAGCAAAAGCAAAAGGTTATAACGCTGGGCGATTTAGTTTTAACGTTCAAGGTGGTAGATGTGAAGCATGCGAGGGAGCTGGTATAAAAGAAATAGAAATGTATTTTTTGCCTGATATTTCGGTTCCGTGTGAGGTTTGTAAGGGTAAAAGATATAATAGGGAGACTCTTGAAGTACATTATAAAGGTAAAAACATTGCCCAAGTTTTGGATATGACAGTTGAAGAAGCATTAAAATTTTTTGAAAACATTCCTTCTATTTATAACAAGGTTAAAGCATTGCATGATGTTGGGCTTGATTATATAAAGTTAGGACAAAGCGCTACTACGCTATCTGGTGGAGAAGCACAACGAGTTAAACTTGCAAGTGAATTATCAAAAAAATCAACAGGTAAAACTATTTATCTTTTAGATGAACCGACTACTGGACTACACATGTATGATGTAAAAAAATTAATAAATATTCTTAATAGATTGGTTGAAGCAGGGAATACTGTTGTAGTAATTGAACATAATTTAGATGTAATTAAATCTGCAGATTATATTATAGACTTGGGTCCAGAAGGAGGAGATGGTGGCGGAAAAATTATTGCGCATGGCACACCAGAAGAAGTGGCTAAAAATGATTCATCATATACAGGAAAATATTTAAAAAAATTATTAAAATAAGTAAAAAAAGTAAAATCTTTAAAATATTTTACTTTTTTTTGTTAATTTTATTATTTTAATTATATTTTAGTTTCTTTTAAATTTTTATATTTTATTTTGGTCTATCGTTGGTCGCTAATTGTAGCATTACTATTATTTTGTTCTAATTCAGTGACCGAATCATAAGGTGCTGAAGTTGTTGTACCAGAGAGTAAGGCAATGTCGACGGCATTTTGTGGACTTCCCCATGAATTGCCGGAAAATTGCATTAAAGCTTGATCAACTACCCAACCTCTAGTATTAAAAACTACATTATGAGTAACAAATCCTGTAGAATTTGGGTTAAAATATCCTGCTTGACGCATTGAATATAGAATGTTTCCGTCAATCCAATTATTCGTCGTAGAATTTTGTGTTACTATTCCTCGATTAGTTATCCATGTATCTGAACTACCAGATTGAGTTGGACCATATATGATGTTATTACGTATTACATTATTATTTCCACCAATTTGAATAAATTCGCTTGGATAGGCATTATTGCTTGTGAATGTAAATCCTTCTAGAGTGTTTCCTGTACCAGTTATTAATAAAGCGGGCGTATTAGTTGATAAATAAATTATTGAATTAGGTTTCCCCGTAATTGTTATGTTACTTTTATTTAGATTTATAGATGAATCAATAGGATATACCCCAGAATCAACAATAATATTTCCATCGTTATTAACAATTGCAATTGCATCTTCTATTGTAGGTAAAGGATTTTCTTGTGTACCGATACCGCCAATTGAACCGCTTTTTACATAAAGCATTGATCTATTTAATCCTAATGTGCCGGTTGCACCAGTAGCGCCCGTAGGTCCAGTAGGTCCGGTTGCACCAGTAACACCGGTAGGGCCCGTAGAACCTGTCGCTCCAGTAGCACCAGTTGGACCAATACTTCCATTTAGTCCAGATGCGCCTGTCGCTCCAGTGACTCCTGTAGGGCCTGTCGCACCAGTAGGGCCAGTTGGTCCCGTAGGTCCAGTAGGTCCGGTGGCTCCAGTTAATCCACCACTAGTTCCTGCTGGTCCAGTTGGTCCAATAGGTCCTGCTGGTCCTGTCGCTCCAGTTGGTCCTGGCACAGGTATATATTTTTTATTGTTACAAGTATTATCCTTTAGAAAAAATTTAAAACAGTTTAGCATGTATTTCTCCGTTACATAATATTCTTTAAAACCCAATTTTGTGAAATTAAGACTTTAACTTTATTTTAAAATAATAAAAAAAAATTAAAAAAATCGTTGACATTATAAATAATTTTTGATATTATATGTCTGCAATTAAAAAATGCAAATATAAGAAATATTCCCCAGTAGCTCAGTGGTGGAGCGCTCGGCTGTTAACCGATAGGCCGTAGGTTCGAATCCTACCTGGGGAGCCAAATTAAAATATAGGTTTTTACCTATATTTTTTGTTATTATATTTGTATATTATTGAATAATTTAAGTATAATTTGTTTAGGAGGACATTATGAACCCAAAAGTATTTGGTTGGCAACATTTTACATATCTTGCTGTTTGTATTGTAATATCTATAATATCAATCATTTTAATAAAAAAATATGTAAAAAAAGAGAAATATCAAGATATAGTAGTAAAATGTATAGGCGGAATTTTGTTAGCATTAATTTTATGGAATAGAATAGAGATTGTTTTATCTAACAAAAACTGGGCATATTTAATTCCAAATACATTTTGTGGAATGAGTAGTTTGGTCTTGGCATTGACGACATTATTGGGCAAAAAAAATAATAATGTTTTGCATTTCGTATTTTATTTAGCATTTGTAGGCTGTGTAGCAACATTAATTTACCCAGATTTTATAGGACAGAGCACGTCGATTTTTTATGGGAAAACGATTTCAGGATTAATGCATCATACTGTAAGTTTATATTTATGTATTTTAATGTGTACTATTGGTTGGTTTGTCCCAGATTATAAAAAATCATGGAACCTTGTTGTAGGATTTTTAGCATATATTACTTTAGGAGCCTTTCTTATATCGGTTTTAGATATTAGAGATTCATTTTATATATATGACCCTATTCTTTCTGGAACACCATTAACCGTTTGGGTTTTAATGCCTATTTTTGTTGCAGTATATGTTTTATTTATGGTTATTTATGAATTAGTTAGGAAAAAAATAAAAATAAAAAAACAGCAAAATATAAATAGTTTAGATGATGACAAAAATTCAAAGTCTAAAGAACAATAATAATAAATAGAATTAAATTTTAATCCTAGACAAATTAATGTTCAAAATATTGTATATTTATTTGATAAAATAATAAAAAATAACTAAAAAGTTGTTAAATTCGACTAAATTTGATAAAATTTATTTGTGAGCAAAAAGACATTGTCTACAATAATAATTTCATCATTTGTTTTAGTGGCAAGTATTATAGCATTGCTATTATTTTTCGTTTTGAAAAATGATAACACTCAAGCAAAACAAAATTTAATTATAGAGGCTGAAGATATTTCAATCTTTGTGGGAGATAGATACGATAACTTTTATGCTATCTCTGACGAAGAAGCAAATGTTGATTTTATATATGAAGATAATGGAATTATTAAAATAGAAAATAATTCTATAATTGCTCTAAATAGAGGAAGTGTTAAAATTACTATTCAAGCTTCAACAGAAAATGAGTTTTCTACCAAAACTATCAATGTTTTTGTTTATGGAAAAGATTATTATTTTGAAATAGTAGATATAGTCGGGGGATATTATTTTGATAATACCTTATTTGTTACTAATAATAATTGTCAATTTCAAGTAATCTTATACGATTATTTAGGTTCGCAAATAAATAATCAGTTTTTTAATTATTTTATTACAAATGGGGAAATCAACTATGATATGGCTTTTATGATTCTTGTTAAAGAAGATTGTGAAATAACAATAATTTATCCAAACATAAACTTTGAAATTCACATTATTGTAAAGACTTAAAAGAATATTAAAAAATTTTGTAAAATATTTTACAAAAATAAATTTTTGTGGTATATTATGTCCATAGGAGTAGAAATGTTGACAGAAGAGGTAAGGGTTAGAGATTTATGTACCACTATTTTAATGTGTTTAAAAATTAATCCAGGAAGTTTAGGTTTTGATTATATGAGACAAGCAATTATTTTATGTTATAATGATAGAAGTTTACTTAAATTGATAACAAAAAAACTCTATCCTCAAGTAGCAAATATATTTAATGTTAAAGCAAATATAGTTGAGCGTTCTATTAGGGCTGCTATAGATAAAGCCTACAGTTGTGGTGGTCTTCTTGGATTAAATGATTTTTATAATGTAATAGTTTATACTAATAAATTTAAGTTTACCAATAGCGAACTAATTGCTATCATTGTTGAAAAAATAAGAATTGACATTATGAAAGAAAAATTTTTATATATGAAGTAAAATAGTAATTTATAAGTTCAAAATTTATTGATATCTCCTTTTAATTGTGATATAATAAAAACATATAAAAGGAGATTTTTATGGCAAATGTTATTAGAAATATGAACTTTAAACCTATAATTGAGCAGGTTAATTATGAAAGACTTGGAGAGCCACAACCAAATGCAACAGTTAATATGCGTGTTTGGGATGAAATGAAAATTGAAAGATTACGCTCAGATGCAATTAAAGTTATATTAAAAAGAAATGTTAAACCAGAACCAAGTTGTATTTTTTCAATTGAAGTGGCAATAGGATTGGAAGTAATTGTAAATACTTCGGAGTACGATAGTCTTGACGATCCTGTAGAATTTTTCAAAACAAGTCCTGTAGGTAGGGTACTTGCTGGTCATATTGCTTGTATTATGTCAGAATTAACTTTACATTCTCAAATTGGACCTATGGTAACTGCTCCAGTTGTACAATTTCCACAGTAAAAAGGAGAAGATATGTTGTATGCAATGATTGCGTTAGTTTGTGTTCTTGTGATATTTGTGATTATTTCATTTTTTCTTATGAAAAAAACCTATGATTTCAAGATAGAAGACAAAAATATAATTGTTAAAAATATAGGTAGTAACATTAAAGTTTACGAAGACGAAAAACTTTTAGCACAAGTTTCTTATCCGGATTTGATTAACGGAGAAAAAATTGATTTAAAGTTAAATGAAAAACTTTATACCATAGTTTGTAAAAGTGGAAAAATGGGATATAAAATTAGAATTGAAATATTTCATGAATCTAAATTAATTTGTGATAATGGAGTGATTTTAAAAGAGAAAAACAAAAATAAAAATTCTTGATAAGTTGATTTTATTGATAATAATATAAATAATTTGACATTTTAAACCAAAATCATTATTCTAAAATTAGAAAGTATCTTTTATTTTTATTAAGATATAATAAATTGAGGAGTTTATATGAAAAAAAAGTTAAAGTTAGCGTTAATTTTAATGATCATACTTGGTGCGTTAGGTTTTTTTGCTGGTACTGCAATAGGTAAATTTACTTCTGAAGAAGAAATATCCTTTGTACAAGCTTTAACAACTACATATGCTTTTGCTGGTTTAGGAATTGGTGCTTTTTTAGGATTTATAATAGGCATTTTCCCAAGAAAAAATTCAAGTGAATATACTAATGTTGGTAAGACAGCAGAAGGAAAGGAAACTGATATAAATTTTGATTCAAAATTTATATCTCCTGAAAGACTGCGTAATGATCCTGAACTTATTGCTACAACTTGGAATGCGTTACCTTCTTTAAATAAGACAGGATTTGTTTTTAGAAATAAAGAAGTTGGTGGACGTTTTGAAGTAAATATGAAGCCAGAAACGCATGCACTTGTTTTAGGTACTACTGGAACTGGTAAAACTCAAATTTTTGCAAATCCAACAGTTAGAATTTTAGCTCATTCAGGGCAAAAACCTAGTTTAGTTATGACAGACCCTAAAGGGGAATTATACACTGATAATGCTGAAATATTAAAAAAAGAAGGGTATAATATAGTAGTTTTAAACCTTGATAATCCATATGCTTCATCTTTATGGAATCCTATGGAAATAGCATATAAAACTTATGAAAGAGCAGGGAATTTAGCAAAAGAAGTAAAAAAATTTAGCAAATGTACTCCACAAGAAATGGGTTATAGAGTATTTGATAATGCACAACTTTCGGGGATAACTTATGGAGATACTTGGTATGGGTTTGAGGGAAAAGCATTTCCTAATAATGATATTCTAAAAGATGAACTTGAATCTAAACGTATTCAATTAGAAGATGAAGCAAAGTCAAACTTAAAAAATATAGCATTGTCTTTAATACCTGATGATCCAAATTGTAAAGATAAAACATGGCCTGATGGTTGTCGTGATTTAATTTTAGGTATTATGCAAGGTATGTTAGAAGATAGCCGAGATCCAAGATTAGGCATGACCCTTGAAAAATTTAATTTATTCAATCTTTATAAAATTTGTATGTTAAGAGATCCTGCAGGTGATCGAGAAAGTACTTTAAAAACACTTACAAAATTTTCTGAAGGTAGAGATCCCGTTCAAAGCAATGTTAAAGATTTAATGAGTAGCGTGTGTCTTGCCAGTCCTGTAACTCAAAGATCTTTCATCGCTACATTAGGTTCTTCGATAGGTAATATTTTAGGAGATGAGGGTATTTTTTACATGACAAGCGGAACTGATATTAACTTTGAAGATATTCCTGAAAGACCTACTGCATTTTTTATTAGAATTCCAGATCATAAAACAGAGCGTCATCCACTTGGTGTTTTGTGTATAAGTCAGTTATATAAAGTTTTAGTTGACGTAGCAAATAGAACTTATGATCCTAAATCTAAAAAAACAGGGAAATTAAAAAGGCCAGTATATTTTATTCTTGATGAATTTGGAAATATGCCAGCTGTACCTAAATTTGGTACAATGGTAACAGTATCTCGTTCTAGAAATATTTTCTTTGAAATTGTACTTCAATCATATAAACAATTAGATATAAAATATGGACAAGACGAAGCGCAAAACATTAGAGGAAATTTCCAAATGGAAGTATTTTTAGGATCAGAAGATCCATCTACTATACAAGCATTTTCAGAAGCATGTGGTGAAGTAACTGTGTTCCATGAAGAAGAAAATAGATCTAGATCAACTAAAGATACAGATGCTGGCGAAAATATTTCAACTTCTGTTCAAAGGACAAGAAAACCGTTATTAGATAAACAGGAATTAAGACAATTGCCAAAATGGACGGTTGTTGCAAAAATATTTAGAAAAGAAATTATGAAAGATGTTATGACACCTTTCTACGCTACAAAATGTATGGAAAAAATGCCAGCACAAGATCCAGTAGCTTTATCTAAAAAATTAGACATACAAAAAATTTATTACGATGTAAATATGAGAAATCAAATTGTGTTAAAATCATCTAATTCATTTGATTTTTAAAAAGCAAGTAATCACTTGCTTTTTTTATTAAGTTTGTTTTATATATAAAACAATAATTTGACTTTTTATATAAAATACAATAAAATTTTACTCATGAAGAATAATAAAAAATGTTCATTTGGGACATAGAGAAAGATTAATAGAGACAGTCTTTAGTGGCGGAATAGAAAATTTGAGTAATGTTCAAGCGTTAGAATTTATTTTGTTTTATGTTTTTCCAAGAGGAGATGTAAATCTTCTCGCACATAGATTATTGGATAGATATAAGAATATTCCAACTGTATTAGAAGCACCTATTTATGATTTAGTAAAAGTTGAAGGAATGGGAATAAAATCAGCAAAAAATTAAACCTATTACTTAATATTTTTTATCGATATACAGAAGAAAAGGCAGCTAAACAAGAAAAAATTTCTACTTTTGGTGAAATTTATAATTTTGTAGAATCTTTACTTAGATTTAAATTTCAGGAAGAATTGCATATTATTGCTATAAACAAAAATGGAGTGGTTGTTGGTACAAGATGTATTGGGAAGGGAAACTTAAGTTCGGTTACAGTTAATTTAGAAGAAATTGCACTTTTTATAACCACTTATAGAGCTAATGGGGCGATTATAGCCCATAACCATCCTTGTGGAAGTTGTAAACCTTCTTCCAATGATATAATCTCTAATGAAAAGTTAGAAAACAATTTTAATTTTGTAAATTGTAAGTTGATTAATAATGTTATTGTGGGAATTGACGGAATATTTAGTATAAAAGATAACTGTATAAAGAGAACTTTTATTGAAAACGAAGAATATTATAGCGGCGCAATAAATGAATAAAAAAAAATAGTAAGTAATTATTTTTTTCTAATTATATGTATTAAAAAACTCAGTATACAGATAATAACTTTATGAAATGGAAATCTATTTTTTTAGCATTATTAACTATGATTTCTCCTGTAAATTTGTCTAAATGTGATGAATATTATTTTCTTGTTAAAAATAATATTCCAAGTGAAGTAAAAATTATTTATGAAGGAGAAAATTTTAAAGAAAATATAGAAATAAGGGTACAAACTTTAGAAGAAACATTATATATTTATCCAAAACATGATTCCGGTTATGATCCAAATGTTTATGTTTATAATTTTCTAAATAATGGGCTAGAGCAAATTTTTTATAGTGTTTTAAGCGGTGGAAGTGGTGGTTATAGTTTTTACGAAATTTTTTCTATAAAAGATGGTGAAATTAAAGAAATATTTAATAGTGACAACTTTAATCCGAATATAGACGCATTTTATGAAGGGGAAAAAGTTGTTATTGATTATCAAGGAGAATTACTATATTTAGATGGATCAAATTCAAGTTGTCAAGAAGATTGTTCTTTAAATATAAGTTCTGTTAATACTATTTTGCCTTATTACAATATACAACTTAATAAGACTTTTTTAATGGTGCTACAAAAAGTATTTGCGGGGTATTCTGCAAATAATTTAGGATATATTTCTTCTCTTTTAGAAATTGATGAAGATGGTTATAAAATTATAAGTTTTGGAACATTGAGCAATTTTTCATATTAAAAAATTTACAAAATATTAGCAAATTTCATTATGTTATGATAAAATGTTTATAGATTAAAAAATAAAAGATTAAGGGTGTTCAATGTTAGAAATAAAAGATAAAAAAGATAGTTTAAGAACTATTAAAATGCTTAAATTAAATCATTTTCCTTTTGATATATTTACTACTGATGATGAAGAAGGAATATTAAATTTCATAAAAAAATATCCTTCAAAAGAATATGTTTTAAGAACAATTAACAAAGCTCATGGGAAATTCTTTTTTGTAGAAAACTTTGCACAAATAAAAAGTCTTTTGCCGAATTTTGAAAATGAAGTTTTGATAGATGTTTCATATAATGAATTTAAAGATGATATTATTTTAGTAGGCGATATTAAGGTTACAAGAGGAATCGTTGATATTGTTGATTTATCAGCAAGAACGGATAGTGATGCTACGCAAAGGAATATTTATGAAAATCCACAATATAACTTGCATTGTTCATTAGAGGAAGAGAAGTTGTGGAAAATACCTGGTATTTCAAAAATATTGTCTTATATTGTAGATCACGAGTTATATAATATTATTGTAGAGTTTATTGTATATGATTGTAAATTAGGAGTTTATAAAGAAAATGTTATAATAAACGAGTTAAGATCAAAATATTAAAAAAGAGAGAAAAGCTTCTCTCTTTTATTTTTTAAAATAATGGATCGGTCATTGTTTCTGGTTTTTTTAAATTCAATAGTTTTAAAATTGTTGGAGCAATTGAGGCTATAGTTTTTCCTTTTTTTAATTTAATATTTTTATATTTTTCGCTAATTAAAATAACAGGAACAGGATTACAAGTATGTGAAGTAATTTTATTGCCTTTTTCATCTATCATTTCTTCAGCATTTCCATGGTCTGCGGTTATAATGCAGTCTCCTCCAGCCATTAATGTTGCGAGTGCAATAGCATATGCTTGTTTTTCTACGCATGTAATAGCTTGTTTAGTTGCTTCAAAATTACCAGTATGTCCGATCATATCAGGATTTGAGTAATTAACTAGTATAAAATCATATTTATTGCTAGCAATAGCATCAAGAGTTTTTTCTGTTATTTCTATTGCACGCATCTTAGGATAATACGAAAAATCTTGAGTATTAACACTTTCTATAAGTTGTCTGTCTTCACCGTTGTATGTTTTTTCAATTCCTCCATTAAAAAAGAATGTTACATGTGCATATTTTGTTGTCTCAGCAATATGATATTGTTTAAGGTTATTTTCAGAAATAATTGCAGATAAATTATCTTTTATTTCAATTGGTGGATACAATACATTTAGATCTTTGAAATCACTTGAATATTCTTCCATAGGAGAAAAAAATAATTTTTTATATTTTTTTGTTTTAAAATAATTAAAATTTTTGTTTGTAAGCGCAGAAGTCAGTTCTCTTGCTCTATCCGATCTAAAATTAAAAAATACAACGCTGTCACCATCTTTAATTATAGCATCTTTATTTAAAAGTACAGGTTCAAAAAATTCATCATATATTCCTTTATTATAGCTTTCTTCTATCAAAGAATTAATATTTTCATTTTTAAAGTTTTTTCCATATACTAAAACATCGTATGTTTTTTTGAGTCTTTCATATCTTTGTTCTCTATCCATTGCATAAATTCTTCCAGATAATGAAGCAATAGAATAATTTGTATTGGTAATTTTATTTTGCAATAATTCGATATATTTTAATGCACTTTTTTGATAAGTATCTCTACCATCTAAAAAAGCATGGATAAAAACTTTTTTTAGTCCCAGTTTCTTGGCTAAGTCAATAATAGCAAATAAGTGATTAATATGAGAATGAACTCCTCCATCAGACAATAAACCCATAAGATGTAGAGATGAATTATTTTTTAATGCATAATTAATTGCATCTATTAATTTTTTGTTTTCAAAAAAATTACCGGTTTCTATATCTTTATCAATTCTTAATAAATCTTGCCAAATAATACGACCAGCACCTAATGTCAGGTGTCCAACTTCACTATTACCCATTTGTCCTTCTGGCAATCCTACAGCATTTCCACTAGCTAAAAGTTTTCCATTTGGATATTTATTTACAAGTTTATCTAAGTAAGGAGTTCCAGCACTTTTTATAGCATTTCCAAACTTTTTTTTGCTTATACCAAATCCATCTAAAATAATTAAAGTAACCATAAATACCTCTAATTTAATTCTACCTAATTAGATTATATTTTACTTAATATTTTGTCAATTAATTTTTAAAAAAATTGCAAAGTTACTTCTGTCCAGATTAATGATTTTTTGTAATTTTTTTAATTAATTTTTTATTTTTCTTTTTTTGATAATGTTTTTCTAACTTTGAACCTAATTTAAAGTAACATACAAGACCAAATACAATAAACATTATATCAAAAGATGCCACCATGTCGAGTAAAAAATGCTGACGAATAAAAACTGTAGATAATATAATAAAAATCGAAATTATAAAAGAGATTATTCTATAAAAAATATTTAAACCTTTACTTGAACAAACTGCAATCATAACAGCAAATGCCATAAAGCAATGTTGAGAGGGGAAACAATTGACTGGATTTGTTGAACCCCATGTCCATACAACGAGCTTATCTGTAAAAGTTACAGGAGTAAAATCAGGCTTTGTAAATTCAGTTTGTCCTACAAGATAGATTAGTCCCGAAATAGCAAAAGAAATACAAAGAGTTAAAAAAATATTATAAAGAGATTTTTTGTCTTTGTAAGCAACATAGAAAAAAGTGACAAGTCCAAGAGGGAAGGTTAAATAATAAAAGTATACAAACCATGAAATTAGTGGAATTTTTTTGTCAATATCTATTTCAGGATAATTTGACCCTGGAATTCCTCTAAGTTGATAAATTAATTGATTACCAAAGTAAGATACTAATAAAATAACTACAAAAATTATAAAGGGAATAATTGCATATGATATATCTTTGAAGAATTTAAACTTTTCTTTTTTAACAGATTTTTCATTATTTTTTTTCATTTGCACACCATAATAAAATTATAACAAAATTTATTATATTTTTCAATATATAAATAATTTTTATTTAATTAAAATAAAGAAAAAAGACCTTTAGGTCTTTAAATTCCTTTTTCATAATTATCTTTTGAATTTGCAAAGAATAGTTCGCCATCTATTAATCCATAAGTTAGAATTTTTCCATTCAAAAGTTTTTTTGTTTGAGGATTTTTTAATTCGCGATTTAAGGTATTTTTAAAACATTTTATAATTTCTTTTGCGGGAATATCTGATTTACAAATAACAAAAGGATTTTTTCTTTCATAAACTTTGTTTTCATCAAAGTTCCAACCATCTTCATCTTTAATTAACTTGTCTGTGCCAACAAGTTCGCAAGAGAATTCATCTTCATCGCAATAGATATTAGCACAAATATATTTTTCGCTTTCAAGATATTTTATGCCTCTTAAAAACCAATTATGAAAGTTAGAATTGTATTGTTGTTTGGAATCATCATTTTTCATATCCATATTTTATAACATATGTTGATAATTGTCAAATTTTTATTGCAAATATTATATTTTAATATTGGATATTGACGAATAATAAAAAATGTGTTATCCTAATTTAGAGGTATAAAAATGTTTGATATATTGACTTTTATGTTAAATTTTTCAGATAAGGGGAATATCCAGTACAAAAGAATGGAAACAGGTAATGTTTATGGGCAAATAAGTTTTTCAGTAGATTCAGAAAATGTTTCAACGGATATTGAAGCTAATGATGTTTTTGAATTTTTTATTAAATTAGCTCAAATTACAGGAGAGAAAATTGATTATTTAACATTTAAAAAAGAATTTGGCAGTTTAATAACAATAGATAAATTAGAGTTAAAAAATTCTGGAGAGTGCAAAGCTTTTTCAACTGCCAGAAAAGTTTGTTTCATAGATAAATATGACGAACATTGTAATTTTTTAAATTATATAAACGCATTGAAAGATCATATAGAAAATTTTTATAGTGAGGAAAGTTATTTTATACCACTAGATGAAAAAGATGGAAATTAAAAATGGCAAGGCAAAAATATAAAGCCTTGCTTTTAAATTATAATGTTTTCATTACATTCAGGAATGGATAATATTTCCTTATAATTTTTAAGTATATCATCTGTAACGTGTATAGAATAAAAATTTTTATTCTTATATTTTTGTCTTAAATTAATATTTTCTTGAACAGATAAATGTTTATTACTTTTTTGTGTACATGAACATTCAATAAAAATTGTAGAACTTTTATCAATTATTTTTTCTAGTCCTTCGCACATACAGGTGTCGCCACTAAATCCAACCGTTTTGTTTTCTGTTGTATCGGTAATTGAATATCCCAAGGCAATAGATACTTTATGTATAACTGTAAAAGATTCAAATATATACTTGTCTAATTTTAATTTTTCATTTCCCTTTAATTCTATTACATTGAAGTGATTTTTTAGGTAATTAATATGACTTTTAACTTCTAAACTTTTCATTATATTTTTTAATCTCTTAAAAAAAGATTTTGGTGCTATTATTGAGACTTTTTCTTTATTATTTCGTTTATTTATAATATCTACAATAATATGAATATCTGTAAAATGATCAGAGTGAAAATGAGTAATTAAAATATATTTAATTTTCTCATAATCTATTATATCTTTCATGGCTTTTGTAGAACCTTGGGGTGTATCTATCAATATTTCATCATTTAAAATAAAATTTGTATTTGGTCTTTTAGTCCATGTTAGACCATTGCCTACAACTAAAACTTTCATATATTCTCCTTTAATATAAGAATATCATAAAAAATTTATGCAGACAAGAAAAAAGGTCAAATTATGACCTTTATTTTCACTTACATATTTGTTAAGGCATTCCAGGTTTTATTCCCTACAATACCATCTACATCAAGTCCTTTTTCTTGTTGATATGTTCTAACTGCTTTTAATGTATTGTTTCCAAAAATTCCATCAATACCTGAAACAGGAATGAGATTGCTTTCAAGCAATTGTTGCAAAAACGTTACATAAGCCCCTCTAGAACCTTCTTTAAGTAAAGGATAAGGAGGAAGATCTAGAAGTGTTCTCCAAGTATTATTTCCAACTAAACCATCTATTGTCAAGCCGTTGTTTTTTTGAAATGATTGAACTATATTTAATGTATTATTACCAAAAATTCCGTCAACTGAAATGTTATACCCATAGTTTTCTTTTAAAATAAATTGGAGCAAATATACAAAATTATTTCTGCTTCCTAGTTTTAATAGTGGATAATTATTTAAGTTATCTCTAGGCAAATACTCTACCCCCAGATAATCACAAACGCCCTTACAAGCTTCTTCGCCTACTTCTGTTTGAAAAAGCGGATTTAACATTAACATTGCTTCTTTTAAGTTTGTCATGAAGCCTGCCTCAATTAATGCTGAAGGGCAGTTAACACTTGAAAGTACTCCAACATTTATAGTTTTTACTCCTCGTCCATTTTGATCAGTTCCTTGGATTATTTGGTTATAAATGTCGTTTGCTAAGATTCTACTTTGGTTGGCTTGGGGATTTGTGGTAGAATAATAAACTTCTACGCCTGAAGCAGAATTAAATTCTGTGCCAAAAGCATTATAAGCAAAAGTTACTAGTAAAGTTAAATTTTGAGAGTTAATTCTTCTTACTCTTTCAGAAATAGAAACATCTTGTTGTTCCGGTTTAACATCGAATACAGAAAAATCTTGCCTCATACAAGCTTCAATAAAACTGTTTTTTGCGGCTCTATTAAATTCATTTTCATAAACTTCTCTGTTTAAGCCTGGTAAAACGGGAGTTCTTTTTCCAGCCGTGGGGGGATTTACTCCATGTTCGTCATTAGCTCCTATGTAAAAATCTTCGTTAGCCATATTACCTCCATAACAATATTCTATATGATAAAACAATGTTTTGAGTGCGGATTTATACAAAACAAAAGATAATTAAAAGTATTGAAATATCTTTTTAAATTTATTATAATAATATTATGGAAAATATAAGAGAAATTAAAGACGAAGATCAGTTAAATGATTTAAAAAGGGAAATAAAAGAATTAGGGGAACATAAATCAAAAAAATTTGTATTGAATTTTATAAAAGAAGGACAAATTAATTTCAGCTTAAATTTGATAAAAAGTTTTTTGACTGATATAAATTATTCAGATTTAGAAAAGCATTTTTTTTGTTTGGATATAAATTATTTAAGTGAAGATGGTGTATTTTTAGATACTGAAGAAAATAAAATGCTAAAAGAAATCGAAAAATTTTTGACAAATAAAAATATTCCTTTTAAGGTTGGACAAAAAAATTTTTTATATAAATATTCACTAGATGATCAAATAAAATCAAGTCAAATTTTAGAAGATATAGTTAATGATATAAATAAATTAACTCTATTAAATGGTAATAAAAAAGAAAAATTGTCACCATTTGAAAAATTTATGTTTGTTTATGAAATTGTTTCAGGATTTGTTTATAACGAAGGAGGAGATTATGCTCATCAAACAACGAGCAATTGGGCTCCAGTTTTATTAGGAGGCAAAATTGTATGTGGGGGATATTCTTCTCTTATGAAAGCAATTTGTGATAGAGTTTCTACCAGAGACGAAATTACCATCTACGAACAAGGATTAGATGTATTTAACGAAAACTTAGGTTATATTGGAGGACATTCCAATATATTAGTAAAATTAAAGGATGAAAAATATAATATAGATGGAATTTTTTATGCCGATCCATGTTGGGATTCTGCAAAAAGCGAAAACAAACATGGTGGTGCTAAATATTGTTTATTAACTGCGAATGAAGTGGCAAGACAAAAATCTCTTAAAGTTTTGTTTCATGTATCTAATCCGTTGAACACATATCTTTTATTAAGTAATCCAAGTTACAAAAAAACATTGGAAAATTTATGTAAAAAATATCTTAATAATGACGAAAAAAACTATCAGGATATAAATCATATCTTATCTTTAGGGTGTTTTGATTTAATGCGTCAAAATTTATTAACATTAAATGAAATGGTGTTAAATCCAGATTCGCCACAAAAATATTCTAGGTTTTTACAGTTATATTATAAATTGTGGGAAGAAACCGGATTACTTTCTACAGAATGTATTGGCGAAATAAGTGATAATAAAAGGGAATTAAAGGAAAAAATAATAAAAAATGAAATAGATAAAAGAAACAAAGAAGAATGTTTATTTGATTTTTATTGTGCAAAACATCCTGAAATTCAAACATATTTTTGTCCCAACGACATTGCCTTTTTTAGAAGTGAACCTTTAATAGATGTTACATTGGATTTGATTAACCGTCGCGGATTTAATGCTTTTGATGAAGAAAAGCATATCGTTTTATTATGTAAATTAATGTCATTAAAAAAACATGAATATGAACAATTTTTTAAAGAAAAAGAACTTAACCAAGAACATTTGTGTCTGCGAGATTATATAAAAAATTTTGCAAATGAAAATTATTATATTCCTAATTTAAAGAGATTAAAAAATAATTTAGAAAAATTAATTTTAGATGATAATGATTTGTATTTAAAATCATTAGAAAACACATATAATTTAGCATTTAATGTTCCTTCCATAAACAATCAAGCTTTTAAGGCAGTTTTTGGTAAAATCGGCGAAATTTATGATTTAAAGGATCAAAATTTAGATGATTTTGTTGAAAGAAAGATGCAAGATGTTTCTCAAAGAGAAGCCCAAAGTTTACAAGAAATAGAGAGTATTCATAAAATATAATTGAGGAGTTTATGGTAAAAAATAAAATAAAAACTAAAAAGAAAATACTTATTGTCTTTTTGATTATTGTAATAATTTCAGGATTTCTAGGTTATTTTACCTGTAAATTGATTTGTAAAAATGATAAATTTTTTATTAATGGCAATACTACGATAACTTTGAGATTAGGTCAAACATACAAAGATGAAGGTGTTACAATAATTGCTTTTGGTAAGGATATATCAGACAATGTAAAAACAGAAAACAATATAAATTTTAATGAAGCGGGTCAATACTATATAAAATATTCTATACAAAATATAAGGTTTAGGGGGGTTGAAAGATATCGCACTATTATAATTGAGGAGGTTGAGAATGAAAACTAAATCTATCTTCTCTATTATAGGAATAATAATATTTTTTGTAATAGGATTCGGTATTGGGTTTTTAGCATTTTTGCAAATAGAAAAGCCGTCATCTGACAAAATTCCAATTTTAACCGATGGTCAATTAAGTATTCATTTTCTAGAACTAGGAAATCAATATGCAGGAGATTGTATATACATAAAAAGTGGAGATGTCGATATTTTGATAGATGCAGGTTCTAGAGAAAATAGTGCCCCTACAATAATTTCATATTTGGATAATTTTGTAAATGACGGGAAACTTGAATATGTAATAGCTACACACTCTGACCAAGATCATATTTCGGCATTTGTAGGAAATAACAAATATATAGGAATATTAAACTATTATGATGTGGACATGATAATTGATTTTCCGTTAACAAACAAAACAGGTTCAAAAGAGACTCAAATACTTAAAAATTATTATGCTCTTAGGGAGGAAAAAGTTAGTCAAGGGACTAAACATTATACTGCTTTACAATGCTACAATGAAGAAAATGGAGCAAAACGCACATATGAAATTTCCAAAGGTGTTCAGTTAGAAATTATGTATAATTATTATTATGAAAATAAAAGCAGTGACGAAAATAATTATTCCGTTTGCTTGATGATAAATCAAGGAGAAAATCACTATTTGTTCACTGGGGATTTAGAAAAAGAAGGGGAAGAGCATTTAGTTGATTATTATAACAGTATAGGGGAACCACTTCCTCAATGTGTTTTATTCAAAGCTGGTCACCATGGATCTCCTACATCAACGACAGAAAAATTGCTTGAGGTTATAAAACCTCAATATTTAGTAGTTTGTTGTTGTGCTGGAAGCCCTGAATATACAGATAACACTGAGAATCAATTTCCAAGTCAACAATTAATAAATAATATATCTAAATATACAGATAAGGTTTACATAACAACAATGATAGATAATTTGGATGGTTCTTCATGGAATTATAAGTCAATGAATGGGAATATAGTGTTTGAAATAGAAAAAGAAAAAATAGTTGTTAATTGTTCTAATAGTAATAAAATTTTAAAAGAATGGGATTGGTTTAAAAATAACAGAAGTTGTCCTCTGTCGTGGGCATAATTAATTTAGCAAGTTTAATAAAAATGATAATTAAACTATCATTTTCGGGCAATATAACTATAAAACATTATTTTTCGAAAATGACTTATATTCTTTAGTAATCCAAGCCATTAACAATTTTACTATAAAATTTTGTTCATTTAAGTTTAAAGATCTATTTTTAGGAATTTTGTGCCACTTATATAGACACTCTCTGCAACAACAAGCACAGGCATGTTGCGCTATAAAGACAGGGTGTCCTTTAAATGGAGTTTGTTTACCATCATTTAAAATATTTGCAGGTGATAATCTTGAAGATATAAAAGAAAATGCATGCTGTTCGATTTTATTTAGACCTTTATCTTTTATATAATTTATATCTTTGACAGATAGATGAAATTTATTTCTAAAATTAGATTTTGAAAGTTTATCTAATAATAAATTAATATTAACGTTGTTCATATTTTCATTAATCCTTATCACATACAATTATAGCATAAATTTTATCATTGAAAATAATAAAAAAATAATTTATAAAAAATGTTGACAATCAATAAATAATTAAGTATAATCAAAAGTGCAATCTAAAAGTTAATCATTTTCCCTCAAGAAAACTTTTGGGTTGAGAACTACATTTCCTAATAGGATATGTAGAATATATAGAGATGTAGCTCAGCCGGTTAGAGCACCACCCTGATAAGGTGGGGGTCGGTGGTTCGAGTCCACTCATCTCTACCAAAGGTTACGAGTGGACGGATAGTTCACTCTTTTTTATTTTCCCCACCTTATGCTTGCCGTAGGCAAGCGCAAAGCGATGCTTTGCCAGGGTGGCACCACCCTTAACATCAATCACTCCGCCTTTGGCTCCGTTCAAAAGGTGGGGATCGGTGGTTCGAGTCCACTCATCTCTACCAAAGAGGAGTGTTTAAAACACTTCTTTTTTTTGCTTTCACCGAGTTATGAGCGAAGCGAATTTAAGTAATTTCAGTTGATAGTTTAAACACACTTTTTTACCAAATTTGGGAGCAAAATTTGCTTTCATTTTTATTTTAAAAAATCGCTGTAAGTCTTTATTTATAAGAATTATAGCGATTTTTACTTTTCCCATTTTATTAAATTTATTTTATTTTTATTTTTTTTTATCTCTACAAAATGAATGAGGCGAATTTAATGGGTTTTGGCTGATAGTTCAAAAGATTATATCTACAAAAGTTAAAAAACATTAATTTTGTTCTCATTTTTATTTAATAAATTTCTATAAATATTTGTTTTAAATTTATAGATTTAGATCTTATAAAATAATATTGTTTTACCATTAAAAAATTAAAAATTTTATTATTACAAATGTTGTAGTCGAAATTTTTGAAATCTTTTTTATTTCAAATAAAAACCCAAAAGTAATTTTATTTAACTTTTGGGCCTAGTTTATAATCATTATAAAATTTTATTAAATCATTTCTTTATCTTCAAATTTTTCTTTAGCTCCATATTCACTATTTATTTTATTTATCATATTTTGATCTAGATCGGGTTCATCTATAAGATTTAACAATTCTTTAGCCTTATTTTTTAATATATTTTCCCAACAATTTGCGTTAAAAAATTGTTTTGGATATTTTGTGCAAGAATAATCGGCAATACCAAAAGACATGCCTTCTTCATGTTCGTGTAGTTTATAAGAATATTTTTTATTAAATTCATCAGCAGAAGAGCAATTATTTATGAAAAAATAATCTATAAAATCGATGACATTTTGCTTATCAGTATGTGGTCTATATAAATCAACTTCTCCTCCTGGATAACATCTATGTGTACCACCATGGTAGTTATCTAGATTTTTTCTATTAATAACTTTGTAAGACTTCTTTTGTATTTTTTTTATGGTTTTAATGACATTTTTTATAAATTTTTCATCATCACTTTTCATTGCTTGATCAAACATTCTTTTAAGCTCTAATGAAATTTCAAAAATTTCCATTCTTGTTTTAGTTAATTTGGACTTATAATTAATCATATAATCCTCTCCTTACACAATAATTTTAACATATTTTAACATTAAAGTCAATACTATAGTTATTCAATATATTATACATAATTTAAACAGAGCAGAAAAAAATAAAAAGATTTTTTCATAATTTCAATAAAAATTCAATAATTTTAAAAATAACTCCTATTAACTGAGTTATATGTTATAATTGTTGTTTTTACATTTTTATAACTAAAAGAGATGGTATAATTTGGGGGTTTTGGTTAGTTTTAAAAAGTCATTTTTAATTGTAAAAAATTAATTTTTTTATTTGTTTAGATTATACATTTTAAAATGTATGTAAGGTGTTTTTTGTTCCTGCAAAATTTTTGTTTATCTTCGTTATCAAAATACATTTTTTTAACATTACCTTTAATAGTGTCAAGCTGTAGTTTTATTTTTTAGTATTTATAATTATATTTGTTTTCGTAAATTTATTGTTTTTATTTATTTTAAAGAAATGGTTAAATTTCAATAATTTTTAAAAAAAACATAAAAATAATTGATTTAAATTAACAAATATGATAACATTCTTATGAAATATAATAATTTCATGCTAGCAATTCTCGGAAATTATTTGTAGAAGATTAAGGCTTACTCCTTAACGAATTGATAAAGTTTGTTAAGGGGTTTTTTGTTTTCTAAAATGTTTGTATATAAAAGGAGAAAAAATATGAAACCAAATTCTGAATTAAGAAATTATATAGAAAAAAACATTATTCAAAAATATCAGTATTTTGATAAAGGACACGATATTAATCATGTACAGGCAGTTATTTTTCGAAGTTTAAAATATTTTAAAAAATTAAATAAAAAATATAGTTTAAATATTAATATGGTTTACACAATAGCAGCTTATCATGATTATGGAATGATCATTTCTAGAGAAAGGCATTCTTATCACTCAAAGCAGTTAGTATTACATGATGAGAATTTGAAAAAGTGGTTTAAAGAAGACGAAATAAAAACAATAGCTGAAGCATGTGAAGAACATTCTACATCTATAAATGTTGTACCTAAAACTATATATGGTAAAATTGTTGCTGATGCAGATAAAGATACCAATATTAATATAGGTATTATGCGTGGTTGGCAATTCGCTTATAAAAATTTTCCTAATTTGTCTTTTGACGAGAAAATATTGGAGATTCATAAAGAAATAGTAAAAAGATTTGGAGACGAGAATATAGGAGGTGAAAATTTAGTAAAATATTATATTTTAGATAAAAAAAACAAAAGATTTATTAAAAAGATGGTATACTATGCTAACAACAAAGAAGCTTTTGAAGTGAAAATAAAAAAATTATTAAAGAAAGAAAAGTTTTATAAAAATGTGGAATATAAGACACGCACAAATTAATAGAAAACATAGTAAAAATTATAGAAAAATAATTTAATTTTTTAATATTGTTATTTCGTGAAAAGTAAAGTTTTATTTTTAGTTGAATTTTTTATTTAGAAGAAATCTTTAATTCAAAGCACTTTATTATATGGGCATAATAGGTAGTATTCTTTTTATGTTAGAGATGGGGAAGCATGTTTACAAAGAGAAACTTGAAAAAGTTAACTTTGATTTCTTTTAAAATAAGTGTAAGATAATATAAATTGAGACAAGTTATATATTACAAAAGAGCTCCAAACTCCAAATATTCCTAATATTGTAAAAGATAATCCAATTGCTAAACTTAATTTTAAAATAGATGAAATTAGATTTCTAAATGCTAAAAATTTAAATTGTCTTGTACCTCGAAGATAAGAAAAATAATAACTAGCAATTGTAATTAGAATGGAAGTTAATATTAAAAATGGCAATATCTCAAATGATAATTTGATCAAATTAGGGTCTTTGAAAGAAATAAAAATTGAACAAATACTTATAATTGTAATTAAAAAACTTATAATCAGCGATGAATAGATAAATATTTTTTTAAATACTTTCATAGTTTTATTCATTTCTTCTTTATTGTTACAAATTTTCCCTATTGTTATAGTAAAGCCATCGCTATATCCTTGAACGAAAGATTGAAGATTGTCGCTTAATTGTATAAATAAAGTATGAACAGCATATTCATTTTCGCCAATTCTTGATACTACCAAATTAAAAATAAAATAGTCAATTTTTGAAATTGCTCTTTCTTTTTATTTTGTTTTATTGCAACACAAACTTTGTCAATATTAGTTTTTATTATGAATTATAAAAATTTATATCTTTCTTTGGTGCTTTATATTTCCGTTAATGTGTTACTGTTTAAATCACCAAATAAAATTTCTTTTTGTTAAAGAAATTTTATAATTGGGAATAATTGTAAAAGTATTAATTTCATTTGAAATTTAATATATAACTTCAAATACTAAAATTTTCAAAATCAGGAGTAGTTTTAAACTATAAACCTCTACTAAATCCTTATAATATTAATCGAAATTTTATTAATACATAATTTCATCGTTAATATATGAGAAAAGTCATTAATCTATAGATACTGTTTTTATAGAAATTTTAGTTTTTCATATTTTCTAAAAACTTATTGTAAATATTAATTTTTACTTATTAGCATATTAAATAAAAAAATATTGACTTTTTGTGTATATTGTGCTATCCTTTATGTAAATTAGGAGGAATTATGAAAATTGAAAATATGCAATTATATATTTATGATCAACTAAAAGGTGGTGCAGAACCAAAGTGGTACAAAAAATATGCTAGAGTAGAAGCAGTAAGAGGGATACCTGGGCAGCCAATAGAAACTATCATGAAAAATGGTCTTAAGGAAGTTACGGCTGTTGTTAAAGCAGATGAAAATGGTGAAGCTGACTGGATAGTAACAAATCCAAGTGGAGAAAAATATGCTGTTCCACATTCTAAATTTATTAAAAGATATGAATTGGAAGTAGGTTCAGATGGTAAACATGCTCCCAAAGGCGCTCCCATAGAGGCAATTCAAATACATGAAGATATAACATTTGATGTTCCTTGGGGAGAAAATGGGGCTCCTGTTCCAATGACTATCAAAGCGGGAGGATATCTTAATATTACAAATCTTGACGATGTGTATGGAATTCAGGAAGAAGAATTCTATGAAACATATTCAGAATGTAACGAAAGAGGGATTTTTAAAAACCAAGAGTTAAGACAAGCTTTTGATCAAGAAGATGAAATTGATAATTATCAAGATAAGCAATAAGATTAAAAGTCAAATTGTTAATTTAAAATATTTAGAAAATTAACATGGCTTTTAGTGGAATTTTTTAGTATTATGTAATTAATAATTAGTGCAGAACGTAATAAGTGCGTAAGTGTGGAAACCATTTATTAGATACTCAAATAAAAAGATAAAACATAAAGTTTAATAAAATAATTGATTTGCACAATCAAGAATAATTACTAAAATATTAATCAAAAAATCAAGGTTAAGACCTTGATTTTTTATATTTTATTTTAAACCTTAAGAATAAATTTATTTAAATAATTTTAAATAATATGATGATGTGTACTAATAATATTTTGGTGCGGGAGGTGGGAGTTGAACCCACACGGTATTACTACCACAAGCACCTGAAACTTGCGCGTCTGCCATTTCGCCACTTCCGCATAAATCAATATGAAAGTTGATGAAAGTCAAATAATCATATTGTTTATTATAAATTTATTAACTATTTTGCAAAGGCAAAAATCCACAATAGAAAACTGGAATATTTTTGTAAATAAAAGGAGATTTGTTATTTTTGTTCCAATCAATAAAATCTTCTTTTAAAATTACAGCACAGGCATTTAAATTAAAATTTATTTGGTTAGAGAAATTAATAATAGCATCAAATGTTGAACCAGTAGAAAAAACATCATCTATAAAAACAATATTTTTACCATTAATTTTTTCTTTTTCTATTTCCGAAATGTAGTAACAACTTTCTCCAGAAGTAATACTTTTGCTTTTCAGTGAGGTTGTATTTCCCATATAGCATTTTGGCTCTTTTCGTAAGCAAATATAATCTTTGTTTAACTTTCTGGCTACTTCTTGTGCTATTGGTAAACCTTTAAATTCAGTCGTTAATATCAAATCACACTCTATTTGTTTTTCTTTTATTTGTTTTACTAAATTTTTAGCGCATATTTTTAAAAGTTTCATATCGCCGACAGGATTGAATCCAGCAATTTTGATTCCATTTGGAGTAGTTGCAATTAATAATTTTCTTTTACATCCCAGCACATTTAAGTTGTATATATCTCTCATCATTTTACCTCTTTTTTATAATATATCATTTTTTTTAATTTGTCAAATTCAAATTATATCAACTTTAAGCACAAAACATAATATTATGATATTGGTGGAGAAAATTATGAATATAGTTGATTTAAAATTTTATAATTTAATAAACAATATAAGTTCAAAAAACATTGATAATCTTTATAGTGAAACAATATTTAAATATAAATCATTACCGAATAACATAAAAAAAATATTAGAAAGTTATTTTCATAAATATCAATTTTGGGGAAGTTTAAATGAAGATCAAAACAATTTTACAGAAATAAGAAAAAAATGTGAAGTTCTAAAGAATTTTACTGATGATTTTATTTGGCTTTATGAAAAGTTTGAAGATTATAGTTCAAGATTTCTTTTATATGCTATTTTAAATAATTGGCTAAACTATGATTTTGATTGTTTAAATAAATCAATAAATTATAAATATAATTATTATTTTGATTTAGATATTTTACCCAAACTAAAAGATGAGGTTTTTGTAGACGTTGGCTGTTATGTAGGGGACACAGTTGAGGATTTAATTTTTAACTATTCAAAATTTTGTTACAAGAAGATATATTGTTATGATATAACCTCTAGTAATATAGAAAAGTTAAAAAATAATTTCCTAAATTTTGAAAATATTGTTTGTAGAAATAAGGCGGTTAGCGATAGAAACGGATATATTTATTTAAATGAAAATCAAAATAGTAGTTCCGCTAATAAGACGGGTACTAAAGGAAAAATAAAAGTGCCTTCTATAACATTAGATAAAGATATAAAAGAAAAAATAACTACTATAAAAATGGATATTGAAGGTGATGAAGAAAAAGCGCTTATTGGCTGTAAAAATCATATAATAAAGGATAATCCGAAATTATTGATATCTGTTTATCACAAAAATGAACATTTTGTTTCTATTGCAAAACTTATAGATGGTTTTAATCCTTGCTATAAGTATTATTTACGAAATTATGGTGGAAAATTATATCCAACAGAAATAATATTGTATGCTATTCCAAAAGATTAAACAAAAAAAAGTCAATATCTTTAAATATTGACTTTTTACTTTAATCTTCTTTTTCTCCATGATTTTCAGTTTTAGGATTTTCAGTTCCAGGATTTTCAGTTCCAGGATTTTCAGTTCCAGGATTTTCAGTTCCAGGATTTTCAGTTCCAGGATTTTCAGTTTGTGGGATTTTTGGTTGTTTTGTTTTTGTCTTTGGAGGCAAATAATATCTTAAAACTCCTTGAATCAAAGCATTATCTGCATCAGTTTTATTATCTTTATCTTTAATTTCTAAAATATTTGCTAGTTTTATTATTTTAGTGTTGTCATAACTTTTTACTAAATTATAATAACCTTCAAATTTTTTTAAATTTTCATCTGCTAAATGCATTGCTTTTTTGATTTTTTCTTCTATTTCAGGGAATTCTTTTCCACTTTTTAGACTTTTTAGCATATATTTTTCTATTTTAATAAAGTCGTAAGCAATACTTTTAAGTTCGGAGATGAGTTTTTCCATATTTTCAACACTTCCATAAAGATTAAGATATTTTTCATATCTTGTCTTACGCTTAGAGTCAAGTTTTCCTTTAGCATTTAATATATTTTGTAAATCTTTATATTTATCCAAAGTTTTAGTCATATTTGATATAAGCTTTGGAATTAGACAACTGTAAAATTTTTTCAGGTTTTTAACAATGTAATTTGGAGCCTCATTTGATTTTTGATTATTTTTGTTTTCTCCGTTGGAATTTTCTATATTTTCTTGGTTTGAAGCTTCATTTGCTTCATTCTCATTTTGTGCTGTTGGAATTACCAAAACTAAAGTTTTAGGTTTTTCTATCTCTTTGTCTAATTCTTCTTTTGAAATTGAGTTTGCCAACTCATAAGCTTTATTAGAGAGCTCTTCAATTTCGTTTTTTGATAAAGTTTTTGCGATTTCTGTAATAGGATCGGCAAGTGCTATACCTATAAAATCTCCAATATCTTCTACTTTAAGTTCTTTTGCGAGAATCAAATATGCCACCGCTGTAGTTAAAAAATCATTATTGTTACTTATAGGATTATTGCTATTTAATTTTTTATGGATATTTATAAGAGCTTGTTGAAGATATTTTGATCTATGTGTAAAATTCATTTTTCCATTAGAATTTTCTACGATTTGACCTTGTTTTATTAATTGAGTTATATTTAAATTATTTGGAATATTTTCTTTTTGGTCTTGTTGAATAAATATTTTCCCCAATTCACCATTTGGATAAACTGTTTTTAGTCCATACTCTAAAGAATTTCCTTCTACATCTGTATTTTTAATAGGGTCATTTTGAGTGTGTGTTTTGATTAAATAATTAATAGAAAGACCTCTTAAATAATCTCTCGCCTTAAAATTGCGTGTTTTAGAAGGATTATTGTTAAGTCCAAAGTATGAAAATATTTCGTTTTGAATTTCCAAGTGTGTTGTATTTCCATGCTTATTTGCATAAGCATAAATATAAGGAATTAATTGTTTTTCTATTTCATACATTTTATTTAAATTATAAGTAGTAAGCTCCATGGAAGTTTTGGCTTCAATTATAGCACAGACTAGTTTTGCAGGGAAACTAATATCAGAAGTTTTGTCTGATTGAACTGTTTTTAATGCTGTTATAAAAGGTTCAAAATCAAAATCGGAAGATTTTAATTCAACAAAAGCATCAAAAGGATCATTTTTCTCTTTTTTTAGGAATCCTTTAGATTTAGAATTTTCCTTTAAAAATTCTCTTTGAGATTCAAAATCTTTTAGAAGATCTTCATGTTCTTTATTTCTGAATTGCTCAACATTGTACATAAAACCTTCCTTCAAAGATTTTGTAACATCTAATAGAAAGGCTCTTGATACTGGAGCTTTATTAGGATTAGTATATTCTAAATAAATGTCTGTGTCTTTGTTCAGATTATTAAAAGCTTCAACAACATCTTCTTCAAGCCCTCTACCTCTTTCTTGAAATAAATTTTTTATAATGGTATCAAATAATTTAGACATAATTCCCTCCATTTGTTTTCTATTATATTTTATCACGTTTTATAATAAAATTCAATACCTATTTTAAATTTTTAGATTAATATATAATAATTTTAATAAATTAATGATATATTTTTTATTGATAAAAGTATAATTGATATTTATTTTAATCTAAAAAACACACCAATGTTTGGAGTTGCAACATCTATTCTAATATCTTTACCTTCCACAATCCCATTTTTTAATATTTCTTTTGTAATAAAATTATATGCAAAAGAAGGGGTATTGTTTTCTTTGCTTAAATGAGATAAAACAACTTGTCTTGTCCCTGTTTGTGTTAAAAACTCTATAGCTTTGGCACTGTCTAAATTTGATAAATGTCCATTTGGTCCGTCTATTCTTCTTTTTAAAGATAAAGGATATTTTGTACCATTGTATAGCATATCTTTATCATAATTTGCTTCCAAATAGACAATTTGACTTTCGCTAATAGAGTTTAAAATTTTTTCGTTTAAATGACCCAAATCGGTAATTACACTTATTTTTTTATCATCGTTGTTAAAACTAAAACCAAAACATTTTACATCATGAGGAACTTCTACAGGATCAATATCAATGTCACAAAGAGAAAATTTCCCATCAAAAATTTTTCTATTTTTGCTACTAACTTTTTTTAATTTATCATCAAGGGTTGTCCAAACTTCGCTATGTGCGTAAACCGGTATATTGTATTTACTTGAAAATAAATCTATTCCTTTTATATGATCGCTATGTTCATGAGATATAATAATCGCATTTATTTGATAAGGTTTCATTCCAATTATTTCTAATCTTTTTGTAGTTTCATTACATGATAAACCATCATCAAGCAAAATTTTTTGTTGATCAGATTCAATGTAAGTTAAATTTCCATCACTTCCAGAGGATAAATTAATAACTCTCATGTAAGGATTTTATCATAATTTTGTATATTTTGCAACATTATAAAATTTATTACTAGTCATAAATTTTAAAATTATTTAAAGTTTTGATTTTAATGCTTAATGTCAATTAATCTTATAATATAGTTATGATTTTGGTAATAAATCGGGGGAGATTTTGTTTTATTATACTTAATCCCGATAGAGGTAACAAGCCAAACAAAGGCTATTAATATTAGTAAACCAATTATAAAAAGCAAATTTCTTTTCATAAATAAATTTTAACAAAAGTCTGCAATACTATCTTTACATAATATTTTGTTAATATGTCGATAAATATCTAAATTTTTAGATTTTAAATTTAAAATTTTGTTTAAAAGATAATTATTTTGTCTATTATTCTTAAGAGAAAAATGAAAGCGACGAGAAAATAAAATTACAAATGAAAGATTTAATTTATTTTTAAATTTGAATTTAATTTTTAACTTCAATCTTTTAAACATTTTTTTAAAAAAAGATTGTAAGTAAAATATAAAAATGTTAAAATAAAGTTAGAAATTAAAAAAATATAAAGGAGTGTTATATGAGCGCAAGTGGAATAGCATGGATAATTTCAATTGCTTTTGTATTAATTTTAATAGGTGGATTTTTTATGGGTTTTTGGCGAGGACTAAAAAGGTCAGTTGTTAACCTAATAATTTCTGTTGTGGGAATGATTGTTGCATTTTTTATAACTCCTCCAATTACAAATGCAATTTTAAACATAAGTATTAATGTTAATGGTACTCCTTCAACCATTAACAATGTATTAGTAGATTCTTTGAAAAATAATGAAGATATATCATTGCTTATAAAAAATAATCCCAATTTGGATTCGTTTTTTTCGGCTTTGCCATCTGCACTTGCTAATATAGTTGTTTTTATTGTTTTAGCGTTAGTAGTAGAACTTTTATGTTATATAATTTATAAAATTTTAGCAGTTACATGTTTGAAATATAAACAAGATGAAAAAAAATTAAGATTGTTTGGCGGAGGCGTTGGATTAGTTAAAACATTCTTATTTGCAATTTTTGTATTCATGCCTTTGTCCTCTCTTGTAGGGACATTAAATACAGTAACAAAAGACAAACAATATTTTTCTGTTGCTGAAGAACAAACAATTGTTTTAGCGGAAGGAGAAAATGATTCTATAAATGAAACTGAAAAAATTGATCATTTAATAGATTCTGTTTTGCCTTCTTCAGTCGATACAATTGTTTCAGGGTTAAATAATAATTTATTATTTAAAATTTGTGGAGCAAGCAATTTGAATAACGATATGTTTGATTATTTATCAAAAGTAAAAATTGATGGAAAAGATGTAAAGGTAAGACAAGAAATAGAAAATGGATATCAAGTAGCTGATTATGTATATCAGTTAACAAAATATTATGATTATAATGGATTAGTTAATTTTAAAAATACAAATTTCGAAGTTTTAGAAAAAGCAGTAAATAAGTTGGCAGATGGGGAATTATTTGAAAAGGTTATTTCAACCACATTACAAAATATAATAGAAAATTACAAAGATTATTCTTTTATAAATAATATCAAAGATATTGAAAAAGTTGAGCCAATTTTGAATGATATTTCTTTATCACTTAAAAGTTTGGCAAATAATAGTGAGATTGCACAATACTTTTCAAGTGATATAAAAAATTTATTCAACATTTTTAAAAATTTAAGTACTAATGGTATTTTAGATGAAATTAAAACATCTAATGAAAATTTTATTGATATTTTATTAAAAGAGGGGAATAAAAATACTTTTACAGAATCGGTAAAACAAGTTTTTAAATTAAACATAGTCAAAGATAGTGTAAATTCAATTATAAATTTAGCACTTGATTCAGTATCTAAAGATTTAGAAAAAGTTGCCACTGATACTTCAAATTGGGCTGAAAAGGAATGGGATGAAATATCTTCATCATTAGTCAAAATAATTGATGACTTTTCAGAATTGTCAGATGTTGTAGACATATTTGAAGTAATTAGTGATCCTACCATTTTAGTTATGAAAGATAATAATATAGATATAGAAATGGTTACAAGTAATTTGGGACAATTGATAGATGAAGTCAGAGAATTTAAACTTCTTAAAACGGCAGATGGGAAATCAATAATTGATAAACTTTTAGAAGAAAATAATATTTCTATTCCTTCTTCACCATTGATTGATCAAAACGGGGAAGAAGTAAACATAACGAATTATAAAGAATTATTTAATTTTGTTAAAGGTGCTTTACAAAGTATTAAAGAGAGTGGAATTTATTCTACATTAACAGATAATAATTTAAATAATGTTCAAAAAATAGAATCTGTTGCAAACGAATTAACAAAAAATAGCAACTTATTACAAGAAATAATTTTACCATTATACCAAATAGATTTTACTCATGATATTGTAATAAATAATTTAGTAGAAACTGTAAATAAAGATGTTATGGATCTTAGTATATTAGATTCATATAAAAGTTGGGAAAAAGAACTTAAGTATATTAGTCAATTATTAATAAATCTTAATAATAACACAACATTACAAGAAGAATCATATTTAAGCCTTGCTTTAAATGGCGACATTGAGACAATAGTAAATTCTTTAACAGAGGAACAGGTAGAAGAAGTTCTCAAACCTATATTATATTCTTCAACTACAAATACTTTAAAAGAAAATATTGCTAATGAAATAGAAGATGTTGTAAACGCATTAACTTCTCCAAGGATAACTAATATCGATTTTACAAGTGTGACTTTGATTGAAGGAAATAATGAAGACCAAGCAAAAGAAATTTGTGAAGTATTTAAATCATTCATTGACATCAACAGCATTTATATTGAAGGAATGAAAATTGCAGATATTGATAAAAATATAATGGCAACATTTATGACAAATTTACAAAAGAATGCTTATAGAGTAGAGTATGGAAAAACACAAGAAGGAATATTTAAAGAATTATTTATAAATTTAACTGAAACAATAAAAGAGGAATATTCCGATAAAATATCAGCATCAGCAGAACTTACAGAGTTGTTCGCTGATCCTGATAATTACATAAAAATAAACTTTAGTTATGTGTTCTCTTTATTGAATAAATAACGATGGAGAATGTATGGAGTTTAAGCATGTTCCTGTATTACTTGACGAAGTAATAGAAGGATTAAATATAAAAGAAAACGGATATTATGTAGATTGTACAATAGGTGGCGGTGGACACTCTTATGAGATAATTAAAAGATTGACAAATTTGGGGCATCTATATGGTTTTGACAGAGATATTGATGCAATAAGACATTGTAACGAAAAGTTTAAGAATTTTAAAAATGTAACACTTATTCATTCAAATTTTAAAAATGCTTACCAAATTTTATTGGAAAATGGAATTAATAAAATTGATGGCTTTTTAATTGATCTTGGTGTTAGTTCATATCAAATTGATAATCCACAGCGGGGGTTCAGCATTATTCATGATGGCACTTTAGATATGAGAATGGATATAGAACAGAAGTTAACAGCGAAGGACGTTGTAAATACTTATGGTAAAGATAAATTAATTGAAATTCTCTATAATTATGGCGAAGAAGGAAATGCTAAAAAAATAGTGGAAAATATAATAAAAGCTAGAAAAATTTCTCCTATTGAAACAACTGGGCAATTGAAAGAAATTATAGAGAATAGTTTTCCAAAGAAAGTTATTTATGGAAAAGGGGGAGTTTCTAAAAAAACTTTTCAAGCAATAAGAATTGAAGTTAATGAGGAATTAAGTGGACTTGATAAAACTTTATTATCTCTAATTAATATGTTAAAAAGTGGAGGAAGAGGGGCAGTTTTAACATTTCATAGTTTGGAAGACAGAATTGTTAAGAATATCTTTAAAAGAGAAAGTTTAGATTGCATATGTCCTCCCAAAATGCCTATTTGTATGTGCAATCATCATGCAAGTATAAAACTTATTAATAAAAAGCCTATTGAAGCAAGTAAAGAAGAATTAAAATTAAATTCAAGATCTAGTTCTGCAAAATTGAGAGTAATAGAAAAACTTTAAATAATGTTTAAGAGTTAATTAATTAGTAAAGAATAATTAAATCATAAGGAGAATATATTATGGGAGAGAAGATTTTACTTGAACAGATAAAAAAAGAACAACAGCAAAAGGTCAAAGAGCAGTTTTTAAAGCAGAAACAAGTGTCTGAAGAAAGTTTTTCAAAAGCGCAAGAAAAATCTATTGAAAAACTTGAAACGACACAAGAAAATAGATCGTTAACTCCTATAATCAATGTCTTTTCATCTTCTACATTTTCTTCAATGAAGCAAAATGAAAAAAACAACAATGAATTATTTGAAAAGGAAGATGAAGACAAAAAAACTTTAAAAAACGTAGAAAGTAAATCTTCTTCAGTAATTGAAAAGCCAAATTATGATTTTATCGAAACTTTATCAAATAAAGAAAGAGAAAAGGTATTTGTTTTTTCAGAAGAAAAACCAGAAAATAAACCAAAAGTGAAAAAAATAAAATTTAAGTATTTAATAATTTCATTATTGTTTGCATTATTTGGTGTTTGGGGAATAGTTAATATAGCAACATTAGATAGTTTAACAAATCAATATAGTATTAACTTAGCAACCTATTTAAATAATCTTCATAATCTTGATGCGACAAATTCACAAAATATGGAAAATTTATTTGAAACTATACCTGATGAATCCTTACCTCCAAGTACAATAGGAGAAAAGTCTAATTGGTTTGATAGGTTTTGTAATTTCTTGGCTGGCTTATTTGGAGGATAATTTTGCAAAAAACCAGCACAACATATTCATTAAAAAGAAGGATATTAGCAATTACACTTGTAATATCCTTTATTTTTTGTGCATTAGTTGTTAGGTTATTTGTTGTGCAAATTATTAATGGGAAATCTTTACAGAGTAAAGCTACTGATCAGTGGACAAGGGATTTATCTATAATTGCTCCAAGAGGCTCTATTTTGGACAGCACTGGAAATACTATAGCTGTTAGTTATACAACTTATAATGTATATGTTAGAGCAAGAGAAGTTACAAATGCTTCAGAAGTTGCATACTTGCTGTCAAGTGAATTAGGCTTAACGTTCGGCAATATATATCAAAAAATAACTGATAAAACTGTTAGCGAAGTCTTAATTAAGATGCAGGTAGATGGAGAAGTTGCAGAAAAAATATATAATAAACATTATAGCGGAGTGTATTTAGCAGAAACATCAAATAGATATTATCCATATGGTAATCTTTTAACTCAAGTTTTAGGATTTATCAGTATTGATAATGTTGGACAAAGCGGTATAGAAGCATATTATAATGATTATTTAAAGGGAATAGACGGTTGTAGCTATGTACAAAGTGATCTACAAGGTAAAGAAATAGGGGGAAGTTTAAGATATTATATTTCAGCACAAAAAGGTTACGATTTGCATCTAACAATTGATAGTAATATGGAGTTAATACTTGAAAAAGCTTTAGAAAAAATCATGGACGAACAAAAGGCAAAATCTGTTACAGGAATGATTTTAAATGCACAGACAAATGAAATCCTTGCGTTATCTAATAAACCAAGTTTTGATTTAAATGAAATTCCTAGAGACAATATAGAAGAATTATTTGAACAAAGTAAAGTTAAAGCAGTTACAGATATATATGAGCCAGGGTCAACTTTTAAAATATTAACTGTTGCTGCAGCTTTGGAAGAAGGTCTTGTTTCTTTAGATGATAAATTTTATTGTCCAGGATATAGAATTATTGATGGAGTTAAAATTAAATGTTGGAAAACTTTAGGACATGGCTCTCAAACATTAGTAGAGGCATTCTCAAATTCTTGTAACTGTTGTTTTATGGATCTTGCATTAAGATTAGGAGTGGATAAATTTTATCAATACATGGAAAAATTTGGTTTAGGGGAAAAAACGGGAGTTGATATTTCTGGAGAGGCAAGCGGTATGCTCATGGCAAAATCATCTGTTAAAAACGTAGACTTGGCCAGAATGGGCTTTGGTCATGCTATTGCCGTTACCCCTATGCAACTTTTAACTGCTGTATCAACAATAGTTAATGGAGGTACTTTTAATTCTCCACATGTTTTAGATTATGTATGTGATGAAAATAATGAGATAATAAAATCAATTCAATCTAGTTCCAGAAGTAATATTATAAGTAATGATACAGCTAGCAAAGTAAATTATCTTTTAGAATGTGCAGAAAATAAAACTGGAAAGTACACTTTTGTAGAGGGATATAATGTTGGAGGAAAAACAGGAACGGCTCAAAAATACAAAGAAACGGGAGGAATTGATCAAGGAAAATATATATCAAGTTTTATAGGTACCTACCCAGCAGACAATCCAAAATATATAGTTTATATAATGGTCAATGAACCTAGTGCAGGGGCTTATTATGGGAGTATTGTTGCAGCTCCCTATGGCAAAGAGGTTTTTCAAAACTTATTTGAATATTTAAATGAACCAAAGCAAGATGAAAATGTTAAAATTGAATATGTTACTATGCCAGATTTGATAGACAAAAGTTTAACAGAAGGTGCGGTAATTTTAAAGAATCTAGGTATTTATTATGAGATTGATGGAGATGGCGAAATAATAATAAATCAATTACCTCCAGTAGGGACGGAAATTGCAAAAGGGAGTACTATAGTTTTAATTACTTCTTAAATTATTTGATTTTTTTATCGGGATTATGTAAAATAATAATATGAGTATTACATGGATAATAATTATTTCGGTTATAGCATTTGCAGTACTAATTTGCTTCCTTTTAGCAGTAGCAAACTTCTCTTATGAAAGATTTATGACAAGATATAAAGAATTAGATCAAGTTTATATAAAGTCAAATTTGATGCCGTATGATTTTGTAAATGTCATAAATAAAAAATATTTTAGTGGTAAACTTCAAATAGTTCAAATTAGTGCTGTAGCAGGAGATGCTTACGGGAGAGAAAAACTTTTTCTTTCGACTTCAACATTATCTAAAAATTCAATAGCTTCCTTTACAATTATTGCCCATGAAATAGGGCATGCAAAGCAAGACAAAGAAGGGAATAAATTGAAAAGACTCTCATTTATGCGAAAATTTGGAAGATTTATTGGTTTTTTCATGACCCCTTTATTAATAGTTGGCGCTGTGATGCTGTTTATTGATAATTTAAGAACAATAGGTTATGTTTTGTTAGGTAGTGCGGGATTAATTTTCATATTAGCATTATTATTAAAATTAATCACGATATCAATAGAAAAAGATGCATCACAAAAAGCCATTGAATTTTTAGAAGAAATACTTGATGAGATAGAGATGAAAAGAGCTAAGCGATTTTTAAAAGACGCAAGATTAACATATTGGGCGGACTTTCTAAAAATTGCACTTTTTTGGACTGCCTTATCTAAAAAAACTAAATTGTTTAATTAAAAGGAATAATATGTATGGGATATATTATTGGCTATGCCGTAAGTGGATTTGTAATAATATTTAGTATCATAATTGCTCTCATAGCACATAATAAAGTAAATGATGCTTTTGGAACATATAAAGATATAAATTCATCAATTGATTTAACAGGAAATGAATTAGCACAAAAATTAAATGGTGACAATAATTTAAATTTAACAATAAAATCATGTAATGGGAAGTTGACTGATCACTATAATCCTAAAGATAAATCAATTAATATTTCACAAAGTAATTTTGACAATAAATCTATTGCGGCTCAAGTTATTGTTGCCCATGAAATAGGGCATGCATTGCAAGATAGAGATAATTATTCGCTTTTTAAACTTCGACAGTTTGTTATTAAAACTTCTAATTTTGCCTCTGGTTTACTTATACCGCTATTAATTATTGGAATAATTTTGGAAATTTTATTAATGAACAGTGTGGGGAATATAATAATTTATTTGGCAGTAGGTATTTATTCACTATCACTCATAGCAAGTTTGGTAACATTACCAGTTGAAATAAATGCCTCTAAAAGAGCAAAGAAATTAATGTTTGAGTTAGGTGCTACAAGTGATGATGAAATATACGCTACTGATAAACTTCTTAATGCCGCAGCAATGACATATTTAGCAGGATTACTTGTATCGCTTGCATATTTCCTTAGATATTTATTTTTACTTTTAGCTATTACAAAAAAATAAAATAAAAAATCACGAATTAATTTTCGTGATTTTTTTAAATTTATATTATTTTATATTGTAAAAATTTTTATTTAATAATATATTTAAAAACTTTAAAAATATTTTATTTTTTATTAATATCAACCGAAATATCGCCTATTAAATCATTAAAATCAAAATATTCTTCATTACTTTCTATATTGTTATTTGAAGAATTTTTTTCATTGTCTTCATAAAAAGGAATATAACTTTTGCAATAATGATTATCTCCTTTCCCTTGAGAAATGGTTACTTTTTCAAGATTGCAATTGCATCCTTTTTCATTATAAACACAATTTTTTACATTACAATTTATACCATTATTTATATCATTTTTCATAAAAAATCTCCTTAAAAATTTAAAAAAATAATTTAATTTAATTTATTTAATTTATTTTTTCTATTTTTTAAAAAAATATTCAAAAAAAATAAAGAATTAAATTTTATAAAAATAAATAAAATATAAAAGGAACTCTAAAGAATATTGAGTTCCTTATTATTTTTATAGTTAATTAAATCATTTTTTAACGATTATTATTTTATTTTTTTATACCAAGTTACAATTAATTTCTAACCAATCTGTATAATTTGGATCAAGTTGTGCTTTTATACTTATTGTAGAAATTGTTTGTAAACTTATTTCAGGATTATAGAAACCAATAATTATTTCATAACCATCTTCTGACCAACTTAAATATCTATAGCTGTAATCATTTTCTTGCTCATCTTTCCAATTTTCTAAAGAACCTGGATTTGTTAAGCCTTTGTTAATTTGCGCCATTACATCAATTTCTTTAATTTCGTTACCTTTTTTAACAGTAATGATTGGAGTTTTTGTAAAATCAAATCCCAAATTTGGATTAAACTCGATGATATAATTATTAGAATTTCCGATGTCTTCTGTTTGAATATAAGCATAAGCAGTGTATCCTTCATTCCACTCATAAACTATATATGATAAAATATAAGGTATATTAAAATTAGTATAATCAGTTGCTTTTATTTTTGATAGACCAGTTGCATGATCAAAATCTATGTTTTTAATAGTTATTTCAAATTGTTCTTTATCATTGTTCAAAGATAAAGCATTATCCAATAATCTTTCTTTGGAGTAGAAATCAACTTCAACTATTCCTGCATTAATATAACATTCGAAGTGTTCTTCTATACCAGTTTCTTTGTTAGCTGGGATATAATTATATCCTCCAAGAAAGCCTTCAAGTTTTGTACCATTTATAAGAATTTCAGCATTTGAGAAATCTATACCTGAAACACCAGAAAGTTTGTTTGGTAAGTTTAATATATAGAAGGTAGTTTTTGTGTCAACCTTTTCTATACTATCTAGACTTGATCCAATACTACCATTAAAATCTGTAGAAAGGCTCGCATTAATATCAGAAATTATAATATCTTTTTCTTTAACATTCATATTTGAGAAATCAAAAACAAAAAGATTTTTTTCGTATAATTCAAAAACATAATTGCTTTGTTTACGCAACTGTTCAACAGTTATATTTTCTTTATTTAATGGTTTATAAGGATCAGCAACGATTTTACCGTAATTATCTAAAATACCTTCATAACTACCATAATTGTCAAAATCATATTCATAATTTTTTATTTCAACACCATCATAATAACCATATTTTTTATCCGATAAAATTTCAAATATAGCATAATTATCATAAAAATCGCCGTTTGTGAAAGCGTAAGCTTGATATTTATATTCTTTGGTTCCGCTTGGAAGATTTTCAAGTTGACTGCTACCATAACCGCTCGAGATAGCGCCATTTGGTGCAACAGAAGTATAATAAGTTACAGTTTGTTTATTAAAGAACTCGGAAGCATTATATTTAAATTCATAAGGTTTATATAATGTGTTTTCTTCATTTTCACCTTCATATAAAATTGCATTTTTATTATCTTTAAAAAGCCACTCAACACTGGTGTATCCATTGGTTGTAGAACTTGCTATATTATCAGTTTGATAATAAGTGTCTAAGTTTTGATAATCTCTTTCTTTTAGTTTTGTTGAATAATTTTGAATATATCTATCGTAATTATTATTAAAAGTTGATTGGTCTAATGATGTAAGTTCAAGTTTATCTTCCCCCAGCCTTTCATCATCTGCTCGCATAAAAGCAAGAGAAACTTCTTTTTCTTTGGCGCCTGTTATAGTTATTGTGATATCTTCTTTTATATTGTTTAACATAAAAGTTCCAATTTGTAATGTTTCACCTCTAATTTGTGAGTTATACATACTTCCAGAATTATCATTTTTTGAAAATAATTCATCGTTTTCTTTTCCGTTAATTAAAACTTTAAGTTCGCTATAATCATAAACATCATAGCCATGTAAGTTTAATCCTGAGTTTTTTAAATCATTCTTTTTAAAAGATATATTTCCCGATCCAAACATATCTAAATATAAATATTGTCCATCTACTGTAATATTCACTGAATAATTTTTTTTACCGCACGCACTTAATAATATTGCGCATGGTAATAATAACAGAAGAGTTAGAGCCCAAATTAAATTTTTTTTCTTAAATAAATTTGTTTTTATCATATTTTACTCCTTTTTATTTAATTGAGATTGGTAAAACATATTCAGTTTACATAATTTATTAATATTAGTTTATCAAATTAATCTAAAATAATCAACTAATTTCATTTTTATTTAATAATTAAAAATAACAAGCAAATTACTTTATATTTTTTATATGACAATATGTGTTAGATGATGATAGTAGAATTGTAATATTTAATTTATATTATTTAATAAAAAACGATTTTTATAAGAAAAATAACAATCTTGTACAAAATTTCAATTTTTTATAAAAATTATAAAATAATATAAAGTCATAAATGTATATAGGTGTTGAAATGTAAACATAAACTAAAAAAAGTATAATATAGACTAATCAATATTATACTCTTAAATTGGTAGTGAACATAATTATTATTTTAAGATAGATAAAAAGATACTATTTAATTAAATTTGATTTTTTTAGAAATATAGTCTATTAATTCATCTTTCTTAATTCTTATTTGTTGCATACTATCTCGATCACGAACTGTTACAGAGTTATCTTCAAGAGTATCAAAATCAATAGTTACACAAAATGGTGTACCAATTTCGTCTTGTCGTCTATATCTTTTTCCAATTGATCCTGCGTCATCATAATCACACATGAATTCTTTGTTTAAAATATTGTAAATTTCTTTGGCTTTTTCATTTAAGTTTTTTTGTAAAGGTAAGACCGCTACTTTATAAGGAGCTATAGCAGGGTGAAGATGTAATACTATTCTTGTGTCATTTTCTAATTTCTCTTCTTCATAAGCTTCGCACAAAATTGCAAGGGTTAATCTATCTGCGCCAATTGAATATTCAATGACATTTGGAATAAATTTTTCATTTGTAAACGGATCTAAATATAACATTGATTTTCCACTATATTCTTGATGTCTTGATAAATCCCATGTCCCTCTATGATGAATTCCATTTAATTCTTGCCAGCCGATAGGGAATAAATATTGTATATCACAAGCTGCTTTTGCATAATGTGCCAATTTGTCGTGATCATGAAATCTTAGATGTTCTTCATTTAAGCCTAAATCTTTGGCAAAATTTAAAGCACGCTCTTTGTAGTTTTGATAAAAATTCATACTATCTTTTTCATGACAAAACATTTGAAGTTCCATTTGTTCAAACTCAATAGTTCTAAATAAAAAATTACCTGGGGTTATTTCATTTCTAAATGATTTACCAATTTGAGCAATAGCAAATGGGACTTTAGCTCTTGCAGATCTTTGAACATTTAAAAAGTTTATATATTCTCCTTGGCATGTCTCTGGTCTAAGATAAACTTTATCAGCATCTTCTTCTAAAGTCCCTCGAGATGTTACAAACATAGGATTGAATTTGCGAATAGGAGTCCAATCTCTTTTTCCGCAATTTGGACATTTAATATCATGTTCTTCAATGTATTTTTCCATTTCTTCGTTTGTCATAGCCTCTGCTGCAACTGTTCCTTTGCTATGTTTTTCTATTAATGTATCAGCACGATGTCTTGTTTTACAATTTTTACAATCCATTTTAGGATCCCCAAAATTTGCGACATGACCACTTGCTTCCCAAACAATAGGGTTCATTAAAATAGCTGCATCAACACCATAGGTTAGGGGATCTTCTTGAACAAATCTTTTCCACCACGCACGCTTTATATTGTTTTTTAATTCTACACCGACAGGACCAAAATCCCAAGTGTTTGCAAAACCACCATAAATTTCACTACCAGGGAATATTATTCCTCTGTTTTTACATAGTGCAACTAATTTTTCCATTGTTAATTTATTTTCCATATAATCTCCTTTTTTATTGTGGGCAGATAGTATATTCTTGTAATTTATAAAAAATAAAACCCCTATATGATTATCATATAGGGGCGAGATATAACTATTCGCTGTTCCACCCTAATTCGCACATTAAAAGTAGTGCCTTATTTTAAGTCTTTACGCTGACCTTGCGTTTGCTCCGGAGTTGCCAATTCCATCATCGCATAATAATTATATTTATGAAAATTTACTTTGTCAAGTTTTTATAAGAATTAAAAAATTTTAATGATTATTTTTGATATTTCGTAATATATTCTTCGTATGTTCCGGTAAAGTCAATATAATGGTCTTCATCTATAATATCAATTATTCTATTAGCTACAGTTTCTATTATTTCTTGGTCGTGTGTTGCAAATAAAATATTACCTTTAAAATTTTGCATACCCTTATTTAAAGCAGTAATACTTTCAAGGTCAAGATGATTGGTTGGTTCATCAAGTATAAGAAGATTACCTTGTTCAAGCATCATTTTAGCAAGCATACACCTTACTCTTTCTCCACCCGATAAAACATTTGCTGGTTTTAAATTTTCTTCACCAGTAAACAACATTCTACCAAGCCAACTTCTTATATAAGTTTCATTTTGGTCTTTTGAAAATTGACGAAGCCAATCTACAATTGAAGATGTATTGCCTTCAAAATATTGATTATTATTTTGAGGCAAATTTGTTATTTTAATTGTTTTCCCTACAAAAACATTTCCACAGTCAGGTTTTTCTATTCCAAGTATTATGTTAAATAAAGTAGTCAAAATTTGGCTATTTTTTGCAAAAAAAGCAACTTTTTGACCTTTTTCAATGTTAAAATTTAATTTTTTAAACATTCCGGCTTTACTTAATCCTTCAACTTTTAAAATTTCTTTACCTATTTCTTGTGTGTACTCAAAATTAATGTAAGGATATTTTCTAGAAGAAGGTTTTATATCTTCAATTGTTAGTTTTTCAAGCTCTTTTTTTCTACTTGTTGCTTGTTTTGATTTAGATGCGTTTGCAGAGAATCTTGCAATAAATTCTTTTAATTCTTTTGCTCGTTGTTCTGCTTTTTTATTTTGATCTTTCATTTGCTTTAAAATAAGTTGACTTGATTCATACCAGAAATCATAATTTCCAACAAACATATTTATGTGTCCATAATCTACATCGCAAATATTAGTGCATACTTTATTAAGAAAGTGTCTATTATGGGATACAATGATTACGATATTTTCAAAGTCAAGTAGAAAATTTTCAAGCCATCGAACTGTCTTGAAATCGAGGTTATTTGTAGGTTCGTCAAGAACCAAAATGTCGGGGCTACCAAATAATGCTTGTGCTAAAAGCACTTTTACTTTAATTTTAGGGTCAATTTGTTCCATAATTGTATAAAAATACGTTTCATCTATACCTAAATTTTGTAAAAGAGTTTTTGCTTCGCTTTCTGCTTCCCAGCCACCAAGTTCTGCAAATTCTGTTTCAAGTTCTCCAGCTCTAATGCCGTCTTCTTCGGTAAAATTTTCTTTTGAATATAATAAATCTTTTTCTTTTTGAATTTCCATAAGTCTTTTGTGACCAAGTAACACTGTATCTAAAACAGTTTCACCGTCAAAAGCATTTTGGTTTTGGTTTAATACACTCATTCTCTCACCAGGAGTGATAAAAATTTCACCGGTATTAGGTTCTATTTCTCCTGTAAGAATTTTAAGAAAAGTAGATTTTCCTGCGCCGTTTGCACCAATTATTCCATAACAATTTCCTTTTGTAAATTTTAAATTAACATCTTTGTATAAAACTCTTCCTCCAAAAGCCAAAGATATATTTGTTGCTTGTATCATCAAAAGTTCTCCTTTAATGTGTTTATTATATAAGAATAAATTAATTTTGTCTAGCACTTTTGTTATTTAAAAAGCAATAATAAACCAACAATTTCGTTGAAATCATAATTTTAATCATATTTTTGATATTTGGTTTATGTAAAACATTTGATTTAAGTTAGATAAAATTGCAAAATTATCATTTCGATTTAAATAATTTTATTTTTTGTATTAATAATAATATTATATGTTGTTTAATAAAAGATTAATTTTATTTGCATTTTTTATATTAAAAATTTATAATAAAATTGTAGAATTTTAAGATGAGAGGTGTCTTAATGAAAAAAGATAAAAAAACCAAAGAAAATAAAAATTTAAATGGAGCTGTAAAACCAAAGTGGAAACTTTGGATGACTATAGTATCTGTAATTTTAGGGGTGGGGCTAATCACAGGTCTAACTATTTTGGGCGTTATATTAGCACGTGGAGGAACAAAAGAAAAACCAGTAGTTCCAGAATCTATAAGCATTACATATTCTTCTGATATTTACAATGAAAAGACATCTCAACTTGAGGTAACTGATCATTTTACACTTACTATCACAAGTCCTACTGATGGGGTAAATAAACTAGAAGTAGAACTTTCCCTATCGGTACCAGAAGGGGAAACATTAAGACCCTCTCAAGAGAATGAAATTAAATATGTTTCAAATAGCATTATAAAAGTGCCTCAATTTGTTAATATAAATGAGCCTTTCACTGTTAAATTAGATACAAGAGTTTTAGAAGACGAGGAAGGTAATGATATTACAGTTGACAATAAAATAGTTAACTGGTTTAAGGGAGGTATTTCAACTATATTTGCTACTTCAACAGAAAATACAGAAGCAACTTCAAACATTAAAGTAGCAGTGGACGTACCAGTATATAGCACAGAAACTATTATACTAAATTCTAAAGGAGAAGAAACAAATCAAATTATATTAGATGAAATATTTACGTTAAAAACTAAATTTTTCCCTGCTGAAAGTCAATATATGTTTAGTGACAACATAACTTATGCGGGCGATTTAAACAATGAAAATATAAGGTTAAAAGCATCTTTTTATGGCACAAATTCAAATGCAATAACTCCAATTTATAGTGAAAACGGGTATGATATTTCATTCCGTGCTGGCGAAGATGTTACAAGCGGAGTAAATATAACTAGCTATACATTTAAAAATGCAGATGATCAAATTAACGCAGAAAAAGATAATGCTGATTCTATAGGAGAAAATTTTTACCGAGGAATGTTAACAACTCTTGCATCATTAGACGAAGATACCCAAGAAACTATAGGTTCAATATCAAATATAACGATTTCTTTAGGCGAAGCCAGTATTGGAGAATTTACCGTAACAAACCAAAATTTAAGCATGAATTCTTCAATGCCTATAAGACTATATCTAAATAATCCATTAATCGCCAATTCTCAATTTTTAAGTGTAGCAATTAGGTCAACATCGGGATCTTTGATCGAATATATGTTAAAAAACATTGCAATTAATTTTGAATTTAATGGTCAAGACCCTTCTCTTGAAGGAGAAAATCAACTATTAAAAGTTGAAGGTGGTGAAATAGTTGAAATAGATGGAAAGACATATTATATGCCTTATTCTCAAGTGCAGAATCGTAATTATTCTTATTGGGATATAACAGCACTTGATTATTTGCAAGAAAATGAAAAAATTAATATTAGTGTTGTTTTACTTGTTGAAACAGCAGATGAAGTTTATGAGATTTTTGAAAAATCATCACAAGATGTTGTTTATGAAGTAAAGTTATCTATTGTTGAACATATAGAACAAGCAGTTTCATGGATTGATCCAAGTGAAATAGAAGTTGTTTTAGATTATTATGATGATGGACAAATAATGCCTTCAAATATAGATTTATCAAATAGGATAAATATTCCACAAGAAAATATTTATAAAGACTATAGGTTCTTTGCTTATTTTGGTGATGGTGAAACAGAACAATTAATTGAAATAGCAAAATCTGTTTTAGGCGAAGGGAATATCAATTTTGATCAAAGCGGGCTTTATCCAACGACTAGTGGGACATTGTATCTTTTCGTTTTAAATAGTAGTAATTTGTCACTTTATAACTCTGGAAATTTTAGTTTATATTATTCTTCTATTGTTACTATAAATGGGGTCCCATCATTAGATGATCAAGGCAGATATAATCTCGCCCAAATGGTGGCATCTCCTATCAGCGTTAAGGTGTCAAAAGGGTTGAATAATGATAGTGTAACAAATAAAGAAATAGATACAGCAAACTATGATGAAGAGGGGGCTGAAACCACTTATATTGACCAAGGTAATATCAAAACTTTTTCTTTAAAATTCACTGTTAGTGCAGAAATGACAGAGGTTTTTGAAAATGAGTTGAATCAGGGATTTTTGAGCATTAAAATTTATGATAAAGATAACAATGATATAACTTCTTATTTTGTATACGAAAATCCTACATTCCAAATTAACCAAGAAACAAGCGAAGGAATTTTAGAATATAATTTAATCTTAAATGAAGGTATAAATTTAGAAAAAAATGTATATCTTTCTTCATTTGAGTTAATTTACAATAATACAGATATTTCAAGGCAAGTTATTTGGAATCAAATAATTGAAAGAAATATTGCAATATATACACCAAAAGCAGTAGATATAACTATTAAACAACCAACTACTTATGATTATGCAGGTTATATAACGATAAAAGAACAAAATCAAAATGAAAGTCAACTTACTACAGTTGTAGAGCAAATTTTAACTTCAAATGGTTTTGATTTAAAAATAAAAGTAGGAGAAAGTGAATTTTCTACCATCAACCAGTATTTCAATTCATTATTTGGTGATAATTTTGATTATGTAGTTATTACAGATCAAAACGGAAAAACCGAAACATTAAAAGGGAAATGGGAGTTTGTATATGTTTCTGATTCACACGAAGGACTTAATATAGATGGACAAAATATCAATTTTACTACTGCAGATGGGTCAACTGTTTCTTTAGCATTAAAAACTACAGGAATTAGCGAAATATATTCAAATGCAAAAGTAAATGGAAATGTAATTACATTTAATATTACATCAACAGGCATAACTTCTGCTAAAAAACAAATTTCAACTAATTTAGATCCTTATGATACTGAATTATTAGAAGATGTTGAAAATATTTCAAATATCAATGTGACGAAATATGGTGCTGTAAGTAAAGATGATGAAATTATTCAATTAAAAGATTATGTAAAATATTTTACTAATGATGGCGAATACTCAAATATAATTTTTAAATTGAGTGCAAGTTATTTAAACGATACATCAAGCGATTCATTACAAGCTTTATTTAGTGATGAAAATGGTATGATTACTTTGTATAATGGTGCAAGTCCAATAAAATTTTCATCTTTAAATTCTTCGACTATAGTAACTGGATTAAAAATAAACAAAGATTTCTCTACAACTCAATCAATTTCATTTACCGTAACTGATGCCAATTCAGCTACATCTGCTTTTAGTTTCGCGTTTAATTTAACTTTAAGTGGAAACATTACTATTTCTCAAGATGTTACGTATGGAACAGAATTAAATCCATTATATGCTAATAGTGAAATTCAATTATCTAATAGTGTAAAATTTAACAATAATAATGGAGTCTATAATAATTTAGGAGGCTTTTATTCTAATAATACATATTATGTTGTGCCTGCTACAAATCAACTTCAAGCACAATATATGATTTCTATTGATAAAACTGGAGCAATTGGAGAAATCAATAATGGTAGTATTAAATTCTACGATTTTTGGGATAAAGAAACAAATGATTATTCTGTTATATTTACTCCTCAAGGGAATAACACATATTCTGCAAAGGTTGTAATAAATTTTAAAGTCTCAAGAGATTTATCTGTATCTCTACGAAATAATACATATTACATATATGACAACAGTATTCAAACAATAGGTGCATTTATTGAAGTAAAAAGAGCTAGTGATGGGAGCAATATTGATAACCTTTCAATTTATGCTACTTTTGATAATTATTTACAAGTGGAAGATGGGGGAAATAGCATTTCTATAAAAAATAGAATATTATTCCCATACAATCAACAATCACTTAGCACAAATATTACAGTTTCATTAAAAATTGGCGATAGGACATATAATAATATATATACTGGTATTATAAATATTGAACTATTTGATACAAATGACGAAAATACTTCAGTTTATGAGTATATAGCAAAAAATCAATTAAATGTTAAGCAAATAGAAGGTGATAAATTATACAATGCGCAAACTCAAATTGTAGATGGAGTTGAATATCTCATTCTTACAAATGAAGGTTGGTCAATAAATTCAACAATAAACATTAATGACCAAGAAATTAATTTGAGTTTTAGTCAAATAGACATGTCCGGCAATAATAAACAAGGAATATGTACAATATTGACTGATACCATTTCACCACAGCCACAAAATAAACTTTTAGCAGGACTTAATGATCAAAGTTTCTATTTAGTCGCAACTTTTGAAAATAACAATATATTTATGTACATACCAGTTATTATTTCTTCAGTTGGTTATGATTATGTAAACTATAGCAAGGTAAATTTAGATGATAAAGAGAAACTAGCATATGCACTAGCACAAGTTGAATATGAAACTTTTACAGGTGTGAATGCTCTTATAGCTTTAGGAATTTACGATGAAATAAATGCAGGGCAGTTAACACAAATTTTAAGTCAATATTCCTTAAATGATTATTTTGTCAATACAAATTTAGGCAATGGATTATTTATATTAAGTAATTATGGCTATAATGTTGAATACTTCCCAGTATCTACCAGTGAAAATGTTCAAACGAGTGAAGATGTTGTAAAACTAATAAATCAAGAACCAGTTAATGGTCAATCATCAGTTGCTATAACTTTAAATCACTTAACTAGTGATTATGAAAATTTCTATTTAGTTCTTAAATACACAGTTTCAAGCATAACTGATAGTCAGGTATTTTACTATGTATTAAAAGTCAATCCTGATGTAGTAAATGAAAATCCAATTTATGCTTACAATGGTTCAACTGAATACATAGAAGATACATCAAACCCTATAGATCTAGATGAATTATTCGATAGCACAACATTAAATTCTGGTTATTCAAGATTTAATATAAGCAAAAATATAGAATTATTAAGTGTAGTAGATAGTGAAAATACTGAAACCTTAATAGACAAATTAGATGTTTTAGTAACAGAAAATGCGAAAATTAAATTTTCTGCAACAATTGACGAGAAAAATATCGAGGTTATTCAGTCTTACAATATCCCAGACGGAGAAACTTCTTTACAAACAACTGTAAATTTGTCTGATATTTTCTTGGAAGAAGGGCAAACCACATCTTTATCAAAAGGTGATATTGTAAACATAATGATTTTAAGTGGAAAAGCAACTATTTCTTACAATGGTAAACAAATTTTTAAAAATTTACGATATACTCACGAAGTTGCTTCAGTTGAAGTTGATGGTCAGATTATTACAGATTCTTCGTATTGGAAAAATTTTGTAAATATTTATTTTGATGGTTCTGATATGTACGTTGATCCTATTAGTGCAAACCAAATGACAGTAACAATAAAGAGAAGTTACTCAGGTGGCGACGGAAGCAATGAATTGTCTGTAATAGGTGGGGATCAATATTATAAATTTATAATTAATGCATCAACACACAATTACTCGGTATCTATCACTGGCGACAATGAAAATTTAACACAAGATTATCAAGGGAATTATATTTGGACAATAACAAATGATAAATATTCAGAAGAAGACTTTAATCTTACAATTTATTTAAAGGAAAATGCTATTGCAGGATCGGCAGAATCTGGCACAACTATTTGGGATCAACTTGAAATAAATTTAACAAAAGGGGAGATAGGTAAAGATTTAACTAATTTTAACTATGACTCATCTGCCGACAATAATGGTAAATTTACATTAACAAGAGAAGATTATCTTTCTTCTGATAGAGAAATTGAGTTTACTCTCTATACACAATATGGTTATCTTGCGACATTAATAGTTAAATTAGAAGCAAACGCAGAATTTAAACTAAAAGGAAATTTTGTAAACAAAGAAATTGAAGGTGGAACAAACCCTAAATTCAATGATATTTTTAACATTTCAATGAATGGCAAAGATGCAAAAATTAAATCCATTTCAATGGAAGCAAAGGGTAACGGAGAAAAATTTATTATATTGAATTTAAACGATTCTGATTATGTATTTACAATTGCGGATTTATTTTATGATGAACAAGTAACTTTGACATTTACTATCACATTTGATGATAATAATAATAACCAATTCATATTTACTCAAGATTTTATTCTGAAAGCAAATGTAGAACTAAAGACAAGCGTTCAAGGGCCTACGGTTGTTGCGGGTAGCCAGTTTGATTTTACAAAAGATAATGCTAAAGCTACAATTGAATTCTTTAGCAAAAACCCTAACTCTAATTCAACTATAACCTATACGGGTAATACTACAAGCAATGCTGTCGCAAATAATAGCAATTGCATAACAACAGGCAATGAAATAACTACGAACTATGTAAATTCAATTACAAGTGTAACTGTGACTGTGACGGTAAAATTAGAATTTAATGGTGCTAATCAAACAAAAACATTTACCTATAATTTCATTGTTTATCCATCTGTTAAGTTAGAACCAAATTATCCTCAACCAAATTCTACTGATATTTTAACAAGTGAATATGTAGATGATAATGCCACATATAACAATGTAATAGACAACTTTTTCAATCACAATGCAGTATTTTCTAACAATAAAAGATTAGTTGTTCGTCAAGGGGAAGTAGATACAAAAGGAGTTGTAAATTATAGGAACCAAAGCACTGATTTATCAGATTTGCAAATAATTATTAAATCTTTAGATAATGCATCTATATCAAATGCAACTAAACATTTTCAAGAAAGCGAGTTAGTAGCTCTTTCAGATTCAATTACATTCCATTTAGGTACATATAATGGCAATGACACATATACTGATAGTGGAAAAGAAGCAAAAATAGTATTTACTTTGAGATATCAAGAAGTAGAAAGAATTTACGAAGTAATCATACAAAAGAATTCTCTTTCGGTTAATATTAACACTTCTAAATATAATGAAACGGGTAATTATCAAGAAGAAGGGGAAGAAATACAAAATGTCAATTATGATATTCTTTATGTAGATAAAACATCAACTTCAAATATTTTTGGTAAGAATAGATTATTTGCTGTTAAAACTAATGCAGGTATTAGTTTAAATGGAAATTATTTTGTTGTGTTTGGGCAAGGTACACAAGATAATTATGGAAAATATGAAAAGTATTATTCTACATACCCTATTTTCATTACTCCTCTTGACGGAGGAAAAGAATCTATCATTTATGATTTAGGCTATTCTTTGCCTGACAATTTAACTTATTTAGGGTTGTATGCAGATAGTGCATTTGATGATCAATTCCTTATGACTGACGCAACAGGTGTGTTGAAAGTTAACACATCGCATCAAGATTATGATCCTACGTTAAATGGGGGAGATATTTTAAAAGCACTTACTAATATGACCAATGTAGATTATAATAAAGCAATTTTTGGAACAACACGTCTAACTTCTAGGGTTGAACTTGTTTATGGTAATTATTATGTAGATTATGATAAATATTCAGCTAATATAGGCAACAATGGTGCTAGTTTTGATATAACACCTAATCCAAGTAATATAGATAAGGGTTTATCAGAGAATACTATAACTTCTTTCAATAGAAACGATGGCTCTACAGAAACAACTACTTTTTCTAATACAACATATTATTATAAACTTTGTTTAGATATTGATGTTGAAAATCAAATTAACAGCAGTGCAGGAAACATCGTTACATTAACAGTAAACCAAGAAAATAATAGTTTAGTTGATTTAGTAAGAATTGTTCATCCAACAAGTGGAAATACTGTAATTTCTTCAGATTTTGGCGAGGGACGAGCAGAATTATATTTTGATTTAATTACATATTCTTCAAGGGATGAAAGCGGTTTCGACGAAAATACAAAAACGAAATTAAATTATTATTTAACAGCTTATAATATGGATTCATTTGAGCTATATAAGACTGAAGGGTATAATTATATGAGTTATTCAGCACGCTTAAATTCTTCTATGACAGCGTATGATTATACTCTTTTCCCAGAAGGTGCTCAACTAAATGGTAATTATGTTTTAGGCAAGATAATTTATTCAAGTAATGGTTTCACTAAAACATATTATGTGGTTATGAAAATAGAACCTGATTATATTGTAACATTTGACGGAAGCAGTGAAAATGCAACAAGAGATGAAGATACAGGCATAATTTCTAATGTAGATAATGTCTACAATATAAGCACTTTAGTTAATAATGACGGAACCATAACTTATAAAACTTTTATAATCACAGGTGATAGTGAAACTGATACTTCGACAGAAAAGAGTATTATTTCTGTAAAACATGCAAATGGGAATAATACAACATTAGAATTATCAACCTATAATTTTGATTTAAAGTTTCCTGCTTCTACAACAATAGACGGACAAACTTATAATGATAGTACAAATATGGGCCAAAAATTATCGGCTTCATTGACATCTACAAGTTGGGTAAAAGAAGGAAGTTCTCAAGTTTATAAGTATAGGCCAAAATCATCAGCTGGCGAAGATGAAATTATTGGAAGTACAAATAGAACTGCAACGAAAATATCTGGAGCAAAAGAAGTAATATTTGGTAGTCAATATTTCTATGTAGAAGGTGAGGATAATTACGGATATAAATTCCAAGTATATTTTTCTTTACAATCCTCATATGGAATACCAACAGTTGAACAAGGAGGCGAGAGAATTCGTCTTGAAGAATTAAGTAGTTTTGACGTTGGTGCAAACTTTGAATTAGTAAGTATTGCTGACAAAAATGATCAAGGATATAGTGTAACAAGTGTTCCAACTTCTCCATCATCTTCAGCAGATGTAGAAATGATTAAAGTATCAGGAATAGAAGCATATCTATTTGATAAAGATTATGGAGATAGTAGCGATGAACTAAATTATTATCTAGTAAAGAAAGGGGATACTAATGGAGGCTATACAGCAAAAGAGGGAGAGAACAACAAATGGACAGAAGAAACTAAAGAATATTTTGAAACTGCTTTAGTTGAATATATTACTGTAGACAATGTTAAGTTCTATGATTTAGACGGCAATATCTTATCTTTCTTATCTGATACTGGCAGTTCAATAGATAAAATTATTCCGATTGCGAACGAAAATGATTCAATTGGTTATACATTAGCGACTTCAGATACATCAAAGGGTTATTACAATAGTCACAGTGGATACGAGGCAAGAAATATTTATCCTGCAAAACCAGATGAAGACAATACTACTGGAGATGAGACTTCTGGTGGAGAAACAGAGACCGAAATACCTGCTTATTATGCACTTCAAATACCTCGATTTACAGATACGGATATTTTTGGCAATACAAGTACTGCAAATTTAACAATGACAATTAAATTGAAATATTCGAGAGGAGAAATAATTGAATATTACGATCTTAAAGTAGACATAACTGTAGTTCGAGAAGTCACTATCGAAACGCAAAAACAAGCAGCTGTTATTGATGGACAATCATTTGTATTAGCGGATCAGTTTAGATTAAGTTCAGGAGAGTTTGAGGATAATAATAGTGAAAATCATATAGAATTTGTCAATGATACATTAGAGATTCTTGTAAACAAAACAAGTACAACAACATTTAGTTTAAAAGTTGTTAGAGGCAATGAGGTCTTTACTGGAATAAGTAGTGCAACTAATAATTCTAATGTTCAAAAAACTGTATATCAGTCTATTTCACAGATTATTGGTACTAATTTAAAGAAAGGTGATAAAGTAACAATCATCCCTAACGATGAAAGTGCAGAATTCTATTATATTACTAATGATACTGATAAAAATATTGCAAATAATCATTTTACAGTGGGATTTGATGGTGATAGTTACATAACAACTGCACAAAATTCTATTAATTATAATGATTTTGATTTTTATGCTTCTATTATAACGGAAGATGCAATTTATATCGAGAATGCAGCGCTATTGGAAGGGGCAAGATATTATACAGTAACCAAATATTATGTAGTAAATGTCAACTTTGATCCTGGTGATACTGCAACTCAAGATGGTGGATTAAGAGAATACATGAGTTATAGGACGCAAAAAACTTATGATGTTACTGGAACATATTATAACATAGGAGGAGCAACTACTGCAGAAATAATAAGAGCCATTGTTAGTTCTGACAGTGGAAACACATCTTCATTTGACCAATGGAAAGCTGGCATAGCAGCTAAGTCACGTAATGAAAATGGAACTGAATCAACAACTTTATTTAAATCTGACAATTTAATATTTACTTTAAATAAACTTGCAGACACTGGTATTAGTGGCGGGACTCTTGGTTCTGGTAATGCAACTATTGACGAAAATGGTACTATAACATTCAATCAATATTTTAATTATAATCAATATATAAAATTAGTAATTGGTATGTATGTTTCAGGTACCGATAGAGATATTACAAAACATGAAGAAAATGAATTAACTTATAATTTCTCTCCAATTAGATTAGCTTGGAAGCAAGATTATGCTAATGAGACAATGCTAATAAATACTTCCATTAATGGTACTCTAAAAACTATTAGAGTACCAAACAATGGAATAGTAGGTAATCTAGGTAAACAAAATATAGAAGGCTATACATTTGTAGGCTGGAGTTCAAGTGAAAATGGGTATATTTTAGAAGATAGTGAAGAACTAATAGCTAATAGTACTTATTATGCAATTTATTCAGTAAGTATAATAGTGGGGGAAGAACAACAAACCTATACATCTAGCAATCCAAATTCTTTGACTATAGAAAAATTAGGAGAAGGAAATTGGGAATTGAAAGATGGGAATGGAGAGATATTACCTACAAATACATTGTTGATAAATGGTGCGACTTACAATAAATACGAAGGTAATACTATTAACATTACTTTATCAATAAATGGGACAACTCAAAATAAAGTTTATGAAGAAAATAGAACTATAGCAGATTTAACTACTCCAACTATAGACGGCTATACATTTGTTGGTTGGAGTTTAAGTGAGAATGGAGAAACATTATCTTCAGAAACTAGTCTTGTAGATGGAACAACTTATTACGCTGTTTTGAGCGAAAATAATGTATAAATTTATTAAATTTTAACTATAAAGTATTAAGGAGGAGAAAATTATGCACAACTGGTTTGAACTTTTGATTACAATTATTGCATGTGTTAATTTTCTCCTTCTTATTGTTATGGTTTTTCTTGAAAAACGTAAGCCACAATATATTATTGCATGGTTAACCGTTATTACTTTTTTGCCTATAATTGGGTTTGGACTTTATGTTATTTTTGGAAGTGGTTTGAGTGTTAGAACAAGGCGAATGATAAGAAAAAAATCAATTTCAGAACGCGATATTATTAGAAATATTAAAGGTATTCAAACTTTAGAAGAGGCTAAACTTGATGGAATTTTAAAAGATGATAAAGAACTTGTAACTTTATGTTATTCCTTTGGCTCTTATCCTTTGCCTGGGAATGACATCAAAATTTTTACTAGTGGCATTGAAAAAATAAATTCTTTAAAAAAAGATCTAAAAAACGCTCAAAAATCTATAAATCTTGAGTATTATATTTTTGAAAATGATAGAGTTGGCAAAGAAATTATGAATATTCTTTGTGATAAAGCTAAAGAAGGTGTAGATGTAAAATTAATTTATGATTCTGTCGGTTCTCGTAAGGCACCTAGAAGATTTTTTCGTAAACTTCAAAAAGCTGGAGGACAAATAGGAGAATTTTTCCCTCCTTTCATGCATATTAGATTGATCAATTTAAAATTAAATTATCGTAACCATAGAAAACTTGTTATTATTGATGGTAAAATTGGTTATACGGGTGGAATAAATATAAGAGACGATCATATGGGCAGAAATAAAAAATTAAATCCTTGGAGAGATACTCATATTCGTATCGAGGGAAGTGGGGCATATGGTCTACAAAATATTTTTATAGACGATTGGAGATATTGTAAAAACGATAATACACCACCTAAATCTTATATTGATCAAGGATTATTTGCTCCACCTAATATTTATGGAAGTGATACTGTTCAAGTAATAAATTCAGGTCCTGACAGTCAAATTCAAAAAATAAAAGAAACATTTGTAAAAATGATTACAAATGCAAAAGAAAGAGTTTATATTCAAACGCCATATTTTATTCCTGATGATATTTTTATTTCTTCATTAAGAATAGCAGTGGCGAGTGGAGTTGATGTTAGAATAATGGTTCCTTTAATTCCAGACAAAAAAACCGTATATTTGGCAACTCTTTCATATTTAAAAGAAATGGCAGAGATGGGGATAAAAGTTTATTTGTATAATGGATTTTTGCATAGTAAAACAATTTTAGTAGATTCTAATAAATTGTCTATAGGAACTTGCAATACAGATAATCGCTCATTTGGTTTAAATTTTGAGAACACTGTCATTATTTATTCAAATAAATTAAATGAACAGTATAGCCAAATTTTTGATAAAGACATATCTAATTCAAAAGAAGTAGGAATAAATTACTTTCAGAAGAAAAGATGGATTACAAAATTTTTGCAGGCAATTATGAGACTCCTTTCTTCTTTGTTTTGATTAAAATCTTATTATAATAATTCTGTTTAAGAGATATGGTGTTCAATGAAAATTAAGGAAATAAAAACAGCAAACGATTTAAAAAAAGTTAAAAACATTTATTTAAATTCTTTTCCAAAATCTGAAAGAATAAATTTTAACAAAATCAAAAATAAAAAATTTTCTCAGAGTAATCTTTTAGGTATTTATAAAGATAATGAGCAGTTAATAGGTTTTTTCTTTATTTGTTTTTATATAGATTTTAATTATATTGTGTATTTTGCTATTGAACAAACACAACGAAATAAAGGATATGGGAGTCAAGCTTTAACCATTCTTATTAATATGTACAAAGAGAAAAATTGGTTTCTTTGTGTAGAAAAACCTTGGTTTATTAATGATCAGCAAAGTAAAAGAATAGATTTTTATAAAACAAGTGGTTTTAAATTATCTTGTTACGAGTTTTATTATAATAATCAATATTTTTATCCGATGTTTAAAGGTGAGTTTAATAAAAATAAGTTTATAAAGTTTTTAAATATAAACTTTCCTAGTTTTAAAAAATTTAACAAAATAGTTAATTTAAATAATTTTAGTTATGAATTATTAGATAGTAAAAATATTAATGAGGGAATTAAACTACAAAATTTAATTTTTCCTAATGAAAAAGCCGATATTGATTTGAAAAATTCTTTAAATAATAAGCAATCTGATCGTTTTAATTTACAACAGTATTGGATAGTTAAAAATAGAGGAATAAATATTGGAATATGCGGTTTATATTCTTACAAAAAGTATCCAAAAGATGCTTGGCTGGGTTGGTTTGGAATTATTGATGAATATAGAGGCAATGGATATGGTAGGATAATTTTAGATTACGCTTTTGATTACGCTCAAAAAAAAGGATTTAAAAATATAAGACTTTATACGGATGAAATTGATAATAAAGCTGCAATCCGTCTTTATAGAAAATTAATGATGAAAGAAGAAATTTATAATAATAAAAAAGATAAACATTATGAAGTAGGACGTACTTTAATTTTTTCTAAAAGTCTTATAAATAAAAATATAAAAAATTGGTGCAATAAAAATTTGTATCTTAATATACATGATAAGCAAAATAATTTCATTCTAGAATATTGACAATTAAAGCTAAAATAATATAATATAAAACAGGAGATGAAATTATGGAAAAAAATGTTTTTTTTACAAAATGTAAAGTTTCTAAAGAAAATCCTTATGGTTTAAAAATTGTTCCAGATGATTTTGCTTTAGATAAACCTACATTAATATCTTTGGTGCCAGTAGTAACAAAAGAAAAAGATTTGAATGGAGCTATAAATGTTGCAGGACAGGCAATTGGAATTGCTAGGAGACCTGAACATTTTGTAGAAAATATCAACATGTATTCATGGGAAGATGTGGAGGATACAGGAATTCAATTTGTTTCTGCATATGTTTTTGATGCACAAAGTTTTTATGAAAAATATTTTCATCCAATCTTGTTTGATAAAAATGGAGATTTTAAAGATTTTAATACATTAATAAAAAATTTAAGAAATATAAATATTGCTTGTTACTGTGATTCTACAAGAGATGTAGAGAAAATTTCAAAATTTTTAGAAGAAGATTTGCTAAAAAGTGGAAAATTTTCAGAAAAAGAAGTTAATCAACTTTTAAATCAAATTTGTGTTGTAGATGTTACTTCTCGTATTTTACCTGGTACATCAAAACTTACAACTATTCATTTATATTCTAAATTCGACATTGATTTGAGATATCCTCAATTTATAAGAGACCAAGAGAATGGTATAGGCATTTTTGAGAATGGACATGAAGCTTTAGTTATTATAGATAAGCTTTTAAATGGAGGCCCAGAGGATGAACACAATTATTCAGAATATTTTAGCTTGTTTGGTAATAAAACTTCTCGTGGGGAAGTAATGGGCATAATTTCAAATATTTTATTATCCAATATGCTTAATAGTTCACTTGAAAATCGTACTTTAACAGGAAATAATTTAGAAGAATTAAGCTTTATATTTAATCAAGATGTAATGGAATTTTTTAATGCATTATTACAGAAAGAAATTGTTTCCCAAGCTGATCTTTCAAAAGCTTTAGAGAATTTACAACTATCAAGAAAGCTTCCTCAAAAATTTTTAAGGTCAAAAGAAGAAGTAACAAATATAATGAATAAAGATTTAAATTATAGAAAATTTAATGCAGTTAAAATTGATATAATGAGAAAATTAAATTTATTTTCAGGATATCTAGAACTTGATTCTAAATTTCAAAATACAAGTGATTATGATTCTTTAACTGATAATCAAAAAAGTATATTAGCTCAAGTTAGACAATATTGTTGTTATAATATTGTAATTTTAGAAGAAAATTTAAAAAATCTTGTTGAATTATCTTTAGAAACATCTGACAAGAATGAAATTGAAAAAATTTCAGAATTATTATTAGAAATAGAAGAAGAAGTTAATAAAATAGATTTGCAAAAAATAAATAAATCCCAAAACATTATAGATACTTTTGTTAGTTTAAGAAAAATTAAAGATGGCGATGCCCTAACTATTTCGCAATGGGGAAGTGAGGAGGACATCCGTAAATCAATAGATGAAGGTTTTAAATCTTTAGAAAAATAATAAAAATTATGCTTTTACATTTTTAAAATAGTTATCTTTATTTTAAGAAATGAAAATTATTTTTAGTATAAAAAATCGAACTTATATAAAGTTCGATTTTTTTGGTGCGTCGCAAGGGATTCGAACCCCTGACCTTTCGTTCCGTAGACGAACGCTCTATCCAGCTGAGCTAGCGACACATATATTTCTATTCCAATTTCCCCTTTCCTTGCAATCCACTGCTGGAGAGAGCGTTACGCTCATTAGACAAGGAAAAGATTTTGCAGAAAGGCACTTTCTAGCAAAGGTTTGACGCAGTCGCATCACCGCAGGTGATTTCCAGCTGAGCTAGCAACGCATATATTTCTATTCCAATTTCCCTTTGTTTGCTCACATAGTATAGCATAACACAAAAAAAAATGCAATATAATTGTAAGTGTAAAATCGATTTTTTCTAAAAGTTTTTCAAAAATATATTTGACATTTTTTCCTGTTAAATTATATACTCCTTATAAAGGAGGGAGAGATTATGAAAAAGCTTATCACAACGGCAATCGTGCTTTTGAGCGTTGGACTTGCAATGGTGCTGGTTGGAGGAATTTTGCAAGGTGTTGATTGGACTGTCACAGGCACATATGATGGCAGTTTTCTTGCAATTGCACTCAACAACATTGGATATATCGTTGCAACGCTTTCTGGCATAGTTTTGACAGCAGTTGGCGTAGTAAGTTCAATCAAATGTGACAAGTGCGATAAAGAAGAAAAGTCAGATAAGAAATAATCAAAAAAACTCTGCAAAAGCAGAGTTTTTTTTGTGACTTTTTTTTCAAAACAATGCTGAGAGCAATCTCATTATTGCTTGAAGAATTTTTGTAAGCCACCTTTTTTTAGCAAAATATTCCTTGCCAACTTCCAGCGAATTTGTCATATCTTTTTCAAAGATTTGACTGTGCTGAGCGTTTATTTTTGTGGAATAGATAATCGCCGTGTTTTCAAAGTTTAGCCCAAAAGATCTGTTGTCCATATTGCAAGTGCCAATTGAAACTTTGTTGTCGTCAATCATGAGCGTTTTGCTATGCAAAAATCCATCATAGAGAAACACTCGTATCCCCATATCTGCCATCTCTTTTAGGTATGAAAGTGTTGCAAGATAGACAGTCCTCTTGTCTGGTTTTCTTGGCACCATAATTCTGACATCAACACCGCTGGCAACAGCAATGCGAAGTGCCGAGAAAAAGACGTCATCTGGAATGAAGTATAGAGTTTGAATGTAAACTCTTTTTTTTGCATTTGTTATAAGTTTCACATACGCTTCTTTGATTTTTTGCACACTGCTGTCTAGCCCAGAAGCAATCACTTGAACGAGTGCATCGCCACAAATCTTAGGCTCTGGAAAATATCCCTTTTCGATATTTTCAATAGGCTTGCAATTCTCCTTCTTTGCATAACGCCAATCATCCAGAAAAATATTTTGAAGAGCATACACCCCACTCCTCAGCCCAATCGTGTCCATACTTATGGCATCAATAAGAAGCGTATTCAACAACACAACAGAAAACTGGGCTGTCAACGGCGAAGTCGGGCGAATTTTTCATGAAGAATACAAGGTGAAAAACAAGCCAATAGTTATGTTAAACGGCACTGATATGCAACCTGTGACAGACAATGCAAAGATTGATACTTTAAGAAAAAAATATAATATTTCTCCTGACGAAAAGGTGTTTTTGTTTGTTGGAAGAATAAATATCCTCAAAAATTTGCCATTTTTGGTCAGAAGTTTGAAGACCCTGAAAGAAAAACATTTTCCTTTCAAAATGATTTTTGTAGGGACTGGACAAGATGAAGACTTAATCAAAAAACAAGTCAAATCTCTCAAAATGACAAAAGATGTCATCTTTACTGGAAAAATAACAGATAGAGAAGAACTTGCTTGCCATTATGCACTTGCAGACCTCTTTCTCTTTCCATCTCTTTACGATTGCTCATCACTTGTTCAAATTGAAGCAGCAAGTCAAAAGACACCTGCCCTCTTTCTAAAAGGCTCTGCCACCTCTGACACAATCACACCAGAAGTCAATGGCTATGTGAGTGAACATGGCGAACTTGACTATGCAAACAAAATTATCCAAATATTTTCAAACGAAGAAAAATATAAGTCTGTTTGCCAGAAGGCTTTTGATGATCTTTATTTGACATGGCCACAAGTTGTTGAAAAAGCCTTTGACAGGTATAACTATTTGATAGAAGAAAATAAAAAGAAAATAGAAAAAGAAAAGTTATCAAAGAAAAAATCAACAAAAAAAGCAAAAAAAGCAGTTTGAAAGAACTGCTTTTTTAAATAACAAACCCTTGGTTGTATATTCCTTTTTATGTTCTAATTTATTCTGCCGCGTGCCTTATTTCAATGTACATTTATTATGGTTTTGAAAAAATAATAACACTATTTGCTCAAAAAATATCAAAACAAAAAAGAACTCCCACAAGAATAAAAGAAGACAAGTCTAATGAATAAAAACAATCTGCAACAATAAAAGCCAAAGCGAAAACTTTGGCTTTTTATTTACCCAAAAACTTGATAATTCATATTTTGTAATCTTTGCATCCTTTTTTCTTAAAAATCTGCTAAATTTGTGAAATTATTTTTTTCAACAAACAATTTCACTTTTTTTACAAAATATGTTACAATCAACATAGAATGAGAGATGGGAATGAAACTATGAAAAATAAAATTATTGTGATAACTGGCGTTGCAGGCAGTGGAAAAACATATCTTGCAAAAAAACTTTCTCTAGACTTATTTATTGACAAAGTGATAAGTTTAGATTTGTTGTTACCTTTAATGAAAATGATGTCAAACAAAAACAATAAATATCTATTTACAAACACTCACAATGCTTATCAAATAGATAACCTTGATGCAGTCTCCGCCTACTTAAAACATTCAAAAGCCGTTCAACAAATGTTGTGGCCATATCTTGATCAAATAGATGACAAAATTTTTATTTTAGAAGGTTCGCAATTAACAAGAGATTATTTAGAAAATCTTAGTGCAAAATTTAATGTAATTTCTTTTAATATATACACTTCAAAGGAAAACTTAATAAACAATTATAATAAAAAAAGTATTATAAGAAAGTCAAATTGGTTATCACATATAGATATTTTACTACAATTACAGGAATACAATAAAATTATGTTTGATGGTAGGAATTACTATAATGATAACTCTTCAAACTTTTATAATAATATAAAAACTGAATTAATAAAATTTATAAATGATTGATAACAATATCTGCCTCAAAATTTCTTGAAAAATTTTGGGCTGATCTCAAATAATATTTGCAAAATAATTTACCATTCTTTGGTGCGTCGCAAGGGATTCGAACCCCTGACCTTTGGTTCCGTAGACGAACGCTCCATCCAGCTGAGCTAGCAACGCATTTTTTTGCTGATTTATTATATCATGTTATTTTTTAAATTGCAAGAATTTCATTTACGAAAAATAATTTAAATTATTTATATTTAAAACTTTTAATGTTTACTTTGTTTTATATTTGTGTTAAAATTACTTTATGTTAGACTATGAAAAAAAGTTTTCAGAAAAAACTGTTATCGCTGGAATAGATGAGGTTGGGAGAGGATGTTTAGCTGGTCCTCTTGTTTGTGCTTGTGTGGTTATGCCTTTAGAATTGAATAATATTATAGATGGAGTTAACGATAGTAAAAAATTAACGCCTAAAAAACGAGAATTTTTAAATAATTTAATTTTGCAAAAAGCTTTGGACTATTCTATAGTAGAGGTTGATCAATCAACCATTGATGAAATCAATATTTTACAGGCGACAAAATTGGGGATGAAGAAGGCTTTTGAAAACATAAATATTAAGGTGGACCTTGTTTTAACTGATGCTGTAAAAATAGATATAGATAAAAATCAAGAAAACATAATTAAAGGAGATGAAAAAAGTTATAATATTGCATGTGCTTCAATCATAGCCAAAGTTTATAGAGATAATTTAATGAATACTTTACATACTAAATATTCTCAATATGGTTTTTCAAAAAATAAAGGTTATGGGACAAAGGATCATATAGAAAATCTTTTAACTTTAGGGGCTTGTCCATTACATAGAAAAACTTTTATTAAAAAAATCATGGAAAGAGGTAAATATAAAAAGTAGCAAAATAATTTAAATTAAATTATTATATTTATTTTCTAGTTGCAACTGTTGTATAAAAATGATATTATAAAATAAAGGGAAAATTATGAAATCTATTTACAAATATTACAAAGAAAGACTTATAGAAATTAGTGGAAAGAATCGAAGTCTTTATTCTAAAAATTTAAGTAAAAAGTATGCTTATGACATTGGTAAAATTATAGGTGATGATAAAAAGGATTTTGATGAATTTTTTAATTTTTTGTGGAAGGGAAAGAGGCTAGGATATAGGCTAATACGTAAAGAGGCCAAAGAAAGAATTTTAAAAAATTTCAATCTTGAAGGTAAAGTAAAATCATTATATAATGATACTGCTAATTTGAGTTTAGAAGAAAAACGTAATGAAAATTTAAGAAGAGAAAGAATAAAGAAAGAAGAAGGTAAAAAAATAATTCTTTCTCAAATAAAAGAATTAAAGTCATTAAAAAGAGAAATCGAAGAATTTGCTAGGGAAACCGGAAGATATGAAATGTTTATAGGTTATCCTTTTGTAACTGGACAAATTAATAGAGATATTATTATTAAAGCACCATTAATTTTATTTCCAGTGGTAATTAATATTGAAGATGATAACAATGTCACAATTGAAGCAAAAAATGATGAACTAGTTCAGTTCAACAAAGTTTTACTATTAGCATATGCAAAAGAACATAAACTAAATTATGAAGGACTTATCATGGAATTTGATAATTTAGTAGATTATAAACTTAAAAGCGTCGAAGATGTTATTGATTATTTATCTGCATACGGATTTAAGTTTGAAATTGATAAAAAATTTGATAATAAATTGATATCCTTTGATAGTATACCAGAACCTAGCCATAGAGATGATGAATTAAAAGTGTTAAATGCTTGTGTTATTGGAAGATTTCCTCTTGCTAACGCAATATATAACGATTATTCTTTGTTAGAGAAAAAAAGACTTTCAAGTGAAGCTATAGATCAATTACTCCAAGGCAAATCATCTAAAAAAATTAAAAAAACTCAAGAAGAAATTTATACTATTAATGATTTAGATTATGCTCAAGAAAATGCGATAGAAAAAATAAATCAGTCGGGGAATATGGTTATTTATGGGCCTCCTGGTACTGGAAAATCTCAAACAATAGTTAATATTATTTCTGATGCTATTTGTAAAAATAAAAGAGTTTTAGTCGTTTCACAAAAGAAAGCTGCTTTAGACGTAGTTTTCAACCGTCTTAAGAGTTTAAATTCTAAATGTATGTTTATAACTGACCCTGAAAAAAATAAAATTAATTTTTATGAGAGAGTTAACAAAACGCATCAGGCAGTTATGGAAAATTATCATCCAAACGAAAATTATGACGATTTTAAACAGGTTGAGGAAAATTTGAATAAAGAAGTTGCTGAACTTCAAACAATTTCGAATACATTATTTACAAAAACTCCATTTGGTTTATCATTGCAACAAATGTATGCAGGTTCTGCTAAAATTGGTAAAAATAGTAATGATTATTTAATATATAAACAAATGATAAAAAATCATGAACTTATGAAAATAGATTATAAAATCCTTTCACAAACTTTAAGGGTTATAAGAGAAAAAAATAAAAGTTCATTGTATTATAGGTACATAGAATTAAAAAAATCGAACCCATTAATTGACTATATTAAAGATAATGTAGATATACATATTTTAAATCAATTAAAAACCTATTTAAATGGTTTAATTGCTAAAACAATTATACCATTTGATACCGCTTCTTATCCTCACGCTAGACAACTTATGGTGTATATGTTAGAGAATAAAAATGGTAATGAACAAAATTTAAAACCATTAGTAAAAATGATTTCTAAAATAGATTATCCTAGACTTAATAATGTTCTTTCTGTTTCTAAAATAATATTTCCTCTTTATCCATTCATTAAATATAAAGTTGTAGAAAAAGAGAAAGAAATTGCCGAGCAATTTGAAAAAACAAAAGAAGAAATTGAACAATATATTAAAAATTATTCTTTACTTGAAAAAGTGCTTGATAAAAAAGGTTATTTAATGACTATTGATAACATTATAAATGGAAATACTATTTATTTAAAATTGTTATTAAATGCTTTAGATGATTATGTTGAAATAAGAGATATTAATGTAGCTTTAAAAGGATTAACTAATGAAGAAAAGGTTATATTAAATTTTGCCTTTGCAAATTCTAAAAGTTTAAAACAATTTAAAGAAGTTATAAATAAGTTATTAGAAATAAGAGTTTACCATGAAGCAGTCAAGTATGAAGAGTTAAATAAAAACAAATTATCTAAAATTATAGATTTTGAAAATATAAGAAACAGGATTCTTTCTCTTAAAGAAGAAGAAAAAAATATTTCAAGCATAATTTGTTTAGATAAATTTAAGGAACAATATATTGAACATTTTAAAAATGATGAGGAAAATAATAAAAATTATCTTTATCAGATTACTAAACAACAAGCACTTATGCCTATTAGAAAATTGATGGAATTATATGGGGACTATTTATTAAAACTGTTTCCTTGTTGGTTGTTATCTCCAGAAAGTGTCTCGATGATTTTTCCATTAAAGAAAAACCTTTTTGACATAATATTGTTTGATGAAGCAAGTCAAGTATTTATCGAAAATACAATACCTACTATTTATAGAGGTAAGTATATTGTGGTTGCTGGAGACTCTAAACAATTGCGTCCTACTGCTACTTTTATGAAAAGATATATGGGAAATGATAGTGAAGATGATCTTGATTTAGCATCTCAAGCAGCTTTGGAGGTAGAAAGTTTACTAGATCTTGCTACATCAAGATATAATAGTACAAATTTAACTTATCACTATAGAAGTAAAAATGAAGAACTAATTAATTTTTCAAATTATGTATTTTATGATGGAAAGTTGCAAATTGCTCCAAATATATCAAAGAATATTGGTTGTAAGCCAATTGAAAGAATAAAGGTAAATGGAAGATGGCTTGGTAGAAAAAATCAAGAAGAAGCTAATGCAATCGTAAGTTTACTAAAAAAGCTCATAAAAAATAAACGAAATAAAAGTTCGATAGGAATTATAACTTTTAATACTGAACAAGAAAATGCTATTGAAGATGCAATTGATAAAGAATGTTTAAAGGATTCTGTTTTTAGAGATGCTTACATTAGAGAACAAAATAGAAAAGACAATGGAGAAGATACTTCAATTTTTATCAAAAATCTTGAAAATGTTCAAGGTGATGAAAGGGACATTATTATTTTCAGTATTGGCTATGCTAGAAATGAATACGGGAAAGTGGTTGCTCACTTTGGTCCTCTCTCCGTAGAAGGTGGAGAAAATAGACTAAATGTTGCAATAACTAGAGCAAAAGAAAAAATTTATGTTGTTACGAGCATTGAGCCTGAAGAGTTAATGGTTGATGGTACTAAAAATGCTGGGCCAAAAATATTTAAAAGTTATTTGAAATATGTTAGAGCAGTTTCAAATAAGAAAAATAAAGAAATTCAATATATACTAGATGAATATAAGGCACCATTAGTACAACCAGAAGAAAATATTATTGAAAGCAGTTTAGAACAAAATATAAAGGAAGAATTAGAAAAACTTGGATATATAGTCGAGACCAATCTAGGTAACACAAATTATAAAATTTCGTTAGGTATTTATGATAAAAAACTCGATAGATATTTATTAGGTATTGAGTGTGATTATGCCGCTTATAATAGCAGTGATTCTATTTTAGAGCGTGATGTTTATAGAAACAAATTTTTGCAATCTAGAGGGTGGAAGATTATGAGAATTTGGAGTAGAGATTGGTGGTTGAATAAAAATAAAGTAATTTCTAGTATTGTAAAAGCAATAAATTCATCAAAAAAAGAACTAACTAAATAAAGGACAACGCAAGTTGTTCTTTTTTATAAATAACTTTGACTAAAAATAAATATATTTGTCACTTATTTTTTTAATAACTTATATATTGATATTGGGGAATTCTACTTAAGAAAAAATGAACAATATAACTATTACAATTTTAGGAATTACTTTTATATTTTTAATGACAACATTAGGTTCTGCGATTGTTTTTTTGTTTAAAAAAAATATTAGCGAAAAAATAAATAGTTTATTTTTAGGTTTTGCTTCAGGATTAATGATTGCTGCATCTATTTGGTCTTTGATTATTCCTGCGTTAGAGCAATCTGAAAGTTGGGGGAATTGGAGTTTTTTACCGTCGAGTATAGGCATTATAGCAGGAGGGCTATTTTTAGTTTTTATAGATAAAATAGTTGCACTTGTAATTAATAAAAAAAATAAAAATAAAGATTTTAAATCTTTATCAAAAAGTGGGAAATTATTTTTAGCTGTAACTTTGCACAATATACCAGAGGGATTAGCAGTGGGATTGGCATTTGGAAATGCTTTTGTGGTCAGCGAGATATCTGCATTTTATTCTGCACTATGGCTTGCCATAGGTATTGGTATACAAAATTTCCCAGAGGGAGCAGCAATAAGCTTACCAATAAAAGAAGAAACAAAATCAAGGGGAAAAGCCTTTCTTTTTGGTTTTTGTAGCGGTGTAGTTGAACCGTTTATGGCGCTTTTAGGGATATTTCTTTCGAGTGTTTTATCTGGAATTATGCCATGGCTATTATCGTTTTCAGCGGGAGCAATGCTTTTTGTAGTGGCAGAAGAATTATTACCAGAAGCCAAATTTAAAAGTGGATCGAATATTGGTACTTGGGGATTTGTGATAGGTTTTGTGTTAATGATGATTTTAGATGTAGCATTAGGTTGATTTAATAAATTTTGTAATTTTGCGGAAAATAGATTATGGCATATTTTAATTATCATGCAAAAATTAAAAAATTGATTTTAAGTGGCAAATTGGTTAGTTATCAATTTGTTGATGATTATCATGGAATAAAGCCAGCACTAGTTTTGTATTTTAAAGATAATTCTCCAATGCCGGTAAGAGATTATAGGTGGGAGGAGTATATTCCTTATTTAATGATGTTAGAGGATAAAATCGAAGATAAAAAATAATAAAAATTTATCTAGCAATTGACATATAAATATTGAGGGAGTATAATAATCATAGGAGGAGTAAAATGGCAACAAAAAAATCATCAACAAAAACAACAAAGTCATCAAGTTCTTCATCATCTTCAAGAAAAAGTAGCGGACTTTGGGGATTAAATAAGATATCTTTTTGGACTATAGTAATTGTTACTATACTCTATGCGGTATCTTTAATTTTATCTGCTATAGATGCTAATAAACTTATGACTGCAGTAAGAATTTTACAAGGTATTGCAACTGCAATCATGATAGTAATTGTTTCTATTCTTGCTTGGAGATATGTAAGACCTAAACCTTTTGTTTGGAAAGTCTTATATGTTATTTGTTTATTGATTGTTATAGCAGGAATTATAGTTCCATTATGTTTAGGTTAAAAAAATCGCATTTTAGTGCGATTTTTTTATTATATATAAACTTTGTTAAAAGAATTAATTTATAGGCCAATCTATATAAACAAATTCCACATTTCGTTTAGTTATAAAGTTACAGAAATCTTTTTCGTGGATAGTATGCACAGCAATAGACTTGGTTGTATTAAAATCTAATTCAGTAAATGTCCACCAATTCAAGAAATATAGTACATAGGCTTCTACATCTGCTTTATCTTCAAAAATCTTTAGTACATCTATACTTTTATAGTTAGATTTATAGTTGGTGTACCAGAATCTTGCAAACTTGATATTTGTGTTAGCTTTTATTTCGTTATAATTTTGTTCACTGTAAATTTGAATAATAAAACTATTAAAATCAATATCATTTTTAGCCAACATGTTTGATAACTCTTCTAAAATTAAAATACTGTCTTTCTCTTTTGTATCAAATATTATCGTAATATCATCATATATTTTTAACTGTTCTATAAGCCAAATAGCGGTAATACCATTATATTTATCATATATAAGTGAATTTTCAAATTGAAGTAAAGAAGGTTTATTATTTTTGTCAAAATTCTTTAAACCTTCAAAATAATGAGAGCAAACAATTTCATTATCACTAGTATATAGGAAATCAAGTTCAATATATTTGTAATCATTTTGCACATAATAAGTAAATCCCTCTTTTGAATTTAAATATGCTTTTCCGTCTAAACCACCACCAGCATGTATTACATATTCAAAATTGTTAGTTTTATTTTTGTTTTCAGTTAAAACAATTAAATTTTGCAACAAAAAAACAAAACTAAAAATTGCTATAAGTGTAGAAAAAAAATTAATATTTTTTTAGTTCCTAGAAAAGACCAAATACAAATAAATAATGAAAATAACTCAAAAACTAGAGCAAAATAAAAGAATTTGTAATTAATAAAATATTTACCAACTTCACATAATATTATTAGTAGAAAAATTAATAGTGTAATAAAAAATTTTTTCATATTAATATATCCTTATTTAGTATACATTTATTTTACATAAGTAAAATAAAATATTATTTTTAACTTGAATTTTTTTATTTTATGATTATAATAATAGAAGATTAAATTATATAAAGGCGAGAAAATGAAAGTAAAAATCAAAAATGTATCGTGGAATAGGGTTTTAATTCCTTTAATATTTGTTTTATTTGCAATTATTTTAGAGATTGTTAATTTTTCATATTTAGGTTTTGCTAATTCAAGTGGCAATATAATGATTTTACCAACTTATTTTTTGTTTGATTTATCCATAATTTTGATTATCGCAGGAATTATATATTTAGTATACAATAAAACGGCTTCATTGATTTTGTTTTATTTTTTCATAACTATACAATTTTTGATGAATATTGTCAATTCAACCATGTATTTTATCTTTGGAGATATATTATCTTATGAATTATTAAGATTAGGAGCAGAAGCGACAACGGCATTAACAATGGATTTTGTTGATTGGGGTGGTGTTTTTCTGAATATAATGATATATTCAATTATGATATTTACATCAATATTGCTTGTAAAATTTAATAAAAAAACATTTGAAATTAAGAATTTTTCAAAAGTTACATTATTTTTGGCTTCTTTTATATTTATAGAGGCAATGGGATTTTCATTATTTCAAATTCAACAATCAACACTTGCACAGGCTACATCTGCGCAGACTGAAATAGAAACCAGCGATGAGTATCTATGGAAAAATTTCCAATTTAAAATAGATGCTTTTAAAAAGTTTGGATTTTATGGCTTTTATACAAAAAGTTTTATAAATTATATTTTTAAAGAAAATTTAACAGATAATGAAATAGAGGAACTTCAAAATTTTATTGATGATGGCTATCAAGAAGGGAATGAAGATGCTATTTTATATGGTGATAATTTAATTGTTATTCTCTGTGAAAGCTTTGAGTGGTATGCAGTCGATCCATACAATACTCCAACATTATATAATTTATTATACCAAAACGAAAATACCGTTGTTTTTAATGAATTTTACGCAAGGAATAGAACAAATTATAGCGAAGGAATTGTTCTATTAGGTAGTGTTCCAAAGAACATATTTATTCCGTCAGCAGCAGAAAGTGGTTATAATTTTGAATATTCGTTACCAAGATTATTTGAACATTCTTCTAGTGATGAAGTAACAACATCTTATATACATGGAAATTTTGAAAATTTTTATGATAGAAATTTGACACATGGGGAAGAATACATAGGATTTGATAATCTCTACACCATAGAAGACTATACTGGTCCTTATGTTTATACAACTTTTAATAAATGGATTCCAGAAATATCTTTTGTAGAAAATCAAATAGATAATATTATACCTGACGAAGGAAGATTTTTATCTTTTTATGCTACATTATCTACACATGGTCCATATGATTATAATAACCCAAATTTTGAGGAATATTATCAAATTTTTGATGACAATTATGAAAATTTTTCAGTATGGTTTGAACAAAATACTAATTATGTTATTCCAGAAGGAAAGGATTTTGAATTATTTAAACATTACAAGGCGGCAAGTATAGATTTTGATAGAGTAGTAGAAAAATTAATAAAAACGCTTGAAGAAAAAGGGCGTGACGATGATACTTCTATTGTATTTTTTGCTGATCATAATGCTTATTACTCGGATTTATGCTATAAAGTTAGAGGAACAGAAAAAACGGATTATGAAAATACATATAATTATAACATTCCTATGTTTATTTATAGTAAAAAATTAGCCAATGGCAATCATGTTGAAATAGAAGATTTTTGTAATACATATGATATTTTACCTACTATTTGTGATTTATATGGTTTAGAGTCTAATTCAAATTTATTCCATGGATATTCAATTTTTTCAGAAGAAATAAAAAATTCAATTTTTGTTTCAAATTTAAGTGGAATTTTTACAAACAAAATTTACAGTCTAAACATTAGTGATGTTGCAACAATGGATGATAGTGTAACAAAAGAGGATATAGCACATTTTAAAGAAATAGCAAATAGATTTTATAGAGACCAGGAGAAAATTGAAAAAATTTACAGATATGGTATAAATGGAACAAAAAATTACATTTCATAATTATATAAAAAACACAAATAAAAATTTTTGAGAATATACTTTAATATGTTTTCAAAAATTTTTTTATCTAAAGAAAAGTTATATAAAAATATTGAGCACATGGAAAAAATTACTAATGGAAAGATTTGTGCTATGATAAAAGCCAATGTTTATGGGCATGGACAGAAAGAGTTGTTGCCAATTTTAAGTAAACGAATCGACTATTTTGGGGTTTCTAATGAGGATGAAGCATATTTAGCAAGAGAGTATACTGATAAAACTATAATAGTTTTTGGACTATGTCAAGATTATAGAACATGTATGGAGAAAGAAATTTCTTTTGCAGTGTTTTCGCCTAATCATGTGGAAAAAATAATTAAGATAGCACAATACTTTAGTTTAACACCGAGGATGCATTTATGTATTAATACTGGCATGAATAGATATGGTATAAAGAAAGTAAATGATTTTAAAAAAATTATTAAATTATTAAATAAAAATCATTTAAAATTGGAAGGAATATATACTCATTTTTCTAGTTTAACTACAGATAGAATATATACTGAAAATCAAAAAAAACTATTTTTTAAATTTTTAAAATATTTACCAGTTGATTGGGATACAATTAAACATGTTGGAGGAGGCAAAACAATATTTGAAGATCTAAATTGCGATGTATATAGAATGGGAATAGAATTGTATGGTTATGAAGTGAACGGGGTGTCTCCAATTTTGTCAGTTGAAAGCGAAATTGTTAGCCTACAAGATGTAAAGAAAGGAGAGCATGTTGGTTATTTGTGTGGATATACTGCTGATAAAGATATAACAGTCGCAACTATACCTTTAGGTTATGCCGATGGATTGCCTAGAAAATTGTCAAATAAATTAGAAGTTAATATTAATGGTAAAAAAGCAAGAAGTACGGGTAATATATGTATGGATACATTTATGCTTGATGTAAGTAATATAAAATGTAAAATAGGGGATAAAGTCATAATAATGAAAAATGCTTATGATATTGCAAATATTTTAGGCACAACTGAATATGAAGTCTTGACGAATTTTAATAAATTTCGGGGTGAAAGGATAATTGTTAGTTAGAAATACATAAAAAATTTTGTATAATTTATGGCATAAAATATACATCTTTACAAATATATTGATTTATGTTATAATATATGTATGAAAAAAGAAAAACATGGGTTTAAAGAAGAATTAAGAAATGAACTTGAAGAATTAAAATTAAATTCAAAGCATTCTAAAGATGATTTAGAATTAGGACAAAATATTGATGATAGATATACAAGTTCAGTTTTTTCTCGACTAAAAAATGAAGAATTTGAAAATAAATGGTTTAAAGCATCTGGCATAATTTCTATTTTAATAGGAATACTAACAATTATAATAGTTTTGTCAATTGCTCTAGATTTTGCATTTTCTTCCATTGAAAATAATGCGAGCAAACGTGAGCCGATATTAATTTGTACAATTATTTTCACCATAATAGGAATAATCAGTATTGTTATTGGGAAAAAAATATTTGATTTATCTAAATTAAATAAAGAAAAATTGATAGATAATTTAAAAAAAGTTTGTTTTTTATGTGTTTTTCAATTTTTATTCAGTGGATTTATTTTTGTAATATTAACTATAATAGGTTATTTTGTAGGAATAGCAGAAGATTATGGAGTTATATATTATAACCGAATAGATAATTACGAAACAGTTGAAAAGAGTTTAAAAGATTCAAAGAAATACTATCAAAGTGAAATTAACGATGACAAATAGAAAATATATTTAAAATGCAATCGTTTAAGATTGCATTTTTAAAATAAATTTATTGATTTAATCATTTGCATAGTTGTCAAAATAACCAGTCACAAGAACAATAGGGGTGCCCTTATCTCCACTACCACTTGTTAGATCACATAACGAGCCTATTAAGTCTGTAAGACGACGAGGAGTTGTACCAAGAGATTCATTTTTGTTTTTTAAATTTTTGTCTTTTTTATTTATAAGTTCTTTCATTGCCTTTTCTGCCTCGACACCATTTAAATTAGATAGTTGATTATCCGCAATATATTTAAGTTTTATTTCGTTAGGAGTACCCTCAAGACCTTTAGTATAAGCAGGAGAAACAACTGGGTCTGCAAGTTCCCATATTCCACCAACGGGATCTTTAAAAGCTCCATCGCCATAAACCATGCATTCAAATTTAACTTTTAATTTTTTAAACAATTCTTTTTGTAGTTTATCAACAAAAGATTGGGTATCGCGAGGAAATAATTTAAGTTTATCATCTGTCGAGAGGTTGGAGCCAAGAACTCCATAATTTTCATTATATCCACTTCCATTTACGCTTTTATTTAAAATTTCATCTAGTGTTATCACTTTTTTAGCCCCATAAGATAAAAGAATTTTTTTGTTTCTAAATCTTGAATGAATGTCGCAACAAATAATTTTATCTGTAAATTTTAAAATAGTTGTAGGGTCGTTAGATAAAATTATTTTACATTTATTGCCACATATTTTTTGATAATAATCAATATAATCCATTCCAGTAAAAGGGTGCTCTATTGTTCCAACTAAATTGTAAAATTTTTTTGATGAATAAGTTTTATTAAAATTGGTTACTCCTAATTCATATAATTTGTCTATTGAAACAAGGGGATTTCCTACTTCGTCGAAAGGATAAGATAGTTGAATTATTAATTCGTCAGCTCCTTTTGCAATACCTTTAAGAATATTACTAAATCTATTTCTTGATAAAATAGGGAAAATTAATCCTATTTTTCCTCCGCCTAGTTTGTTTTTTACATCTAGTGCAATATCATTTATAGTTGCAAAATTGCCTTGGCTTTTTGCAACTATTGCCTCAGTAACTGCGACTATATCACGGTCTTTGACTAAAATATTATTATTTTTTATTGCATCTTCTATACATTTAACAGTAATTTTTATTAGATCGTCCCCAGGTCTAATAATTGGGGCTTTTATTCCTCTTGAAGTAGTTCCGATATATTTCATTTTTTACTCCTTTAATTTAATATAACATAATTTTAAAATATTATAAAATAAATTTAAGTATAATTATAAAATCTATTTTGTTTGTTAATTGGTTTTAAATAAACTTATTGAATTTTTTTAAATATATGTTATAATATAAATGCAAAATATATAATTATATTTTAAAAAACGAAGGAGGAATTAGTATGTGTTTTAGCAAAAAGAAAAAAAATATACAGCATAATGAAGACAAAAAAGTAGAAAATAAACAGGAGAATGTTGAAATTAAAGAGCAAGAAGAAAAAGAAAGAGCTACTAAAAAAGGAGTTTATAGAGTAGTATTTGATAAAGAAGATAAGCTTTGGAAAATTAAAAAAGATGGTGCAAAAAGAGTGATTGACAGTAAAAAGACAAAAGATGAAGCGTTAAAACGAGTACAGGAATTAAGTGAAAGTCAGGACACTAAGTTTGTAGTTTATAAAAAAGATGGAAAATTTCAAAAAAAAGCAAATCTAAAAATTAAAAATGATTAAAAGGATAAAATGAAAAACAATATAATTAAACTTAATAATGGTATTACAGTTTTATATAAAAAAATAAAAAATATTAATGGAGTTGTATTTGATTTAATTTTTAAAGCGGGAAGTTATAACGATTATATTGGCAAATCAGGACTTGCTCATTTTTGTGAACATATTTTAATGGGATTTCCAACAAAATCCGCAACAAAAATGCAACGTAGAGAAGAAATGAAAAATTATTATTTTTACAATGCTTACACTAGTTCTCAAATTGTAAATTTTTCTACGTTTGTTCCTAAAGAGGAGATAGATAAGGCTTTAAATTTAATAACTGACCCATTTAAAAATATTATAATAAAGAAAGAAGATATTGAAGATGAAAGAAAAATTATCAAAGATGAAATTTTAACATTAGTTAAAAGAAATAGACAAATGGCTTATTACTTAAAAACAAAGAAATTGTCTTTAAACAAGGAAATACAAAATAGAGAATATTCGCCTGCAGGTTCTATTGAAAGTGTAAATAGAATACAAATGAAAGATATAAATAAATTTCTTGGAGAATTTTTTAACAAAGAAAATTTGGTTATAGTTGTAGCTGGTAATATAAGGAAAAGAGAAGTTTTGACTTTAATAAAGAAATATATTAATCCTAGAATACTTGACAAAGGGAAGAGGGGTTTCGATTTTAATAATTTACTGGGATACAAAAAAAATAAAAAGATAATAAAAATTAAACCTGTTGAAGATGGGAAGGCTTATTTAAATATAGAGTACGATTTTAAAGTAAATCGAGAAAGATACATGACGATGGAGAGGTCAATCTTATTAAATATTTTTTCTTCAATGATAAATGAGCAGATTTTTACATTTTATCGGGATAAAAATAACCTTTGTTATAGTGCTAATGGTATTTTTAGTGATACAAATATATACGAAAGTGTAGTTTTGTCAATAGAATGTCAAGAAGAAAATTTAAAAGATATAATAAGTAAATTTAAAGAATTTAAAAATGTAATATTAAATTATGATGAAGCACTTTTTGAAAAACATAAAAGAAAAATTTTAGGAAGTTTTCAAATTGATTTAAGTTCCGCTAGAGTTCTAGCAAAAAATTTGTATGATTTTTATGATTGTTTTGGTGAAATTCCTACAGAAAGAAGAAAATTAAAAATACTAAAATGCATCAAAAATCTAAAATTTGAAAATATAAAAGATAAATATATTGAATTTTTAAATTATCCACCAATTATAACTATAGTAAGCCAGAATGAGATTAATATTAATAATAATGATTTTTATGAAAAGAAGACACAACAAAAAAATGTGCGAAATTAAATTGCACATTTTTTATAAATTTATTTTAGTTTTATCTTTAATTATATTTGTTATTATTTCGAAAATGTTTTCAGGTGATTTGCTTGCATCAATATTAATAATTCTTTTTTTGTTTTTCTTTGCAATATTGTCATATCCATTTTTGACTTTTAAGTGAAATGTTTCTCCTTCCAACTCCATTCGATCAAGAACACTATTTCCCTTTCTTTTAAAAGCTTCGACAGGGGAGAGATTTAGATAAAAGGTTAGATCTGGGGTAAGCCCAATTGATGACATTTTTGCTAAATGTAAAACTTCTTTGATTGGTAAAATATTTCTTGCATAACCCTGATATGCAATTGTAGAGTCGTAAAATCTATCAGATATCACAATTTTACCTTCATTAAGTGCTGGTTTGATTATTTTTTCACATAATTCAACTCTTGAAGCAAGATAAAGGAATAATTCTGTTATAGGATTTGGAGTATCTTTAGCAAAAAGAATAATTTTTCGTATTTCTTCACCTAAAGGACTTTGTCCTGGGTCTCTTACAAAAACAAATTTATCTTTATAAGGAGAAGATTCTATCATTTTTTTTAACATGTTAATTTGCGTTGATTTGCCACATGCTTCTCCGCCTTCAAAAGTAATAAAATAGCCTTTTTTCATTTGTTTTCCTTTTAATTAATCTTCACAGTGACAATTGTGGTGTTCTTTATCACAACACATATCTTCACATGCCACCTCTTCGATGTATTTATTTAAAGGCAATGCTTTATAATAGTTTTCTCCCATTTTATCTGTAGTTGTGTATCCACTTTCAGCACATAAAACTTCGACAATTCTATTAATTACACTAGCACATGTTAATTCTACTGTTGCAGGTCGTTCTATGACAACTCTTGTATTTGGTTCGCCTTCAATGGTCCAGTCATTGCAATCAAACTCATCTTTATCATAAACTTTGCCAATACATTCTGAAACTATAGTAATTCCTTCTTTAGTTTTTGTGGTAACTATAGCGCTCATTCCAGTACAATAGCCTTTAGGGATAGTCATTTCTAAGGTTTTGCTATGAATATCTCGTTTTGCTATTTGAGGAACAGTTTTTTGTGTTTGGCTAATAATATTAAGACCTAGTTTAGAACAAAGCCAACCATTAACATTCCACATATAGCTTGGAGAAAATTTACCAGCATTAATTAATTTTTTTCTTTCTTCTTCGCTAATTTCATCATTTATAGCAATTTCTTTTTCAAAATCCTTTTGGCTAAGACCAGCACCATGAACTTTTGCTAAAGATATTCCGTAATCTTCAACATTATATGAAGATTTTCCGCGAATATTAATTATTTTATGAGTAGCACCAGCTAGAATACTAATAAGGTTTCCCCAAAAAACATCTTGATAACCACTACCACAGATAGTGCAACCATTTTCTTTAGCAATTTTATCTAATTTTTTAGCAAGTTTTGGATTTGAATTTTGAGCAAAAAATGCTTCTTCACATGTTGAAATAGCATTTACCCCATTTTTAGCACAGATTTCATAAATAGGATAATTTTCACTAAAAATACTTGTTGTCGTGACAACTGCAATATCAACCGAATGTTTTTTTAAGAATTTATCGAAGTCTTTTGCATCTTGAATTTTTACATTTAAATTTTCTCTGCAACCAATAATAGAAGATATGTCTTTACCTATTTTACTTTGATCGATGTCGAAAGCACCAACAATTTTTACTCCTTTTTCTAGAGCATATTGCATTGTATACTTGCTCATTTTTCCACAACCATATTGAACCATTGTTATTTTTCTCATTTTTCCCTCCTGAATATTAGTATAACAAATTTTGATTATTATTTACAAATAAATTTAAATATAAAAATTTCATTTGCTTTTTAATTATGAACCAATTTATTCTTCAATATTGTCAATATTGTTATTGTTTTGAAAATAATCAAATATTCTTTTAGCAGTATTAAAATCTATACCAGGTACAGTTTGTAGTAAATCTATATCAGCTTTAGATATTTCATCGCTTGTTCCAAATGCTTTTAATAAGGCATCTCTTTTTTTAGGACCAATACCTGCTATTTGTTCAAGAACCGATTGTGTTTGTTTTTTAATTCTAATATTTCTATGATATGTTATTGCAAATCTATGTGCTTCATCGCGGATTCTTTGTAACAATCTTAATTCTACACTATCATATTTTAAAAGGATTGGATTTGAATTTTGAGGAAAAAAAACTTCTTCAATCCTTTTTGCTAAACTTATCATTTCTATTTCATTCACTAAATTAAATTCTTTTAATACTTCGTAGCAAGAAGAAAGTTGTCCTTTTCCACCATCTATTATAATTAAGTTTGGTTTTTCATTAAAACTTTCTCCATTTTTAGTAACAAATCTTTTTAATCGTCTTGCTAATGCTTCTTTAAGAGAAGCAAAATCATTAGCTCCTTTAACAGTTTTAATTTTAAATTTTCTATAATCCTTTTTTGCTGGTTCTCCATTTTTAAAAACAACCATTGAGCACACTTTGTTTGTACCACTAATATTAGAAATATCATAACATTCGATTCTTTGTGGTATTTCTTTTAAATTAAGTTTTTCTTTTAAAGCCTTAATTGCTCCCAAAGTATTGTTATATTTTAGCTTTTCTTTTTCTATATGTTTTTCTAAATATTCCCGTGCATTTTCCTGAGCCATGTTAAGTAAATTCTTATTTATTCCATGAGGATTAAAAATGAAATTGACTTTTTTATTATAAAATTTTTCAAATAGAGCAGTATCTTCTATTTGATGAGATAAAATTATTTCATTTGGAATAATCAAGTTTTGGTAGTATTGTATGATAAAATTGTACAAAGTTTGTTCATCTTCTAATTCACCATCTTGACACACATAATTTTTTATTCCTAGAATTTTACCTCCTCTAATAACCATGTTGGTAATCACACCGCTTAAACCATCATTTACATAAGCAAAAACATCTTTGCTAATATCTTTTGGAATATTTGCGACTATCCGTTCCTTTAATTTTGCTATCATTTTTAATCTATCTCTAATTAGCAAAGCATTTTCAAAATTTTCTAAATTAGATGCGGAAATCATCTTATTTGTTAAAACATTTTCAATTTCATCATCATTTCCATTTAAAAAATTGATAACCTTATTTAACTCAATAAAATAGTGTTCTTTATCAATTTTTTTTGTGCAAGGAGCTGAACAAAGACCCAAAGAATAATTAAGACATTCTCTTTTTGCTATAGAAGTTTCAGTTATTTTTAAATTACAAGTTCTTAATTTAAAAGCCATTGTGATAGTTTTTACAATTTCTCGTGCATCGAGTCCGGCAAAATATGGGCCAAAATACTTTGCACCATCTTTTTTAACCTTTCGTGTTATTTCTACTTTAGGAAAAGGTTCTTTTATGTTAATTTTAATATAAGGAAATTGTTTGCCATCTTTTAATAAAATATTATAAAAAGGCTGAAACTTTTTTATTAAATTATTTTCTAGTGCAAGAGCATCCATCTCGCTCATAGTTATAAAATAATCAAAGTCATAAATATTGTCAACCATGGTTTGGACTTTGATTGGTTTATTTGAAGAATGAAAATATTGACTAACTCTATTTTTTAAGTTTTTAGCCTTACCAACATAGATCACAATATTATCTTTATCTTTCATCACATAAACGCCAGGTTTAGTTGTAAGATTTTTTAATTTAGATTTAATTCTATCATTCATATAAATAGTATAAACTTAAATAATAAATATTTCAAATTTTTTTAAAAAAGAAAAAAATAAAAAAAGCACTATGGGTAAACTTTTTTGAAACTAGCAAAAAGATCTAAACTAAAATATGTTTAGATTTTTTATATGGTTTGATTTTGACCCATGTTTTATGTTATAATATTAGTAGGGAGGTAAAATAAAAATGACAAAAACAAAAAAACTTATTATTTTGTACGTTTATGATGCACTGAAATATGGAAGCTCTGAAAAATGTTTGTTACATCAAACAAAAATAGCAAAACAAATAAGTCAATTTTGTGGAATACAGTGTAATAGAAAAACAATCGCTCGCAATATAAACTATCTTCGTGAGTATGGTTGTGAGATTGTTACTATCAAAGGTAAAGGTTGTTATATGAAGTCGTATCCAAATTTTGAAAGGACTGATTAAAATCTATAAGCATTTTGTAAAATATAAAGGAGATATAAATGGAAAGTATTGAATTATTAGATTTAGAAATAGAAAGAAAAAGAGTAAAAGAATTAGAGCAAAGCTCATTATTGTTTAAAAACATTGTTGAATCAGAGAAATTTGAAAAGAAACGAAATGATTTCAAACCAAGCAAAACAAAAATTTTGTTTGTTGGAGAAAGTAGACCATCTGGCGGAACTTTCTTCTATGATAAGAATTCAAATCTATACAGATATACAAAAGAATCTTTTGAAAATGTAGGGATTGATTTTTCACTTGCAAAATTTAAAGAAATGGAATGTTGGCTGTATGATGTTTGCAAAGAACCCATAGGTTTTATTAAATCCAAGAGTAAAAAAAGGGAAATTATAAATAAATATATACCAGATTTGAAAAATGAAATTAAACTTTTATCACCAAAATATATTATTGTCGTAAAAAAAACTTGCATGGAAAAAGTTTTTGCGGCGATTTTGGAGAGTGGTTATTCAGAAAATATTAATGCTTTTAATACTTCCTTCCCTTCATGCGGAAATCAGAATAAGTATGTAGACGAGCTAACAAGAATTTTAAGAAATATTTTGTGAGAATTAATAATGGGAGAACAAAATAAAAATTTTAAAATTAAAATTGTAGGCGTTGGTGACGCTGGAGTACATATTACAGAAAATTTGAGAAGTAATAAAGCGCTAAATATTGAATATATGGCCATCAACACAGATTGGTTTGTTGGTTGGAATTTTCAATTCGAACAAGCAAGTCGGTTTGTAAAAATTGGTAAAAAGACAACCAAAGGGTTGGGCTCTGGTGGCTTACCCAAATTTGGAAAAATTGCAGCAGAAGAAGACTGTGAAGAAATAAAAGATGCGTTAAAAGATTGTTCTTTTCTAATTATTGTGGCAGGTCTTGGTGGCGGAACAGGTTCTGGCGCGTCACCAGTTGTTTGTGAGGTGGCAAAAGAATTACATATCCCTACTATTGCATTTGCAACAAGTCCTCCTGATTTTGAAGGGAAGAGAAGGTGTAAAATCGCAGTTGATTGCGTTGAACAATTGAAAAAGGTTGTTGATGGTTTAGCAGTGATTTCCCTAGGCAAAATATTTGAAAATCCTGAGCTTAGAAAGATTTCTATACTTGAAGTTTATGCCAAAGTGGATGAAATGTTGCGGTTAAGCATAACAAATGTAATTAAATATATATATTCACAGGAAATAGAAGGAAAATCAATGAAGGATATTTTAAAAACACTAAAAAATGATAATTTATGTAACATTATATACGAAAAGAATAATTTAAATCCAATTATAGAATATTTTAGCAATAATTAAGCGATTTGGCATTTAAACGTGTGCTTGTCTTGATACAAGTCGGTGAGAGCTAATGCTCCACCGAAGACAAGCACACTCTACAACCAAATAAATGAAAGCAAAAAGCGAAAGTGTTGACAGAGCATAACACACTTTCGCTTTTTTATTATTTTTTTTCTTCTCTTTTTATTATGGTAAACGAATATTCTTTGTTGTCAAGGTTAAAATAAATGTCGCTTTTGCGACAATCCTTGACAACTGCAGAAATATTTGTTTTTGTGGCGGTTAAGAGAATAAAAAACACCTTAACCAAAGTTGATTAAAGTGTTAATTATTCCGCTAGTTTCAAATTGTGTAGACTATGAGTGCTTTTTTTATAAATTATTTTTAATTTGTATTAAACAATCTTCTTTAGTTAGAGAATTTTGCTCGCCTGTAATCATGTTTTTTAAAGTATATTTTTTAGAATTATGCTCATTTTCTCCAACTATTAAAATATAAGGAATTTGTTTTTTGCCTGCTTCTTTCATTTTTGATTTAAATGATCTGTTTTCATAATTAACTTCACAATTTAATTTTTGTGAAAAGAACGATTGTAAGCTTAAACATTCTTCTATATAATCGCCAAGAGGTATAATTTGTAATTTTGTATTAGTTGGGGCGATAGGGGGGAGTAAGTTATTTTTATCAAGTAAATCAAAAAGTCTAGTAAGCCCAATGCTTAATCCAACACCAGGCATTTTCTTTTCAGTGAAATAACCAGCAAGATTATCATATCTTCCGCCTCCACAGATAGAACCAAATTCAGGATGAGATTTCATAAATGTTTCAAAAACTGTTCCTGTATAATAATCTTGTCCACGTATAATTGATAAGTCCAAACAATATTGTTCTTCATTTATCTCATAAGCTTTAATATATCTATAAAGTTCTTTTATTTGATTGAGTCCTAATATATAAGTTTGGTTTTGTGATAATGGTGTTAATTTATCTATTGTATCTTGAAAGTTTCCATTTAGAGAAATAATATACAAAAGTTTTTCACAATTAGTTTCAGATAAATTTAATTTTAGCAATTCGTTTTTGGCATTATCTTTACCAATTTTATTAATTTTATCTAAAATAGTAAGTACGCTTTTTGTATCTTTAATATTTAAATCTTCACAGTAACCAAATAATAAATTTCTATTAGATATATGGATTAAAACATCTAAATTTAGATTTTTAAATATTTTGCTAATTATATAAATACATTCAGCATCTGCAGTTAATGGTAAATCCTCTAATCCGACAATATCTCCGTCACATTGAACAAATTCTCTAAAACGACCTTTTTGAGGACGTTCTCCTCTATAGGCTTTACCTATTTGATATCTTTTAAACGGGAAAGAGATAGCCTCACTATTCATGGCAACATGCCTAGCAAGAGGAACTGTTAAGTCATACCTCATACAAAGGTCGTTATCTCCTTTATTGAAATGATAAACTTCCTTATCTATTTCACCTCCAGATTTAGCCAAAAGAATTTCGCTTAATTCTAAGATTGGAGTATCTAGCGGAACAAAACAAGCATTTTCATAAGTTTTTGTAATTATATCTATCATTTTATTGAAGATGATTTGTTTGCAAGGTGCTAATTCCATAAAACCTGACAAAATTCGAGGTTTTACAAGTTTTGGTGATATCATAAATTCTCCTTATGCAAATAATATATAATACTTGAATATCTTTTTAAAGTTAAAAGTTTATACGATAAAAACGATTTCAGGTAAGTGTAAGTTTATTTGAAGTTAAGATAAACTATAAAGGGGAGGGGAAAAATTATAAATTTTTAACAAATAATTCTTTTAACATTATGTCAATATTATTGTATATTAACTAAAGAATATTTGCAAATGTTTTTTTATAAAAGAATGAGAAATTTATAAAAAAATGACAAAATAGTTATAAAAAAATTATTAAAGTATTTACATTATAATAGACATATAAATTTGAAAAAAATCATATCAATTTTACAATATTTTTTACAAAATTTGCAAAAATATTGCATTAAAAGTTATCCACATTTCCACAAATAAATAATTATGCAAATCATTTAATTTTTATGCAAAATGGTGATTTTTGACGCTAAAGAGGGGTTATACACCCAAGTTATCCACATTTCCACATTAAAATATAGAGGAAATGACGATTTTTCATGTTTTTTTCGAATAATTTTTTTTATATAATTATCTTAAAAATTTGACAATATTTTTTAAGTTGTTTGTTTAAGTTAATTAACACATTTTTTACATCTAATTCTAGTTGTATTTTATTAAAATTTGTATAATTATTAATCTTTAATAATTTGCAAATTTTTTATGAAAATAGAAGGTTTATCTTCAGTAGTAAAATATAATTTATGCAATGCTCTAGTTGAAGAAACATACAATATATTTTTGTCTATAGTATTTGAATAATTATCAAATGAAGCATTTGGAATAATGACAGCGTCAAATTCTATTCCTTTAGCAGTAGCACATGTGGTTATAAGGATTCTATTATTATAATCTTCAGGCTCTCGAATAATTTTGCAATCTAAATAAGGCTTTAATTTTTCATACATATTTTTTGCTTCATTGTTGCATTTACATATTATAGCAATATGTTCAAAAGTTGGACATTTAGTTTGAATAATATTTGCAATCGTTTTTGCTTGATTTTTTGAATGATATATACAAGGCTCTTCCCCATTTCTATTTACATAATCTATATCTTTTATTCCTATCATTTCATTTGCGAATTTTGCTATTTGTTTTGTAGAACGATAAGTTTTGTTTAATTCTACAAGAGAGCAACCTAAAAAGTCAGCAGTAATTTGTAAATAATCGTTAGTTACATTTTTTTCGATACTTTGATTAACATCTCCAACAACAATACAAGGGCAGGACCATAATTTTTTAAATATATAAATATCTACCGGTGTAAAATCTTGCATTTCATCTATAATTAAATATTTGGCAGAAAAATCATGATCAAATCCATACAAATAATATTTTATTGCAAGATATGTTCCCTTATCCATATATTTAATTGTGTTGCCCTTATAGGATTTTAAATTTTCACGAGCCATAAAAATTTGATGAATTTTTTCAACATCTTTAATAGGTAAAAAAGAATATAATATTTTTTTAAATCGTTCTTTTAAGCCAGCATTCTGACTTTTTGTATAATGTCTTTCTTCTGTAAATACCATTGCATATTGCCATGCTATTTTATTTATTCTTTCATATAAGTCTAGTCCTTTGAAAGTTTTAAAAAAAAGTTCTTTAGTTTGTTCCGCAGGAAAATCTATAGTTTCTTTATTTCCTTCATTGTCTTCTTTTACTATATAACTTAAATCGCAAGGGGAAAATGTTTCCAAAAAAGGACCTTTTAAGAATCTTAAAAGACTATCTAGATATTCATAGGAAGATTTATAAGAAATTTCGTTTAAATCTTCTTGTTTAGGAGAAGTTGCTATTTCATCAAGCATATCTTCTCTTGTTTGAATAGGACGTTTTAATTCTGTTCTAGCAATTTGAGCAAATGTTGTTTCTACTAGATTATCTTCTCCTAATTGAGGAAGAACATCAGAAATATAACTTGAAAAAATATTATTAGGTGAAATAATTAAAATATCACTACTTTTTATTTGATTACGATATTTATACAACAAGAAAGCTGCACGATGCAAAGCAATAGAAGTTTTTCCTGAACCCGCAATACCTTGAACCAGCATGTTTTCATTTAAGTCATTTCTTACAATGGTATTTTGTTCTTTTTGTATAGACGAAACGATTTGTTTCATTTTAGTTGTAACATTATGTGATAAAATTTCTTGTAATATTTCATCATTTATTGTTAAATCAGTATCAAAATATGATAAAAGTTGACCATTTTCTATTTTATACTGTCTTTTCAATGTCATTTGACCATTATATTGTTTTTTGTCTATTGTGAAGGATACAGGACCTAAAGAAAAATCATAATACATAGAGCAAATTGGAGCACGCCAGTCTGCAACATAAACTTTGTTATCTTTGATAACATTACCAAGTCCTATATAAATTTTTTGTGATTTAATTTTATTTTTAGGGCAGAAGTCAATTCTTGCAAAATATGGGGTAGACTTTTGATTATTTAATCTTGAATTTTCCTTTTCAATTATTTCTTCGATTTTTTGATAATCTGTTAAATTGCTATAGGCGTCAGATAGATCTCCACCTCTAGAAAGATCTGAAAAATTTTGAGATAGTTCTTTTTTTCTATTTTCAAATTCTTCTTTGGTATTTTTTAATTTTTGTGAATTTAAAGAAATTTTATCATTTAAAATTTTTATTGTTTTTTTAAGATATTCTTTTTCATTCATTTGTGCCATATAGCCCTCCCTAAAAAACCGTGAAGTAAATTTTATTGCAAAGTCCAAATTACAATTAAAACAATGCAGTCGAATTTTCTTCACAGTTTTAAAATAAAATGAAAAATTTAGTAAAAACTTCTGCATCAAATGTTGTTTTCATTCTTGATTGTTAAGGATATCATTTTTATCAATTTTTGTCAAATTATTTTGCTATTGTGCAGAATTTTCATCTTTTAAATTTAATGTTTCTTCTGGTTTTTCTTCTTTTTTGACTAAAGCGACTCCAACAATTTTGTTATCTGTTTTAAGTTTCATCACTTTAACACCTTGGCTTACTCTAGAAAGAGCGCTTATTTGGTTTACAGGTGTTCTAATTATAACCCCGTTGTCAGCAATCAATAATATGTCCTCATCTTCAAAAGATTGTTTCAAAGCTGCGAGTGGACCTGTTTTATTATTGAAAATACCAGCTTTTACTCCCATACCTCCACGACCTTGAAGTCTATATTCTTCAACATTCGACCTTTTGCCATATCCATTTTCGCTGATCGTTATAATTTGAGAGTCTTCTTTTACAATAGTCATATCTACAATAAAGTCTTCATTTTGTAGTTTTAAACTTCTCACGCCTTGACTATCTCTACCCATGTTTCTTACATCTTTTTCATTAAATCTAATGCACTTACCATTATGAGAAGCTATTAAAATGTCGTTGTTACCATTTGATACTTCAACACCAATTAGTTCATCTCCTTCGATAAGTCGTATGGCAATTTTTCCTACTTTTCTGATAGAATTAAATTCTTCGAGTTTTGTTTTTTTGATTAGCCCGTTTCTAGTAGCCATTATAAGGTTACCTTCATTATTTTTTCTAGGTATAATTGTTGTTACTTTTTCACCGTCAGAGAGCATGAGTAAATTTATAACAGCTCGACCTTTAGCCGTTCTTTGAGCTTCAGGAATTTCGTATGCTTTTATACAATAAACTTTACCTTTATTAGTAAAGAATAAAAGATCATCATGAGTATTTGTAACAAACATATATTTTACGAAATCTTCTTCTTTTGTTTTATGAGCAGTTATTCCTACGCCACCTCTATTTTGTGATTTATATTCGCTAATAGACATGCGTTTGATAAATCCTTGATTTGTCATAGAAACAACAACATCTTCTTTTTCAATAAGGTCAGCAATATCAATTCCGCCTGCATCAAGACTGATTTCAGTTTTTCGCTCGTCTCCATATTGATTTTTAATATCTTCAAAGTTATCTCTTAAAATTTGAAGAACTCTTTCTGGTCTAGCGAGAATGTCCTTCAAATCATTTATAGTGATTTCTAGTTCTCTCAATTCATCATTTAACTTTTCTACTTCCAAAGAGGTGAGTCTAGATAATTTCATTTCGAGTATGGCATTTGCTTGTATTTCATCGAGTTCAAAGTTTTGAGTAAGTTTAATACTTGCATCTTGTTTGTCTTCTGAAGATTTAATAATTTTAATTACTTCGTCAATATTTGCAAGAGCGATAACTAATCCACGAACAATATGTTCACGTTCTAGTGCTTTATTAAGATCAAATTGAGTTTTACGAGTTAAAACTTCTTTTTGGTGTTCAAGATAGTAATAAAGCATCTCTTTCAAATTTAAAATTCTAGGCTGTCCATCAACAAGAGCCAGAAAAATAATTCCGCTACCTTTTTGAAGTTGTGTCTGTTTATATAAGGAATTAAGAACTACTTGAGCATTAAAATCTTTTTTTATATCAATAACAATTCTCATCCCACGTCTATCTGATTCTTCTTTGATATCGCTTATTCCTTCTAACTTTTTATTTTTAACAAGGTCAGCAATTTGCACAATTAATTGTGCTTTATTAACTTGGTAAGGTAATTCAGTTATGATAATTCTACTTTTACCACTGCTAGTTTCTTCTATTTCGGCTTTACCTCGAACGACAATACCGCCTTTTCCAGTTTTATAAGCATGTTTAACAGCAGCTCGTCCCATAATAATCCCTCCAGTAGGGTAATCAGGAGCAGGGATATATTTTATCAGTTCATCAATATCTATTTCAGGATTATCAATTAATGCCTGCAGGGCATTTAGAACCTCTGTGAGATTATGAGGAGGAATATTTGTTGCCATACCAACAGCGATACCATCAGCACCATTAATTAAAAGATTGGGAATTTTTGAAGGTAATACATTAGGTTGCTCTAAAGTATTATCAAAGTTTGGATAAAAGTCGACAGTTTCTTTGTCAATGTCTTCTAGCATTAGACCTGCAATTTTAGAAAGCCTTGCCTCAGTATAACGCATTGCAGCAGGAGGATCTCCATCTACAGAGCCAAAATTTCCTTGCCCGTCAACGAGAGGATATCGAATAGAAAAATCTTGTGCTAATCTAACCATGGCATCATATACAGAACTATCTCCATGTGGGTGATATTTACCCATAACATCACCGACAATTCTAGCACATTTTTTAGTTGGTTTGTCATAAAAATTATTCATTTCGCCCATAGCATAGAGAATACGTCTATGAACTGGTTTTAATCCATCTCTTACGTCAGGAATTGCACGAGAAACATTAACAGCCATAGCATAAGAAATAAATGATTTCTTAAGGTTGTCTACAGTATCTACTTTTTCAATCTTTGTATCTTTAAATATTTCTTCTAAAGATTTTTTGCTTTCATGTTTATCCATATTTATCTCCCATTTGCGTTTTTTATATCCTCATCTACTATTTTTCTTCCTCGTTGAATTTTATAATCCATCATTGCAGCAACTTGTTTTTCTCCGAAAATTCTTTTTATTTGTTCAGCACAAATTAATACATCAGCAGTTTCTTCAATAATGTTGTTTTTAATTAAAGAAAGATTTTTATCGTTTTCATCACTTTTTGAATTTTTTGAATAACGAATGTATTTACAAAGTTCTTTAGTAAGTTCACTCATTTCTTCTATGCAAAGTCGCATTTCACTTTCTTGTCCATAAGTTTTTAAAAATTTATCATATGTTTCATTATAAAATTTTTTATTTAACATACTTAATATTAATCCTTTAAATTAAATTTTTATATGTCAAGATCAGTTACAAGTGTTGCATTATCTTCAATAAATTTACGTCTTAATTCGCTATCTTCTCCCATGAGATCATTAAAATATTTTTCTGCTTCAATAGCATCTTCCATAGTTAACTGAATTAAAATTCTGTGTTCGGGATCCATAGTAGTTTCCCAAAGTTGATCAGCATCCATTTCTCCAAGACCTTTATATCTTTGTTGATTACATCCTTTTCTACCATTAGCTTGATACCAATCTTCAAGTTCTTGGTCAGAATAGAAATAGTATTCGTCCTTATTTTTTGTAACTTTATATAAAGGTGGTTTGGCAGCATAAACATGTCCATGTTCTATTAAAGGTCTCATATATCTAAAGAAGAAAGTAAGCAATAAAATTCTAATATGAGCTCCGTCAACATCGGCATCAGTCATACAAATGATTTTATCATATCTAAGTTTATCTTCGTTAAATTCGCTTCCAATACCACAGCCAAAGGCAGTTATCATTGATTTAATTTCATTGTTTTCTAAAATTTTATTAAGTCGAGCCTTCTCTACATTTAAAATTTTGCCCCTTAAAGGCAAAATAGCTTGAAAACGTCTATCTCTACCTGTTTTAGCTGTACCGCCGGCAGAATCGCCTTCTACAATGTAAATTTCGCAAAATCTACGATCTTTTTCACTACAATCAGCAAGTTTGCCTGGAAGGGTAGTGTTTTCTAATACACTTTTTCGTCTAGTTAACTCTCTAGCATTTCTAGCAGCATCTCTAGCACGTTGAGCTGTAATACTTTTCATTATCAAGTTACGTGCTTCATTAGGATGTTGATCTAAATAGTCACCAAATTCATCTACCATTGCTTTATAAACGATGTTTCTCATTTCACTATTGCCAAGTTTAGTTTTTGTTTGACCTTCAAACTGAGGATTTTTTAATTTTACAGAAATAACAGCAGTTATTCCTTCACGGCAATCTTCTCCAGAAAGTTTTTCATTATCTTTTATAATTTTATTTTTTATTGCATAATCATTTATAACTTTAGTTAGACCAGATTTGAAACCATCTAAATGAGTTCCACCTTCTTCTGTGTTAATGTTATTAGCATAAGCATTAATTATTTCGCTATAACCTTCATTGAATTGAAGACAAACTTCAACCTCATTTTCGACATCACCTTTAGAATCTTTATTAAATTTATTAAAGTAAACTGGAGCAGACAATAGTGTTTCTCTATTTTTATTCAAATAATCTACAAATTCAATAATTCCACCTTTGAACTCAAATACTTCTTTTCTTTCTTGTCCCTCTCTTTTATCTTCAAGAGAAATAACAAGACCTTTATTTAAAAAGGCAATTTCTCTAAAGCGATTTTTCATTGTATCAAAATTAAAATTGCAAGTTTCAAAAATTTCTTCATCTGGTAAGAAGGTGATTGTAGTCCCTCTCTTGTCAGTAGAGCCTATGATTTCAAGAGGAGTAATAGCTATACCCCTAGAAAATTCTATTTTATAATGTTGATTATTTTGATAAACATCAGCACGCATATATTTTGACAAAGCGTTAACACAGGAAACACCGACACCATGAAGTCCGCCAGAAATTTTGTATCCTTCACCTCCAAATTTGCCACCGGCATGAAGTTTTGTTAAAACCACTTCTACAGCGCTTTTTCCTTCTTTAGGAATAATTCCGGTAGGAATACCTCTACCATTATCAATAACAGAACAAGAACCATCAAAGTTTATTACAACTTCAATTTTAGTACAATATCCCGCAAGTGCTTCATCAATTGAGTTGTCGACAACTTCTGTAACAAGATGATGCAAGCCGTGCTCATCAGTAGAACCAATATACATTCCAGGACGTTTTCTAACGGGTTCAAGTCCTTCCAACACTTGAATATCACTTTCGTCGTATTTGACACTTTTACCAATTTCTAATTCTTGATTTTCCATATAAACTCCTGCTAAATAAAACCTCTATTATATATATTATATATTATATATATATTATATATATAAGAAAGAAAAAATGCAAGTGATTTATAAAAAAACAAGACCTAGATTAGTTATTTTTTTGAATTGATAAATTGGTCGTGAAAACTTAAATTGCGGAAAATAGAGCGTTTTATTTACAAATTACAGCATGTATGATATAATATCATAATCTTAGCGAGGTATATAAATGGCAAAAAAAGAATTTAAAGGTGAAAAAATACAAGAAAAAGACAATCTAATTCAAAATAATAATATGGTTGAAAAAGAAAAAAAGAATTCAAATGATAAAAAGGGGAACGAAGAAATTTTATTAACTAAAAAACAACAATTTTTTCAATTCCTTAAATTTTTAGCATTTTCGATATCTGCAGGAGTGATTCAATTATTATCTTTTGAATTATTTTATACTTGGACAAAATGTTTAGCATGGTGGCCAGCATATTTAATAAGTATAACTTTATCAGTAATTTGGAATTTTACATTTAATAGAAAATTTACCTTTAAGGCTGCTTCAAATGTTCCGCTTGCGATGACGATAGTAATAATTTATTATGCTATGTTTATACCAGTTTCAACATTTGGAGGAAATGCTCTTGAACAGATAGGTTGGAATGGTACACTTGTGACATTTATAATGATGGTTTTAAATTTTATAACTGAATTTTTTTGGGATAAGTTTATTGTTTTTAATGACAAGTTGATAAATAAAATTTCAAATAAATTTAAAGGGTTATTTAAGAAGGAACAAATATTAGAACATGAGATCGAACAGGTTGAAATAAAAGAAAAAGAGAAAGAAAGTAGTGAAGAAGAAAAAGCAGATTAACTAATCTGCTTTTTTATTAAAATAAAAGGTTGTTTTCTATATTTTTTTTCTATACAGTGGTCATCAAACCACATGTAAAAAAATCTATCTGCATAAAAGTAGTTATAACCATTTTCATTATTTGAGTAGGGATCTGCAAAAATTAAAACATCGTTTTCTACATTTTCGTCAGATTGATCATATCCAATTATGATTTTATAATGACCACCATAATCAATATTTTCTACTAATATAGGGGAATTGGATTTTAAGTTAGTAATAACGAATTCTTTAAAATCTTCAAAACAGTTAAAACAATGTTTTTTTTGATTTACTAAATCTATACTAGCGATTGTCTTATAATGATATTTATTTTCGTTTTTTTTAAAAAAATTATATATATTTTTAAGTTTAGTACCATAAGGAAATGGTCTTGTATGCAAATCTTTTGCCAACTTCATTTCATCAAAGTTTAATTTATAGTCTGTTATATAATCTAAAATCATTTTTACACAGGCAGGAGCACATGTGTTATCTTGTGTTTGTTGAAATGATTTAAAATTATTAATTAAAGTTAAATTTTTTTTATCAAAAGACTTATTTGATTCAATATTATAAAAATTATAATCAAAAAAATATTTATTTGTCATGAATTTCTTCTATATATATTATACATATTTGTAAATATAAAAAAAGATTTTTTTAGTTATTTTTTTTAATAAAAGAGAAGTGTTGATTTTTAAAAATTACTTGATAATAACAATTCTCTTTTAGTTCACCTTTGTAAAAGAATTTTGCTTCAATTTTTTTATCATTATTTTCTTCGCAATATATTATATCATAAAAATTATATCCTAATATATTTAATAAGGGGTTGATATAAAATAAGGAATTATTTAAATATACAATACCAATAAAAAATAGAATAAAAAGGAACAAAATATAGCTACTTACTAAAGATAAGTTGAGTTGCAGTGCAAAAAGTACAAATAAAGAAAAGTATCCTAAAAAATGTTTATCTGTAATATTCTTTTTATTTAAGATTAATATTTGTTTTGTTATATCATTTGAAAAAATAGTGTTTATGATTAAACCCAATATACCAAGTACAATAAATAACAATAAAGATGCAAGATAAATAATAAATAAAGCATTAAATTTTAAGTTATTTGAAGATAGTTCAATAAATAACTTGATTAAAATCAAAAAATACATAGGGACAAAAGCACTAATATAAAGCATTACATCTTTTATAAAATGATAAATAGATATTTTCCAGTTCATAGAATTATTTTTGACAAATAATAAAAAAATATTTAAATTGTTTTGTTTTATTAAAAAATTGGGTTAAAATAATATTATGATATTGATAGCATTTATAAGTTTAGGTTTAGTAAGTTTATTAATGGGAATACTCAATTGCTTGTTTGACAATAAAGAGGATTGGAAGGGAGTAGTAGTAAGAGCATTAACAATGCTTTCTTATGTAGTATTTGCACTAGTAACAACTAACTTAAAAGTAACAATTAATGCCTTATCGTTATTTGTGACAATAGCAATTGTTTTAAATTTAATTAGAATGTTGGAATTTTCAAATAGAATAGAAAAAGAAAAAACTAGATTAATTTATAAAGGAATAATAGATATATTAGTAATTGCGTCATTTGCTGTTTCCACTCTATCATTATCTACATTTAATTATTTTGCTGCAGGCGGCGGATTATTATTAGGAATAGCATTGGGTCTTTTAGTTTGGGCTATTAAGAGGGGAGAAAGTCTTACAAAAAGTTTATTAAGTTTGTTCAAATACACATTTGTGGGAATTTTGATTGGTTTTGCTATAAGCGGTCTATTTACTTCAAATCATTTAGCAAGCGCTATAATTATAATGGTAGCAAGTGTAATAATTTTAAGTAGCGAAATTGTTCAAGAGTTTCTAAAAGAAAGCAAAAGTAAGCAAATATTAATAGATTTATTTGAAATGTTAACAATAATTTGTTTTATTGTGTCAATTTATTTTTACTAAAGAAAGTCACTTTTCAAGTGATTTTTTTAATATAGAATAATAATATATTTTTAGAATAACATATATAAAGTTAGAAAAAAAATTTTATGAAAAGTATTGACAAAAGTTAGTTAAGAGAATATACTATTAAAGTAAACTTATCGCGGGATAGAGCAGCTCGGAAGCTCGTCGGGCTCATAACCCGAAGGTCGTTGGTTCAAATCCAACTCCCGCAACCAAACTTAATTTCCCCCATAACAAGAAAAGCAAGTTGTTTTGCAAGAATTGTTGGGGGTAAATACAAACCAAATACCCCAAAAGCAAATGTTGCACTATCAAGACAACAAAGACTTTGGGGTATTTTTGTTTTACTATTTGAAATTGATAAAAACAAACTTTGCAACTTAAAATTCGTAAAACACTGCTCTCTTGAAAAGGCGGTGCAATATGAATAAAAAACAATATATTTGGAAGCAACAAGAAAAACATAAAGAATACGAAAACATCAATGCACTATTCTTTCAAATGGCAAAGGTAGGTGGAGTTATTCGAGAGCCAATCATTTTTGGAGAACTCTTTTTTAGACATTTGCAAAGTAAGAAAGCAAACGATAAGAATAAGCAAACGGCAAGGAATATGTCAAAGGTATTTACCATTCTTTGTCAATATAACTTTATCAATGGAAAAGTCTATCACAATGAAAATGGTTTTGCGGTTTCTTCAAACATTTGGCAAAAACATTGTATAGGCAGAGACGCACTTGATACAAGCATAAAAATTCTTAAAGAAATGAATTTGATTGATTATGAAAACTCTTGTTATTACGGAAATAAAGATAGAAGAAAGAGATTTTACTCAATCAATAAAAATGGTCTTGAATATCTTTTACACCAAGCAGAAAAAATCAAAGGCGAAGAACAAGACAAAGATTTACAACTTTACGAAGATTTCTTAGACTACACAAATCGCAAAGATTTTGAAACGCAATATCAAGAAGAACAAGCATTTAGGGAATATAAACATCAAAGAAAATGTGGTGCTATCAAAGTTGCACCAAAAGAAATAAAAAGTTTTCAAAAAAATTTAGAAAATTTAGAAGAAATCATATAGTTGCCGAAATGAATCCCGTATACTTTAATACTAAAGGGTACGATTGCTTGACGAAAGCCGAAGAAAAGAAGTTGAAAAGTTGTAAAAGTAATTAGTTAAAGAAAAGTAAAAGTCAGCCACCCCGCAGGTTTTGGGTGGCTTTTTCTATATGTTATCTATATGGCGTCTATATGTTGTGGGCATATAGTTTTATCAGTTTTTAATCACAAACTACATACAGAAAATAGCATTTTAACCTAGTATCAATAAGTCTATGCAACTATTGATGTTATATAGATTTTATAAGTTTTACGAAATGCTTGTAAATTTTGTAATTTTGTGCTATCATAAAGTTGCGACACAATTGAATAATTTATACCCAAAGAGTGAAAGATTTTTTTGCTATTCATACAAATTCTTCCACACCCTTTGGGTTCAATTGTGTCGCAACAATTGGAAGGTTTGTTCTTGGATAGACTGTGCCTTCCGTTTGGGAGGCACTTTTATTTTATGGATAAGAAAGGTTTTGTTTATATTTTAACTAACCCTTGTTTCAAAGAAAATTGGGTAAAGATTGGGCAAACAGACAATTTAGATAGAAGAATTTGGGAACTTTCACAAGCAACAGGAATTCCCTTGCCCTTTGAAATGTATGCAGTACTAAAAACTGCCAAATATAAACAAGCAGAACATATGATACATAGACTTATTGGTAAACTTGCACCAGACAAACGCATCAACCCCAAAAGAGAATTTTTTAATATTGAGCCAGAAGATGCGGTTTCAATTATGAAAGATATTGCAAGTCTTATTGATGATGCTGAAATTATTTACAATGAAAAAATAGCTACTGAAATAACAACGGAAAAACAACACGGAAAGAAAGCTCCACGAAAAACTTTTTATAGTATGGGCATAAAAAATGGAGATAGTATAGAATTCACGCTTGACCCAAAATACAAAGCAACAGTATGCGGAGAAAGAACAGTAATGTTTGAGAACAAAGAATACTTTTTAACACCTCTTGGAATTTTGCTATTACAAAGAATTGGGCACAGCGAAGAACAAGCAAGACAACTTGGAAGCGGTTTTGGAGTTTTCAAATTTGATAGCCAAGACAACAACCTTTATGACCGTTGGGAAAGGTTAAACGGAAACAAATATTAAGCAATTTATCGCTTGCCCTCGTTGCTTTATCGTTGTCCATTCAATTTGTATCAACTCAATAAAACATACCATAAAAAGAAAAAGACACTGCCAAGCAAAGATTTGAAAAAACAAAAAAAATTTAGTTCGTAAGGCTTTACAACACAAAAATGCTTTTTTATAATAATCAAAATTTATTAAAAGGAGAAAAAATTATGAAATGGATAAAATGGCTTAATCTTGCTCAAACAATTTTACTAGTTATTGTTGGCATTTTACTTGCTAATTTTAAAACTATCACAGAAGCGGGAATGATAGTATTTGAAATTTTCGTTATACTATCACTTGTTTTGTCAATCGTAATGTTAGTTATGCACTTTAAGAAAAGCAAAAAAGCAAAGAAAGAAAACAATCCTACAAACGAAGAAAAATAGGCATAATTTTAAGACCACAACCCCACTATTTAATATATTATAGTGTGCGGGAAACCACACATATTTTGAAAAGTTTAGGTCAAAACTCTTTACATTGCTCAATGCCTATTCTATACTTTATTGTGGGAAACAAAAGATATTTCAAAATTTTTTTAGAAAAAGTATTGACAAATGATAAAGAAAATGATATGCTTCTAGCAGAACGATTGTGGAAACACATTTGGTACAGACTTTCGTTTATAATGATTGTCTGCAACCGCCTTATGACACAGTTTATTGTGAGGGCACCGTTTAAACTGACAAAAATCAGTTTTGCGGTGTCCTTTTTTGTTTCTCCGCAAAACTTAAAAGGAGGTAAAAATGAGTAAATGTAATCTTGAAATTATTCCAGTAATTATTGAGAACCAACAAAAGAACATTGAAATCGGTAGAGTTTTTTACCGCTTTCTACAAGAAGAATTGAAAAGATTAAAAGGAGAAATGAAAAATGAAAACAAATAAAAACAAAATTGAACGCAATCCAAATTATGCGGTTGCATACACCAGATTTAGCAGTGATAGACAAAGAGAAGAAAGTATTGACGCACAAGAACGAGCAATTAAGTTTTATGCAGACCAAAATGAAATAACAATACTTGAATTCTACGAAGATAAGGCACAAAGTGCAAAAGATGACAACCGAGCAGAATTTCAAAGAATGATACGAGAATTAAAAGAGAGCAATGTTGGGAAAGTCTTAGTTCATAAAATGGATAGATTTTCTAGAAACATTTTGCAGTTCTTACAATACGAAAAAGATTTTACATCTATGGGTGTAGAAATCGTATATGTTGCACAACCCGAAATGAATAATAAATTTGTCAAGATGATTTATGCGGCGATGGCAGAACAATTCCTTGACAATTTATCTTTTGAAGCAACAAAAGGAATGATTGTAAATGCAGAAAAAGGCAAACGAAATGGGGGTATGGCACCTTATGGCTATTACCTTAAAGAAGAAAAAGACGAATCAGGAAACATACTGCATACAAAAAACGGACACAAAGTACATACAGTTGAAATACAACCAGAGCAAGCGGAAGCCGTCAAAATGATGTATCAAATGACTATTGACGGACACACACGAGCAGAGATTATTGAAGAACTAACAAAGAAAGGTTTTAGGAAAGTTACCAAAAAGAGCCTAGGGAAACAATTTACTGGCACTGCAATTGACAACATTTTAAGAAACGAACGATACACTGGTGAATATGATTTCCATTATAACAAAGGCACACGAGATAAACCAGTCTATGACACAATAAGGGTAAAAAACGAATTTCCTGCTATTATCTCAAAGGAAATATTTCAAAAAGTTCAAAAACTTTTAGAAAGTAGGAAACATCGTCAACCTTGCAATAGTGAAGAAGAATATTTGCTCACAGGCAAGATAAAGTGCGGAGAATGTGGAGCACAATATAACGGTATGCGCTGTAAAAGACACGGAAAGATGTATACCTATTACAAGTGCGTAAATCAAAGCAGTTATAAGAATGGACAAACTCAAAAAGAATATTGCCATAATAATTCAGTTCAAAAAGAACCTTTGGAAAGAGCAGTAATAGAAAAACTTAAAAAAGTTGTATTTAATGAAAAATTTATACCACAAATTTTTAATGAATACAACAACTATGTAAAATCTCAATCACTCGATAATGCAATGATTGATGTTTTACAATCAAAACTTAAACAAATTGATGAGAATATTTCAAACTTACTTGATGTTATTGGCTGTGGCAATTCTTCCGATTCAATGCTTGAAAGATTGAAAAAACTTGAAAACGAAAAAGAAACAATAAAGCATAGACTACAAGAGGAAATGAAAGGAAATAACTATATACCTGCCACGATAAGTGAAGTTGAAAAGGTATATAGAAAAGCACGAGAAACTTTGGATGGAAATGATTTTTTCGCCAAGAGAAGACTTATCAATAACTTTGTAAATCAAATTTTAATTTACAAAGATAAGGCGGAAATATATATCAATCTTATTCCAACTATTTGCTGTGCCACTCTTGACCTTGACATACTAAAAACTCATTTGTTTAGTGGAGAATTAACTTTTGGAGATTGGGAACTTGAAACAACAGAGTCAGCAACTAATCTATATGAGTATAGAAAACTTTGTCAAAAGCCAAATGCCAAATTCAGAGCAAATATTGAAATAAATGTTATGGGAAAACAGCCTAATTTAGATTGCGGTAGTATTTTTACTACCGACAATCAAATAGGGCAACCATTATAAAAGAAGTGTAGAAGCACTTCTTTTTTATATTAGTTTAAAATAAATAAAAGAAAAAGATTGAAATATTTATTATAAAAAATTAAAATAATGAAAAGGATGAAGTTATGTTAAATATTGAAAAAGTAATTGAAAATTTTGAAATTATTAAAAGCGATGAAACTTTGAAAATTTTAATCAACGATTTTGAGAAATCAGAGAATAAGGATTTTAACAAAATTTTATATATAGTTGCTGGACCTAATGGTAGTGGCAAAAGCACATTTATTGCAAATTGTTATAAACAAGAATGCATTGATGCAAAATATATTAATGCTGACATTTATGCCAAAACAATTTTTAACGACATAAAAGATGAAAAAGAACGAAATTATAGGGCAATGTACTTTACAATAGAAAAAGTTAAATCTTATATGAATGAAAACTATTCAATAATTTATGAAACAGTTTTATCTCATCCAAGCAAATTAGAAATTATAAATGAATTTAAAGAAAAAGGATTTAAAATTTTCTCAATATTTATTACTCCGAATGATCCTAATATTAATATAGAAAGAGTTAAAAAAAGAGTAAATGAAGGTGGACATAATGTTCCTCAAAATAAAATTATTGAAAGGTATTATAGAAGTAACAAATTAAAAAACGATTTAAAATTAATAAGTGATGAATATTACGAAATTGACAACACAAATTATCCAAAGATTATTGACATAAAAGAAAACGACAAGGAAGAAAGTAAATAATTTTAATTGTTTCGACAAAAAACGACCTCAAAAGGTCGTTTTTTTTGTTTATTTAATGTTTTCAGCATAGAACATATTTTTAAATTTTATATTATTTTCAAATAATTCATCAAAAGTTCCAATATCTTCAATTTTGCCATTTTCTAAAAAGAAAATTTTATCAACATTTTTAATAGTAGACAATCTATGAGCAACAATAACAATAGTGCTTTTGCCTTTTAAAGCGTCAATGCTATGTTTAATTTCTTCTTGAGCAAAATTGTCAAGAGAACTTGTACTTTCATCAAAAATTATAATAGGGGAATTTCTTAATAAAGCTCTTGCAATAGCAAGTCTTTGTTTTTGTCCGCCAGACAATTTAATTCCACTCTCGCCCACTCTAGTATATATACCTTTTGGCAAAGTATCAATAAAATCTTTAAGAGAAGCTTTATTAATAGCGTCATAAATCTCCTCATCAGTTGCATCTTTTTTGGCTAAAAGTAAGTTATCTTTTATTGACATATCAAATATGTAAGGGAATTGATTAACTAAAGAAATGGCATTACGAAGAGACTGTTTATTAAAATCGTTAATATTTATATTATCAATTAATACCTGACCTCTTTCGACCTCGTACATTTTGCTCATTAAATTAAGAATGGTCGATTTGCCACTACCACTTCTTCCTACAAATGCTACAGTTGTGTTAGGTTCTATTTTAAAAGAAAGATTATCAAAAATTTGATTTTCAGAGATTAAAATTTTTTCATATTGAGGTTTGTTTTCTTTTTTAAAATTTTTGTTTTCTTTATATTCATATTCGCGGAAAGTATAACTTACTTTTTGGAATTCTATTTTTCCATTAATGGTATCGATATATTTGTTACCAAAATTTTCACAAACGAATTCGTTATTATCAAATATGGCAAACATTCTTTGACTGCTAACCTTAATATCTGCCCAAATATTAGCAAGTCTTCCAAAATACCAAACAAAGTCATAAATATTTCGTCTATTAGAATAAATAATCATAAAGGCAGCAAGAGTGATAAGAGCTTTATCGATCATATAAACACCAAGAATTAGAATTAGAACATTGACGACATCTATTATAAGATTTTTTATTGAGTAAAAGTTGATATCAACAACTTCAGTGTGATAACTCGATTTTTTATAATCATTATAAGCTTTTTTAGAAACTTCACTTAACTTTTCTTCCAGACCTAAAGATTTAATATCTTTTTCACTTCTCACAATTTCAGTAGTTAATGAATGGATTACATCATTTTTTCGGCGAGTAACCCATTTATTTTTTCTTCTTTTTTTAACTCTTTGAATTTCAATTAAAAATCCGATTAAAATAGTTGCAACAATAATAATTCCAATTAAATAATTTAGAGTGGTTATATAAACAAGCATAATTAATGCAGTAGTCATCTCAAAAATAATATCTACGATTTCTGCCAAATTAGTAACAACTCTTTCGGGGTCATTAACAATTCTTTGAACGAAAGTACCAGTGTCATGATCGTTGTATGTTTTAGAATTTAATTTAAATGCTTGTTTAGCAAGATCTAGATTAAGGTCTGCCATAATTTTATTTGCATATTTTTGATAAATTAAAGAAGAGGAATACCAGGAGAATCTACGAATAATAATGCAAATTAAGATAAGTATAAGAGCAAAAATGGCATCTTGGTATTTTCCTAAAGTAATTAATTCTATTGTCTTTGCAAAATATAAAGTAAAAAAAATGTTACAAGCGCTGGCGAGAATACTTGTAATGATATATAAAAATATTCCTAATTTATATTTTTTAAAATAGGTTGAAAGTTTAAAATTATTAATATTATAATTTTTCATATAAAGCCCTCCGATGTATTTGCGAAAAGGCTTGTTATCTAAATATTTTTAAAAAATTTAGGAGCCAATTCGCATGTTAAAACATAAAAAAATGAAGATTTTTTAAAAGAAACATTTTTAACCATTTTGAATTACCTCCTTTTAATAAATTTGCTTCTTTTTAGTTAGTATAAATATATTTTTGAAGTTGTCAATAGTTTTTTAAAATAATGTAAATTTTTTAATAAAAAAAATCCTCAAAAGAGGAATTTTATTTATTAAAACTATCTTTAAGTGAAATTGTACTATTAAATATATAATTTTCACTAGTGCTATCTTTGTCCATGCAATAATAACCTTTTCTAATAAATTGAAATTTGTCTTCTACTTTTGCATTTTTCAAGAATTTTTCAGCAAAAACAGTTTTTTCAATTAAGGAGTTAGGTTCAAGGATATCTTCTACTTTTGCTCCATCAGCAAGTGCTTTGGCAGGATTGCTAATCTCTCTTTTTATAAGATTTTTGAATTCTCGAACTGTAATTTTAAAGAAATTATCATCACTGACAAAATGTATTGTTCCTTTACATTTAATTCCACTAGTATCATTACCACTTTTAGAGTTTGGTAAATATTCACATTCAAGGTGATCAATTTCTCCATTTGAATTTAAAATAACCTTATTACATTTTATAATATAAGCACCCTTTAATCTTACGACACCACCTTCTACAAGACGATTATATTTTGGCGGAGGATTTAAAGAAAAGTCTTCTTTCTCAATATAAATAATTTTACCAAATTTAGAAGTATGTTTGCCAGCATTTTCATCATTTGGATTATTCTCTATTTCAAATTCTTCTTCATTGCCTTCATAATTTGTGATTAAAACTTTTAGAGGGTCAAAAACAACCATTGCACGGGTGGCGATATTATTTAGATCGGCTCTAACATAATATTCAAGAGCGCTGTAAGGGACGGTAACTTCAAGGACATTGCCCCAGCCCACTGATTTAACGAAATCTTTTAAAGCTTTAGCCGTATAACCTCTTCTTCTGACTCCAACAAGAGTAGGGAAGCGAGGGTCATCCCAACCTTTTACAATACCATCATTAACAAATTGTTTTAAATATCGTTTTCCAATTAAAACATTTTCAATAGTTAATCTTGAAAATTCTCTTTGTTTTGGAGGGTAGGGTTTTTTCCAACCATTTTCAATAAACCATTCATATAATGGTCTGTGTTCATGAAATTCCATAGAGCAAAGACTATAAGTTACACCTTCTAAAGCATCTTCTAATGGGTGTGCAAAGTCGTACATAGGATAGATACACCATTTATTGCCGAGTCTATAGTGGCTAGCTCGAAGAACTCTATACATAACAGGATCACGCATATTCATATTTGGGTGAGCCATGTCTATTTTAGCTCTCAAAGTGGCTTTACCATCTTCAAATTTTCCATCACGCATATCTCTGAAAAGTTTCAAATTTTCCTCTATAGAACGATTTCTATATGGACTTTCAATTCCTGGTTCAGTTAAAGTGCCTCTAGTTTTAGAAACTTCGTCTGCAGTAAGTTCGCAAACATATGCTTTACCATCTAAAATCATTTGTTCTGCAATTTTATATATATCATCAAAGTAAGCTTCACTTGCGTAAATTAATTTATCGGGTTTGTAACCAAGCCAAGCAAGATCTTCAAGATAACTATCGGCAAATTCTCCTTCTTCTTTTAGAGGATTTGTATCGTCCATACGTAAATAAGTTTTTCCGCCAAATTTTATAGCAGTTTCAAAATCGATTGTCCATGCTTTAACATGTGCAATATGCCAATAACCACTTGGTTCAGGAGGACAGCGAGTAATAACCTCTTTATTTACACCATTTTTTAAATCATTAATTATTTCTTTTTCCAAATCATTTTCAGGAACAATAGAATCTAAATCTATATTATTAATTTTCATACTTAACTCCAGTTAAAAGTTATTCTTAAGAAATGATAACTTATTTTTTATTCTAGTCAAAGCATTATCAATACTTTTTTTGTTAATATTTGAAATTTTTGAAATTTCGTTATAATTATAACCTTTTAAATACAAAGAAAGAACTTTAATTTCTAAGTTACTTAAAACTTCTTTAATTTTTTTTCTTATCTCTTGTAACCTTTCTTTTTCAAGTATTTTATCGTCAGGTGTAGGTAGTGAAGATGGTATTAAAAGTTCAAATTCATTATCATCATCATCTTGAGATGTGTCGTTAAAAGATATAGCAGAAGATAGAATTTTGTTTTTTTCAGAGCTTGCTACTTTAATTGCGCTTTGAAGTTGATGTTTAATGCATGTAGTTGCAAAAGTTTTGAACGAAGCGTTTTTATCAACATCAAAATGCATTATCGCTTTGTAAAGACCAATCATGCCTTCTTGTAAAATGTCTTCTATATCACCATCAGTTAAAAAATAGCTTCTTGCAATTTTATTTACTAATGACTTGTATTTTTTAAGAAGAAAATTAACACTAAATTCGTCTCCAGATTGAGCCTTTATTACTAAATTTTCATCATTCATTTATTGCCTCCAAACGTTGTCGTAAAATTTCAAATGTAGAGATTCCACATGCAACAGAGGCGTTAAGAGAATTTACTTTTCCTTTTAATGGTAAAGAGATAATTCCATCGCAATATTTTAAAAGGGTAGGTTTGATACCAAAACCTTCTGAACCTATTATCAATGCGATAGGGACATTCAGATTTTTGGTATATATACTATCGCCTTTAGCATCGGTTGCAAATATTAGAATATTTTGTTCTTTCAAAAAATTTATGGTATCTTTAAGATTAACTACTTTAGAAATTAACATATTTGAAACAGCTCCAGCACTAGTTTTAAAAACGGTTTCATTAACAACTGCAGAACGATTTTTAGTAATAACGATACCATGGACTCCAGCACATTCACAAGTTCTAATGATTGCTCCAAAGTTATGAGGGTCTTCAATTCCATCTAACAAAACGATAAAGGGTTTTTCTTTTTTTGTTTTAGCATTTTGTAAAATATCTTCAATATCACAATATTTAAAATCAATACTTTCTGCAATAAAACCTTGATGTTTTTTTGTTTTTGATTTTTTATCCAAAATATTTTTAGGGAGATATTCAATTTTGATTTTTTTATCAAAAGCCAAAGATAAAATATTATCTTTTCTGCCCATAATAGATTTATCGACCAAAAGTCGATTAATTGTAATGTTAGATAGTAAAGCCTGCATTACAGCGTTTTTTCCTTCGATTAACATATAAATTCCTTTTTTAATTAAATGATAATTTGATTATTTCATTAAATCTTTGCTGATTTCCATTTAAATATAAATAACCAATTAAAACTTCAAATGCAGTTGCAAAAGAATAATCTTCTGTTGTGGCATTTTTAGCTTGATGTTTAGGCTTAGCATTTCTTCCTCTTCTGACAATTTCTTTTTCTTCATCATTTAAAAGAGTGTATATTTTATTTAAAGTTTTAGCTTGTGAAGATGCTTTACAATAAAAAGATGCCTTGAGGTGATAATTATTCATTTTATCGTTAAATTTTTCCAAACAAAATTCTCTTGCACAAATGGTATGAACAGCATCACCAATAAAAGCAAGAGGTAAAAGATTTGTTTTTAAAAGATTATTTAAAAGTTGTTTGTTTTCGTCTACTAACATAATTAACCCATTGTTTATTTTTTATAAGATAATTTTACACATTAAATCTAAATAATACTACATCTCCATCTTGTATTACATAGTCTTTTCCTTCTATCCGAACTTTTCCTTTTTCTTTAGCTTTTAAAAATGAACCTGCTTCAATTAAATCGTTGTAAGAAACAATTTCAGCTTTTATAAATCCTTTTTCAAAATCAGTATGGATTTTTCCGGCAGCTGCAGGGGCTTTTGTGCCTTTTTTAATAGTCCAAGCGCGAACTTCTTTTTCTCCAGCTGTAAGGAAAGACATTAGACCTAAAATATCATAGCTAATAGAAACTAACTGTTCAAGTCCACTTTCGTTTATTCCAAGTTCTTTTTTAAATATTTCTTGTTCTTCTTTATCTAAACTTGCAAGTTCTTCTTCGATTTTAGCACATAGTACTATAACTTTAGCATTTTCTTTATTTGCGAATTCTTTTACTTGTTTAACATAATTGTTTTCATCTTTTCCAATATCACTTTCACTTATGTTAGCAACATAAATTACAGGTTTAGCAGTTAAAAGTTGTAGATTTTTTAATATTTTAATCTCGTCTTCATCAAGAGGAGAAACACTTCGAGCAGGTAAATTATTTTCCAGAGCATTTTTAATTTTAGCCAGTAAATTAACTGTAGTAATCAAAGACTTATCACCGGTTTTAACTAATTTAGAATTTTTTTCATAAAGTTTATCAACTTGTTCAAGATCAGCAAGTGCAAGTTCAAGATTAATGACATCTATATCTCTAAGCGGGTCTATGCTACCGTTAACATGAATAATTTTTTCATTGTTAAAACATCGAACAACATGAATAATTGCATCTACTTCTCTTATGTGACTTAAGAATTTATTACCAAGTCCTTCGCCTTTGCTTGCTCCAGCGACTAATCCGGCAATATCAACAAATTCTATACTAGCGGGAGTGATTTTTTGAGTGTTATAAAGTTTAGCTAAAGTTAAGAGACGTTCATCTGGAACATCAACAATGCCAATATTTGGTTCTATAGTACAAAAAGGGTAGTTAGCGCTTTCTGCACCAGCATTAGTTATAGCGTTGAATAAAGTGCTTTTACCAACATTAGGTAACCCAACAACTCCAATTTTCATATGTTTATCCTTTTAATAAGAAGCGCGCTATTTGGTATGCGCGCTAAAAAATTTTATATTTATTTAATGCCAACGTTGTTATACTAATCGGCAATTTAAATAATAAATTTAACTTCCAGCTTCTGTGCCGTCTTCAGCATCTTCTTTTGGTTCTTCAGTGTGAGTCTCGTCGTGTTCTTCAGCATGTTCTTCAGTATGTTCTTCACTATGTTCTTTTTCTCGGATTTTAGCTCTATCAATTTCTTTTCTTGCCTCTTCTCTTTCAATACGTATTTCGCTTTCTTTGATTGCTTTTCTTTGGAAAAGTTTACCTAATTTTAATAAAGCATTTCCAAAAGAAGAATGATTTTTGATTCCAATATTTGTTTTAGCTTTATCATCTTTTTCCTTTTTAGCTTTTGTTTTAATTTCTTTAGCTTCTTTTTCCTTACGTTTTTCTTCTTGTTCTAATTTTCTTTGCATTTTATCGTTTAAAATTTGTAATTTTTTAATTAATTTTGATTTGTTTTTTATTTTAGCTAAAGAAGATATCTTTTTTAAATCAATTCCTGCTGCTTCAAAAACTGCAATACTAATGTCGTCTAAATCCTTTAAACCAATTTTGTCTCTCAATTCAAAGAATTCATTATCTCCATTTACGAAAGCTTCTAAAATTTTGTTAATTTCGCTATTTTTAGGATTTTTAGAAATAAAATCACAAATTATACCAAAATCATGTTTAAATTTTGAAGATCTAGCTTTGAATGTACGATATTCTGTATCAGCTTCTATAGATTTTTTATCTAAATTAGTTTCGCCATGTGCAATTTCGTTATTTTTTATGATATCTTGTTTTAATTTTGTTGATCCTCTAATATAAAGTTTATGATTTTTTTCATGTAGGGCAGAAAGTTTTTCTAAATCTTCTTTAGTTAAATTTTCGTTAGGTATTAATTTAGTCACATCTTTTAAATTGATGCCTAATGTTTTTAAAAGTTTAGAATCTATATTACCTAGTCTTTCTACCAAAGAAACAAGAGTATCTTTATCTGGTGAGCCATTAAGCAGTGTGTCCATAATGGTGTCATATTCAGAATATGCCTTATCGATATCATATTGTTTTCTATAAAGTCCATATAATTCTTTTGTAGATTTATCAAATTGACCAATTTTAATTTTATCTTTTTTAATTTTAAACTTTTCAAGTTCTTTATCTGAAATTCCAGCTCTTTTTATAAGTTCTTCAATTCCTTTTTCAAAATCATCTGCTTCTGCTAAAACTTTTGCTATTTCAGATTTGTCAAGTCCGAATTCAGAAAATAATTCTAGATAATTATCATAAGTTGGGACTGTTTTGTCAATAATACCATTTCTTTGATGTCTCATTTCTCTTTTAACAAATTGTTTTCCTAAAGAAGAAATGTAATAATCTAAAATTAACTGTGTTTGTTTATCAATAGTATTTCTTTGTGCTTCTATAAATTTTTCAAAATCTTTATTATCAGATTTTGTAAAAGTTGCATCTGTGAAATGTCGGTTGAAGATATCTAAATATTTTTCGCCATTTGGAAGTTCATATTTCCCAATAATTTTTTCTAGAGAATCTCTAACAAGAGCAGAGGCATCTCGTTCCGGGGAAGCTTCATGTAAATTGTTAAAAATTTCAAGTAGGTTTCTAGCATTTTCTTCACCAAACAAGTCAAACGTTTGTCCTACATGTATAAATCCATTTAATGCTTGATTTGTGTTTTTGGCTGCAAGTTTGACATCTTTATATGAAACATCGCTTAAAGCGCCATCTAATCCAAGTTCGAAAGTTGTCTGATACACTGCATCTCTATATTGACCATTTAATATAGATTTACTTAATGTTAATGCCATTTGATAAGTATTTATAATACGATTTTCCTCTTCTCGAAGCGGGCTAATTTTCAATGGATCTTTTTCTTCAATAGATTTACGTTTAAATGTCGATAATTTGTATTCAGCGGAAAGCATAGTGACAATAATATTTTTTTGTGTTTCTAAAGGAAAAGTTTTCAGTTGTGGATATTTTAAAATATATGATGATAGGGGAATTGCAACATTATTTTTTTCTCCAATTTCATTAGTTATTTCATAGTTAAAAGAAATTTTTCCTTTGCCTGATTCTTCTACTTTTATTATTGGATTAGCAGTACCATTTAATGTTGAAAGATCAGCAAAAACTCTAGCAATATTTTCATTATATACACTATCGTAATCTTTACAACAGCTTCCAAAAGCGAAAGCATTTTCTGCTCTATCAAAAGCGTCAATATGTTCTTTTGAGACATCTTTTGAAGGGAATCTTTCAACTTTAGTTTTTTTGTCACCTATGGTAATCGTGAGAGATTTTCTATTTTCGACTTCATCCTCATTTAACTCTATCATTGAAACAAGTTCTGTAAGAGAGGATTTTGAAAGTTTTCTCATTATTTTATCTTTATTTTCTTTATCAAAATTGAAATTTTTGGAAATAAAGTCTATTAAATCTTGTTTAGCAAATTTAGTTGCAATTTCTTCTTGAGAATATGCTTTTGAGGCAAAAGTAAATGTTGCCGGGTTAGGAGCAATTCCGTCTGTGTAGAAGTCACTAGTTTTGTTTTCTAAATATAATTTTGCGATATCTTCAGCATAGTATTTTTTAATAAATTCATTTTTAAGTTGTTGAGAACTAATAAGTTCTTCGGTTAGTTCACTTCTTTCAGTAGATTTTTCTATAAAAGTTTTCATTTTTTGGAAAACTACAACTTCAAGGGGATTTGTTCTAGGAGGAAGAAGAGTTGTTTTGTCTTTGTTATAAAACGAAAACTTATTTTTTAATTTATCTGTAGATTTAGAATAAGCTAAGTGTGTATATTTTAATAAAAAATCAGCGGTATTTTCTTTACATTGTGAAAAGAAAGCAAAATAATTTTCATCTGAAGTTTTAAGCATAGATTCTTTAAAATGTATTAAATTATCTAATTTGATAGTTTTTTCATGTTCTTCTTTAGCAATTGTAGCAATATCTTTGACTTTTTCCCTAGAAGCATTTGCAATTTCATAAAATTTAGCGGCTGCAAATTCTCTTTGTTCAGCAGGTAAGGAGTCTATTAAAGCCTCAATTTTTTCTGTGGAGATATTATCGTTAATTGTATAACTTTTTAAAATTGAAAAACCATATCTATCTATGAAATGTTCTCTTTCTTCTCTAGAAAGGTCTGAATGAGAGAAAAGATATTTTAAACGTTTTTCATTAGATTTTTCGATTTCTTTCTTTTGTGAATCGTACAATTTACCTTCTTCTTGCTGGGCTTTGTTAGTTTCACTTAAAGCCTTTATAAATTGAGAAAGTTCTTCGTCATGTTCTGGTAAAAACATTTCAGCAAGTTTTTGAGACTGTTTAGGTTCTAAAGAAGTAAAATAAGTTTGTGTAAAATTCGAAATCAAATCATTTCTAACGTCGGAATTAGTTTCATTTCTAATAGCACTAAGATCTTCAACAATAGATTGTCTAAAACTTAGAGAATCCATAGAAGTTAAAGATTTTATGCCATAATTTTCAGGCTGATCTTCTTTGTGGATAAAGCCTATACCATTTTGATTATAATTTTGAGCAAAAGTATTTGCCACGAAGTTACCTCCGTTTTCAGGAGGGGACATCATATTTTCAAGATTTGAGATTTTTTCATTTGAAATTTGATGTAATTTTTCTAATTCATGTTCATTTTCTATAAAATTTTCTTTAAAATTAGCATTGTCCTTAGCTTCATCTTCGTATTCTTTTACTTTTTTTTCTGCTGATCTAAACTTAAAATCTGCTATTTTATCTGCATAAGTGTTTAATAAAGCTCCAGAAACAACTAATGCAAGAGCTATTATAGCAGCTATGACATTGACCCCTGGGATCATGCAACAAATTCCCAACCAAATTCCTACACCCATGATAGAAGATGAAACTGATTCGGCAACATTTTTAACATTTTCTTTATCAATTTCTTTGTGTGGAATAGGGGAACTATTTTTTTCTTTAGCAGATTTTTTAGGAGTTTTTTTATTTGGATCTTGTTGATTATTGTCGTTGTTATCGTTGTTTTGATTATCATCTATTATTTCAGCTGGAACAAAATCGTTTGTATTATCTGGAGGATTTTCATTGTGTGCAATAACTCCTGCTTCGCCTTCAGAATCGTCATTATCTTCAGGTTTTTCATCTTCAGGAGTTTCTGTTTCAGGTTTTTCATCTTCAGGAGTTTCTGTTTCAGGTATTAATTCATCGGAAGAAGATAATTCAGTTTTGAGACCTGTAGTGTAAGTTTTTGGTCTATATGTGAAGTTGTGAATAGAATATTCCCTTAAATCTTCATTAAAAGAATAAATATTTTCGCCAACAAGATCAATTATCGTACTATTTGAAATTTTTTGAGGTCCATTTTGAGGATTAATTTTTTGAATTCTTTTATCTTCATAATCTAGTTGTGCTTTTTGAAACATTAATTCAAATGCGGTATTAAATTTTTCATCATCACTTATAGGAATTTTGTAGTAAGGTCTATTTTTTCCTATTCCTCCTTCAATAACAAGGGCAGGGGTTCTTGTCTTGTCGACATCATGTTGAAAGAAGAATCTGTCGCATTTTCTTAAAGTTCCGTTTGTATATAAAAGAGTGTCGTTTTCTCTTCTTATAAAAAAGAAAGGATCATCTTTATCATTGAAGCTACATTTAGTAATATTATATTTTCCTAAATCTAAACTAGAATTATCTTCCATACCATGAAGATAGAGATATAATAAAGATTGAGGGATAGAATTTTTTGTAGTATTACCTTGAATTTTATAATCATGGTAAAGAGGATTCTCTCCAACAATCAAATCTTCAACTACTTTTCTTTGTATGTCAATATCAATATGGCTTTCTTTAGGATCAAGATTTATGTTAAAATCTTGATTTTTTCCACTTTCATCTTGTGTTTGTATTTTTATAGACGACGTGCTAATAGTAATGGTATAAGGTTTTTTATCTTTTGAAGAAACAGAAACAACAAGTTCAGAACCTTTATTTTCTAAACGTATGGCAGGAGGGGGACAATTAATTTCAAGTCCTTCTTCATTTGATAATATTTCAGATAAATTTTCTGGTAAACTTTCCAATTTATCAGCTAGAGAGAGTTTTAAATGAGTCTTACCATCTTTATTAATTATTTGAGCAATTGATTTAGAAGATGAAGTTCCATCTTTAGTTTTAGTTTCCTTAAAGTCAAATAAAATATTGCTTTTCTCATCTGAATTGTCCAGCATAGTAATAGATTGTTTTATAGAATTTTTTTCTCCATTTTCAAAAATTTCTACTTTATTTGAAATGGTAAAAGGATAATTCATAATGCACCTCAATTTTAATATTTTTTAACAAAATAATTTTTTAGTTTAAACTATTAAATTAATTTATACAACTATATTAACACTAACAAAATTTATTGTCAAGCAAGCAGAAAAAAAACATAGGCATCGCCTATGTTTTTTAATACATATTTATTTGAGCATCTAAATAATCAAGTGTTTCTTGATCTAATGTTTTAATATATGTTGCAAAAGAATCTTTTTGCTTTTGAGAAAGATATTTTTTATAAAGATCAACTATAGAAGATTTATTTGAATTTTCTGCTAGAGTTTTTGCATCTGAATTGAGTGCTGATAGTCTTTCGTTATTCTGTGTTTCTTGGGTTGTAATTTGATTACTGGATTCCATAGTGAAATCACTTTCTGTTTCCAAAGAAGCGTAATCGGAAACAGATGACATTTCTTCTGTTATACTTGAAATAAGATTTTTTGTATCTTGTTGTGATTTAGCAACATCTTGAGAAAATGCTGTTTCATTTACTACTAAATCAGAAAGATTTTCCCTTATAGTAACAGCTTCTATTAAAACATTTTCAGCTGTAATATTATTAGCTTGAATTTGAATGTTAAGATTTTGTTCTAAATTGCGATTATCATTTTGTATATGATTTGCAAAAACGATACTATTTTCTAAAACTTTTAAGTTCATAAACGTTAATAACTCTTGGGAAGCTGCATCAGTGTACATATGATAAATTAATCTTGAATCTATTTCATATTTAACAATCTCATCTTTTGTAAACAAACCTTTAACAGGTTCATTTTCTCTAATAAAATCATGTAATAGTTCAATTTGTTCTAAATTTAAATTTTCTAAATTAGTATTATTTTTGAAATCTTCTTCAAAACTTGCTTGTAAATTGTCTAATGTTTTTTCAGGGATTGAGTGAGTAGCAGATTTATAAGCAAATTCTTTAAGTGAGCCATTAGAATTATAGTAATCTTTAAGTTTTTTATAAATTTCACTAATAACTTTCATTTGAGTTTCAGTAAAAAGTTTATCTATAACCTTCCCTTCCTTATTTTCAAAAGAATAAACTTTTAAAATGTTTTGTTTATCTTGAACTTCATCATCATTTTGATAAGATTTAATTATGCTAATTAAGCCATTTATGCCTTCAGTAGGGTCAATAGGTGAGCCATTTTCATGAAAAAGTTTACAATCATTTTCTGTAAAAGTGCTTGTTCCGTCAACATTTGTCAATTTAGAAGGAGTATTGGAGTCAGTAGAATTTGTTACAGCAAAGTACACATAATCTTTAGCAATTTCTTCTAAAGCATTTTTAAATTGATATTGTCTTTGATATCCTTTTTTATAGACATCTGAATCTGCTCCAGTTCCTATCCAAGGATTTTGTATATTTTTTTCGCAAGATTTATCTTGTTTTGCGTAAACATCTTGTAGTGTTTGTAATATATGTTCATTATTACTTATACATGAAACAACTTCTTTTAGGGATTCATTCAATTTAACGTTTTCTTTTTTTAGTTTTTGAGAATCTCTTACTAGACTTACAAAATTTTCAGTACTTTCTTTTGCTTGTTTTAAAATTTCTTGACTAGTTCTAACTAAAGCAATATCGCTATTAATATTTTCATTAACTAAGTTATTGCATCTAATTTGAGAAATTTCATAAGCACGAGAAAGAATGTCTTCTTTATTATATGAATCAGGCTCTTTGTTTGCCAACAAATATTCATTAATATCGGTAAGATAAAAATCATGATAAGAAGAATAATTTTTAGCATATGATTTAACAATTTTCAGAAGATCTTGAAATTTCTTTAAACTATTAGGAGAATCTTCTGGGGCGTTTGGATCACATTTATTGTAAATACCTTGTATATTTGAGTTTATAAAGGATAAAATTCTATAAATTGCTTGTGTTTCACTTGCTAATAACTGATAAGCTTGTTGAGTTTTTGGATTTAAACTTTCTTCGTCTATAGCCAAGAAGCATTTGGAGCCTAAATTATCAATTAAATCATCTATTGTTAATTTAGAAGGAGTAGCGGAGCTTTGTCTGCTCTTACGATTTTTTGAATCAATAGCTCTTTTTACATCATTTATTTCTCCATTATTGGAAAAGAATTTAAAAATATTTTTTCCAGTAATCATATCAATAATATCACTAATAGATTTAGTCTTACAATACTCATCAAAGAATGTTAAGTAGTTATTTTCTGCAAGATTTCTTTTCATATCTACATTTCTTTGACCATCAATAATTTTATCTTCTTTTATAGTACTTGCTTTTGTAAAATCATGTTTACGGTAAATGCTCTTATTTTTAAGAAGACCTTTAAATTCATAAATTTTATCTTTTAATGATTGAAAAATTTTTTTGTTTGAACCCATTTTTTTTCTCCTTTATTTTTCTTTAGGTTAATTATACTATATTTTAGCAAAAAGTCAATATTAATATATAAAAAAAATTAAAATACGACAAAAGAAAAAAAATAAAATTATTTATGAATAGTAAAAACTTTGACATTTATTAAAATTATGTTAAAATTATATCTAACAAAAGTTTTGGTAAATAATTTTGTCTTGGAATTTTTGTAATATCTAAATAAAAACTTTTAGTTTAAAATTTCTATTAGAACTTTTTTAAGGAGAAAAGATGGGACTATTTGGAAATGAAAATAAGGCACAAATAAAAAAGTTAAAAAAAATAGCAGATAAAGTAGATGCGTTAGAAGAAAAATATAAAAATTATTCTAATGAACAATTAAGGGCTTGTACTGAAGAATTTAAACAAAGATATAAAGTTGGGGAAAGTTTAAATGATCTTTTACCTGAAGCTTTTGCTGTTGTAAGAGAAGCATCAAGTCGTGTTTTAAATATGAGACATTTTTATGTGCAAATTTTAGGAGGAATTGCTCTTCATCAAGGTAGAATTGCAGAGATGGCTACTGGAGAAGGAAAAACATTAGTTGCAACGCTTCCTGCTTATTTAAATGCAATTACAGGTAAGGGAGTACACATAGTAACGGTCAATGAATATCTTGCTAAAAGAGATGCTCAGTGGATGGGAAAAGTTTATAAATTTTTAGGTTTAACTGTTGGCGTTTCTCTGAATGGTCAAAAAGATCAAGAAAAGAAAATAGCATATTTAGCGGATATAACGTATACTACTAACAATGAGTTGGGGTTCGACTATTTAAGAGACAACATGGCGAGGACGAGTAATGAACGAGTTCAAAGAGGCCTGAACTTTGCAATTGTCGATGAAGTTGATAGTATTTTAATCGATGAGGCTAGAACTCCTTTGATAATTAGTGGAAGGGGTGGAAAATCTACAGATGGGTATAATGTAGCTCAAAAGTTTGCGAAAACTCTAAAGGAAGATGATGTAGATATAGACATAAAAACAAAACAAATTAATTTAACAGAAAGTGGTATAACAAAAGCTGAAAGATTTTATAATGTTGATAACTTATCAGACATTAATAACATAGAAATAAATCATTATATTAATAACGCACTTCGTGCTAATTTTATCATGCATATAGATGAAAATTATATTGTTAAAGACGGAGAAGTAATAATTGTCGATGAATTTACAGGAAGACTTTCTCCGGGGAGAAGATTTAGTTCGGGTCTACATCAAGCTATAGAGGCGAAAGAGGGAGTAGATATAAAGGACGAAAATCAAACTTTTGCAACAATTACTTTCCAGAATTTTTTCAGGCTTTATACAAAACTTTCGGGTATGACTGGTACAGCAAAAACAGAAGAGGGAGAATTTAGGACAATTTATAATTTGGACGTTGTAACTATACCTTCAAATTTGCCTAAACAAAGAATAGATTATCCAGATATAATGTATATAACTGAAAGTGGTAAAATCAAAGCGATAATAGAAGAAATAAAAGATTGTCAAGAAAAAGGACAACCAGTTTTAGTTGGAACAATCAACATTGACAAATCAGAACTTTTGTCAAGGGAATTAAAGAAAGCAGGAGTTAAACATCAAGTTTTAAATGCTAAAAATAATGAAAAAGAAAGTGAAATAGTTGCTCAAGCTGGTAGAAAAGGAACTGTTACAATTGCAACTAATATGGCTGGTAGAGGTACAGACATTTTACTTGGTGGTAATCCAGAATTTATGGCTACAAAAGAAATGAGAGATAAAGGTTTTAGTGAGGAAGAAATATCTTATGCTACAGCTTTTAACTATATTGAAGATGAACAATTAAATAAAGCAAGAGAAGAATATCAAAAATTATATCAAAAACATAAAGAAGAAACAGACAAAGAAAAAGAAGAAGTAAAATCTATTGGTGGGCTTCACATTATAGGAACAGAAAGGCACGAATCAAGACGAATAGATAATCAGTTGCGTGGAAGATCTGGTAGACAAGGTGATCCAGGTTCAAGTATTTTTTATCTTTCTTTAGATGATGATTTATTTAAAAGATTTGCCACAGATAAACTACGAAGCATACTAGCATTTTTCAAAATAGATGATTCTACACCAATTCAAATGAAAGCAATAGCAAAACAAGTAGAAGCATCACAAAGAAGAATTGAACTACAAAACTTTGGTATAAGAAAGACAGTTTTGAGATTTGATGATGTTATGAATAAGCAGAGAGAAATAATATATGCTGAAAGGAATAAAGTACTAGATGGTGAACCAATCCATGAGCAAATTTTAAGGATGTTTCCAGAGGTTATATCTAAATCATTAAACAAAGTAATTGATGATGATCGTCCATATTATGAATGGGATATAGAAGCATTGAAAAAAGAATTAGAAAATGGATTAATTCCAAAAGATAGCAATATTATTAATGATGACTTTATAGAAGGATGTGACAGTCAAGATATTCTTGAGAAAGTAGAAGATTTAGTACTTAAACGTTATAAAGAAAGGGAAGAAGAAGTAAAATCATATGGTATAGACTTTGAAGATCTTGAAAGAAATGTATTATTGCGTATGGTAGATGTCAATTGGATGAGCCAAATAGAGGATATGCAGATAATGAAGGACGAAATTTTATCTAGGCAGTTTGGACAACAAGATCCTGTTTTAGCATACAAGAAAGAAGGCTTTGAAATGTTTGATAATATGATAGATAAAATCAAAGAAAGCACTTGTAAGGTATTATTAAATGCGGAAATAAGACAAAGGCCACAAGAATCAGCACCGAAGCCAGTAAAAATTGTGTTTACTGGAAAAGAGTTAACTCCAGAAGAGAAAGCAAAAGAGGCTGAAAAAAAGAAAAAATTGCAAGTACAAAAAACTGTTTATAATAACAAACCAAAAGCAGGAAGAAATGATCCTTGTCCATGTGGAAGTGGAAAAAAATATAAAAATTGTTGTTGGGATAATGATCACAATTAGAGCATATAATAAATATGTATATGGAACGATTTCATAAAATTCAATTCTAAAATTAAAAAAGTGTTTAAATTATTTTGTAAAACACTTTTTTTATGGTAGAATACATTTAGGAGCAATTTACATGAAGACATTTATCTATCCCGCTATCTTTATAAAAGACAAAGAAGAAGAAAACATAAAAGTATTTTTCCCAGACCTTGATATTTCAACCGATGGAGATGTGGTAGAGGAAGCATATCTTTATGCAAAAGAATGTTTAAAAGCATATTTTATTTGCGTAGAAAAATATGATTTTGAATTTAATTTGCCAACAGATTATGAAACAGTAAATAAGACTATAAACAAAGATGAATATCTAATGTTAATAGACGCGACAATTACAGAAAAAGATTTAAAATAATAAAATGTCATAAGTTGTCATATTTAATTAATAATAAAAATAATAACAAAAATTCATTAATAATTGTTGACAATAAATCTTCAATATGATAATATAATGCTAACACTTCGTGAAGGGGTGTTAGTTTTTTGTTAGGAGAAAGAAAATGGCTGCACCAAAACGTAAAACAATTACATTAGCTTGTACAGAATGTCAAGAAAGAAACTATTCAACAAGCAAAAACACAACGGCAAATCCAGAAAGAATAGAAATAACAAAATTCTGTCCTCGTTGTGGAAAGAGAACTGTTCACAAAGAAACAAAATAATCTTTTGGGGGATTTATGTCAAAAAGCAAGAAATCAAAAAAGGCAAAAAAGACAACAGGTGTAAAGAATACACCTATTGTTTCTAATGCAAATTTAAATGAGGAACAAGTTAATACTCAAGAAGCAACTGCAAATAAAAACGAAGATGTTGTTAATATAAAAGAAGAAAGCAAATCTTCAAAAGAAGTTGTAACAAAGCAAGTATCAAATGAAAAGGTTACTAAAGAAAACAAGAAACAAAAAAAGGACAAAAAAGAGAAAGGTAAATTTAAGAGAAAAACCAAAGAAACTTTTTCAGAATTAAAGAAAGTAACATGGCCTACTTTTGGAGATGTCTGCAAAAAAACAGGAGTGGTACTTGTAGTTGTATTAATTTTTGCTATTGTTATTTTTGGCATAGACACTGGAATGTATTATTTGGTAGGGTTGTTGAAAAAGTAAAGAGGGAATTATGGAAGAAAAAAAAGATTTTGTAGAAGTTGAAGAAGTTCAATCAATAAAAGTAAGTGACAATGCAGAAATAATTAAAGAACAAGAAGAAAAGGCTGAAGAAATCGAAAAAGAACTTTCTGAAGACGAAAAAACCTATAAAGAATTTGTTGATAGTTTGCCTGAAAAATGGTATGTTTTGCATACATTCTCCGGTTATGAAAATGTAGCGAAAGAAAATCTAGAAACTGTAGTAGAAAAATTCAATTTACAGGATAGAATATTTGATATTATTATTCCAATGGAAGATGTTGTAGAAGAGAAAAATGGTAAGAAAAAATTAGTACAAAGAAAAGCAATGCCTTGCTATATTTTGGTAAAGATGAAATACGCTGACGACTTATGGCATAATGTGACTCGAACTAGAGGAATAACCGGCTTTGTAGGACCAAAAGGACGACCTCTTGCATTAACTGAAGAAGAAGTAAGAAAATTAAGACTTGAGAATATCAAAGTTGAGATTGATCTTGAAAATGGAGATAAGATAGAGATCATAAATGGTCCATTAAATGGAATGGTTGGGACAGTTAATCAAGTTAATAGCGAAACAGGGATTGTTTCAGTTGTAGTAGAAATGTTTGGAAGAGAGACTACAGTAGATGTAGAAATATCACAAGTAAGAAAAATTAATTCTTAAAATATATAAAATGGGTATACCGCACTGAAAAGTGCTGAATATACAATCAAAGTCAAACTTTGATAAAAAATCGTGGGAGAATGGAACTGCTACCATTCAAAAACCACAAAAGGAGGAGAAAAATGGCAGAGAAAAAAATTTCGGCAGTTGTAAAATTACAACTACCAGCAGGTAAAGCCACTCCAGGACCTCCAGTTGGTTCATCACTAGGTCCACATGGGATAAACATCGCAGGCTTTACAAAAGAATTTAATGAGAAGACAGCTTCTCAAGCAGGATTAGTAATTCCTGTTGTTGTAACTATCTATGCAGATAGAAGTTTTTCATTTGTACTTAAGACTCCACCAGCAGCAATATTAATTATGAAAGCTATTGGAATCGAAAAGGGGTCAGCAGTACCAAACAAAACAAAAGTCGGAACTATAACAAAAGAACAAATTAGACAAATTGCAGAAACAAAAATGCCAGACTTAAATTGTACAAGTATAGAATCCGCTATGTCTATGATTGAAGGCGCCGCAAGAAGTATGGGCGTAACTGTTGTAGAATAAGGGAGGAAGATATGAAAGAAAGTAGAAGACACGCAGAAGCATCCAAACTTGTTAAGCAAAAATCATTTGACATAGCAAGTGGAATTGACGCATTATTGTCACTTCCAAAAGCAAAGTTTGACGAAACAGTTGAACTTCATGTAAGACTTGGAGTTGATGGGAAAAATGCAGATCAACAAGTAAGAGGAACATGTATACTTCCACATGGAACAGGTAAGGAGTTAAAAGTTTTAGTAATAGCTAAAGGCGACAAAGCAGATGATGCTGCAAAAGCAGGAGCTGATTATGTCGGAGCTGAAGATATTATTTCAAAAATACAAGGTGGTTGGTTAGATTTTGATGTTTGTATTACAACACCTGATATGATGGGGCTTGTTGGAAGAGTTGCGAGAGTACTCGGGCCTAAAGGACTTATGCCTAATCCAAAAAGTGGTACAGTTACAATGGATGTCGTAAAAGCAATAAATGATGCTAAAGCAGGTAAAGTTGAATACCGATTAGATAAGACAAACAATGTTCATGTTGTAATAGGAAAAGTAAGTTTTGGTAAAGAAAAACTTGTAGACAATTTTAACACTGTAATTGAAGCATTAATTAAAGCAAAACCAGCAGCTGCAAAAGGTCAGTATTTTAAAAATGTGGCAATTGCATCTACAATGGGGCCAGGAATCAAAATTAATGTTACATTATAATTAAATAAAAGCATATGCAAATAAACCATATGCTTTTTTATTATCCTATTTAATCAATATATTCAAGATAGTTTGTTTTCATAAAAATAAAAAAAAAGATACCTATTTCAGGTATCTTTTTTTTATTTAATTTTTTGTTTTTTTCTAATTGCAATTGTGATTCCAATGATTGCGCCAGCGGCAACAACTCCCAATACAATGGCAATGATTGCAAAAGCATTTAAAGGTTCTTCTTTTGTTACTTTATAAGAGAAGAGTAAATGTCCACTCATAGAATAAATTTGTACATAATACGTACCTGTTTGGTCTATTGTATAAACTAAATTATTACCTAAAGTAGGGATTGTTTCACTTGTTATATCAAGTCTAGTATTATCAATTTTAAAGTAACAGTCACCAATTGCATTGTATAAGTTTTGAACATTAAACGAGATTGTTATATTGTCAGTTGTACTTTGACCTTCTGCAACCGAGATGTTAATAGGAGGAGTAGCTTTGTTAATCCAGAAACTAAATGTAAATTTCTCGTCTGTAGTATTAATATAAGATTTATCATTAGTATTTATTGTAACTTCATATCTGCCAGCACCAGTTTTTTGATCAAGATAATTTACTATAAGTTCTGCTAGGTATTTATTACCATTTATTGAAATAGTTTTTAAATTTGAAATTTCGATTAGAGATTGAGTGATATCAATTCCATCTTTAGTAATTTTTTCAATATAATAATTTTCAAATTGAGGGAATTCATAGGCAAATCTTGATTCATTTTGATTTATAATTGTAAAGTTAAATTCTTGTTGTCTAATAGGAACACCTGTTGTACTTGTAGCCGTAAATGTAATAGAATAGTAGCCAGGTTGTGAGAAGGTATAGACATTATTTTTGGATTCATAATTTTTATAATTTTGTCCATTCAGTTTGACTGAAATGACAGGGTAGCCGGCAAGTTGATAATAAGTTGATAGGTTGGTCAGACCTAGAACAACATTACCATTATAAACAGCATTTTGAACAAACTCTGTTTTATGTTCTACTTGTTGTTCACCAGTTCCTGTATAATAGGTAACAATAAAAGGTGTATAGTTTAGGAAAATTATATCAAGATACTCACCATTTTTAAATAATTGAACATTAGCAGGGGTGCAAGAATCATATAGGCTAACTCTATAAGAACCTGCTTTTTCGAGATAAATATAAGAAAGATCTCCAGATGTATATTTAGTTGGGAATATTTCGACATATGTTCCATTGAACAATTTAAGAACTTTTATATTTATAGAATTTTCTTTAATTCCATAATATGATGTAAATTCAAGTTTTAATTTATTAAAATTGCTTTCAGTTTCGCTGTTAGCAACTACAACAACAGAAGAACTTGATTTAATGTTTTCATCTGTTCCGCTAGCAGTTTCGTAAGTAAATTGGCTTACAAAATTGTTGTTTTCTTCGATATAAATAATAGTAAAGTCTCCTCTAGCTTGAGAACATTCATAATGATAAATTTCGACATAGACTTCTGTTCCAGTTGTTTGTGTTGATACAAGATTGCAAACTACATTGAGTTCTTCGTTAGGGACGATCGCTAATCTATTATTTTTATCTGCATAGTTTACGCTAACGATATAATTAACTTCATATTCTTTGCCATTTTGGTCAGTGAATTTAATATCGTTTCTTTTTACTTCTAAACCATCAACAGATATATAATAATAAGAAGCCTTGCTATCTAAAATATTAATTTGGTAAATTTGACATAAATCTGTAAATATTTCATCACTGTCATATTTTATAAGTAACAAATATGTTCCAGTACCATTAAGTGTATAGGCTGTTGTAGCGGAAGTAGAACTATTAATATTCGTCCAATTTTGACCATTGTCTTTAGACAAGTAGACACTGTAACTAAAACCATCTTGATAAGAGAATAGTCCTTCATTAGCATAACTTTGTCCATCTCTAAATCTTAAAGATATAACTTGTGAATAAGTGGTCAAAGATTTAACATTGTTAGTATAAGGTTTTCCTTCAAAATAAACTGTTTTTACACCGCTATCTCCAAAATCTGTTAATGGTTGTGAACGGTTGTCGCTAAAAAGTATTCCTCCATTTGAGACTTCGTTATAAAGATCAGTAATAAATGGTAGAACATAATATAATCTTAGGTGTAGGGTATCAATTTCTAGCATAGTTTCGCTATCAGAAATTACAATTTTATAATAATCATTCCATATATTATCTGTTGTTGGTTCAAATAGATAGTAAGAAATATTTGTAGCAGGATTGTCAACAACAATCATATTTTGAGTAATATCTTGATTGTTTTGATTAAATATAGAAATATTATAAAGAAGTTTGTTAAATGAGAACTTTAAGGTTTCATTAGATATGTAAGTGATAGATCCATCATATTCAGTTATTTGATAAATTTCACCATTGCCACTTATCTGATCATAAGCTATTTCATTTGCTAATTGAATTATTGTTGTATTGTTATCAAAATTATCTGTAATTTCGAATTTAATTTTAGAAGTTGAGTAATTGCCCATATTTATAATGATTTGAAGAGTATGGTCAGAATTTATGGTATTAAAAGAAATTGAATCTGAAGGTGTAGAAGAATCAGGGGTCCAAGTTCCGTAAGGATTTTGATTGGCAATATAAATCAAATTCCAACTTGCAACACCTTCAATATTGTCAAATCTATAGATGTTAATTTTTTCAGGGAAAACGTAACTTGTAGTAGTACTATTATACTCACTCAAAGAAGGAACGGATATATTAAGAATTACAGAAGTTTTATTAGGATCTTCAATTTTTTGGGTATTAATTGAGGCGTCCATTATAGAAAGATAAATTGTATTAGCGTAACCTGTAGTTCTATCCGATAAAGTTAATGTATGTTTGTTATTTGAAGAGTTTACATTTTCAAATATTGATGACAATGGAACAGAATCAAGAGTGAAACCACTAGAACTAATAGTCATTTTGTAAATATAACCATTTTCAAGCCAAGGGGATTGAAGATATCTTATAACGCTTTGACCTGCCAACTTAACATAAAGCATGCCCCAAGGGTCTGATTTGTAATTGTATGAGTTAATAGTAAATCCAGAATTTGAGTAAATATTAAATCCGTCGACAATTTCATCATTAGTAATTTCAAAATTATTTTCATGTGAAGAATTTTTATAATTTAAGGCAATGTTATATTTATCTTGATTAGTTTCTTGAGATTTAGAATCTATTAAATAAACTAAATATACACACATATTGCCAGCATAATCACGTTCAACTATTTCATAATATCCTCGTCTTAAACCTAGATCGGAAGAATTGATTAAAAGTGTATAAGAATTTGTAGAGAACGAATCCTTATCAACTTGATTATAAGAATCTAAAGAAGCAATTTCTCTATAATAGATGTATTGGGTATTATAATTGTTAAGATAAGAATTATTAATAGTTTCCATTAATGTTTTATAGAAGAAATCTTCATTTACATTATAACTGTAATATTTGAAATATCCAGTATTCATAGAATATGAGTAACTCATATTTGATATGTCATTTAAGGAAGAAATTGAAATTTCCTGATGATTATTATCAAAATATCTTCTCATAGATAATTGTTGGAAATTTTGAGTGAAAGTTCCAGAAGTTGCGTTTTCAGTTAATGCCATAAGATTAACTAAATTAGCAGTAGGAGCAGAAATATCAAAATATATAGTTTTGGTAACTTTTTGATAATACTTGCTATTAAATCCCTCGTATTGCATTGTTATTGTTAAAGCAGGGTTAGGACGAGTGCTATGAGTTAAGGTGCTCGTATCAATAGTAAATGAATGAATTGTAGAAGAACTTGTATCTATTTCACTAGGTAAAATAGTTCCTTCAGTAGAAGTTATAGTAATAGCACTTTCATCTATTTTTGCTTTATATATGCTAGTAGGAATTTCCCATTGTATAGTAAGCATATCAGAGTTGGTGTAATAGGTATTAGTTGAACCAACTTCTTGAAGAAGATAGCCATCGCTTCCAATAATATCAAAGTCAGGTTTTTGAGAAATAATTTCGAATCCAAATTTATAAATAGAGTAGAATGAACTTAAATTGCCTAAATTAGAAGCTTGACTTATAGTTATTTCATAATTTCCTTCTTCGTAGAAATATTCAATAGGGGTGTTATTGATAATATTATACTTTTCATCAGCTTCGAAGAATTGTAAGAATCCATTTACACTTGTTCCATTAGTTGTATAATATTTAGTTCCGTTTACATTTGCAACTATGTTCGCTTTTATATTATACTCTTCAATAGTAAGGGAATTATATAAATAGTTGTATGCATCTTGTTCTGTAGTGAAAGCATTGCCATCTGTAACACCTTCAACAATTACATACCAAAGGTTATCAGTTCCTCGCTCTACTTTTGCATTTCCATAGTAAGATAAAACTTCATTTTTTATGTTTTCAAAATTGATGCTATTTTCATCTTTAGTAACTTTATTATATTTAGTATATTTAACGCTAGGAATATATAATGATATAGGTAGTTTGTCGCCAGATACAGAATAGTTTACAGTTTCTTTTTCACTTGTAAAATTATTTTTAGTATAGAATGAGCCAGTATTTAAGCCATTAGTGTAAGTAGGGAATGTTACTTGGATTGAAGTATCAGTACTATCACTATACATATTTACGAAGATATCCCCGCCAACTAAACTTTCTAAAGAGCTATAGTTGTTTGAAGTAATTGTTTCAGTAGGGGAAATTAGATTAAAGTCATCTACATCAAAAGTTATTGTTCTTCTAAAATAATCATAGCTACTATAAGAATTTGTGTCAGTTTCTCCATTTTGATTTTCAGTTGTATATTGTCTAGTTAAGACATATCTTCCAGCCAAAGGATAATCAGTAGATCCTAAAGCAAGTTCAAAAATAAGTTCCTCTCCAGTATCATAAACTGTACTTTTATTGTATGAATAGATATTAATCGTTTTAGTAGGAGAAGATGAGATTGTGTAATAAAATTCATTTCTATCGCCATTTTCCTCATTTTGTTTTTCATAAGGATAATATTTTAAAGTTAAAGAATCCAAAATTGAGCCATTTTCTGCAAAAGGAACATATGAAATTTTAATTAAATTATCAGTATTAGTAGGTGTATAATATGAAAATTTATATGTTAAATCTGTTAAATTAGCATTTTCTAGTTCATCTGGATTATGTGTATAAGAATTATCTTTTTCATATAATTTCCCAGTTAAACTATAATTAGCAAAAATTAATTGAGTTTTTTGGTTGTCTTTTTCGTAATAAACAGATAATCTTGCAGCATCACTAGTAACATTGAATGTTATAAATGAAGAAGGATTATTTGTATAATCAATAGAATCATTGCCAATAATCTTAGTGTTAGAATTGTCGATTAAAGAAATTATGTAAGTGCCTTCTATTGCTTTTCCATTATCATCAATAAAATCAATGTCATAGCTATTACCAATATAAGCAGACAATGTGCTTGACATAGTATCTTTTACATATGCTTTTTCTTTTATATCAATTAAAAGATAATCACCATTATAGGAAGAGATTCCAGTTTCAATAACATCTTCTCCAGAAACGGTTGGAACACTTATTGCTCCAGAAACATTTAATATATCAGGATTTTGGCTTGCTTCAAAGAAATTTTTAAGACACTCTTGCAAATTTTCTTTTGCTTGTGATAAATTTAGTGTGGCAGAGTAAGGTTTAATTTCAGTATAATTTGATTTATTGTCAAGGTATATAGCCTTTTTATTTCCCCAGTTTATTGAGATATTAGTACCATCTTCTGGAATAGATATAGTTTGGCTATTAGTTAATATTTGATATGAAGTTGTCATACCAGAAGAAATTTGAACAAAAACAGGCTGACTATCATCTAATAGAGTTAAATAGAATGCGGAATTTCCTGCTTTATCGTAAATTTCTAGTATGTATAAACCACTTGTAGATAAAACATAAGTTGCGTCTATAACATTGCTATAATTAAAAGAGTTTTGATAATCTCTCCAATTAGAAGAATTTGCAATATTTAATTTGTAAGAAACAGGGAATATTTGCTGTCTTATCCAGTAATTCAAAAGATTTGTTAAAGAACTAACTGATGTTTGTGATGAGTAATAATTTATACTTTCAAGATCAATTCTTTTGATATAACCATAGGTGGTGGCCCCACTTGCTTTTTCATTCCAAGAATAAATAAATGATTGATTTGTATTATATTGAGAAAAGTTAGAAGATATGATATATTGTGTCCCTGTTGAACTTTGAACATTTCTAGTAGTTATACCTGTTATTTCATTGGTATCAATTGTAAATTCTTTTATACCTGGAGAACTACTACTTAGAGTGCTGATTTTAACTGTGAATTTAGCATTTGCATATTGACTTGTGTTATCAATTTTAAAACCATATTTTCCATTAATTTCATCATTATCTGGATTATTAAAAATGCCATAACTCATACCATATTTATTCAAATCATTTACATTAACATTTTCAAAGAAATGTTTTTTATTAGAATAATCATAAGCAGATAAAGTGATTGTAATTTTTGCGTCGTAAATATTGTTTTCCGCATCATTAAGTACATATACGCTTTGGTTTGTATAGCCATTATTGTATATTTCATTAAAACTTTCGTCAAGCACTGTGATTGTAGGGGTAATATTAGTTACTTCAAAAAAGAAAATTTGATAGTGATAATAACTTTGTTGTAAAGTTCCACTTGTTGACATATAGTTATCATAAGTATATTGAATAATGTAAAGATAAGTGCCAGCCGTGTTTTGATTAAAACCTTGGAAATCGGTTCCCTCATCTAACGTATATTTTCCGTCATCGTTTACTGAAACATTATAAATTTTACTATATGTTGAAACTGCATTTACATTATTTAAAAATTTAATAGGTGTTTGGTTGGTTGAAACAGGTATTATGTTTTTGCTATTAATGTAATTTAATGCAAAAGTTTGTAAGTTTTCATAAGGATTTGGTTGTGAAGGAGAGGACATGTTGCCATGTAGACCATTTTCTCCCATACACTCATTAACTTCACTAGTTATATCGGCATTATTTTCATATTTCCCACCATTTTGGTCAATTGAAAGAGTTTTTAATTCTACACCTTCTGGCTGATTTGTTAATGGATCTAAAGATGAATAGTCACTATAAGCCAATTGATATCCATAAATATATAATCTTTGATTTTTATTTTGTATGTTAACATCTCCTAGTAAGTTTTCAAATGGCAATTTATAAATAGTGCTAGTTTCATTTGATGAAGAAATATAAAGATATTCAAAACTAATATCATAGTTTCCAAGGTCATTAAAATATATGCTAATATTTCCATTTGTGTCTAATACTGGATATATGAAATAATTTTCTTCATCAATAACATTTCCATTTACATCATATTGAGTTAAAACATTATTTTCATAAACAACAGTTGAAAATGTAGTGTTTTTTTCTATATCTGTATACGAAATTGAAATTCGATAAAGGTTAGGATTATACGAAATTTTAGGCAACTCTTTTACAGAAGCGTAATGAGAATAGTTATAAAAATAGTATCTAGAAAAAGTTTCGCTTGTAGAGATAGTGCTTTCTTGCATGTTGTCATCAATTAATATATTTTGTAATCCTGTGGTGTTATTGAAATATGTAGTAGAGTTAAAAATCATAAAAGTATAATTTATTGTAACACTTTTAGAGTTAAAAGTAATTCCGCCATTATTTGTATAGTAATAAGTCAAAGGAATTTGAAGGGTATAAATACCTTCTTTATTAAGAGTAATTTTTTCGTTAGAAATTTGACATTCTTCTAGTGCTGTATTAAGAGCAAAAATTAAATTAAATTGTTCTGGTGTTATGTTTATACCTTCTACAGTAAAAGGGTTTTCGTTTTCTTTTGCAAAATTAGTGATAGGTGTATCTGTAAGTATATTTGTTCCAGATTGTCCTGAAGCAATTTGTTCATTAGTTAAATTGTAAAATAAAGATAGAGAGTTTTGAAAATTAAAATAATAATATTCTTGAGCGGTTTCTCCTTCTTGAGGTTGTCCTGAAGGTATATAAGCGAAATTTTTCTCTTCGCCATTTGCAATAGTATTTTGTGCTATATTTAACGTGAGGTTACTATTTGGATTAAAAAGAAATGCTTCATTTCCAACATAACCTACATCTTCAGTGGAAGAAATATTAAAGTATCCTTCAGTTGGTAAGGCATTTGAAATAAATCCATATGTAGGGGTTTGTGCTGAAGAATAATTGAGAGTGTTGTTTGGGTTAGACTTTAAAAAAGCACCTAAACAAATACTACTCAAAAGTGCAAAACTAAATATTAAAGAATAAAATATTTTTTTAACTCTTATCATAAAACACCTCTTTAATGTTATTACAATTATGATTTTAACATAGCCTTTAAAAAAAACAAAATATTTTGACGAAATATATTCATAAATATATTATATTTAATATATACAAAATAAGAAAAAATAACACTAAATATAAATATTAAAATAATATCATATTAGCAATCAGCATAAAATATGATAAAAAATTCTAAATTTTTATCATTTTATTAATTTATTTCATATAAATTTAAAGGAGATTTTATGAAAGAATTATCTTTATGCATGATTGTTAAGAATGAAGAAAAATGTTTGGAGGATGTTTTAAAATGCGGTAAACAATTTGCTGATGAAATAGTAATTGTTGACACGGGTTCCAGTGATAGAACTAAAGAAATAGTTAAAAAATATACAAAAAACATATATGATTATGTGTGGGATTTTGATTTTTCAAAAGCAAGAAATTTTGCATTTGAAAAAGCAACGAAGAGTTATATTATTTGGTTAGATGCTGATGACATTGTTTTAAAAGATGGAATAAAAGCAATTAAAGAATGGAAGAAAAAAGAAAACGATGTGGACACTCTTATGTGTCCATATGTAACAGGTTTTGATAGCAATTTTAATCCTACATTTATGTTTAATCGTGAGAGAATATTAAAAAATATACCTCAATTAAGGTGGCATGATCCTGTTCATGAAGTAATTACTCCTTATGGGATAGTTGAGTTTAACGAGAAAATAAAAATTTATCATAACAAAAAAAATAAAGTTCATACAGATCGAAACTTAAATATATATAAGCATATGATTAGTGAAGGAGTAACATTTACTCCAAGACAACAATTTTACTATGCAAGAGAACTTTATTATAATAACCTTATAGACGATGCCATCCATGAATTTGCAGTATTTTTAACATCAAAAGATGGGTGGATTGAAAATAAAATAGAAGCTTGTTTAAATTTAAGTAAATGTTATCAAATTAAAAAAGATACAGATAAGGCATTGACCTCACTTTTTGGCTCATTTGTATATTCAGCACCTAGAGGTGAAATATTGTATGAAATTGGAAATATTTTTTTTAATTTAAAAAATTATAAGACTGCAATATATTGGTATAATCTTGCATTAAATACAAAACCAGATATAAATGGTGGTGGATTTGTTAATTTAGACTGTTATGAATTTTTGCCAGCGTTACAACTTTGCGTAAGTTATTATAGAATTGGAGATTTGGTAAAATCAAAATGTTATCATGAAATATCTAAAGGATATAAACCAAACGATGCAAGAGTAATTTATAATGAAATTTTTTTTAATCAAAAAAATAAATAAATAAAAAAAATAAATAAAAAAATAAATAAAAAAATAAATAAAAAAATAAATAAAAAAAATAAAATAATAGTAGAATATATTGTATAACAAGATTTTACTTATTAAAAAATAACTAAAATAAAAATAGATATTTTTATTAATTATAGTTATTGTAAAATATATTAATTTTTAGTTTAAATTAATTTTTGTTTTATCAAAATTAAATAAAATAAGTGAGCAAGAAGAGCTTTCTAAAAATGGAGTGTCTATATAGGGGGGGGAAAAAAAATACAAGAAGAAGAAATTATAAATTCATAGATATTAAATCCACTTATTCTTTAATATTTTTTTCTCAAATTGCTTGTTTGAATAGACATTAATTCTATGAATATGTTTATTGTATAATGAGTGTTTATCCATAAAACACTTTTTTTAACTTATTAAGATTAATATAATTTCAGTATCTTCTATTAAATTTGCAAATTTTATATTATCATTTTATTATAAAATAGAATAACTATTCTCTTAAATTTAATAAAAATTTTTACTTTCATAAATAAATATTCAGATGAAAAAAACTTTATATATATTTTATTGTTTGGTTAAAAGGTTACTGATATTTATTTTTAGTATATTTTAAAATCAATTATTTGTTTTTATCTTTTTTATTACTATTTTTGAAGTTTTTACTTATAAAATAAGTTATACATATAACTTTAGAATAATATATAAATGCCCCAACAACATAAACTATCCAAGATATATCCCAAGCGTTACCGATAAAACTCCAAGCTAAATATATACCTGTTATTAAACTCCAGAAAACTATCGTGATATAGCTATTTATTTCATTTATAAATTTATTTTTTTTGTATATCTTTTCTCTTGCAGTATTTTTTCCATACTAATTTCTTGGATTCCAACAACAATATATATACCAACAGCAATGCTTATAAAAAATAGACTTAAAGCAGCCATTATAAAATATAGATATTTTAATTGAAAAAAGACAGATATTATTAATGGTAATAGAGAAATCAATAATAAAACGGTAGCAAATATGTTACATAATAAATAAATATTTTTGAATTTTTGTTGTTTATCTTTAACAAATTCAAATACGCCTTTTTCAAGGTTAATCTTTTCTTTATATTCTAAAAACTTATATTGTGAACTCCTTGGCCCAAAATATACATAAACACTAATAGAAATAACTAAAATGATAAATAAATTTATTACACCTATTAAGTTCGCATACATATTATTAAAAGATGTATTGAAATTTATAGATGTAGCTTTTAAGATTGATAGTAATATAGGTGAAAGTATAAGCAAACTTGTGCAACCGCTATCCACCATGAAGCATGCACTCTATAGTTTAGGTAATTTTTAACTTCATTCATAGTCATTTTTGTTATAGATGTTTTTTCATTTATTGTTGAGGGAACGTCTTTTTCATTATCTTTAATAAGATAATCTATAGATACATCAAAAATTTCACTTAATAAATTTAATTTTTCAATATCAGGTGTGCATTGACCGCTTTCCCACTTAGAGACAGATTGACGTGAGACATCTAATTTAAATGCAAGTTCTTCTTGCGATAAATTTTGTTGTTTTCTTAAATAATTAATTTTATCTCCTAACAAAATAAACCTCCTTTGATTTACTCTTTTAGTATATTAAATTTTGAATTAGAAAACAAGCAATGTTACTTGACAATATGTCAACCAAAAGTTGCTTTTTTGATTTTATGATTTATAAAACATTGCTCAGAATAATATATTATTTTTATTAAAAGATAATATTAGAATGTTGATTTTTTGAGAAATAGCGTAAAATTATTCTTGTTTAACAGAATTAAATACAATAAACAACATAAAAAACTGATAAAGTTTTCTTATCAGTTTCATTTGGGTCAAGACTCCAAAAGGTCTCAAAATGGTCAAAAAAATGGAGGTTGTAACTCCAAAAAGTCTCAAAATCATAGGTGGAAATCATCATTTGTCCCTAAATCCCAAAAATTTTGATGATTTCGCTTAATTTATTCTTGTGAAAGGGAACATATCAAATCTCAAAAAATATTTTAATGTTCTTTGCCAAAACAGTTGATATTTTCACGATTTCGTGATAAAATATATTATATCGTGAGAGGAGGTTAAAAATGGCTATTTGTTACGACAAACTATTTCACTTGTTAATTGATAAAAAAATATCTCAAAATGAACTAATTAAGGGCGCCGGTGTTTCCGCTAATATTTTAACTCGCTTGAAGCGAAACGAGTACATATCAATGGAAAGTATAGAAAAAATATGCAACTTTCTCTCCTGTACTCCGAACGATATACTAGAATTTACATCTGGAATAAATACTATGAATGTAATCGATTTATTCGCAGGATGCGGTGGCTTGAGCCTCGGATTTGAAATGGCGGGATTCAATATCCCCCTTGCGGTAGAAAGAGATACTTGGGCAGCCGAAACATATGCTTATAATCATTCTCATACAAAGGTTGTAACGCAAGACATAACCCAAATATTTGATTTCAATAATCTTCTTGCTCCATCTACCATCATAGACGGAATTATAGGCGGTCCTCCTTGCCAAGGCTTTTCTTTAAGCGGAAACCGAGATAAAAACGATCCTCGCAATAGTTTGTTTATGGACTTTGTGCGTTTTGTTAGACATTATAAGCCTAAATTCTTTGTAATGGAAAATGTATCTGGAATCTTATCCATGACAACAAAAAGCGGAGAACTTGTAAAAAATGTTATCATCAAGGAATACGACAATGCAGGGTATAATGTGGAAATATTCCAATTAAATGCCGCAGAGTTTGGCGTTCCTCAATCGAGAATTCGTGTGTTCTTTATCGGTTTAAGAAAAGATATTGTTTACGACAAAGAAGCATTAGAACCGCGTGGCTTTTTGTTTGGAAATGAGCAAATTACAATCCGTGATGCTATAATGGATTTACCCCAAATACAAGCAGGTGAGGGAAACGAAGAATCCTCTTACGACACAGAACCTACAACCGAATACCAAATATGGGCAAGAGGCAACTGCTCTGTTTTACACAATCATGTAACGATGCGTCATACGCCTAGATTGGTAGAACGATTTAGTCATATAGGTTTTGGCGAATCCGTAGCTGATGTAGCCGAAGAATATCAACAAAGGCAACGTGGAGACGCAACAAAAATCAGCGGAAAAGTTTATTCGCAAAACAATATGAGACCTTTCCCCGACAAGCCATCCCCCACTATTCCTGCAAGTTTCCAAAGTAATTTCGTTCATCCCTATCTAAACCGCAATTATACGGCAAGAGAAGGGGCAAGGTTGCAATCGTTCCCCGATGACTATGTTTTTCTTGGGAAAAGAACAACTATGTCTTGGGAGAAAAATCTGTCACAATATCAACAAATAGGAAACGCTGTTCCGCCTCTTTTAGCAAAAGCAATAGCAGAAAAACTCATTCAATATTTATCACGGATTTAACAATCTACCAGGAACATGAATCCCATCATCGTTTGCAAGTTCGGAAATTGCAGTGCTTATTTCTTTCCAATAATCAAATATTGTAGTTGCATCCATAGGCGAATGTTCGTTGGCTCTTAATACGAATATTTCATTTAGCACAGAATCTTGCCTTGCAGCAATAATATGCTCGTCTGCTAAATTCTTGTGCCCCATAAGCACATATGTACGAGAATTTGGAGAGGCACTTTTTATTGATTTGCTCGATGATTTAACTTCTCCAAACATCGTAGCATCCAAATAGGTTTTGACTTCAACAGCCACAACAGGAAGTATCAATGTTGTTGGCTGTTGATTATCTATTGTGATAGTAACCTTTTTACCGATACAAAAATCGACATCCTTTTTGATAATTTCAATGTGACGACTTCCATCGATTTTCAATCCTGCATAAATACCTTTATTGAATACACCAAGTGTGTTCGAAGTGATATCGGGCAAATCTTTGAAGAGATAGGCACTGATTTCTTCTAGAAATGTAGATGCAAATTTCGACTGTGAGGATATACTGTGCGCCTCCGAAAAAGAATTTAAGAAATCATAATAAACATTAAAAATTTCGGCTGCTCTTACAAAAGCATCAGGATTTTCTCCTGAAAAAGTAAGAGAAGAAATTTCTGCACGCATCGGCAAGTATACTGTATCGTATAAGTATTGAATTTCTGCAGCTTTGTTTTTGTAGTTTGTTCTTATTTTTGTTTGAAGATTTCTCTCGTGAATGTAAAGCATAAAATTCTCCTTTGTTTTTATATATTTTATTCGATATATTACCCCTAACTGCTGTAAAATGAACTTTCGAGTTTCGCTCAAAATCATCATTTGTCCCAATGTGATTTCGAGGTGTTTTTGATTTCAAACACATCTTTTTGCTTAAAAATCTCTTAAAACGCCGAAAAAAGTGTCATTTTAGGGTCAAAATCGCTTATTTTCGCGTCAGACAAACTAAACTTTCAACTTGGCGGAGACGGTGGGATTCGAACCCACGTGCCAGTTACCTGACAAACGCATTTCGAGTGCGTCCCGTTACGACCACTTCGGTACATCTCCATGACTAATATTTTAGCAATTTGTTTTTTAAAAAACAAGAAAAATTATAAAACATTTGCAATTTCTTTTTTTTTGCGTATAATATTATTATCTGTAAGTTTTTTATAACTTTCGACATTATTTTTAAGTATTTTATTAAATTTTTATATATTTTTGAAAACTCTATTTACTAGATTAAAAGGAATCACCATGAAAAAATACAAAGTTATTATAGATACTGATCCTGGGGTTGATGATACCGCCTGCCTTATATTTGCGTTAACTGATAAAAAATTAGATGTTAAATTAATAACTACTGTTCGAGGCAATGTTGAAGTTGAAACAAGCACTCGAAACATTCTACATTTATTGGATTTGTTAAATGTCGATTATCCTGTTGCTAAAGGAGCAAATAAAGCTTTGCACCGAAATAGTCCTACGGCAGAAGATGTTCATTCAAAAGAAGGGTTGGGAGGTTGGATTCCTGCAGAGAAAACTGAACATACAGCCTTAAAGGAAAATGCAGTCGAAGCTATGTATAAAGTAATAAGTGAAGGAAATGGGGATATAATTCCATTCATTTTTGGACCACATACAAATATTGCTACTTTGATTCAAAAGCATCCAGATGTTGTAAAAAAGATTCCAAAAATAATTTTTATGGGAGGATCTCCTTTTGGTGTGCCAGGATTCCCTGATCATATTTCTTTTAATATTTCATCAGATCCAGAAGCTTTTAAGATTGTTTTGGATAGTAAAATTCCTTTAGTAATGGTTCCAAGTGATATGGGAAGAAGAAAGGCTTATTTAACCGAAGATTTTGTTTATAAAATAAAAGATACAAATGATATAGGGAAATTTTTATTTTTAATGTATGATAAATATTGGGAGAAAGGGTATCCTGATAAAAGAATTGCTACAAATGATACTTGTGCATATATGTATTTAACGCATAAAAATCTATTTAAAACTATCAGAACTGATGTAGAAGTTGATACAATTGAGACACCAGGTAAAACATTTGTTAATATGAATAAAAAAGGTAATGTAAAGTTAGTAGTAGCTGTAAGAAGAGAAAAGTTTTTGAAGTTATACATGAAAAAAATAAAAGCCTTAGATAACGTAAAAATTAACTTTTTATATGACTAAAAGATGATTTATTTCATCTTTTTTTAAAAAAATTATTTGCTTTAAGGATAAAATTATTTTAAAATGTAATTGGAGGAAAAAATGAATATTTGGAAAGAAATTTCAAAAGAAAGAATTAATCCAGAAGATTTTATTGCATGTATAGAAATACAACAAGGGGATAAAACAAAGTATGAACTCGATAAAGAAACAGGTTTTTTAATTTTAGATAGAGTATTATATACTAGTACTTTATATCCAATGAATTATGGTTTTATTCCTTTGACTTATAGTGAAGATAATGATCCATTAGATGTATTTGTTTTATGCAGTCAACCTCTTGCAAGGCTAAGTTTAGTTAGATGTTATCCAATAGGTGTAGTTATGATGACTGATAGGAACGAATATGATGAAAAAATTATAGCAATTCCTTTTGGAGATCCACAATATAATGATTTTAAAGATATTGCAGATTTACCTAAACATTTATTTGAGGAATTAAAACATTTTTTAACAGTTTACAAACAATTGGAAAACAAAGTAGTGCATGTTGAAAAATTGGGAGGCAGAGAAAAAGCAATAAAAATAATAAAAGATTCCATAGAAAGATATGACTTAAATTTTGTCAATGGTAAAAAATAAATTATTTATGTTTGATTAAAACAAAAGAAAGAAGTTTAACTTCTTTCTTTTTTAGAAATTGTTTCCTATTCATCTAATTTTTTCACTGTTAATATACAACTTCCATTGGCTTGAACTGTAGTAGTACCAGCAGGAGTATCTGTAGTAGTGATAGCAAGATCAATTGAATCACTAGCAGATAAAGTTGCAATAGCACTGCAAGTAAGAGTAGCATTGAAAGCAGATCCACCAGTGGTAGTTGTTGTAGCAGTACATTGAGTAATTGTTTGAGTTATTGGTGTCGTATTTTGTCTAGCTTCAACTTGGTAGGTCTGTGCCGCGGTTGAAGACAAGTCAACGTTGTAATTGATTTCATAGTCGCCTGCTTCAGTAACTGTAATAGCATTTGAAGAAGTAGTAGTATTTAAAGTAGGCAATTCTGTATTTAATTCAAGTGGCACAAAAGTATTTTGGGTTGTAATATTCGGCTGTTGAGTAGCATTATTATATAAACCACCGTAAGCAGCCAATCCTTGCCCAGTTGCACCAGTAGCGCCAGTCGCACCAGTCGCACCGGTAGCGCCAGTATCGCCTTGAGGACCGGTATCTCCTTTAGGAATACCGAAAGTTAAAGTAACATCAGAGCCCGATTGACTTTCAGAAACAGTAGCATCATTGCCAGGATCAAGAGTATTTGTTGCATCAACAGTGAAAGTAGTAGTAGCACCAGTAGGCCCAGTAGGCCCAGTAGGGCCGGTAGGTCCGGTAGGTCCGGTAGGGCCAGTAGGCCCAGTGTCACCAGTAGCGCCAGTAGGCCCAGTAGGACCTGTTTCTCCAGTCGCACCAGTCGCACCGGTAGCACCAGTATCACCTTGAGGTCCGGTATCACCTTTAGGGATCCCAAAAGTTAAACTAACATCAGATCCAGATTGACTTTCAGAGACGGTAGCATCATTACCAGGATCTAATGTATTTGTTGCAGCAACAGTAAGAGTTATAGTAGGACCAGTAGGGCCGGTAGGTCCAGTAGGACCAGTAGGTCCCGTAGGACCGGTGGCACCAGTAACACTTAACCCAGTAGCACCAGTTGGTCCTGTAGGTCCAGTAGGCCCAGTTGCTCCCGTAGGACCGGTGGCACCAGTAACACTTAACCCAGTTGCTCCAGTTGCTCCTGTAGGTCCAGTAGGCCCAGTTGCTCCAGTTGCTCCCGTAGGCCCAGTCGCACCAGTAACACTAGGTCCTGTTGGACCAGTTGCTCCAACAGGTCCGGCAGGGCCGGTAGGTCCAGTGGGACCTTTTGAATCAATAACTATAATTTTTTGAATAGGAGGATTTGGTCTACAACAATTTCTGTTAAAATATCTGAAAAAGTAAGACATAATACCTCTCTTATAACTATTATCTTTATATAGAAGAAATAGTTACACTACAATATATGTTTAATGGAAACAAAATGTTTTTAATTAATTGATTTATAAATTTGATCTATATTATTTTTAATAAGTAAACATAATCGGTTATATTCAGGTATATTAATAATACTTATTATTTCATCAATATTTTTTGTTAAAGAGTTTAATATTTCTTTGTCATTATTAGTATTGTTAAAATCTATTTCTATTAATTCTAACGGCGAGGAAAAAAAAGAATAGTATAAATTAGAAAGCATAAGTTCACATTTGTCTAGTTTTTCTAATATTTCTGTTTCTTTGTTCTTTTCTTTTAAAACTACCAAATCACTATATATTTGTTGTAAAAGATTTTTAATTTTAGGCAATAAATTATTTTCTGCTAAAATTTTAGACTTGTTATTTATGTTAATATAATTTTTGTTTAAAGAAAGTTCATATTTTTCTGTTAAATGATTGTATGTACAAAAAAACTTGTGCATTTTTATCTCCTTACACAAGTTTATATGTTTTATTTTAATTTTTTGTTAATTTAATGTTTAATAGAAATTATGTTTTAATAATTTCATTTGGAAAGGCTGCATGTAAAATAGGTGGAAGCGCTAAGTTAATAAACAAAACTAAAATAAGTAATATTCCAACGCCTATTAAAGTGTTTCTAAGTCTTGCTACTGCAGTTTTTCGTTTTTCATCATTTTCGCTTTTTGCAAGATTAACACCGAGAACAATTGCATAAACACTTCCAGCCCCACCAACAACTGCTAATATAGTATAAAGAATAGGGGGTAGTGTTTTATAAACATCTTGAAGCCATGCAAATTGGCCAGTAAATTGATAACCATTTAATAAAGAAATAAAAAACTGCATATTTTTCTCCTACTTATGTAGTTTAACACAATTGCCAAAATAATGCAAGAATTTTTACAATATTAAATAAAATACCAGCTTAACAAAATAAGAAATATTAATTTAATATTTAATAATGTTTTATTTAACAAATAAAAAAAGCACATTTTGTGCTTTTTATTTATTTTTTTACGCCTTATTTAAGGAGAGAAACTATGGGTGTTATTAAAGTTGGGTCTTCAAATTCTCCAGCACTGTCTTTAACGTTAAATGCTGATAATAGTGCTGGTAAGAATGTGTTAAATACTAAAATTAAAGCAAGTGTAACACCAACAGCGATAATAACTGTAATTAAGTGTTTCTTTGCATCATCTCTTTTTCCTTGTTCATCGGCTCTGGCAAGTTGTACACCTAGATAAATTGCGTAAATAGCACCAATCGCACCAACTATACCAAGAACCACCCAAAGTACAATAGATATAATACTGAAAACCTCATTCAATACTTCTCTTGTTCCTTCAGAGCCGTAATCTTTAAAATATTCGCTCCAACTCCAAACTACATTCAATAAAGATGCCATTTTATCCCTCCTTTTGTTTTTAAAAGCGTTTTGCTTTTTTATTACAAACTTAATATAACATAAAAAAAAATAATAACAAAATGATTTTACAATTTTTTTTTATTTTTTTTAATTTTATTTAATATTTGCGTAATTATTCAATTTTAAACAAAATAATAAAATTTCCATGGAAATTTTTAAAATATATTTTATCAATAAAAAATCCTTGCATAGGCAAGGTTTTTATATTAAAAGAATGTATTATTGCTTTGTCCCGGGCATGTATTTTGTCCACAACCACAACCCCAGTTGTAATTTTGACCATTTAATGCAAGTAATAGTAGGAGCAAAAAATTGGTATTTGTATTTAAGTTGGTATCGGTTGCGTTAGTGATTACTGAAAGAAGCAGAATAAATAAAATATAAAATGTATTGTTGCTCATATGTCCTCCTTTAAACAAAATCATTTATATTTTGACAAAATAAACAAAAATTTTACTTTGTTTTTTTCTTCAGTATATGACAAAATATTATTGCAGATACATAACTATTTATGATGTAAAATTTTAAAATGTTAAAGGAGAATTTATGGAACAAAAATTTTTATTATTAACAGAGAGAAGTAAAAGAGATATATTATCTAGTATGCCCGGGGAAAAGGATATATCTAAACTTGCAGATTATTTCCAAAATTTCTCTGATTCAACAAGAATTAAAATTTTAACTTGTTTATCTATGATGAACATGTGTGTTAATGATTTGTCTACAATTTTAGGAATAAATCAAACAACAATATCTCATCAACTAAAACAATTGAAAGACCAAAATTTAGTTTCATATAGAAGAGAAGGAAAAATTTTAGTTTATTATTTAACTAATAATAATGTTAATGACATGATGATGTATGCAATAAATGCTTTTTAATTATTTTTTGCTAATTAATAAAATATTTAAAGTATAAAAACACATTAAAAACAAAATGATGTTAACTTAAAAAGTCATTTAAGTTGACTTTTTTTTATAGGAGTGTTATCCTTTCAGAAGGAGAAAATGATGAAAAGAGTAATCGATACTTTAAATGACATGTCTTTTGATTTACCAGAGACTTATTCGGTAACTGAAGATAAATATTCCTTAATGAATGGACAGGGATTTATTAACAAAGAAAATTACTTATCAAAAGACGGAAAAGTAATAAGTTTATTTGAAATTCATAGAGATCCAGATGATTTTTTTGAATATTATCAAACACTAGTAGAAAATTATAAAACTATCACAGACAAATTTGAGTTAGAGAAGATAATAAATTTAAAACTCAATGAATATATTTTTCCGATGTTTGTAATAAAGGGATATAGGGATAAATTGATTTATGTAATACAAGTTTTTATTAATTGTGGTAATTGTTTAGGTTGTTTTATTATTACTTTAAATAAATTTAATAGTGACATAAAGCAACTTGCTAAAGAAAATGTATTATTTAATGATTTAATTAAAATATTAAGGACAATAGAATAATGAAAAAATTGTTATTGCATAGTTGCTGTGGTCCCTGTAGTACACAAGTTATAGATGTTTTGAGAAAAGATTATGATATTACGATTTATTATTATAATCCTAACATTGATACAGATGAAGAATATTATCACAGGCTTTCAGAACAAAAAAGATTTTGTAAAATTGTTGGTATAAATATTATTGAAGAAGATCATTTAGAACAAGATTATTATTGCAAAATTAAAGGGTTAGAAAGTGAAAAAGAGGGCGGAAAAAGGTGTAGTGTATGTTTTAGATTGCGTCTAGAAAAAACTGCTAAAAAAGCAAAAGAATTAAATTACGATTGTTTTGGTACAACTCTTACTGTAAGTCCACATAAAAATTCGTTAGTAATAAATGAAATTGGTAAAGAAGTAGAAGATATTGAGGGCATACATTTTTTAGAGGGAAATTATAAAAAACAAGATGGTTACAAGAAAAGTATAGAGTTTTCTAAAAAATATAATTTATATAGGCAAAATTATTGTGGCTGTGAATTTTCAAAAAGAAATTAAGAGGAGATAAAATGATATACAAATATTATCAGGACATAAAAGAAGAAAAACTTGCAGAAAAAATTTTTTTCATTTTTATTTATATAATGATAATATTTTATTTAATCGTTTTTGTAGGGAATATTGCATTTCAAAATTCTTATATTTATGTGACAATAAGAGGCACTTCAATGCAACCTACATTGAATCCTGATCCTATTTTTGCAGATGGAGCCTATCAAGATGCAGTTTATGTGAGACTTACAAAAGATATTGATTATGGTGAAATAATAATAATTGACAAGTCTAGTGGTGAAGATAATACTACAATTATAAAACGTGTTTTAGGGCTTGAAGGGGATAAAATAACAATAGCCAAACTTCCTATAGAAAGAGATGGAAAGATTAACTGGGAGTATAGAGTTATAAGAATAAAAAATACTGCTAATGCCAAAGTTGAAATTTTAAATGAAGATTATTTAAGTGGATATGTCTACGGAGTTTATAAAGATGGATATGATGAATGGAATAAAGAAAGATCTGTCATAGATGAAAGTGATTCAGAAATTGGAATAACAACTATTGCATATGAAAGTGCTTTTTATGAACAATTTTTATTAGAGAACGAAAATATAGTCATAGAAAGTGTTCCTTATAATGGAGAAATTTATTCTATAAAGTTTTTTGTTGTAGGCTCTGACAAAACAGATGACGAACCTGATCAAGTATTTTATTTAGGAGATAATAGAATTGGTAGTACTGATGCAAGATTTGAAGGAACAGAAGATATAGATAAAGTAGTCGGACGAGTTATTTCAATAGTTCATGATGGTTATAGTTTAAAATCAAATCCTTTGGGTTGGCTTAATAATTTAAAAGAATATATTAAAATCATTTGGAATGAAATAGTTAGATATTTTTCGGTAATTGATTAAAATTATTTTGAAAATTGGCAAAAATATGCTATATTAACAGTAGACATTAGTCAAAAACTAATAAAAGGAGATATGGTAAATGAACAAACAACAATTTATCAAAGCATTTGCTGAAAAAGCTCAATTTACACAAAAAGATGCTGGAATAGCTTTTGATGCAATGGCAGCAACAATTGCTGATACATTAAAGAAAGGAGAAAAAATTCAAATTGCTGGATTTGGAACTTTTGAAGTAAAAAAGAGAGCAGCAAGACAAGGAATTAATCCTATGACAAAAGAGAAGGTTAAAATTCCTGCATGTAGTGTTCCTAGTTTCAAGTTTGGTTGCAGTTTTAAAGATGGTTTAAATAAATAAAAAAAAGGCTAATGATTAGCCTTTTTTTATTTATGAACTTTACAATTTTTCATCAAAATAATCAAATTCAATATATCCTTTACTAAAGCCACATAAAGGACATTTATCCCAACCTTCTTTTATTGTTTCTTTATAGCCACAATTTGAACATTTCATGTGAATTTTTTTGCTATTTTTATATAAAGAATGATTGTCAAAAGCAACGCTTAAATTTTTTAACATATTCGCATTAACATTTCCTACAATAGATAATTTTTTTATTTTGTCGGAAATTTCTTTAAATCCTTCGTCTTGTGCTATTTTTTGAAAATGTGGAAGAAGATTGTCACTTTCATAGTTTTCAATCTGATAACAATCTTCTAAAGTTGCACTTAAAACAAGATTTTCGAAAGGATAACCCGATTCTATATTAACCTTATCTTTTTTCTTTTTAGAATTTTCAAGCATGATTTTATAAACTAGTTTCGCGTGTGCCATTTTTTGAGATGAAAGAGATAGAAGTAATTTAGATAGGTAAAAAAAACCTTCTTTTTCTGCGTTGAAAGAAATAAAATTATATCTAGCGCTATCTTGACAAAAAGTTGCAAAAAGCCTTGCGATATTTTGTTTTGTATTACTTTCATTAAATTCCATAAAATCCTCCAATTTTATTATTCTCTATAAAAAAGATATTAAACATTTGATTTTTCTTTTTAAAAAATGTAAAATAATTAAAACGAGGAGGGGATTTTGAAAAGTTCAAAATTAGAGCAAGAAAAAATAAAGAGATATCATTATGTAGTCATAGGGTTTGGAGAATTTAAAAATATCTTAAGAAAACTTGATGAAAATCTTAAATTTTATAGATTTGAAAATCAAGGAAAAACTAAGGTTAAAGAAATTATATATGATGTGCCTAACAATATGTTATCTGATTCTGGAATTGTTCTTTCAAAATTATATGAAGATGGTAAGGTGTTATTTAATGTAAGAAAATTGAGCACATTACCTGGACAACTTAAAAGACCTAGCAAAAAATTTATTTTAGGGGAACTTGAAGTTGATGAAGAGCCTAAAGATTTTTCTTTAAATATAGCATCTGCTATAGAAAATTCATTTAATACGGCATTTACTGTGGATCTAGATGCATTTGTAAAGCAAACAAGACCTAAAATAGAAATATTAATAGATGCTCAAAAATATAAAATAATCAGTGGAACAGGTTATCGTGCATCAATTTTATTTGAAGAGGCAGTATACAGGGATATAAAAACGAACAAAAAAGTTTCTAGAACGGGGGTAACTTTACAGTTACCAATGGGCGAAGAAAATGAAAAATGCAATAATGAAATTTTAGATATTATAGATAGGAAAATAGAGGAAATTGCTCCAAATAATCTTTCGAGATTTGAAATAGCAAAAAAGCTCCTTTATCCACAAGATTCTATTGATGTAGAGACCAAGAAAACAGAAGAAGAATAGTTATTAATAAAAAGCATTGAAAAATCAATGCTTTTTATTGATAACTAAATATTTGTAAAAGTATAAATTAGATTTTTTTTTCATAATGTTATTAGGTGAAAACAAATTTAAAATTTTCGACTAAATTATGTTATGGTATTGGTGGGCTTGGTTATAGTTCAATGAGTGCAACACTCAATAATTTTATTATGTTTTTTGCTACTGCTGTGATGGGAATTTCAGGTTCTTTAGTAGGAATTGCGATAGCTATTTCTTCATTGTGGGACGGAGTAAGTGATCCGTTAATTGGTCATTTGTCTGATAATACTAGGAATAAATTTTTTGGCAAAAGATTAGGCTTTATGTTTTTTGGTATTTTTGCTATTGCTTTTTTGAATATATGTATATGGTCTATGCCTCCAGCTATGTCTCAAATTGCCAAATTTCTTTGGCTCTTGATAGGAATGCTTGCTATAGAGAGTGCAAATACCTGTTTTGGAACTCCTTTTGCTGCACTAGCAATAGATATTGCTCCAGATTATAATGAACAGTCAAAAGTTCAAGGTTTTAAAACTGTTTTTAATATAATAGGAATGATTTTGCCAAGTATACTAATGTATTTTTTTATGTCATCTATTTCTTTGAGTATCCAAACAAAATATACACAACTTGGCTATATAAAGATTGCTTGTATTAATTCGGCAATGTTGATATTCTTTGGTCTTATAGCAATTTTTTCAACACTTAGATATGTCAAAAAAAATAAAATATATAACAATGATTTGCCAAAAGAAAAATTTGAATTATCAAAACTTGTTGGTGGATATTTTCATGTTTTAAAGAAAAAAAATTTTAGGACAGTTATCCTTGGGTATTCTTTTGCTACCATAGCTTCAGCGTTTTTAACTTCGGTTGGAATGCACCTTTTCACCTATTGTTATCATTTTTCAAGTAGCCAAATTTCAATAGTCTTAATCTCATTATTTGGAGGAGCTATATTATCTCAACCTATATGGGTATATTTATCGAATAGAATAGAGAAAAAAAGAGCATTAATTATTTCTCTGTCAACAATTGTTTTAGGGATTTTTTTAATTTTTATCACTTTTTTATTTAGGGAATATGTTCCAACTTCATCAATGTTTTATCTAGCTATACCATGTTTAATTTTTTGTGGAATAGGTGCAGGTGCGATGTATTCTTTACCATTTGCGATGTATGCTGATTGTGTTACTTTAGAAATTTATCAAACTGGTCTAAATAATGCTGGAGCCTATACTGGTTATTTTACATTTTCTTATAATTTAGCCAATTCAGTTGCGTTGTTGATTATAGGATTTTTACTTGATATCATTAAGTTTGATTCGACTCAACCAGTACAAGCATTATCTGTTCAATATGGTTTAGGTATGATAGTTTGTTTTGGGTGTGCAATATTTTTATCTCTTTCTATAATGATATTTTCTAGATTTAATATCAGAAGATCTGATGTATTAAAAATACAGATGATAAGTTCTAAATCAAAAAAGATGGAAAGAAAAGAAATAGAAAAAGTTAAGGGATAAATGAATTAAATTTCATAAAAAGTCCATTATAATTTTATGAAAAAATATTTTTATTTTGTTATTGTAATATTCATTGTTATAACGCCTTATATTTTAGTTGGATGTGGTGACAAAAAGTTGCCACAAAATGATGTTTTTAGAGACGATCAAAATATTGGGGGAAATATTTCATTTTATTATGATAGACAATTAAAAACGGCAGTTTTTGGGGGTGAAGGTGAAATAGTACCATTTTACGATAAAGATATTGTATATGGTTGGGAAAAAGAAGGAAATAGAGTAGGAATTAAAATTATTGCTCCTAAAGAAATAGATGAATTTGAAAGTGGTTGGGCTCAAGTTGGTAACAAAAAAATAATTAACGGCGAATTTTATCAAATTGTTAATGGACAAAAATCAAATGTTGCGATTTTTTATCCGCTTGTTGATGAAAACAATTTAAATGTATCGATCGAGATTTGTTGGCAAGAGGGATTTAAAACTCAAATTTATCATGTGAAAATTGACGAAAATACTATTTTTTCAAAAGCTGGAGTTATTAATAATTGACAAGATTTAATTTAAGTGTTATAATAATTTTATGCAAACAATAGAAATTTTAATGGGAGTTGTTGGTGCAGGAAAAAGCACTATGGCAAAAGAATTAGCACAAAATAATAATGCAATTATTTTGGCCTATGATGAAATTAGAAAGGAATATGTAAAGGCTGGCGTGATTCCTAAAGTTTATGATTCAAAATATAATTATATTGTTTATGACGAGTTACATAAAAGAATTGAAAATAATGCAAAAGAAGGAAAATCAATCATTGTTGATGCTACAAATATTCCTGCATCAAATAGGGAGCCGATTATACAAATAGCAAAAAAATATCATTGTAAAATTAGTGGTAGAGTTTTATTGTTAGATGATGAAAAATGTATTGAAAGGGTTTTATTAAGACAAAACAATAATCCCAATTCTCATTATATAGCAAATCCAAGAGAGGCAGTTCAAATTTATAAAGAAAGGTTAAAAAAAGGGTGGCCAACTTTAGAAGAGGGATTTGATCAAATTATTGTTTACGACGATGGTAAAATAGTTGACGAAAAATATAAAATTGTAATAGCAAGCACTAATACAGGGAAGGTCCAAATTTATAGTTTGATTTGTAATGAATTAGGATTATATTATACAACATTAAAAGAGTTGAACGTTAATATTGATGTACAGGAAACCGGGAAGACAGAGGAAGAAAATGCTGTTTTAAAAGCTAAGGCTTATCATGAGGTAACAAAATTACCTGTACTAGTAAATGATAGTGGTTTAGTTATTGAAAAATTCAAACCAGATGATCAGCCCGGCGTTTTCGTGCATAGGTATGGTGGCGGAGAATTGACTGATGAAGATATGATAAAAATTTATGCTCAAAAACTAAAAGATGTTGGTGGAGAGAGTGATAGTTATTTTAAGATTGCACTTGCAATTTGTGATTATGCGGGACAAATACATACAAAAATATTTAAAAGTTATAGATATATGATATCAAAACCCAGCAATAAAATAATAAAAGGATTGCCTTTACGAAGTTTGGATTTTAATAAAGAGTTAGGGAAATATTGGAGTGAAATGAGTATAGAAGAAGCAAATCAAGCAGAAGGTGAATGTATAAAAGAACAAAAAGAATTTATTAAAAAAGTTTTAAAAAATATTTAAATATAATTTTAATAATTAACAATAATATGTATAAAATAATAGAAATAAAAAAACTTGTGTATTTCACACAAGTTTTTTTTGGTAGCCTCAAGGGGAATCGAACCCCTGATTCCGCCGTGAAAGGGCGATGTCTTAACCGCTTGACCATGAGGCCATATATCAAAAATAGGGAGAATTTTTTGATACTTTCACATTATAATAAATACATTTTTGCTTGTCAAGTATTTTTTAACAAAAATTTAATTAAGTTGATTTCTTGCAATACTGCAGGCATAAATTTTCTTTGCTTTTTTCATAAGAGATGCACATGTGTTTATTGTCGCACATGTAGTAATTACATCATCAACTAATAAAATTGTTTTATTTGTTAAAATTGAATTATTTTGGATTGTAATGCTATCTTTTAAATTTTCTTGTCGTTCATTATAATCAAGAAATTTTTGATTTGGTGTTAAGACATTTTTAATTAAAATATTTTCAACAGGCTTATTGTATAGTTTACCAAGTTCAATTGCTAAAATTTCTGCAGGATTATAGCCTCTTTTTCTAATTGTTTTAGGATGTGAAGGAACAGGTACAATAATATCAAAATTTAATTTTTCTTCTTGCAATCTTTGATAAATAAGTTTTGCGAAGTGAGGAGCTAAATATTTAGCACCATCACTTTTTAATTTTAAAATAGCAATTCTTACTTTATCTTTGTAATTTAAAGGACAAAAACATTTAGAGAAATATCTTTTTCTGCTAGCTATAGTTTTGGTTTTTTCTTTACAATGATCACAAATTTTATTTCCATCTTTTATTTTTGCGTCACAAAAAATACACCTGCTTCCTGTGTTAAAAATATCTTCTTTCATACAATAGTCGCATATACTATTTTCAGTATTCAAATCTCTGCCACACAAAATACATTTGATATTATTAGGAAATAATTTATCAAATATGATATTTTTTAAATTAATTATCATTTGTTTTAAATTCATTATTCACCATTAGTCATAAAGTTGTTTAATTTTGTTATTTGCATTTATAAGAAGGTCTTTCAATAATGTTAATCTTTTTGCGGTATATTTATTAGAAACCATTCTTTTTAAATTCTTTTGTTCTCCAACTATCACAACCATTTTTTTTGCTCTAGTAACGGCGGTATAGATTAAGTTTTTTGTGAGAATCATATTTGGTCCAGCAATAGCAGGAATAATTACAACATCAAATTCAGAGCCTTGACTTTTATGAATGGTAATTGCATATGCTAATGATAGTTGGCTAATTTCTGTACGAGGGAAAATACATCGTCTTCCATCTTCAAACATTACAACCATTTCTCCATTTTGGTAGTCTATAAGTTCAATATAGCCTATATCACCATTAAAAACGCCTTCTCCTTCTTCTTCAATGAAGCCATTTAATTTTTTCCAAACTAAATTGTAGTTGTTTGCCGTTTGCATAACTTTATCACCAACTCTAAAAATGGTATCACCAACAGCAAGTTCCATCTTAGATACAGCAGGTGGATTAAGAGAATTTTGAAGACATTTATTTAAATTATCTATACCGCATATTCCGGCTTTAAGTGGTGCAAGAACTTGAATTTGAGTACTTTCTAGACCAGTAAAATTAGGCAATCTTTTTACAACCAAGTCTACTATAGAATTTTTTATATCATTAAGGTTTTCTTTTTCTTCAAAAAAGAAATCTTTGGAAGAGTTATTAATTATTGGCATTTTACCGTTGTTAATTAAATGTGCGTTTTGTATTATCAAACTATCATTACTTTGGCGGTAAATTTTTGTTAGCATAGAAATGGTAATAATTTCACTTTTAATTATGTCATCTAAAACATTACCTGCGCCAACACTAGGTAGTTGATCTTTATCTCCAACAAGAATTAATTTGCAATCTCTAGGTAAAGCTTTACAAAGATGGTGCATTAAAGCAACATCAACCATTGACACTTCATCGACAATAACTACATTAGTTTTAAATGTATTATTTTCATTGTGAACAAAACGACTAATAGTTGCTAAATCGCCACTTGCAACTTCAAGAGCTCTGTGAATAGTCTTTGCCTCTTCACCAGTAGCATCACTCATTCTTTTTGCAGCCCTGCCAGTAGGAGCAAGTAACATGAATTTTTGTTTGTGCTCTTTTAAAATTTCAATAATACATTTTATTATAGTTGTTTTACCAGTTCCAGGACCACCTGTAATAACAGACACGCCATTATTGATAGCATTAATTATTGCATTTTTTTGTTCTTGATGAAAGGTGATATTAAATTTTTCTTCAAAGTGTGAAATCTCATCATTTACATCTAATTTTTGCAAATTCATCGAACTATTTAATAGCGAGAGTTTTTGAGCAACACTAGTTTCATAAAAATAGTATTTTGACAGAACAATAATTTCATAGTCTTCATGCCACATGATAATAACACTTTTATCTAATAATAAAGAGTTTAAGGCATTATCAAAAGTTTCTTGATAAAAAGAAAGGTCAAGTTCAATAAGTCTAGCACTAATTTCTAGCAACATTGTTTTTGGTAAATAAGTATTTCCAGATTTTTCAACAGATGATAAAAGGGTATAAATAAGCCCTGCTCTTACTCTATATTCACTATCATTTGGAATACCTATATTTTTGGCAATTTTATCAGCAGTTAAAAAGCCAATACCATCTACATCTTCAACTAGTCTATAAGGATTGTTTTTTACAATGTCAATAGTTTTAGAGCCATAAATATTATAAATTTTTAATGCCATATTGGTTGTAATGTTATAGTTTTGTAAAAACATAACACTATTTTGAAGTTTTTTTAATTCTTTAAATTTTTCTCCTATCTCTAGCGCTTTTTTTATGCTTATGTTTTTAACTTCAGCCAAAGAAGATGGACTCATTTCAATTATATCAAAAGTATTTTCTTTAAATTTATCAACAATATTTTTTGCAGTTATGGGGCCGACACCTTTTATTAAGCCAGAAGACAGATATTTTTCAATTCCAGCTAATGTTGATGGTAAAATAACTTCATAAGACGAAAAAGAAAATTGATAGCCATATTTGTTATTGTTAACAAATTCACCATCAAGAGCAAGGTTTTCACCTATGTTTGCATTTATTAGTTTGCCAACACAAACAACAGGAGTTGTCTTAAAATCAACAATAAAAACGGTATAACCATTTTGTTCATTTCTAAATATGATTTCTTCAATAGCACCTTCAATTCGCATAGATATATTTTAGTATTATTTGAAAATGAAATCAACTAAAAATACTTGCAAATAAGTTTTTTTTTATATATACTATTATCAAATGAAAGAAGGGAACATGAAAAATATAGATAAATTAATAGAAATTGAAGGACTTCTTGAAAATTTAATGAAAAGTAACCGAGAAGGGGGAATTTTAAGAATTAAAGTTCTTTATTTTTGTTATTTATACCAAAATTTAACTGTTAGTATGATTATAGATAAATTAGGCATAAAAAAAACAAATTTTGCTATTATGACTAAAGAACTTGAAAATGAAAGTTGTATCACAATAAAAAAATCAAATTTAGATAAAAGATGTAGAATGGTAGAACTTACTGAAAAGGGTAAAAAAGAAATTGAAACATTTATAAAAAATTTAGAAAGCAAATTAGGTTCTACAACGATTGAAGTGGATAATGCAATAAATATTTTATGTCAATACTTAAATAGATTTATATAAGTCAAATAAAAAATAATAAAGTGTTTTTTGATTTTAATTTAAGCAAAGTTAAAATTACAACATAAATATATATAAGGAGAAATTATGCTTAAATTTTTTAATTCTTTAACAAGACGGAAAGAGGAATTTGTTCCATATGATAAAAATACTGTAAGAATGTATTCATGTGGACCAACCGTATATTCTTATCCACATATAGGAAATATGAGAGCTTATCTTTTTATGGATAATATAAGAAGAGTTTTAAAATATAATGGTTATAAGATAAATGGAGTAATGAATATTACAGATGTTGGGCATTTGACAAGTGATGCTGATGAAGGTGAGGATAAAATGCTTGTTGCAAGTCAACGAGAAAATAAATCACCATGGGAAATAGCAAAATATTATACCAATGTTTTTATGGAAGATGTCAAAAAACTCAATGTTGATATTCCAGAGCATATTTGTCCGGCAACTACTATTATAGATGAGATTATAAGTTTTGTACAAGGGCTACTTGATAAAGGCTATGCTTATAAAACGAGTAAAGGAATATATTTTGACATTTCAAAATTTAATGCTTATGGTCAACTTGGGAATGATGTAAGTTGTAAAAAAGCAGGAGCAAGAATAGAGGTTGACGATGAAAAAAAACATCCCGCAGATTTTGCGTTATGGATTAATGCTCCAGAAAATCATATTATGAAATGGGAAAGTCCTTGGGGTATAGGATATCCAGGTTGGCATATTGAATGTTCTGCAATTGGGAAAAAATTTTTAGGAGATTATATTGATATTCACACAGGTGGCGTTGATCACAAAACAATTCACCATGAAAATGAAATTGCTCAAAGTGATTGTCTTGAGGGACATAAGGTAGTTCATTTTTGGATGCACCTAGAATTTTTGCAAATTGATGGCGGAAAGATGAGCAAAAGCCTAAATAATATTTTCACATTATCTGATTTAGAAAAAAATGGTTTTAGCGCAGAAGATTTTAGATATTTTTATTTTATGGCTCATTATAGTAAACAACAAAATTTTACTTATGATTCATTAATGTCGGCAAAAAATTCTTTAAAAAAATTAAAAGGCATGATAAATATTCATAAAAATGGCGAGAATGTACTTTCAAAAGAAAAAATTGATAGATATAATGAAGAGTTTTTAAATGCCGTAAACGATGACCTGAATATGCCAGTAGCTATTGCGGTTGTTCAAAAACTTTTAAAGGAAGATAAATCAAAAGATGTTTATAATTTGATGATAAAATTTAATGAAATTTTAGGTTTAAATTTTGATGAAGAAGAAAAATTAATAGAAATTCCTCAAGAAATTGTTGTTTTGGCAGAAAAAAGATGGCAAGCCAAATTAAATAAAAACTGGCAAGAAGCAGATTCTATAAGAAATAAAATAATTGAAAGAGGATATAATCTTAAAGATTCAAAAGATGGTTATGAAATAGAAAAATTATAATTAAAAAAAATAGGATCACATATTTTTTTTGTTGTATTCTTTGACAGATTTTGGATATGTATGCTATCATGTTTTATATAATTAAATAATTTTGAACAAATTGCTAAAATTATTATTATATCAATTAACAAAATCGAGTAAAAACACAGGAGAAAAATATGAAAGTAAAATTTATTAAAACTTTAAATTTTATATATTTCTATATTTTTTGTATTTTATTTTTACTCTTTACAGGGATTGGATTATTAAGAGATAAGAATTTGGGACCTGCAAATGCTGGCGTTAATTCTTTATCAGCCAACATTTCGATCTATTGTTTAGATGCTGATGGGAATTATGCACCCTTTACTAATATAACAAGAGGAGTACCGTTAACAAATTATGGTGGACATGATTATTGGAATGTTGAAAGAAGCAATCAATTATCTAATAATTTAAATGGAAAATTTTTAAATTCCGGGGCTGGAAGTTTTTATGTTTATGCAACTATTAGAAATGCAGTAAATTTTCAATCAAGAACTGCATCTGTCAATTGGGACTCAACATCGAACACTAATTCTCAAGGTGGTTCTTTTGGTGTAATTGCTGAAGCAGGAGAGGCAAGAGCAACTTTTCTTTATGATGAAAGATATTTTGATGTTTCTTCTTGGTCTTTTAGTTCTATTGGGAAAAATAATAACAATTATGCAACTACTCTAAAAAATGGTATGACATTGCCTATTTGGGCGAGTGGAATCAATGGTGTTACAGTTAATTTTACTATGACTTTTATTCCTAAAATGACATCAGTAACTTTTTATAAGCAACTTGGAGACAATGCCCCTGAACAAATTGGGCAAAATAATTATAGATTTACCAAAAAATTAACTTCTTCTCATGTTCCTGCCGCAAATGCAATTAATGGCTATACGTTTAATGGTTGGTATGATAAATCAGGGAATTTTTTAACCAAATCTCAAAATTTGTTGGTTTATGATTTGGCTGCAACTTTTACTGCAAAATATACCCCCAATAAATATACAGTAACATTGAATAAAAATAATGGTGCAGGAGGAACTGACTCTATAACAGCCACATATGACAGTGCAATGCCATCAATATCTTTGCCATCTAGATTTGGTTACACTTTTCAAGGTTATTATGATACAAGTGCACAGACAGGCGGTACACAGTATTATACATTAACTGGAGCAAGCGCTAGGGCATGGAATAAAACAAGTAATTCAACTTTATATGCAAGATGGTCTGCAAATAGCCATAACATTTTATTAAAAGCAGAAGGTGGTTTGTTGAGTAATGGAAAGGATTCAAAACAAATTTCTAGAACATTTGGAAGCGAATACGGTAATGATTTGAATGAGGTTCCAACACGACAGGGGTATACTTTTTTAGGTTGGTATACTGATACAGGAAATAAAGTAGTTGCTACAGATACATTTGAATTAGATAATGATCAAACATTGTATGCCCATTGGCAAGCTAAATCATATCAAGCGACATTTGACGACCAAGGAGGAAAAACAAATTTTGTAGATATGTCAAATGTAAAGAGTGGAACGATAACTAATAGTGGAAGTGTTACAACATTAGTAACAGGTGGGTTAACGTATACATACGATACAAGCACAAATATATTAACAGTGAACGGTACTCAAACAGCAAGTACAGTATTTTCATTTGCAATCATAAATGATTTGGTAGCAGGAGATGAATATACATTAACGATGGAGTATATAAGTGGAACGCCATATACAACAAATGGATGTGAAGTATTAGAAGTATACAATAAATCAATACAAACTTTGCCAGAGAGAAATAAGTATGATTTTAATTTTCCGGCAAGCGGGAAAACAAGTATAACATTAAAAATCACAGAGTATGCCCAAGAGAACGGATATGCTTTAGCATGTAGGATGTGGAGAAATACAGAAAACAGAGTATTTAATAATTACAAAGTAAAGTTTACAATAACGCAAAAAACAGGAGAAGCGAAAAAAGTAAGGGATGTGAAATATGATTCAGTATTGACGCCAGTATCGATACCAACAAAATATGGATATATTTTTGCAGGATACTATACACAAGCAAATGGGCAAGGAACACAGTATTATGATTCTACAGGTAAAGTAGTAAATAATAAAATATGGGATATTGCAAATAATGCAACGCTATATGCGAAATGGACAGCAAAAACAAACTGTGTATTAACATTTAATGCAAATGGAGGGGAAGTATCTGAAGCAAGCAGAAATCAAACATATAATGCAGTGTTAGGTACATTGCCAATACCAACAAAATCGGGATATATATTTACAGGATGGTACACAAGCGCAAGTGGAGGGAGTGAAGTTACCTCATCAACAAAAATGGACGCAGAAAGCAAAACAATATACGCCCACTGGGCGGAGACATGGGCAGCTGAAGGAAATTATTCTAATGTTTTAAATTATGATAATGCTGATGGATATTATAAATTAACAAGTGCCGAAGATTTAGCAAGATTGATTTTTTTGATTAATTATACAACACGTTCAGATGTGCTAACATTTAAATATAAATTAACAAATCACATAGACATGTCCCAATATTATTGGGAGCCGATAGGAACTAATTCTCGCCCATTTTCAAGTTTAATTGATGGACAAGGGTACACAATTTATGGATTACATACAATATCACAAAGTTTAAGAAAGGATAATGGAGGAGATAATAGCGGTTTATTTAGAGTAACAAAAAATGCAATAATAACAAATTTATATATAAAAGATGCAGAAATAAATGGGAAGAATAGTGTAGGTGGAATAATAGGATCTGCGACAAACAGTACGATAAAGTCAGTAGCAATAGAAGGACAAATAAACGGACAGGCAAATATAGGAGGAATAGCAGGTACATCATCAGGGACAACAATAAATGATTGTTTAATAATAATAACAGGAACAACAAGTTCAACTAATAATGGATTATACACAGGATCAGCTACGTTAAATAACACACTATATAGAATAAATGGTATACAAGGAAAAAGCAGTGGAACATTTGAAAATTGGGTGTATGTAGATAACATGGAATATCCATTGCCATCAGGATTGTCATGGCTTGCAAGTGGAGGAGAAATAGACGACAAAATATTAAAACTATGGTCAGCAACAAATCTAATACCAAATGGAGATATGGAAGGGACAGGCTGGAATGGAGACAACATGAGTTATTCAAAGGAATATGCATATAGCGGAGAATACTCAATAAAAGTAACAGGAAGGAATTATAGAGAGACATTGACGTATACAAGCACAGGGATATATTTAGATACAAGTCACAAATATTATTTTAGTGTATATACATATCAAGAGACAAGGACAGCAACAACAATACAATGTTATTGGCCAGAAGCAGAGCCAGCATTGATGACAGCACAAATAAAGGAAGCAGGGGAATGGCAAATGTATAGTGTGGTGGCAGAAAGAACAAACGGAGGTCTATCAGGGTTCAATCAAAAGAGTAATAAACTAAGACTAGATTTTGATAATAAATACGTGCAAGATGTAATATATTTTGACAATGCAATATTAATAGATCTAACAGAAGTGTTTGGAGCAGGAAATGAGCCAAGCCAAGCTTGGCTTGACCAGCATATAGGATTTATAAATGTTTAATAAAATGGAGCAAAAAAAATGAGACAGGGTCTCATTTTTTTACACAATATTCATTTTAAAATTTGATTTATTTAAGTTTTACTGTGGCTCCAGCCTCTTTAAGTTTTGCTTCGATAGCTTTAGCTTCTTCAGTTGGAACATTTTCTTTTATAGCCTTTGGAGCGCTTTCAACTAATGCTTTAGCTTCTCCAAGACCAAGTCCAGTGATTTCTCTTACAACTTTGATAACAGCGATTTTGTTTGCGCCGATTTCAGAAAGTTCTACTGTGAATTCACTCTTTTCTTCTTGTGCTGGAGCAGCAGCACCAGCAACAGGAGCTGCAACAGCAACAGGAGCTGCAGCACTTACTCCAAATGTTTCTTCAAGTTCTTTAACAAGTTCACTAACTTCAAGAACGCTCATTGATTTAATTTCTTCAACTAATTTTTTAATATCAGCCATTTTTTATATCCTCCTAAAATTATTCTTTTGTTGCAATAGCATTAAGAGCAATTGCAAGCCCTTGTAAAGGGGCATTAAGCACTCTTGCAAGTGCACTGATAGGTGCATTGAGAGTACCAAGTAGTTTGGCAATAAGAACTTCTTTGCTTGGAAGTTTAGCCAACGCTTCAATTTCCTTGCCTTCAACGAAATTACCATTAAGTAAACCAAATTTTACGGTTAATTTCTTTGTCTTATCTGCAGTTTCGCAAAGTACTTTTGCTCCACTTACTTCATCTTCATAACTGAAAGCAACCGCTGTAGTGCCATGCAAAAATTCTTCAGCACCATTGATTCCAAGTTCGTTGAGTGCAAGGAGCAATAATTTGTTTTTGTATACCTTATATTCAGCACCATTTTTCTTAAAGTCTCTACGCATATCGGTATCTTCTTTTACAGTCAAGCCATTGTAAGAAGCAAATGTTACAGACTTTGATTTTGAAAGTTTATCTTTAATTTCTTCTACAACAAGCTTTTTTGCTTCTAGATTAGCACTCATGAAATCTTTTCCTCCTTTTTTGAATATTGTGTTTTGTATAAACAAAATCTCTATGCCTGCGGAAAAAAGCATAGAGATAAAAATCAAACTATTAACTTCTTTCCTCGGCAAGCACACTTTTGTGTTTATGTTTTCACACTTGCTGTCTATGGATAGATTTTATTTAACAACGGTATTATACTTTTTTATAAATATTTTGTCAAGTTTTTTTACTATTTTTTTTATTTTTTTATGTTATTTGTTTAGGTTGACAAAATTATTAAATTTTATTATTTTATAATAGAAGGAACATAGTTTATGTGGGTATTACAAGTTATTATTTTTTCAATAATAGTTGGGTTCTTTACAGTACTTAGGAAAAAAGCAATAGAAAATACTAATATATTTTTTGTTTTAGCACTTTCTTCTTCTATTGGTTTTTTGTTGATTGGCTGGAACTTTTCACAAGCATTAGAAGTTGATGCTAAAACTATTCTTCTTATTTTATCCAAATCGATTTTGATAGCAGGTTCGTGGTGTTTAGAACTTATTGCTTTAAAAAAATATTATGTATCAGTTTTACAACCATTTAGTGTCATAAGAGTCATAGTCACTTTTTTTGCCTCCATGATTGTATTTTCTGAAAAGGTGTTTTGGTGGCAGTTTATTGGAATTATAATTGTGTTTATAGGAATTTTTTTCTTAAACAAAGATACAAAAAAAGATATTAATGAAAGTTTTACTAAAAAGAAAAAAATTATTTGTATATTATGTTTTATTTTATCTTGCATATTATCTTCTGTATCATCAATAATTGATAAATATGTAATGATGGGGGTAAATGAGTTTCAAATGCAGATATGGTATATGCTTTTTATATCAGTAATTTTGTGGAGTTGTTTTTTTATTGAATGTATTATTAAAAAGAAAATTCTTATTACAAAATCAAGTTGGAGTAATGTATATATATATTTAATAGCCGTAATGTTAATTTTAGCGGACCAATTATTATTTAGGGCACTTACTGATCCAGCAAGTAAAGCCTCAATTGTTTCAGTGATAAGACAAATAAGTCTTATTGTTTCTGTAATTTATGGTGGTATAATGTATAGAGAACCATATTTGAAAGAAAGAATGGTATATTTAGGCATAATATTATTTGGTATTATTATAGTGTTAATTTAACAATAAAATAATTTGACTTTTTTAGTTGTATTTGTTATCATTATTTGTAAATTTAAAGAGGTTAAAGACATGAATTTTAGAGAAGTTGAGAAAAAATGGCAAAATATTTGGGAAAAAGAGCAAAGATTCAAGGCTATAGACTTTGATGACAAACCAAAATACTACATATTGGTAGAGTTTCCATATCCAAGTGGTGCAGGATTACATGTTGGACATACTCCTAATCAAATTGCGATGGATATAATTGCTAGGAAAAAAAGAGCACAAGGATATAATGTTTTATATCCTATTGGTTGGGACGCTTTTGGATTGCCAACTGAAAATTATGCTATTAAAAATGGTGTTAGTCCTGTTGAAGCCACTAAAAGAAACATAGAGAATTTTAAAAGACAAATTAAAAGTTTAGGAATATCTTTTGATTGGTCAAGAGAAATTAACACAACTGATGAAAATTATTATAAATGGACGCAATGGATATTTTTACAATTTTTTAAAAAGGGACTTGCTTATAAAGCTACAGTTAATATAAATTGGTGCCCAAAGTGTAAAATAGGATTATCTAATGAAGAAAGTGAAGGTGGAGTTTGTGAAAGATGTGGCACACCTACTATACAAAAACCTAAAACACAGTGGATGCTCAAGATGAGTGCTTATGCAGAAAAGTTATTACAAGGTTTAGATGAAACTAGATTTTGGGAAAATATAAAAACGATGCAACGAAATTGGATAGGGAAAAGCGAAGGGACGCTATTGCATTGCAGTTTAGAGACGGGGGATTTGTTTGATATTTTTACTACTTGTATTGAAACTATTTATGGAATAACATATTTTGTTTTAGCACCAGAACATCCTCTTGTTGAAAAATTAAAAGACAAAATTGAAAATTATGATGAAGTTTTAAAATATATTGAAAAAACACAAAGAAAAACAGAATTTGAAAGAACACAATTAATAAAAGAAAAAAGTGGGTGTCAATTAAAAGGAATTTATGCTATTAATCCAATCAATGGACACAAAGTACCAGTATTTATTAGTGACTATGTTCTTGCTAATTATGGAACAGGTGCCGTTATGGCAGTTCCTGCACATGATGAAAGAGATTATGATTTTGCTAAATTATTTAATCTTCCAATGATAGAAGTTATATCGGGTGGGAACATTAAAGAAAGAGCTTTTGAAAAAGGTGAGTATTTAGGCAAAAATTGTAAACTTTTAAATTCAGATAAATTTACAGGCTTAACAGTTGAAGAAGCAAAAGATTCTTTAAACAAATATCTCGAAGAAAATAAATTGGGGCAAAAAATTGCAACTTATAAAATGAGAGATTGGGTTTTCTCAAGACAAAGATATTGGGGGGAGCCTGTTCCTTTAGTTTACTGTGAAAAATGTGGGTGGGTTGCTATACCTGAAAAAGATTTACCAGTAACTTTACCTAAAGTTGATAAATATCATCCTACTGATGATGGTGAAAGTCCTTTATCAAGAATTGATGACTGGGTTAACACTACATGTCCTTGTTGTGGTGGTAAAGCAAAAAGAGAAACTGATGTTATGCCGAATTGGGCAGGTTCTAGTTGGTATTGGCTCCGCTATATGGATCCGAATAACAATAAAGCCTTTGCTGATTTTGAAAAAATGAAATACTGGGGCAAAGTAGATATTTATAATGGTGGCGGAGAACATGTTACAAGACACTTATTGTACGCAAGATTTTGGCATAAATTTCTGTATGATAATGGTTTTGTTCCTTTTAGTGAGCCATTTGATAGAAGAGTTCAACAGGGGATAATATTGGCAGCAGACGGATCGAAAATGAGCAAAAGTGCAGGCAATACTGTAGACCCTATGTTATATGTAGAAAAATATGGTGCTGATGTAGCAAGACTAGGACAAATGTTTATGGGCGATTATGTGGAAGCAAAACCATGGAGAGAAGATACCATGAAACCTTGTGAAAAATTATTAAACAGAATTGTAGCATTAAAAGATAAGGTTCAAAAGGGTGATTATAGAAATAATAAAAATATAGTTGCATTGAGCATAAAAGATATAGATGAAGATATCGAAAATTTAAAATTTAATACTGCAATATCTCAAATTATGGTGTTGACTACTGCATTAGAGAAAGCAGAATTAGTTACAGATGAAGATTTCAAAGTATTATTAAAACTTTTAAATCCTTTTGCACCTCATATAAGCGAGGAATTATGGGTTGAAAAAGGATATATAGGTAGAATTGATGAAAATTGGCCTACTTATGATGAGAAGGATTTAGTTGTTAATATTGTTGAAATAGCAGTACAGATTAATAGTAAAATTATTACCAGAGTTAATATAGATACTTCATTGGAAGAAAAAGATATAATAAAAAATGTTCAATCTGATGAAAAGATTGCCAAAGCTCTGCAAAACAAACAAATAATTAAATCAATTTATGTCCCTAATCGAATAATTAATATAATAGTAAAATAAAAAAACCGCTTAAAGCGGTTTTTTTATTCATTGTCATCAGTTGGTTTATTTTGATTTTCTTCTACTTTTTTTCTCAATGTCTCGAGGAATTCTTCAAATTCTTTATCGATATCTTTATCTTCTTCGTTTTCTTCTACATTTTCTTTTTGAATTTCTTGAGATTGATTCTCGTCAACATTTTCATTATTTTCTACATTTTCTTCAATATTTTGATCGTCATTTTCACTTGAATTATAGTTAATAGTTTGTTCTTCTTCGTTATTTTTTTCTATTTCGCTTTCTTCGGCATCATTTTCATCTTTAAGCTCTTTTTGTTCTTCAGTGATTTGGTTTAAAATATTTTCTTCATTAATTTCATTTTCTATTTGTTCTTGCTCTTCCGAGTTAGTTTCTTTTGCATTTTCGTTTTCTTCTTCGATTGTTTTGTTCTCTAAAAGAAGCGTATTATTTTCAGTATTTTCATTAGCAGTATCTATTACATTTTGTTCTTCCAATGCAGTTTCTTCAGTTTCTTCTTCAAACTCATCTCTGTGTTTTGAATAAAGTGCTTTTGCAACTATAATAATCATTCCAGCAATAATTAATGAAAGAATAATTGAAATGATTAAATTTAATAATTCATCTTTTCTAAATCCATCTAAAAATGAGAAAATTAAAAATAACCAACCAGCAAAAGCAACGAATGGTGCTACTAATGCCATAGAAGCAACTTTTGCAAATGAATTTATTTTTTTTGCATATTTTATTGCAAGGAATGTTGTTGCAATTGAAATTATAGAAAATACTATACCAACAATAAGTGCTGCAATTTGTGAATTTGTCATATATTCGAACATAACCCCTCCATAAAACTAAAGATATTATATACCATAAAAGATGATTTGTCAATATTGTTTTACTTTTATTTTAAAAATGTTTTGAAAAATTGCACATGATGGGGTATACTAAAGATAGGTTATGAAAGTGATAAAAAATAAGATATTAATTATAGTTTTAATTGTAACAATAAGCATAATTGCAATATGCGGACTTGTTACTGCTTTTATATTGAATTATAATGTTTCTGCTCCTCCTAAAATTGAAATTTTAGATGACGGCAGTAATATTTATTTAACTACTAAAATGAATGATAATTATGACAAATATAAATTTATATTTAAGTCAATAGAAGGGCAAATTGAGATTGAAATTGAAACAGAAAATAACATTTTAAATATTGATGAATTACAAAAAAATGGATTAAAATTAGGGGAAACCTATAAAATTACAAGTCAATACATAAGCGAAAATAAAGGTAATAATAGTCAAGTTAGTAAACCAATAGAGTGGCCGGCTTATGATTATCTTGATATTCCTTTAATTGATTTAAATGAAGAAGAAAATATTCTATCTTGGGAAGAGATAGACAACGCCGATTATTATATTTTGTATGTAAATGGTAAAGATTTTGAACAAACATTTATTTTAGAAGAAAATACTTTTAATTTAAATCAACTTAAAGGTGATAATTACAAATTTTATGTAAGCGCATTTAGTGATTTAGACTATTATGAAACAAGTCCAAATGGTGAAATTTTAACATATGAATATGTAAAATATTTTTTACCTTTAGAAGAAGTAACTTTTGATAATCTTGATAAAAAATTATATTGTATAGGTTCGGAAAAACTAGATATTTTAAATATAGAAATAAATGGAATAAGTTATTTATATAAAAATTTTATAGTTACAGAAGAAGAAAATAAATATATTTATACTGTCGATTTAAAAATATTCCAAGAAATTTTACAGATAGGAGCAAGTCCAGCAACAGTTGACGATTATAATATATATAATGGAGAAATTACTTATACAAAATAATATCTATTAATTACATAAAAATAAAAAAGTTAAGACATACTATTTAAGAGGAAAGGTATGTCTGATTTTAATATTCGAAAAGAGATAGAAAAAGTAAAGGAAGAGTTAAATAGTTGTATAGATTTCGCTTATAGATATTATAAAAAAAATGGTCAAGAAGTGGGACTTATCTTTTTAAAAAGCATAATAGATCAAACACTATTATCTAGTGCCATATATTATCCTTTGCAAACATTTCAAAATGAATTTACTATTGATAATTTAAAAACTAGTATAATAAAATGTGCGGATGTTAAAGATATTGAAAAAAAAGATATAATAAAAGAAATACTTGATGGTAAAGTTATAATCTTAACTAATTTTTCATTGCAAATATTATCTGTAGATCTATATAAATTCCCAACGCGAACTCCTTCAGAACCTCCTACATCACCTGTAATACAAGGTCCACGAGAAGGCTTTGTTGAGGATTTACAAACAAATATTACCTTGCTTAGAAGAAGACTAAAATCTCCAAATATGATTTTAGAAGTAGTAAGAGTAGGTAGCCAAACACAAACTAAAATTTGCATTTCATATATTAAAGGAATTGCAAATGATAAGGTTATAAAAGAAATTAAAAATAAGTTAAAAAATATTAAAACTGATGGAATTGTTGATTCTTATATGATTTTATCGTTTTTAGAAGATAAGCCAAACTCTCTTTTTAAGCAAATAGGGAATCAAGAAAAACCTGATGTGGTTGTTGCTAAAATGCTAGAAGGAAGAGTTGCTTTGATTGTTGACAATTCTCCCATTGTTTTAACAATTCCTTTTGTATTCATTGAAGATTTACAAAATAGCAATGATTATTATACCAATCACCACTATTCAAGTCTTGTCAGAGTGATTAGACTTTTAGGATTATTGATTGCAATAATTGCTCCTGGATTTTATTTGTCTATGCAGATTTATCATTATAATATTTTACCTTTGAATTTTTTAGTTACTATTGCAAATACCACGCAAGGTCTACCTTTTACTCCATTTTTAGAAATATTATTCATATTTTTGTTGTTTCAGATATTGTACGAAGTTAGTTTGCGTTTACCTAGTTATTTAGGACTAGCTACTTCTATTGTGGGTGCTTTAATTTTAGGAGATACTGGGGTTAAAGCAGGATTAATTTCTCCTCCAGGAGTTATTATTGTTGCTTTATCTAAAATCGCGTTATATACCATACCAGAAGAAGCATCACAAATAACAGTTTTACAATTAGTATTTTTGTTTTTAGGTGGCTCTTTAGGGATAATTGGAATCACATGCGGAGCCATTTATATAATTAATTACTTAAATAGTATTGATAGTTTTGGTACACCATATCTTGCTCCATATGGTCCTAAAATTTCATCTGATTTAAAAGATGGACTATTTACAGAACCAATTCAAAAGATGAAGAATAGACCAAAATCTTTTAGTCCTAAAAACAAGGAGCGGGTATGAAACAAACAATAAATATAAGACAATGTGGAATAATTTTAATTATGTGCATATTTGCAAACAAACTTTTACTTATGCCATCTTTGTTATACACAAACGTAAAAGCAGATGGAATTTTTGTAACTGCAATTTTATTTTTAATTGAACTAGCGATAATTCCTTTAATATTTTTACTAAAAAAACATTTTCCAAAACAAAGTTTATATGAAATATTAAAAAGTAGAACAGGGGTAATATTTACTAAACTAATATATATGTTATTGTTAATATTTTTTTTATTTAAAATAATTTTAGTTTTTAGCATTACATATGTTTATTTTAAACAACAAATATACAAAGATGAAATTATTTGGATTGCATTAATATCTATTTTACCAGTTATAAATCATTCGGTAGCAAACGGGATAAGACCGCTTGCCAGAACAATGGAAATATTTTTTGCATTAGTTTTGATAGGTTTTTTAGCATGTCTTGGATTTTCTTTATTTACAAATATAGAACTGCCACATATGTTTTTGTCTGATATACAATCTTTTTTTGGCGCCATGTATAAACATCTATTTTCTTTTGGTGATATGATTTTTTTGTTTTTAATATTAGATAAAATAGAAATTAAAGAAGGAGAAGAAAAAAAAGTATATCATTATGCTATTTTAGGATTTATTTTGATAATTATGTTGTATTTTTTATATTATGGGAAATATCAAGTAACATCTTTTATGCATAACAATGCACTTGCAGATATTTTAGTTTTTTCTGTGCAGTTCAATGCTATCGGTAGGTTAGATATTATAGCTATGATTACTATATTGTTTATTACAATTTTTCAACTAGAAATTTTTAGTTATGGTTTTAGCGATTGCTTTTTGCACATTTTCCCAAAATTGAATAATATTTATTCTATAATTGTTTTTGATATAACTTTTTTAATCCTATATTACTTTTTTCTGGGTAAATATGAAATTATGATAAACTTAACATCGACATGGTTGACTGTTTTGGCGGTTATCATAAATGTTATTTTCCCTTTGATACTATTTGTTATATATTTAGTAAAAAGGAGTAAAAATGAAGAAACTGATTAAAAAATATTTAAAAAATCCGATGTTATTGATTTTTATAATAATTTTGATTTTTTTTACTCCTATGGCCATCTATTCCCCAGGAGAAAATAAAATAAAAGGTGTTGTTACTGCTATAGGAATCGATAAGATAGATGAAGAATACGAAGTGTCACTTTTAACATTTATACCTACTGCAAATCAAACTTATAAACAGCAAAATGCAGTAGTCTCAGGAAAAGGGAAATCGGTTACTGAAGCTATTTATAATGCCCAATTATCAATGGGAAGAAGTGTAGGATTAGCTCATGCTAAAACTACAGTGGTTAACGAGCAGTTGTTAAATGAAGATGTAGCCCAAATAGTTGATCATATATCAAGAATTTCTTCTTTGCCAGAAAATACTGTTTTTATTTGTACAAATGCAACAGCAAAAGAATTATTAGAAAGTACAACTGGGCTGGAAACCGAACTAGGATTAAAACTCGAACAATTAATAGGTTTTAATTCAACTAATCTTTATGCCATTGATACTTCATTAGAATCTTTTTATAAAGGATATTTTGGACAAACTCATTCTTCAATTATTGGTCATTTAAGTTTGGAAGAGGAGTCTAAAGAAGATTCTAAACAAAATGAAGGTGAAGATAACAGCGAAAATAATGGAGAGTCGCAAGCAACACAAAATCAAAAAAAATTAACTAACAAAGGTGATGCTGTTATTCTAAAAAGAGGAGAGTTAGTAGCCAAATTAAGTTCCGAACAATTAAATGCTTTAAATCTTTTAAATTCTAAATCAATAAAACAAATAGTAAATATTGAAGATGTTAAATTAGACAGTGGCATACATGATTTATCTTATAGAATACGAAACAAAAGAGTATTAAAATCAACCAAATTTGAGAATGGATATCCTGTTTTTCAAGCGCAGGTAATATTGGGTATGGAATTAACTGAAGTTAAAGGAATGAATGAAAACTTTAAGGAAAATACTGAAATTAGTGAGATGAATAAAGAAATAAAAGAAAAATTGAATTTAAAATTAAAAAAACAATTTACTGATGCACTAAAAATTTTGATTGAGAATAAAACTGATATTATAAACATAACTGAAGAATTTTTTAAAAACGATAGAAAAGCTTTCAATAAATATATTAAAAATTTGAATTCAATAGATGAATTTATAAGTCATGTAAATTTTAAGGTAAGCATTATCATAAACACGGACTAAAATTGTCGTTTTTTTGGGGTTGATAAATTTTTGTTTAAAATGCTTGTTTATTTTGTTGTTAAAAACAAAAAAATATGATACAATACCTTGAAAGATTTTAAAGGAGGCAACGTGAACGAGCAAAAACCAAAATTTAAGTTTTCCTATTTAATTGTTTTATTGTTAATTATTTTATTGTTTGTTTTGATTTTTACAAACAATGGTTATAAAGGCGAATATCTTTATGGCAGTAAAAATGAAATAGTAGAACTAATTGATGGTACACACTTAAATGCAGAGGGAAAAGAAGAACAACTTGCTGCTATATATTATAAAGATGATATCATTTATTTTCTTGTAAAAGATTCTAAATATACAGGGAATTTCCCATCATATTCTGACTATTATATTTATTATGAAAGTGGAGACGGCATTTTAGAGTATGTTATTTCTGAAGTTAATAGTCATAATGAAGGGCTAGCTGTCGAAAATCAAATTCAGGTAAAGAAGGGAGTAGATGGTGTTAATGTTTGGGATATTATTTATCCTATACTTTACATTGCATTTGCATTATTCCTTGTATGGATGATCTATAGATTATTAAGTAGTTCTTCAAAAGGTGCGATGAGTTTTGGAAAATCTAGAGCTAAAGCATATACTTCTAGTAAAGTCAAATTTAGTGATATTGCAGGGACAGAGGAAGAAAAGGAAGAATTAAAAGAAATTGTTGAATTTTTGAAGGCACCTAAAAAATTTACAGATTTAGGAGCAAGAATACCAAAAGGTATTTTGCTAGTTGGTTATCCTGGGACAGGGAAGACTTTACTTGCAAGAGCTGTTGCTGGTGAAGCAAATGTGCCTTTTATATCAATAAGCGGGTCTGATTTTGTAGAAATGTTTGTCGGTGTGGGTGCGTCAAGAGTAAGAGATCTTTTTGATCAAGCAAAGAAAAATAAACCTTGCATTGTCTTTATTGATGAAATTGATGCTGTTGGTAGACAAAGAGGTGCTGGTTTAGGTGGCGGAAATGATGAAAGAGAGCAAACTTTAAATCAACTCCTTGTAGAGATGGATGGTTTTGAACCAAATGAAGGTATAATTGTTCTTGCTGCAACTAATAGAAGTGATGTTTTGGATCCTGCTCTTATGAGACCTGGTAGATTTGACAGACAAATTTATGTAAATATACCTGATGTTAAAGGTAGAGAGGGTATTTTAAGAATTCATGCTAGAAATAAACCTATTGATGAAAATGTAGATTTTAAAACTTTAGCAAAAATAACTGTTGGATTTACTGGTGCTGACATTGAAAATATGCTCAATGAGGCTGCTATTCTTGCAGCTAGAGCAAATAGACCTAAGATTATAATGTCTGATATTACAGAAGGCATAAATAAGGTGACAATGGGTCCTCAAAAGAAAAGCCGTTTAGTTACCGAAAGAGATAAAAAGATTACAGCTTATCATGAATCAGGTCACGCTATACTTGCTAAAAAATTGAAAAATGCAGATGAAGTTCAGGAAGTTTCTATTATCCCTAGGGGTATGGCTGGTGGTTATACAATGCAACGTCCAGAAAATGACAATTCTTATAGAACTTACAATTATTTAATGGATGAAATGGCAGTTTGTATGGGCGGAAGACTAGCCGAAGAGTTGATTTTTAAAGATATCTCAACTGGTGCATCTAATGACATACAACAAGCAACAAAGATTGCTCATAACATGGTTTATAATTATGGAATGAGTAAAAATCTTGGATTTATCAGTCTTGAATCAAGTGAACAATTATTTATTGGTCGTGATTATCAAACTAAAAATTCTTTTTCCGAGAAACTTGCATCAGAAGCCGATGATGAAATTAGAGCTATAATTGATTACAATTATAAGCGAGCAAAGAAAATTCTTGCAGATAACATAGATCTATTAAATGAAATGGCAAATTTGCTTCTTGATAAAGAAACTATAAATAAAGAAGAAGTTGACATGTTAATAGAAGGAAAATCCGCAAAAGAAGTTGCGAGTTTTATGGAAAAGAAAGAAAAGGAAAGAATAGAAAGAGAAAAGAAATTTAAAGAGGAACAACAACAAGAGGCTAAAAAAGTAGCACTTGAGCAAAAACTTAAAGAAGGCGAGAAATTATATCAAGCGGGAATAATAACTAAAGAAGAATTTGACTCTATTAAAAAAGCATATCAAGATAAATCACAACAAAAAAATGAAGAAAATCAAAAAGATTCAACAATTACATTAATTCCTCAAGGTAAAGATGTTTTAAGTGATGAAAAATCAAAGGAAGAAAATACTAAAAAAGAAGAAGATTCTAAAGAGGAAAAAGAAAAGACTTCTATTGTCAAAAAAACAACTAAAAACAAATCCGCAGAAAAAAAGAAAAAAACAGATAATGAGGGAAATAATTAATGGAACAAGAACAAGTAAAAGATAATTTAGCAGTAAATGAGACCCTTGAAAGTGTTAGCGATAGAATTTTAAATAAAAAAAAGAAAAAAAGAAAAATTACTTTAGCGATTATATCTGCGGTTGTTTTAATTATCGCTATTGCAATTATTACTCTTGCTAGCATAAAAGTTGATTTAAAACCTTATTTTATTGTTGAACCATCAAGATATACCGTTGTATTTGATGGTAAGACTGTAGGTAATTATTCTCAAGATGATGAAGGTTACCAAAAATTAAACAAAGAATTAAAAAATTCTTTTGTTCAGCCAGTTCTTACTGCCATTTTTAATGGTCAACTTGGAGGATACAACATCAATGAGGGCTCTTTGGGAGAAAAGTTTTATAATGATTCTCAAGCTCAAACGGGTATGAGTAGTGTGTTATCTTCATATGTAGGGAGTAGTTATATTCAATTACATTATGGTATAGAGCAAACAATGTTTAACGATGATAAAAGTGTATTTTATTCTTCAATATATACCAATAAGTATGAATTAAAGTATGTAGATATTTATATTCCAATACAAGAATCAAGTGAAAATGTAACAATTTATTTTGGTACCTATGGAGAGCATGTTCAATCGGCTTATATATCTTCTATTACAATAAAAGTTAATACTGCTCAAATATATGATTATATTTCACAATTATAAAAAAAGTCACTTTAAAGTGACTTTTTTATTTTTGTAGCAAACTTATTATTTTATCACGTAATTTGTCAATATGTTTTTTATTTAACTTAATTAAAATTAAAACTAAAATTGATACAGAAATTATTGCGAAGAAGGTTATTAAAACTGTAAGAGAATGATCGTTAATTGAAAATAATTTTGGAATTCCTATTATTGTAGCTGTTATACCTATAAATGATATTCCTAATGTTATACCTTTCAATAAAGTAAATGGATAGCATAATGTTGCCAAATTTAAAAACCCAGTATACGTTAAAATTAATACCACTAAAGTTCTATATTCACTAAAAGTTAAAGTTTCTATTGTTTGTGAATAGTATAATGACATTACTATAAGTACATTAATTAACATCAATAATGCTCTAGGCAAGGCTCTTTTCATTACTTGTGGTATAAAATTACCTTTTATATGCTTATTGTTAGGTTCGAAAGTTAACATAAATGATGGCAATCCTATAACGAAAAATTCTAACAACATCATCATACTTGGTCTAAAAGGATAGGGTAACTGTATAAATAAAGTAATCACAGTTAATATAATTGCAAAAAATGTTTTCATTAAAAACAAAGATGATGAGTTTTGAACATTATTTACTACTTGTCGTCCTTCTTTAACAACATCAGGTAAAGAAGAAAAGTTTGACTCCAAAAGTACAAGTTTAGAAATACTTCTTGCAACTTCGCTACCATCTGCCATTGCGATTGAACAGTCTGCTTCTTTTAATGCTAGAGTATCGTTTACACCATCTCCAGTCATAGCAACTACTTTACCTTTATTTTTTAATGTTTTAATAATTGTATATTTTTGTTCTGGAGTCACTCTTCCAAATACAGTAAATTGGTCTGCCATAATTTCGACATCTTTTAAACTAACGCCATCAAGTGAAACATATTTATCACTTTTTTCAACTCCAACTCTTTGTGCGATTTTAGAAACGGTAGAAGGATCATCTCCTGAAATTATTTTTATTTCTACGCCATTATCCTTAAACCATCGTATAGTTTCAATTGCATCATCTCTAATTTTTTCTTCAATAATTATCAGTGCGAGAAGGATGGATTTTTTTCCATTCATATTTTTATCAAAACTTCCAGTTTCTTGTTCAGCGAAAGCTAAAACTCGCAAGCCTTTGTTTTGCATTTCTTTTATATTATCTAGTTGTTGATTCGTAAGAGTACATCCTATTCGTGTTGGAGCTCCCAAGAAATATATTTTTTTATTTTGCAGTTGTGTAATTGAATACTTTCTTTCAGAAGAAAATTCAACAATATTAAGTGCTTTGAAATGTTCATCTCTTCCAAACTCTTGGATCATAGCATTAGAAGTAGCATTCATTGTTTTTTGTGCATTTAATACGCTTGCGAGAAGCTTGGTAATATTTGATTTTCTTTTATTTGAATAAGTAATAAAATCTACAACTTTCATAGTCCCATCTGTGATTGTTCCTGTTTTGTCAAGGCATAAAACGTCTGTTCGGGCAAGCATTTCAATGGAATATAAATCTTTTACCAAAGTCTTTTTTCTTGTTAATTTAATAACACCTATAGCTAAACTTATTGTTACAAGTAAGAACATTCCTGCTGGGATCATGCTTGTTAGGGCTCCACTTGTATTAGTTATTTGATCTTTAATTGTTGAGCCATTCACTGAAAATTCCTTTAAAAATGTTAAAATTCCAATAGGTACGAGTGCGATACCTATATATTTAATAAGTCTATTTAGGTCCTTGAACAAGTTTGATTGAGGGGCTTTAAACTCTTTTGCTTTTTTAGCCATTTGATATATATAATTATCTCTACCAATTTTGTTAACCCTTGCATAGCAAACACCTGAAACTATAAAACTGCCACTCAAAAGTGTATCATTTAGTGATTTTTCTATTGCGTTAGATTCTCCTGTAAGTAGACTTTCATTTACTTCCACATTTCCATCAATTATTATACAGTCTGCAGGAATTTGATTTCCACTACTTAAAACAATAATGTCATCTAGTAAAAGTTTATCAGCAGAAATTTCTTTTTGGTTTCCTTCTCTTATAGTTTTTACCAACGGAGCCGTAACTATAGATAATTTTTCTACTGCTATTTTTGCTCTTATTTCTTGTATAATTGCTATAGCAGTATTTGCCACAATAACCAATATAAATATCAAATCACTATATGAACCCACCAAAAGCAATGCGACAGCGATTATTAACCAGAGCATATTGAAAAATGTAAATATATTTTTACAAAAGATAGCAGTGTAAGATTTAGTAGATTTTACTTTTGTATTATTTGTTAAGTTACAAGCGATACGATTTTCAATTTGTTCTTTTGTTAACCCTACATTTTTATCAGGATAATATCTTTCTACATCAGAAGATACTAAAGGAACCTCTGGTTTTTCTTTGTGTTTAAATTTTAATCCATCTATGATTTTTTCAATAAAAGGTTTATTATTATTCAAGCCTTCCAATGTATAAAAAAGAATTGACAGTTGTTCTACTGACATTTTTTTGTCATACTTTATTTTACTTTTTAACAAACTTGGAATTTTTGGTTGTTCTTTCTTTTTTTTCATAATTTAGTTAGTTTATTATAATTTATTTATTTACAAATTGTCAAACTTTATTAAATAGATTTGACTTTGTTATTATAAAATATTATTCTATATTTGTAAATATGGTTATAAATATGTAATGTTTTTACAAATACTAAATAGGAGTCTTACAAAATATGAATATATCTCCACCTCAAAGTCTAATAGAGCTATCAAATATTTTTCCATGTCCATTATATATAGTGGGTGGCTTTGTTAGAAATTCAATTTTAGGTCTTCCAAATTTAGATATAGATATTGTTTCGGCACTAAAAGTAGAGGAAGTGGAAAAACTTTTAAAAGATAGCCGATTTAAAATAAAAATAAAGAGTAAAACTTTGGGAAGTGCATTAATAACATTAGACAGTGGCGAAATTTGTGAATATACAACGTTAAGGCGAGACTTTTATCCTAATAATGGTCAGCATATGCCCGAAAAAGTGGAATTTATCAATGATGTAAGAGAAGATGCAAAAAGAAGAGATTTTACTTGTAATGCTATATATTATGATATAAAAAATGAAAAAATTTTGGACTTTTATAATGGAATTGAAGATATAAATAAGAAAATAATAAGAGCAGTTGAAACTCCAAAATTTGTTTTTTCTCATGACGGATTACGAATTTTGAGATTATTTAGGTTTCAATGTGAACTAAATTTCAAAATAGATAAACAGACAAAAGAGGGAGCATTGCTATATTTGAATAATTTAAGAGATGTTTCTGGAGAGAGATTTATTTATGAAATAACCCAAATACTTCATAGTCCATCTAAATATCCTAAATTTGCAAAAAAACATTCCTATATGTTAGCCTTAAGGCAATTTAATAAAGCAAAAGTATGGCCTATATTTGGTATTGATAGTCCTAAAATTCGTTTTAAGATGGTTAAAAAAGTTGAAAGAAAATCAAAAGGTTTTTTAATTGATGTTATAGATACAGTTAATCCTATTTCAATTTCCTATTACTTAAATTTAATTTTATCTGACTCATTTAAAATGCCGAATAAAATGGTTGAACAATATATTAATATTCTTTCAGGATATTATGAGGCTCTTAATCATTTACAAAATAAACCATATTTTTTTAAATATTTTGATAATTTTGAAGAGATATATTCTTTGTTAATTCATAAGTCAAAATATTTAGCCAATAAATATCAATTTTTCTATAAATATATAATTTCACACAAATTGATTGTTTCAACTAAAGATCTTAAAATAAATGGGGAAGATATTAAACAACATTATCCAACAGTAAAATCAAATAGATATAAACCCATTTTAGAAAGTCTCTTGAGTGATGTTTTTGATGGGCAGATAAATAATGAAAGAGATGAACTTATTCAAGCTGTAGAAAAAAAATTAAAATATTTATAATTATAAAAAGAGAAATACGTATTTCTCTTTTTTATTGTATATTGTATTTTTTCTTTGCATTTTCTAGGGTGGTTTTAGTAACTTTTTGGGGTGAAATATATTTAACATTAGTAGGTGGCAACGTCATTCCTTCTCCAAGCTCGTTACTTCCCTCCACAATAATTCCATTTTGTGCAGGGTAGTGGTCATGTCTTATTTCTTTTTCTTTAATTACTTCTCCATTTTTTACATATTGAATATAACCTTTGCTTTCGTATCCTTCTTGAGGATATTTTAATCTGTAATATTCACCTTTATAAAGAACGTGATTTGAATATTCTCCGGTCGTATCTGTAATTATGGTATCGCCCTTGTGGGGAATGACTTTTAAAAGTTCTGTTTTTGTTTGTATAGAAATCTCATCATTAAAGGGCTGTCCATATATTTCTACTGTTACATCAGTGTTTGTACAAATACATTTTACATAAATTGGAGTGTCTAATGTATTTTGAAAAACTAAATCTGCATAACCCTCGCTAACCATAGCATCGAAAGATAATGGAACATAAGAAGCAGGAAGGGAATGATGATTTACTTGGAGAATATCTATATCTGCTCTTATTAGAGCATTATATAATGTTGTAGATGCTTGGCAGACTCCACCGCCAACGCCAGAAGTATAACTACCATTTATTATAACATAAGCATTCTTATAACCATTTTCTTTTGTTCTTGGACCTGTAATTGAATTAAAAGAAATTTTTTCTCCAGGCTCAACAATCATTCCATTAAATTTTGATAAAGCTAATTTAATATTTTCTTTTCTATTTTGTGTTGATTTAGAATAATCGGTGGTAAAACTACTTCTTAAAGTTATACTTGACAATAAATCTTCTAAAGTTTTATTAGGTATAATTTCTTCAAAAGGTATTTCAATTGTAGAGAAGTCCCTATTTTCAATAGCAAAATTTATTTTTTCTTCAAGTTTTTGTCTATTAATTATTTTTTTATCATTTCCTTCAATTATGGAAAACATTTTTTCACTATTTGGATCAAAATTAATTTTACTGTCATTATTAGAATTCTCTATTTCATCTGCTATTTCATTAATTTTTTCATCTATTCCTCCTATTAAATTCTTATAGGATACAGTTAACATTAAACCGTCTTTTTTAATTTGATTTTCTATTTTTCTTTTTTGAAAAATATTTCCTTCTCTACCATAATTGATAATGTTGTCTAATGAATTTTCAAAATTTCCAATCACTTCAAAATCTTCACCTTTAAGAGTCCAATTTTTATTTCCATCTGTTAAAGTCAAATTTATATTATTTTTATTTTCTATAAATTTTGTTGTTAACAGATTATTTGCCTCTTCTTTAGTTAAACCAGATATATCAACGCCATTTACATAAGTATTTTTATAAAATGTAGTTTTATCAGAGATTGTATCTCCAAAATAAAATTGACAAAATAAAAGTAAGCCGACAGCTATAAATGAGACGGATAATAACCATAACAATGAAGATTTTTTCTTTTTCTTATTTTTGCTCTTTTCTTCTATATTATTTTTCATTAGAAATAGTATAAGTTATCTAAAAAAAAATATACTTTTTTAAAGGAATTGAAAAATAAAAATTAGTCATAATAAAAACATGGAAATGACATTATCAAAAAAAATTTTACGAATTAGTTTAATATTTTTTTCTATTGCGGGTTTTTTAACTCTTATATATTTTATATTAGTATGGACCGGAACATGGGAAAAGTTAAATTCTATTGATAAATTTAGAAAATTCATATTAAGTTTAGGGTTTTGGGGAAGATTTGCTTTTGTGTTTTTTCAATTTTTACAAGTAACATTAATTCCAATTCCTTCACCCATACTTATCATTGCAGGATCAATAATATACGGGCCTTTTCAATCTACAATTTTGTCTTTATCAGGTATTTTACTAGGTAGCGCTTTTGCATTTTTTTTGGGCAGAATGTTCGGAAATAAACTTGTTAAATTTATGGTAGGGGAAACAACCTCTCAAAAATGGAAAAGATTTTTAAATAACTGTAAATTTTCATTTGTTATTATGATGCTTTTGCCTTGCTTCCCTGATGATATTCTTTGTTTAGTTGCAGGCTTAACTGATATGACTTGGACTTTTTTTATGGTAACTCAATTTGTAACACGACCTATTAGTATTTTTTTGGTAAGTTATTTTTCAAGTGGAGAAATTATACCTTATCACGGATGGGGACTTTTTGTATGGGGAGTTATATTGTTAATATCTTTTGTTTTAATTTATCTTTCTAACCGTTATAGTAAGAATATTGAATCTTTTATACAAAAATCGACAAATAAAATATTTAAAAAAAATAAAAATAAATAAATTAGATTATTTTAATTAAGAAAATAAATAAATAATTCTAGTTATTTTAATTTATTTATTAATTTTTAATTTTTTAATTTTAATCAATTAATTTTAGTCAATTTATTTTTTTTGTATTTTTTATATATTTTTTTTAATAAAAAGGACTTTTCCTTTTTTTATCATTTTGGGAATAATATTGTTTAAAATTAATATAGAAATAGGAGATACGTTGTATTTTGATGCAATTGAATCAATAGTATCATCTTCTTGAACAATATAAATTTCATTTAATACTTTTTTCATATTTACTCCTATTTTGTATTAAATTTTATGCTTGTCTAATAAAATATATGAGAGGTAATAAATGAAATCGTTATTTAAAACTGTTGCTTTAATAACTGTATTTTCTTTTTTGACAAGATTATCAGGTTTTATTTTTAGAATTATTTTATCTAGAGAAGTAGGAGCAGAAGGGGTTGGTTTATTTCAAGTTGCTTTTTCAGTTTTTATGGTTTTACTAACAGTTATTTCTAGTGGAATTCCATTAATCATATCAAGAATGACTTCTGCATATGTTGTGAACAAAGATAATAAAAAAGAAGGATCTTTTTTAGCTGTATCTCTGTTATATACTTTAATTTTGTCATTAGTTTTATGTTTGGTGGTTTTAATTTTTAAAAATGTTTTCACAAAAATTTTTACAGATGCAAGATGTTTTCAAATACTTGTTTCTCTTTTACCAGCTTTAGTATTTTCATCTGTTTATTGCGTTTTGCGTGGGGCAATGTGGGGAAAAGGGAATTATTTTGCTTTATGCGTTACTGAATTTTATGAACAACTTGTTAGAATTGTCGTTGCTGTTCTAATGATTGGTTCAAGTTTATCGGCAATTGAAAATGCATTGAATTTAGGTTGGTCAATGTCTATTGCTTGTTTATTTTCAATGGTTCTAGTAATACTTTTGTTTTTTTATTATGATGGCAAAATTGGCAAATTAAAAAAACAATATTTAAAACCTTTATTAAAACAAAGCACTCCAATAACATTAATGCGTGTTGCGGGATCATTTATTCAACCGTTGATTGCATTAATTGTACCTGCCAGGCTTATGACAATAGGGTATACAAGTTCGCAGGCTTTAAGTATGTATGGAGTTGCTGTAGGTATGACTTTGCCACTTTTATTTATATCTACTTCTTTAATAGGTTCTTTATCAACAGCCCTTGTTCCAGACATATCTCGTGCAAAAGCGCAAAACGACAATGAACATATAGAAAAAAGAATACAAAAATCACTTTTCTTTGCATTGGTAATCTCAGCACTTTTCGTGCCAATTTTTCTTGGAATGGGAGAGTTTATAGGTGTATTTTTGTATGACGATATTTTAAGTGGAACATTATTACAATCTGCATGTTGGATAGTTATTCCTTTAGGCTTAACTAATATAACATCGGCGTACTTAAATTCTTTGGGATACGAAACAAGGTCATTTATAAACTTTATTATTGGTGCAATTTTTCTATTTTTTGCTCTATGGTTTTTACCTACAATTTTTGGTATTAATGCTGTAATTTGGGCTATGGGAATTGATTATTCTATAACTGCAATTTTAAACATTTTATTATTAAAGCGAAAAACTAAAGTTGAATTAAAAATAGCGCCAATATTCTTTAAAGTTATTTTACTTTTAATTCCTATTTCTGCGTTAACAGCTTTTGTGACTAGTTTGTGTAATTATATTTTTCCATTATTTATTACTATTATCATTGGTGGTTTTGTTAGTCTTATATCAAGTATTCTTCTTGCAAACGTTTTTAATATTTATGATTTTAAAACAATATTTATGTACGCTAAAAATAAATTTAAATTAAAGCCAAAAATAAAAGCTAAAACATAGGTATAATAGTTTAAAATTGCACAAAATAATGATATGTTAACTATTGTTATAAGATCAATTTTGATTTATTTAATTGTTTTAATAATTTTTAGATTAATGGGCAAAAGGCAATTGGGACAAATGCAACCATTTGAACTTGTGCTAACTTTAATCATTGCCGACCTTGCAACTATTCCGATGGCAGAGGTTTCTGTACCTGTTCTTCATGGTATTTTGCCATTATTAACTCTTGTTGTTTTACATTTTTTACTTGCTCTAATAAGTAGAAATAGTTTAAAATTTAGCAAAATTATTAGTGGTAAACCTGTTATTATTATAAATCCTAAAGGTATTGACTATAAAGCGCTAAAAAAATTAAACTTATCAAATGATGATTTATTTGCCGCATTAAGAGAATGTGGTTATTTTAACATATCTCAAGTTCAATATGCAATTATGGAAACAAATGGAAAAGTTAGCGTTATGCCTAAAAGCGAATATTCTCCTGTAACTAATAATGATATGCAATTAAAAACTAAAGAATCATTTATTCCAATCGTTTTAATTAGTGAAGGAAAAATTATCGATGAGAACATTGCACTTGCGGGCATTGGTGAAGATAAAATTATAAAATTATTACAAGAAAATAGCGATAAAAAAAATATTAAAGTAAAAGATGCTTTACTTTTTACCATAGATCAAAATGGTGAATGTTATTTGCAGTTTAAAAAAGGGGAAGGGAAAACATTTAATACTAAAAGGTTGGTAAGCCAATGAAAATATTTCATTTTATTAATTTTTTCATTATTTTTATTATAATTGTAGCAGTTTGTATAACAGAAGATGTTTTAGTTTCAAAATCTTTAAAAGAAACACATATGTGTTGTTATCAAATTGAAAAGATTATTGATGCCAATGAGAATTTAAAGAATATGGATGTGGTACTTGCTGTAGATAATTTGGAGTACAATTGGACTAAAGATGAAAAAAAATTATGTTATTTAGTTAACCATAAAAGTATACAAGAAATAGGACAAGAAATTGCGAAACTTAAAATGTATATTTACGATAATGATGTTGCTTCCGCTAAAGTTTCTATTGAACTTATAAAGTTTTATTGTCATAGTTATCTTCATTTTATGGGTGCAAATATCCATAATGTATTTTAAAAAACAAACGATAAATAATATCGTTTGTTTTTGTTTTACCATACTTTTTCTTTCTTTTTCTTTGCTATAGCAACTGATATTGTTATTATAATTGATAATACCGCTATTGCTATCACTATATATATTATATATGTATAATCTGGTATCGTACCAGTTTTTACTGTTATTTTACGATCACTAGAAGTTGAACTATCTGCATTATGATATTTATATCTACACCATATTTGGTATGTTCCTGCTTTTTCATTGTCATTAAAAGTAAATTCTGTACCTGTTCTGTTATATCTGTCCCATAATGGTTTATAAGTCTCATTATAGTCTGCTAACGATACATCTTCTTGCAACAAACAATATTTTGTTCCATCTATTCCTTCACCATCTATATACCAAATTAAACAGGATTGATCAATATATTTATAGTCGTCTGCATTTACTAATGTAAATTTATACGAATCGTGCATTGAATTTTGGCTTGGTATTCTTTCTGCTTGAATTTGTGGTTGTGGGAGGATGTTACTTGGATCTATCACATAAAAGTCGGAAACATAATTATAACCATTTATATCAAAAGTAAATCTATAAATTCCCCAACCATAAGCTAATTTTACTTCAGTACCAACTATTTCTTCAATCCCAGAGTCTATATCAAAGATATAAACATAATTTTCTAATTCTTTATAATCATTGGTTTTTACTTTCATTACATCTTCAAATAAAACGGTTGCTTTAACATCAAAATCATTAGTATCAGTATATCCTTGTAGATATTCTACATTTACAGTTAAAGTATAATTTAAAATTTCAGGATTTTCGCTATCTGGTATACCTATTGGAAGATTATCTTCATCGGCAATATAATTTACTCGCAGTTCTTTACTTAAAGCCCAATCACCAATATATGCGGTCCCGCCTGAATAATCTGTTTTAGTAGAGGAAACATCAATAGGACTATCATTTCTATTTATTAATTCGACATATAAAGAATTATTTAAAATGCCTAAAGAGTTAACATTTTCAGCTTTTGAATTTTGGAATACGGGAGAGAATATAGAAGAAGAGAGTATTAAAATAGCAAAAATAACCAAAAGCGCTGATAAACATTTAATATTTAATTTTTTTTGCATTAAATTTCTCCTTATTAATTTTTATATTTTGATAATAACACAATTTTTAATTTTTAAAAAATGTTTTTGATTATTTTTTTTAATTTGTAATTTTTATTATCTTCAAAATTTTGATTATTAATAATAATTATAATAAGTTGTTGACAATTTTTTTGTTAAAAGTTATAATTTTCTCATGGAAAAAGAAGATGTTGAATTATTAATTGCAGAAAATCAACTAAAGTTTGATTTTGAAGAAATTGAAAATAATATTGAGGAAGAAAGTTCATCATTACCTCAAACTTTTATCAAAGCAAAAAATTATGAATGGATAAAAGAAGAAGTACTATTTATAGTAGTCAAGGTTAATCGTGATGAAATTGTTAAAGATTTTTCAAATTTAAATCTTTGCGGTAAAAAAATGATTGATTGGGTTTTGATGGCGGGTAGTGATTGTGAGCAAAAGGTTATAATTGATAGTGAAGATATTTTTAGTTCTATAAGATCTTTAAGTATTAACAAACCAATTATTGCAGTTTTTTACAGTGATACTCCTCTTTTAGATAAAATAACATTTAACAAAATATGTGATTATTTCTCTTCACGTAATATGAATTTTTTACAATTAAGTCGTGGATTTATTGTCAAAACGGATTTTTTGAAAAATAATTATTATTTTGCTCAAGGTGTTAATTTATATGAAGATAAAAATTTATTGGTAGTTGATAATGCTAAAGAATTAAATTATGTAAGCAATATCTTATATAATAAAATTTTAAATTATCACATTAAAAATGGGGTTATAATTTTTGGACAAAATAATATTTATATCGATGCAGATGTAGAAATTGAAAGTGGAGTTATAATTTATCCAAATAATATCTTAAAAGGGCAATCTATTATTGAAAAAGGCGTTATATTAGAGAGTGGAAATGTTATAAAGGATAGCATTGTTTCTTCTGGAATAATAAAATCCAGTTACATTGAAAATAGCAAAATCACAAATGCTTCTATAATTCAACCATTTAGTAAAATTATAAATGAGGAGTTATGATGAACATTATTGTTGGACTAGGAAATATTGGAATTCAATATAGCAATACTTACCATAATCTCGGATTTAAAGTTATCGATAAGCTTTCTCAAGACTGGGGGATAGAATTAGATAAAAAAAAATATAAGGCTTTAATTGGAAAGGGCTTTGTAAATGGACAACAATTAATGCTTGTCAAACCTACGACTTATATGAATAATAGCGGGGAATGTGTTGTTCTTTTAAAACAAAAATATAAAGACGCTAGGATTATTGTAGTAGTTGATGATATAGATCTGGAAAAAGGTAAGATTAGGTACAGAGAAAAAGGAAAAAGTGGGACGCACAATGGTCTAAGATCTATAGTTTTCTATATTGGAGAGAATTTTGAAAGGGTTAGAATAGGAATTGGTCGTGACGAAAAACGTGATTTAGCTGATTACGTTTTATCAAATATAAGTAGTGAAGATAATTTGATATTTCAAAGTGCTATAAATGAAGCATGCAAACTTATAGAGGAGAAATTGTTTGGCAAATATTAATAATTTAATAAATGTTTTGAATAATAGAACAATATCGGGATTAAATGATGGCGAAAAAATAATGCTTTGTGCTCAATATGATCGCCTGATTTTTTTGTCTAATAATTTTGTTAGTGCTGGCAAATTAAAAAGAGGGCTTGAAGGCTTAGGAAAAAGAGTGGAAATTATTTCCGTTTCGCGAGAAAATAATGATGAGGAAGATAAAAACTTATTACCATTTATTGAGGGTATTACTAAATATTTAGATAATAAATTAGACGTTTTAATATTTTTGCCTTGTTCAATGATAATTAAATTTAATATTGAAAGTTTCAATCCTATTATTTTAAATTCAAATCAAACATTGGATTTAAGAAGTTTAATTGAAAGACTTGTTTCTCTTGGATATGAAAGAACATCTTTTGTTTCAACACAAGGACAATTTGCTGTGAGGGGAGAAATAATTGATATTTTTTGTTCCTCATCAAATAAACCAATAAGAATAGAACTTTTTGATGATCTGGTTGAAAACATTTACGAATTTGATATTTCAACAATGAAAAATACTGGGAAATTGAGTTCTATCTATATATATCCTTCAAAACTTCCATTAGGCGATAATAATGTTCTTGATATTAAAGGAACGAAAATAATTGATGAACCTAAAAAAATAGAAGAAGAAATTGATCTTCTTATACAAAGCTATAAGACAATGTCTTCTTTTAATGAAAATTTTTATGAAAAATTTAATAATTTAAAAAATAACGTGGATCATATTTTTGATAATTTTCAATTGACCAAACCTGATTATTTCAATGAAATGATTGCACAAAGATCATACTTAACAGATTTTATGTCTTTAAAAACTGATATTCAAGATTTTAAAAATTTAAATCAGTCAATTATTCTTTTTGCAGGAAATGAAAAAAATGCTACCAATCTAAAACAGTTTTTATCAGAAAATGGAATTTCTTATTTTGATGGATTAATTGATTTAAAAAAAAGAAATATCTATATTAGTGAATGTTTTATGCCTTATTCATTTTCATTTTTGAAAGAAGGTATAATAGGCATAGGTTGTGATAGTCTCTTTAGAAATCGTGAAGGATTTACAAAAGGGAAACATAATGTGTTTTATTTACCTAAATTAGGCGATTATGTTGTTCATTCATTTCATGGTATTGGTAAGTGTATAAAAATTGAAAGATTAAAAATAAGCGATATAGAAAAAGATTATTTTGTAATAGAATACAAAAATGGGGATATTCTTTATCTACCTAGTGAAGAAGCAAATTCTTTATCCGCCTATGTTGGCAGTGATGAACAACCAAAACTTTCATCTCTTGGTGGAGCAGAATTTGCAAAATTAAAATCAAGGGCGAGAGCTTCTATAAAACAAATGGCTATAAGTTTGATAGAAATTTATAAAGAACGCCAACAATTAAAAGGTTTTAAATTTAAACGAGATGATTTCTTAGAACAACAATTTGCTTCTGCTTTTGGCTATCAAGAAACCATAGACCAATTAAAAGCTATAAAAGATATAGATGATGATATGGAAAATGGAAAAGTCATGGATAGATTAATTTGTGGTGATGTTGGGTATGGCAAAACAGAGGTTGCTTTAAGGGCTTGTTTTAAATCTATCTATAATGGCAAACAGGTTTGTCTTCTTTGTCCTACTACAATTTTATCTCAACAGCACTACAGAACAGCAAAAGAAAGATTGGAGCCTTTTGGGATAAAGGTTGATGTTTTAAATCGATTTAAATCTCTGTCTGAAGTTAAAGACATATTGTCAAGATTAGAAAAAGGAGAAATTGATTTATTAGTAGGTACACATCGTGTTCTTAATAAAGATGTAAAATTTAAAGATTTAGGGTTGTTGATTTTAGATGAAGAACAACGATTTGGTGTTGAACACAAGGAAAAAATAAAGGATCAAAAAAGAAATATTGATGTCTTAACTTTGTCAGCAACTCCTATACCTAGAACTTTAAATATGTCGCTTACAGGGATAAGAGATATTTCTGTTATTGAAACACCGCCCAAAGATAGATTACCTATTCAGACTTATATATGCATGCAAAGTGATCAATTAATTAAAGATGTATGTTTGAGAGAACTTAATAGAAAAGGACAAATTTTTATAATCTTTAATAGAGTTGAATTTATTGATGAATTCGCATCTCACATTAGAGCACTTCTCCCTAATGCTAAAGTTGCTGTTGCTCATGGTCAAATGCAGGAAAGGCATTTGGAATCTATTATTGATAGATTATATGATGGAGAGTACAATATATTTATTTCGACTACTTTAATAGAAAATGGTATTGATTTACCTTCGGCAAACACAATGATAATTATTGATTCTGATAAGTTGGGTCTTAGTCAACTTTATCAACTTCGGGGAAGAATTGGAAGGAGTGATAAATTAGCTTATGCGTACTTAACTTATGTCAAAGATAAAAAATTAACTGATGAAGCATATAAGCGTTTAGAGGCCATGAAAGAATTTAGTCAACTTGGGAGTGGATTTAAAATTGCAATTAGAGATTTAGAAATTAGGGGAGCTGGGAATATCTTTGGTAGGGAACAACATGGGCATATTGCTAAAGTTGGATATGATATGTATATGAAATTGTTAGAAGAAGAGACAAGCATTATAAAAGGTGAAAAGATAAGGAAAAAGAATGATGTCAAAATGGAAATTTCTTTAAGTGCTTTTATAAGTGAAGATTATATTGAAGATGTTGAAGAAAGAATTAATATTTATTCGAAAATTAGTGAAATTGAAAAACAAAGTGATTTAACAAGTTTATGTCAATCTTTGGAAGATGCTTTTGGTAAAGTTCCTAAAGAAGTCGTCAATCTTTGTAAAATAGCTTATTTGAGAAATATTGCCTCTTATTTTGAAATTGAAAAAATTAGAATTAACAAAACTGAATGTAAAATAATATTAAAAAGAAATGATGAAATAATTGAAAATGAACTTGCAGATAATTTAAATGATTTTTCTGCAAGATTAAGTTTTGAAAAAGATATTTCCATAAAATTTGAGGGCAATGAAACGGTAGAAGCTAAATTAAATAAACTAATTTCTTTTATAAGTAAATCATTAGTTAAATAAAAATAATTTCAACTTTAAAATTTCTTATTTTAGTTGCAAAATTTTTAACATTTATGCTAAAATGTAAAAGTATATTGGGATATATGTGAAATTTTTATTTTTAATATTATTAATTTTGTCTATAATTATAAAGCGGAGAAAAAATGAAGAAAAGATTTGCTGGTATTTTAATGTGTTTAATGATGCTTTGCATGAGTTTACTTGCAGGGTGTTCTTTAGTTGAAAGAGATTATTCTAAATATTATTCTCAAACAATTGCTATAATTACTCACAAGGAAACAGGTAAAAGTATTGAAGTAACAAAAAGAGAAGTTGTTGAAGGCTATCAAAGTTATGGATATATGTATGAACAATCATATGGTTATACAAGAAAACAAGCTTTGCAATTAACTTTAAGTATGCTTGAAAATAGAAAAATAACTTTACTAGAATCAGAAAACAAATTCAATGTTTCTGAAAATGGGAAAAATGGTTTAACAGAAGAGGAGCAAACTTATCTTTACGATCAGGTTGTTGATTCTTTAAAAAGTAATCTTGATGTTTATTATAACGATATTATAGGAGAGACTGCTGAGGAAGAAACTAGTGATGATATCACTTTTAATGGATATGATAAAACTGCGACTTTAGAATTTCAAAATGGGTCATACGTTATTAAAAAAACAAATGCAGTATTGGATCCTTTAGCAGATTATAAATTTGATTCTTCAAATCCAAAGAATTTTTTTGATAGTGATGATTATAATGCAATCTACGAAAATTTTAGAGCTTTTGTTCTTGGGTCAAACGAAGATTATCAAAAAGCATTTTTGGATTATGCAAGGACATTGCGTTTAAGTGAATATGGACAAAATTTATCTACTGATACGCCATCACTATTTGATAGAGAGATTCAAAGATTATATAAACTTGCATATGAAAATTATATGATTACAAAATACTCTTACTCAAATAAAAATTCAGATGAAATTTCGTCTATTTCTACAAGTGATATTTTAAATATGTATTCTAGTAAAGTTCGTGCAGACTATACTCAATACGTTTTAGAGGGTGATAGTAGTTACGATGAAGATGTTCAAAATTCTTTAAATGAAGTATATTATTTTAAAGATGATAAAGATAGTACTAAATTTTTTACTGTTGCAAATGTTTTATTTAAGTTTACTGATGAGCAACAAGCTGAATATGATCGTTTAACTTCTTTAAGTAGTGACGATGGGGGATTGACTACAGAACAAATAAATCAAAAAATTGATGCATTATACTCTCAAATTATTCCTGTTGTTAGAGTTTTAAATGAGAATACAGGTGTATATGAAGAAGTAGATAATAGCAATTATTCAGTATCGTATGTTTATAATAAAATGTCAAGTGCATTATCTTCTGCAAAAGCAACTAATAACGTTAATTATATTGGTGATACTATAAATGATTTTATTTATCAATATAACGAAGACACGGGTATGTTTAATGCCACAAATAATTATGTTATAGGAATAAATAGTGCTGGAGAAGTGGTTTCGAGTTTTGTTGAATCATTCAATAACGCTGCTATCGAACTTTACAATAATGGAAATGGACAAATTGGTGATATTTCTGGACTTGTTAGATCTGAATATGGTATACATGTTTTAATATACACTGGAGAATGTAAAAATTTATTTGATAGCTTAAATGTTAGCGATGAACAAGCTTTAGAAAAATTATATGATACAAGAGTTAATATACTTGTTGATAAAACTTATTTTGACGTTATTTATGATGAAATTTATGTTGATAATTACACTTATTTTGAAAATATAAATATGAATTATTTACGCCAAGAATATTCAATAGAGGAATATCAAGCTAGGCTAGATGATTTAATGGGGTAATTTTATAAAAGACACTTTCTTACCTTGACAAGTAGTGTCTTTTTTTGTTAGAATTACATCATGGCTGATTATAAGGATAAATCGAAAAAGAAACTTGATAAAGATTCTCAATTGATGCAAACAAGCATTGATGATTTTTTGGTTAACGATTATTCTATAAGTAGAAATGAAGAAGAATCAGTCAAAGATGAAATATATAAAAATAATAAAATAGTTCAAAATAATAATGTGAAAAATGAAAGCTACATTTTAAAATCTAAACATAAATTTTCAAGGAACTTGACATTTAAAAGTTCTTTAATTTATAAACTTTTAGAACTGCCTAAAAATAAAACTTTGCAAGAAAACTTAGATTCTATAGAAAATCAAAGAAAAAAATTAGATGAGATTGAACAGTCAGTATCAAAACATAGTAGTAAGAAAAGCAAAATTTTAAATTTATCTTTTTTTATACTGAATATTTTTATTGTAGCGGGAATTTTGACTTACCAACTTTTAAAAGAAGAATTTACGCCTATTGAAAATTTTAGAATTGATGCTGGTTCTTTTGTTTTAAGCATTGTTTTTTTTGGGTTGACAGTTTTTGCAGAAACTATGTGTATAAGTTACCTTATTAAACAAAGTACTGGAAAATGGAATTTAGGTTTAGCATATAAAACAACAGAGATAGGAAGATATTATGATGCAGTTACTCCAATGTCAACAGGTGGGCAACCTTTTCAAATTAGCTACCTAAAAAAAAGGGGAATGCCTTTACATACTTCTTTATCGATTCCTCTTGCTAAATATGTATTTAATCAGATAGCCTGGGTTATTTTGAGTTTTATATGCCTTATTGTTTCTTTTACAAATAAAAACTTTGGTACCTTTGTTTCAGTTACTAGTATTTTAGGCTTTGTTTTATCTTCTATAATGTTATTTATTACAGTTTTCCTTTCAGTTTGTAAAAGTTTAGGACGCAAAATTGTAGTTAAAATTTTAAGATTATTACAAAAAATGAAAATAGTTAAAAATTATGATAAACAATATGAAAAAATAACTAAATATATCAGTGATTTTCAAGATGTAATGAAACAATACGCAAAATCGCCTAAAGATTTTTTAGCAATGCTATTTTTCAGTTTATTAAAGTTATCCTTTAATTATTCTATACCTTTCTTTGTAGCAAGATTATTTATGCCAAATGTTTCTTCTGATATGTTCCTTAATTTATTTGTAATGTCTGTTTTAGTTGATTTGTCTTCCTCATTTTTTCCTTTGCCTGGTGGAACAGGATTAAACGAAATTTCTTTTTCAGCGGCTTTCATCGCCGTAATGGGACCTACTAAATATTTGGTATATGTATTACTTGTATGGAGATTTTTCTCATATTATATATATTTATTACAGGGCATTTGTATTTTATCATATGACGTTGCTTATGGAAATAAAAAATACAAATGGGAAGTCATTAAAAATAATTTAGCAGAAGAGAGTCGTGTTTTTAAGCAAGAGCAGATTAATAAGTTTAGAGCAGAAAGAGCGCGAAGAAGAACTGTTAAAAGAAAAAATAATAGTATTAGAGAATATTTATAACATTTTTAAACCAAAATATTCTATATGAAGTTAACAAAATCTAATTTTGGTTGGATTTTCGCCACATTTGGACTCTTAATTCTTTTAGGTGTTTCTATTTATTTAGGAATTTCTGGTTGGTATTTTAAAAATGATTTATCTTATACGACTGATATGGAAATAGGAAAAAGTATTTCTGTAGATGTGAAAGGGGATCAGGCAAATGCTATTTCTTTCAATATTGATGGATCATATTTAAATGGTTTTGAGTTGCCACAAATTATAAGTGTAAAAAATTCAGGTGAAAATGAAATATATTTACGAGCCAAAGTTTATGTTTATACTTCAAATAATCAATATTATAAAATGAAAATAAATAGTACATCTAATTGGAATTATAATTTAGAAGATGACTACTATTATTTTAATGATAAACTAATAGGTAGTGATAAGGTTGCACTATGTTCTTCAATAATGTTTGATGAAGATGGAGCATATGTAACTGATGTAAAATATATAGTGACTTTTATATTTGAAGCATTAAATTTAGATCAAGATGTAGAAAAAATATGGGGGATAAATCCTATAAATGATTTGACAAACATTTAATGTTGTTTTAATATTTATATATTGAATGTTATACAATAAGGAGTTTTTATGAATAATGAAATGAATACACCTCCAAAAAAGAATATTCCTATTCCACCCAAAATGAATACGATGCCCAATATTCAATCATACCCTAATATAAAAAATAACAATGATCAAAATTTAGATAACGATAATAATTCAAAAAAAACAAAAAACAAGTTAAATGATCAAGCAAAATCAATTTTACTTGCAATGTTTAGTGCAATTTGTTTTATTGGTGCTATTGCTTGTTTTGTATTAATGTTTGTGATTTAAAATCTTGTTATTCGACAAATGAATTTGAATATTAAGTAATAATAGTGGCAATTATTCTTACATGAAAAGAATAATTGTTTTTTTATTGATAGTGTTCATTTTAATAATAGGTTTTTATTATACTAAAAACGAAAATAATAACAATTTAAATTTTGATAAGATTACTTTCATATCTACCAAATATTATCCACAATTAAAAGAATATTCATGTAAAAATGGAAATCAATATTATTATTCATTTAATAAAAGCCAAAGCCAAGTATATCAAAATATTGAGTTGAATAATATTGATGGAATAGTATACTATTTAAATCCAAGTTTTGATGTTAATAAATATTTAAAAAATTTAGATTTTTACTATCAAGGTGGAAATCTTAATAATGGTTATAAAATTTTCTATGGTTATGACGGAAATATCAAAGATAACATTTTTATTGATGGAAAAAAAATTAACACTCAAGTTGTTGTAAGAAATAATGATATTTTAATAGGAAATCCTATTATTCTTACTGGTTATTAAATTAATTATGAAAAATGTCGAAAACTTTTAATTATATTTATTTTCTAAATATTTTAATGTATAAACTACCTAATACTGGCAATAATCAGCGTAGGAGGTAATATGGAAATCAGTAAGAAAAATGCTTTTGTTGAATTTATCAAAAAGTTTTGGGTCTATTTAATTGTAGGAGTGGTTGTTTTTGCTGTTGCATTAACTTTTACTTTACTTGCAACACTTAATAATGCAAAGCCAACAAGTATTTCAAATCTTGAATTTGGACTACCTATGAATAATGCATCAATTATTAAGGACTTTTCAGATACGGAATTACAAGAAAATGAAACCTTGAATCAGTGGGAAGCACACCTTTCAATAGACCTTGCATCAGATAGCAATGAAGTCTTTTCTGTCCTCGATGGTACAGTTGCAAGTGTAAGTTATGATTTTCTCAATGGTTATACTGTAACTATTGATCATGCAGATGGTTTTCAATCTATTTACTCTTCTTTAGACGAAAATGTTTTAGTTAAAGAAGGGGATAAAGTTTCTGCAGGGCAACAAATCGGTAACGCTAGTGATTCTGCACAAGGAGAGTTAGATTTAGGATCTCACCTACATTTTACTTTATTATTGAATGATAATCATGTTGATCCAAACACATACCTTAACTTACAAGAAAAATAATTTTGATTGCAAATAACACTTTTCGTTTTTTAATTTGATTTTTTCTTTTTAGCTAAATCGATAAATTCAACTAAAAAATACGATTGCAAAATCGTGTTTTTTATTTACATAAAAAATCAAATATGATATAATAAAAACTGGAGGGTTTATGAAAACTATAGATAAAGTTAAGCAAATAATAGCAGAACAATTATGTATTTCTACTGATGATATAAAAGATGATGCAAACATAATTGAAGATTTGGGGGCAGATTCTCTTGATGTTGTGGAACTTTTGATGACTTTTGAAGATGAATTTAAAGTTTCTATCCCAGATGAAAAATTAGAAGATTTAAAATCAATACCTAATATTGTTAAACTCATAGATGAATATACAAAAAAATAAAAATTTAATAATTAATGAGTAATAAAAGAATAAAATAAAAATGTTTTATTCTTTTATTTTTAGTTTATAGTGAATACATATTTCGTCAAAAATTGACATATTTTTTTTATAACCTTCATAGATTTATACAGTGGAGGTTATAGATGAAGGAAGATATTGCAGAGCGTATTGTATTAGTAGCAACTCACATTTATCAAAGCCATGATACCATTAGAAAAACTGCATCAATTTTTGGATATAGTAAGAGTACTATACACCACGATGTTTCCATCAAGTTAAAAAATGTAGATTATAATCTCTATATTAAAGTAAAGGCAATTCTAGATAAAAATTTTGCTGAAAAACATTTAAGAGGGGGAGAGGCAACTAAAATTAAATACATTAAGAAAAAAAATAGCAACTGATGTTGCTTTTTTTATAATTTATTTTCGCTAAAAAAAATGTTTTTAATTTTATCTTTTATAATATCCTCTGCTTTATTTCTTCCTTCTCCTAAATATTTTCTTGGATCAAATTCTTCTTTTTTATCGTTTAAAACTTTTCTTGTCATACTGGTGAATGCTAGTCTAATATCGCTGTCAGTATTAATCTTTATTATGTTATGTTCTTTAATAGCTTGGATTAAGTGTTCTTTAGATACTCCTTTGGCATTTTTAATATTTCCACCATAATCATTAATCATGTTTATTAGTTCGCTATCAATTGTTGATGCACCATGTAATACTAGAGGGAAATTGGGTAATTGTTTTTCTATTTCTTTTAAAATATCAAATCTTAAAGTTTGTTCACCGTTATATTTATATGCACCATGACTTGTTCCGATAGCTATTGCTAAAAGATCAACATTTGTTTCTTTTACAAAAATTTTTGCTTTTTCTGGATCTGTATAAAAATTTTGTGTGCTTGAAACATTGTCTTCTATGCCTTTAATTTGACCTAATTCGCCTTCAACAAGCACATTTTTATTATGGGCATATTCACAAACTTGTTTTGTCAAATTAATGTTTTGTTCAAATGGTAAGCTACTTCCATCTATCATAACACTGTCAAAACCCAAATCTATGGCTTTTTTACAAATATCAAAATTTTTGCCATGATCTAAATGCAAAAATAAATATGGAGATATTTCTTTTGCACATTTTGCAAGTGCAATAACATAATTTTCTCCCATATAGTTAAGAGCGCCTTCACTAACAGAAATAAATGCTGGGCTTTGTGTTTGACTACACGCTTTAGATATAGCTTGTAAACTTTCCATATTTGAAAAGTTAAATGCTCCAAGTGCAAATTTTTCTTTCAATGCTTTATTAAGATAATATTTTAAATTTTTCATAAAATCCTCTTATTGATTTTAACACATTTTTTTTAATATACCAACATATTCATATAAAAGAGGAGAAAATTATGAAAAAATTTTCTATATTTCTTTTAATAATATTAATTTTTCCATTAATGTTATTTGGTTGTACAAGCAGTAAAAGTGTTAGTGATAGTTTAAGTGAAGTTACAAAAATATACTTTAGTGGCACAGATAGTAAAAGTAATATTGTGGCATCAATAAGTGTAGGAGAACGAGAGGAACCTTATAAATTAGATGGATATAATAATAAAACCTGTGGTTTTTCTCTTATAAATGTAGATTTTGGACAAAAAATTGTTGAAGATGATTTAGAAGTTAAAATTATTATCAATGAAAACGAAAGTGATTTGATATTATTTTTTAACCCAGTGACTAATAGCTATATGGCAGATTTAGGTTATGAATTGAATCCAGAAGATAAAGTTTTTATAATTTATGCTAATTATCAAATAGAGTTTGAAAATGTAAGTCAATTTTTTGTAGTTGATTATATGAAAGCATTAAAGATAGGAGAAAGTAATCTTGAAGAAGAAATAAAAAAGTTAACTGTTAATGGAAATTTTAATGGTGAAGTGTATCTTAAGATTTTAACAGAAAAATCGTCATCGTTTAATAAATTATTTTGGGCATATACAATCATTGATAGAGAGGGAAATGAAAATAATGTTGTTATAGATGTGGATGACGAAAATATCATTTTCAAAAACTAATTTCAATTATAAAATTTGATTTATAAGTATGCTAATTTTTACTTATATATTTGTTTTTGATATTGTTGTTTGCTATAATATTCTTATGAAAAAAATAAATAATACTGAAAATGAAAAAGAAAATGCTGTTGTGATTTCTATTTGTACAAAAAAAGAAGATAGCCTAGAAAGAAAAATTGACGAAATAAACAGGCTATGCTTTTCATGTGACTTAAATGTTTCTAAAAATTTTTATCAAATTGTTAAAGATTTTAATAAGTCTACCGTTATAGGCAAAGGAAAGGTTGATGAAATAAAGAAGTATATCGAAGAGTGCGAAGAAATAATTGATGTTGTAATTGTGGATTATCCTTTAACAGGCTCTCAAGCCAAAAATTTGTCAAACATATTTAATGTTAAAGTTGTGGATAGAGTGGGAGTTATCATTGATATTTTTGCGAGGGGAGCGAAATCAAAAGAAGCAAAACTTCAAGTTAAACTGGCGCAAGATCAATATATTTTGCCTAGATTATCTCAAATGCAAGGATCAAGCGGAAGGTTCGGTAGTGCGGGCGTTGGCATGAGAGGTCCAGGAGAAACTAAACTCGAATTAAATAGAAGAATACTTGAAAATGAAATGGAATCTTTGCGTAAGCAAATCGCGAAAATTAAACAACAAAGACAAGAAACGCGAAAAGAGAGAATAAAATCTTCCTTACCTCTTATAGCTCTAGTTGGATATACTAATGCTGGGAAATCATCTTTATTAAATTGTTTAGTGAAAGAAAATATATACGCTGATGATAAATATTTTGCTACTTTGGATACAACTTCAAGAAAACTTTATTTAGGTGATGGAAATTATGCTATTTTAACTGACACTGTTGGTTTTATAAGTGATTTACCCCATGAGCTAGTTGATGCTTTTGCTTCGACACTTGAGGAAGTTTTGCAAGCAGACCTTCTTCTTCATGTAGTTGATGTTTCGTTGGGTAAAGAAGATAATAATATAAAAGAGTATCAGGCGAATATTAAAGTCACCAATAAATTATTAGACTCACTTGGAGCAACTAATAATAGAATAATTGTTTACAATAAATGTGATATATTAGGCAAACCTATTTTAATAGAAGAAAACGAGGTTTTAGTTTCGACTAAAACAAAGAAAGGTATTGATCGTTTGTTGTCTTTGATAAAATATAAATTAGGTAAATAAAAAAGTAATCACTTATTGATTACTTTTTATTTTGATTATACACTTCATTAAGTTTCTTTACTAGAAAATCGCAGTCAACTCCATGAACATTGGCAGCTTCTTCTATTGTTTCTTCGAGGCCAAGATGACAAAATATACAATGCATTCCAAAGCCTAAAAAGACTTCTCCTAAATTTTTATCTAAATTTATTACATCATCTATAATCATTTCTTTTGTTATTAAACGTTCATTTTTATTTTTCATATTTTATATTATAGCACTTGAAAAGTTTTTTGTCAAAGTTAAAAGCTATTAAAATAAATTATTTTGTCTAAATATGTTTTTTTTTGAATTGTTGTCATATTGCTTTCAAAGTCAAAGTATCATATAGCATGGAAAAATTATCAAGTTATATTTCAAAAAAAGTTATAAGTATATCAGATGGCAATCAGATAGGCTATATTTTAAATTTACAATTTGATGAAGAATTAAAAACTCTTGAAGGATTTATTGTTGCTGACGATGAAAGTGAGAATGTTTTTTTATTAAATTTAGAAAAAGTAAAAAACATAAATAATGATTGTGTAGTTATTTCTTCTAATTCAGATTTGGAATTTTGTGAAAATGAAGAGGGAAATAATCCTTTAGGCAAAATTGTTTATGATAAAGAAGGGAACAATTTAGGAAGAATAATTGAAATTTTATCAAATGGTAAATTAGTAAAAAAGATAATAACAGATAAATGTGAATTTTTACAAAGATATGTTTATTCAAATGGCCACTATGTTATTTATGGCAACAAAGATAAAACTAATAAAAAAATAAGTTTTGAAGCAAAATATAAAAACTTACCAAAAGTAACAATAGAGGAAATTAATAATAATTTTAAAATAAATAATAACATTAAAACAGAAAAAGAAATCTATAATTTTTCGAGTCCATATAAAATTTTTGCAAATCAAGATTTTTTATCTGGAAGAATAGTAAAAAATGATATATTTGGTTATAACAATGAATTGATTGCAAAAAAAGGAGATAGAATAAATAATAAATTAATTAATAAAGCAAAATTACACAATAAATTATCTCTTTTAATTTATTATAGCGAGTAAAAATAAATTATCTTTGGTAATTTTAAATAAAAATGTTTATTTTTTTGAGGAATTTTCCTCAATTTTTTTATAAAATAAATAATTTTTTCATTTAATTTTTAATTTTTACAATTTTTATTATATTTTTTTATTTTTTTATAAAAATACAAAAAATTTATCAATATAATTATTATATATATTTTTTATAAAATCTTGTTTATTTGTTTGTATTTTTGATTGAATTTGTAGTAAAATAATTTTAGCGAGGTAAATATGGTTAGAATTATACCTAGAAGAACTAAAGTTAAACTTGAGTTTATGAAGGGCGTTACAGGCATTGACCTTTTAATAGGTGTTGTTGCTGCAGTAGTTTTAATATTACTTGCCGCATCAAATTTTAATGGTCATGTTTGGATTGCTATGGTTTGGGCTATATTTTCTATTTCTCTGTTTTTTAAAATTGCAGATAGTGATAGATTTTATGTTACTATTATACACCTTGCTAGATTCTCGATGCAAAAGAAAAAATACGAGAAAAATCCTAAAAAAGGAAAAGGGAATATTAAAGATATAATTCCATTTGATTCAATTTATCAAGATAGATGTATTTCTTTTGGAAATTATTTTGCTGAGGTTCTAGAAGTTAAACCTATACTTTTTGATCTTTTAAATGAATATAGCCAAAATAATGTTATTGATATTGGTTTTGGAAATGCAATTAGAAGACTTGACGATAATCAAGTATGTGAACTTGTAAAAATAAATAAAGCTATGGTACTTGATAGTTATACATATAATGAAAATAAAAAATACGATAGACTTCTTGATCAAATGTATGAAGGGCAAATGAGCCAAGGTGAAGTTGATGCTAGAGCACCTATTCTTGAAGAAAGAGTTGCTTTTATAGAGGATAAAAACAGAACTAATAAAATTTATAAAGATTATTTTTATCTTGTAGTTTTAGGAAAAGATATTGAGGCGCTTGAAAATACAGTCAATGGCATGGCGGCATCATTAGCTACTAGTTTAACCCCTGTTACAACAAAGCGTCTTGTTGGTAGCGAACTTGCTGTTTTTCTTCGTGCAAATTATAATCGTGAATTTAATGAAAGAGAACTCGAAAGTTTGCCTTTTTCAGAGTTTATTAATTGGGCAGTTCCAGAAAAAATTAAATTTTCTTCTGCAAAATATAACATTGATGGAAATAATTATAGGACTTATGTTGTTACTGAGTATCCTCTTCAAGTCGGAAATGCTTGGGGAGCTTCTTTCTTCCTACTTGACAGAACTAAAGTTGTTATGAAATTTAAAAAAGCACCAAAGTATGAATCAGAGAAAAAAATAGATAAAGCCATTATGGATATGGAGACTAAACTTTATAAAACTGGTAAGAGTAGTACACGAATAGAATTAACTACTCACCTTGATACTTTAAGAAACTTACTAGCAGAGTTAAAAAATAATAATCAACAACTTTATGATGTAAACACATTTATAACTTGTGAAGATTCGGCAAGAAAAGATGTTAAAGCAGTTTTAAAACAAGAAGGATATAGATATACTGAAATGTTTGCTAGACAAATTGATGCTTTCATTTCCACAGGAATTTCTATGAGAGATAATATCAAAGAATTGCAAAGGGGAATTCCTACATCTACACTTGCTGGAGTTTTTCCATTTGTATCTAGTGAACTTCAAGACGAAAATGGTTTCTATATTGGAGATAATGAGTATCCAGTTTTTGTTGATTTCTTTAGACGTGATCCACAAAGAGTTAACTCTAATATGATGATTATTGGAAAATCTGGTTCTGGAAAATCATTTGCAACAAAAACTCTTTTAGCTAATTTTGCTGCAGATAATACTAAAATATTTATTTGCGACCCAGAAAAAGAATATTCAAAACTTGCTGATAGCCTAAAAGGAAAATTGATTGATGTTGGTTCTTCATTACAAGGTATTATTAATCCATTCCATGTTATTAGGGCACTTGACAAAGATGATGAAGAAGAAAAAGAAGAGAAAAAGAAAAAAATAGAAAAACAAGATGATTCTTTTAATCAACATTTGCAATTCCTTGAACAATTCTTTAGAACTATATTAGAGGGAATTTCTTCAGATGCATTTGAAATTATCAACTCACTTGTTCTTGATCTTTATGGACAGTTCAACATAAATGAAAATACAGATTTAAAAGCTCTTAAACCAACAGATTATCCTACATTTGATGATCTATACAATTTACTCCAAAAAAGGCTTGCTGAAGCAAAAGAAGAGTTTACTTTAAATAATTTAAGAATAGCTGAAGCTTACATCAGAAAATTTGCAAGTGGCGGGCGAAATTCTAACTTATGGAATGGACCTACTTCAATTGAAACAAACGAAAACTTTGTATGTTTCAACTTTCAGTCTCTTATTGCTGGTAATAATGATATGCTTACTAATGCTCAAATGTTGTTAGTATTTAAATATATAGAAAACGAAATTATTAACAATAAAGATTATAATAAGATTCACAACACCAATAGAAAAATTATTGTTGTCGTTGACGAAGCCCACACATTTATTAATCCAAAATATCCTATTGCTTTAAACTTTATGACTGCAATGGCTAAACGTATTCGTAAATATGGTGGTATGCAAATTGTAATTACACAGAATATTAATGACTTTGTTGGTAGTGAAGAAATAAAAAGACAATCAACAGCTGTTATTAACGCCTGTCAGTATTCATTAATTTTCTCTTTGTCACCAAATGATGTTAATGACCTTATTGAGTTATATAAAAACTCTGGTGGTATTAACAAAGAGGAAAGAAATAGAATTGTTTCCGCCAGTGTAGGACAAGCATTTATTATTACTGCTCCAACGGCAAGAACCATGGTGCAGATTCATCCATTAGATTATGTTGTTTCGACATTTAAAGAGAAAAATGAATAGATTATCATGTTATTCTTAACATGATATCTTTGCATATTATGAAAGGAGAGTTTAAGTGACTATTTCAAAAAGAATTAGTATTTGTATAGCGAGTTTTCTACTTGTTTTAGCAGGTATTCTTTTTGCTAGTTGTGGCTCGAAAAATTATAGCAATGTTTATATTTCTTGTTCAGTTCAAGATGGAAGTATCTCGCTATTTGTCGATAATAGCACGAATGTTACTTTTACAGTTGAAAATCCTGTAAAAAATATGAATACTAATTTATCTGAAAATTTAACAAATGAAAGTATTTGTGACGTCAATCTTATTAGTTCACAAGGTTCATCTTACACTTATGAAATAGTTGCTAAAAAGGGGGGAAGAACATCTTTACAGGTTAGTACAATTGAGGGGAATAAAACTGCTTCTTTGGAAATATACGTTCGCTCGTATTCTAGTCAGTTAAATCCTGCAGACCATTCTTTGTATGTCTCAGAAAAATCTTCCTTAATTCCTACATCTTATGATTTTGTATTTTCTAGTGACACAACGGAAAAAAATTTAAGTTATTATTTCTTTGGTCAAACTACTCAACCAGATTCTTTAGTTTTAGAAGATGTTAAAGATGGAGATAACTTTATTAATCAGTTTATTAGTGTAAAACTATTAAATAAAAATGGTAGTTTTTATCTTATTTTTGAGGACAACAATAATAATTATTTCACTTTAGGCAATTCATATAATGTCCCTAGTATTTTCCCTAATGTTTATAATTTAAAATATGATTTCATTCCAGTTGAGTTTAATGATGGAGAATATGTTTTTGATTTAAATACGGCTACTAAAGTTAAAGAGGGAGATAAGTTTAGTTTTATAACTGTGTATGACACTAATACTGACGATACAATATTTTGTGAAAGAGAATTTTTTGTTCTAATAGATATTGACTATGAAAATATCTCTCATAAGTTTGGATACAAGATTTTAGAAGAAGATTATCAAATAGGTTCAGATAATTATTATGTAATTGATGAACTTGGATTTGATTCAATCACATTAATTCCTAACTATCAATATGTCATAGAAGATAACCCTTTACTTATAGGTAAAATTGTAAGTTTTATTACTGTCTATCTTCAAGTTACTATAAATTCTACAAGTCCGCTTATATTATCTGATTTTTATTCAGATGATTTGAATATTATAAGTGCTAATAAACTTGGGCAGGTTATTGATGAAAATGAGGGAAATACAACATATTATTTTGAAATAAATTGTTCAAATGGCACTAGTAATAAATTAAATTTTAACATTAATTTTTATTATGAAGGGTTTGAGAATAGTGAAGATTCAAATGTGAATTTTGTATATTCTATACCTGTTAATATCAAAATAATTCCTACAAATCTACTCGTCAACAATGTTGATTTGTCTGTTATTGATAAAACATTTATCTTTTATAATAGTTACGCAGGTGATGCTTATGGTTGGCAAGAATTTAACTTTAATTCCATGCCTCAAGATGCTGAATATAGTCATTTAATTATAGATTTAACTGATTCAAATTTAAAACTTCGATACAGAAATCAAATCTATTCATCTAGCGATGGAATTATTGAAATTACAGATTTAAGATATCCTATTTATCTAAAAGGGGAAAATGGGGCTGAAGTTAGCACAGAAACTTTAATTCTTCCTATTTCATTGTACTTTAACGTATTGAGAGAAGACTATATTAATGTTCAATTAAAATATAAAATTACAAAAGGTGCTGAAATTTTAGATTTTAAAACTGATGATTTTGAACAAAGAATTTATATAGATATAAATCAAAATGATCCAGTTGAGTTTTTAGACATATTCGCCGATGCGGAATTTACCTCTTTCGATATAAACTTGGATAGTGGAACTAATGTCGCTGAATTTATCATAGATGAAGAAAATCCTTATGTTTTACAAGATAATAAGTATTTTCTTAATATGAAGATAATTCCTATTTCTATTGGTAGTGGTGTTTATGCCGTGGCCCTTGATAATGGTAGACAAGTTACATTATCTATTACATGTGATGAATCGTTAAATAGTATTCAAGTTAGCACAAATAATGTTAATAATATTGTAAAAAGCACTTTTGTTGAAGATACATCAACTAAGTTTTATGCTTATCGAAATGCTATTAATAATTATTTTGATGTCAGTGTTTTATCCAATAACAACAAAAACTCGTCAGCTATTAAATCATTAAGATTTAATTCAATATCTTCTATTATTTCATTAGCAGATGCAACAGATAGTAATAAAAACTTCAATATATATCTTAATCAAAACGGAAATGGACAAATCAATCTAATAATTTCTGGTTACGATATTAAAAATTTTACTAGATCATCAAAAACAATTAATTATATTATTGAAGTAGTGTCTTTTGATTATATAGAAAACTTACAAGTATATAAAGAGAAGGACGGAAAAGATACATATAAAGATCCTAATAGTTCTTCATCAACAGTTAGTCAATATGGAATAAGTGCGGCATATGTTGATGTTTATACAAATACTAATTCTCAAAATGCAAGAACTGCAATTTTAAATGTGGCAGTACTCAACCCTAATGCATATTTATTTGTTAAACCGTCTTCATTAACAACCACTATTGAATATGATGAAGCTATGTTTTCGCAAAATTATATTTACTGGGAAACACCTTTTACTTGTTATTTAGATGGTAAAGAATCAAATTACATGTATTTTGATCCGAATAGGACAAATAATGTTTATACCATTGAAAATGTTGGTACATTTGATACCTCTTCTATGACATTTGTGGCTTCAACAAATACAGAAATTTCTGCTGCTAATTTAACTTGTCATGTTCGTCAATTTGGCTGGTTGTATTCTTACACTGTAAACATTAAAATTACAAAATATATTGATGTTGAAAATGTTCAACTTCAAACAAGTATAACAGAATTAGAATTTTCATCTCTAAAACAAGAGCATACAATAATTGCTTATGTTTCTAATTCTGAAGCGACAAACAAAAAATTAGTTGCTATAATTAATGGAGCTCAAATCAATATCGAAAATGAAGTTGTTAGTTTGTTGCCAGATGTTAACGATGAAAAGTATGTTAAGGTTGTAGAAAGTGATAACAAATATAGTTTTACTTTTACTGCAAATCCTGATTTTATAACTTTAGCCGAAAACTATGAGGAAAAAATTTCTGGTGAAATAATTATTGCTCCAGAAAATTGGGTTGATAGTGACAATAATCTTTTACCTGAATATCAGAATAGAGTTGTTCGATTAGATATTTCATATGCTAATGGTACAATTGGAAATAGATTTACTTTGGAATCATCAGAAGATATTTTAAAGATAAAAGAAAATTTATCGGCACATTACAAAATAAAAAATACTATAGATATTTCTTCAATATCTTCTCAATTGCCACTTGGTGATTTTAGCGGATCTATTATTGGTTTGAGTGAATATTCCAAAATTACAGGAATAAATATTAATTCATCTCAAATTATAGATAATAACAACTATTATGGATTATTTACTTCTATAACTGAAAGTGGCTTTATAGAGTATGTATCTTTTGAAGGAATAATTCAAGTTTCTAGTAATGCTACCAACGATAAAACCATAAATTATATAGGATTAGTTGCAGGGAAAAATTATGGGACTCTTTTAAACATAGGGGTTGTTTTAAATGAAAGCAATATTATTTTAAATAGTCAATCATATGTTGGTGGTGTTGTAGGGTATAATGAAGGGAATATTGTTCAAGATTATACATTGTTTAAAGATAATAATTTAAATACTTCAAATTTTGATTATATATTAAATGAAGAAATAAAAAATTGTGGCATTGAAAATGTTACGATTGTTGATGAAGGCGACAAAGTTCAAAACATGGTTTTTGGGAGAATTAGTTATTTTTCAATGACGCCTAATATTTTGATATTTATGAATAAAACTCTAGAAATTAATATAAATACTGAAAAAGATGTTTATATTGGTGGAGCGATAGGTTATCATGCGAATGGTTTAGTTAAGAAGATTGATTCTGCCGATCTTAAAACGGTAGGCTATACAAACTATTTGGCTTATTCTTTAATTGATATTTCTAGAACAATAGAAACTAAATTGTCTGTTTTTGCTGGCGGATTAGCTGGTTATATGAAAGGTGAAAATGCTCAAATTATTGCAGGCTATAATAAACTAACTGAAATTGGTACCGAACAAATTGTTGCCTTTCAGCAGTATTTGACATATGAAAACAATGAAGATGGTAGTACATATATTGCTGGCAAGGGTATTGTTGTTGGAGGAGAAATAAGAGGATATGATAATATAGCAGGTGTTATAGGTTATTCATCTTCGATTAATAATACTAATTTATCAGGTATTACATCTCGTGCTTTCGTTAGAGGCTTAATGTATACAAATACAAATGGATCTGAGTATTTTATAGCAAAAGTTGCTGCGATTTCTAATGTAAGTTCTGGGTCATCACTATCAAGTGCTTTTGCTATTCAAGCAGTAGATGAAGGCAGAATGGGCAGTGATGCTTCAATGATTATTATTTATGACAACAAAAATGAATATTCTTATTATAATGAAAATTATGTAACTTTCGGCAAAGAAATTACGACTCAAGTAATGAATATTGATATTGATGGTGATTATATCAATGTTCTTACATATCTAACATCAAGAACACAAGTTAATATTAAGGACGAATCAATTATAGATAGTTCTACTAAATCAAAATATTATGGAGATTTTGTTGTTTTACAAACAAATGATAATAAAGAAGAATTGCGTTATCAAATCTTTTTCCATAAAGATGAGAATAGTCAATTTATGTCAGTAGATCCAAATTTTAACAATAAGTTTACTGGAGGAAGCAAACAAGTTTTCTTTATGTATTATTTTGATGCCACTGATGGAGAAAATTCGCAAACGGCACAAAGTTTGTTAGATACATATTTAAATAAAATCTCTGTGGGAAGCAGTCTATATCCTTTTGTGGTAAATGGTGAAATTTCTTTTACTTCAATGAATACAGATATTTTATCTATTGACCAAAATGGCAAAATTACTGTTAAACAAACTGGATTGGCACTGATAAAAGGTACAAGTTTATTAAATAATACAAATGCTATTGATATTTATTTGTATGTAACTAATTATTTTAATCCAGGCTTTGAAGGGTCTATTGTATATCCAAATGGATCCTCTTCTTCCACGCCTATTGATCAAACAACAATAGACTTGAGAGGTAATAATACGGCAACTCTTTATATAATACCTAATTATAGTTTGAAGTTAAATGTAGTTATAGACGGGAAAGATAGTGAATTTAATTCATCAAGTGCTGGGGTTGTTTCTTTTTCAAATATTGTATTTAATTTATCTAACAATTATGATGTAACTGCTAATGTAACAATTAAACAAAATGAAGACGATAAAACTAATTGTTTGGATATAGAAATAAACGGACAAACTATTAATTTTAGAAGAAATTCAAATACTGATGTTGATGAATATGAATTAAATATTATCACTTTACTTAAGTTGACTTTTAATGAAAATGGGACTAATATCGATTATACATGTGATGTAAATAAAAAAATAATTAATACCACTTTAAATTATAAAAAAGGCGCACAATCTATAAACAATGTTAATTATTCTCAAGCCCCAATAATTTCTAGTCAAGAAATTAATGAAACAATTATTGTTAATTCAGATGCTAAAGAAAGTAAATTATACTATTACATTTTGGGACTTGATAATGAATATTTACAAGGTAGCGAAACTCTCAAAGGTTTAAGTGGATTTAATTTACAATATGCATTGGAAAATAATGACCAGCTTTTTGTAATTGAAGGCCTTGACAAAAATTTATATTCTAGTGATAAAGAAATTTCTAATTTTGTAGATCAACTCTTTAACGTTAAAATAAAGATAAATAAAGAAAGTACTTATTTTAAAAATAGATACAACCAAAATATTTATGGACAATATCAAATTTTTATAATAGCATCTTCCAATACAGAACAAATTACTTCATTTTATATTAATTTTGATCAAACTAATATAACTTCGATTGTTGTAGATAATTATCCAAATATTAATGAAGTTGGAGATGGTGCAATTGTTTCTACATCTGATTATGCTTATCCAGGTTCTACCGGACTTTTAGCAATAACTATTACGCCTGAAGATGGTGATTTCGATTATATTTTAATAGAAAATGCTGATGAAAATTATCAAGAAGGCAAAGCGGTTGCTAACTTGTCATTTGCTGCAAGAAATGATTTATCAAAAGACGAAAATAAAAATACTGGGTATATAGATGACTCTATTATTTGGGGATCATCCACAAATAAAGGTATTAGAGTTACATTAGAAGAGATCGTAAGTTTATATAATAGAAATAAATATATAAATTATGATGGTGTAGTTTATGTTACTTATGAACTAGAAAATATTAATGTCATAGATGAAAGTATTTCTAATATTAACATTAGTTTAGTTAAAGATGGCATAGTTATAAAACAAACTACAAAACCATTAATTGTCAAATTGCAAAACTTTGTTGCAGTTGAAATTGATGGCAAAGAGTCTATTACAGGGCAAGAAGAAAATGTTTACGCAACTTATAACGTAGCTAGAGGAGTAAAATATAAACTTAATATTAATTCTTATGGATTCTTGACGGAAAATATTGAACTTATAAGTGAAAATGAAAATTTAGGAACAATATCTTATGAAAATGGTTCTTATTATTTGCAAATAACAAATAATTCTATTAATTATATTTCAGGACAAAATGGATATATATTCGATTTAATTATTAGTGCTAATCAGAGCGACGGGGAAGTTGAACGCTTTGCAAGTAGCAGAACAAGAATACAAATTCAAGAGTATGTAATTAATTATAATGGAGAAACAGCAACTGGTTACGAAGATATAATTTCTGGTATGGGAAATGGAGTAATAAATATTCAAGTTGGTTCTCAAACTACTCTTGCCGTAGATGTTTATGATTATATTGAATACAATCCAGATAACACAGAAGTTGTAAATAACATAGAAAGTTTCTTATATAATCTTGCTGTTAATGGTTCTTGGATTGCTTATACAAATTTAATTAATGATGGGCAACCAGATTATGGTGCTGCGGACAATCCTGATGATAACAAGGAGGACACACATAAACGATATATTTTGGGTTATAGTAATTCAGTCATGCAAAAAGGCAGTAATTATTTCTTTAATTATAATGGATTAAATATTACACCTGTTGTAACGCATGTTCCAGAAGATGGATTCTATAGAATATATTTTAAAGCTTCTTTTGATGTTCAAAATGGCTTATATGTTGCTAAATCGCCTAATGAGCCTAATGAAAATAAAAAACAGACCTTTAGAACTTCTTTCGTGTTTAATGTTTATACGGCAAGCAGTAATGAAAGTCCGATACCTGTTTACGATTATGAAGATTTTATGGATATGCAACAAGGTGGATACTATATTCTTTTAAATGATATTACTTTGCCAAATAAAACTAATGAAATTACAGGTGAAACGGCATTTGTGCCTAAAGCAGCTAATTTTAAATCTTTAGATGGAAATGGACATTCTATTATTTTCTCTGGAGCTTATGATGTTGGTGGATTATCTAATATTGGTATTTTTACAACTTTACCGGAAGATAGTATTATAAAAAATCTAAATGTTATATTTTCTTCTGCACAAGATGGATCAGATCTTAATATTGATGATAACAAAGATAGGTATGAATTATATGGTCTTAGGACTGTTAAGTTTATAACAACTGCTAGTTCATTCAATTTTGGTGGTATAGTTGGGGAAAATAATGGTATTATCACTAACTGTAAAGTGAGAACTGATGTAATAAATAGTAGTGAGTATTATATCGCAGTAATAGCAGATAACTCAACAAGTGGATCTTTTATTGGTGGTATTGCTGGTACAAATTCGGGATATATAACTAATTGTGGAGTCAGCGCTAATATAAAAACACCATTTAGAGTTGGAGGAATTGTAGGAAGCAATAGTGGTAAAATTGCAGCTTCTTATTTCAAAGAGAGTAAAATCATAAATAATTCAAATCAAAATCAATATGCGGCAGGGTTTGCTTATTCCAATTTAGAAGAAGGTCAAATTATCACGAGTTATGTTTCAGGTGCAATTTCAAATGATATATTGATTACCAAGGATAAAACTAGTTATGTTAGTAGCAATGAACAGGGAGCAGGATTTGTTTATCAAAATTTAGGAACAATAAGTGATTGCTATACAAATATTTATTTGGGTGTAACGCCTATTATGGCAGGTTTTGTTTATGAAAATGGTGGAGAAATAAAAAATTCATTCTCTCTATCAGAATTAAGTAATGAAAATGCTGCAGCTGCTGGCTTTGCTTATAATAATGTAGTAAATACAGCAGGCGAATCCACTTTATCATATTACGGAACTTTTGAAAATTGTTATTTCTTTTATAATGAAAAAGATAGCAACTTAATTATTGGATATGATTATGATATAAATACATCTTTACAAGAAAAAGATTTTGATGGTGTACAAAAACTTAATGCAGAACAATTTAATGATATAGCTTCATACTTTGCAGATTATTCATATCAAAATACTATAGGTGTTAATGCTGTTTGGTTCTATTCAGATGGAAATACATCAACTACATATGTGGAATATGTTCCTACAACCAACAAAATAGAAATTGAAACTGAAGGTGGTAAAGTTCAAACAAATACAATTTATAATACACAGATTAAAACATTTAGCAAAGGACGACTTGAACTTGTCAGTGCAAATATAGACACTTTATCAATTAGAAATTTCAGTTATTCTCAAGTTGATGAGGCAAGTGGAAATATAACTTATTATTATATTGATGATTCCAGCGTGCCTAATAGTGGTTCTATTCATAATCCTAGAATAATTTATGATAGTGAAACAATGGAAGCTGAAATTTTAGAACAAAACGCTAATAATAATATAAATATAACTAATTATAGAATTGTTAGTGACATTAGTTACTCTGAAAAACCATCATCTTCTCTATACAAGACAATTTTTGCAGGTATATTAGAAGGTAATGGAATGGATATTACATCTATTAGTCTTTTATCTGAAGAAAATATGATATCGGCTGGTTTGTTTGCACAAGTTGGTTATTCTTCTAGTAAAACTGGTTCTATTAAAAATTTAACTATTTCACCAACAGAAGTAACTTTTGCAAATACTAATTGTGTCGGGACTATTGCGGGAATATTGAAGTATGGATACTTGTATGATATAAATATTGTTTCTAGTGCTTCAGGAACTGGGACAAGTGTAGTATATGGAATGAATTTCGTAGGTGGTATTGTAGGAAGGGCAAATAATTCTTACATAATAAAAAATGTAACTACTGATATTAATACCACGGCAAGTTATATGTCCTCTGGAACAAGCATTTATACTGAAAATTCTAATATTAATACTATATATTCTTATTCCGGGGCAGTTGTAGGATTTGCTGGGGCAGGGACGATTACAAATGCTTATGTTGTAGGAACAACTTCCGTTATGGGAAGCAGGGCTGGCTTTGCTTATGGAGGAATCGGTAAAAATTCAAATGTAAATTATACTTTTGTGAATGTTGCAGGGGGAACTACTCAATCGCAAATCAAAGCCTATCATTATGGTGGACTTATAGCTGGAGAAATAGCAGGTAATTTAAATTATGCTTATGTTTATGGAAATGATTCAATTTTATCTCCATTTTCAACAGTACCAATGGCGGCTTCCGCTGTCGGAGGTATTGCCGGGTCTTTAATTGGTGGGAATATATCTAATAGTGTAGTTAATCAGGCATTTAGAGTTACTAACACTACAGACGCAACTTCCGGAATTTTCTATGTAGGTGGTATTGTTGGAAGCATAACACAAGCAGGATCTACACTTTCAACAATAACTAATTCCATAGTTTATCAAAATATTATTGCTGGATCTGTATTAGGAGGAGCAGTTGGTTATGTTTATAGTCCAGTCAAGTTGGATAATATTGCAATAAAATCTCCAGAATTGTCTATAACTGGTCAAAAAACAAATCCATATTTAGGTGGAGTTATTGGTCAAATTGATTCTGCAGTAAAACCTTCTGTAACATTATTAAACTCTTATTGTTTATCAAATTTAAAGCTGGAAACCATTACTTATGGTGTTGCTTCAACAGCAAATGTTGGAGGCTTAATAGGTTCTAACTCTGAAAATATAACATTAAAATATTGTTATACTACATCTAAAATAGATTCATCAGTCAGTGATAGTCGAGCTCTTGGAAGTTTGCAAGAATTTAATACTTTTACTGATACGAATGTTTTATATAGTTATAATATCAGTGCAAATGTAACGACAGAAAATGTTTATTATTTTGGACATAATACTGATACTGATGGTTCATCAATAAATAGTATTAATCCTGATGAAAGTACTTCAGATAATGAAAATGCAAGTGCATATAAAAATGCTTTTGTGACTTATAAATCTAAGGCACAAAATGCGGAAATGCATTTAGTAGTTAATAATTATGGTATTAGTAGTTTAAGTTATTCTTCAAACTTCGCAGAAGACGAAACAAATGCTTTAATAAATAGCGGATTAATGCAGAGTACATTTTATAATTTGTTTGGAAGTACATATTCGTCAAAAAATTACGAAAATGTTTTCTTTAACAATGTTTCAAATAAATTTGTAGTTTCAAGTGGTAGTGAAAATTTAATATTTAACTTTAATGCAGATAATGGTGCTTATGGGAGAGAAATAAAGCTTACTACAGATGATTTAGAAAACGGTGAATTAAACTCTCCAATTGAATCTAATATGAGTATAATTTCATATTATCTTTTAAGTGATAATACAAAAGTATATTATTTAGGAGGAAATTATTATGATAATATTCAATTTGAGTTATATAATGGGACTTTAACCATAAAAGGGAAAAATACTATTAGCGATATAAATTGGGAAGGTGCTAAATTAGTTCAAGTAATTAATAAAGACTTTTCAACAATAAATAATATCAAAAGATACATTGATTCAAATGGAATTAAATGGTATAAAATTAATGAAAATGATGAGAATTATTATTCAAAATTGTATTTCATTCCTAATGGGTTTGGAGGATTTAAATTAGATCGTGGAGATGAGGTTAGTACACTAAAGAATGTTTCATTAATACCATCAATTGATTATTCTGTCCTCGTGCAAGTAACAATTTTGAAAGATTCTAGTGGTAATTATTATGGAAGTGGAATTGATGATAATGGAATCTATTATGTTAATATTCAAACAGGAAAAATTTATCATCAAAACGCAGATGGTAAATGGGATATAGAAGTTCCTACAATACCAGTTTGGATTACAAGTTCAACAGGATATAGTACTTTATCATTTGAATCTGACCTTGGTTGGTTAGAAAAAGCATAAAAGAAGGGGAACCTTCTTTTATTATTTATTAATTTTTCAAAATTCATTTTACATTATATGACAAAATTATAGTTTTTAAGAATAATTAATTTAAAAAAACAATGTATATATTATAAAAAAATGTAAAAAAATTATTGACTTATATAATTTTATTATGCTATAATTAATAAGACTATAGGGCTGTGAAGAAGATTAAGAGTTTTTAACTTAATAGATAGGGACTATTATGGCATTTTTGTGCTATAAGGTCCTTTTTTGCTTTTTTCGGTCACTACACAAAATAAGGAGAAATAAATGTCTATCAATGTTAGAAAAGTAAAACAAGGAAAAACCGAAAGATATACTTTTGGGCATTGCGATGAACTTATGAAAGTGCCACCACTTCTTGAAGTTCAAAAGAAATCTTATAATGATTTTTTAACCAAAGGAATAAAAAAAGTTTTAGATGAATTTTTTCCTCTTACAGATTATTCAGGTAAAGCAAAGTTGTATGTGACTGAAATTTTACCTTTTGCTCAACCTAAATATGATATTAACGAATGCAAAAGAAGAGGGGCTGCTTATTCTTCGCCACTTAAAATTAAAGTTAGATTTGTAGTTGAAGAAACTGGACAAGCTGTTGAGCAAGAAGTTTTTATGGGTGATGTTCCTATGATGACTGAACAAGGCTCGTTCATTTTTAACGGAATTGAAAGAGTTGTTATCAATCAAATAGTAAGAGCACCTAGTGTTTATCTTTCAAGGGAAAAAGATGATAATTCTACATTAAGAGCACAAGTAATTCCTGTTCATGGTAATTGGATAGAAATCGAACAAGGTGCAAACGAAAATTTAAAAATTGTTCTTGAAAGAAAAAACAAAATTAGTCTTGGACTTTTCCTTAAATGCTTCGGGTTTACAAATGAGGAAATTTTAAGAGCTTTTGGGAATAATAGATATATTAAAAATGTTTTAGATAAAGAAACTCAAACGACTCAAGAAGAGGCATTACTAGAGTTTTCAAGAAAAACTAGACCTGCAGATGTTCCATCTGTAGAAAGTACTAGAAGTTTCTTAAATGTTTCTTTCTTTACTGATGCTTATTATAATCTTTCTAGAGTTGGAAGATATAAGTTTAATAAAAAATTAGGTCTTAAAGAAAGACTCCCAGGTCTTATAAATGCAGATGATATAATTGTTGATGGAGAACTTTTAGTTAGAGCTGGGGAAGAATTTAATAAAGAAAGTGCAAAAAAAGTTCAAAACGCTGGTGTAAATGAAGTTTGGGTACAAGTAAATGGTAAAAAACATCTTATGAGAGGAAATAATAGAGTTACCTTGTCTGAAGTTTTCCCATGTAATCAAGAAGAATTAGGAATTTTCGAAGATGTTTACTATCCTGTTTTAATGCAGATTCTTTCATCAAACAAAACAAAAGAAAAGAGAATTGAGGCTATAAAAAATAATGTAAAAGAGTTGATTATTACAACTTTAACTATGGATGATATTCTTGCTACTATATCCTGCTATTTAGATTTATTAGAAGGAATCGGAACTATAGATAAAATAGAGCATCTATCCAACAAAAGAGTAGCTACCGTTGGAGAACTTGCTTGTAATGCATTTAGGTCAGGGGTTACCAAACTTTCTACTAATATTAAAGAGACACTACAGGGTAGAGAATTCGAAGAAGTTACACCTTCTCAAATCATGAATCCAAAAGCAGTTAATAAAGCACTTCGTGATTTCTTCTCTCAATCTCAATTATCACAAATTATGGATCAAAAAAATCCTCTTTCTGGTATCACTCAAAAACGTCGTGTATCCGCTATAGGACCAGGAGGTATCAAAAAGGAAAGAGCAGATCCTGAAATTCGTGATATTCATTTCACACATTATGGAAGAATTTGTCCTGTTGAAACTCCAGAAGGTCAATCTATTGGTTTGATTAACACGCTTGCTACTTATACTAGAGTCAACGATTATGGTTTCCTTGAAACTCCTTATAGAGTTGTTGATAAAGAAAGGGGAATTGTAACTAAAGATATAGTTTATAAAATGGCTGATGTAGAAAATGAAAGTTATATTGCTCAGGCTATAGAGCCACTTGATAGTGAAGGTCATTTTGTAAACAAAAGAATTATGTGCCGACATGGTTCGGTTATTGAAGAGGTAGCACCTAGTAAAGTTGATTATATGGATGTATCTCCAAGACAAATGATATCTGTTGCTACTAGCCTAATTCCTTTCGTAAATGGTAATGAAGCAAACCGAGCTCTTATGGGGGCAAACATGCAACGTCAAGCAGTACCTGTACTTCGCCCAGAAGCACCAATAGTTGGTACTGGTATGGAAGCTATTGCTGCACATGATAGTGGTTGTGTGTTACTTGCAAAAAGAGCTGGAACGGTTAGTTATGTTTCTGCTGATGAAATAAGAGTTCTTACTGATAAAGGCGATGAAGATATTTATAAGTTGACCAAATTCGCTAAAGCAAATGACGACGTATGTTTCAATCAAAGACCTTGTGTAGTTAAAGGTGAAAAAGTAGAGGCTGATGATGTTTTAACAGATGGTTATTCTACAGACAAAGGAGAACTTGCGGTTGGTAAAAATGTCTTAGTTGGATATATGAACTGGGAAGGTCAAAACTTCGAAGATGCTATTTTAATTAACGAAAGACTTGTTAAAGAAGATGTATATACTTCAATAACACTATATGATCACGAAATAAAATGTAGAACAACTAAACTTGGTGATGAAGTAATTACTAGAGATATACCAAATCTTGGTGAAGATGCACTTAAAGATCTAGATGAAAATGGTATTGTTAGAATTGGAGCTGAGGTTCATCCAAATGATATTTTAGTTGGCAAAGTAACTCCTAAAGGAGAAACAGATTTAACTCCAGAGGAAAGACTTTTAAGAGCAATATTCGGTGATAAAGCGAGAGATGTTAGAGATACTTCCTTGCGAGTACAACATGGTAAAGGTGGAGTAGTAGTTGATGTTCAAGTATTTTCAAAAAAGAACAAAGATGACCTCGAACCTGGTGTTACAATGATGGTTAAAGTTACTGTTGCTCAAAAAAGAAAACTTTCAGTGGGTGACAAAATGGCAGGTAGATATGGAAATAAAGGTGTTGTTTCTATTATTTTACCAGAAGCAGATATGCCTTATATGGCTAATGGAAAAGCACTTGATATAGTATTAAGTCCTCTTGGACTTCCATCTCGTATGAATATTGGGCAAATTATGGAAACGCATCTCGGTCTAGTTGCAAAAACTTTGGGCTGGAAAGTTGCTACACCTGCATTTGACGGAGCAAGTGCTGAAGAAATTAGTGAATTATTAGCAGAAAATAACTTTAGACCTGATGGAAAAATTCAATTATATGATGGAAGAACTGGGGAGCCTTTTGATAATTTAACCACTGTAGGATTTAAATATATGCTTAAACTTGAACATATGGTAGATTCTAAAATACATGCTAGATCTATTGGACCTTATGCATTGATTACTCAACAACCTTTGGGCGGAAAATCATTGTTTGGTGGGCAAAGATTTGGAGAAATGGAAGTTTGGGCACTTGAAGCTTATGGTGCTAGCCATATATTACAGGAAATGCTTACTGTTAAATCAGATGATTTAAATGGTAGGTTAAAAACTTATGAAGCTATTATTAAAGGATTACCTATTGCAGAACCAGGAATACCTGAATCGTTTAAAGTTTTAGTTAAAGAATTACAAGCACTTGGACTAGATGTCAAAATTCTTACTGATGGGGATAAAGAAATTTCTATTAATGAGTTAAGTCAAGATGAACAAGACGTGACTCCAACTATTGCTCAAGATACTGAAAAGGATCTTGCAGAGGGTATATATGATTTAGAAGAAAGTTTAAATAAAGAAAAGACTTCAACAGGCGAAGAGGAAGACAAAGAATTATTTGAAGTCTTCGAAGAAACTACAAAAAATGATAATCTCGATAATCTAGATATTTTTGATGATTTCGGGGACTTTGATGAATAATAAAAAGGGGATTTAACATGTTTGAACTAAACAATTTTGATTCTATTAGAATAGGCATTGCTTCACCAGAGAAAATAAGAGAATGGTCTCATGGTGAAGTTACCAAGCCTGAAACAATTAATTATAGAACTCAAAAGCCTGAAAAGGACGGTCTTTTTTGTGAAAAAATATTTGGGCCTAGAAAAGATTGGGAATGTCAATGTGGAAGATACAAAAGAGTTCGTTACAAAGGTGTAGTGTGTGATAAATGTGGGGTTGAAGTTACTAGAGCTAAAGTTCGTAGAGAAAGAATGGGACATATTGAACTCGCAGCTCCTTGTACTCACATATGGTTTTTTAGAAATGTTCCTTCAAAAATTGGTACACTTTTAGAGATGACTCCAAAAGTATTAGAGCAAATTGTTTACTATGTTTGTTATGTTGTTCTTGATCCAAAAAAGACAGATTTGATGTACAAACAAGTTATTACAGATAAAGAATATTATGATTATTGTGAAAAATATGGCTCTGATGCTTTTGTTGTTGGTATGGGAGCTGAAGCAATTAAAAAATTGCTTGCAGATGTAAACCTCGAAAAGGAATCTAAATCACTTAAGGAATCATTAGTTACTTTAAAAGGACAAAGAAAAATCAAGGCTATGAAAAAACTTGATGTTGTTGAATCTTTCTTGTCAAGTGGAAATGATCCAACATGGATGGTACTTGATGTTATTCCTGTATTACCTCCAGACTTACGTCCAATGGTTCCATTAGATGGTGGTAGGTATGCGACAAGTGATTTAAATGATTTATATAGAAGAGTAATAAATAGAAATAATCGTTTAAAGAAATTAATTGAACTTGGTGCGCCTGATGTTATTGTTAGAAATGAAAAAAGAATGCTTCAAGAGGCTGTTGATAATTTGATAGATAATGGTAAACGTGGGAAGGCTGTACAAAGTTCTAAACAACGAGATCTTAAATCCTTAACAGCAATGTTAGGAGGAAAACAAGGAAGATTTAGATTAAATTTACTTGGTAAACGTGTGGATTATTCAGGAAGATCAGTTATTGTAGTAGGACCAGAACTTAAAATGTATCAATGTGGTCTTCCTAAAGAAATGGCATTAGAATTATTTAAACCATTTATAATGAATAGGTTAGTTGATCTTAATAAGTCAAATAACATTAAAGCAGCAAAAAGAATGATTGAAAAAGAAAAACCAGTAGTTTGGGATATTCTTGCTGAAGTAATTAAGGATCATCCAGTTTTCTTAAATCGTGCACCAACACTTCATAGACTTTCTGTTCAAGCGTTTGAACCAGTTTTAGTAGAAGGGAGAGCTATTAAACTTCATCCATCTGTTTGTGGTGCTTTTAATGCGGACTTTGATGGAGACCAAATGTCAGTGCATGTTCCTTTATCTATAGATGCTAGAAGTGAAGCAAGAACGCTAATGCTTGCATCAAATAATATTTTGAAATTATCAGATGGAGAACCTATAGTTACTCCTTCACAAGATATTGTACTTGGCTGTGCGTATATGACACTAGAAAAGCCAGGAGTATTAGGAGAGGGAAATATTTATTCTTCAAAGGAAGAAGCAATTATAGCTTACCAAACTCAAAATCTTCATATTCAAGCCAAAATAAAAGTCAGACTTGAAAAAGAAATTGATGGTAAAATTTATTCAAAAATTATAGAAACTACTATTGGAAGAGTTTTGTTTAATGAACAAATTCCTCAAGATTTGGGATTTGTAGACAGATCAAATCCTGAAAATATTTGTGAACTTGAGTTTAACAAGTTTGTAGTAAAGAAGGATTTAAGTAATATTCTTGCTAAATGTTATGATATTCATGGAACTACAGAATGTGCTAAACTTGTTGATAGAATCAAGGAAATGGGTTATAAATATTCTACTTTAGGATCTTTAACTGTTAATGCTTTTGATATTGCTGAACCTAAAGAAAAACAAGCTATTATTTCTGAAACGGAACAAAAAGTTATCGAAAACGATAAATTATTTAAAAGAGGGCTTATTACGCTTGATGAAAAGATAAGAAACAATATGCAATTGTGGGCTGAAGCTAAAGATCAAGTTGCGAAAGTTTTGATTGAAAGCATGGATGAATTTAATCCTCTTAAAATAATGTTTGTTTCAGGTGCAAGAGGTAATAAAGAACAAATTAACTCTTTAAGCGGAATGGTTGGATTAAAAACTACTGCTTCTGGAGAAAAAATTGACGTTCCTATTAAATCCTCATTTGTAAAAGGTCTTACACCTATTGAATATTTCTTGACTGCTAGAGGTGCAAGGAAAGGACTTACAGATACCGCTTTAAAAACAGCGGATTCTGGTTATTTAACACGTCGTCTAGTTGATATTTCACAAGATGTAGTTGTAACTACTGAAGATTGTTTTGCTGATGCAGGAGAAAAAGTAAAAGGTGTGTTTGTTGGAGATCTTATTACAGATGGTGTTGTTCAAGAAAAAATGTCCGAAAGAATTTATGGGAGAGTTAGTGTTGATCAAATTGTAAATCCTAAAACTGGCAAAGTAATAGTTGAGGCAAACGAAATGATTAGTAAAGAGCAAGCTGAAGAAATAGAAAATGCAGGTATAAAACAAGTTCAAATTCGCTCTCTATTTACTTGTAGATGTAAACATGGTGTTTGTGCTAAGTGTTACGGAAGAGATCTTTCTAATAAAAAGATGGTTACAGTTGGAGAAGCAGTAGGTATAATAGCTGCTCAATCTATTGGAGAACCGGGAACACAACTTACAATGAGAACTTTCCATACTGGAGGTGTTGTTTCTGCTCAGGATATTACTCAAGGATTACCTAGAGTAGAAGAAATTTTTGAAGCTAGAAAACCTAAAGGAGAAGCACTTCTTTCCGAAGTTGCAGGTAAAATTACAATTAAACAAGATGCAAAATATTATTATTTTTCAATTGCCTCAAAAGATGGAGATATTGAGTATGAAGCTAAAAAACCAGTGGTTCTTATGGTAAAAAACGGAGATACTGTTGAACCAGGGTCGCAACTTACTGCAGGAGCTATAAATCCAGCGGATCTTCTTAGAATGAAAGGAGTTAAAGGTCTTCAAGAATATCTTCTTAATCAAGTAATTTCAACATATAGAAGTCAAGATGTTAAAGTTAATGATAAACATGTTGAAATCGTTATAAGACAAATGCTTAAAAAAGTTAAAGTTGAATCTGCAGGAGATACTACTCTTTTACCCGGTGAAATTATTGATGTTTATCGTTGTGATGAAGAAAATGAAAAAATATTGCAAGAAGGTGGTGTACCAGCAACTGTTAAAAGAATTTTACTTGGTATAACCAAAGCCTCTCTTTCAACAGAAAGTTTCCTTTCTGCTGCTTCATTCCAAGAAACTTCAAGAACTTTAACAGATGCTGCAGTCAAAGGCAAAATTGATAATTTAATTGGATTAAAAGAAAATGTTATCATAGGTAAGTTAATTCCTGCAGGAACTGGATTAAAACAATATAGATCTGTAATGCCTGTTGTTGTAAAAGATGAACGAGACAATAATTTTGTTGATTATGATACTATTGCTTGAAAATAAAAACTTCTATTTTCTTATAGAAGTTTTTTTAATAGTTTTGTATTTTTTTAATGATTTTTTTGTAAACTGAAAGCATGTGAGGTTCTTTGGATATTTTTAATAATTTTTTAAATGAAAGCCAAGCAATTTTTGTATTCTCATCTGGTTTTATTTTTATAGGTGCCTTTTCGTCAGCTTCAAAAAGAAATGCAAAATTTAAATGAATATGTGCTGGAACAAATTTATTATTTTTATAATGTGATGCAACTGGTAAACTATCTATTGAAATTGGATTAAAATTTAAAATTTTAAAACTATCAAGTGATGTTTCTTCTTTGGTTTCCTTTTGAGCAACATTTAACATATCGTCATCTCCATCGGCGTGTCCGCCGATCCATGTCCAAGATTTATAAATATTGTGATATATACACAAAACTTTATTTCTTTTTTTATTAATTATAAAAGCAGAACTACATAAATGACAATTTAAATTATCACGAGTTAATATTTGTTGTTTTTCTTCACATTTTATGAAGTATTTTTTGTCTCCTTCTTCTTGTGAATTATAGGGGGTATAATTTTTTAATATATCTATAACTTTACTCATTTTATCCTCTACATTTTTTTGATATAGGTATTTTAATTTTTTTTATTTTATTAGTCAAGTTTATAATTTATTATTTATTTTAAAATAAAAAATTTGACAGCATATTTTCATTTATTTATAATTTTATTAGGAGGTTGAATGTGAAAAAATTAGTTGCTTATTTTAGTGCTAGTGGAGTTACAAAAAGCCTAGCAATTAGGTTAGCAAATTCAATAAATGCTGATTTATTTGAAATAGAGCCAGAGAAAAAATATTCAAAAGAAGATTTAGATTGGACGAATCCTAAAAGCAGAAGTTCTTTAGAAATGAAAGACAAATCATCAAGACCAAAAATAAAAAATGATATAAAAAATATTAGTGAATATGATATAATATTTGTGGGTTTTCCTATATGGTGGTATATAGCACCAACTATAATTAATTCATTTTTAGAAAATTATGATTTAAAAAATAAAATTATTGTGCCTTTTGCAACATCTGGTGGTTCAGAGATGGGAAAAACAAATATTTTTTTACAAAACTCTTGTTTAGGGGCAAAATTAATGAATGGTAAAAGATTCTCCTCAAATGCAGATACAAAAGAGTTAACTAAATGGGCAAACGATTTTATTAAATAAAAGAATTATTTAAAAAAAATTTCATAAGTTAGAAAAAAAGGACTTTACTATTTTGGTAAAGTTCTTTTTATTTTATTTTTTTATTTTTTGTTGTTTAAAGTAAAATTCATTTTTTTGTATTTTTGAATTTTTTGTTTAAAGAATTAATTTATAAAATTGGCAGAACCCATTTTGTGATACCATCTGTAGATGATAGATGTATAGCTCCAGCTGAAGAAACAATATTCGATACAATATAGTTATTATCTTCAATTTGAAAAAATAAAGATTTTGCGCCTTTTTCTTTTGCTACTTCTAGCATTTTTGCAAAAAGTAGTTTACCATATCCATTTGATCTTTCATTTTCATTTACATATATTTCTATAGGATTTATTTCTGTCCCAAAGTAATAGGCAAATCCTATAACTTGTTCACCATTTTTTAACTCGTATTTTTCAGCATCATTTTTATCAGATTTTTCACATTTATATATGATCATATTTTTTTCTCCTCATTAATGTTTAAATTTTTAATATAAGGAATTAATTGTTGTAGATTTTCTATAAAAAATTCTTTAAAACTATCATAATTGTTATATGCATTTTCAATCAAATCAAAAAATTGTTTAAATTCATTTTTTGTTATAGTTTTATTATTCAAAAAATTCGTAAGAGTTGTATTTAATAGGGTTTTTAATTGATTATCGTTTAAAATATCTTCATTATAAGGATAATCAAAATATTTAAGTATTACATTTCCTGTATAATTCCAATGTCCGTCAATTTCTGCTTCTAAATCCAATTTTTTACCTTGCAAAGATGCTAATTTTCTTAAAATATATTTTGAGTAAGATTTAAAGAAATCAACTTCACTAACTTTTACATCAATAGTATATTTCTTTTTTAAATTGTTTATTTCTGTTGTGTTATAGTTCTCTAATAAACTAAGTTCTTTTAAGAAATGTATTTTAAGAATGTGAAATCTATGAAGCCCATTATCGCCAATAATGTATTTGTTTTTGTCCGCTTCTATCAAATAAATGGGTTCTCTATCAAAACTGTATGTGAGTTTTTCTACAATATTTTCAGATGTATAATCTAACATACCAATTGATCTTGTTTCATAACCAGAACCTTGTTCGTTAAAAAAATGTGATATATTCTCTATACAATTTCTGCTTAAACAATAAAATGTGTAGTTATATCCTTTTATGTCTGCTATAGAAATTTTCTTTTTTAAATTATTATTTTTTAAAATTTTATTTCTATCTATAATATAATTAATATCAGAAGCAGAATATATATGATTTTCTTCTAAATTATTTATTTTATTAATATCTATTTTTTCTCTAGATAAAAAATTTAAAATTGTATTATTCATACCCATATTATAAATAAATTTTTAATTATTGTCAATGCCTATTATTTTTATTTTAATATTTTAAATAAACAGGCTTTTATTTGATAAAATAATAAGTATAAAAAAAAACTTTTATTCAAAGTCTTTTTCGCGTTTATATGGTAGCCTCAAGGGGAATCGAACCCCTGATTCCGCCGTGAGAGGGCGGCGTCTTGACCGCTTGACCATGAGGCCTTAAATTACCTAATACATTCTATCAAATTTATTTTTATTTTGCAAGAGTTTTAATTGATTTTATTTTGCAAAAAATATAATAAATTTTTATTTTTATAATTATATTTTGATTTTGATTTTTAAAGGTGTATAATTAAATTATAAATTAATTTTTTTCTTTTTCTTAAATTAATTATTATTGTTCTCTTTATAATTTAATTTAATTGAAAAAATATTTTATAACAAGAATCTTATTTAGGAGATAATTATGTTTGGTAGAAAGGTAAAAATTGGCGTTGCTTTTGGAGGCGGTGGAGCAAGAGGATTTACTCATCTTGGAGTTATAAAAGCCTTTGAAGAATTTGGCTTAAAATTTGATTTTATTGCTGGTACAAGTGCTGGAAGTTTAGTAGGAGCTTTTTATGCCAATGGTTTTAGTTATAAGCAAATGTATGATATCGTTAAAAATATTAAAGAAAAGGATATAAGAAGGAATTTAATTCCGTTTACTCCGTCTAAACTTGATGGTGTAGAAGAAATTATAACTAATAATCTTGGAAATCTTAAAATTGAAGACCTTAAAACACCTTTTGCAGCAGTTGCTGTTGATATTAAATCTACAAAGGAAATTGTATTCGCTAAAGGAAACTTAACTAAAGCAGTTTTAGGTAGTTGCGCTGTTCCAGGGGTTTTTCAGCCAGTATTGTATGATGATATGATTTTGTGTGATGGGGGACTTCAAAATACTATTCCATCTGATGTGCCCAGATATTTTGGATGTGATTATGTTATTGCAGTTGATGTAAACAAGTCTAGAACTTATGGAACTGACAGTACAAAAATATTAGATGTTTTATCATGCTCAATCAGAATATTAATGAAAAGTAATGCGGTAAGAGGATATGTTGATGCGGATTTAGTGATTGCGCCAGAAACTAAAAGGTTTAAGTCAACAAAAACTGATGGAATGGAAGAAATGATAGAAGAAGGATATAAGGCCACTATAGACTTAATGCCTCAGATTATAGCTATTTTTAATAAAAAGAGAAAGCACAAAATTAAAAATATTCCTAATGATGTAACTATAATAAGATGAAAAAGAATTTGCAAGTTAAATTTTACAAAAAAAATGATTTTTGGATAAGATTTAGTTTATCTATTCTTTTTCTTGCTATTTTTATTATTTTATTTTTTACATTAGGAGGTTCATATTTTTTAAAAAAGACAAAAACGGTTGATAATTTTGTAGGCAACGATTTTCAATTACATGTTATTGATGTAGGACAAGCAGATTGTTTATTTTTAATTTTTCCAGATAACACCACTATGCTAATAGATACAGGAACAGAGAAAACATCTGAAGAAGTAGTAAATTACATAAAAACCACTTTATCAAAAGAAAAAATCAATGGTATTGATTATTTGTTACTTACTCACCAAGATGCCGATCATATAGGAGGAGCAGTCGAAATTTTAAATAATTTTTCGGTTTCTTTTGTTATGCGTCCTAAAATATATTCAAATATTGAAGTTGATTTGGGGTTAAATCTTCATAATTATAAAATATCAAATTCTTTAACTTTTAATGAAGTAATTTCTACTGCCATTAACAATAATTGTGAATTTATATTTAATGAAAAAGATTTGTGTTTTATGTTTGGAGAATGTAGTGTTGAGTTTTTATCACCAAGCCAAGATACATATACAGATTCAAATAATTATAGCGCAGTTGTTATGATTACATATCAAAATAAAAAATTTTTGTTTATGGGAGATGCAGAAGGGAGGATAGAAGAAGAATTAATAAAGAATTATGGCGAATATTTAAAAGCAGATGTACTAAAAATTGCTCACCATGGATCTGAAACTTCTTCGTCTAAAGAATTTATACAAGTGGTAAATCCGAGTTATTCTATTATTTGCGCCAAAGCCAATGCTGATTTACCTTCTGTAGAAACTTTAAACAACTTGCATGATGTTGATTCTAAAATTCTTTCAACAGCTATAGATGGCAGTTTTGCTTTATCTGTAGAAAATAATATTATTGTTTATAGTTTTATTAATAAACCTTCTTTTGATATTGCTATATTAATTTCGATTACAGTTTTAATTTTAATTTTACTTTGGGGAATTAAATTTGATATAAAAATGTATAATAAAAAAAATATTCAATTAATGGAAGACTTAAATGATTAAAACTTTTGTTTTTAATTTTATCACTATAAAAAATTTAAATAATTAATTGTAAAAATAATTTTAATTATGCTAATATATTTGTATGAAGGCTGTGGAAAATATTTTGAACATTGCTTTGGTTTCTTTAGACGATAAATTTTGTAAAAGAGTTTCGTCAGCCTTAGCAAATAAATTAGATATGTTTTGGGCAGATTGCCACGATCTTGTTGTTTATAATTTGATAGATCCTAAAAAAGTACTTGAAACTTGTGGTTTTGAATATTATAAGGAACAAGAAAATTCGGTTGTTAAAGATTGTTCACAATACCATAATACTGTAATTTCTGTTGGCTTTGATATTTTTAAAGAATACTATTCTTTTTTTTGTAATTCTTTAATTATTTTTTTAGATTTAAATAAAGAAATTATTTCTTCTTCTATAAGTAAAATTGCTTTTGAATCTAGAAAAGAATTTATACTTAAAGTTGCAGACTTTAGAATCATTTTAAACAAAAAATCTAAAACTCAAGCTATCAAATCAATAATTAATATGTTAGGAGGATTATAATGAATATTGCAGAAAAAACTTTAAATTATGTAAAATCTATCACTGCTCAATCTATTTCTAAAGCTGCTAGTGGACACAGCGGTGCTTCTTTAGGTGTAAGTGCTATAATGCTTGCTTTATTTAAAAATCATTATAATTTTGATGTTTCTGATACTGATTTTTTAAATAGAGACAGATTTGTTCTTTCAGCAGGACATGCATGTCCTGTTTATTATACATTATTATCTTTATTTGGTTTTGACTTATCTTTACAAGATTTAAAAAATTTAAGAGTTTTAGGAAGCAAAACTCCAGGACATCCAGAATATAAAATTACCGATGGAGTTGAAGTAACTACTGGACCTTTGGGACAAGGAGTTGCTAATGCTGTTGGATTGGCTATTGCTTCTTCTATTTTGGCAGAAAGATTTAATAGTGTGGGATTTCCTATTATTAATAATTATACTTATTGTTTAGCGGGAGATGGTTGCTTAATGGAAGGAGTGGCTCAAGAGGCCTGTTCTCTTGCTGGAAGTCTATCTTTAAATAAGTTGATATTATTATATGATTCTAATGATGTCACTATGGACGGAAGTATTACCATTTCTAATAGAGAAAATATTGCTAAAAAATTTAAGGCTATGGGTTGGAATGTCTTAAAATGCAATAATGGGAATAGTTATAAAGCATGTTCAAAAATTATTTCACGGGCTAAAAAGTTGTCAGGTCCAACTATCATTATTTTCAAAACTACTATTGGTATAGGAACTGAAAAAGAAGGAACTTCTGCTATACATGGAGTTGCTTTAAATAGTGAAGAATTAAAAGTTTTTAATAACAAATTAGGAGTTTTTGAAAATTTTTATATTCCTAATGATGTTCGTGATTGGTGCATGGCTACTTCTAGAAAAGGTAAATTAAATCATGAAACTTGGAATCAAGAACTTGCTGTTTATGCAAATTCAAATCCTGAATTGTATAAACAATTTGTTAATTTTTTTGAAAAGAAAAAGTTGGATTTAGAAAAATTATCTCGCTCTCTTTATAAGTATGAAGGCTTAAGCGGAAGAGAAATTAATAAGATTATCTTAAATGAAATTGCAAGTAAACTTTTACAAATCGTTGGCGGTACTGCAGATGTGATGTCCTCTACGGGCGCCTATATTGAAAATGGTGGTAATTATAATTCTGCCAATAGAAGAGGAAGAAATATACATTTTGGCGTGAGAGAGCATGCTATGGCGGCAATAACAAATGGTATCAGTTTATATGAAGACTTTATTCCATTTTGTTCGACTTTTCTTGCTTTTTCTAATTATATGTTACCTGCAGTTAGAATGTCAGCATTAATGAAATTAAATATATTATATTTTTTCACTCATGACAGCATTTTGGTTGGCGAAGATGGGGTTACACATCAGCCTATAGAACAAATTTCCCAACTTAGAAGTATTTTAGGGTTGAATGTTTTTAGGCCATGTGATGCCAATGAACTTTTGGCTGGTTATCAGTTAGCATTTTCTTCAAATGGACCTTGGGCCTTTATTTTATCTCGTCAAAAAATGGAAATTGTTGACGGCAAATTTAAGGAGGCGTTGCAAGGTGGATACTTAATTAAGGAGGCAAAAAAAGAGCCAGATATAACTTTAATTGCGTCAGGCAGTGAGGTTTCTCTTGCAATTAAAATTGCTTCTGAATTATCTAAAAAGTTTATTGTTAATGTAGTCTCTATGCCTTGTTGTGAAATATTTGATAAACAGTCCGCTAATTATAAGAACAAGATTATCGCTAAAAATTCTTTTAAAGTTGCTATTGAAGCATCTAATGATTGTATTTGGTATAAATATGTTGGTGATAATGGTTTAATAATAAATATTGAAGAATATCAAGGCAGTGGACAAGGCAAACAAATATATAACAAAGCTGGATTTAACGAAAAAGAAGTTATCAGAAAAATTTTGAGAAAAATGGGTAAATAATTTTGACAATACTCGGCATAATTATTTATTATTCAATAAATAATTTAAATCATTAATCTGCACCTCTTTGTATAATATATAAAGAGGTGTTTTATGTTTAATAAAAAGAGTATTGTTTTGAATGGAGTTGATAATTCCTCTCGTAAAGCAGTTTTGACTTTAGAGGAAGATGGGGATATTTTAGATGGTAAAGTTAGGCTTTATAATTTTGGGCAAGAGCCCAAAGGTATATTAAGTTTAGGGTTATATTTCGATGGTAAAGTTGTAAAAGCTGGATTAACACATTCTTCGCCAACCGTTTATACTTTTTTTTGTCAGATTTCACAACTCCCACAAACTTTTTCTTGTGCTATTATTAATGTTACCAATGGAGAAGCAAATCCTATTCTTTATGGAAGTAGCTGTAACAGTCCTTCTCAAGATGAAATTTATGATGAAGTAATATCATCTTTATCCAATGCCAATACAATGGAAGAAGTTGAAAATATTTTAGATGATTATGACATTGATTATAATGATGATGAAAAATTAGAAATCGAAAAAGAAATTAATGAATGTTTTAAAAATGATAATTGTGACAAATGTGATCAATGCAAATATAAAGAATATTATTTTAAAAATGTTGCGAATATTGCATCTTCTACAGAAAATGAAGAAAGTTTATTTGAAGAAGAAAAATCTAAAAAAGATAATTTTTATTTAGAAATAAAAAGTCAGATTGATGGCCTTTTTGAAAATAACCCAAACGAAGAATATTTAGAGCAGTTGATACCAAATTCTAAATGGGTAAAAGTAGATATTGATAATGGAGATTATTATGTTTTAGGATTAATATATGAACTTGATAATATAAAATATATATGTTATGGAGTTCCAGGAGTTTATCAAAAATATCCTCCCAAAGAATTAGCAGGTTTTCCTATATGGTTTCCTTTAGATGAAAATAAAAATGAAGGTTTTGGTTATTGGCTTTCCTATCAAGATGCACAAAGCGGAGAAAGCGTAAAAGCAGTCATAATTTAAATAAAGCAGAAATGCTTTATTTTTTTTATGTAAAGTAATAATAATTAACTTATTTTAATAAAGTATTAAAAGAGGTTGTTATGCACATTTTTTTATATATTCTATTAAGTATTTTTACACTTGTTTTATTAATTTTATTTAATTATTTAATAATAGGTTATTTAGGATATAGGTTTGCAATGTCACGAAAAAGCTTTCTTAAAAAAAAGATTGAAAAAAAATCTTCAAAAAAAAGAAGTGATGAATGCAAGGTATATTTCGAGAATTATGAAAAAGTTAATATTTCTAGTTTTGATAATTTAAATCTTTATGCATTCTATAAAAATAATGGTTCAAATAGATTAGCTTTAGTGATACATGGCTATGGAGGAAATCATTTTGATGTATATATGCAATGCATGATGTTTGAAAATAAAGGATTTGATATACTTGCTGTTGACTTAAGAGCCCATGGAGAAAGCGAAGGGGATATGCTTACAATGGGTTTTTTGGAGCACAAAGATTTAATTGATTGGATAAATAAAATGAAAGAAATTAATAATTATGAAATTTTATTATATGGCATTTCTATGGGCGCAAGCAGTATTTGCATGGCATTAGGAGTATCTAGTATTAAAAATATTAAATGTGCCATTGAAGATTGTGGCTTTGATAATGCAAACCGAGAATTTTCATATGTTTTTTCAAAAAGCAAACTTAAATGCAGATGGATTTACAAGATATTTTATAGTTATGTTAAAAGAGTAAAAAAAATAGATTTAAAGAAGATTGATGTAATAGAAAAGTTAAAAAAGGCAAACATCCCATTATTATTAATACATGGAAGCAAAGATAATTTTGTTCCTACTGAAATGGTTTATAATTTATATGATGCAGTGAAGGATAAAAATTCTAAATTATTTATAGTAAAAGATGCATCTCATGGAGATGCCTTTGAAAATAATCCAACTTTATATAGACAAGAAGTTTACAACTTTATTAATAAATATTTCAATTAATAATTTAATTATTTGATTTTTCTTTTAAAGAATAGAAATCTTCTTTGGATTGTTGTAATTGTTTATCTAATAGATCTTTTTTATTATTTTCGATGGTTAAATTAAATCTTCTTTCATTTTTTAAAAAATCAAAATATTCATTTTCTTTCATTTCGCTTTGTAAAATTAATTTTTGTTCAGATGGATAATATGTGTATATTGGCCAATATCCACATTCAACAGCTTTTTTAGATTCGTTAATCATATTGGATAAATCAAATCCTTGGTTTATGCAAGGGGAGTAGGCAAGTATTAAGCTTACTCCTTTATATTCTTGTGCATCTTTTATTGCTTTGATTGCTTGATTAAAATCTGCTCCAAGAGCTATTTGCGCCACAAAGACATCTTTGTAAGTTAATGCTATTTGACCCAGATTTTTCTTTTTTAAAGTCTTTCCATTTTCAGCAAATTTTACAGTTGCTCCTGTAGGGGTTGCTTTGCTTTGTTGTCCTCCAGTATTTGAGTAAGTTTGGTTATCGAGAACTAAAATATTTATATCTTCGCCACTTGATAAAATATGATCAAGTCCACCAAATCCAATGTCATAAGCCCAACCATCTCCACCTATAATCCACACTTTTTTGTTTGCATTAATTTTATTATAATCATTTCCTAATTTTAATCCTAATCCGAATTCTGCGTTATCCTCAAATAAACTATTAGCCCAAAATATTCCTTTTCCATTTTCATCTTCTTTATAAGGGCAGGAAGGGAATGTTCCTCCATAAATTGAAGAGCATCCAGTTGCGTTAGCAATAACAAGATTGGACCCACAAATCATAGTTAGAATTTTAATATAAGGTGTTTGACCACATCCAGCACATGCTCCAGGAAATTCAAACAATGATTGATTAAATTGCAATCCTTTTGCAGTTAAAGATGAAAAAAGACTTTGTTTTTTATTAACAATTAATTTTTCTTTTTCGTAATCCTCTTTTTTAATTTTTAAAATTTCATTTGTCGGTGTCATTTGTAATGCTTTTTTAATTGCCGGACATGTTTTTGCGCAAACTCCACATCCTGTACAATCTAAAGGAGAAAGAGAAATTTTATATAAATCATTTAATCCTATAGCTTTTACAAAATTTTCTTTATTTAAATTTGTTTTAATTAAAGTTTTTTCATCAGTTAAAATAGCCCTTAAAGCTGAATGAGGACAAGCTAAAACACATTGACCACATTGCACACAATTTTCTTTAATCCAATTTGGCAAGTTCAGCGCAATACCTCTTTTTTCATATTGAGATGTACCAATAGGAGTAGAACCATCTTCAGAAAACTTTGATACAGGAATATTATTCCCATCTAAATCAATGATTTTTTTAATGACATCGTTATAAAATTTATTTTTAATTGTGTTCTCTTGTTTATATTGTTTACCTTCAAGACAGTTATTGTCAACTAGTTGTATATTGCTTAAAGCCATTTTAATTGAATTTAAGTTTTTTTCTACAACATCTTGACCTTTAATTGAAAGATTTTTATTAATATAGCTTGAAATTTCGTTTATGATTTCATTTTCAGTCAAAAAATTAGTGCATTTTAAAAGTGCTGTTTCCATTATTAAATTTATTTTATAACCTAAGCCACATTCATTAGCAATTTTTTGTCCATTAATTATAAAAAGTTTAGAATTTGTTTGTCTTATTTTTTCTATATAATTAACTGGCAAAATTTTGCCTATTTCATTTTTACCAAATATGGAATTTATTATTACGATCCCATTATTTTTTAAATCTTTTAAACAATTATATCTTGTAACAAATGAAAAGTTATTTATCATTATAACATTACTAGATTTTAATAAGTAATCGTCTTTGATTGGATTATTTGATAATCGTAAATGAGAAATTGTTAAACTACCGGATTTTTTTGAGTCATATTCAAAATAACCTTGTACAAACTTATTATAATTTTCTCCTAATATTTTAATTGTTGATTTGCTTGCAGAAACAGAGCCATCAGAGCCCAGTCCAAAAATTTTGATTTCAAAGTTTTCATTTTTTTCTTTATAATTGTAAGAAGGTAATGATGAATTAAATTTATCATCTATTATACCAATAGTAAAATTGTTTTTGTAATTATCACTGTGCATATTTTGATATATTGAATTTACATTGTCTAGATCAAAATCTTTTCCTCCCAGACCATATCTTCCAAAAATACAAAGTATTCTTTTATTCAATTTTGAAACAGCACTTAAAACATCAAGAGCTAAAGGTCCATTAGAACCATTTTCTTTTGTTCTGTCTAAAACAGTAATTTTTTTAACTGTAGAAGGCAGTTTTTTTAAAAACTCATCTGTATCGAATGGTCTATATACTCTAACTCTTATTAGACCTATTTTTTTATTTTTATTTTCTGCAAGATATTTTTCTATGGTTTGTGTCGAACTACCCATTGCAACAATTATTTCTTCTGCATTTTTAGAACCGTAATATTCAAAAAAGTCGTAACTTCTTCCTGAAACTTTTTCTATATCTTTAAAAATTTTTTTTAAATTTTTATTTATAGAATTATATTTATTTTGATTTGATTCTCTATTTTGGAAAAAAACATCGGGATTTTGTGAAGTACCAAATTGTTTTATTTCAAAATCATTCTTAAAATTTTGAAAATAATCTTTAATTACAAATTTTATTTCACTATCATCAAAAACATCTATTTTCTGTAATTGGTGACTTGTTCTAAATCCATCAAAAAAATGAAGCACTGGTAAGTAGTTCTTCATAGCTAAAGCATGACTTGCTAAAGCCATATCATGACATTCTTGCACCGAACTAGATGCGATCATGATAAATCCACACATTCTTGTTGCCATTACATCAGAATGATCACAAAATATTGAAAGGGCATGAGAAGCTACCGCTCTAGAACTAACATGAATTACTCCCGGCAAACATTCTCCACTAATTTTATACATATTTGGAATCATCAAAAGTAGACCTTGACTAGAAGTAAAAGTCGTTGCAAAACTATGGGAAAGAAGTGCACCATGTAAAGTTCCAGCAACTCCAGCTTCTGATTGCATTTGTACTACTTTAACAGTTTCATCAAAAATATTTTTTTCACCTTTTGTACTATTTAATGTGCAATATTCAGCCATAGGACTTGAAGGTGTAATAGGATATATTGGAATTATTTCTGATAGTTTATAAGCAATCATAGAAGTGGCTTCATTACCGTCAATTATTTTTTTAAACATAATTTCTCCTGTTTTTTAGTATATATTTTTTTATTGTTTTAGTCAAATATTTATATGATTGTTAAAAATTCTATGATTTAAATTAAACGTTTTTTATTAAAGATAAATTATTAAATTTATTTATTTGGTGTTTTTTTTAAATTAATATATAATAATTGCATGAAAAGAATATTGTTAACAATTGAATATGATGGATCTAGATATTGTGGTTGGCAAAAACAGCCAAATCAAAAAACAATACAAGGCGAGATTGAAGATGCTATAAAAAAAGTTCTTGGAATTGATATAGAAATTTTTGGTAGCGGAAGAACAGATGCTGGTGTTCATGCTTTAAATCAAAAAGCACATTTTGATTTAAGTTTACCAGTACCAACTGAAAAAATTCCTAAAATTTTAAATTCAGTTTTACCAGAAGATATTAATATTAAAGATGTTAAAGAAGTTGATAAAAATTTTCATGCACGTTTTTCTCAAAAGAAAAAGTATTATTTATATAAAATTTCAAATTGTGATAGAAAAAATGCTTTTATGGCTTATAAAACAGGAAAAATTAAAGATAAATTAGATATTGATAAAATGAGAGAGTGTGCAAATTGGATTAAAGGAGAACATGATTTTAGGGGATTTTGTTCTGCAAATACCTGCTCGGAGAATTTTATAAGAAAAATTTATGATATAAAAATTGAAAAAATTGAAGATTACATTTATGTTACTGTATGTGGTAATGGATTCTTGTATAATATGGTAAGAATCATAGTTGGAACTTTAGTGGATTATAGTTTAGGTTTATTAAATTATGACAATATTTATGATGCTCTACAAAATGGCAAAAGGGCTTCGGCAGGAAGAACAATGCCGGCAGGAGGATTATATTTAAAAGATGTTGATTACGAATAATAATTTAATTGATTTTTTTAGTTTTTTATGTTAATATCAAAAGATAAAGAGGAATTTATGTTTACTAGTGAAATGTTAAGAGAATTATGGAAAAAGTTTTTTATAAATCATGGATTTAAAGAAATTGAAAATGCTTCAATTATTCCAGAAAACGATCCAACAGTATTATTTACTACGGCTGGTATGCATCCACTTGTGCCATATCTTTTAGGGGAGCCTCATCCTGCAGGTGATAAAATTTTTAATGTACAAAGATGTTTAAGAACTAATGATATTGATCAAGTTGGGGATGACAGTCATCTAACTTTGTTTGAGATGTTAGGTTGTTGGACTTTAGGTAAATGTGATAAAAAAGAAATGATAAAATTAAGTTTTGAGTTTTTAACAAGTAAAGACTATTTAAATATACCAGTGGAGAGATTGGCGGTAACTGTTTTTAAGGGTGATGAAACTGCCCCTAAAGATGAAGAAGCATTTAACGCATGGGAAGAATGTGGCATTAAACAAATTTTTTATATGTCAAAAAAAGAAAATTGGTGGGGACTTGGAAGTGGAATAGGTCCATGTGGTCCTGACAGCGAAATGTTTTACGATACAGGAAAAGAAAAATGTTGCGAAAACTGTTCTCCTTCTTGTAACTGTGGAAAATACTTAGAAATTTGGAACGATGTATTTATGCAATATAGAATAGATGAACCTAATGGGCAAGCCCAAAATTTATCTAGACCAAATATTGATACAGGAATGGGATTAGAAAGAGTTGTTTCTGTTTTAAATCATAAGAAAAGCGTTTACGATTATGGTGTATTTAAAGATGTTATTAGCTTAATAGAAAAAAATGCTAAATTAAAGTATGAAGGTGATGGAAAAAGCAAAAGAAGTTATCGTATTATTGCAGATCATTTAAAAGCATCGACATTTATTCTAGGAGACATTAAAGGAGTAGTTCCTTCTAATCTCGGACAAGGATATATATTGAGAAGATTTATAAGAAGATCTATTAATTGTGCTAGAAATATTGAATTTGATAGCAAGTATTTTAAGGATATTGTAGATATTTATGTGGATGAATATGGAAAATACTATAAAGATATAGAAAGTAAAAGACAATTTATTAAAGATGAACTTGATAAGGAAATTTCAAAATTTTCAAAAGTAATTGAAGATGGACATAAGGAATTTGAGAAAGTTATAAATGGCATTGAAAAACACATTCAATTTGCTAAATTAAAAGGAGAAATAGTAGAAAGAAAAATAAGTGGGAAGGCATCATTTAGATTGTATGATACATTTGGTTTTCCATTTGAATTAACAGAGGAACTTGCTAAAGAGCGAGGCTTTATGGTCAGTAAAGATGAATTTGACGAGATGTTCAAAGAACATCAGGAAAAATCTCGTGATCAATCTGATAAAGTTTTTAAAGGAGGTCTTGCAGATTCTTCTATTCAATCTGCTTATTTGCATACAGCCACACATTTACTTTTAGCAGCTTTACAACATTTTTATGGTAAAAATGTTGTACAAAAAGGATCAAATATTACTCCAGATAGACTAAGATTTGATTTTAATTTAGATCATAAAATGACAAGTGAAGAAATAAATAACATAGAAGATTTTGTAAATAATGTAATAAATCAAGCAATACCTGTTAAATGTGAAATTATGTCTATTGATAAAGCTAAAGAAAATGGGGCTCACGGTACTTTTACTGACAAATATGGACAAGAAGTAAAGGTCTTTACAATAGGCAATATTAGCAAAGAAATTTGTGGTGGTCCCCATGCGGAAAACACTAAACAACTTAATCATTTTAAAATTATAAAAGAAGAGTCATGTGCTAGTGGTATTAGAAGGATTAAAGCTATTTTAGATTAAAATGCTATTGTAATTGTTTTTTAATTGTGTTATAATAATAATATAGTTAACTTTTTATTTTGGGGAGGGTAAAATGGCTGATAATAAAGTAAGAAAAGGTTTTACAACTTATCTTTTTATATTACTTTTGTTAATTGTTGCGGCTTTTTTGGTTATTTTAGTTGTAATGTTTTTTTCGCCATTTAAAAATATTTTAGGGTTTCAATATTATTCTTATAATTTTGATAAAACTATTACCAATGCTAGTGGAGGTGATCCTATTACATTAGAAAGTTTGAAAGAAATTAATATTGATTGTAATACTGCTGATATTGAAATTATTAGAGATACAACGGTAGATAATGGTGGAGTAAGAATAACTAATTATGCAAGTGGATTTGCGAGTGCTTCTGCAAATACAAATTTTGATTACAAAGTTTATTATTCAGATGAGAATTCTGTTTTAAATATAGAAGTAAATGAACCTGATGGATTTTTAAAATTTAATAAAAATATTACTATTTACCTATTAGTTTCTGCCAAATTAAATTATAATCTATCGCAAACTCAAATTAATATAAACAACACTTCAGGTAATGTTTTTATAGGAAATAATGAAAAACTAGAAGAGAATGAAGAAGAAATTGGTATTTCAAGCATATTAGATATTAATAATCTTTACATAACAAAAAATGGTGGAAAAGTTAAGTTTAGATCCCAATTAGAAAATAATTTTCAAAATATTTTTATTAGTACAAATGGAAGTGTTACTGCAGATTTAGCAACAATCAATTTATCTAATAAGTTAATAATTAATTCTAAAGAGGGAAGGTTTGAATTTAAAGACGTAAATTATGTTGGAAATGACAAAGATAATTCAAACATAATTTTAAATATTGTTGATGGTATATTTAATGCTAAAAAACTTTCTGGTAACATTAATTTAAATTTAAAAAGTGGCTATTTAACTATTAATAACGTTGTCGGAAGTATAAATGCTAATAATACTATTAATCAAATGAATGATGCTGAAATTGAAATTCAAAATCTTGATGGAAACCTAAGTTTTCCTTATGCCAATAAAGCAGATATCAAAATAGAAAATATGACCCTTGATAGTCAAGCTTATATTCATGGTACTAGCGGTAATATAACTATTAATTCTTTAAATGGAAAAGCTTGGATAGAGACAACATCTGGAGATGTATACATTCATTCCTATAATGATGATATGGAAGTAAAAACTATTTCAGGTAATATTGATATTATATATGAAGTTGATAGCATAAATGAAGAACTTAAATTCTATAGTAATTCAGGGAAAATTGACTTAAAATTAAAAAGCAATTTAGCATTTATATTAAGAATATATGACAATGAAAACAGTTACAGAAATGATAAAAATATTAATTTTTTATTACAAGATAAACCTTTTGAAAATCCTTTAGTTATAAATAATGGAACAAAATATATAACAATTAAGTCTGAAGGTAAAATAGATATTGGTTTAATTAATATAAATTAAAGACTCTGATTAGAGTCTTTTTTATTTGCCTATTTTTATTTATTTTGTTATAATATTTTCAATGAGGATAATATGAAAATATTACACACTGCAGATTTGCATTTGGGAGTGAAAAATGCAAAATTATCTCTTGAAAAACAAAAAATATTAAAAGAAGAACAACTTTTGCAAGTAAAAGAACTTTTTGAAATAGCGACAAAAGAAAATTATGACTTTTTGATTATTTCTGGAGATTTGTTTCATATAAAAAATATTCCACAAAGAATTTATAATTACTTTTTTGAACAAGTATTAAATTACGGGAAACCTGTTATTTATATTATAGGGAATCATGACGAAAAATTAAATTTTAGTAGTTTATCTGCTCCCAATTTTTTTATTTTAGATGAAGTTAATAAAAAATATCATTATGATGGAGTAACTTTTTGGAGTGCACATGTAAAAAAAGAAGATTTAAAAGAATTTTTTGATAAAACGCAAATAAATATTCTTTTAGGGCATGGAGATATTTTTAATGAGAAGTCTAGAGATTATTTAGATATAAAAAATCTTCTCAGCATGTATACATTTGATTATGTTGCTTTGGGGCACATTCATTCATATCATTTAGAAGATTTTTATGGATGCAAGATTTGTTATCCTGGTTGTTTGTTTTCTAATGGTTTTGATGAGTGTGGAGAAAAAGGATATGTTAGTGTTAATGTAAATAAAAACGATTTATTAATTAATTTTATACCATTTTCAAAAAGAAAATATGTTATTAAATATTGTGATATAACTTATTTAAAGACATTTGATCAAATTAAAAATGCAATTCTAAATTTGTTAAAAGATTGTTCATTTAAAGACCTTATAAGAGTATATTTGACGGGATATTTTGATGAAGAAACAAATAAGTTTTTATCTGTGTTAAAAGATGAATTTTCTAAATATTTTTATTTTGAAATTATTGACGATTCAAAAATAAAAATAGATTTTAATAAAATTAGAAATGAAAAACTATCTTTTAAAGCAGAGTTTTTATCAATTGTTGAAAATAGTGACGAAAAAGAAGAAAATAAAAACAAAATAATGCAACTTGGAATAGAGGCTTTAAAAGGAGATGATTTATCAATATGAAAATCATTAAATTACATATAGAGAATTTTGGGAAATTGCACAATTTTGATTTAACTTTAAAAGATGGAATAAATCAAATTAAAAATAATAATGGTTGGGGAAAAACTACCTTATCTATATTTATAAAATCAATGTTTTATGGACTTCCTGCAAAAAGTCGCGGAGATGAAATTAAATATGAACGAACTAGATTTGCGCCTTGGCAAGGAGGTAATTTTGGTGGATATATTGAATTTGAAGATAATGGCATTATATATAGGGTAACTAGATTATTTGGCAAAGTGCCAGAAGATGATAGTTATGAATTGCTAAATTTAAATACTAGTAAAATAGAAAAAATTGAAAAAATTCCATTAGGGGAACAAATCTTTGGTGTAGGTGTAGATTCTTTTGTTATGACAGCTTTTTTCCCACAATTAAATTACAAAAGTGAAATAAACAACAATATCACAGCATCTTTAACTGGAGCAAATAAATATCAAGATGATTTAGCAAAAATTGAGAATGCTTTAAAAAGTTTAAAAGATAAAAAAAATTATATTAAACGTAATTCTGTGAAAAAAGAACAATTAGAATACTATAAGAGTGAATTACTTAATAACAATGCGAATTTATTACAAACAGAAAATAAGATCAAAGATATTGAAAGAAAAAGGGAGGAAGAATTAAGAAAAATCGTTGATTTAAATGATACTTATGAAAATGAAAAGAAAAAATTGGAAAAAAATAATGAAAATTATTTACAAAAAGAATTAATCAATCAGAAGTTAATTGAATCAAGCAAAAAGTTAAAAGATTTGAACGATAAATATTTATGTGTAACTCAAAATATAAACGATTCAAAGACGAATCAAAAATTAAAAATTTTAGGGATTGGCATTGTAGTATGTATTTTATTTTTAATTATGGTAATCATCTTTTCTGTTTTTGACAAAATAAATTGGATAATTGGCGGAACTAGTATAGGTATAGTTTTAGCGTTCTTAATATTTTTTTGTTGCTATTTCTTTAAATTACTTAATTTAAAGACTAAAAATTTTAAAAATATTAATATTAAAAATTTATTAGTAGAAATTAATAAGGCAAAAAAAGAGCACGAGAGTTTAGAAAAAATTAAAGATGAATCTGATGAATTTATCTCACCAGAACATATTGATATTAATTCATCGTTAATTGAGTTGAAAAATTCAGAAATTGTTTTAAGTGGTTTTAATAAAGAATTGGAAATTCTGATGCAAAAAAAAGAAGATATCTTTGAAAAAATTGATTATTTTCAACAAGTTCTTAATAACTCAACTCAGGATAGAGAAAATGATTTTTCTAGGATAGAATTAATTGAAAAAACTATTAACTTTTTAGAGATCGCAAGGGATAATGTTTCTCAAAGATATATTAGCGAACTAAACGAAAACTTTAAAAATATATTTGATAAATTTAAAATAGAGGATAAAAATTTTATTGTTACTAACAATTTTCAAATTTATAAGCAATCACCACAAGGGCTTAAATCTTTTGAATATGAAAGTCAGGGGATAAAAGATATAATATCCTTTTGTCAAAGATTAAGTTTAATAGAAAAAATTTTTAAAGAAAGTAAGCCTTTTATAGTTTTAGATGATACTTTTGTAAATTTAGATGATAATATGTTCGACTGTGCAAAAGAGATTGTTAATTATATTTGTAAAAGTTATCAAGTTATTTATATTTGCTGTAATGAAAGGTGTAAGATTTTATAATGCTATAAAATACTTATAAGGAGGATATAGTGAGTTATTTTTATATTGCACAAATTATCAGTGTTGTCACTATAATAACAACAATTTTTGCACTTTTTCAGAAGGAAAAATTTAGAACTTTAATATGGTTCACAATTTCTAATTTTTCCATGATGGCAACTTATGCATTATTAAACAGATGGTTAAGTTTAATATTGGTAGGTATTGCCAGTATTCGTACTTTTATTTATTACATTTATGCTTATAAAAATATCAAACCTAATATTTGGGTTATGGTAGTATTTGAAGTCGCCTTGGTATTAACTTCTATCATATTATGGAAGGATTATTTAGATCTTTTTATGCTTATAAATTTATGTATGCTTACTTATACGACTTGGCAAGATAGCATGAAGATTTTAAGAATGGGATATTTTATTTCCTCAATTTTACTTATTACATATAATATTTTAGTAAGTGCATATGTAGGTTCTATTAGTGAAGTTATTTTATTAATATCTTCTTTTATTTCAATTGTAAAATTTGATATAAAAAATAAAATTGATGATATTGTAATATATTTTTATAATACTATATCAAACTTTTATAAAATACAAGTTGAGGAAGATGAGGATAAGGCCACTATTATTTCTTTTGCGGTAAAAGATGTGTTTAATAATTTTGTTTATGTTAAGAATCCCTTAAATTATAAGCAGTATTTAAATTATACTAATAAAACAATGATATCAAATAAAAGAATACCTGCAATTTATTTTCAATCCATTAATAATGATAATATTCAGTTTATAATAGAAACTGCAAGAGAGAATAAGTTATTATTTAGAGATGTTTGGATGAAATTAAGAGATGGTGTTAATTTAAAAACAAAAAAATGTTTATTAAAGAATATCACTATAAAACCAGTAGATATTAATTATAAAAAAGAAATAATTACGATTTTTCAAAAAGGATTTGTTCATCAAAATGGAGACGCAGTTTATAAATTTGATGATGATTATACTGAAAATTATGAAACATATTTAACAGAAGAAAATCTTAAAAAATATAATGCTACACCATATCTCGCATTTTTAGATAACAAACCAATCGCATTACTTTTTATATTTAAAAATGGGACTAACGCTTTTTTATGTCAAATTACAACATTGGAAAATTATAGAAGAAAAGGTGTCGCTTCAAAATTGATAAATGAAGTTATTTCAAGAGAACGTAAATTAGGGATTGAAGGATTTTATTTGGTTACAGAAAAGTATACATATTTGGAAAGCTTTTATATGAAAAATAATTTTATTGAAATATCTCAAGGAGTTTGTATGGAAATATTAAAAAAATAAAAAAAATTTAATTTTCGCTTGAGTTTATAGTTAACTATAATGATATTCTCAAGATGTAAGGAGGAAATATGTTTTCTATTGGGAAATTTAGCAAGATTACAAAAGTAAATACTAAAGCATTAATTTGGTATGATAAAATAGGCCTATTAGTACCAGATTATGTTAATAAGGAAAACGGGTATAGATATTATAGTAATAAAAATTTAAAGCAATTATTATGTATTCGTTTTTTACAAAGTTTTGGATTTAAAATCAAAGACATATTAAATTTTTCAAAAGAAATAATAGAAAAGCAATTGTTGGATATTGAACAACAAATGAAATTTTTATTTGATAATATTTCTTTCCTTACTAAATTGAAAGAGGAGGATATTATGAAAGAAAAATTTAACATCGGTAAAATAGAAGAAATTTTACCACAAAATCAAGTTATACAAGGGAAATGGATTTACCATAAAACTACTACAAACTTTAATGATGCTATTAACGTTTACAAAATTGGTGTTCAAAATAAGGAAATGCCAAAAAATTTGATTTTTAGTAATCAAGGTATGGGAACAGATTTAAATAGCATTATTCAAATTAATGATTTATCATTATTTTTGAATAATAAACATTATGATTTCTTATTGCTTAATTTTAACCGAGCATTTATTCTTTATGAAAGTTTAGAAAATAATGAACAAAAAAATATTGAATATCATGTTTACAAGAAAGTTAATGATTATGAATATTCTTTAGATGAGTTAAAAAAATTGATAAGTCAAAATATATATAGAAAAGTTTTTGATAAACCAGATAACAATTTTTGTTATGACAATCATTTAGATGGAACTTGGGAATTGTATGATTCTATAGAAGAGAGTCAATTATTTTCATATTTAGGAAAAGAAGAAAATAAAGATTGTAATAAACCTATAATGTATCCGATGTTCAGTGAATTAAATATTAAAGGTAAATGTGTTGGTGTTATAAAAGAAGGGGATAGTTATACGATAAAAGGGAATAAAAAAACTACAATTTATAATCATGATAATGCTAAAATGGAATTATATGTATACAATAGTGATGAAATATTTATTTATAATCCTTTTTTAAAGGAAAGGCATAGAATCATAGAAAAAACGATTAATAATGAAAATTTTTTGTTTGTTGATATTGATTTATTTGATGATTTAAATAACAATATTTTTGTCTATAAAAGAACAATTAAATAATATAATAAAATTTTGAATAAATTGTGAAAAAAATAAAAAAATCCATGGTTATATTACCATGGATTTTTTGGTGCTGGTGGTGGGAGTCGAACCCACACGGTGTTGCCACCTCGGGATTTTAAGTCCCGTGCGTCTGCCATTCCGCCACACCAGCATATATTAAGGCTTGTCTTGCATTTACCCTTTATAACATATGTAAAGGCGACTTTTTGTCGTCGCCGATGTTGTGTTGGAGGTACCACCCGGATTTGAACCGGGGAATAAAGGTTTTGCAGACCTTGGCCTTACCACTTGGCGATGGTACCATTTGGAGCGGAAGACGGGATTCGGACCCGCGACATTTGCCTTGGCAAGGCAACGCTCTACCACTGAGCCACTCCCGCAAGTTCTTATAAATATTTATATGCATTGATTAATAGTTTGCTCTAATAATATATCAAAAAAAATTAAAAAAATCAACTGTTTTATACAAATTTTTTATTGCTTTTTTAAATTCGTATTTTTTATCAAATACGAAATAGTATTCAGTTGACAAAAATTTATACATATGATATAATTCATAATGTAAATAATATTAATATATAATAAAGTAGAAAGGTGGTTTTATGGAAACAATGTTTTGGGTATGGTTGGCGGTAATTGTAGTATCTGCCATTATTGAGATGGTTACGTTTGAATTGGTTTCAATTTGGTTTACTGCAGGAGCTATTATTCCGTTTATTCTAGCTGGTATAGGAGGGATTGAAATCGAAATTCAAATAGCAGTTTTTGTGGTCGTTTCGGCATTACTAATAATTTTTGTAAGAAAGTATGCACAAAAATTATTATTTAAGAATATGAAAGCAAAAACAAATATTGATTCATTTGTAGGGAAAGAGTATAGGCTACTTGAGGATACTGATTTTGAAAAAAATGGGTCAATTAAAATAAATGATGTAATTTGGACTGCATCAAGTTTTGATGGGAATCTTATCAAAAAGGGTAGTTTGGTTGAAATTGTTAAAGTTGATGGAAATAAAATGTTAGTAAAACAAAAATCTGACATTCAGTCTGAAACTAAAAGTGTAGAAGAAAAAAAAGATACGATAATTCAAGAAGAAAATAAAATAGAAGAAAGTTCAAAGGAGGAATAGAAAATGAGTGCTTGGGCAATTGTTTTAATTATATTAGGTGTAGTTTTATTAGTTTGCTTATGTATTTCAGTCAGAATTGTTAGACAAGCGACGGCTGTAGTTGTTGAAAGATTAGGCAAATATAGAAAAACTTTGGATGTGGGAATACACGTGATATTGCCTTTTTTCGATAGGACAGGTAAACCTATCTCACTTAAAGAAATAGTAGCTGATTTTAAACCTCAACCAGTTATTACCAAAGATAATGTAACTATGCAAATAGACACTGTAGTATATTTTCAAATAACAGATGCTAAATTATTTACTTATGGAGTAGATCAACCAATTAGAGCAATTGAAAATCTGACTGCTACAACATTAAGAAATATTGTGGGAGAACTTGAATTAGATGAAACATTAACTTCTAGAGATACTGTCAATAACAAAATGAGAGTTATTTTAGATGAAGCAACTGATCCTTGGGGCATTAAAATTAATAGAGTAGAACTTAAAAACATTCTTCCTCCAAAAGACATACAAGACGCAATGGATAAGCAGATGAAAGCTGAAAGAGAAAGAAGAGAGCAAATTTTAAGGGCAGAAGGAGAAAAAAAGTCAAGTATATTAGTTGCAGAAGGAGAAAAACAAGCCAAAATTTTAAAAGCTGAAGCAGATAAAACCGCTAAAATTTTAGCTGCTCAAGCGCAAAAAGAATCTTTAATTGCTATTGCTGAAGGAGAAAGTCACGCGATTAATCTTATTAATGCAGCTAATCCTGATGCATCATATGTTACATTGCAGGGTTTTGAAGCGTTAAAAGTTTTAGCAAACGGAAATGCTACGAAGATAATAGTTCCTAGTGATATTCAAAATGTAGCAGGATTGTTTACAAGTATTGCAGAAGTTATTAAAAATGATGGTTCTAAAACGAGAACTAATAAGAAAAATAAATCGACCAGTAAAGAAATTGTATTAAATTCTGAAAATGAAGAAACAAAACCTGAAGAAAATTAATATAATTAAAAAAACGAACATTTAATGTTTGTTTTTTTTATGATATTTATTATTAAATATAAAACAATTTTATTAACAATTAGTTGACAAGAAGTCTTAATTTTGTTTACAATATAATTAAGGAGGGAAAATGAAAAATTTAAAACTAAATTTAATGTATTTATTCAATATTATAATTGGTGTTTTACTTTATGTTTTTTTGTCGCAGGCATATTTAACATTTAAAGTGGAGTCGCCTTTTGGGAAAGATAATACTTCTGCTTCTAACGGATATGATATTATTAAAAATTATTTCGATGGAAATGGTACAGAAGTTATGATGGCTCTTTCAAATTTACTAGTTGCTATTCTTGCAGGACTATTAATATTAACTTCTATATATTGTCTTATAGTAAGTTTAGGAGGCATAAAAAAATCAAAAGCATACAAATTTGTCAATTTTATTAATGTTATTTTAGCCCTAGCAATTGTTGTTTTTGCAGCAATATCATTATTCTGTACAATAGCTGAAGCGAATGATAATTCTTTAAGTATAAGCGGATATTCTGCTGGACTTTCGGTAGGTTGGGCAGTAATTGTAAATTTAGTTATTAGTGTGTTTACTATTTTAACTACAATTTTAGCAATTAAATTTTCAAAAAAATAATTAAAATACATAAATAAAAAAGAAGGAAGATCCTTCTTTTTTTTATTCATGTCGCAAAGATTCTACAGGGTCTAATTTTGCTGCTTTTGATGCAGGATACAAACCGGCAAGTAAACTAATTATTGTGCTTAATCCTATTGCTATTAAGAAGAAATACCAATTCATTGACAATGGAGCAAATCCTAATATCGACTTTAATACTATAATTAAAACACCACCAATGATTAATGAGAAAATTATACCAACAATTCCGCTTAAAATACCTATTAATAGACTTTCTGTACTAAAAATTAATTTTATATCTTTTTTACGAGCCCCTATACTTTTCAAAACTCCTATTTCTTTAGTTCTTTCAGCTACACTCATATAAAGTACAACTAAAATCATAATTAATGCAACAATTAATGATATTCCTGAAATTATTGCCAGACCAATTGAAAATGTTGACATCATTTCTCCAAACATTGATGCAAGCTGTTCTTCTACTGAACCAGTTAAGTCTAACCTATTTTTATTAATGTAATTATTGATTTGATTAGTTGTTTTTTCACTATCTGTTTGAATATAAAGTTGAGATGGTTTTAATCCTGTAATTTCAAATCCAGAAGAGTATTGGGCATCTTTTACGCAATTATTTAAAAAGTTATAATCGACATACATAACCATCATATTAGAGAATAATGAAACATCTATAATTGCTGATATTGTTACTGTTTTATTTATTTGTATATTTTGATTATTAAAAGTCAAATTTATCATTAATGTTACTTGTTTGCCTATTGCATCTTCAGGATTGTCTAATCCTAAAAAGTTTACAGCTGCATTTGAAAGCATTATTTCATTTTCGCTACTCATATAACTATTATCTGTTAAAAAGTTTTCACTTGAATAATATGGGGGAGTGGTATAAGTAAACATTATCATAGAACTTTTTTCATTGCCATTATCATCTTTAAATGATAAATTTCCCGCACCTATTGTAGGCATACTAAAACCATATGATAAATTTTTGTTATCGCCTTCGGTTAAAATTTTAAAATCATTATTTTGTGAAGTTAAATAATCATTGATTTCATTAGTTATTTGCATTATTTCACTTTCTTCAAACATTTTCGGGAAAAAGGAAAAAGAATTATCCTCCAAATCATTACCATTTATATCTTTTCCACTTTTAGATATGGAAACAATTGTTGGGTTTGTATAATTTGAAGCGGTATCATTAATATAATCCGTCAAACCAGCTCCAAGGGATAACATTAAAATTAAAGAAATTAAAGATATTGAAACCCCTAAAGCCATTAAAAAGTTTTTTGTTTTACTTGCCATCATATTGTGGAAGGATAGTTTTAGTGCAGAAAAAAATGTTAAATGCCCTTTATCATTTTTGATTATTTTATTTTGATCTATTAACATTTTCTCTTGCTTTAATTTTATATAATCTTTTTTCTCAATATCTTTAACTATTTTTCCATCTGAAATTTCTACAATTCGTGAAGAAACGCTTGCAACTTTTTCAGAGTGAGTAACCATTATTACTAATTTATTATCAACATCTGCAATTTTTTTTAAAATTTCGAGAATTTGAGTAGTAGTAACTGAATCTAAAGCACCAGTAGGCTCATCTGCTAAAATTATATCAGGATTGTTTATAAGGGCTCTAGCTATTGCAACTCTTTGTTTTTGACCTCCGGATAATTGGGTAGGTTTCTTTTTTATTTGTTCCTTTAATCCTAATTTGCTCAATATTTCTATAGCACGTTTTCTTTTTTCGCTTTCTTTTATATTGGATAAGGTTAATGCCAAAGTAACATTGTCTAAAACGGATAAATGAGAAATTAAATTAAAAGATTGAAAAACGAATCCTATTTTTTTCTTTCTATAATCATCTAATTCCTTTTGTTTAAATTTTTTCAAATTTTTTCCGTCAATTTTTATTTCACCTTCATAATCAGAATCTAAACCTCCAATTATGTTCATCAATGTGCTTTTTCCACTTCCACTTTCGCCTATTATAGAAACAAGTTCACCTTTTTCGAAAGAAATATTTATATTTTGTAATGCTAGGAATTTTTCTTTGCTTTGAAGTTTATAATTTTTATTAACTTTATTTAATTCTAATTCAGCCACATTTCCTCCTAAAATTCTTCTCCATTAACAAACTGACTTGTATATAAATCTTTATATACGCCTCCGATTTTCATAAGTTGATTATGTGTCCCTATTTCTACAATATTTCCATCTTTCATAACTATAATTTTGTCCGCATTTTTTATTGTTGATAGTCTATGTGCAATAACGAAACTGGTTCTACCTTTGGTAAGTCTATCCATTGCTGTTTGAATTAAAATTTCCTTTCTAGTATCTACAGAGCTAGTTGCTTCATCTAAAATTAAAAGGGGAGCATTTTGAACCATAGCTCTTGCTATAGTTAAAAGTTGTTTCTGACCAGCGGATATATTTGTGTCTTCTGATAGAACCATATCATATCCGCCTGGTTCTGTTCTAATAAAATGGTCAACATTTGCCATTTTGCATGCTTGAATTATTTCTTCGTCAGTAGCCGATGGTTTCCCAAAACGTAAATTTTCTTTTATAGTTCCTTCAAAAAGCCAAGTGTCTTGTAAGACCATACCGAAAAGAGATCTTACATAACTTCTGTTCATGTCTTTAGTGTTTACGCCATCTATTAAAATTTCACCACTGTCAATTTCATAAAAGCGCATTAACAAATTAACTATGGTTGTTTTACCTGCACCTGTTTGCCCAACTATAGCAATCTTTTCTCCTGGATTTGCAGTAAAATTAAAATCAAATATTATTTGTTTATCTTTACTATATCCAAAATTAACATGTTTGAATTCTACTTTACCTTTTATATTATCTATAGTTAAGACCTTTTCGCTTTCATCTTCTTGTTCTTTTTCATTTAGAAATTCAAAGACTCTTTCTGCTGCTGCCATTGTTGATTGTAATGTTGCAGAAATTGATCCTATTTGAGAAACCGGTTGATTGAATAATTTTGTATAAGTTAAAAAAGTAATTATAGTTGCAAGAAAAGATAAATCATTTGATTTTATAGCAATTGTAGCTCCTACCAAACAAATTAGTACATATATAATGTTGCTCGAAAAATTTACGATAGGGTGCATAAGACCAGAAAAAAACTGTGCTTTTTTAGAAGATATTTTTAAATTTTTATTTATTTCTTCAAATCTATTTTGAGATCGTTCTTCTCCATTAAATGCTTTAACAACTAAATGAGCAGAAAAGTTTTCTTCAATGTAACCATTTATATCACCTAAATATTTTTGTTGTCTAATAAAATATTTTTGATTAAATTTAACAACAAGGAAAACGACTAAAAGAGCAAGAGGGATTTGCAAAAGAGATATAAGTGTTAGTTGCCAACTGATTGTAAACATGATTATAGGTATACCTATAATTGTTACTGAAGAAGTAATCATACTGGAAAGAGTTCGCTCTAAAGTATTTCCAACTGTATCTACATCATTTGTTACTCTAGATAGCACATCTCCATAACTATGTCGATCGAAATATTTAAGGGGCAATTTATTTATTTTCAGTGATATTTCGTTTCTCAATTGTTTAGAAATTCCAACACTAACTTTCGCCATTAAATAGCCTTGAAAATATCCAAGGAGTCCTGCAATAATATACATTGCTAAAATGATTATACCGAATTTTGTAACCTCACTAATTTGATATCCATTTTTGTCAAAGAGAATAGTCATAAGCATATTTAATACTTTTGGACCAAGAACATTTAAAATAGCAGCTAGTACGGCAAAGATTAATGCAATAATAGCTTGCCATTTAAATAAACTCATTTTTTTTAAAAGCATTTTTAAAGTTCCCTTAAAATCTTTTGCTTTATTTTTATTGAATGAGGAATGTTTAATATTTTTATGCTCCATGTTGTAATTCCTCCTGTGAAAGTTGAGACAATGCAATTTCTTTGTAAACCTTGCAATTTTTAAGTAAATCGACATGTTTTCCAACACCTACTATCTTGCCTTCATCTAAAACGACAATAATGTCTGCATTCAAAATAGTTCCAATTCTTTGAGCAACAATAACTTTTGTAGTGTTTTTGTATTCTTTATTTAAATTGCGTCGGACTGTTTTGTCTGTTTTATAATCTAAAGCAGAAAAACTGTCATCAAATATAAGGATATCAGGATTTTTGATGATCGCTCTAGCAATAGATAATCTCTGCTTTTGACCACCTGAAACATTTTTGCCACCTTGAGAAATAAAATAATTTATTCCTTCTGGGAAATCATAAACAAAATTGGATTGAGAAATTCTTATTGCATTTTTAATTTCTTCATCTGTAGCATTTTGTTTTCCATAACAAATGTTATCCTTTACGCTTCCACTAAAGAGCATTCCTTTTTGTGGAACATAGCCTATTAAATTATGAAGTGCTTCTTGTGAATAATCTTTTACATTAATTCCGCCAATTAATATTTCGCCTTCACTACAATCATAAAAACGTGGGATAAGATTAATAAGTGTGCTTTTTCCACTTCCAGTAGATCCTATGAATGCTATTGTTTGACCTTGATTAACTTTAAATGATATATTTTCCAAAACATATGCATCTGCTTTATTATATTGGAAAGAAACATTTTTAAACTCTATAGTTCCTTTTTCAGAAGGTAATAAAACATTTCCATCTTTTAGAATTATTTTAGTATCTAAAACTTCATTAATACGTCTTCCGCTCACTACTCCACGAGGGATAAACATGAAGAGAACGGACAAAGAAGTAAATCCCATTATTATAAATATAGAATATTGTGTGAAAGCACTCATAATAGTAAGAAGAGCAGGATTTTCTCCAGCAAGAAGGCCAATGACCCAAACTATTGCTAAAGAAGTTACATTCATTATTATAGTTAAGCTTGGTTCTATTACTGCAAGTACTTTACTTACAAAAAGTTCTAATTTTGCAAATTTTGTATTTACATTTTCAAACTTTTTTTCTTGTGTTTTTTCTGCGCTGTATGCTCTAACAACTTTAAGACCTGTTAAATTTTCTCTTGTTACGAGGTTTAAATTATCTGTTGCTTTTTGTATTTTTTTAAATTTAGGAACAATTGTAAATATTATAATGGAAACCAACAAGCATATTGCGATAACAGAAACTACGTTGACCCATGATAATTGTAAAACAGAGTGATCTTTTGAAATATTGACAATATTAATGATAGCTAAAATTGCAGTAAGAGGGGCTTGTAATCCCAATGTTAATAAAGTAACTAATACTTGTTGAAGTTGCGTAATATCGTTTGTACATCTTGTAATTAATGAAGGAATTGAAAATTTATTAATCTCTTCAGATGAAAATTCATTTACTTTATGAAAAACTTTACCTCTAACTTTAGCAAGTAAATTGGTTACAATAAAAGATGCTAAAAAGTTTGCTATAATTGCACATATTATAACTCCTACGGCATAAAGCAACATTTCTATACAAGCCCAAACTATATCAGTCCAATACAAAGATATGTCTGGCATTTGAAGATATTCACTGATTTTAAGAGTGCATTGTGGAAGAGATATATTGCACCAAACCTGACCTGCAACAACTAACAAAGTTATAAGAACTAAAATCCATTCTTTCCAATTTAAATATTTAAATAATTTAATCATTTATCGTTTCTCCATTTAATTTTATGTCGTAAGAATTATTTAGTATTTTAATTAATACCTGTTTTGCTATCAATCCTTCTTCTTTAGTTATATCTTTATTTAATGAGTTGAATGTTTGGAATATAATTTTTGTAAATTTTTTTGCAAGAGATTTTCCATATTCAGTTAGTAAAAGAGTTGCATTACGACAATGTTTAATGTTTAGGGGAACATTTTGTGAGTAAAAAATTAATTTTTTGTCAATAAGTTTAGATACAATTCTATTTACATGGGATTTATTACATTCTAAAATATTTGCGAGTTCTATTTGAGATAAAGAATGTTTGATATCAAGTAAATGCATAATAAAAATTTCTGAACTATTTAAATTATATCTTTTAAATTGTTCATTAAAATATCCCTGTAAGTTTTTTTTAATGGTAGTTACTGTTTTAATAAAAAAATCATTCATAAGTTTTATTATACGCAACTTATAGTTGACTTGTCAACTATTATTTTGAAAAAATATTTATGTAAAATATAAAAAATTTTTACATTAAAGTGAGTAAAATTTTTAATTTTTTTATAATTTAATTGCATACAAAATATAAGTGTGGTATATTGATATAGTAATAAATGGAGGAAAATTATGTGTTTATTAAAAAAAGGTGATAAGATAATTGATCCAATTATTCATGATGAAGAAGCAAATTTTACTTTAACTAGTGGTGTACACATTTTAAATAAATGCCAAAATGTTTTTATAAGTGGGAATGCTATAGTGTTAGAGTGTTTTAATTCTACTATAAAAGAAATAACTGGCAAATCAAGAGTGCAGATGGTAGAAAATTGTGAAATTGATGTATTATCAGGCAAAGCAAAAATAGGACTTTTAAAGAGTGGAAAGGTTACATTAGTTTGTGGAAAATCATCAATTACTACCATTAATACTTGCTCTATAGATTATGTTAAAGGGAAATCATCTATTGGCACAATGAATGGTGGTTCTATTAGATTTGTTGACGACAAGGCAGAACTTGCTACATTAACAAACGGTAGTATTATGTTTGTAAGAAACAAAGCAAGAATAGTGACAATGATTAGTGGACAAATAATTGGGATAGAAAATAATGCTAATCTTGTTAGTATGTTAGATGGAAATATAACTTATTTATTGAATAATGGAAGAATAGGAACAATAAATAATGGGAAAATAGATTTATTTGCTGATAACAGTGAAGTTTCAACATTTAATAATGGCAGAATTGAAGAAATGGTAGGAAAAGCATTAATTTCAGCTAATATGAATGGTGAAATTGGATATCAAGATAAACAAACAATAATTTTGTATTCGCCTCAAGAGAGTGCAAAGCGAATGGAAGAGTATAGGCAAGGGAAAGAGAACATTATAAATGAAAATACATCAAAAGAAAACATTAACGAAGAGAATGTAGAAGAAGAAATACAGAATATAAATAATGATGAAATAAAAGAAGATGATAAAGAAGTAAAAGAAATTGAGTCAACAATTAATCACAGAAAAAAGAAAGCAAAACAATTAAAAATAGGCGAAACAAATAATGATGAAGAATGATCAATAAGATGGAAATTAATAAAACACCACAAGTTGGTGTTTTATAATAAATTTTAAAATATTAAAGGTGATATTATGGCTATATTTTGGGATAGTTTATTAGATGCATTAATAGACACACTATATGTTGTGCCTATTCTTTATCTTGCATATCTAATTGTTGGCTATTTTAGTCATAATGAAAATGAAAAATATTCTAAAATTTTGCATAATACTAAAAAAGCTGGACCATTTATTGGGGCATTTTTAGGTTGTGTTCCTCAATGTGGTTTTTCTTCATTAATGAGTCAGTTATATTCAAAAAAAATGATAACGCTTGGAACACTTTTTGCTGTTTTTATTGCTACAAGTGACGAAGCAATCCCTTTAATGATTTCTCAACCCAAATTTATACCAAGTCTATTGTTGATGATAGGTATTAAAGTGATTTATGCTATAATTGTTGGTTATATTATTGATGGTATATTAAAAATTTTTCTTAAAAAGAAATTAGTTTTACATGAATATCATGGCAAACATGAAAAAATAATTATTGATATTAATGATAAATCTGAGGCAAACTTACAATCACAAGAGATAAAAGAGCAAATAAAAGACTTAGAAGAAGATTGCATTAAAAAAGGTAAAAGTACTTGTGAATGTCATCATGCTCACGAGAAGGACAATGGACATAAACATACACATACGCATTGTTGTGCTACAAATATTTTTTTAGATGCTTTACAACATACTTTAATAATCGTTGCATATGTATTTATTGCCACTTTAGCAATTAATTTAATACGAGGGTATTGTGGCGGACTTGAACCATTACAGAAATTTTTTACAAATAATAGTTATATTCAAATTTTACTTGCATGTGTAATAGGACTTATTCCAAATTGTGCCGCTTCAGTATTTTTGGTTGAACTTTTTATGGAGGGTGTAATAATTTTTCCAGCTCTAGTTGCTGGGTTAAGTGCTGGTGCAGGTATAGGATTAATAGTATTATTTACAGTAAATTATAAAAAAACATGGTTAAACATTTTGATAACTTTGATATTGCTTTTGTTATCAATTCTGTTAGGAGTGATAATTAATTTTATTCCTATATGGTGAAAAATAGTTGACAAAATGCAAATACTATTTTAGAATTTTAATATTAGGAGAATGCAAATGAAGAAAGACCAAAGAGAAGAGAAGGAATTGCTTATTAAGCAATTAGGAGTTTTTGAATTAAGAGGTTTAGCAAGAGAATTAGGAATAATTTCTCCAACCACAAAAAAAAGAGATGAGCTTATTGAACTTATACTTAATAAGTTTAATGAGGGAAATATAATAGATTCAAATGGTAAAAGAAAGGGTAGACCTTGTAAAAAATTATCTGCAATTGATGATATTTTGAATACCCTTGTAAATGAGTTTCAGAATAGCGAAGATAATCCATTGGTTTTTGAAAATATTTTGACATTTGCACAAGTTATTCCTAATTTTACTCAAAATAATAATTCTGAACAAATTATTTCAGAGGGAATTGTTAGAATTAATAACAAGTATAAACAGTATTACGATATTGTAAAACAGGTGTGGGTTTTTATAAAAGAAGATATTGCTTTCTTTGACAAATTGAAAAATGGAGACAAGGTAAAAGCAATAGTTTGCAAGACAGAAAATCAACATCAGTATTTAGCTGTAAAGATATTAAAAATAAATGATATTTTAGCGGAAGAATATTTTACTAAATCTTTTTTTAAAGGGGAAGAAATAATATCTTTGAATAAAATGTCTTATTCAAAAGATAAAGTTATTTTTGAAGGTAGAAGAAATTCTTTGAAAATAGAAAATGATATATATGAAAACGATGATTTTAAAAATCTTTCAGTCTATTGCAAAGAAAATAAAATAAAATTAGTTGTTTTGGGAATTAACACTTCATTTGAAAATCAAATTTATTTTAAAAACATTGAATTTGACAATTTTACTACAAAATATGGGTCATCAAATGAAACAAATTTTAACTGTATTATAGATTCTATACAATATGTAGAAAAATTATCAAATGATGGAGAAAATGTTTTATTTTACATTTTAGATATTTATGAAATATTGCGAGTTATAGATAAATGTTTTGTAAAAGAAGATGAAGAAGATGGACATAGCAAGCAAAGTATAGTAGTTTCTAAAAAAATCTTATCTTTAGGAATGGCTTATCAAAATGGAGGAAATATATCTTTATTAATAGGTTATAACGAAAATGATTGCGATGATAAATTTTTAAAACAAGATATATTAAAAATAAGTAAAAAAATAAATTAATCCAAAATACAAGATTTAAATACAATTTAAAAACTACATCTTGTATTTTTTATTTTATCTAAAAATTTATAATATAAAAAAGAATTGACATTAATTATATAAAATGCTTATAATAAAACTATGTTTGGATTTTATGATAGTTATTTTATATTTTTTGGACTAAACATAACTTATTATGGGTTAATTATTGCACTAGGCATGGCTTTTGGCGTAATTTTGGCATGTAAAAATGCTAATTTAAGAGGTTTAAAAACTGATGATTTTTTAATTATTGCATGTTATGTACTTCCTTTATCTATAATTGGCGCCCGTATTTATTATGTTATTTTTAGTTTGGATAAAATATATTCTTTTTGGGATGTCTTTAAAATTTGGGAAGGAGGAATGGCTATCTATGGTGGAGTCATCGGCGGTGCAATTGGGATTATTCTTTATTGTTTAATTCATAAAAAAAATTTTTTAGATGTAGGCGATATTGCTGTTTCTAGTTTGATATTAGGTCAGGCTATTGGAAGAATAGGCTGTTATTTTGCAGGGTGTTGCTATGGGATAGAAGTAACAGATCCATCATTAACATGGTTTCCTTTGTCTACTAAAATAAATGGAGTTTGGCATCTATCAACGTTTTTTTATGAATGCATTTGGGACTTAATGGTGTTTGCTATATTAATATTTCTTTTAAGAAAAAACAAATTAAAATATCGCGGTTCATTAATTTATTTATATTTAATTCTTTATGGAACTGGCAGAGCTTGGATTGAAGCATTAAGGGGAGATAGTTTATATATTGGCGCTATAAAAGTTTCACAACTTTTGTCTATATTATTAATTTTAACAGGAATTATTATGATAATTGTAACTGAAATTTTGCATAGAAAAAACAAAATTAAGACATTGAAAGATTTACAACCTGTTTATGAACTTAATATAAAAAGTGAATTAGAAGAAAAAGAAAAAAAGATGAGGTTAAAAGAAGAAAAAAGAAAAATTAGAGAAGAAAAGAAAAGTGATAAGATAGTTGAAGAGGTTGGCAAAGAGAATGATATAAAAATAAACGAAAAAAATGAAGAAGATATTTTGAATAATAATTCACAAGGGGAAAATGACGATAAATTATTTGACAATAATGCTAATTGTACAAAAAATGATGACAATAAAAAAGAATAGTTTAAGAATAAAATGTTAAAAAAATACAATAATATAAATATATGAAAGGGAAAATTTTAACTATAAAAAAGACGACTATATCAAAGTTGTCTTTTATTATAAATAGCGTGATTTATTTAGTTGTAACTCTATTATCTTTTCTTATTTTTGATATCGATAATTTTTGGTTTTTTTCCTTTTTAATAATTTTAGGATTTCATTTAATAATTAAAAGTTTATTTTTTCACCTTGATTCGTATTGTTATTTTGGGACGACATTATTTATTGCAGGATTGTTATATTTGTATTCTTATTTTTTAAAAATTATAAATTTTTATTATATCTTTGTCATTATCTCATTTAGTATATCATCATTTATTTGTGGTTATATATTTGAACAATATTTTCATTATATAATATCTTTTTCGATCTTTTTCATAGATATTTTTTGCTTTTTATATGCTTTAAATTTGATTTCTATTTGGATTTTTCTTGCAATTTTAGTTTTAAATATGTTAATATTAATAGGAAGTTATTTTTTGTATAAATAAATCTAGATTTAATCTTAAAAGAGGAGAAAATATGTTTTCTACAGAGTTTAATGGTTATAAGAAAAAAGAAGTTGATGAATATATTTCTCAAATGAAAGCAGATCATGAGAGAGCTTTAATGGAAGAAAAGTTAAAAGTGTTAGAGTCAGAAAAGAAACTTTTGGATTATAAAAACAAATCTGTGGAAATAGAGCGTAGAGAAAAAAATATTATGACAGCATTAGAATCTTTCAAAAGATTTCAAGCAGAGGGTAGTCGTAACATTGAAGTATTAAGAGGCGAACAACTACGTGTAGTTTATGTTCAAATGCAAAATTTATTTGAACAGTTAAACAATCAATTTCCAGGACTTCTTTTGAATAGCAGTTATAAAAAATTGATTGAAGATGTGGAAAATATACTTTCTAAGATTGAAGCAAAAAAAGAAGAAATTGTAAATACAGGGACAGAAAATGATCCAATGAGAATACTTCTTAATAAAATGAAAGAAAAAAAAGTTTCTCAACCTAGAGAAATTAAAATTGAACGTAATGATTTTAAAAATTTTAGAAACGACATTAATTCTATCGAACATGCTCCAAGTCAAATCAAGCCTGTTTGCGATTTGCAATTAAAAGAAGGTGATGAATACGATAATTTGGTTGATAAATTTTTAAATACACAACCGGTAGAAGAACAACCAAAATCGTTAAAAATTCAATCAAATGGATTTGATTTGAAAGAGGCGGTAAATCCAAAAGATGATTTAAGTGAAATAATGAAAGCATTTGATTTCTACACAGACGATGACGATAAATAAAAACAGGGAGTTTTCCTTGTTTTTTATTAGTTAAATTGATCAGCTCCACCTGAAATTTTTAACACTTCTCCTGTGATGTAACTTGCTTCTTCAGAAGATAGAAAATAAATTGCATTTGCAATGTCTGTTGGAACGCCTAGCCTTTTTAAAGGTATATTTGAACTAATTTCATTCTTTTCTTCATTATTAAAATTATTAGTCATTTTAGTTTCAATAAAACCTGGAGCAACTGCATTTACGCGTAAATAAGGAGCGTATTCTTTAGCCAAAGCCTTCGTTAACCCAATTATTCCTGCTTTTGTTGCAGAATATACCGCTTCACAGGATCCACCATTTATTCCATAAATAGAGGAAATATTTATTATAGAACCATGACGATTTTTGATTAAATATTGAGCAGCATATTTGTTGCAATATATTATGCCTCTAAGATTAATATTAAGTATTTTGTCAATTATTTCATTTGGCATGTCTAACAACATCATTTCTTTTGCACAGACTCCGGGACAAATTATTATAGTATCAATGTAATCAAAGTAATTAAAAGCATATTCAAAACTTTGTTTGATACTATTTTCTTTAGTTATATCCATTTTGTATATTTGTATGTCTATTGTAGATTCTTTTATTTCATTTAAATAATTAATTTTGTTTTCGTTATAGGTTAAAAAAAGGTTATAACCTCTTTTAGCGAAAAGTAGGGCAGTTTCTTTGCCTATATCGCTAGAAGCCCCAATAATAAAAGCAGTTTTTTTAATCATAATTACCTCTATAAATATGATAGCATATTTTTGTATAAATAAAAAGCATTGAATAAAAATAAATAATTTTTATGAACATGGTGTTTTTAAATTTATCAAATTTAGTAAAATTAATACAAAAATTATCATATATATAATAGTTAAAAATATTTAAAAATTATAAACATTTTTTAGAAAATTTTTATTTTTTTCTTGACAATAATCTCTTTATATATTAAAATATCCTTGCAAACTTGTTTACGGGGTGTAGCGCAGTTGGTAGCGCACGTGGTTTGGGACCATGGGGTCGGGAGTTCGAGCCTCTCCACCCCGACCATACTAAAAGCAAGAATGTACAATGGGCCTTTAGCTCAGTTGGTTAGAGCAACCGGCTCATAACCGGTCGGTCCGGGGTTCGAGTCCCTGAAGGCCCACCACTATTGTTTGACACCAATAGTGAAAGAATAACACAAGAAATTGTGGCTCGGTAGTTCAGTTGGTTAGAACGCCAGCCTGTCACGCTGGAGGTCGTGGGTTCGAGCCCCATCCGAGTCGCCAAAACCTACGGGTTAAACAAGCCCTGATAGCTCAGTCGGCAGAGCAAAGGACTGAAAATCCTTGTGTCGGTGGTTCGATTCCACCTTAGGGCACCAAAGTGACATAAGGTGGAATTATAAAAATCATAACTTATGCACAAATTGTCCTAGCTTTTGCTAGGACAAAAATTTGCTGGTGTGGCTCAATGGTAGAGCAGCTGACTTGTAATCAGCAGGTTGTAGGTTCGATTCCTATCACCAGCTCCAAATTGCCCGAAAGGGCATTTTCTATGGGTAGGTTGCAGAGTGGCCAAATGCAACGGACTGTAAATCCGTCGTCTCCGACTTCGATGGTTCGAATCCATCCCTGCCCACCAAAAATGAAAAATAAAAATACTTTGTTAAAATCAAGGTATTTTTTTATTTGTAAAAGTTTTTACAAAGTTTGTATATAAGCTATATTGTGTTATAATTATGCTATGAGTGTTTATAATCCTTGGCATGGTTGTCATAAATATAGTGAAGGATGTAAAAATTGTTACATGTTTTATTTTGATGCGGAAAGGGGTATTGATTCAAATATTGTACACAAAACAAAAGATTTTAATTTACCATTAAAGAAAGATAAAGAAGGTAATTTTAAGATTAGAGATGGAGAAAATGTTGAGGTATGTTTAACATCTGATTTTTTTATAGAAGAAGCAGATGAGTGGAGAAAAGAAGTTTGGGAAATGATAAGATTAAGAAAAAAAGTGCATTTTATTTTGTTTACAAAAAGAGTTAACAGAATAATAGAAAATCTACCACAAAAATTTGTTGAAGATTTTCAAAATGTTGAATTTGCGATAACTTGTGAAAATCAAAAACGTTTAGAACAGAGAATGCCTTACATAATAAAATTGCCCACGAATAATATATCATTATTAATTAGTCCAATGTTAGAAAAGATAAATATTAGTAAACTACTTCAGGTTGGGAAAATACGTAAAGTATATTGTAGCGGAGAAAATTATAAAAATGCTCGATTGTTAGATTTTGAATGGGTAAAGGATTTGTATAATCAATGCAAAGAAAATCATATAAAATTTGAATTTTTTCATACTGGCAATAAATTGTTAAAAGATGGTAAAGTTTATAAAATTCCATATAAACTTGGTAAAATACAAGCCAAATTGTCGGGATTAAATGATAATATTTGATTAGCTAGAGGGATAAATTTAAACCCTCTTTTTTTATAATAAAAATAATATAAAATATTCAAAAATTCTTTCAAAATAGAAAATTTTCGCATCTATTATTATGTTATTATCATTGTATCGGAGGTCTTCTAAATGCAAATTAAAAGCAAGATTTATAATAAGACTTTATATGTTGTTTTGTGTGGGGAATTAGATGAAAATTCTTCTACCCATGTTAGAAATGAACTTGATGATATTTTTTCAAAAGGCGATTTTAATCAAATTATAATAGATTTATCAGAGATGCAGTTTATGGATAGTACGGGTATTGGCGTACTAATAGGTAGATATAAAAAAATGAAATCAAGGCATATTCCAATATTTATTTGTAATCCATCAAGTCATGCTGAAAAGATATTTAAAATGACTGGATTGTATCAAATAATGCCAAAAATAGTATAGGAGGAGAAAATGAATAAATCTAACTTTATGGAAGTAACATTCAAAGCAATATCAGAAAACGAAAGTTTTGCAAGAGTATGCGTAGCGGCTTTTTGCGTTGGTTTAAATCCGTCTTTAGATGAGATTGGAGATATTAAAACAGCAGTTTCTGAAGCAGTAACAAATTGTATAGTACATGCTTACCCAAAACATTCAGGTATTGTAATGTTGAGATGTGAAATAGATGATAATATAGTTAAAATAATAGTTAAAGATAATGGGATAGGAATAAAGGATATTGTAAAAGCACGTGAACCGTTCTATACAACCAAGCCTAGCGAGGAAAGAAGTGGCATGGGTTTTGCAGTAATGGAAAGCTTTATGGATAGTGTAGAAATAGAAAGCAAAAATGGTCTTACAGTTACGATGACAAAAAAAATAGGCGAGAATGTTTACATGCAGGCGGGCAATGCTTGATAATGACAAAATTTTGCAGTTAGTTCTTTTATCTCAGCAAGGAGATCAAACAGCAAAAACGGAGCTTTTAGAAGAAAATTCACCATTAATAAAAAGCCTTATTAAACGTTTTAAAGATAAAGGAATTGAATATGATGATTTATATCAACTTGGTTGTATTGGCTTTTTAAAGGCTATTAAAAACTTTAAAGCTGAGTTTGGAGTAAAGTTTTCAACTTATGTTGTGCCAATGGTGATAGGGGAAATAAAAAGATTCATGCGAGATGATGGTGTGATAAAAGTATCTAGAGCATTAAAAAGTTTAAATCTTCAAATAAACAAATATATTGAAAGTTTTGTTGGTAAAAATCAAAGAAAACCAACTATTGAAGAATTATCAAAATATTTTAAAGTTGAAGAACAAGAAATTATTATGGCGATGGATTCTTCTAAAATGCCTATATCTATATATGCTCCTATAGAGGAGGATGCCGAATCTTTAAGTATGATAGATAGGATAGAATCAGAAGAAGATTATAATGTAAAAATGATAGATAATTTAGCATTAAAAGAAATAATAAAATCTTTAAATAGAAGAGAAAAAAAAATAATTCTTTTAAGGTATTATTTTGATAAAACTCAAAGTGAAATAGCAAAAGAACTTAAGATTTCTCAGGTTCAGGTTTCTCGTTTAGAAAATAAGATACTATTAAATTTAAAACATAAATTAACTTCCTAATACTATATATAGTATGAAGTACAATATAAAAGATAGCAATCGCTATCTTTTATTTATAATAAATACAATTTCTTTCATCTTGCCAAATTTATCCTCAACATCTTTTTTATTTAATTTATCTTTATCTATTTTTTTGCCCTTATGCAAAGACTTAATCAAATTGAATGTGAGAGGAGTATCTTCTTTTTCTTTTATGTTTTCCTTTGTTTCAAAATCTTCATTTTTAAAAATAGGATTTGTTTTTATAACATTTTTTTGTCTTTCTTGGTTGTTTATATTTTCATGATTGTTTAAATTTTCGTTGTTAATCTCTTCATTGTTGTTATTATAAACTGGAGTAGCAATATTATTGTTATATCTATTAGGATTATATCTATATGTGTCTATGTTTGTATATCTAGGTTTATAGGTATCTGTGTTTCTATTTGGATTTATTCGGTTATATCTAAAATTTCTGTAATTATCATTATAATTGTAATTATTTGAAGTTGTACTATTGTTAGTTATATTGTAATTTTCATTTTTATTTAAATTATTAGAATTTTCATTATTTAAGTTTTCATTATTTAAATTATTTGTATTGTTTTTAGTATATGGATTATAAGTATCTATATTTTTTCTTAAAAGTGGTTTATATTTCTTATAATCTTCTTGTTTTTCTTTGTTATTAGATATATTATTTTCATAGTAATTATTGTTATTAATTTCGTTATTTTGACTGAAATTATATTTTGTATGTTTATCATTCAATGTATTCGTATTGTTTATATTATAATTTGAATTTGTATCATTTTGTGATTCTTGAGAGATATTGAATTGATTGTTTATGCTTGAGTTAGATTGCTCTTTATCTTGTATTACATTATTAGATAATAGATTGTTAATTTCATCTAATGTAAACAATATGTTTGTCATATAGGCATTTCTTTCATTCATAGTGTTGGAAAGTGATAAATAACCACTTAAAGCTTGATATGGGCTTACTGTATTTACATTAGTGTATTTTTTTATTCTATTAACAGAAGATTTTACCTCCTGTTTTGTATTGTTTAATTCTTTGGTATATTTTTCTAAATTACATGTTAATTCATTTAATGAACTTGTTGCCTTTTTAGCAAGTTTATATTTATTATTTGATTTACTATCTTTTAAATATGCACTTAAAGAAAGTATTTCTTGTCTTAAGCTTTCCTCGTTTACCATATCATTATAGGCTCTATAACGAAATTCATTAATTTGATTTTCGCCTATATTATATGTTGTTTTAGGACTTACTTCACTTACTTCGCTACTACTTGTAGAACTTACAACACTTTCTGTTTTTTCCAATTGATTTTCTAAATTATTAAGTGCTTTTGTATCACTATTTGTTGAGCATCCTACCATAATGATAGAAATTAAAATACAAACAAAAGTTAATATAATTTTTTTCATAAGAACCTCCTTTAAATAGTTTGCTTAAGATTGAAATAAATATTCTTATAAAATATAAGTTTTGTTATAAATTTTATTTATATTGTCAATAAAAAGGTTGTGAGGATTTTATGGATAATGAATTAAAGAAAAGAAATGAGGCTTACAATAAATATGTAAAGGCGAAAATCCCTAAAACAAAGGCTTGGCCTAGTTTGTTTAATTCTTTTATAGTTGGTGGTATTATTTGTTGCTTAGGTCAAGGAATAAATGATTTAATTTTGTATTGGTTTCCTAATATGGCTCAACAAACTGCTTGGGCATATACATTAATTGTATTAATATTTTTGGCTTCTTTTTTAACTGGAATTGGTGTATATGATAAAATAGGCAAGTTTGCTGGGGGTGGTTCAATTGTTCCTATAACTGGATTTTCTAATTCTATAACTTCTTCTGCTTTAGAATTTAAACATGAGGGAATTATTTATGGTATTTGCGTAAAGATGTTTACAATAGCTGGACCTGTTATAGTAACCGGAGTAGTAGCCAGTATTGCTGTAGGTATAATATATTTGTTCATTTAATTAGGAGAAAACATGCATATACATCAAACTGTAATTTTTAGACATAAACCTGTTATTATTGGTAGTTATTCGATTGTTGGACCGAAAGAGGGGAAGGGAAATTTTGGTCCTTATTTTAACTATGTGATGAAAGACGATTGTTTTGGAGAAAATACTTATGAAAAAGCAGAGAAAAAAATGATACAAAGTGCTATTGTAGGAGCCATAGAAAATGCAAAAATCAAACCAAATGATATTAATTTAATGCTAGCTGGAGATTTATTAAATCAAATTATTTCCTCTTCTTATGCTGCAAGATATTTTAATTTTGCATATCTTGGTTTGTTTGGAGCTTGTTCTACAATTGCAGAAAGCTTGGCAGTAGGAGCTTCTTTGGTAGATGGAGGAGAATTTGATACGGTCGTATGTTCTACAGCCTCTCATTTTAGTACTGCTGAAAGGCAATTTAGATTTCCACTAGAACTTGGTAATCAAAGACCGCCAACTTCTCAATGGACAGTCACTGGAGCGGGAGCGTGTGTGATTGCCAATGAAGGTAATGGACCTAGAATAACAATGGCAACATTTGGTAAAGTAATAGATTGGGGAATAAAAGATGTGAATAATATGGGAGCCGCTATGGCACCTGCTGCTATGGAAACCATGATTGCTCATTTTAAAGATACAGATACTACACCTGATGATTATGATTTAATTGTTACTGGAGATTTAGGAAAACTTGGAAGTGAAATTTTAATTGATTTGATGGAGGATAATGGGTATAAATTAGGGATCAATTATAAAGATTGTGGTCAAATGTTTTATACCAGAAATCAAAATACTTTATGTGGCGGAAGTGGATGCGGATGTAGTGCTAGTGTATTAAATTCTTTTTTAATTAAAAAATTGAGAGAAGGGGAATATAAAAAGATTTTATTTATGCCAACAGGTGCTTTAATGTCTACGACTGCAACACAGCAAGGAGAAACAATACCTGGAGTTTGTCATGCTATAGTTCTTGAAAGCGATGTAAACAGTGATCAAATCAAAGAAAATAAAAAAAGAAGAAATAAAAAAGTTTAATGGGGGAATAATGTATTATTTATGGGTTTTTTTAATAGGGGGTTTTATTTGTATGCTAGGACAAGTCCTAATAATATATACAAATATAACTTCTGCAAGAATTCTTGTTACATTTGTAATAATTGGTGTTTTACTACAAGCATTTAATATTTTTGATCCAATCTCAAGTGTGGCGAGAGCAGGAATAAATGTGCCAATAATTGGTTTTGGAGCTTCTTTGGCTAAAGGGGCTATGTCTGCGGTTAAAGCAAAGGGCTTATTAGGAGCTTTTACTGGAGGATTGGAAGCTACCGCAGGAGGAATTGCTGCTGCTGTCGTCTTTGCTTTTATTTTTAGTTTGATTTTTAAATCTAAAACCAAAAATTAATTTAAATAGTATGTAGTTATTTTAATAAAATACTATATATTGTACTTTTTTGATTTTTGTAAAATTTCTTTAAAATTTTTCATATAAGTAATTATATGGAAATATATCAGGCATATAAAGTAAAGAAGAAACATAAAAAGCTTTCTAAAAAAGCGAAATGGCGAATTTTTATTGCTATTTTAATGTCTTTTATAGTAATATGTTTTTTTTATTATTTTAAAATTGTTTGTCCTATTGTTATTGGTATTAGCGAAGAGAAGGTTAGATCTTTAGCTACAACTTCAATTAGTGGTGTAGTAGGTAATGTAATGATTGATGAAAATACTTCTTATGATAAAATTGTAACAATTACTAAAGATTCGAATAATAAGATTGAATTGATAGAGGTTGATACAGTTGAAGTCAATTTGCTTATTAGAAAAATTACTCAATTAGTACAGGAAGAATTTGATAATTTAGGAGAAAATGGAATTAAAATTAATTTGGGTACTTTTACAGGAATACCTTTTCTATTTGGCTATGGTCCTGATGTCAATATCAATTTAGTTCCAGTAGGTTCTGTGCAAACAAATGTTCACTCTAGTTTTGTCTCCGCAGGTATTAATCAAACTTTGCATAGACTTTCTTTTGTTGTATCTACGATTATTGGAATGGTATTGCCAGGTATGACCAAAAATTTTACGACTAATTTAGAAGTTCTTTTATGTGAAAATGTAATTGTTGGAGAAATTCCTGAAATTTATTTGCAAGGTCAAATCATTTAGTAATTCTTTTTGGTTAATTTATTTAATATTTAATTATATAATATGTAAATTTAGTTTACTTTTTTGATTTAATTTGCTACAATCTTCTTGTTACTTTTTTTTGTTTGTTGTCGAAAGAAGACTTTTGTTGCTACAAAAAACTTTATTTTAGTTATTTTTATATATTTAAAGAGGAATTTTACAAAGTTTGTAGTATAATAAATTTAAAAGCAAAATTAGGAGTTATTTAAATTGCAGAATAAAGGGTATCCAGCAGATTGGCTTTATCAGTTAAAACAAAAAAATAATATTGTATCAATCATTGGTAGATATGTTCATTTAGAAAAAAAAGGGGGAAAATTTTGGGCTTGTTGTCCATTTCATAATGAAAAAACCCCTTCTTTTACTGTTAATGAAGACGATGGTTTTTTTTATTGTTTTGGTTGTAAAGAGAGTGGAGATGTCATATCTTTTGTAATGAAATATGAATCTTGTGATTTTTCAGAAGCTGTTAAAATTCTTGCTAAAAACGCCAATATGGAAATACCTGAATTTACAGGAGAAAAGGAAATAATTGATAAAAAAAATAAAAAAGATAGAGTTTTATCTTTATTAGATAAATTGTACAAGCATTATCAATCAAATTTATATCTTGAAGAAGCAAAAGATGCACAACAATACATAAAAAAACGAAATTTTTCTAGGCATGAACTCGATGATTTTAAGATTGGTTATTCTTTAAATTGGAATGACGCTATTGATTTCTTGAGCAAAGAAGGATTTTCTTTTGAAGAAATGTTAGAGGCTGGTGTGGCCCAAATAAAAAATAATCATTATTATGATGTAATGGCACAAAGATTGATTTTTCCTATATTTAATTCTTTTAATGAATGTATTGGTTTCAGTGCTAGAATCTTAGTCCCTACGGAATATGCTAAATATAAAAATACGGCAGAAACAATTGTATTTCAAAAGGGGAAAGTTGTTTTTGGAATCAATTTAGTTAAAGCATTAAAACAAAAACATGGATTAAATTCAATAATTATTGTGGAAGGTCAAATTGATGTTATTGCAATGCATAGGGCTGGCTTTAAAAATACTGTTGCCTGTATGGGAACAGCTTTAACAAAAGAAAATGCTCATGAATTAAAAAAACTGACTAATCATATATGTTTATGTTTTGATGGAGATGAAGCCGGAATAAAGGCAACTAAAAGAAGTATAGATATTCTTAAGGAAGAAGGATTTGATATTTTAATTGTTGCTTTACCAACAGGTAAAGATCCAGACGAAATTATTAAAGAAAATGGTTCACTATATATGCAAAATTTAATTGATAGTGCTTTGCCACCAATAGATTATTTAATAAATGTAGAGTTAAAAAATTACAATTTAGAAAAGGCAAATGAAAGAGGTAAATTTATTTCAATTATTTTAAACTACATAAGTAAACTTAATATGGATAGTGAGCAGGAACCTTATTTAGACAAACTAAAGCAAATAACAAATGTACCTATTGATATTTTAAGAAGAGACCTAGAAAAAATAAAAAATGGACAGGCTGTGACAGATACAGAAAAAAAGCCTGAAAATGTTTTAAATTCAAGGGAAAATGGCAATATTAAAGCTATAAAGTTTATTTTAGGATCGTTGATCTATAATAAAGATTATGTAAACAGAAAAATTGATTATATAAAACTTTTACCTAGGTTTAAAGATGTAATTGAACTTGCAAAAAAACAAATTAAAATTTCTTCTTATTTTGATTATTTTGATGTCGATAATATGCCTATTTTAAAAGATAGTATTAATTTAGATTTTTCACAATATCAAAATGCAAATATTTATTTTGATCAATGTTTGTGGCTTATTATTAGCACGTATTTAATGGATAAACAAAAAGAACTTACAAATTTATTTAAAACTTGCGAGAATATTGAAGAACGACAAAAGATTATGTTAGAAATTAATAAGATTAATAAACAACTTAAAGGAAAAAATTTGGAGGATTTTTATGTCAGAGACTAAAGTTGAACTAGAGATGAAAAAAATTTGCGATGTTGCTACCAAAAAAGGCTCTATCAATGTAGAAGAAATTTATTCTAGATTGCTTGCTTTTGAAGAATTATCTGCTGTAGAAATTCAAAAATTTATTGATAATTTGAAAAAAAATAAGATCAAAGTTATTAAAAGTGATTATGAAAAAGATGTTGACGTCGATCTTAATGATTTTTCTGGCTTTGCTTATGTTGATGATCCAGTAAAAATGTATTTAAAAGATATTGGCAAAGTTCCTCTTTTAACATCTGACGAAGAAATTGAATTAGCAAAGAAAATTTCAGCGGGAAATGAAGAGGCAAAGGCAAGACTTTGTCAGGCGAATTTAAGATTGGTTGTTTCTATTGCTAAAAGATGGGCAAATACAAATTCCTTATCATTTCTAGATTTGATTCAAGAAGGGAATATGGGACTTCTTCGTGCTGTTGAAAAGTTTGATTATACAAAAGGCTTTAAATTTTCTACTTATGCTACATGGTGGATTAAACAAGCTATTACTAGGGCTATCGCAGATCAATCAAGGACTATAAGATTACCTGTTCATATGGTGGAAACAATTAATCGATATGGTAGAACCGTTAGAGCGTTGACTCAGAAACTTTCTAGAGAACCTACTACTGAAGAAATAGCACAGGCTATGGGTATAAGTGAAAGTAAAATTGTTGAAATACAAAAAAGTGCTCTAGATCCTGTATCTTTGGAAACACCAATAGGGGAAGAAGAAGATAGCAAAATGAGTGATTTTATAGAAGATGAATCGGCTAAAAGTCCTATGGAAATTGCTTCTCAAAAACTTTTGCACGAACAATTACTTGCAGTTATTGAAACTCTTACACCAAGAGAACAACAGGTAATTAGAGAAAGATATGGTCTTATAGATGGTAAAAGTAAAACATTAGAGGAAGTTGGAAAAGAATTCAGTGTTACAAGAGAGCGTATTAGACAAATTGAAGCTAAAGCTTTAAGAAAACTGAAACATCCAAATAGAAGTAAAAGACTTATTGATTTTATTGATGATTAGGAGGGAAAATGGATTTTAAAAGTATATTAAATTATCAACAATTAGATAGTGAATTGTTCAAAATAGAAAAACAATTACGTGATAATACAAACAAAAAAAATGCTAATATTATGCGAGAAAATATGAAGAATGCACAAACACGATCTTTACAATTAGAAGAAAAAGCTGGAAGTTTATTAAATGATATTGAAAAGGTTAAAAATCAATTTAAATTACAAAAAGATAAAATTGATCAATTATTAGCAAAAAATATAAATGAGTTAGATAAAGAAGAAATTGAAAAACTATCTACGCTAAAGGAAAAGTTGAGCCAAAATCTTAATATTTTAGAAAAAAATCTTTCTAATCTTGCTGAAAATATGAATTTAGTTTTAAGCGATTTTAACAAAACAATCAAAATCTTTAATAATGCTAAAGAACAATATGCAAAATTTAAAAATAATTATGATAATGATGTTAAGTCTGTTGAAGCAAAACAAGAGGAACTAAAAAAAGAGTTAAAAACGATATCAAAAAAAATAGACCCAAAACTAATTGAAGCATACGAAAAAAGAAGAAAAGAAAATATTTTCCCTGTTTTTGTTGAATTAAAGGGTAATAGTTGTGGGGGTTGCCATATGGAACTTCCTTATGCTAATATTTCTAAACTTGATAATGAGGGGATTTTAACTTGTGAGCACTGCCATAGGATAATTTATAAACAAAATTAATTTTTAAAAATTATGCAAAAGCATAATTTTTTTTGTCTTTGTAAAAATTGCTTGCCTATTTTATTTTAATTTAATATAATTATTTTAAAAGAGTAAGGCGAACATGATTTTTAAAAAGTTTTTTAATAAAGACGCCGATAAAGTACAATATTTTGCAAATAAATTTAATTTATCAGAAAGAATAGCAGATTTAATATTATCTAGAGGAATTAATACTGAAGATCAATTTGAAGAATATCTTTCTCCTAAAACTTTTCACAATCCTATGCTTTTAAATGGGATGAAAGAACTTGTTGAAAGAATTAAACTTGCTAAAGAACTTAATGATAAAGTACTTATTTTTGGCGATTACGATGTTGATGGTGTTAGTGCCACATCAATTATGCTCAAAGCATTAAAGTTGTTTGGGATAAATGCGGATTACTATCTTCCAAATAGATATTTAGATGGATACGGCTTAACAAATGCTGTCATTGATAAGATAGCAGATTCTTTTATGCCTAATTTAATTATAACTGTGGATTGTGGTATTTCTTGCTATCAAGAGGTGGAATATGCCAAAAATAAAGGTATAGAAATTATAATTACAGATCATCATGAAATTCCTGATATTATTCCAGATACTATTGTAGTCAATGCAAAGCTTCTTAACCAAGATTATCCTTTTAAAGATTTATGCGGAACAGGAGTTGCTTTTAAGTTTGCACAGGCATTATTAGGTGATAAAAAGGCAGAAATTTTTTTACCAATTGCTGCGATTGCGACTATAGTAGATATAGTTCCTTTAAAAGACGAAAATAGGTCTATTGTTTATAGAGGATTAAAATTATGTGATAAATATCTTCCGTTAGGGTTAAAAACAATGTTTAAGGAAAATGATATTAGTTTATTTAATCCGAACTCTGTTGATATTTCATTTAAAATTGGACCTAAATTAAATGCTTCAGGAAGAATGGGAGATGCCGATGATTCATTAAAAATTTATTTTGAAGAAGATCCTGTAAAAATAAAAAAATATTTAGATAGAATAAAAAATCATAATTTAAAAAGACAGGAATTGTGTAATAATATTTATCTAGACTGTGAAAAACAAATTTTAAATTTGGATTTGAAAAATATTCGTGTTATAGCTTTAAAATCTCCAAATTGGGATAAAGGTGTGTTAGGAATTGTTTGTTCTAGAATAGTAGAGAAATATCATAAACCAGTTTTTCTTTTTGCGGAAGAAAATAATGTTCTTTGTGGGTCAGGGAGAAGTATTGATGATATAAATATCCATGAACTATTATCTTCTTTACAAGATATTTTAGAAACTTTTGGTGGTCATTCTATGGCTGCTGGATTAACTTTAAAAAAAGATAATTTTGAAATGTTTGTACAAAAAATAAATTCATTTACGTTAAATTGTGTTAATGATGAAGTTTTTATTCCTATAAAATATTATGATCAAGATTTGACTGAAGAAGATATAACTGAAGATTTTATAAAGCAATTAACATTGCTTGAACCATATGGATGTGAAAATCCTAGACCAAAATTTAAGATATCTTCTAATAATATAAAAATAGAACCAATGAAAAAATTTCCACAACATGCAAATATAAAAATAGGTAATTTAAATTTAACTTATTTCAATTTTGCTGATAATATAAATAAGATAGTTTTTTCTAGACAAAAATCTTTTATTTTTGAATTTCAATCTAAGTCGCAAAAAGGAATAGTGAGTGAATTTGATGGGGGAACCTTTATTGTAGAGGATGCTTATAAAAAATTAAATAGTATAGAATTAAATCAATTAATTGTAGATGGAAAAGGTCAGGCTAATTTTGTATTATATCCTAAAGAAGAATTACTTTCGTTTGTAGGTGCAACAACTACTAGTATATTTGGAACTTGTTTTGTAACTTATTCTTGTTTTGATTATATTGAGTTCGCGAAAAACTATAATACTAAAAATATTTATCAGTTTAATATTTATAGTGATTGTGAGGTGGGGTATAATTCTATTTTGTTATCACCAAAAGGTATAAATTGGGCGAAGAATTTTTCAAAAATAGTTTTTTTATCTCCAGTATTAGATTACAATTTTATATCTGCACTTAACAAAATTTCGACCGCAACAATTTATGTACCAATTGAGAAAGAAAAAGACATTCAAAAATTTAGCGGAATTGATTTATCAAGACAAACTTTTGGAAAAATATTTAAAATTTTAAATTATAAAGATGGAAAACAATTTTATAATGTTTTTGATTTGTTTGATAAGTGTGATTTCAATAATACAATTTCCTTTAACACTTTTTATAGTGCATTGTTAGTTTTTAATCAACTAAAGTTAATTGCTGTTGAAGAGGGGAATATATTAACACTTAGAATAAATAAAAAAATAAAAAGTGATTTAACTAACTCTAAATTTTATAATGATTTAAATATTATTAGAGATGCTAGTAAAGGTGATAAAAATGAACGGTAGCAAAGATTATATTTTGAAAGAAATTTTAAATAATTATGATTTAAATCAAGAAGAAAGCAATTTTGTTTCTCAAATTTTGTCGAACGAATTAAATTTTGACAGATTAAAGAGTATTTTAACAGTTATAATTGATTATAAATTAGGAAAAGATGCTGTTTTAGCATTTTTATATTATCAGTTGTATAAGATTTTTCCTCAAGAAATAGAGAAAGTAGAATTAAAACTTAATACAGACGAAAAAAATATGTTTGAGGACTTTAAGACAATTAGGGATATAAATCAATTAACTTTAAGTGAAGAAATCGAAGATATTAAAAGAATGTTTATTGTTATGAGCAAAGATATGCGAGTTGTTATTATTAAACTTGCTGGTATTTTTTATGATATTTCTGTACTTGAAAGACCTCTTTCTTTAAATCAAAAAAATTTTGTAAAACAAGTTAAAGAGATTCATGTACCATTAGCAGAGCGATTAGGATTAGATAAATTAAAACAGAATCTTTATGACCATGTTATAAGACTTGAATATCCTAATGAATATTACAGTTTAAAAAATACTATTGAAAGTGAACAGGCTGAAAATGAAAAACAACTACAAGTTACCCATGAAAGATTACAAAATATTTTAAATGATTTAAAAATAGAAGGACAAATTATTTCTAGAATTAAACATATTTCTTCAATTTTTAATAAACTCCATAATAAACAATTAACTTTAGATCAAGTTTACGATATTCTGGCAATGAGAGTTATTGTTTCTACCATAGAAGATTGTTATGCGGTGTTAGGAAGAATTCATGGCATTTATAAACCTATGTTTGGTAGAGTAAAGGATTATATTGCTTCACCTAAACCCAATGGATATCAATCGCTTCACACAACAGTAATAGTGGAAAATCAACATCCTCTTGAAATTCAAATTAGAACTAAACAAATGCATGAAGAATCAGAATATGGTGGTTATGCACATTGGTTATATAAAGAAAAAAAAGATAAGAAAGATGATTTTGATGTGAGATTAACTTGGTTTAGACAAACTATTGAAAATGCTAAAAATATGACTGATCAAGAGTTTATTGATACATTAAAGAATGATTTGTATAGTGGTATTATTATAGTACAAACTCCTAAAGGAAAGGTTTTAGAATTTCCAGAAGGTTCAACTGCTATTGACTTCGCTTATGCTATTCATAGTGGAGTGGGCAATACCTGTGTTGGTGCAAAAATTAATGGAAAACTTAAACCTCTAACCACAAAATTATGTAACGGTGATATTGTTGAAATTTTAACTAATATTCATTCTAAAGGACCTTCACGAGATTGGCTTAAATATGTAAAGACTAGTTCTGCTAGAAGTAAAATAAAAACTTTCTTTAAAAATGAATTAAAAGAAGAAAATATTAAGCTTGGAAAGTCAATGTTGAATCAGGCTATTCAAGAAAGAGGTTTTATTTCTTCTCAACTTTTAAAAAATGAATATCTTGAGAAAATATTTAAAAAGTATAACATTGATAATTTGGATGAGTTATATGCAGCAATAGGTTCGGGCTCTATCACTTCTCAATCCCTCGTAATGAGGTTTATTAATTTATTTAATAGTGATAAAAAACAAAATACAAAACTAGACTCAGTTGTTCATCTACAAAGAAATAAAGATGGAGTTTTAATAGATGGGGATAGTGGTATGCTTGTTAGATTTGCTGGATGTTGCAATCCAATAGAGGGAGATGAAATTATTGGCTATATTTCAAGAGGAAAAGGTGTTGCTATTCACAGAAAAAATTGCCCTAATTTAAAATTTTTAGAACAAGAAAGATTAATAGAAGCACAATGGCAATCTAGAGATAATGCTACATTTGTTTCAGTTATTAAAGTTATAGCTGATAAAGGCGATAACAATATTTCTAAATTTTCTTCTTTAATTACAAGCATGAAAATAACCATAAAAGGGCTTGATGTAAAGGAAATTGATCAAACTTTAGTTGCCACAGTAATTGTAGAGGTAAAAAACAAAGAAGAACTTGATTCTATAATGAATGCATTATCAAATATTAAGAATGTGATTAACGTACAGAGAGGAGAAGGATGATAAGGACGAATAAAGAAGAATATTTGACTGAGCTACAAGATTTAGAAAAACTTTTTTCAATAGATGAAGAAATTGATATTAACCATGTAGAAATTAATGATGGTCAACTTTATCAAAATACTTTTACATTGAATTATAAAGGTATTGAAAGGAAATTCACTTATTCGTTTAAGTTGGATTTATCTTTGTCTTATTTAAGACAGAAATCGTTTAGAAAAAGAATGGTAAAAAATCATTTATATATGGTTTTATCATCTGTTTTAAATAAAAAACTTCCTTGGGGATCTTTAACAGGGGTTAGACCAACAAAGTTTGCTAGAGATATTATAAGTTATGGAGAGGCAAAAGAACATCTAATAAGTGAAGTTTTACAAAGAGATTATTTTGTTACTAAAAATAAAGCAGACCTAGTTGCAAATATCTTAAAAAATCAAAAATGCATTATAAAAAATGACAATCTTGTTGATTTATATATTAATATTCCAATTTGTCCTACAAGATGTACGTATTGCTCTTTTATATCAAGTGAACTTGCAAAAGTTAAAGACAAGGTAAATTTGTATTTAGAATGTTTATTGAAAGAACTCATGGCAGTTAAAGATATAATAAAAAGAAAAGCTTACATTGTAAGAACTATTTATATAGGTGGCGGAACTCCCACTGTACTTACAGCTAAACAATTGGATAAACTATTATCATCGTTAAATTTTCCAGTAAGTGAATTTACGGTAGAAAGTGGTAGGGCGGATACTATTACTGAAGAAAAGTTAGATATTATGAAAAAACACGGTGTAACAAGAATTTCTATCAATCCACAAACTTTTTGTGAGGCTACATTAAAGAGAATAGGAAGGAAGCAAAAAAATAGCCAAATTTTATCTGCTTATTCAAAGGCTCTTATTAAAGGATTTGTAGTAAATATGGATATAATTGCAGGACTTCCTGGAGAAAAACTAGGAATTTTTAAAAGAACCCTTAATACTATATTTGATTTATATCCAAATAATATAACAGTTCATACCTTATCTATAAAAAATGGAGCTTTGTTAAGAGATAATCATGAAAATTTAAATGAAAAAGATACTATCCAAATGGTGGATTATTCGCAAAAACAATTACAAGAGAAAGGATACAAACCATATTATTTGTATAGACAAAAAAATCAGTTATGTGGTTTAGAGAATGTTGGATATTATCGAGATAATGATTTATGTGTTTTTAACATAGATAGCATGGAAGAAACAAATACTGTTATAGGGATTGGTGCGGGGGCAATTAGCAAAAGAGTTTTTAATATAGAAAATAGAATAGAAAGACAACCAAATGTTAAATTCATAGAAGATTATATTGATCGAATAAATGAGATGATAGATAAAAAGAAAAATTTTTATAAATGATGAAAAAACAGTTTACAAAATTTCTCTTTCATGATATACTAGCAAAGTCGATAGCCTTTTGCGCAGTTAAGAGGAGACCTTCTGACACTTTGCTTCGCTTAAGGGGAAAATTTTAAAATAGGAGGAGTTATGGAAAAGAAAGAAATCATTGACAAGTTTAAACTTACTGAGAATGATACAGGTTCTGTTCAAGTGCAAGTTGCACTTTTAACAGCTAGAATAAACCATTTGCAAGAACACTTAAAATCAAATCCTAAAGACAATCATTCTCGTCGCGGATTATTACAAATGGTAGGGAAAAGAAAAGGTTTCTTACTCTATCTTAAAGAAAGAGATATTGAAGCTTATAGAAAGCTTATAAAAGAACTTTCAATTCGTGAAGTTAAGTAAATTAAATAATTAGGGGGAGCATGTTTTTTTGTTCCCTTTTATTTTAAAAAAAATAAGAGGAGTAGTTTATGAAAGAAGACGCTAAAATTTTTAAAATTGAAATAGGAGGGAAAACAGTTACCTTTGAAACGGGCAGACTTTGCGAGCAATCTAATGGTAGTTGTTTAGTGCGTTGTGGAGAAACTGTTGTTATGGTTAATGTAACAATGTCTAAATTACCTAGACCAGGTATAGACTTTTTCCCTTTACAAGTTGATTTTGAAGAGAAAATGTACTCTGTAGGTAAAATCCCTGGCGGATTTAAAAAAAGAGAGGGAAAACCTTCAGATAAAGCAATTCTTACTTCTAGATTAATTGATAGACCTTTAAGACCTTTATTTCCAAAAGGATTTTATCATGATGTTTGTGTAATAGCTACAGCATTATCTGTTGATCCCGATGTGGCTCCGGAACCATTAGCAATGTTAGGTTCAAGTTTTGCATTAACTATTTCAGACATTCCATTTATGGGGCCAACTGGATCAGTGCAAGTGGGATTAGTAGATGATAAATTCATAATTAATCCAAATGCAGAAGAAAGAGAAAAGTCACTAATACACCTAACTGTAGCTGGTACAGATGAGGCAGTTTTAATGGTTGAAGCAGGGGCAAAAGAGGTGCCAGAAGAAACAATGCTTGATGCAATTATGTTTGCTCATGAAGAAATTAAAAAAATTGTTGCTTTCCAAAAAGATGTTAAAAAACAAATTGGTAAGCCAGTTTGCGAAAATTTAGTTTATGATATAGTTCCAGAAGAGATTAATACTCAAGTTAGAGAGTTTGCTGATAAGTTATTAGATCATGCATTAGACACTTTTGATAGAACAGAAAGACAAACTCGCCAAGAAGAAGTTGATAAACTAACTAAAGAGCATTTTGAAGAAATTTTTCCAGATGCTGAAAAATCAATTGGTGAAGTTCTTTACAAAATGACAAAAGAAAAAGTAAGAGCAAGAATTTTAAATGATGGCGTTAGACCTGATGGGAGAAAATTGACAGAAATACGACCAATTTGGTGCGAAACAAATATTTTACCTAGAGCACATGGAAGTGCTATATTTACAAGGGGACAAACTCAAGTTTTAACAACATTAACATTAGGAACTGTTTCTGACATGCAAAAACTTGAAGGACTTGATGATGAAGAAGTAAATAGATATGTTCATCATTATAATATGCCTGCGTATGCGACGGGAGAAGCAAGAGGAATCAAAGTTCCTGGTAGGAGAGAAATTGGTCATGGCGCATTAGCTGAAAGAGCTTTAGAGCCAGTTATCCCAGGAGAAGATGAATTTCCATATGCTTTAAGATTAGTTTCTGAAGTTCTTTCTTCAAATGGCTCCTCATCAATGGCTTCAGTATGCGGTTCGACATTAGCACTTATGGATGGAGGAGTTCCAATAAAAAGACCAGTTGCTGGTATTGCTATGGGATTGATAAAAGATGACGAAACAGGAAAAGTTGCTGTTTTAAGTGACATACAGGGATTAGAAGATTTCTTAGGGGATATGGATTTTAAAGTAACTGGAACAGAAAAAGGTGTAACAGCAATTCAAATGGATATAAAAATAAAGGGTATTAATAAAGCTATTTTAACAACTGCATTAAAACAAGCAAGAGAAGGAAGAATGTTTATTATGAATAAACTTCTATCCGAAATCAAAGAGCCTAGAAAGGAATTATCGAAATATGCTCCAAAGATTATAACTTTTAATATTGATCCAGACAAAATTAAAGATGTAATTGGTTCAGGCGGAAAAACTATTAATAAAATAATAGATGAAACAGGAGTTAAAATCGATATTAATGATGATGGACAAGTGTTTATAGCATCTCAAGATATTGACAACGCTGAAAAAGCAAAGAAAATTATTCTTGGTATTGTAGAAGAAGTAGAAGTTGGAGATGTATACGATGCAAAAGTTGTGAGAATAATGAATTTTGGTGCTTTTGTCGAATTTGCTGGAAATAAAGAAGGTATGGTTCATATTTCTAAATTGTCAAATAAGAGAATAGCAAAAGTAGAAGATGCTGTAAAAATAGGTGATATGATAGAAGTTGAAGTTATCAAAATTGACGATAAGGGTAGAATTGACTTAAAAAGAATTTTACCTAAAGAAAAAACACCAAAAGAAGAATAATATAAAACAACTAGTATGCACTACATACTAGTTGTTTCGTATTTATAATTAAGCTATTATATTATTTATTTATAACTAATTAAGGAGAATAAAATGAGCAAAGAAGTCGAATTTCTTAAAAGATTAGCAAAAAAATCAGCAAAATTAATTTCTAAAGATATTAATGTTTATTCAAAAGATGAAAAAGGAGATCTTGTTACAAATTTTGATTATGAAATTGAAAAATATATAATTAATGAAATAAAAAAGAAATATCCCAAATTTGAAATTATTAGTGAAGAATTTAATAGTAAAGAAAAGTTATCACAAAATTGTTTTACAATAGATCCTATTGACGGAACAATTAATTTTGCCAATGGCTTACCTCTTTGGGGTATACAATTAGCATGTGTTAAAGATTGGAAAACTTGTGCTTCTGTTATATATTTACCATGTTTTAAGGAATTATATTGGGCTGATGAATCTGGGGCTTATTTAAACAAAAAGAGAATTCATGTTAATGATAAAGGAATAAATAATGGTATTTATATAGTTGAAGGTGGAAACACATTGAAAGATCTAAATGTTTTGTATAATCAAAATAAACAATTTAGAAGAGTTTATTGCGTTGCTGTTGCTTATTCATGGATAGCTAGGGGATTAATAAGTGGTTTGAAATTTAATAAAATAACTCTTTGGGATTATGTTCCAGGTGAATTTTTAGTAAAGATGGCAGGCGGAAAAATTATTGATTTAGATTTAAGTCGCATAGCTGCAAATACTAAAGAATTTGCTACTTTTTTAAGTTATAATAAATCCTAAAGATTTAATAAAATTATTTTATGAAACCTTTTTTTAAATCAAGTTTTATATGTTTTACAGCATATATTAGTTTTTGTATTTCACTAAACGTGTTAAAATAAGAAATTGAAGCTCTAACTGTACCTTTATCTAATGTTCCAAGAGCTTTATGTTTCATAGGAGCACAATGATATCCTCCTCTAACACAAATACCGTATTTTTCATTTAAAATATTTGCAATTTCACTAGAATCTACATTTTCAATATTGAATGCAATTACTCCAAATCCGTTTTCAGGATGCGTATAGCAATCAATATCTAGTTTATTTAATTCAAAATTTAAATAGGTTGTCAAATCATCAATTTTATTTGTAATTTCTTTAAAATTATTTATTACAAAATTTAATCCTGCATCAAGTCCTAATATTAAAGGTGTAGATATTGTTCCACTTTCTAATCTTTCTGGATATATATCTGGCTGAAATAATTCTAGGCTATTTGTTCCCGTTCCTCCAAATTTTATAGGGTTTGGAGAATGTCTTTCATTCATTATTAATGTACCTATGCTTTGAGGTGCGAAAAATCCTTTATGCCCAGCTATCGTCAGATAATCTATGCTATTTTCTTTCATGTCTATTTCTACATGACCACCACTTTGTGCTCCATCTACTAAAAATATAATATCATTTAGTTTACAAAATTTTCCAATTTCTTTTATTTGGGCTATTGATCCGTTAACATTTGATATATGGTTACAAATTATCATGTATGTGTTTTGTTGTACTTTTTCTTTAATATCATCTAATGATATTCCTTTAGGATCTTTTTGAAAAACGATTGAATAATCAATTATTTGCATTTTTCTTAAATATTCTAAAGGTCTTAAAACTGAATTATGCTCGTTTTCGGTGCATATGACATGACCACCTTGTTTTGCCGAACCTAAAATTGCTAAATTTAAAGCTTCAGTACAATTTTGAGTAAAAATTATACGGTTAGAAGAACCATTATTAAAATAATTAGAAAGATTTTCTCTCGCCTCTTCTATTTTTAAAGCCGTAGAAATACTTGCATTATGTCCACTTCTTCCAGGATTAGCTGTGTAATGTATTAAACTTTCTGTTACTGCTTTTATAACTTCTTTAGGTTTAACAAATGTAGAAGCGCTATTATCTAAATAAATCATGGTAAACTTTCCTCTTTAAATACAATATAGTGATTATGAGGGATTTTTGTGCATTATAGGAGGAAAGTGTGAATTTTATTTTAGCAGTTTTTAAATCAAGAAATGAAACACTATACTTTTTTAATATGTTCAAAAATAAAAGAATATTGGCTCAAATAATTAATACACCAAAAGAAGTTGGGCAAACATGTGGGATTTGTGTAAAATTTAGTGAAAACAGTTTAGCTATTGCACAATCATTTTTACAGATTAAACCTTTTCGATCCTTCTATGGTTTTTTTAGAGTTAATAGAAAAGGTTTTAATAATTGCATTGAAAGAATTTGATAATATGTATTTTTATAGATATATTAAATAAAATAAAAATATGAAAACTTTTTTTTCTATTTTTAGTTTAATTATATTAGCAATAATTTTAATATTTTTGCTAAATTGCTTTAATGCATATTTTTATCCAATGAAATACAAAGACGAAATTTATAACTTTTCTTCAAAATATCAAGTAAATGCTGCTTTAATAGCTTCTGTTGCAAATACTGAAAGTAATTTTAAAGAAACTTCTATATCTAAAAGAGGTGCTGTAGGAGTCATGCAGATTATGCCTCAAACTGCTCAATGGCTTGCGAAAAAAATGAAAGTAGAATATAGTGATGATTTATTATTAGATGGTGAATATAACATAATGATTGGTAGCTATTATTTGTCGTATTTATTGAATTATTTTGAAAATGAAAAAGTAGCTTTATGTGCTTATAATGCGGGTCAGGGCAATGTGAGTGAATGGCTTAAAAATACCGAATATTCAGAAGATGGCAAAACTCTTAAGAAGATTCCTTTTGAGGAGACAAAGAATTATATAAATAAGGTTTATAAAAATTATAATTATTATAAAAACAAATATAAATGATTGACTTATTTTGCAAATTATGGTAACTTAAATTAGATTTAATTAATTAATTTAATTTAGGAGATTTTATGGCTGAAACACAAATTTTATCAAATGAAATTGATATAAGAAGAAAAAAAATAGAAGATTTGAAAGAAATGGGTGAAATACCTTTTAAAGAAAAATTTGAAAGAACTTGTACTATTATCGAGGCAAGAGAAAAGGTTGGAGAAAAAGTAAAAATTGCAGGTAGAATTATTTTTAAAAGAGTTATGGGAAAATTTGGATTTATACAGATTCGTGATTTTGCTGGGAAAATTCAAGTTTCAGTAGGGAGAAATGAACTAGATGAAAATTCTTATGACTTTTATAAGAAAATGATCGATATTGCTGACTTTGTTGGTGTTGAAGGAGAAGTTTATATTACACAAACAGGGGAAGTAACTGTTAGAGCAGAAAAAGTTACACTACTGTCAAAATCTTTAAGACCATTACCAGAAAAATTTCATGGACTCTGTGATACTGAAACTATTTATCGTCAAAGATATTTGGATTTAATTACTAATGAAAAATCTAGGCAAGTTTTTTATAAAAGAAGTAAAATAGAATCATTTATAAGACGCTATCTTGAGGATAATGGATTTTTAGAAGTTGAGACACCTGTTTTGCAAACAAGTGTGTCTGGAGCAAGTGCAAAACCATTTTTTACTCATCACAATGCTTTAAATATAGAATGTAATTTAAGAATTGCAAAGGAAACATGGCTTAAGCAATGTATTTGTGCTGGCTTTGATAGAGTCTTTGAGCTAGGTAAAGATTTTAGAAATGAAGGAATGGATCCTTCACATTTACAGGAATTTACACAAATTGAATGGTATGCTAGTTACTGGAATTTTGAAGATAACATTAAATTTTTTCATGATATGATTATAAAGTTATTAAATTCATGTATTGGTTCTACACAGATTAATTATCAAGGCAACATTATAGAATTTAATAGTGAATGGCCTAGAATAAATTATGTTGAAAAAATGAGAGAAATTTTAGGCTTCGATTTTCTAGAAGAAAACGATTTAAATTCTTTTAAAGAAAAGGTAGTAAAAAAAGGCTTATATGGTTATAGTGAACTTGAAGAATGTAAATCCGTTAGAACTTTAATTGATTATATCTATAAGAGAAAAATTAGAGAAGAAATCGTAAATCCTACAATTATATTTAACTATCCTGCACAATTAATACCACTTGCTAGAAGAAATGATAAAGATGAACGAATAATTGATGTTTTTCAGGTTGTTGCAGGTGGTGCAGAACTTGTTAAAGCTTATTCTGAACTTGTTGATCCTATTGTGCAAAGAGATTTATTAGAAAAACAATTGCTAGAAAAAGCCATGGGTGATGAAGAAACAATGGACGTAGATGAAGATTTCTTACTTGCTATGGAGCATGGTATGCCTCCAATTTCTGGTTTAGGATTTGGTATTGACCGTTTTGTTCAATTTATATTTGATTTGCCAAACATTAGAGATACGGTTTTATTTCCTCTCATGAGGTAAAATTATGAACAAAATTATAAAAAATATAGAACAGAATTTAAATGATTTATTTCCCGAACCTGAATGTGAATTAAATTATAGTAGTGAATATGAACTATTAGTGGCTGTAATATTATCTGCACAGTGTACTGATAAAAGAGCCAATATAATTACACAAGAATTGTTTAAGAAATATAATACTCCGCAAAAGATGCTAACTTTAACAAATGAACAATTGGAAAAAATTATTTATTCATGTGGATTTTACCATAATAAAGCAAAAAATATTTTATTAATGAGTAAGGATATAGTAGAAAAATATAATGGAGAAGTACCAAAAGATCTAGACAAGTTGCAAACTTTGGCTGGGGTAGGAAGGAAGACTGCAAATGTAGTCTATAGTGAGGCTTTTAAAGGTCAAGCAATAGCAGTAGATACGCATGTTTTAAGGGTTTCTAATAGATTAGGACTTGTAAATACAAAAAATCCTTATATTTGTGAAAAGACATTAATGAAATTGTTTGAAAAAGCCAAGTGGGGAAAATTACATTTACAGTTAGTACATTTTGGACGATACATATGCAAGGCTCAAAAACCATTATGTGAAAAGTGTCCATTTTGCGAAATTTGTATATATTATCAACAAACAAGACACAATATATAGTATTTAGGAGATTAAAATGTTTCTTGATCGTGTTAAAATAAGCATTAAAGCTGGAAATGGTGGAAATGGTTCTGCTTCTTTTTTGCGCAATGCTATGACTGCTAAAGGAGGCCCCGATGGTGGAGAAGGCGGACACGGCGGAAACATTATCTTCAAAGTAGATAAGAATATAAATACATTATATGAATTTAAATTCCATAAAAAATTTGTTGCTGAAAATGGCACTGATGGAGGAAAAAGATTAAAAACTGGTTCAAATGGAAAAGATTTAATTATAAAAGTACCTTGCGGTACAGTTATTTATGATAGTGAAACAGAAAAAGTTATTGCTGATTTATGTAGTGAGAATGATGAGTTTGTTGCATTAAGAGGTGGTAAAGGTGGACATGGAAACAATTATTATAAATCTTCTATTAAGCAAGCCCCTCATTATTCTCAAACGGGTGAGATAACAAAACAAAGAGAAGTGATTTTAGAATTAAAAACTATTGCAGATGTTGGACTAGTGGGTTTTCCAAATGTAGGCAAATCAACTTTGCTTGCTACAATTTCAAACGCAAACCCAAAGATTGCTAATTATCCGTTTACTACATTGTATCCTAATTTGGGAGTTTGTGAAGTTAATGGAGAAACTTTCGTTGTTGCTGATATACCTGGGCTGATTGAAGGAGCCAGTGAAGGACAAGGTTTAGGACATTATTTTCTAAAGCATATAGAAAGAGTTCGATTGATAATTCATTTAATTGATATTTCTCAAAGTGATGGTCGCAATTTTATTGAAGATTATTTTGTTATTAATAAGGAACTTGAAAATTATAATAAAGATATCGCTAAAACTCCACAAATTGTAGTTTTTACAAAATCTGATTTGATTGATTCTGAAACCTTATTTGAAAGAACTAATTTATTTAAAGAACGAGTTGGCAAAGATTTTTTAGTTATATCTTCAATAACAAATAGTGGTATCTTGGAATTAAAAAAACTTACTTTAGAAAAATTGAGCAAAATTCCTAAAAAAACACCATTAGACATAGAAGAATTTGATTTTGATAAAAAAGATATTAGTTCTTTAGAAATTTCTCGTGATGATGAGGGAGCTTTTGTTTTAAAAGGTGGCAAAATTGATAATTTCATTAGGGGTGTTGTTCTTTCGGATAATAGATCTTTTGCTTATTTTCAAAAGAGATTGGAAGATATGGGCATAATTGATATGTTAAAACAACGTGGTTTAAAAAATGGTGGTGTTGTTAAAATAAAAGATATTGTTTTTGAATATAGCGAATAAGGAGTAAATATGATTTCTACAAAACAAAGAGCTTTTTTAAGGGGATTGGGTAACGCATTAGAACCTGTAATGCAAATTGGCAAAGATGGTTTAAATGATAATTCTTTTGATACAATTAATGCTTTACTTGAGGCGAGAGAACTTATTAAAATTAAACTTCTAAAAACTTGTCCATTAAATATTAAAGATGCTATGAAAATCATTAATGAAAAATTGTGCTGTGAGCCTGTTCAAGTGATTGGCAGTACAATTATTATTTATAGAAAATCATCAAAAAAAGATTTCAAACATATTGAATTAATTTAAGTTTTATGATTGTAAAAAATAAAGTGCTATTTTTAAACTAATTATAAAAAGAACTCATCTTATTGTAGAGTTCTATTTTATTATTATCTTTAATTTTAAATTATTTCTTTTTTTGTATTTATATTGCATTTAGGATTTATATAAGATATTAATGCGAGTAATAGTAAAAGCGAAGAAAATATGCAATAGTATAAACTTATTTTAACAAAAAAACTTGTTAGAAAAATAAATAACGAAGCAATTAGATATCCTTTTGCTCTTGAACGATTGAATGAATATGATATCAACTCTTTAAATGTAAGTTTTTTTGTTTCTGTAGTTCTCATAGTTATTTTTGGATAATAATCATATTCTTGATATAACATCATATAAGTGTCATATTTATCTAAAATACTAATTTCTATTGAATAATTTTTGATAAATGATATGAGTTTTTTGTCGTACTCATTGCAACAAATTACTATTTTATTTGCTTGTTCTTTTTCTGTCTCTAAAAATATTGTTTTAATATCATCTATAGAAACTTCCTTATAATTGTTTATTGGATACAATATTGTTTTTGAACTATCCTGATGAGTTATAAGCAAATATTTTTTCTTCTTTTTTGTATTACTATGTCTTAATTTACATAATTCCTCGTAAAAAGTTAGATAACTCCTATCATTAGCAATAGAAAAAAACATATCTTGGGCATCTTCTTTTTCTTTTTGTTTTAAATATTTCTTTTTTTGATTTTTTGTCAATAACAATGTAGAAAAACATAATATTACAAATGTGCATATTAGAGATATTATTATTACAACCCATAGTTTATAAACAAAAAATTTTAGCCAAACGAAGAAAATTAAAAATATTAAAAATGCCTTAATCAATAATTGAATTATAAATAAAAACTTATTCATAAGATAATTATTGACAAATGAATAATTTTTAACCATTTAATTGACTTAATTTTTAAGGTTTGGTAAACTGAAAGAGTCATATATATTGTTAGTTTAATATAATAATAATTTAATATTTTCTTTTTTGTATCAACGATTGTTATTTAGTGGGGAGTAAATTATGGATGAAAAAATAAGCATTTTATATAATTATTTATCAAATAAAAAATGTAAAGATTTGGCTGTATATGATTTAAGCGGTGAAAAATTATCATATGGTTGTGTTATGGTGTTAAGTTGTAGTGATGTTCTTAATAATAAAAATTTGGCAGATGAAATTATTAAAGATTTTTCTCTTGATTATTTCCCTGAAGGGTATAATAAAGGCGAATGGATCATTTTTGATTTTAACGATGTAATTCTTCATCTCTTTATTCCTATAACTCGAGAAAAATATAATTTAGATAAATTATGGCAGACTAAAAAAATTAAACTTGCTGACGAAGATAAAAAAAATAAAAAATAATTTCTTTTGTTTTGTATTTTTGAAGCGTGTGTGTTAAACTACTATTGTAGGTGATTAATGATTTCGATTTGTTTCGTTTGTACAGGTAATACTTGCAGATCTATAATGGCAGAAAGATTGCTTAAAAAAAAATTAAAAGAAAATAAAATCTCTTATGTAAAAGTATTTTCAAGAGGCATTAATGCTTGCAAAGAAAACATTTCCGAAAATGCAAAAATTATTTTAAGTGAAATGCATGCTTCAGACAAAGATAGAAAGGCTATAAAACTAGGTAAAATTGATAATAATGTTTTGTATATTACCATGACTAATGCACAAAAAAAGATAATTAATTCTAAAAAAGTTATTTCTTTTAATGATTTAATTGGACAAGATGTTTTAGACCCTTTTGGAAAAGACTTAAATGCATATAGAAATTGTGCTGACCAAATTATTTTGGGATTAAATAAATTAATAAATAAACTTTCAGGTGGTGTTAAATGATTATTTTGGCTAGTGACCATGCAGGGTATCTGTTAAAAGAAGAGATAAAGAAATTTTTTAACAAAGAAAACATTATTGCTATTGATGTAGGATGTTACTCTAGAGAACAACTTGATGATTATCCTGATTTTGCAAAAGCAGGAAATGTTAAGGTAATTGAAGATCCAAGAAATGTAGGAATATATATTTGTGGTACTGGAATTGGTATGAGCATTGTTGCAAATCGAAATCCTAAAATTAGGGCTGCGCTATGTTTAAACGAAAAGTTTGCTTCTTTAGCTAGGCAACATAATGATGCAAATGTTTTATGTCTATCTGGAAGATTTTTGTCTGCAAGAAAAGCTATTAAAATTATTAAAGTATTTTTGACTACAGAATTTGAAGGCGGTAGGCACGCAAGAAGAATTAAAAAATATTAGAGGAAAATGTATGGTAAATGTTATTATTCCAATTATACAAAATGCTAAGGGTTATAAAAAAATTATAACTGATATTTCATTTGGCGCTGATGTGGAAATTTATATCGGTATTATTTCTTCTCAATTAGCAAATTTAAAAATAGATTATAAAGATAACATTCATATTATAGAATATCAAGATAGTTCTAAAAGAGAAGAAATCATTAATGCCATTCAAAAATTTATTCAGTCTGGCGAATTAATTATAATAAGAAAACCTATTACTTTTAATGAGTTCAAGTCTTTTTTAAACAAGGGTACTGATATTGTAGTTTGTAAAACAAATTATTCTCCTATTAAAAGATTTTTCTTTTATATTTGGCAAAAAATATTGAGACTATGTTTAGGGGTAAAATTGTATGAAGGCGATACTTCCGTCATTTATTTTGGGGAAGATTTGTCATCTGTTTTGTTACAAGGGAATAATTTAAGTTATAGTTCAAGAGTTAACAGATGGAAAGGCACTGAACAAGGCTCTGTTATTATTGAAGGAAATCCTGTAAAAACAGAGGTTGATAACAAAGAAATTATTAAATATGTTATTTTTAGTCTAGTTTCTCTAATTATTGGTGCAACAGTTACTACTTTAGTATCAATATTTGCACATGTCAGTATTATAATTGGTTTATTTTTGTTCTGTCTTGATGCTATTTGTCTTGCTATATCGTTATTGTTGGTTGTTGTAATCATTTTTAATATTATTGTAGGAAAAAGAAAATTTGGTTCAGCTTTAGAAGTTAATTATATATACGGTTTTGAAGATTCTTTTAAACAAGATGAAGAAGGTTCATATGAAGATGATGATAATTGGGATATAATTGAGGAGGATGAAGATGAAGAAAATTAAAATAGGAATTAATGGTTTTGGGAGAATTGGTAGGCTAGTTCTCAGGGCTTGTACTGAAAGAGATGATGTCCAAGTTGTAGCCATAAATGATCCGTTTATCGATTTAGAATATAGTAAATATATGTTAACTCATGATACAGTTCATGGTAATTTTAAAGGTAGTTGTTATGTAAAAGATAATAAACTTTTTGTTTGTGAAAATCAAATATCTTTTTATACTGAAAAAGAACCTAATTTAATTCCTTGGAAAAATGATGATGTTGATGTAGTAATTGAAGCAACTGGAAAATTTACAAAATACGAAGATGCAGTAAGACATTTAGAAGGCGGCGCTAAAAAAGTTATAGTTTCTGCTCCTGGTAAAAACATGCCAATGTTTGTGATGGGAGTAAATGAAAATGAATATAAAAATGATATGTGTGTAATTTCTAATGCATCTTGTACTACAAATTGTTTGGCTCCTTTAGCAAAAGTTATTAATAAACATTTTGGGATTATTGAAGGGTTAATGACTACCGTTCATTCTATTACAGCAACTCAACTTACAGTAGATGGACCTTCAAAAAAAGACTGGAGAGGCGGAAGAGCGGCTTCATATAATATCATTCCATCTTCTACAGGTGCTGCAAAGGCTGTAGGAGAAGTTATTCCAAGCTTAAAAGGGAAACTAACTGGAATGAGTTTTAGAGTACCAACTTTAGATGTTTCGGTTGTAGACTTGACAGTAAAACTTGAAAAATCTACATCTTATGAAGAAATTGTTAAGGTAATAAAAGAAGAAAGCGAAGGGGAGATGAAAGGTATTTTAGGTTATACTGACGAAGATGTTGTTTCTTCTGATTTTATTGGGGATAAAAGAACATCCATTTTTGATATTAAAGCAGGTATTATGTTAAATTCTAATTTTGTTAAGCTTGTTGCATGGTATGATAATGAGTGGGGATATTCAAATAAGACTGTTGATCTTGCATGTCATATTTGTAAAGGAGAAAAATAAAAATGCAAGATAATGATAAAGAAATCAGGGTTTATGTTGAAAAAGAAAAAAAGAAAAAAGAATATACGAAAAAAATCAAAATAAATTTTAATTCTTTTTTATCGTTGGTATCTTATATTGGTATAGGATGTATTTCAGTTGCATTATTATTAACATTAATTTTTAAGGGAGATACCAATCTTTCTTCGGCTTTTAAAACTGTAGGTCAAGTTATTGCTTATATAATTTGTATTATTTTAGCTTACACATGGGTAAAATCACATAAGCAAGTAGGTTGGATCGTTTGTTATGTTATTTTTGTTGTTACAATTGTTGTTTTATTCATTTTAACTATTTAGATAAATTATGAGAAATATTTTAATTACATCAATTAGTTTAGTATTAGCAATTATTTTTGCTTGTCTTACAGATTTATGGACAGGTTTATTTTATTTTTCACTTTCAATTATTACTGGTTTATGTTTGTACTGGGCTGTAATTTTTATATTAAGATATAGAGAAGATTATTATTTTAATTTTAAAGAGGATTTTAGGTTTTATAAAATTCAGCTTGTAAATTCAAGTAATTTAACAATCGAAGATATAGATAAAAATGAGAAATATTATATAAAAAAATTTAAAAAAACACTTATTAGAGACAAAATTGTGGATATTTTTAAAATATTATTGGCTTTAGTTTTTGCCATTATTTGCGTAGTAGCAATGGCAAAAGGTTATACAATTTAGTTATTTAATATAAATAAAATTTTTATTTTTTTATATTTCGTCATGGTTCTTGTTTTTAACTTTAATAATTAGTTGCTAAATTAAATAAAATATGATATTATATATACCGCAAAATCTTGCTTAAAATATGAAAGGAGAAAAAAATGTACACAATTGAAAAAAAAGACAAAAAGGTAATTTTAAAAATACATGTTACTAAAGATGAATGGGAAAATTTTGTTGAAAAATCCTATGAACAAAACAAATCAAAATATAAAGTTCAAGGATTTAGAAATGGAAAGGCGCCTAGAAAAGTTATTGAACAAAATTATGGAGATACAATATTTTTTGATGATGCATTTGAAAATGCTATTTCTAAAGAATATTATTTGTTTTTAAATGACCATAAAGATGTTATTCCTGCTGGACAACCACATGTTGAAATGAATTCTTTTACGGTGGATAAGGGATTGGAGGCAACTCTTACAATAGAAGTTTTACCTGAGTTCAAATTGCCAGATTTCAAAGACTTAAAATCAAAAAAAGCTAATGTGAAGATATCTGACAAGCAAATTAATGACGAGCTTGAAAAAGAACGAGAAAATCATGCAAGATATGTAGAAGAAGAAAAAGAAGTAGAATCAGGCGATTTTGTTACTATAGATTTTGAAGGTTATGTCGATAATAACAAGTTTGATGGAGGAGATGCTAAAGACTATAGATTAGAAATTGGTTCACATACATTCATTGAAGGCTTTGAAGATCAAATAATTGGCATGAAAAATGGTGAAGAAAAGGATATTAGTGTTTCTTTCCCTGAAAATTATCCAGCAGAAAATCTTAAAGGGAAACCTGCTATATTTAAAATTAAGTTGAACAAAATAGAAAAGAAAGTTTTACCTTTGATTGATGATAAATTTGTTTCTGACACAACAGAATATGAAACACTTGAGGAATACAAGCAAGCAATTAAAGAAAATTTAAAGAAAATTGAAGACGAAAAAGCAGAAAGAGATTTTGAAGTAATTTTATTAGATGAAATTGCTGATAAATCTAACATCGAAGTTCCAAAAAGTATGGTTGATCACGAAGTTCAACATATGATAGAAGATTTTGAACATAGATTATCTCATCAAGGTATGAATCTTAAAAATTATTTGGAATATATAGGCAAAACTGAAGATGATTTTAAAGCTGATAGAAGAGATGATGCCGAAAAAAATATTAAAACTAGATTAGTAGTTCAAAAAATTATTACAGAAAACAACTTGTCTGTTTCTAATGAAGATTTAGATAAATTGATAGTTGATTATGCATCAAAGTACAATATGTCGTTAGATGACTTTAAAAAAGCATTAAGAGACGAAGATTATGCTTACTTCGAAAATAGTGCTATTATGACAAAAGTTTTAGATTTCATTAAGTCTAAAGTTGACAAATAAAGTTAATAAATTAAAAGCGTATCATAAACTTTATTACAAGAAAAACATAAAATATTTTATATACTAAAGAAACCTTGACAAGAATTCAAATCAATTTTTTATAGAATTTTGTGTCAAGGTATAATTTTAAGTAAATTTGGGAGGATAATATTATGCTAATTCCAATGGTTGTTGATCAAACGGGAAATAGTGAAAGATCATATGACATTTATTCAAGGTTGTTAGAAGATAGGATAATTTTTTTAAATGGTGAAATTGATGACAATATTGCTAATATCGTGGTGGCACAATTGATTTATTTAGAAGGTAAAAATCCAGATAAAGATATTTTTATTTATATCAATAGTCCTGGTGGTAGTGTTTCTGCTGGTCTTGCCATATATGATACAATGAAATATATTAAATGTGATGTTTCTACTATTTGTGTTGGAAGGGCGGCTTCTATGGGTGCATTTTTATTAGCAGGAGGTACAAAAGGTAAAAGGTTTGCTTTGCCTAATAGTGAGATAATGATACATCAACCTTTAGGAGGAGCTCAAGGGCAAGTTAGCGATATACAAATTCAAGCAAATCATATACAATATATAAAAGAAAGAATGAATTTAATGTTAAGTGAGAATACAGGGAAACCTCTAGAAATTGTTGAAAAAGATACTGATAGAGATAATTATATGACTGCACAAGAAGCAAAGGATTATGGGATTATAGATGAAATTTTTATTTCTAGAAAAAAATCTAAATAGGAGGAATGATGACCGAAATAGATTGTAAATGTAGTTTTTGTGGTAAATCTCAAAGAGATGCTAAAAAATTAATTGCTAGTCCTAGCGGTGATTCTTTTATTTGTGATGAGTGTGTTGAAATTTGTAAAGAAATTATTACAGACATAGCCCCTAAAACAAAATTTGAAAAAATTGAATTACCAACTCCAAATGAAATAAAAGAAAAGTTAGATGAATATATAATAGGTCAAGATGAGGCAAAAAGAGTTTTAGCTGTTGCTGTATATAATCATTATAAACGTTTGAATTATAATTTAACTAAACAATCTAAAGATATTGACGAAGTTGAACTTGAAAAAAGTAATATATTAATGATTGGCCCTACTGGTTCTGGAAAAACTTTGCTTGCTAAAACATTAGCAAAAGTTTTAAAAGTCCCATTTGCTACAGCGGACGCTACGACTTTAACAGAAGCGGGATATGTTGGCGATGATGTCGAGAATATATTATTAAAACTTATTCAAAATGCTGATTATGATATAGAAAAAGCTCAACGAGGAATTATTTATATTGATGAAATTGATAAAATTGCTAGAAAAACGCAAAATGTATCAATTACTAGAGATGTTGCAGGAGAAGGGGTTCAGCAAGCACTTTTAAAAATTCTTGAAAGTACAATAGCTTCTGTTCCTCCTCAAGGTGGAAGAAAACATCCTCATCAAGAAATGTTACAAATTGATACTACAAACATTTTATTTATTTGCGGGGGTGCGTTTGTTGGTTTAGATAAAATTATAGATGCTCGAGAAAAAGATTCTACTTTAGGATTTAATGCCCAAATAAAATCTAATATTGAAAAAACTGAGGCAAAATTAATAAAAGATGTTCAGCCAGATGATTTAATTAAGTTTGGACTTATTCCAGAATTTATAGGTAGATTGCCAGTTGTAGTAGGGCTAGATGATTTAGATGAAGATGCCATGATTAAAATTTTAACTGAACCTAAAAATTCAATTGTAAAACAATATGACTTAATGTTTAAAATAGATGGAATAAAGATTGAATTTTCTTCTGATGCCATAAGATCTATCGCCCAAAAAGCAATGAAATTAAAAACTGGCGCAAGAGGATTGAGAACTATAATAGAATCAAAAATGACTAAATTAATGTATGAGGCTCCAAGTCTAAAAGATGTTGAAAAAATTATAGTAACAGATAAATTTATAGAACTTGATAATGGTCAGCCAATTATAGTAAAAAAAGATAATACAAAAAAAGAAGTTTGTTAAATCTCCTAATAGGAGATTTTTTATTTAAAATTAAATAAGCAAAATTTTTAAATTTCTCATATATAATACAGGGAGGTTTTATGAAAGGAATTTTTAATATATTTTCAAGTCCTAATCAAAATTCAAATGAGTTTTTAACTATTCAAAATGCACGTGCTGATATTATAGGCGAAATGGAAGCTATTATTCAATATGAACTGCATTTAAGTCAAACTCAAGATCAGTCTGCTAAAAATACAATAGAAGATATTGTCAGTGAAGAAAAAGTGCATGTAGGACAATTATTTGGATTATTATTTAAACTAGATCCAAGCACAAAAGAAAATTTTTATAAGGGGTTAAATGAATTTAATAAAGAAAATAATATCAATTAACAAATATGGGACTGATTAAAAGTCCTATTTTTATTGACAAAATTCATTTATAAATTAAATAAATTGCTTGACAAATAATAAAATTCTACTTATAATATACGAGTAAAATTAATTGCGGGCGTGGCGGAATGGCAGACGCGCTTGTTTAAGGGGCAAGTCCGAAAGGGTGTGGGTTCGACTCCCACCGCCCGCACCAAATATTTAATGAACATTAGGAAATGGTTAATGTTCATTTTTTTATGAGATTTTATTTTTTATATTATAATTTATTTAAATTCTTTACAAGAGTATTCTAAAGTGGTATAATATTAAAATAAATGGAGAAAAAATATGAGAATTTGTGATGTAAAACCAGGAGAGGTAGAAATTCAAGGCTTCATTGAAAACTTGAGAGATAAAAAAAGCATGCAATTCATTGTAGTTAGAGATGTGTTTGGGAAAATACAAATAACTGTTGTTAAAGATGATAATCCGGAAATTGCAGAAATTTTTTCACATGCTACTTTAGAATCCACCGTGAAGGTTAGAGGTAGAGCGGTAGCAAATGATTATGTTAAATTAGGTGGAATTGAAATAATACCTAGTTATGTTGAAATAACAAGCAAAGCGGAAGCTTTGCCAATAGGACCAGAAAGTTCTATTGATCAAAGATTGGATTATAGATGGTTAGACTTAAGACAAGATAAGAATATTTTGACATTTCAAGTACAGACCGCTATGACTAGAGCATTGAGAGAATTTTTATTAAAAAATAATTTTATAGAAATCCATACACCTAGATTGATTTCGGCTGCGAGTGAAAGTGGATCTGAAGTATTTGAAGTTAAGTATTTTGATAGAAAAGCATATCTTGCACAAAGTCCACAATTTTATAAGCAAATGGCTATGGGAAGTGGATTTGAGAGAGTATTTGATTGTGGCCCTGTATTTAGAGCGGAAAAGTCTAGAACGAAAAAACATACTACAGAATTTACGGGCTTTGATTTAGAGTTTTCTTATATCAATGATTTTGATGACGTTATGAAAATGGAAGAAAATATGTTGACTTATATGCTAAATGAAGTCAAAGAAAATTATGGAGAGAAAATTAAAGAAGTTTTTGGGGTTGATGTGGTTGTTCCAAAACTTCCTTTTCCAAGAATGAAACTTAAAGATATATATGATGAATTAGAAGCTAGATATGGCTATAAAGTAGCAGAAAATGAAAAAGTTGATTTAACTACAGAGGCGGAACAATTATGTGCAAAACTTGCCAAAGATAAATTTGATCATGAATTTTTGTTTGTGACAGATTTTGGTCCAGAAAAAAGGGCTTTCTATCATATGAGAAAGAATGGAATTCCTCAAGGTTATGATTTAATCTGGAAGGGAATTGAAATAACTACTGGGGCTCAGAGAGAGCATAGGTATGAAATTTTAAAAGCTCAAGCAGAAGAAAAAGGTTTAAAAAAAGATGTAGAATTTTATCTAGAATTCTTTAAATATGGGATGCCACCTCATGGAGGGTTTGGTGTTGGGGTAGATAGAATGACAATGGTATTATTGAATCTACCTTCATTAAAAGAGAGTATGTTTATATTTAGAGGACCAGATAGATTAACTCCATAAAAGGATTTTAAAATATGAAAAAAACAGACATTAAATTGTTATATAGTGAATTAGAAAAATTTTTAAATAAAGAAATAATAGTTGCTGGCTGGGTAAAAAGTTGTAGAGGTAATGGTAATTTTGGATTTATTGATTTAACAGACGGAACCTATTTTAAATCTCTTCAAATTGTATTTTCTAAAAATGACATAAATAATTTTGATTTGGTTGAAAAAATAAATACAGGATCTGCTATTGTTTGTTCAGGACAAATAGTTTCAACTCCACAAAATAAACAGCCGTTTGAAATGCACGCAAAAGAAATAAATATAATTAACGCAACAGATTCGGAATATCCGCTTCAAAAGAAAAAACATTCTTTAGAATTCTTAAGAGAAATAGCATATTTGAGGCCAAGAACTAATTTATTTAATGCTGTGTTTAGGGTTAGAAGTAAATTAGCATATTTATTGCACGAATTTTTTGAAGAAAGAGGTTTTGTACATGTCCATACACCTCTTTTAACAGCATCTGATTGTGAAGGCGGTAGCGAATTATTTAAAGTAACTACACAGGAAATATATAATCAAAATAAAAAATTTGATCCCAAAGATGAATTGTTTGGTAAAAAAGTCTATTTATCTCCAACAGGGCAATTAGAAGGAGAGGCATGTGCTTTTGGATTTGGTAAAATTTATACTTTTGGGCCATCATTCCGAGCGGAAAATAGTAATACAACAAGACATGTAAATGAATTTTGGCATTTAGAACCAGAGATATGTTTTATGAATTTAGACGAACTTATGGATTTGGAAGAGGAAATGATGAAATATATCATTTCTGGAATAATGAAAAAATGTCCTGAAGAAATGGAATTTTTTAATAATTTTGTAGAAAAAGGATTATTTGATAAATTAAATAATGTTTTAAATAATACATTTGGTCGAATTTCATATACAGAAGCTATTGAAATTTTAGAGAAAAATAACGACAAATTTGAATTTCCTGTAAAATGGGGAAGTGATATTCAAACAGAGCATGAAAGATATTTATCAGAAGTAATTTTTAAAAAGCCAGTATTTGTAACAGATTATCCTAAAGAAATAAAAGCTTTTTATATGAAACAAAATGAAGATGGTAAAACAGTTAGAGCTTGTGATCTTTTATTCCCAGGAATAGGCGAAGTGACAGGAGGAAGTCAAAGAGAAACAGATTATCAAAAATTGTTAAATAGAATTAACGAATTGGGTCTTAAAGAAAATGACTACTGGTGGTATTTAAATTTAAGAAAGTTTGGTTCTGTAGAACATAGTGGTTTTGGGTTGGGATTTGAAAGAATACTGATGTATATTACTGGTATTAGCAACATTAGAGATGTCATTTTATTTCCTAGAACCCCTAATAATTGTGAATTTTAAAAGAAGCAAATGCTTCTTTTTTTATAATATTTAAAAAGGGAAACTAGTCTGAAGTTATAAATTAAAATATTTTATTAAAATTAGAAAATCTTTAGGTGGTATTGTATTAAAATTAAGAGTTTTATTTAAAAAGGGATGATAAAATGATAATTCATTACAAATTAAGGCTGTATGGTTAATTATTGCTGATGGCTCGCCATAAATAGTGTCACCAATAAGATAATGACCTATAGAAGATAAATGAAGTCTTATTTGGTGAGTTCTGCCATTTAATAATTCAAGTTGTATAAGAGAGGCTTCTTCATTGTATGAAATAGGGGTTATTTTAGTAATTGCTTCTTTTCCATTAATATTAATTTGCCTTTTTAATTCATTAATTCCGTTAGTTTTAATAGTTTTTATAGGTGAATTAATGTGTATAGGTTTATCAATTTTCCCATTGCAAATTGCTAGATATTTTTTGCTAATATTCTTTATTTCTTTTTGTGATATACTATCCTTTGCAACTAATATTAAGCCAGAAGTATCTTTGTCTAATCTATTAATCATCCTTAAAGTAAAATTGTCATTTTTTTTGTTCATATAATAGCAAATTGCACCTGATAAATTATTAAAATAATGTGATTTTGAAGGCATAGAAGATAAATTTGAAGGCTTATTAATTAGTAAGTAGTATTCGTCTTCATATACTATATCTAATGGTATTCTGCATTGCATAATACTGGTTTTATTATTTGGATTAGCATCTAATGTTAAAATATCATCTTTTTTTAGAGGAGATTTTGTGATACTTGGTACTTTGTTTATTAATATATAGCCCATTTTTTTTCTTAAATTTTTTATGTAATTTTCTGAAAAACCGCTGCTTTTTAAAAATTCATAAACACTTTTGTAATCTTTTTTTATTTTATAATTAAATGTTTCCATTCTTTTATTATACAAAATTGGTTTTTTAAATCAAAACTTTTCTTTATTTTTTTGTTTTATTTCATGTATTTGCTTGACTTTATATTCACTAATTTATATAATTAAAGAGGTTAAAAGCAATGATGGGAGAGTAGTATTATAATTGATGCTTCACAGAGAGTCTACATTTGCTGTAAGTAGATAAGATAGATTATTTGAATTCGCTTCCTAGCTGTATAGATGAAATTTAAAGTAGTTTATATCGTGATTCTGCGTTAAGGAAAAATAAGGATTGGATTTTCCAATTAAAGTTAGGTGGTACCACGAAGTCTCTTTCGTCCTAATGGAAAGAGATTTTTTTTGTTAAAAGGAGAATTTATGATCATTGATGAACTAAAAAAAATTAAAGATGATGCTGTTGGGGAGCTTGAAAAAGTAGAAAATTTGAAAGATATTAATGAAATTAAAGTTAGAGTTTTTGGCAAGTCTGGACTTTTAACTGCCTTATCTAAAGGGATAAAAGAATTGCCTATCGACCAAAGACCTTTAGTGGGGGCTAAAATTAATGACGTTAGAATATTTTTGCAAGAAAAGATTTCTGAAAAAGAATTTTTTTTAGAAAAACAAGAATTAGAAAATAAATTAGCTAATGAAAAAATTGATATTACAGAACCTGGAAAAGATGTAATTGTTGGAGCTTTGCATCCTATAAATGACGTTATTGATAAACTTACTGATATTTGTGTTAGTATGGGATTTTCCGTTGTAGAAGGTCCTGAAATAGAAAGCGACTATTATAATTTTGAAGCAATGAATATTCCTAAAAATCATCCTTCTAGAGATATGCAAGATACCTTTTTTATTACAGATGAAATTTTATTACGTTCTCAAACTTCTGCGGTTCAGGCAAGAGAAATGGAAAAGCGTAAACCTCCTTTTAAAATTGTTTGTCCTGGTAAAACTTATCGTAATGACAGTGATGCTACTCATAGTCCTATTTTCAATCAATTAGAAGGGCTTGTGGTTGATGAAAATGTTTCTATGGCAGATTTAAAATCTATGTTGACTATTTTAATGAAAAGGTTATTTGGCGAAGATACAGCAATACGCTTTAGGCCCTCTTTTTTCCCTTTTACAGAGCCGAGTATCGAGGTAGACGTTTCTTGTCCTAATTGTCATGGAAAGGGATGTTCTACTTGTAAAGGAACTGGAATGCTTGAACTTTTGGGTGCGGGTATAGTAAATCCAAAAGTATTAGAAATGTCTGGTATAAATAGTAAAAAATACAAGGGTTTTGCTTTTGGTTTTGGGCTTGATCGTACAGCAATGATTCTAGATAGTATCAATAATATAAAAAATCTTTATAGAAATGATATTAGATTTTTAAGTCAATTTAAATAAAGTTTAGGAGATAAAAATGAAAGTAACGTATAATTGGATAAAAGAATTTGTTCCTATTACTGCCAACGCTGAAGAAGTCGCAAAAAAGTTAACAAATGCAGGAATGGAAGTTGAAGAATTAATGTATCAAAATGAACATTTACACGACGTTGTTGTAGGTAAAATTTTAAAAATAGAAAAACATCCCGCTGCTGATAAACTAGTCGTTTGTCAAGTGGATATAGGGGGTAAGATTGTCCAAATTTTAACTGCTGCAACAAATGTTTTTGAAGGGGCTGTAATTCCAGTAAGTTTACCAGGAGCTGATCTTGTAAATGGAGTTAAAATTCAGCCTACAAAAATGCGCGGAATAGAGTCTTATGGTATGTTTTGTTCTGGCGAAGAATTAGGTATTGATGAAAATTATTTTGAAGGTGCAGGAGTAAATGGTATTTTGATTTTACCTCAAAATATGAAAATCGGAGATCCTATAGATAAAGCACTACTACTAGATGATGTAGTTTTTGATATAAATATCACGCCAAATAGGGCAGATTGTATGAGTGTTATAGGTATTGCTCGAGAAGTATCTGCTATTTTTGGTATTGAAATGAAAAAAGTAAATTTAAGTTATAATATTGACGTTTATGATAAAGATACTGTTAGAAATTATGTCGACGTCGAAGTCAAAACAGATAATTGTTTACGATATATGATGGGAGCTATTAAAGATTTAAAAATAGAAAGATCTCCTTTGTGGATGAGAGCTCGATTAAATGCTGTAGGCATTAAACCTATTAATACTATTGTAGATATAACCAATTATGTTCTTATAGAAATGGGGCAACCACTTCATGCTTTTGATCAAAGTTTAATTGATGGTCAAAAAATTGTTGTAAGACAAGGTCAAGCTGGTGAAAAAATAGAGGCTCTTAATCACAATTCTTATGAATTAGATCAAAGTATTATGGTAATAGCAAACGAAAAAGAACCTATGGTAATTGCCGGAGTAATAGGTGGAACAAATTCATGTATTAATGATAATACAAAGGTTTGTGCTTTAGAGAGTGCTATATTTGATTTAAAATCTATTAGAATTACTAGTAGAAAAATAGGGGTTAGAACTGATTCTTCTGCTAGATATGAAAAAGGTGTAAATGTGGCTAATGCTGAAATTGGTTTAAATAGAGCGTTGCATCTTGTTTCTAAAATAGGTTGTGGTAAAGTAGTTAGAGGAATTATTGATAAATCGTTAGTTAAAAATGAATATAGAGAAATTACAGTTTCATTAAAATTAATAAATGATATACTAGGTGTTAAAATACCTGAAAAAGATGCTATTAATATTCTTAATAACTTATCTATAGAAACAAAACTTATTTGTGATAAATTGTCGTTAAAAATTCCGCCATATAGAGAAGATCTTGAAAACGATTATGATATTGCAGAGGAAATTATAAGAATATATGGTTATGATATTTATGACAATATTAATTATAATTTATTCGAGAATTCTAATGTAACAGAAGGTAAACATCACCCAAGATTATTGTTGGAACGTAAATTCAGAAATGCATTGGTTGAAAGAGGTTTTTATGAAAATGTTTCGTATTCTTTAGTTTCTTCAAATAGTGTTGAAAAACTCCTTTTAAACGATGAGAGATGTAATTTAATAAAAATTGCAAATCCTATTACTGAAGATATTTCTTGTATGAGAACATCTATGGCTAATTCGTTATTTAACACAATAAATTATAATAATAGTGTAGGGAATAAAAATTATTCAATTTTTGAATGTGGAAGGACGTACCTTGCAGAAGAATTACCTTTGAAAAAATTACCAAAAGAGAAAAATATTTTAGCTATGGCTATTTGTGAAGAAAATTTTAATTTTTACAACATAAAAGGCATAATTGAAAATCTCTTAAGAAAGACTTCCGTTAATTATAAAATAGAAAGATCAAAAGAAACATATTTGCACCCAGGAATTAGCGCGAATATTCTTTGCGACGGGGAAATAATTGGTTGTTTTGGCAAAATACATCCTCAAGTTGCAAAAAATTATGATATACCAGCATTTGTATATTATGGAGAAATTGATACTGGATTTTTGTCAAATTTAGAACCTAAAAAATACATCGCAAGACAAATTTCTAAATATCCAATAGTGGAGAGAGATTTAGCTTTAATAGTAGATGAAAATGTGCTTGCTGAAGAATTATTAAATTCTATTAAATCTTCTTGTGGAACCTTGTTTTATGATGCTAATTTATTTGATATATATAGGAGCGATTCATTAGGATTAAATAAAAAAAGTATGGCTTTTAATATTAAATTATCTAATTTAAATAAAACATTAACTGATGATGAAGTGAATAAAACTATACAAAAAATTATTAAAACTTTAAATTACAAATATGGAGCAAATTTAAGATGATTTACTTAGATAATGCTGCAACCACCCAAATGTTTGAAAGTGCTGTGGACGTTTATAAAAAATATGCATGTGAAAAATTTTTTAACCCTTCTGCAGGATATAATAAATCTTTAGAAATCACCCATGAAATTAATGATGTAAGAAATTTAATAAAAAAGATTCTTAATGTTAAAAGTGGTGATGTTATATTTACTGGTGGAGCAACAGAAAGCAATAATTTAGCCATTATGGGGAATAAACGCAATGGAAAGTGGGAGTATGTATTTTCTCAAGGCGAACATCCCAGTGTTTATAATTGTGCTAAGGAATTAGAATTGCAAGGCTATAAAGTTATAATTGTGCCATTAGATAAAAATGGAGAAATTGACTATAACATTTTAAAAACTGTAGTAAATAATAGAACTAGATTAATTAGTGTGATACATGTTAGTAATGAGACGGGAATCATTAATGACTTGAATAAAATTAATGAGATAAGACTAAATTATGCGCCGAATGCTCTGCTTCATGTAGATGGGGTTCAGGCATTTTCTAAAATACCACTGAACATTGAAAAATTTAATATAGATTTTTATACTTTATCTGCTCATAAATTTCATGGTCCTAAAGGTGTAGGTGCTTTATATGTTAAAAACATTGAAAAGCTAAAAAATATAATTTTTGGTGGGGGACAAGAAAATGGATACCGTTCTGGAACTGAAAATGTTCCAGGGATAATGGCTCTTAAAAATGCTATTGAAAATATTGATATTGAAAAAAATTTGGAATTAGTTTCAAGATTAAATGATGCCTTTAAGTTAGAGTTAAAGTCATTCGATTTAGATAATAAAATTTCATTTATCAAAGCGCAAAGTCCATATATTTTAAGTGTTAGTTTCAAAGGCGTGAATGGAGAAACAATAATGAGGGCTTTACAAGATAAAAATATTTATGTTGGAACTGGTAGCGCTTGTTCATCTAAAAAATTGGGGAACAGGGTACTTGAAAGTATGGGATTTGATAAAAATTCTATAAAATCTCACATTAGGGTTTCGTTTGATTACACGCAAAATATTGAAGAAATAAAATTTGCCGCAAAAGAAATTTATTTTACTTATAAAGATTTATGGGAGAAGGTTAAATGAAAGTTCTTTTATTAAGATTTGGAGAGTTATATTTGAAAGGCAACAATAGAAAAATTTTTGAAGGTATTTTAGTTAAAAATATTGAAGAAGCTCTTAATGGAGAAAATTTTATTTTTAAAAAAACATTTGGAAGATATGTGATTAGTAATTATGAAGAAAACAACGAAAATATTTTAGTAGATAAATTGATGAAAGTTTTTGGGCTGTATAGTTTAAGCCGTGCTGTTGAAGTTAATGCTGATATTGATGAAATTAAAAATGAAATTAATAAGATAAACTGTTTAAACAAATCCTTTAAAATATTTGTTAAAAGGGCTGATAAAAGTTTTCCTATATGTTCTATGGAACTTGCAAAATTACTTGGAGAAGTTGTTTTAAAAAACAATGAAGGGTCTATTGTAGACTTGTATAATCCAGAAAAAGAAATATATATAGATATTAGGTTAAATAAGAAAGCCTATGTTTTCAGTGAAATTATAAAATGTCAAGGTGGGTTACCTCTTGGCTCATCGGGGCAGGGTTTGCTTTTGCTTTCTGGTGGTATAGATAGTCCAGTTAGTGGATATTTGATAGGAAAACGTGGATTAAAAATCGATGCTTTACATTTTCATAGCTATCCATATACCTCAATTGAAGCTAAGGAGAAGGTTGTCGAACTTGCAAAAAAATTAAGATCCTATGTTGGTAAATTTAAACTATATGTTGTTTCATTTACAAAAGTGCAAGAAGCTATTCATATGAATTGTTCGTCAGAATATATGATTACAATTATGCGAAGAATAATGATGAGAATAGCAGAAAAAATTTGTTTAAAAAATGGTTTAGGAGCAATAATAACAGGAGAAAGTCTTGGGCAGGTAGCCTCGCAAACAATGCAAAGCATAATGGTAACGAATAATGTTTTAGACAAAATACCAATCTTTAGGCCATGTATTGCAATGGATAAAGAAGATATAATAAAAATAGCGGAAAGTATTAATACTTTCAAAACATCAATTTTACCATATGAAGATTGCTGTACTGTATTCTTGCCTAAGAATCCAGTTATCAGACCTACAATAGAAAAGGCTAAAAAAGAAGAAAGTTTTTTAAATATAGAAATTTTAATTCAAGAATGTTTAGATTCAATGGAAGTTATTAATATTGATTAAATAAAAAAGTAAAAGCGGGTGTGGAGCCTGCTTTTTTTATAACCTATGTATACTTATTTATTTTTATAAATTTGTTTTTTATAAATTTTCATATTATGCAATATATATAAAAATTAAGTGAATATTTATACAAAAAACGCTTGCATAATTATAAATAATGTTGTATAATAATCAAAAATGACTGTATAAGTATAAATTTATAAAAATTCATAACCTTTAAAGTCATTGAAAATAAAGGGAAATAGCGATTTAAGGAGTAAATGATGGCAAGAAGTGCTAGACAGTCAAAAATCTTGGAACTTATTTCTACTAAAGAGATTGAAACACAAGATGAATTGGCTAGAGAACTTAAAAATGCAAATTTTGATATAACCCAAGCTACAATATCTCGTGATATAAAGGAACTTGGGCTAACTAAAATTTTATCTAGTTCAGGCAAATATAAATATTGCTTTGTAGGATCTGATGAACAAATAATTTCTAATAAATACATATCCATATTTAAAGAGGCAGTTATTTCTATTAAAGTTGCGATGAATCTTGTTGTCATAAAAACTATGAAAGGATTGGGCTCTAGTATTGCTAGTTTTGTTGATAAACTTAATATTAATGAGCTAATGGGGGCCGTTAATGGTGACGATACTGTTATGTTAATATTCCCTACAACTACTTTAGCTAGTGAAGCAGTAGTCACTTTAAACGATATGGTTAATTAGAGGTGATAATATGCTTCAATCTTTAACTATAAAAAATGTAGCTTTAATATCTTCATTAACGATTGATTTTGGAAGTGGCTTCAATGTTCTATTGGGTGAAACCGGTGCAGGGAAGAGTATTATTTTTGATTCTTTAAGTTTCGTTTTAGGGTCAAAAGCCGATAAAACTTTAATACGTTCTGGCGAGCAAGAAATGAAAGTGGACGCCTTGTTTTCTAATTTGAATGAGAATATTTTAGATTCTTTGAAAGAATTGGGCTATGATGAGGAAGAAATCTCTTTGTCTAGAATTTTATATCAAGATGGAAAATCTATTTGTAGAATTAATGGAATTGCTGTAACTTTATCTCAATTAAAATTAATTGGGCAGATATTGGTTGATATATATTCCCAACATGATAGCTTTGATTTGTTAAAAACTAAAAATCATTTATTAATGATTGATCGTTATGCTTTTAATGAAATAAATAGTTTAAAAGAAAATGTAAAGATTTGTTATCAAAATTATAGAGCTCTTTTAGATAAAATTAATGTGTTGGGCGGAGATAAATACGATAGAGAAAGGACTATGTCGTTACTTAAATATGAAGTAAAGATAATAGATGATGCGAATTTATCTATAAATGAAGATGTTGAAATTAAGGCTAAAAGAGAATTATTAAACAACGCTGAAAAAATTGTGCAAGCAGTAAATGTTTGTCTAGAGGCTTTAATGGACAATAATCAATCTGCGATAAATTTAATTCAGTTTGCTTCGCTTAATTTAAATAGTTTGTTAAAATTTGAAAAATTGGAAGATATAAAGAATAGATTAGATAGTTGTATTTATGATATAGAAGATATTTGTGATTATTTAAAAAATTTAAGAGATCAAATGGATTTCGATGAGGCAGAACTTGATCAATTAGAGAATCGTTATGATTTAATAAAGTCAATTGTTAATAAATATGGTTCTATTGAAAATGCTTTAAAATATTCTATAGATGCTAAAAATAGATTAATGCAACTTGAAGATGCAGATTATTTATTAGAAAATTTGATTAAAGAAAAAGAAATTTTATATAATCAACTTTTAGAAGCATGTAATATTTTATCAACTAAAAGAAAAAATATTGCATTGGAAATTGAAAATAAAATTACAAAAGAATTAGAAGATTTAAACATGAAATCTAGTAAATTTGTAATAAATTTTAATCAATTAACTAATCCTACAGCAAACGGCTTTGATAATGTAGAGTTTGAATTTTCAGCCAATATTGGACAAGAAGTTAAATCACTTTCTAAAACTGCTTCGGGTGGTGAATTAAGTAGATTTATGTTAGCAATTAAAGATATATTTGCACAAATTGGAAGTGCTCAAACTTTAATTTTTGATGAAATTGATGCTGGTATAAGTGGTGAAACGGGAAATGTTGTTGGGGCTAAATTGAATAATCTAACCAATTTTGCACAAGTAATTTGCATAACACATTTACCACAAGTTGCTGCTTATGGAGATAATTTTTATTATGTATCTAAACGAATAACTAAAGATAACACTTTTACTACAGTTGATTATTTAAATGAAAAGTTAATAATTTATAATATAGCAAGATTGATTGCAGGAGATAATGTTACCGAAATTGCTTTAAAACACGCTAAAGAAATGAGGGAAAAAACTGGTAAGATTTGAATAATAAAAAATAAATTGTGTAGACTACTTTTAAGTAGTCTTTTTTTATTTATAACTATTTTTTTGCATTAATTTATTTTTAATTCAACTAATTTTAAGGAGGAAAAATGAAAAAATTTATATTAATTCTTTTTTGTGTTTTTATAGGTTTTTCTTTTGTTATTTTAAATAATATTGAAGTAGAGAAATTATTGCAAATGCCTAACGAAATATATTCAAATTATGATGAAATAAAAAAAGTTAACAATGATAACTTATTTGGTAAATTTATAAAATTAAAATCAAGTAATAACGATTTTCAAACAGATGATAATAAAGAAGAAGATGTAGCAATTTTTAAATTATTTGGTTTTATACCAATAAAAAAAGTTAAAATAAAATATATTCCAGAAGAAGAAGTGTATGTTGGTGGAAAACCTATTGGTTTAACAGTAAATACTAACGGAGCAATTATAGTAAGCGATAATTTGGTTGATATAAAAGAAAATAAAATTTTAAAAAATCAAGTTCTTAAAAATGGTGATATAATAACAAAGATAAATAATCATGAAATTAATGATTTGAATGATTTAAATGATTTTATAGACAAAGATAGTAGTGACGCAGAAGTAGAATATATAAGGAATGGAAAGACAAAAATTTGTCGAATACCTACAATAAAAGATTCAAATGGTAATTATAAACTAGGAGTTTGGGTAAAAGATGATATTTCAGGTATTGGTACATTGACATTTGTAAGAAAAAGTGACAATGCTTTTGGTGCACTTGGACATCCTGTAACGAATGGTAAAAGCGATAGTCTTGTTTCTATAAAGAATGGTGAAATTTTTGATTGTACATTAGTTTCTATAAACAAGGGAGAAAAAGGAGAACCTGGAGAATTGAGGTGTGTTTTTGTACCTAAAAATTCAATAGGAGAAATTAAAGAAAATACAGAATATGGTATTTATGGAAAAATAAATAATTTAAATATAGTAGATACTAATTTAACATATTCACTTGGTGGAAGGTTGGGTGTAAGATGTGGAAATGCTAAAATAGTATCTTATATTAGTGGTATAAAGGAAGAATATGATATAGAAATAATTAAAGCAAATTATCAAAATAGTGTTAGTGATAAAAGTATGATTTTTAGAGTAAAAGATAAAAGACTTTTAGATTTAACTGGTGGAATTGTGCAAGGAATGAGTGGTTCTCCAATAATCCAAAATGGCAAAATTATAGGGGCTGTTACACATGTGTTTTTATCAGATCCTAGCAAAGGTTATGCTATATATAGTGATTGGATGTTAGAACAAATTAATGATTAGTTTTAAACTAATCATTTTTTTAATAAAAAAAGAAGTCAATTGAAATATTTCAGCAATTGGCTTCTTCTTTAATGTGAAGCAATTTTCCTTCACATTATTATTATTTGTAATATGTTAAAAAATATACAAAATTTTAAATTAATTGTTAGAAATTTTAACTTTTTCTGCGACGCTTTTTCTCATATCTTCACTTATAGCAGCATAGTGTTTTTTAGTAGTGTTTACATCTTTATGTCCTAGAACATCTGCAACTATATAAATGTCTTTTGTTTCTTTATAAAGGTTAGTACCAAATGTACTTCTTAATTTATGAGGTGATATTTTTTTTAAAGGAGAAGCAATTTGAGCAAACTTTTTAACTAAATTTTCTACAGCCCTTGTAGAAATGCGTTTATTTTGCAAGGATATAAACATTGCATTTTCATCTTTATTTAATGATAGTGTAGCCCTTTTTTCTAACCAAGTTTTTAAAGCTATTTCAACTTCTTTTGAAAAATATAGCATTGTTTGATTGCCGCCTTTTCTAGTTATAATAAAAGCATTTTGAGAAAAATCAAAACTTTCTATATTTAAACCTACAAGTTCTGAAATACGTATCCCTGTTCCTAAAAATAGTGTAATTATAGCGTTATCTCTTTCAAATGTATTCTTGTTATATTCTTTTTGTCTTTTAGAAAATTCTATAGGATTCTCAATAGTATTTATCAACTTATTAACTTCATCTTTTTCAAGTCTAACAATTTCCTTATTGTGTAACTTTGGAGTAGAAATTTTACTTGCTATATTTGCTTTGACCATGTCATGATTAAAAAGATATTTGAAAAAACTTCTTAAAGAAGCCAATTTTCTTGCTTTGCCCCTTTCGTCATTTTTATAAAATTTCCCATCAATTTCATAATATGTCAAATAAGATAAATATTGTTCTAATTGACGAGTTGTTAAATTATTTAAATCATCTAAAGTTACTTGTTCAATGCTTTTTTTGATTATAAATCTAGATATAAAGTTATAAAAAATATATAAATCCATTGAATAATTATATCTCGTTAATGAAGAAGTGTTATTTTCGATTCCTATAAAGAAATCTAAACAATAATAGGGGAGTTTTTCTAAATATTTTGACATTTTAACTCTATTTTGTAAATCTCTTTTTTTATAAAAATCCATTTTTTCCATAATATAATTATATCATAATTAAATTAAAAATACAAATTATTTAATTAAGTATGCGTAAAATATTTTATATGATGTATTTTAATTTATCTCTTACTATATATTGTATTTTTTTATAATATGCGTTAGTTTTTTTAGTTAATTTTTATTATTTAATTGACTTATTTATTGGTTGTTTATATAATTTAATTGAATATTATAGGAGACATTTATGATAGATATTAATTTGATAAGAAATAATGCTGATTTAGTCAAAGAAAATATTAAGAAAAAATTTCAAAATGAAAAATTAAAGAATATAGATCAAATTTTAAATTTAGATGAAAAAATAAGAAATTTAAAAAAAGAAGGTGATGATCTTCGTTCTAACCGTAATTCTATAAGTAGTCAAATTGGTTTTCTCATGAAAAATAAACAATTAGAAGAAGCTAACAATTTAAAGTCTCAAGTTTTATCAATTAACACTAGAATATCTGAAATTGAAAAAGAAGAAGCAAACCTTTCTATTGAGTTAAAAAATCTTATGATGACAATTCCAAATATTATTGCTGATGATGTTCCTATTGGTAAAGATGACAGCGAAAATGTTGAGATAGAAAAATTTGGTGAGCCGTTTGTTCCCAATTTTGATATTCCTTATCATGCGGATATCTTAAATAGATTAGGAGGATTAGATAAAGATAGTGCTGGAAGAACCAGCGGTAATGGATTTTATTATTTAATAGGAGATTCTGCCAGATTAGTTAGTGCTATGATTAGTTATGCTCGTGATTATATGATTGATAAAGGCTTTATATATTGTATACCTCCGTTTATGATACGAAGCGATGTTGTTAATGGAGTTATGAGTTTTACTGAAATGAATGCCATGATGTATAAAATTGAGGGAGAAGATTTGTTTCTAATTGGTACTAGTGAACATTCTATGATAGGAAAATTTAAGGATCAAATCATAAAGGAAGAAAGTTTACCAATAACTATGACATCTTATAGTCCTTGCTTTAGAAAAGAAGTAGGAGCACATGGTATAGAAGAAAGAGGAATTTATAGGGTTCATCAGTTTGAAAAACAAGAGATGATAGTTATATGTAAACCGGAAGATTCAATGTCTTGGTATAATAAAATGTGGTCTTATACTGTTGATATTTTTAGAAGTTTAAATATTCCTGTAAGAACTTTAGAATGTTGCAGTGGTGATTTAGCTGATTTAAAAGTTAAAAGTTGTGATGTAGAAGCTTGGAGTCCAAGACAAAAAAAATATTTTGAAGTTGGCTCTTGTTCAACATTGGGAGATGCTCAGGCCAGAAGACTTGGAATCAGAGCAAAAGGAGAAAAAGGTACTTATTATTTACACACTTTAAATAATACTGTTTTAGCGTCTACTCGTGCATTAATAGCATTTTTAGAAAATAATTTGAATAAAGATGGAAGTGTTAATATTCCTATCGTTTTAAGACCTTATATGGGGGGAAAAGATAGAATTGTTCCTATTTACTAATATTTAATTGTACTATCATAATTAAAGTTTAAAAGGATTTATTCATGGCTAAAATTCAAGTTTCTAAAGAATTAATTAATAATATAGCGAATCAAGAAAATAAGCAATATATCAAGCAGACTAATAAAATTATCAATAATCTTGTTGCTGAAAGTATTATGAAATTGTCTGAAAAAATATCTTATGTGTCATTGAAAAATGTAATATTACAGCCAGCAAATGAACTTATTACAGGTTCTATAATAGATAATTCCTTATTTGTTTATTTTTTAGGAATTAATAGTCCACAGTTACAATTAAACACTCAAAGAAAAACTAATTTTTGGAAAAATTTTATAGAAAGAATAAAATGGGCTTGGCAAAATAGAAAAACAATATTAAAAAAGCGTAGAAGAAAAAGAAGAAAGAAAAAAGAACTCGAAAGAATGGAGCAGTTTAAATTTGATCCAATAAAATACAATATTTATAATTTAACAGAGGATATACAGTATTCGATGGCAAATTTTTTAACTGAAACAAGTTTAATCTGTCTATATAATAATAAATTGGAAATAGTAGGAAAAGATGATTTTGGATCAAATACAAAAATTATTATTTACGTTGTTTGTTATGATGGTGTTAATTATAAATATTTTGCTGGAAGGAAAAAAGGTTTTATTGATGTAAATTTTGATAATCGAATAGAGGCAGTTCAAGCAAAGATAAATAAAGTTGGTAATAATTTTATAAAGATACTTAAAATATTAAACTATTTATTTTATAATGCAAATTCGTATCATGCTAATCAAATTTTTATGGAAAGTGTTTTATGTAGTGTTCCAGATGATTTATATTTGGGAGATGATATCTATAAAATATTTATGAAAATTATTAATTATATTTCAATAAGGACTTTAAAAGATGTAAAATCTATTACTGATAATAAGACTTCAATTTATAAAGATAATTTGTGTCAAAATAATGGAATAGGATTTAATAAAATGATGGCAACAATTACTAATGAATAAAAAAATTATAAAAAAATAACAAAATAGTTAATTATTAAGGCTAGTATATCATAATCTATGCGTAAAACCTGTCTTTTACGCATAGATAATAAATTTTTGCATACTAGTTTTTTATCCCCTGAGAATATAAAAAAATAAAGATATCTTACTTATTTTATTTACCCTTCCCTATTTTATAATTCAAGTTTCTAATTATAAAACTTGTAACTTAAATTTCTTTTTTATTTTTGTTTTGCCATTCATAAATATTTTAATAATTTTTTTAGCATTGTTATGAATGGTTTTGCTTTATTTTTATACTTAAATTTTATAATACCCTATTTTGTTAATATAAAAACATAAATATATATAGTTTTTTAAATTAAATTTTTTAAATTACTAGTATGTATTGCATAATACTATTTTAAAATCTATAAAAATTGTTTGACAATAACTTCTAAATGTTTATAATCATTATATAATAAAAAATATTTTTCTATTATTTAAGATGATTCAATGGTAAGTTTCTAAAGAAGTTATATTAATGAGGTACGTTTATGGATTTATATGCAAAAGGTCAATTGTCTTTTTTAATTTTAAATTGTTTGTTAGAAAGAGATTTTTATGGTCTAGATTTTATATCTGAAATCAATAATAGAAGCAATGGGCGTATTAATTTGAAAAAACCTAGTGTTTATTCAAACTTAACTAGAATGGAAAAACAGGGATATGTCTCATCTTATTTACAAAATAGTGATTTAGGTCCTAATCGTAAATATTATTCAGTTACAGAGAAAGGAAGAAGATTTTATAATGATTTAAAAGATTATTTTGAGCGCAATAATATTGATGTTTTTAGAGATTTTAATGACGGTAATAATGTAAATGATGAAAGCAAGAAATTGACAAATGATGATAAAAATATTTCTTCTTATAGTTATGATTATTTAAACCAAGATAATAATGAAGAAAATTCTGAAGCTGAAGATTATTTTGATTTTTCAGAAATTGATAATCAAGAAGAGATTAAAAATAATAATATAGATAAAAATATTGAAGAAAATAAAGATTTAGAGGCTGTTCAGAAAAAAGATGTTAATAAGAATTGTAATGAGAATATTATTAATAATCATATAGAAAATTATGTTATGAATGAGAGTATTGCCTCCCCTTTAACCAATAAAGAAAACGAAACAAATGAAGAAAGTAAAATTGAAATAAAAAAAGATGATGCTGTTTTTCTTTCATCAAAAGATGTTGATGAATATAATAAAAGAATTTATGATATATCTAAAGATATAAATAAGTATAAAAGAAAAAGAAGTTTTGCTGAAGATCAAATTTCTATGGTTAATACTGATTCTTTGTTTGAGTCAAATGAAAGGACAAAGGCTAGTATAGAAAATTTTAAATCATCAATCAATGTTAAAACTAATGGTACGCAAACTAATAATTATGATTTTTCTAGACATATGTCTTTCCGTTTTCCTTCTAATTCTATAAAAGAAGAAAATGAAATAAAACTAAAAGAAGATGATGGAAAGTTTATTACACAAAGGATTGATGGTGACAGTATTCAAAAAGCTAGAAAAATTGAACCACCTAGATTAAAGATTTTGCCAGAATATAATACGAATAGAGATAATTTACCAGCACCAAATAGAGATAAGACTATTGATCCTTCACATAAAGAAATATTATCTAGACTTTATTCTCGCTCTAACAATGACAATGCTGAAATACGAGAAGATTCCTTATATGATTATAATGATTTAAAATCTTTTTATAAGAGTCAAAATATTTCATTTAATGTATATAAAAAACCAGCAGAGAAAAATGAGCATAATACTAATAAACTTTATTTGTTTCTATCTTTGTTTGTATTTTTGTTATCTGCGACACTGTCTGCAATATTGTTTATTATTTTATATCAGACAAATAATTTAAATAAAAACACCGATTTTCTTTTTATACTTTTGCCAGCACTTTTCATATTAGATATTGTTATTAAGTTTTATAATTATAAAAAATATAGAGGATGGCTTCCCGCTCAAATGATTCCTCAATGGCAAATATGGGTATACACAATATTTAGTATTGGAATTGTTATTGGTTTAAATTTTATTTTAGGATTAAATGGAACTAACTTTAATTTATATGCTACATCTTTGATTTTGCCGACCATTTTATTGTTTGTTTTTCTTCCTATAAGATATTATTTAAAAAGATATATTTTGATTAAATATTGGAAATAAAAAGAATGACCAAAATGTCATTCTTTTTATTTTATTATTTTATCTTTTCTGATTGATTTTATATAACTTGATAACAAATCTCCAAATAAAAATAATATTATAATAGCTAACGATATTATTAAAATATAAGTTATAGAATTTAAAAAGGTTAGACATAAAATTGTAACAATACCTGCCGAAATAATTGCCCCTATTGAAATTGAAATAATACAATTTTTTATGTTTAAATTAGTTAAACCTGCTATTAAGCTACCCGTCCATACTCCTGTTAAAGGGATAGGTATCGCAACAAAACTAGTTAATGTTATATATTTTTTTAATGTAGAGTTTCTTGAATTAACTGTTTGACTTTTTAATGTATATTTTTGAAAGAATTTATTTGTAACAAAACCAGTAGTTTTAGATTTTAGTTTCCTAACTATAATAATTATAAAAAGAGAAGGAATTATAGAGCCTAATGAACTAATTAAAAAAGTTGTTAGTGGAGAAAGAATATTTTCTCCCCAAATGGCTTCATTCATTGCTAATGGAATAGCAATTTTGCTTTCAATGGTAGGCACCATTGAGATTAATAAAATTGCAAGCCATACACAGTTTGAAAAGTTATTTTGTAAAAAATTTATAAACCAATCCATATATTATAAATATATTTTTTTCGACAAAAATATGATTTAAATAATAAAAAAGAGAAAATTTTTTTTCTCTTTTTATTTTGCAGTTTCACTGAACCTATTTTCTCGAATAACAACGACTTTAATTTGTCCAGGATATTGCATTTCATTTTCAATTCTTTTACTAATATCTTTTGCGAGATACATTGCTTCAGTATCATTTATTTCTTCTGGTTTAACTATAATTCTTACTTCTCTACCCGCCTGTATAGCATAGGATTTTTCTACACCTTTAAAATCATTACATATACTTTCTAATTGTTCTAGTCGTTTTATATAATTTTCAAAACTTTCTCTTCTAGCTCCTGGTCTGGAACTTGAAATAGCATCTGCAACTTGCACAATTACGGCTTCAATACTATGAAATGCTACATCTCCATGATGTGCTTCAATACAATGAATAACTTCTTCATTTTCTTTGTATTTTTTAGTTAATTCAACACCAATCGAAACATGTGTTCCTTCAATTTCATGATCAAGTGCTTTTCCAATATCATGAAGTAGACCTCCGCGTTTTGCAACTTGAACATTAGCATTAAGTTCTGTTGCAATAAGACCTGCAATAATTGATGTTTCTATACTGTGTTTTAAGCAATTTTGTCCATAACTTGTTCTATATTTTAATCTTCCTAATATTTTTACTAATTCTGGATTTAAATTATAAATAGCAACATCATTACAAGCATTTTCGCCAGCTTCTTTTATTGTTTTATCTACTTCTTTTGTGGACTTTTCTACTATTTCTTCAATTCTACCAGGATGAATTCTTCCGTCAATAATAAGTTTTTCAAGACTTAATCTTGCAATTTCTCTTCTAATAGGATCAAAACTTGAAACAGTGATAGTTTCTGGAGTATCATCTACTATTAATTCAACTCCCGTAGCACTTTCTATAGAACGAATATTTCTCCCTTCTCTCCCAATAATTCTTCCTTTCATTTCATCATTTGGAAGAGCAACTGTTGAAACTGTCATCTCTGAAGAAAGGTCTGTAGCACATCTTTGGATTGCTGACATAACAATGTCTTGAGCTAATTTATCACCCTTTTCTTTTGCCTCATCTTCAATTTTTTTTATTAAAACCCCAGCATCTTTTTTAGCTTCATCTGTTATATTTTCAATCAAAAGATCTTTTGCTTGATTTTTAGTTAGCCCAGATATTTTTTCCAATTTTTCCAACATTTGAATTTTAATTTCTTCTTGTTCGGAAATTTTTTCATCTAATATTAGTTTATTTTTTTCTAATATAGTCTTCTCATTTTCAAGTTGTTCTTGCTTTGTATCTAGTGATGTTTCTTTTTTTGTTACATATTCTTCTCTTTGATCTAGTCGTTCTTCTTGTTTTTGTATTTCTGCTCTTCTTTCTTTTGCTTCTTCATTTGCCTCGTCTCTTATTTTCTGTGCTTCTTCTTTGGCTTCAATAATTGATTCTTTTTTTATGCTTTTTGCTTCTGCATACGCCTCTTCTATGATTTTAACAGCATTAGTTTTGCTTCTGCCAATTTTTTTGTTAGCGACTATTTTATATATTATAGTTCCGAGCAATATGCCCAAAATTAGTGCAATTACTCCACTTACAACACCGGCGGTAACAGCAGCATTGCATAATATGCTTAAACTGCTCATAATATCCCCTTTTTAAGATAGAAAAATCTACCATTAAAATTATATAAAATATTTTAAGATAAGTCAAACGATTTAATTTAAAATCTCGATTTTGATAAATCATAATTTGAAAGAAATTCATCTTTAAAATCTTTAAAATAATCACCTAAAATTGCTTCACGACAATCATGAGCTAAATTAATTAAATTATATAAATTATGGATAGACAACAATTCTGCCGCCAACATTTCTCCAGCATTAATTAAATGTCTAATATATGCTTTTGTGAAATTTCTGCATGTATAACATTTACAATCTTGTTCTAGGGGAGAAAAATCATTTTTGTATTTTGAATTTTTAATAACTAGTTTTCCTTTTCTTGTAAATGCAGTTCCATTTCTTGCTATTCTTGTAGGTAGAACACAGTCCATCATATCAACTCCCCTAGAAAAGGCTTCTACCAAACAATCTGGTGACCCAACACCCATTAAATATCGTGGTTGGCTCTTTGGTAAAAGCGGGTGTAAAAAGTCTAAAATATCATACATTACTGATTTTTCCTCTCCTACTGATAGACCGCCGATCGCTATACCACACTTTGCATATGGCAAACAATCTTCAACGCACAATTTTCTTAAATCTTTAAAAACATTTCCTTGCACAATAGGAAAAAGCATTTGATTTTCGTTTCTGTGTGCTTTATAACAGCGTTCTAACCACAATTTAGTAATTCTTCTTGCTTCTACGGCTTTTTGATAATCACAACCCGCTTCTGTACATTGATCAAAAGCCATTATTATGTCAGCTCCCAAGGCTTCTTGTATTTCCATATCTTTTTCTGGAGTAATAAAATGTTTAGCTCCATTTAAATGTGATTTGAATTCAACTCCCTCATCAGAAATTTTACGCAAAGAAGAAAGTGAAAATATTTGAAATCCGCCACTGTCAGTTAAGATAGGTTTATCCCAATTCATAAATTGATGTAGTCCTCCGACACTTTTTACTATTTCATGACCTGGTCTTAAATACAAATGATAAGTATTTGACAAAATAATTTGTGCTCCAATTTCATTTAAATCTTCAGGCCTTAAACCTTTAACCGTTGCTTGAGTACCTACTGGCATAAAAATTGGTGTTTCTATATCTCCGTGTGGGGTATGCAAAATACCAGCTCTTGCATGTGTTTTGGGGCATTCTTTTATTAATTCATAATTAAATAAACTCATTATATCTCCTTAAAAAATACTATATATAGTATTTTGTATGTACATACTAATATCTATTCAACAAACATAGCATCACCAAAAGAAAAAAATCTGTATTTTTCTTTTACTGCTATATTATAAATTTTCATAGTTTGTTCATAACCTGCAAATGCAGAAACAAGCATTATTAATGTGCTTTCAGGTAAATGAAAATTTGTTATTAAAGCATCTACGAATTTAAATTTATAAGAAGGATAGATAAATATATCCGTTTCTTTTTTACAAGGAAGAATTTTTCCATTTTCATTAACACAACTTTCAAGCACCCTTACAGATGTTGTTCCAACTGCAATAATACGTTTTCCATTTTGTTTAGCTTGATTAAGTTTGTGTGCGTTTTCAACACTCATTTCTATATATTCACTATGCATTTGGTGTTCAAGAATATTGTCCTCTTTAACTGGGCGGAAAGTTCCCAACCCTACATGTAAAAGGACTTCAATTATTTCTACTCCCTTTTTTTTGATATTTGTTAGAAGTTCGTTTGTGAAATGTAAACCTGCTGTGGGCGCTGCAGAGGATCCTTCTATTTTAGAATAAACTGTTTGATATCTTTCTTTATCTTTTAATTTTGCATGAATGTATGGTGGTAATGGGACTTGTCCTACTTTACTCAATTTATCTTCAAATACTCCATCATAAATAAAAGTGACTTCACATAAACCATAATTTTCTTTTTTTTCAATAATACAGGCAAGTTCATTAGAAAATGTTATTTTAGTTCCCTCTTTTAAACGTTTAAAAGGTTTTGCAATAATTTGCCAACTATTTAAATTTATCCTTTTTTGTAAAAGGATTTCAATTTTTGCTCCTGTATCTTTATATCCGTATAATCTTGCGGGTAAAACTCTTGTATTGTTTATTACTAAAACATCATTTGGTGTTAAATAACTAATAATATCTTTAAATATTTTATGTTCTATGTTATTGTTTTTTCTATCAAAAATAATAAGTCTTGAACTATCCCTAGGCTCCACTGGTTCTTGTGCTATTAATTCTTCTGGCAAATCATAGAAATAACTGCTTTTTTTTAGTAAATCTTTCTTTTCAATTTTGTTTAACATTTTTTATCTCTTTTAATTTATTTTATAATGTGAAATTTAATCCAAAGTGTCTATATGCTGGTTCCAAAACTGTCCTTCCTCTAGGAGTTCTAGAGATAAAACCTAGCTGAAGTAAATAAGGTTCGTATACATCTTCTATAGTTGAAGCATCTTCACTTATTGTAGCTGATAATGTATCAAGCCCTACTGGTCCACCTTTAAATTTATTAATCATAGTCAATAAAATTTTTCTATCTATTGTATCAAGCCCTAATTCGTCTATTTCCATAATTTCTAATGTTTTATTTGCTATGTTTTTTGTTACATGCCCTTCTCCTAGAACTTGAGCATAATCTCTTACTCTTTTTAATAGTCTATTGGCTATTCTTGGTGTTCCCCTAGATCTTTTTGCTATCTCAATACTTGCATCATTGTCAATGTTTACTCCTAAAATTTTTGCAGACCGATTTATAATTATAGATAGTTCATCTGTGCTATATAGTTCAAGTCTACATATTACTCCAAATCTATCCCTTAATGGATTTGTAAGCATGCCCGCTCTTGTAGTTGCTCCTATTAAAGTAAATGGTTTTATTTTTAAACGCATGTTTCTTGCAGAAGGACCTTTTCCTACAATAAAGTCAAGTGCAAAATCTTCCATTGCTGGATAAAGAATTTCTTCAACGGTTTTGTTTAATCTGTGTATTTCGTCTATGAATAAAACATCATTTTGATTTAAGTTTGTTAATATCGCTGCTAAATCAGCTGCATGTTCTATAGCAGGTCCCGATGTAACTTTAAATTGAGAACCCAATTCATTTGCAATAATTCTTGATAATGTAGTTTTCCCTAGTCCTGGAGGGCCATATAATAGAACATGATCTAAACTTTCTTTTCTATTTTTTGCTGCCTGTATATATACTGATAACGATTCTTTAACTTTAGTTTGCCCAATATATTCGTCAAAAGAATTTGGTCTTAAAGAATTCTCAATTTCAGCATCAGTCAGGTTTTTTGTGCTAGTAACAAATCTTTCGTTATCTTCTATCATCCTTGGTACCCCCTTAATGATTTAGAAATGATTTCTTCTGCTGTTGCATTATTGCCTGCATAGGATCTTGCAAGCATATATGCTTCATTTTTACTAATACCAAGACTTATAAGTGTATCTGTTGCCATTTGTACAGAATCTTCATTATAATTTAAATCGAAATTACTTGTTTCATCATTATCAATTTGCGTGAGTTTATCCTTTAATTCTAAACAAATACGTTCTGCAGTTTTTTTCCCAAGTCCCTTAATTTTCGATAAAAGTTTTACGTCTTCTTTGATAATAGCAATTGTTAAATCAGACAAAGAAAGTCCAGATAGAATCGTGATAGCCATTTTAGGACCTACACCATTAACTAAAATTAATTTATAAAACAATTCACGCTCTTCTGTTGTAGAGAATCCAAATAAAAATATCCCATCTTCTCTTACTGCCATATAAGTATATATCTTTACTATTTCCCCTGCTAAAGGTAAAGATGCTAATGTATTTGTTGATACGATTAATTCATATCCTATACCATTAACATTAATAATTAATGAGTTTTCTTTCTTTTCTTCTATATTTCCTAATAAAAATGAAATCATGTAATCCTCTTTATAATTTGTTTTGATTTAAAATAGAACTTGTTTGACTATGGCAAATTGCAACTGCTAGAGCATCTGCAGCATCATCAGGTTTTGGTATACTATTTAAACCCAAAATTGCTTTAACCATATACTGCACTTGTGCTTTTTCTGCGCGTCCTTGACCTGTTAAAGCTTGTTTTATTTGTAATGGAGTATATTCATAAATATTTCCACAATATTTTTGACAAGCTAAAACAATTACTCCTCTAGCTTGTGCAACTTGAATAACTGTTTTTTGATTTTTAAAATAAAATAATTCTTCTATCGCAACAACGTCGGGCTTAAATTTTTCAAATAAAAATTTTAGACTATTTTCAATGGATTGTAATCGTATAGCTAAACTATCCTCTTTAGGTGTTGTTATTGCACCATAGTCAATAACCATATTTGTTTTTGAAGTATCTATTATTCCATAACCAATAATAGCATATCCTGGGTCAATTCCTAATATAATCATAATATAATTTTAACTAAATAGAGAAAATTAGTCAATTAAAATAAATAAAAAAGCCGATAAATCGGCTTTTTAGTAAAGAAAAATTATTTTTGCATAAATGGATCCTCATCCTCATCTTCTATAGGATATGGATAAGGCTTAAATGCTAAATTTTCATATTCTTCCTTTGTAATTTCTCTTTTTTTAGTTTTATTAGTTTTTACTTCTGGTGGGAAAAAAGAATATTGACCATTTTCGCATACATGTAATCCATATTGCTCAATGGATTTTAACATTGCTTCATTTTCTTCTTTAATCTTTTCTAATTTTTCTTTTCTCTCTTTTTCTTTTTGTAATTCTTCAAGCCACTCCTCTTCTCTTTCTTCTTTTTCGCGTTCCCAGTCGCTATACCATTGCATACTCATAAAAACTCTCCTTTTTATTATATTATCATAAAAATGAGATTTGTCAATATTTTTTTATTCTGTGACATTTACATTGTGATATACTTCTTGAACATCATCTAGATCTTCCAGAGTTTCAATCATTTTAGAAAATTTTCCTAATTTTTCTTCATCTAAATCAACATAACTGTCTGGAACTAATGTTGTTTCTGCGTTTATTACATTATATCCTAGATTGCTTAATCCTTCACTTACTTTTAAATGATCGTTCGCTTCGGTAATTATCTCGAATTCATCATCATATTCATTTATATCTTTTGCTCCTAAATCAAGTGCTGTCATCATTAATTCATCACTATCTATTTTTTCAGTTTTTTCAATTTCTACAATTCCTTTTCTTTGGAAAAGGTAACTTACACAACCTGTAGAACCTAAAGAACCGCCATGTTTATCAAATGCGTGTCTTACATCTCCTGCTGTACGATTTTTATTGTCGGTAAGACATTCGACTATTACAGCAGAACCACCTGTGCCATATCCTTCATAGGTGCATGTTTCATAGTTAACTCCATTCATTTCACCTGCTGCTTTTTTTATACTTCGTTCGATAGTATCGTTTGGCATATTATTTTGCTTTGCTTTGGCTATAACATCTCTTAATTTAGGATTTGAAACTGGATCTGAACCACCAGTTTTTACGATAACAGCTATTTCTCTTCCAATTTTGGTAAATATTTTCCCTCTTTGAGCATCAGATTTCCCTTTTCGTGCTTGTATGTTGTGCCATTTAGAATGTCCTGACATAATTATCCTCCTATATAAAAATTAACAAATTAAATTAATTGAAAAATAATAAATCAATTAATTAATCAATACTTTATTATTTTAATACATATTTATACCAATTCAAAATAATTTGAAAAAATATTAAAATTTAGATTTTGCTATTTCATACATAATGATAGAACCAGAAATAGAGGCATTTAAACTTTCAACACTATTTAGCATAGGTATAGAAACTGTTTGTTTACAAATTTTTTCGATATCTTTGCTTACTCCATTACCTTCGTTACCAATAACTAATCCTATTTTTTCTACTTTAAAATTAAAATTGAAGATATTTTCTCCTTTCATATCTGTTTTTATTAAATATAAACTATTAGTATTTACTAAATCAATGAATTGTTTTTTTGTACATGAATATATGTTTGATAAAAAAATCGTTCCCGCACTACTTCTTATTAATTTTGAATTGTTTACTTTAACACTATCAATCAAATATATATCATTAAAACCACAGGCGCAAGCTGTTCTGATTAATGCTCCAACATTTCCGGGATCTTGTAAACTATCTAAAACTAAAAAGTTAGTTTTTGGATTCATTAATTTATCTTGTATGTATTCTATAATACAAACTACTCCTTGTGGTGTTGTGCTATCTGATAATTGTTTTATTATTTTATTTTCCACTATATATTTTATATTGTCATAATTTGGAAACAATTCTTTTTTGTTGCTTTCTACTAAAATATATTTTGGGTTTAAACCTAGCTTTAATGCGTCTTTTATAATTTTAATATTATCCAAAAAAAGCAAAGAACAAGATTCTCGTTTTTGCTTTTTTAATTCTCTTATTAAATTATTAGTTGCCTTCTGCATTATTTAACTTGACCTACCAAAGCAGCAAAAGCTTCAGGCTCTCTAACTGCCATATCAGCAAGAACTTTTCTATTAAGTTCAATTCCCTTATTTTTTAATCCAGAAATAAATCTTGAATAAGATATTCCGTTTTGTCTACATCCAGCATTTATTCTTGTTATCCAAAGTGCTCTAAAGTTTCTTTTCTTTAATTTTCTTCCAATATAAGCATATTGCCCGCTTCTCATTACTTGCTGTTTTGCTGTTCTATATAATTTAGATTTGGCTCCTCTATATCCTTTAGCACTTTTAAGAATAGAACGGCGTTTTTTTAATGCATTTACTGATCTTTTAATTCTCATCTCATTCCTCCTTATTTAGCCAAAAGGGTCTTAATATTTTCTGTATTTTGACCTTTAATGTAAGAGCCCTTTCTTAATTTTCTTTTAATTGATTTAGATTTTTTTGCAAGAAAATGACCTTTACCGGGTCTTGCAAATTTTACTTGCCCACTTGCAGTTAAATGAAAACGCTTTTTGCATCCACTATGTGTTTTTTGTTTTGGCATAATTTTTCTCCTTTTATTTTGACTTTTTTGGGCTTATAACAACAAAAATGTTTCTTCCTAAAAGTTCAGGTTCTTTTTCCGTTAATCCATATTCACTAACTCTAGAACAGAATTCTTTTACAATTTCTATGGCTTTTTTTACATATGCTTGCTCTCTTCCTTTCATTTTTAGAGTAACTTTAACTTTATTTCCTTCTTTTAAGAATTTTGTTGCACTTGAAACACGATATGCGATATCATGTTCTTCTATAGTCATTGATAAACGCACCTCTTTTGTTTCTATTATTTTTTGAGATTTTTTCATCTCTTTTTCTTTTTTTAATGCTTCATATTTGAACTTGCCATAATTTAAAAGTTTGCATACTGGTGGGTTTGAAGTTGCAGACATTAGCACTAAATCATATCCACGCTCTTCAGCAATATTGAGCGCTTCAGTTCTTGAAAGCAATCCTAATTGCTCTCCATTTTCTCCAATTAAACGAACTTCTTTTGCTATTATTTGTTCGTTTGTTAAAAGTTCCTTAAAAATTGTTATAATCCCCTTTTAATAAAAATTTGGTGGAAGCATAAAATTCCACCAAAACTAAATACATAATAAAAGTTTTTTATATTTAAGTTTTTTACCTAGTTAAGCCATAATTGCCAACTGGTGAGAAGTGGAACTTCTACTTTCATGCGACTATTTTATCATAATGATTCGTCATTGTCAACGTTTTTTTTCATTTTAATTAAATCTTTCTAATATTTTTCCTATTTTTAATATTATTTTATTGTTATTTTTCAAAGCATATTCTTTCATTAGTGCCTTAAAGAATATTGTTATTCCTGCTATTAATGCTGATACACTGATTGAAATTAAAATTATTAAATGATTGTTGTATAAATTTTGAGTTAATGTTACTACAATGCATGCACCGCCTGCTCCACATAATGTACTGCATATATCTCCTATAACATCTGCACAAAATGAACAAACTTTTTCAGAGTGTTTACATAAAATGTATCCAGTGCTAGCTCCTTTTTTATTTTCTTTAATCCATTTTTTAAATATTTCAATATCCGCACTTGTGGTAGCTATACCAATCATATCAAATAATACAGAAAAAAATATAAAAATGGTTATACCTATTGATGCTACTATTATTCCCATGCTAGATAATAATGTTTGACTTATAAATCCGAAGAATAACGATAAAGATATTGCAATAAAAAACATTTTAATTGCCCATATTATTTTTTTTGCTCTGGAATAGTTTTGTATTTCTATTTTATAATATCTTTTCACATGATTAATTTATGATTTATTAATTATAAATATGTATTAATCTTCTTGTGTTTCCTCTAAACCATTCAATGTTATTTTTATTTCTGTTAGTTTACCCTTTGCTTGATCAAGTTTTGTATAACAATATTTAATTAATTTTAGCCCCTCATCTAATTCTTTTAAAGCTTCATCCATAGATATATTTCCGCTTTCTATTTTGTTTATTATATTATCAAGTTTATCAGTTGCCTCTTCATAAGATATGTTATTCATTTTTACTCCTTAAATTTTCTATAATTTCTTTTAATTTGATTTCTAAATTATCTAATTCAACAAATAATTTTTCACCTGTTTTTCTTATTGAAATTTCTGCGTGAGATAATTTAAGACTTTTTGGGCTTATTACCAATCTAATAGGTATTCCCATTAATTCACTTTCATTAAATTTTATTCCCGCAGAAACATTCCTATCATCATAAAGAACTTCAAAATTAGAAGATAATTTTTTATATAAATTTTCAGATTCTTTATAGACATTTTCTTCATCTATCCTTAAAGGACATAAATAGATTTCCCAAGGAGCTATGTTTATAGGCCATATTATACCTTTGTCGTCTGAATTTTCCTCAACTATTCCTGCTAAACATCTTCCAACTCCTATACCATAACAACCCATTATAGGATTGATTTGATTTCCGTTTGCATCTTGAACAGTCATAGCCATGCTCTTTGAATATTTTGTTCCTAATTGAAAAATATTTCCTACCTCTATTCCTTTTTTTATTTCTAAGGTATGTCCACATCTTATACATTTTTCTCCGTCACAAACTTTTGCTATATCAAAAAATTCCTTAGGACTTATATCTCTCGTGACATTAACATTAATTAAATGGTATTCGTCTTTATTTGCTCCACAAACAAGTCCACACAATCCTTCTAAAGATTTATCAAATATTGTTGTCAAGCCATTTATATTTAGAGATATTGGACCTATATTTCCTTTAACTAAATTTGTATCACTTAAATCTTTGACAACAATTTCTTTTTTTAATATATTTTTTAATTTTGCCTCATTAATTTCTTTATCCCCTCTTATGAATGCTATGACAATAGAGTTGGAATCTCCTTCAATAGCATAGCAAACGGCTTTAATCGTTTGTTTAGGGCTAACTTTTAAAAAGTTGCAAACTTCATCTATACTTTTTGCTTTTCCAGTATATATTTCTTCTAATTTTTTATCTTCAAAATTAACATTATCATATTGAGAAAGCGCTATTTCCATATTTGCCTTATATCCACAATTTGGACATATAACAATATTATCTTCCCCAGCATCTACAAGAAGTTGAAATTCGTCTGCCTTTTTACCTCCCATCATTCCACTATCAGAAGATACAGCAATGCAATTTTTCATTCCCATTCTTCTAAAAATATTTAAGTATGATTTGTATACAACTTGATAATAATTTTCTAAATCATCTTGATTTATATGAAAAGAATATGCGTCTTTCATAGTAAATTCTCTGACTCTTAACAACCCTGCTCTAGGTCTAGCTTCATCTCTAAATTTGGTCTGTATTTGATAGATCATGAAAGGAAGTTGGTCATAACTTTTTATGGTATTTTGACAAAGATGAACTGCTGCTTCTTCATGAGTCATACCCAAAAGCATATCATGATTATTTCTATCTTTAAATCTAACCATTTCTGTACCAATTGAGTTATAACGACCACTTTTTTCCCAAAGTTCTTTAGGCATAACAATTGGCATAAGAACTTCTTGTCCGCCTATTTTATTCATTTCGTCTCTAATTATATTAATGATTTTTAAACTAACTTTTTGAGCAGCAGGCATTAAAGTATAAATTCCATTACTTACTTGTTTTATATAACCGGCACGCAATAATAAATTATGACTTTTTGAAACAATACCATTTGGAGTATCTTTTAATCTTTCGCCTACTAATTTTGTAATTCTCATTTTTTATTTCTCCTTTTTTATAGGTTTAGCTGTAATATTTCCATCTTTAAAGATTATACTTAATTCTTTATTAAAATCAATGTTTTTAATTGATTTAATACTTTCTTTATTTTGTTCAATTTTAGCAAATCCTCTGTTTAAAATTTCAACTGGATTATTTTTATTTAATTTTACTTCATTTAAACCTAAATCATAATATTTACAATTTAAAAATCTTTCAAATGTATTTACAAAAAGATTAGAATTATTTATTAATTTTGCTTGTGCAGTTAAAATATTTTTATCTGTTAAAGTCAATAATTTTGAAGAATTTGTTCTTAATATATTTTTTTTATTTTTAATAAAATTAGAATAAGCTTTTATTAAATTGTTTATAACAATATTAAAATTAAATTTTGTTTGATTTAAATCTTTTGTTAATATTTCGGCGGCTGCAGAAGGCGTGGGTGCTCGAAAATCACTTACAAAATCTATTATAGTGTAATCAGTTTCATGTCCTACAGCAGAAACTAGAAATTTGGGACAATCAAATGCTGCTCGAGCGACTAATTCTGTATTATAAGCGGATAAATCCTCCAATGAGCCTCCTCCTCTAGCAACGACAATTACATCTATTTTATCATACTTGCCCATAATTTCTATACCTTTAGCAATTTCTTTGTCTGCTAAATTACCTTGTACTTTAGTATTATATAGTACTATGTCTATTGATGGATTTCTTCTCCATGTAACATTTTTTATGTCTTGTATTACTGCTCCTTCCCTAGATGTGATTACACCTATTCTTTTTATTTCTTTAGGGAATGGTTTCTTTTTGTTGTTATCAAAAAGTCCTTCTTCTTCAAGTTTTTGTTTTAATTTTAAGAAATTTTCATATAATTCCCCTTGTCCAGTTTTTTCAACTTGATTTACATTAAAGTTTAATTTGCCTGCTTTTGTGTAATAATTGGGAGAACCAGTTATTATTACTTTATTACCTTCTTGTAATTGATTTATTAGATTAGGATAGAAACAAACGCATGCCAATGAAGATGTATCGTCTTTTAAAGAAAAATATATGACATTTCTCGATATACTAACACCAAAAACTTCTCCTACTATAGAAATGTTATGTAGAAGTTCTTCACTATCAAAAATCTGTTTAATATAATTATTAAATTTTGTTACGCTTATTGCTTGTTTCATTTTTATATTTCTAAGTCTCTTATAATAGAAGATAAAACTCCATTTATAAATTTACTACTTTTTTCTGTGGAAAATTTTTTAGCCAAGTTAATAACTTCGTTTATAGCTACCTGTTTTGGTGTTTTTAAATATAAAATTTCGGTTAATGCCTCATAGATTAATGCTAAATCAACTTTGTAAACTCTGTCAATTTCATAACCTATTAAATGTTTTGATACTATTTCTTTCAGTTGTTCTTTGTTTTTTTCATAAAATGAAATTATTTCAGATGAAAATTGTTTGTCTTCTTCTTTACTTAAAATAGCAAAAAACTCTTCGTCAAAATATTGTTTAACGAAAAGTCTTTCATAAATAAGTTGGAAAGCAAGTTGTCTTGCATCATTTCTCATGTTAAACTTCCTCATCACATTCAACGCCATAAACATGAACATTGATTTTACCTGGGTTAAGCCCAACCATTGAAGATAGCGAGTTTTTGATATTTTCTTGCACTCTGTAGGCAATATCTGGAACACTATACCCAATGTAAACTTTAATGTAAACATCAACAGTTAAATTTCCATTAATATCAAATTTTATACTAACACCTTCCGTTTTAGGCTTAACCATTTTTTTATATAAAGGAAGATAATCATTGGTTAAAGAATGGACTCCATTAATTTCTTTAGTAGCCAAGTTGATAATGGAAAGAAGTATATCTCTATCAATTTCAACTTTTCCTTTACTAGGCAACTTTTTCTTCGTTTTAGTCATCTTACACCTCTATCTTTTGTATTATAACATATTATTGTAAAATATTGCAATTATTCTACTGGAATAATTTTTATATTTTCAATGCCTACAGAAAGTTGAGATTGTATTACAGAAACTATTTGAGCAACTTCGCTAGAAGTAAGTTCTGCAGCTTTAACTACTGCATTAATATTAGAATCAGAAATTGTAATAACACAATCTTCAAAGCCTTTAGATTTAATAAGACCTTCTACAATTAATTCCTGTTCCATTTGATCGATTAAAGCAAGTTTAGCATTTTCAGCATTAGTAATAGCTTCTTGTGAAGAAGTTTCGCTTGCTATAATTGCATCATAATATAACATCTCTTGATCACGTGTTGATTCTCTATCTGTTCTATAAGTTTGAAAATAACTAGAAGTAGTAACAGTATCATTGTTATTATTTGAAACAGATTTATTAAGCATGACATTTAAGTATCCGGTAACTCCTAAAAGAAGTACCATTACAGCAATAATAATTATTTTAGTTCTCTTTTTCATATTCACTCCTTTTTTAACTTAAAATATTAATCTTTGAGTTATCAATATCTATCACAGTTTGAATAACGCTTAAAATATTCATTTTTACGTTAATATTATCGGCGCCACTAGCCACAACTACAAGTCCGCTAATGATTGGATAGATTTCTTCTTCAAGTACAGGTTGTCCATCTACTAAAACGACTGTTGAGGTAGTAACTGTTGTTCCATTAGAGGTTGTACGTGTTTCTTCTTCTGTAACATAGACATATTCAAAGCCTTTTTCTAAAGTAATTATTACTTCTACATCTCCTGCCCCTTTAACTTTAGTTAATACATTTTCAAGTTTATTCTCAAGATAGTCTACATATTCCAAAGAAGAAGAAAATTCTTTAGAAATATTGTCATCTTTTGTAGAGGAGGATTCTTTAGGCTTATTGAATACTGTTGAAAAATATATGAGAGCAATAATCACGGCAAGTCCAATGGCAATATAAATTTGTATATGTTTTACTTTCTTTATTTTTTCGTATAGTGCCTTGAATTTATCCGTCATATAGAATTGCCTCCTCGTTTATATCGATTAAATTTAGAATAATGCTTGTAATGTCTTTTTTTATCTTTGATATATTTTTATGCTCTGCATTTTGAGTTATTACTAAATCAGATAAATCGACATTTATCGACTTAAATTCCATTCCTTTATCAAAAATATTGCAATTAATATATATTTTCACATTTAAATATCCATATGATCTTATATCTGTTTCAATTTTTTCCTTTATTAAATTTATTTTATTTAAATTTATTTGATATAAATAATCTTCATCTACTTCAAAAACATTTTCATCTAAAATTTCTGAAAAATTATATTCTTTTTTTAATAAATTAGGTATTGGCATAATTATAACAAGGACAATAATAAAAGAGAAAACGCCTTTGATATATTTATTCATCTGACCTTCTGGTAAAATTAATTCAACAATCACTGAAAGACAAATAATACCAGCAATAGATAAAATCCAGTTTGATAAATTTTCTATCATTTTACCTCCCTATAAAATATTTGCAGAACACATTACTAAACCAATGGTAATAAAATATACAAAAGCGACTCCTATTAAAAGTACAATCAGTAAAACCATACTTTTAGAAAGATATGAAACAAAATTAGCGACCTGTTTATTTCCTAAAGGTTCAACTATTGCTGCAATAAGTTTTAAGGCGAGCATAAATAAAATTAGTTCTAAAAGTGGAGAAATAATTGTTGCTAAAAGTAAAAATAATCCAGTTGCTCCTACAGCATTTTTTATTAAATTTGAAGAAGCTAATATTATTCCCATACCATCACTTAAATAAGAACCTAAAATAGGTATATAAGATTTAATTGCATATTTGGCTGTCCTAATAGATATACCATCAATAGATCCAGCAGTTATACCTTGAATTGATAAAAATGCTGTAAAAATTGTAAATACCAATCCAATTAACCACTTATAAGTACTATTTAAAAAAGAAGAGAATTTTTCTAATTTTACAGTGTTAGATAAATTTGATACGACATTAAAAACAACAGAAAATATAAATATTGGCAATAAAATATAGGTAAAAAAGTTTATTAAAATACTTGATAAAAGTGCCATAGCTGGCTGATAAATACTAGTAGAAACTGTACCCCCTATTGCTGTTAACAAAGTTAATAAAATTGGAAATATTGCATCCATTTGATTTTTAATTGTAATGATAGTTGAAGAAGTCAAAGTAACCATTTGAAGTACCATTGATAAAATAAGAACTACAATAACACCATAAGTTACAAAATTAATTAGATTAGAAATACTTTTACCGTTGCTAGGTTTTATTCCTTGTAGCATATTCCCTAAAAGCGCTACGGCAACAATAATAGAAATAATAGGAAGCAAACCTAAAATAGTATCAAAAAATATTTCAATTATTGCTCCCCACAAACCATTAGATTTATCAAAATCTCCATTAATTAATTTTTGCAATTTTTCTAAAAAACTGCTACCACCAAAGATTTTTATTTGTCCTTCCGTTAAAGAATTTAGTATATCCTCTAATGAAGAAAAATCTAAATCTTTTAGTTGATCGTTTACCTCATCTTGCAGTTCGGTTGTGATATCTTCCTCTGAAGAAGAAATTTCGGAATTTTGAGAAGTTGAATAAGCATTTACAATATAACCCTTACCAATAGTAGGACAAAAAAAGAAAAGTAAAATTATTGGTAAAAGCAACAGGCATTTCTTATTTTTTTGATGATAATCAAATTTATATTTTTTCATGATGGTAATAACTCCATTATAATTTCTAAAATACTTGTTATAATAGGTAAAGCCATAACCATAATAATAATTTTTCCACCAAGTAAAACCTTATCTGCAAGACTATTGTTGCCTGTATCAATGCATATACCAGCAGTGAATTCAATAAGATATCCAATTCCAATTATTTTAAGTAAAATTTTATATAAACTAGAGTTTAAATTTGTTATACCAATAATATTTTGTAATGTATTAAAAATGCCAGTAAGATAGTTTATTATCAAAAATAAGATAATTAATCCACCGACTACACTTATTAAAATCGCAAAGTCATTGCGAATAGGCTTAACAATAATAGTAGTTACACAAGTAATAAGCCCTATTGCGACAATTTTAAATATTATATCCATAATCTCCTAACTAAAAATTGAAAATAGTTTTTAAACTGCTAAATAAATCAGCGATTAAATTAATAACCATTAACAAAACAATAATAAGTCCTGCGAGTGTTGCTAAAGTTGAAATTTCATCTTTGCCAGCTTGTTTTAGTACTTGTCCGATTATTGCTGTTAAAATGCCAATAGCGGCAATTTTAAAGATAATATCTACGTCCATATTTTCCTCCTTTAAATAAATAAAACAATAAGGACTAAACCTGCAATAACTCCAAGTTTTATTGATAAAGAACCATATTTTTTATTATCCAAAGAAGTTTTTTGAGAAAATTCATTAAATTTTACTAAATAATTTTTTATTTCTTTAGATTGACTTTCTAGATCACTTCTGCCAAGTGAACGAAAAAAATTAAACAAAATGTCCTTTTCTTCTTCTTTTAAAAAATTTATGTTTGAAAAAAGAGAGACTTTGTCAAGAGGAGTTTCTTTATCAATAAAAGAAATATAGTTTTTATCTATACCTTTTAAATTTTTTTTAATATTATCGTCTAGATTTAAAAATATATTTTTTAACCTTTCTCGAGAAAAGTTTATTTCAATATCAAATTTTTGACAAAGAGAAATAATTGCTTTAAAAAAATTGGCTCTTAAGCTATATTTTTTTGAAAAAATAAAACCAATAAAAATACAAACAAACATAAGAAATATAAGCAAAATATACTTCATGATACCCTCCTAAATTCTTAATCGAGAAAAATTTTCATTATAAATTCCTTCTAAAGTACCTGGACCATTTCGCATAGACAGAAGAACATATCTTTGAAATACCTTATTTTTAAATATTTCATCAAAAAGAGGTTTACGCGATAAACTTTCTATGCTGTCACTATGGACAGAAGCCAAAATTTTTACACCACAATTTACTGCATATAAAATTGCATCAATATCCTCCTTTTGTCCTAGTTCATCAGTTACAATAATATGTGGTGATAAAGCTCTTATCCCATTTTCAAAACCAACAGATTTTTTAGCGAAAGATATCTTATCAGTGAAACTTCCTAAACAATTTTTAGTCCCTAAATCAAGTTCTCCCCTTTCATCAAGTACAAGAACATTGAATGCGTAATTATGGTCTGAAAGCTGTCTTATAAAATCTCTTAAAAAAGTTGTTTTACCAGCCCCAGGAGGTGAAATAATTAACGAGTTATAAATTGTTTCTTCACCTATAAGATAGTCAAAGGCGCTTAAACTGCAATTTTTAATTTCATGAGGGAGTCTAATATTAACACTAGAAAAATTACTCATAGTTTTTATAACTGCATTTTCTTCAATTAAATCCCCACCAAGTCCAAGACGCATACCGCCAGGAGTCACAATAAATCCTTTTTTAATTTGTTCATTAACCGAATAAATAGAACACTCACTTGCTCTGAAAATAATATCCTCAATCATGATTTTTGAGGCAATTATTGCATCATTTATATTAGAAGTAGTTCCTCCATAAGAAAGGAATGTTCTTTTGCTCCCAATTTGTAGTAAAATAGGTTTATCACTTCTTAATCTTATTTCGTTTATACTATTTATGTTAACTCTATTTTTTAAGATTGAATAAATATCATTCGGCAAAATTTTTTCTAACATAAAAACCTCTTTTTGTATGCTATGAATGAGAAGTTTTATAAATACTGAAACGACAATTATAGCCAAAATTTGTATAGAAAAAATTAGTAAATTAAGAACATAAAATCAATAAATGATAAAATAAAAAAGGTTGTATTTTTCTATACAACCTTTATATTTTTAAATAATTTGTTTTATTTAACTCTTTCCATGTAACTTCCATCTCTAGTGTCAATTCTCACTTTATCGCCCACATTTATAAACAATGGAACATTCAAAACATATCCTGTTTCAAGTTTTGCTGGTTTAGAAGAAGATTTCGCAGTGTCTCCTTGTACACCAGGCTCACAATCTATAACTTCTAATTCAACAAATGTTGGTGGATATATTGAAAAAGGATTTCCTTTATAAAAATACATTGTGCAAATTTCATTTTCTTTGACATAATTAAGAGCATCTTCTACACTGTCTTTATTTAATGGAATTTGGTCATAAGTTTCATTGTCCATAAAATAATAAATTGCTCCATCATTGTACAAATAAGTCATTTCTTTCTTTTCAATAACAGCGATAGGAAATTTGTCTGATGGATTAAAAGTAGTTTCTTTTACTTGTCCAGTCATAACATTTTTTAATTTTGCCCTAACAAATGGAGAGCCTTTACCAGGCTTAACATGTAAAAAATCAATAACAGAATAAACCGCACCATCCATTTCAAAAGTAGTACCTTTTCTAAAATCTCCAGCAAAAACCATATATTTCTCCTTATAAATAAATTTTACCTATTTATTTTATCACAGTTGTTATGATTTGTCTAGTAAATTATTATATATTTTTTTCATAATACGAGCATCATGAGGCATTAAAGACATTGATTCACAAATAACAGTGGGAGAAAGTTTATAATCAATTAATACTTTAGCAAGTGGTTCAAAATTAGGACCAAAAATATTATCATCAAAATTTAGATGCTTAATTTCGCCTTTTGGACCATATTGAATTTTGGAAAAATGAATGTGGCAGTTATTTGTTTTGTCAAAGCCCAACACATCTAAAGAATAATCAAAAACTTTTTTATAATCATCTTCAGATTTTAAAGAGCCTTGTTCAAGAGCATTAATGTGACCAAAATCAAAAGTAGGAATAAGGTGTTTGTTGAGTTTACATAATTGAATAATTTCCTTATAAGTGCCTATTTGTAAAGATTTTCCCATGGTTTCTGGACATAAATAGAGTCCATTCAATAATCCATCACTTTCTAAAGAATCAAATGTTTCAATGAAGCGTTTTTCAGTTAATTTTAAAGCTTCTTCTCTTTTCATTTTTCCACATGATGCTGCATGGAAAATAAGTTTTTTTGATCTAAAAGCATTTAGAAATTTAATGCCTGTGTAAATATAACCTTTTGTTTTTAAAAACATTTCTTCGTCAGGATTTGCAAAATTAATATAAAATGGAGCATGTATAGAAGTTTCAATATTATTTTCTTTAAATAATCTCCCTGCTTTTTCAGCAGTTTGTAAATTCATCTGATATCCATGTCCAAAAGAATATTCATATGCATCAAGTCCTTTATTTTTTAACCATTTAGGAACTTGAAAAATATCTTTAAATCCTTCATTATAAAATTCTTCCCCACATCCAGATGGACCAAAAAGTACCATTTATTTTCTCCTTTCAATTTATTTAAAATTATATAAATAAATTTATTTTTAAATAAAATCAAATTAATCGAAGCTTTAATTTTGCAGTTTTGTTAATTATTTCAATTAAACCTATAAATACATCATTATGAAAACATTTGTAAATGCCGTCACAATGATTAATTTTTATAGTTTGTCCATTTAATAATTTATTGGAATCTTCTTCTAAATTAATTGAGTCATAGGAAAACAAAGAATCAAGATTTATAATTTCAAATTTGCCTTTAGAAATTTCCTCTAAAGAATATGAATTTTCTATTTTAAAATCACCACATTTAGTGCGTATTATATTTAACATAACACCAAATGTGTTTAATTTATTAGCCATATCTCTGCATAAACTTCTAATATATGTTCCGCTAGAGCAATCTACTAAAAATTGAAATGTATTTTTTCCTAAACATTTTAATAAAGAAATATTATATATTTCAATTTCTTTAGCTGTTAAATCGTTTTCTTTAATTTGAGATTTTCTTGCTAAAGAATAAGCTTTTTTACCTGCAATTTTTTTTGCTGAATAAATTGGAGGCACTTGCTTCATTTTTCCAATAAAGTTTGGTATTACTTTAATAATATCCTTCTTATAAAGTTTTATATCATTATAATAAGTTTTTTCCCCTTCTAAATCTAAAGTATCGGTGGTATACCCAAATTTAAAAGTAGTTATATATTGTTTTCTTTTATTCAAATAGTAATTAAATAATTTTGTTCCTTTACCAAGCGTAATAGGTAATAATCCTTCAGCTAAAACATCTAAAGTTCCAAGATGTCCAGCCTTATTTGCACCTAATAAATACTTTACTTTGTTTACTAATTTATTTGAAGAAATTCCCTTTTCTTTGTTTAATAAAATTATTCCATTAATTTCCATTTTTTTAAATTACCTATTGTTTTCTATTAACTTTAAAATTTTATTGACAACATATTTTATATTATTAGATTGAATCCTTGCTCCTGAGGCACAAATATGCCCTCCACCTCCTAATGATTCTGCTATTTTTCTTACATCATATCCATCTTTGGATCTTAGAGATATATTACAATTTCCATCTTCATCTTCGACTATACTGAAACTATAATTAATATTTTCTATAGAAATAAGAGTGGTACTAAAACCGCTACAATTTGATTTTTCGGCTTTTAACTGTTTTAAAGTTTGATTATCAACATAACAATAAGCGATATCTTTTTTGATTTTATAATTGTTATATAAATATTTTTTTAATTCAATTTCCATTTTAGTTTTTGTTCTAAAAAGTTTTTGATTAACTTCAACAAGGTTAGCACCTAGTTTTGCAAGTTCGCAAGCATGAATAAAAGAGAAAGAATTTGTGTTACTATTTATAAATGAATTAGTATCACTTGCTAGACCTGTATATAAAATAGTTGCAACAAACGATGAAATTTTTATTTTCATTATTTTTAATAGTTCAAATATTATTTCACTACATGAACTATAATTTGCATTAATGTAGGTATGTTTTCCTTTTAAATCTAAATTATTATGATGATCTATCACGATAGTATTATTGTTTAAGTTGGAAAAAATGGAAGAATAATCTCCTAGACGTTTTAAAGTTGGAGTATCTGTTGAAATAAATAATTCAAAATTATTTACATTACAATCATTGTGATTAATAATTGATTCGTCTAATATTAATTTTTCCTGATGAGTAAAATTATTTTTAGAAAATACAACAACTTCTTTTTTTAACTCTTTTAATACATAATACAGAGATAAAGAAGATCCTAAAGCATCAAAATCTGGATCTATATGTGTAAATATTGCGATTTTTTTTGCCTTTTTTATTAGTTTAGCAATTTGTTTTAAACTTTTGTTCATTTATTTTTTACCTTCGTCTTTTAAGTTTAAAGATTTTAAAATTTCATTTATTCGAATAGTAGCATTTGTTCCTTTATCTATTTCAAATTTTATTTTAGGCACTGAAGGCATCTTTACCAGTTTTATAAGTTCTCTTTTTATAAATCCTTCAGATTTTTGTAACACATCTATCATTCGATTTAATTTTTCTTTATTTTCATTATCTAATGCTATTTTTACTTTACAATATTTAAAATCAGGAGTTATTTCTACTTCGCTAACATAAATCATAGGATCTAATCTCGGATCATTCATTTTTGTTTGTATAATTAAAGATATACATCTTTGAATTTCTTTATTAGCTCTATCAAATCTTAAACTCATATTTTACCCCCTACTAAAGTAAAAAGAAATTATCTTTTGACAATTTCTTTTGAATAAAATTCTATAATATCTCCTTCTTTAAAGTCTATATTATCTCTTAATTTAATTCCACATTCAAATCCTTTAACTACTTCTGATTTTTCGTCTTTAACTATTTTTAAAGATTCTACAGAAGTTTTTCCAAGTTCCTCATCGCCTCTTTTAACAATAGCAATTGAATTTCTAGTAGCTTTTCCATCTTTAATATAACACCCTGCAACTTTTCCTGCTGTAGATAATTTAAATACCATTCTAATCTCGGCATAACCAATATAAACTTCTTCATATTTTATGCTTAACATTCCATTTATAGCTGCAGTAATTTCGTCTACTACTTCATAAATAATTTTATATTCTTTTATTTGTACTTTTAATACATCAGCTAAAGCTTTAGCTTTTGCAACAGGACGTTGATTGAAGCAAACTATAATAGATCCAGTTGTTTGGGCAAGATCAACGTCGCTTTCAGTAACTGATCCAGCTCCACAATGAACGATATTTACTTTTGCTTCTTCATTTCTAATTGCTAAAAGAGCCGCTTTTAAAGCTTCAACAGAGCCCATTGTATCTGCTTTTAAAATTATATTTAAATTTTTTAAATTCCCTTCTTGTACACGGTTCATAAAGTTATCAAGCGTAACACCTGAAGAATGTGAAGCTCTTTCTTTTTTAATCTTATCAATTCTTTCTTGTATGACTTGTTTAGATAATGAGTTATCTACTTCATAAACATAATCTCCTGAAGATGGAACATCATTAAGACCAAGTATTTCAACAGGTGTCGATGGACCAGCTTGTTTTATTGATTTACCTTTATCATTAAACATAGCTCTTATTTTTCCATAAGTTAAACCTGACATTATGGAATCTCCAACATTTAGTGTGCCATTTTGCACGATAATTGAAGCAACAGGACCTCTGTTTTTATCTAGTTCTGCTTCTATTACAACGCCACTAGCCATCTTTTTAGGATTTGCTTTTAAATCAAGCATTTCACTAACTAATAGAATGGTTTGCTTTAAATCATCTAATCCCATTCCAGTTTTTGCAGAAATAGGAACGCATATTGCATCGCCTCCCCATTCTTCAGGCAAAATATTATTTTCTGCTAATTGTTGCTTAATTCTTTCTGGATTGGCTTCAGGTTTATCCATTTTATTGATAGCAACAATTATTGGAACATTTGCTGCTTTGATATGATTTATTGCTTCTATGGTTTGTGGCATTACTCCATCATCAGCTGCAACAACTAAGATAGCGATATCCGTAGCTTTTGCCCCTCTTGCTCTCATTTGAGTAAAGGCTGCATGACCAGGAGTATCTATAAATGTAATTTTTTCACCATTAAATGTTATTTGATAAGCACCTATACTTTGCGTAATGCCTCCTGCCTCACCTGCAACAACATTTGTTTGTCTAAATGCATCAAGAAGCGAAGTTTTTCCATGATCGACATGACCCATAACAGCAACAATAGGAGGACGTTTTACGAGATCTTTTTCATCATCTTGAGCTTCCGCAGTTTCTAACATTTTTTCTTCAAAAGATTTATCTATTTTAAGTTCTAAAGTTACCCCAAAGTCACTTGCAACTAATTCTGCAGTTTCATAATCTATATTTGAATTTATTGATGCCATTATTCCTAATAACATCAATTTTTTAACAATTTCTGTAACTGGTTTTCCTATTTTTTCACTGAAGTCTTTAACTGTTATTTCTTTAGCAGTTAAAATTGCATGAGTAATTGAAGGAAGATCATTTTTAATAATTTCTTTTTTCTTTTTAATGCTTTTTCTAGATCCAAAAGAAACTTCTTCAAACCCATTTTCATCTTCAATAAAAATATTGTTTTTCCTTTGTTCTTCTCTTCTTTTAACCTGTGTTTTTCTTTCTTCGTTTGAATTTGTTTTTTTCTGAGCATATTTATTTTTATTTGCTATATTTCTTTCTGTTTTAAAATCAATTTCAGGCAAATCATTTGATGCAAAAGAACGAAAACTATTTGTTTTAGTTGAAACAAAATTATTTCCACCACTTTTTTTAGTGAAATTATTGTTTTTATTGAAATTATTAAATGAAGATGTGTCCTTTCTATTATCTCTATTAAATGGTTTATTTTTATCAAAAGGAACTTTATTTTTAAAGTTTTGATTACGTGAAGAATTATCAAATTTTTTGAATTGAGTTTTATTATCTGATTGAACTGGTGATTGTATTATTTCCTTTTGATTAATTTTAATTTCTTCTTTTTTAGTTTCAGTTTCTACTTTTTTTCGTAATGTTTCTTCATTAATAATACTATTTTTTCGATCTTTTAATTGATTGTTAAAAGCTTCCACTTGAAGTTTGGAATTTTTAATTTCTTTTAATATTTGTGAAATTACACCTTCTCTTTGTAAATCGTGTATTTTCTTTAAATTTTGTAATCCTTGATTTGCCAAAATTTTCTCCTTTTATTAATTTTCCATTATTTTTTTTATTATATCGCTTAAGCCTTTATTTTTTATACCAATAATTTTACAATTTTTAATGTGAATTAATTGTTCTAAATTATCTACTTGAAATGATAATATGTTTTTTAATATTAACATGTCCAAAATCTTTTTTGTATTTTTTTTTATATTATTGTCATATAAAACTAAAAATAATTTTTTATCATAATTAGATAATTTTTCTCCGCCGATTATTAAATAATTGCCTTTGTGAGCAATGTTTAAATATCCAGCAAGTTTAATTCTGTCCAATAATATCCTCCTCTATTTGTTTGTAAACTTCTTCATTAATATTGGTTTTAAAAACTTTGTTTAGGACTTTTTGTTTTTTTAATTTTGCTAAGCAATTTAGGTCTTTACAGATATAAGCCCCTCTTCCATTTTTTTTGCCAGTAATATCTACAAAGATATTCCCTTCTTTGTCTTTAACAATTCTTAATAAACCTCTTTTATCCTTCATTTGTCTACAAACAACACACATTCTTAGAATTTCCATTTTATTCCTCATCTGAATCATCTATAGGAGTTATTTCTTCTAATTCTTCTAAATCATTAAGACCTTGAAAAGCATCATCATCATTTAATTCTGTTAATTCATATTCTGGCTCTTTAATAGTACTATTTAAAATTGCACTTTGAGGTTTTACTTCTATTTTCCATCCTGTAAGTTTAGCAGCAAGTCTTACATTTTGACCATTTTTGCCTATAGCTAAAGATAATTTATCATCAGGAACAACAACTCTTGAAGAATGCAAACTTTCATTTGTTTCAACACTTAAAACGGTTGCTGGACTAAGTGCCTTTGCAATGTAATCTAAAGGATCCTCATTATATTCAACTAAATCAATTTTTTCACCATTTAATTCAGAAGTTATTGTATCAATTCTTTGTCCATGAAAACCTACACATGTTCCAATAGCATCTAAATTTGCTTTTTCAGTATATATAGCAACTTTTGTTCTATTGCCAGGATCTCTTGCTATATTTTTTATTTTAATATCCCCAGAAGCTACTTCAGGTATTTCAAGTTCAAATAATTTTCTTACAAAGCCCACATTGCTTCTTGTAACTTGAATTTGAGTTCCCTTAAAAGAATCTTTTATCTTCTTTACATAAACTTTCACCCTATCCCCAACATTAAATTTTTCTCCAGGGATTTGATCCGAAGGAAGCATAACTCCTTCTGTATGAGTATTAGAAATTTGAAGATAAATAGTACCATTATCAATTCTTTTCACAATAGTAGTTAAAATTTGATCTTCTTTTTCAGACAACTCATCAAGAGCCATTTGTCTTTCCATTTCTTTTAATTTTTGCATTACTACTTGTTTTGCAGTTTGTGCAGCAATTCTTCCAAAGTCTTTTGTAGATTCTTCAGTTTGGACAATATCTCCAACCTTAAAGGATTTTTTGATAAGTCTAGCATCTTTCAAAGAAATTTCTTTATCAGGATCTTGAACATCATCAACAATGGTTTTATACGAATAAATTTTTATAGTAGCTTTATCTGGATTCAATTTAACAAGAGCCGATTTAGCTTCACCATACATTTTTTTATATGCAGATGTTAATGCGGACTCAAGTGTGGAAATAAAACTATCTTTGTTTATTTTCTTTTCTGCCTCTAAGTCTTCTAATGCTTGGAAAAAATCTTTATTAATCATTTTATATCTCCTTAAAATTTAATTATTGGCACAATGTGTGCTATTTTTGATTTTTCAATTTGTTTTAAATCATTATTTACTAATAATGAAATTGTCTTTTCATCAAAAGATTTTAAAATGCCTTCAAATTTTTTTTGCCCATTTATTTTAGCAAATAATGTAATAGAAATTTCTTTTTCTAAATTTCTAAAAAAATCTCTTTCTGTTTTTAATGGTCTGTCAATCCCCGGCGAACTAACATTTAAAATATATGCATTATTATCAGTTGGATTTAATTCTTCTAACAATGGATCAATCAGTTTAGATACTTTTTCACAATCTATTAAAGTTATGCCATCATCATTGTCAATATAAAAAGTCAAATTCATTCCATCAGATTTTTTTACATACTCAACTTCTATAACATCATAGCCTGCTTGTTTTATTATAGGAACAATTTTTTCTTCACATATCATTTTAACCTTTCCAGCCAAATTTAAAATCCTCCTTTCTACAACGCGAGGAGCGATGCAAATATGCACGCTCCTCACATTCAAGTCACGATTATTATATCAATTATTTTTAATAAAATCAAGTATTTTTAAATATTTTATTTAAATTAATAAAATAAATTAAAAATACTTATGTGAAATTAATTTTTAATTCTATGCATCTCTAACAAAACCTTTGCTGTGGCTATTGCATCAACATATGCTCTATGAGCACCAATTAAAGAAATGTTTAATGCTTTTGTTATTGTAGATAATTTATAATTAGTTACTCTTAATGATGATTGTCTAACAACTATCATTACATCTAAAATTTCATTAGCAAAATTAATATTAATTTTTTTGCCCTCTTTTGTTAAAAACTTCATATCGAATCCAATAATATTATAACCACTTAAAATGCAGTCTTTAGACCATTCATAAAAGTCTTTAATAACTTGTTTGATATTTGGAGCATCTTGTACCATTTCATTAGTTATGTTAGTTAATTTTTGTACTTTTTCTGGAATAAGATTCATAGGCTTAACAAGACTAGAAAATTGTTCTACAATTTCACCTTTTGATATTTTTACTGCACCTATTTCTGTTATTTCGCAAGTTTCAGGGTCAAGTCCTGTAGTTTCAATATCAAATACAACTATGTTATTTTTTAAAATAAAGTCATCATATTGTGGTTTAACATCAAAAAGATTTTCTTGTGTTTCTCTTGCAAAAATTTGAGGTAATACAACTGGAACATACTTACTTTCATTTTCATCTCTATTGTTTAAAGGATTGAGCTCTATAGGTTTTGCCAAAGATATTTTTTTTATTTTATAAACTATTTTCCCATAAATATCTCTATCGATATTTCCTAAACAAAGTATAAAACTTTCTTGTGGTAAATTTTCCATAACTTTAAGATAAGTTTTTCCACAAAAATACAAGCAATCAATATTTCCCGAAGTATCTTTTAGGTTAAAAGTAAAAAGAGTCTTTTCCTCTCCTGCCTTTTTCCCTTTTTTTAAAGTAAAAACTTTTTGTTGCTTATTTGTTATAATTCCAGCTAATATTACAGATTGTTTAAAAGGAAGATTATCTTTTATGTATTCTGGTTTTGGTAAAATATCAGTTCCTATGATTTTTTTTATAATTTCGACATTATATCTTTTACGATTAGAATTAATTGTTATAACATTTGGTGCTTTAATTTCATTAGGTAATAATTCATTATTTTCTAAAAAAATAATTTTAAATATACCTATATAATTTTGACTAAGATATTCAATAATTTCTTTTTTTAATTCTTTTTCATCTATTAATGAATAAATATCTTTATTTAAAATAACAGATATATTCACATTTAAGTTTTCTTTTGAAATTTTCAAGTTTTCTAAATTAATATAAGGATAAAGAGCTTTTTTATTTTTTTTGAAAAAATTAATTAGATCATTTAAAATTAATTTTTCATCTAAAAAGCTCTTTTTAAATTTTATTTTAATTTCAGCATATAATTTTAATTTTTCTTTAATGAAAGAAATGATTTCTTCTTTATTTTCTATTGGTATTGTTTGAATATTTTCTGGATATAAAAAAGTTATTGTACATATTGATGCTTTTTCATCATATACAACACTTAATAATTTCAAAAAATTATATTTATTCCCATATTTTAGATTTAACTCTTCAATAAAATCTTTCATTTGAACATTTTACAATAAGAAATGTAAAATGTCAACAAGAATAACAAAGCCAAACAATACAATTAATCCTATCGTATGAATTGTATTTTCAAGTTCTCTTTTTATAGGCTTTTTTCTTATTGCTTCTATTGTTGTAAAAAGTACATGAGCTCCATCTAAAGCAGGAATAGGCAAAATATTGAATATAGCTAAATTAGCAGAAATTAAAGGAATTAGGACTAATAAGTTGGTTAAATTGGCTTGAGTATAAGTAGCGATCGTTGCTATAGTTGTAATTGGTCCTCCAATTGAAGATAATGGCAATTGAAAAGTTATGAGAAGAAAAAGACTCTTAAGAACAACCCATGCTAAACCAAATGCAAAAGGTACTGCTCTTTCAAGGGCTTCACCGAAAGAATGAACATATGCTTTAACATTCACATCCCAATAATAAAAATATTTATAGATTGGATTGGAATTGTCATCATATAACAAATTTCCATCTTCATCTTCTTGTTGAATCTGTAATTGTGTAAAACCTAAAAAAACTTCTTTATATTCGCCATTTCTTTTTACAATTGCTGTTATAGGATTTTCTGCAGTGTATTGATAAAAAGCTTGTTTTTCATTGATTGTGTTATTTTCATTTTTTATATCAATTAAAAAATTATTAAGATCATTTACTTCTGAATTAATTAAATCATTATAATTAGCCCCATAGGCAAAATCTATTTTTTTCCCATTAATTGATAATATTACATCTCCTTTTGTCAATAGTTGTTCTTTAGTATAAATATCTTGTATTGGTGAATAAGCACTTCCCTCAATCATATTCTCAACATTTGTAGAATTAAATTCTTGATAATTAACAAATTGCGGAATATCATATCCCACAGTACAAAGTAACAAGAAACTAGTGAAAACAGCAAATGCGAAATTAAATGTAACCCCTGCTAAAAAAACTAAAATTCTTTTCCAAGGTTTTTGATTAGTAAATGAATCTTTGTTTTTGTTATTAGTATCTTCTTCTCCAGCGAAAGCACAATAACCTCCTAAAGGGAAAACGCGCAAAGAAATTAATTCGCCACGTTTATTTTTTTTAGAAAAAATAGCTTTGCCAAACCCTACAGAAAATTCTTCTATTTTAAAATTTAACATTCTTCCAATAACATAGTGTCCAAATTCATGAACCATTACCATTACAAGCAAAATTACAATTGCTAGGAAGATATATAATATATACATAAATCCTCTCTAATTTCATTTATTACCAAAGTTAATATATGCTAAAACAAAATATTCTATAAGTAATAATATTTCTTATGTTAAGTTTAATATACTACTGATTCTTAAAATTTATTAAAGCAAAGCAAAAATTATACTAAAAGATATAAAAATATATGGTGCAACAAAAATATAAGAATCAAATCTATCTAGCATTCCACCATGCCCTGGGAATATATTCCCTGAATCTTTTACTGAAGCTGAACGCTTAATATAACTTTCAGTTAAATCACCAAGTTGACTAAAGATAGAACCAATAAATGAAATTATTGCAATTTTCCATATGTTAATTCCCGCATCTTGCAAAATAACTGCCATAGAAGGTATTGAATTTAAAATGCAAAATACCACAATAGATAGTAGTACGCACCATAATAAACCTCCAATTGCTCCAGAAATTGTTTTATTGGGACTGACTTTAGGTGCTAATTTTTTACCACCAATAAGTCCCCCAGTAATATATGCAAAAGTATCTGTAAAGATAGGAACCAAAAAAGAAAATAACAATACATAAAAAGATACCCAACCATCGCCATTTAACTTGGTGAAAGTACTAGATAAATCTTCAAAATGATTAATTAGAGTTAAAAATGTTAACAAAAATGCAGGATAAATGTAAACTAAAGTTGTATTTAGTGCTTTAAAAAAAGAATATTTTGCAAGATTATAATTATTAATTTTCCTAGTTTTGATTTCTATTTTTGTATTTTTATAATTGATGCAAGATAATATAAAAGAAAGAAAGAAAAATAAAAGAATTACTCCTACCGAAATTACAAAAGTAAATTCTAAATTTATTTTGTCGTTAAATTCTATACATAAGAGTAATGTTAACATTAAAAATACAGGGAAAAGTAATGCTAATATTTTATCATTAAATTTATTTGATTTTGAAAATAATTTTGATGCTTCAAAAGATGCAACACAAGTAATAATTAATACTAAAGCATCAAAAAAATAATTGCTAACAAAAATTTTTAGAATAAATGCAACTGCTAAAACAATTACTATACCTAATGAAGTTAAAAGTCTAGTCTTCAATTTAAACCTCCAAATCTTCTATTTCTCTTTTGAAAAATTTCTATACATTTTTTTAAACTTTTTTCATTAAAACTTGGCCAATATAGTTTTGGGAAATAAAGCTCACTATAAGCCATTTGATATAACATAAAATTTGATATACGCATTTCACCACTTGTTCTAATAACTAAGTCTGGTTCTGGAATGTTTTTAGTATCCAAATTTTCTAATAATAATTTTTCGTTTATTTCCTGATATCCTTCTTTAATTAATTTATTTACTGCACGTATTATATCATCTCGCCCGCCATAATTTAAAGCAAAAATAACACATGTATCTTTATAGCTTTTAGTTTTTTCTTTCATATCTAAAATAGCATTATATAAATCTCTAGGAAATTTGTTTAAAGTGCCAATGGTCTCTACTTTTATTTTATATTCTAAAAACACATTATTTTCTTTTTTTAAATAATCTCTTAATAGACTAAAAATTCCATCAATTTCTTCTTTACTTCTTTTCCAATTTTCAGTAGAAAATGCAAAAAAAGAACAATATTTAATATTTAATTTTTTACAAGCAATTACCGTTTTTTCAATAGCTTTAATTCCTTGTTTGTGCCCTAAATTTCTAGGAAGACCGCGTTTGGTGGCCCATCTACCATTGCCATCCATTATTATTCCTATATGTTGAGGTATATTAGTCATAAAATAGTTTCCTTCTAGACTATTCTTAAATTATAGATAAATAAATTAGATTTCCATAATTTCTTTTTCTTTGGTTTTGTAATTGGCGTCTATTTTATCACATGCATTGTCTATTAATTTTTGTATGTCATCAAAATATACATCTCTTTCATCTTCAGAAATCTCACCGTTTTTTTCAAGACCCTTAATTAATTCCATTGCGTCTCTACGTGCATTTCGTACGGCAACTTTTGTTTCTTCAGCAATTTTTTTGATGGATTTGACTAATTCAAGTCTTCGTTCTTCTGTTAACATAGGGAATATAAGTCGTATAACCTTCCCATCTTCGTTAGGAGTTACACCCAAATCTGCTGCAGAAATTGCTTTTGCTATATTTTTTGTTTGACTTTGATCCCAAACAGAAATGGCAAGTATCCTCGCTTCTGGCACTGTAATTGAAGCCATATTTTTTATTGGAGTTGGAACACCATAATAATCAACAAAAACTTTGTCTAAAATATGTGGATTAGCTCTTCCTGCTCTCACCACAAGATATTCAGATAATTGATGATTTATTGCTTTTTCTATTTCCTCTTCACATGTTAATTTTATTTCGTCAATATCTTCATTCATAATTTACTCCTTATTAAATATTTTACTATAAGTTGTATATTTTTGCAAATGATTTACATTAATATAGATAGAATAATATATAAATCTTATGATTAAAGAAAATATTATAACCTATTTGCTTGTATTAAAACATTTTTACATATTGTTGCTCTTGACAATATAATTAAAAAATGTTAGAATACTAATCAGGGAGGATATAATGAAAATGAAAAATAGGGATCTCGATGATTATTTATTACAGGAGGGATATTGGAAAACAGCAGATTCTATACCTTATCCATCAGATGTAACTGAAAATTCAGTACATCTTTATTTATCAGGAATATCATCTACAATGAAAATACGTTATGGTGGTGATTATAAAAATGGTATATTTTATGATTTGACAGGTGTCACAATAAGATTTTTTAAAAATAAAAAATATGCTTTAAATTCTTTTTATGAACCAATTCCAAAGAATGTTTTAATTAAAGAAATTTTTATCAAAGGTATTCCTAATTTGCAAGATTTACATAAACTTGTTATGGCAGAAGAATATGTTTATCAAAGTTTAAAACATTCAACAATCTATAAGGCCAGAAAATCTCCTTTATATGATTTAAAACGTAAGATAGAGGCTAATTTATCAAAAATAAAAAATGGCGAAGCATCTGGACTTGAGTTTGATTTGGTTAAAGAAATGGGCGAAGAAAATTATAACAAAATGGTTGAAAAAGTAAAATTGGAAAAAGATATTCATGATTTAATAGTAAATAAACAAATTCCCCCAGAAACAAAAACAAGAAAATACACAAGAGATTCGAAAAAATTTCATGAGGAACTTCCTATTATAATAGAAAAATATGAAAAATACAAAAACGCTATTGTTGAAAAAGCTCGCATTAAAGACAAAAAACATGTATTGAAATTAGCTCAAAAAGAAGAAAAAGAGAAACAAAGGTTAATGTTGAAAGAACAGAGGCTTGAAAAAAGAATGGTTAAAAAACAAATGAAAGAGGATTTAAAAGACTCTGTTTATGGTATAGATATTTAATTCATAAATAAAAAATTTAATATTAAAATTTTAGATTTTAAAATAAAAGTTGTTTTACTGTAATTTTTATAAAAAGATTAAAGTTTTTATCTAACAAAATAAATATTGAGCTTGAATTACTTGTAGTTTATAATATAAAATATTGAGGTTTATATGAACAGAATAGATTTAACAGGGAAAATTAGTCGACATCCTCAAATTTTAGATGCAAGAGGCGCTAGGCCAAAGTTTTGGTTTACGTTTTTGGACCAAAGTATATCATCAAAACAAGAAGAATGGCTTTTCAAAAATACAAATAAAGCATTATATGTTGATAATACAACGCAAACTTTTGAAGATGTTGGAGAAGTCATATTTTCAAAAATTTGCAGAAAATTAGGAATAGATTGTGTAGATTACAAATTGGCCCAATATCAAGATAATGATGGATTAAGATATGGTGTAATTTGTAAAGATTATAATCCCGAACAATTTTCAGAATTCTCGGGACATGCAATATTAGAAATTTACACCAATTTTATGCACGATAACTTTAAAGGATTTTTCCATAGCAATGAAAATACTTTATTTAATTACAAAAGAAGTTTTAACTGCATTATGTTACAACATGATAAAGAAAAAACAGATATAAGGGTAAACGTAACCAATGTTTTTAGGTTATTATCTAAAATGATGATACTAGATTATATTTGTTGCCAATCAGATCGTAATTTTTATAATATTTCATTTCTTCTTGATAGAAACACACAAGAACTTAAGATGGTGCCTTTATTTGATAATGGTAACATATTTTCATGGAATTTTAGAGAGTCTGTAATTAATCATCAAAATATAGTTTTATCAAAAGAGCCAACTATTGAAAGATTCAAAGAACTATATCAGTCTAAATCGTTAGCATTAGGAGTAAAAACTCCAGTATCTTATAGAGAACATGAAAATCCAACGAAAGCTAATTCTTTAAAATATAAAGATCTACCTGCAAATATTGTAGAGGACGAATTAAGTGATTTAATTATAGAAGATAAAGAATTACAAGAATTTTTAAAACAATGTGAACATATCCCTCAATACATTGACGAAGCCTTTACAGAATTTCAAGAAGAGTATGGGGAAAATTATAATTTATTACGGAATCAAAGTTCTTTGATTTCTAAAATAAAACAACAATATTTGCTAACTCTTGTAAAAGAAAAAATTCAAAAAATGGAGAGAGAAGATGAAAATAATGTTTAAGTATATGAATTTTTCTTTAGGATTTTTAACTTTTGAAAACAATGACACATATGTTTATAATTCTAATATAGAAGAAGAACAAAAAGCGAAAAAGGCAACATTTGGGATTCTTGATTATAGTTTATATAATTCTAACAATATAAAATCTAAAAAAATTTTTAAGGATTTTTTACAATTTTTAAATCAATCATCAAGGGAAGATATTGTAAAATATTGCAATATTAAGGCGGATGATAATGACTTTCAAAAACTTTTAAAAATGGCAAATAAAAATTTGTCTTTAGGTGCTTATTCATTATCTATAATATAAATTAAAAAAAATAAGGGTTTCCCCTTATTTTTTATTTATTGCCTTTCATTTGTTTTTCTACTTCTTCTGCTAAATTGTCATTTCTTTTTTCAAGCCCTTCTCCCATTTCAAATCTAGCAAATCTTCTTATAGAAATTTTTTCACCTATTTGCAAAGTTTTCTCATTAATATATTGTTGAATAGTCATGTTAGGATCTTTAACGAATGGTTGTTCAAGAAGACAAACATCTTGATAAAACTTCTTGACTCTTCCTTCAACCATCTTATCAATAATTTGAGCTGGCTTGCCTTCATTAAGAGCTTGATTTTTTAAAATATCCTTTTCTTTATCAAGTTCTTCTTGAGGAACTTCTTCTATTCTAACATATTTAGGCGCACTAGCCGCAATTTGTAGTGCCACATCATGACCTATTTCTTGAAATGCTTCTGTTTTAGCAACAAAATCTGTTTCACAATTGATTTCTACCAATACGCCAATTTTTCCACCCATATGAATGTAGGATGTAACAATTCCTTCTGATGCAATTCTTGATTGTTTTTTGGCTGCTGCAGCAATACCCTTCTCTCTTAACCATATAATAGCTTTATCAAAATCGCCATCACATTCTACTAGTGCTTTTTTGCAATCCATCATTCCAGCATTTGTTTTTGCTCTTAATTCTGCTACATCTTTCGCTGTAAAATTCATATTTATTCTCCTTCATTTTCTGATTTAGAAGTTTCTTTTTTATCATCTTCTACAGTTTTTTCTTCTTTTTTTACTTCAGTCTTTTTCTTTGCAGGTTTCTTTTTGGCCGGTTTTTTAGATTTATTTTCTTCTCCAGCTTCAGCAATTTCCAAATTAGGTTTTGTTTCTGCTAGAACTTTTTCAAGATCAATATCTTCTTCCTCGCCATTTTCTTCTTTCTTTAATGAAACGCCTTCAGTTGCCTCAATTACAGCATCAGCAATTGCTTGTGCAATTAATTTAACTGAACGAATTGCGTCATCATTTCCAGGAATAACACAAGAAATTCCATCTGGGTTTCCATTTGTGTCAACAAGAGCAACCATAGGGATACCTAGAATTTTGCATTCATTAACACAAATGTGTTCAACGTTTGGATCTACTAGAAATACTACTCCAGGAAGTTCTCTCATTTCTTTAATACCACCAAGATTTTTTTCTAACTTGTCTCTTTCAGCTTTGAGAATAGTTACTTCCTTTTTTGGTAAAAGATCAAATTCTCCAACTTTTTCCATTTGATTTAATTTATTAAGTCTTTCAATTCTAGATTTAATAGTTTTAAAATTTGTAAGACAACCACCTAGCCAATGTGAATTAATGTAGTACATTCCACATCTTTCAGCTTCTTCTTTAACAGCATCTTGTGCTTGTTTTTTAGTACCTACAAAAAGTACTTTTCCTCCAGCGGCAACAACATCTCTTACAAAAAGATATGCTTTATCAACTTGCTCTGAAGACTTTTCTAGATTTATAATATGGATATCATTTCTTGCAGTAAAAATAAATGGTTTCATTTTAGGATTCCATTTTCTTGTTTGATGTCCGAAATGAACTCCAGCTTCTAGAAGTTGTTTCATTGAAATAACTGACATTCTATTTTCCTCCTTTTGTTTTTGTCCTTCCTTACAGTTTTCTAGCTTTTATTGCAACCTCAGACATTAATATCTTTTCCATTATGATAGATGTAGCTTAATTTCATAATGAGTTTTAGGCAACCACAATAAAATATACTGCAAGTGCATATTTGTCCAATGACTTAAAGATTATATCACATAAAATTTCAATAGTCAATTAAAATAATATTTTAAATAAAAAAATCCTTTAATTTCAAGGATTTTTTTACATTAATATATTTTATTTTTTTAAATTTTTTGCTTTATAAAATGTTGATATGAAAGATGGTAAAATAAACTGTGAAGTATAGAAAGTAGAAATTAACGCTAAAATTAAAGAAATCGCAACCTGTCTAACCCCCTCTACGGAAACAATAGCAAATATAATGCTAATAATTATAAGTGAAATATATATAAGCATCTTTTTGTATGTTATTTCTTTGGTAGCAACGTTGGTAAGCTCATTGTTATTTAAAGAACCATATTTACCAGATTTAAATATATCATTTATTTTCATATAGACATAAATTATATTGAATAGACTGAAAATAAAAGTAGATAAGAAAATAATACCTAAGGAGAAATTTATTGTTATTCTACAAATTGTTAGTAAAGCAAATACAAGGAATATATCTAAAGCCATTTGCATAAGCATTACTAAACTAGCCGTACGATTATATCTCAATGATAGATAGATAGCAGCAACAATAAAAGCAAAAATTATACTTGATACTATAGATATAATCCAAGTTAAATTAGACGATGGATTTACAAAATCAACAGAAGATATTGCTCCATCATAATTTTGATAAGAAAATTCATCTACTAAATTTTCATAAATGTTATTATTTTGTTCATTTATTAATTCAATTTTATTTGTATCATGTTGAATTTTAACTTCTATTGCTTGTCCGTTAGAAACAATAAAATTTTCACCAATTATATCCATAGAAGAAACTAGATATGAGGTAATCTTTACATTTTGGTCTTCTATTGCACTAACGATTTTATTATAAACTTCTTTATAATCATCTTTGTCATTTAAGTCATAAGAGTTAACGTTTTCATCTGTAATTTCAGGCTCGTTATTTGCGTAAACTTTAAATACACTATAGCCAGTAAAATCTGTACCTAAATTAAAACCAATCGTAGACAAGAGAATAATTCCTATTAATATAATTATTAATGGAGCAATTAAAAAATAGATAAAATTTTTTGTAATATTAAATTTATTCTGAATAATTTTCTTCTCTAAATTAATCTTATTTTTTATCATAAATTTTCACCTCCTTGTTCAGGATTAGTGATAACATCTTTAATTACAATCTCTTCATCTTTTAATTCTCTAACATTTTTTTCTCTGTATAAATGCATAACCTTGGCATTTGTACTATTAATAGGAAGATAAATTCTAATTAAATACTTTAAAACAACTAAAGAAGTAAACAAGGAAATCAAAGCACTTATGATTAAAGTGATTCCAAAAATTTTCATGGAAGATGGAGCAAAAATCCAAATCATTATGTTAGAAAGGATTATAATAAAGTGGCTATCTAATATAGGCCATAAAGATTTTTTAATTCCTCCCTTACATGCTAAATGTATTTTTTTACCCAAAGCATATTCTTCTTTGATTTTTTCTAAAACTATGCATGAAGAAATAGTAAATAGCAATAATGCTAAAATGCAACCAAATATACCTGCTAAATTTGAAGTTATAAATGGTATGGCTTGCATTAGAAAAAGGAAAATTATAATACTAAATATAATTGATAAATTTGCTAAAAGCCCTAATGTACCATATCGAATAATCATACAAATAAACAAAATAATAATTGTAATGAGAAATGCTATTCCAATATAAAGCAATGTGTTTTGTCCAAGTATGGGAGTTATATCACTCGTTTCAATTAAAGAAATATCATAACCTAAATTTCCACCAACAATGTTATATAAAGTTTCTGTAATTTCAGTTGAACTACTGCCATAACTTCCAGTACTACTTATAGTAAAAGATATTGTTTTACCATCTATGTCGCTAGTTGAGATTTCTCCTAAAGTATTGTTAGTATTTAGTTCACCTAAATAAATATAAATCTTCTTATCAGTTGTTAAATTAGCTCTTTCTTTTAAATCTTGAAGTTGATTTAATCCTAAATCAGAAAAAGTAAATTTAAATCCGTAAGATTCACTTTCGTAATCATAATATACATTAACATCTATAATTTCTAAACCGTTCATATAAATAGTAGGCAAAACTTCATCTGAAACCTGTTCTGTTGTAAAAGATAATGATTTGCCACTCTTTAAGAATGTAAAATTTTGGGCATCACTAATCGTGTTAGAAACCTCTACTCTAATTTTATTTTCACCTTGTTTTTCAATATTTATTTCAGAATATTTTTCTTTTTCGAAAAGATTTTTGATTTTTATTAAAGAATTATCAATCAAAGTATCAAGGTCCTCTTTTGAATCTCCAGAAAGTTCGCAATTATAAATCGCAGTTACACCACCATTAAGATCTATGCCTTTGTCAATTGCATTTAGAAAACCATTATATTTGCTCGTTGATGTTGGAACAGAAAAAGGACATACACATAGAAGTATGCCTAATATAGCAATTATTGTTAGTAAGATAAATGATACAATTGAATATTTTTTTAACATTATTAGTCCTCTTAATATATTTAGTATTATAGAAAATTAAAAGCATGTTATATTTTTATTTTATTAGAAAGATTTTAAATCTTTAGAATAAACAATACTTTTTATATTATAAAGAATTAAAAGGACTATGTCAAATATTTTATAGGTTTAGTTTGTACTTTTTTTTATATTAACACAAATAATTCCGCAAATTGCTCCAATAATTGCTCCAAATACTATATCGGTTAGAACACTTATATTAAAACTAAATCCTCCGCTTAAAATTGAAAAAACCAAAAATGCAATTATTGAATAAATAAATCCTATAAGAAGTCCACAAACTAAACCAAGTTCTTTAGATTTTTTTAGTCCTAAAAATACACCAATGAATACGCTTATTCCTTTAATTACTTGATTTACTGGTAAAATAATGCTATCAGAAATATTAGTAAATTTTAATATAAATGCAAATACTAAAATTAATATTAAAGAAGTACATAATGCAATTAAACTACCTTGAAGAATGTATTTTAAAATTGGTGATGAACTAGATTTTAATTCTTTTACTTTTGTCCTCTTTTTCATAATTGACTCCTTTTTTAAAATTTATACATTAAATTTGTATCTTTATATTTTAGGGAACCTTTTAATGAGTAAAAATTTTAATGTAATACAAGATAAAATATGTTGATGATATAAAAAAAATAACTAACATTAAAATTATAAAAGATAAAATAAAACAATCTTTTATTTTTCGACATTTTACATAAATTAAAAGAGAAGAAAAATTAAATTTTCTTCTCTTTTTTATTTGTCTTTTTCTTTTCTTTCTTTTGTTCGGTATTTTCTATTTCTATATTTTCAGTTTTTTGGTCTTGTTGTTCTGTATTTGTCAAAACTTCGTTTTTATTATTAGTTTCACTAGATTTATCATTTTGTTGTTTAATTTCTTCAGTTTCTTTTATTTCATCTTTAAAAACAGTATAGATAGCGTAGGCATCAACAGAAATATACCCTTTTTTCTTATCTGTACCTGTTTCAATAGTAACAATTTTTTTATCTTCATCTAATTGAAGATCTACTATTGTACCATAAACTCCACTTGTAGTGAGAACTCTATCCCCCCTTTTTAAAGAATTTGTCTGCTCTTGCATTCTTTGATTTTCTTTCTTATTTCTAGAAGAAATTAAAATTGGATAAATTATAATCAACAATACAATAAAAACAATTAGAATAATTTGGGTTGCGTCCATATTTCCTCCTATTATTAGAATAAGTTTAACATAAATATATAACTTTTCAAAATAAAATTTACTAAATTTTTTTAGTATTTATTTCATTTTTTAATCTTTCGATAAAATCAGACAATTTAAGACCTGATTTATTTTCGAACCCTCTTCCTCTTATTGATATAGTTTTATTATTTTCTTCTTCATCACCTACAATAATTAAATAAGGAATTTTCATAGATAATGCTTCTCTAATTTTATATCCTATTTTTTCATTTCTTAAATCTTCTTCTACTCTAATACCATTTTTTTCAAGTTCAACTTTAACTTCTTTAGCATAATCATTATTTCTTTCAGTTAAAGATAAAACTTTAACTTGTTCTGGACTTAACCACAAAGGAAATGCTCCAGCATATTTTTCAATAAGATAAGCTAATGTTCTTTCATAGCAACCTATACTCGTTCTATGGATAATGTAAGGATTTTTCTTTGTCCCATCACTATCTGTATATTCCATTCCAAATTTGCTTGCCAACATTTGATCAATTTGTATAGTTATTAATGTATCTTCTTTACCAAATACATTTTTAATTTGAATATCTAATTTAGGACCATAAAAAGCCGCTTCTCCTATACCTATAACATATGGAATTCCCAAATGGTCTAATATTTTTTTCATAGTAGATTGTGCTTCATCCCACTGTTCTTTAGTTCCGATATATTTCTCTTTATCATTTTCATCCCATTGCGAAAATCTGTAAGAAGCATCTTCATACAATCCTAATGTCTTTAACATATATATTGCCAGTTCAAGACATTTTCTAAATTCATCTTCTAACTGATTAGGTGTACACATCAAGTGACCTTCACTAATAGTGAATTGTCTTACTCTAATTAGACCGTGCATTTCCCCACTTGCTTCATTTCTAAAAAGTGTAGAAGTCTCATTGTATCTTAAAGGTAAATCTTTGTAAGACCTAGCTTTATTTAAATATGCTTGATATTGAAAAGGACATGTCATAGGTCTTAAAGCAAAAACTTCTTTATCTTTATTTTCATCTCCTAAAACAAACATACCATCTTTGTAGTGGTCCCAATGACCTGAAATTTTATACAAATCACTTTTAGCCATAAAAGGAGTTTTAGTAATCTGCCAACCTCTTTTTGCCTCTTCATCTTCAACAAATCTTTGTAATATTTGAATTATTTTTGCACCTCGTGGTAACAAAATCGGAAGTCCTTGCCCAATATAATCAACAGTAGTAAAAAGTTCTAGTTCTCTGCCCAGTTTATTATGATCTCTCTTTCTTGCTTCATTAATCATATTTTCATAATCAGCAAGTTCTTTTTTTGACTTAAATGCCCAAAAATAAATTCTTTGAAGCATTTTATTTTTTTCATTTCCTCTCCAATAAGCACCATTAACACTATGGAGTTTAAAACCAAAATTTTGTAAATTATTTGTATTTTCAACATGTGGACCTCTACAAAGATCAAAAAAATCATCACCTGTATAATATAAAGAAATTTCACTATCATTAGGTAATTCGTTTATAATTTCTTCTTTATAAGGGTTACCTTGAAAAAGATTTAATGCTTCATTTTTAGAAACAATTTTTTTGGTAAATTTTTCATTTTTATTAATTATTTCTTTCATCATTTTTTCTATTTTCTGATACTCTTCTTGTGTTATTGAATGATCTAGATCAATATCATAATAAAAACCATCTTCAATAGCAGGTCCAATTGTTAATAATGTATTTGGGTATAAAATAGTAAGAGCTTTTGCAAGTACATGAGCAAGTGAATGTCTTGCCTTTTCTAAATCTAAATCTTTTTGTTCTTTAATTTCCATATTGCCTCCTAAACATAAAAAATCATCCTTAAAACTTAAGGACGATTAATAATTTTAACCGCGGTTCCACCTTAATTGCATAAAGCCACTCATTAATTGCTTATCATCATAATAGTGGTTTCAGAAACAATCTAGTCAAGGTTTTTCACCAAACAACCCCTCTCTGAAAACATCAAATGCTCCTACTTGTCTATTATTCCAAGCTTTAAGATGATTTTAACACTATAAAAAAAAATTGTCAACATTTTTTTACTTTTATTTATGATATTGAAAACATTTTAAATTTGTTTTATTTACAACAATTCTTTCTTCGAATAATCTTTCTAGAAGATTTACTGCTTTACTAGAATCTTCGCAATATAAATTAATTTTTTGTGGTGATAAATCGATAACTGATGAGACTATGATATCTTCAGAAAATACTTTATCTAAATATTGTTTTTCATCTTCTGTGTATATTTTATATCCCTCATTTTCTTTAACTATACTAATTTCTTCTTGACATATATCAAGATTATCAACAAGAAATTTTAAAAGATCAATAAAGCTTTCGCTAGAAATTAAATATTCCCTATTTTCATTAGAAAGAGTTATTAATTCTTCCCATTTATTTTTTAAAGCTTGAAGTTTAAAATGATAAAAAGATTCTAAAAACAAATCTTTATTTAAATCTAAATTTTTCTTAACAATAAATTTGTCTGTTTCTTTATCAAAATTTAATAAAGCTTTTTTAAAAGCCATCATACCAATTTTATCATGTTCAGGTAAGTAAAGACGTTTATCAAGAAAATTCCATTTAAAATTCGTACAAATAATCTCTGTTATACAAGAAACAATAATGTTTCTAAAAGTATCAGTATATTTTTCATTTATTCCCAATAAAATGCTAATATAACCATTTTCTAAATTTGAAGTAACAACACCTTCAAAAGATTTAACAGCAAGAGAAAGAGAATTTGAAATTATATTCGCTATTTCAAGATTTTCTTCTTTCAAGTTAATAGAAAATTCCCACATAAAAACTCCTTACTACAATATTCTATGCAAGGCGAAAAAAAATACACTTATAATTTTAAAAATAAAGCAAATAATTTGACAAAATTTATAAAAATATTGATAATACTAATAAAGAGGATAAAAGGTGACGATGAAAAACTCAATAAAAAAAATTTTGATATTTCTTTTATTAACTCCGCTAATTTTATTAACGGCGTGTTCTGATCCACAGTATTATACAATAACTGCATCCCCTAGTGATAGTTTATTGGGGGTTGTGCAAGGCACAATAAATGAAAAAATGGTAGAAGGTACAAAGGTAACTTTAATAGCAAAAGAGAATGTAAATACTGTAAATACAAATCCTTTTTTGTGTTGGATAAAAGATCAAAATAAAATAGTATCTACAGAAAGACAATTAAATTTAACATATAATAAATCAACATCAGGAAATTATATTGCTTTATTTGCAGAAACTGATCCACAAAAAATGATGTATGCGTCTATAAAAGATATTACGTTTAATTCAGACTTAGAAATTCAAACTATTAATTTAAAAATGCAATATGCTTTAACAACATCTAGTAGTGATTTTGTAACAATATTTGAGACTTCATTTGAAAATGGAATGACATATCAAACAGATAACAAGGACATACTTTATTTTGGAACCTCAAGTTTAATAAATGAATTTTTAATAAGATTAGAAATAACCTTAGTATATCAAGATAGTAGTACAACATCTCCTTACACATTAGAATTCAAAGAAAAGGTTAATAGAAATTCTTTTGACAAAGAAGGAAATCTAATAATTTCACAATATGATACCATATCACAGTCAAACATTAATATTACTTTTAGTAAAATAAATGCTTCATTATTAAACAATTAAAATATTTAATAAAAACAACAGATTAAAAAATCTGTTTTTTTATTATATTTTATTAAATATAGGAATAAAAATTATCAAAATAATACATAATTAAATTACAAGGTATAAAACCTTGAAATAGGGAGGTGAAAACTATGTTTGGTAAAAATTCCAAAATGGGGAAAAGTGCCAAAAAAGGCAAGATGTCTAGATCAAATAATGTTGAGGCATCTACTGAAGCTAAAAATAGCAGTTCCAAAAATTGTGGAAATTCATCTGCAAAAAACTGTGGTAAATAGTTTTCAGCCTAAAAAAAGAAGGGATATCCCTTCTTTTTTTATTTTAAAAGAATAAATGGTTATATTTTTTATAAATTAATTATTAAACATCTAAAAATTATGTAGAGCTAATTAAATACGCGTATTGATCAAGCCATTCTAAACTTGGCTCATTTCCCGCTCCAAACACCTCTGTTAAATCTATTAATATTGCATTGTCAAAATAAATTACATCTTGCAAGTATTCATTATCAAAATCTAGTCTTAGTTTATTACTCTTTTGATTGAACCCTGATAGACCTCCGTTTGTTCTATCTGCTACTACGCTATACATTTGCCATTCCCCTGCTTCCTTTATTTGTGCTGTCATCAATGCTGGCTCTGCTTCTGGCCAATAACATTGTATTGTTGTTGCTGTCCTTGTCTCTTGATATGTATATACACTAAAATAATATTTGTGACTTGTATCTAAATATATCCCTGTGCTTGTATACGTCAATGTCTCTCTATAATTCCTTCCTGTTACTTTTATTGAGTATTCTCCGCTATATGCATATTCCTTTGAATAACTCATATTGTCTCCATACCAACCTGTCCCTTCCATATCTCCATTCGGTATTAGATTTGTTGCTCCTGCCAATTTTTTCATATCTTCTGTCATTACAAATCCCGTGTCTTCTCCTGCAATCCATGCTAGACCTTTGGGTAATGATATTTGCATCCCTTCTACTTTTATCCAGTTCTCAAAATTACCGTTTATACTTCTCTCCATCCCATTTATGTATATCTTGCAACTATCTATTAAAGCATTATTTCCACATATATTTAACATTGTTGTTCTTGATATCTCTTTTGGCATTATTACTAAACAGTCTTTTATTATTGTACTTGTAGAATATCCTACTATTCCTCCTTTATTACCCTTACTTATTATCTCTCCATTAAATCCACTTGATATTATTGTTGTATATTCTATACCATTTGAAGTATTTTTTATTGAAGCATTTCCTACTATTCCTCCTACATTGTTTAGCCCATTTATTTCTCCTCCCTCTATGTAGACATTTTTTATTGTCGCTCCACTTGTGTAGCCAAATAAACCTACATTACTTGTTGTATTTTCTCCATTTACATTTTTTAATCCTGCAATATTTGTTAATCCACTTATTGTATATCCTTGGCCATCGTAATATCCTGTAAACTCGTTATCTTTTGAACCTATTGGATACCATTCTATTCCGTTTAAAGAAATGTGATTTGTTTGAATACAATAACTTGCAGAAGAAGGATTTTGAGACATCCATATTAAATCATTCGCGTCTGAAATGTAATAAACTATTTTATTCCCTTCCAACCCAGTATCTGGAGTATTTACTGTCACATCATTGGCTTTTTTCCATTGTGCTTGCACTGTTAGATTTTCGTAAGGTATTAATAAGTATATATCTTCTTGTGTTATATTTTCGTCTATTGATGTTATAAAGTCGTTCATAAACGTTATATTTTGCATTGACCCTTTAAAATATCCAAAACCCGCTGTGCTTGTTTGATTATTAAAAGCTTCTGCACCTATAAATATTCCGTTATAAGCATTATACCCTATTTCTCCAGAAGTAATTAAAGTTGATTTTATCTGCTCTTCTCCATCGATGTACATATTTACATAACTTCCATCAAAGCTTATTGTTATTTGATGCCATCCACTTGCAAAGTCTTCTAATAATAACTTGGATTGTGCAAAAGGCTTTGTATAACCAACTCCTTTATTATAGACTTCAAAATATAAATACCCATCAGTTGTCTCTACTCCTTCAAAATCCCAGCCTCCTCCTTCTGTACAACTTATTAATCTCATTGACTTTGTATGATATTCTTCCCAATCTTCCATATATGCCCATAAACTTATTGTTAGTTTATCGCTGTACATATATGTTCTTCCTATTGCTTGATAGTCACTTGTTCCATTAAATTCTTCTTCTCCTAAATAGTATTGTGCTAATTGTATATTTCCTGCTCCACTCGTTATTTTCCAACCATTAAATATGTATCCTGATCTTTCTGGTATTGACAAGCCTAACATTGTTCTATATTGTTGATTACTTATTTTTGAAGCATTTGTACTTCCTGCATATGTCCCTCCATTTGGATCTATTGTTATTTGTAAATCTTGCTTTATTTCCCAATAGGCATATAATGTCGTATTGTCTGCTATATCCCATGTCTTATTATTTACTGCTTTACCTGTAGAATCATAATACTGTGTTCCTTGCCCATTTGCTTGTGTATAGTATCCTGCAAAATTATATCCATATTTCGTTGGTATCGATACTGGCGTCAATACTGAATCATATTTCACATCTCTTACTTTTTTCGCTTCTCCTGTCTTCTGTGTTATTGTAAACTTTACTTTGTAATTATTAAATACTCTG